>NZ_VCNK01000026.1 GCF_006265095.1 Phaeobacter sp. B1627
AAAATCAATGGGTCCTGAGCCTACGGCTTTCAGATACTTGCAAGGCGTTCTACCTATCCCGAAATAATTGAGATGTAATGCCTTAATGCTCGTAAATGAGGCTCAAGTTTGCCTGTGGCTTCCAAAAGCCAGAGCGCTCCAACTGAAAGTCCAGCGGTTGAAAGTCGGCCGCTCCACTTGCCAAACTCCTTGAAGAATTCATCGACGGTTCTATCTGCTTTCTCCGCAAAGTATTGGCCCCAAGATTGACGAATTCCTTCTATTGTTTCCCGCGCATTTTCAAGTTTGTCGATCTCTGGACTCGGTTTCGCGATTTCCTCAACTACGCTATTTAGAGCTACCTGAATAGCCTGCGTCTGCAGCATGACCTCAGGCTCAAATGTCATATGTATTGGTGGATTGTTGTGGCCAATCATATTCTGTGGCCCGTCGCTTTTGGGAGCTTCTGCTTCGATAGCTTTCAGCGCGTCTTCTAGTTCGTGAACCCTTGCAAGAAGCAGTTCCCCAAGTTCATCCTTGAAAGCCATTTTCACCAGATGACTTGGGCCTTGTTCCCATCCCGAAGCATCGATGTCCGTTAGTTTTTCAAATACACTTGCCTCGTCGATCTTGTCGGTGCCAAGATAATTGTTGAAGATCAAGTCGAAGAGTGGTTCCAAGATAGTGTTTGATACTTCCTTTCTCTTTGGTATTTTTTCGTCCCTCTCATAAGAACGAATTGCATTTGTACGGTTGGGGCGATCAAAGGCGTTGAGCATCTGTTTTCCGTCAGGAGACAAGTCACGCTCGATGATAGTGTCCAAGAAGTCTCCATCATAGAGCCCAAGTAAGCCTCTCACTGCATCGTGGTCATCCACGCCTTTCAGGTTGGCTGACAAGTACAAGCTCGCAGATTGCCGGATTACCCTAACGGCCAACTCAATGTCCGTTTTTTCAAGTTGGTTGGCACAAAGCTCACAAAGGTCTGCGCAAGCATTCGCTACAGTGTGGGAATTCCCTATGCCGAAATCTGCCGTGTGTTGGTGGAGATACTCTTGTGCCAGCTCGCAACGATTGGCCCAATATTTGTTAGGGTGCCTGAGAAACTGATTGACCGCAACGTAACCTCGCAGCGCCGCAAGGCTACGGTCATGATGATCATCACCGTTCACAGGATATGGATCGGCAAAATATTCGATTACTCTATAGATTGCGCGAAACGCAATGATGGGGACTAGGCGTCTTTCCGCAGACGAAAGCTCTGTTCGAATTCTATCAAGCTTTCGATCTACCAGTTCTTCGTGGTGGTTCATGTTGAAGCCGTTTAATCGATGTCCAAAATGATTTATGCGGTCTGTAGCTGGCCTCGGCAAATGAATACAGACTTGCCGCTAGCGACCATCTGGGTAAACCTTCCGTTTTTAACGGGACGAGGTCGTAGAACTTTCGCATCTATTTTCAGTTTCGTTGGGGGTGTGATGCCACCGATGCTCATGTTCGGTCGGTCATTGTTGTAAGTCTAGAGCCACTTTGTGGTAAAGTGTTGGGCCTCCTCAATGCCGTTGATGTTGTATTGGTCCAGCCATTCCTGCTTGACCGTGCGATTATAGCGCTCGATGTAGGCGTTCTGTTGCGGCTGGCCCCGAGCTTGCCGCGCGATTCGATGGTGTTGTTGAGGCTCTGGATGACCCGCTCGGCGGGCAGGGAAAAGTCCACCTCAATGCCCAAGCCTTCTCGGTTGACGTCATCCAAGACGTTCAGCAGCCGGAAGGCACGACGGTCAACCAGTCGATCTGCCACGAAATCCATCGACCAGGTCACATTCGGCCGCTCCGTCAAAGCCAGAGCGTCTGGCAGGCGTAGCTGCTGCGGGTTGCTTCTTCGAAACATCGCAATGTCAGTTCCGCAGAACGGCCGCGTTCCCGTTTTTGCGCAGAACGCTTACTTCGCGAATGCAGCGAACGACAGCAATGGGTAAATGCAAGTGCAGCAACCCAATGGGTGAACGGATGTCGTGTGTGGATGGCTCCTGCATTGCAAGCGTTTTTTGTGTTGCGATCATCCGTCAGTACAGTCGTGCGCCCGGCCTGTTTGTGTGGCGATTGCCACTGGCCCTGATGAGTTCCGCAAGCAAGGTTCCTATCGGCTAAACGACCTCTGAGGGCCGCGACATTCGTCGGAGTGTCCTGGCTTTTGGTTGACTTCATTTCGCATCATCACATCAAGCGTCTTGCATCTTTGGGCAGTTAAGCCCGATCAGGCGATCGGCTGCCGGTATTCCTCTCTTTTTGTGAGCATGGCCCAGATAATCCGGGCGGACTTATCTGCCATGGCAACGGTCGCCAGCCGGAACGGCTTTTCCGCGAGCATTTTCGCGGTCCAGATGTCTGCCTTTTCCGGTTTGTTCCGCGCCATCAACGCGCGTGACGTCATCCCAATGATCAATAGCTTTCGAATATATCGGTCGCCATTCTTGGTGATCCGACCAAGGCGCTCTTTCCCGCCGCTAGACTTGTTCAGAGGTGTCAAACCCAACCAAGCAGCCAGATCACGACCAGTCCTGAACTGATGCGCATCGCCGATCGTCGCAACAATTGCTGAAGCCGTGATCGGACCAATGCCGGGCATGCGCATCAAGCGACGGGCATTGGCGTCAAGCCACGCATGTTGCCCAATCAACTTGCTCAGGCCATCGATCCGGGCATTGAGCCCCAAAAGTTGGTGGCACATTACGCCCAGGATGCCATCTGCGATCTCTGGCATCTCCAGTTGGTCTTTTGTGCCATGGCTGCGCGCGAATGCGGAAACCGCTTCGATGCCTGTCGGCAAGATATGACCAAACTCACGAAGAATGCTTCTGATCATGCTCACAACTTGCGTGCGCTGTCGCACGACTAAATCCCGTGACCTGTGGATCGCAAGAACAGCCTGCTGATCCTCTGATTTGATCGCAACAAACCGCGTTCTGCGCCTTTGAACGATCCCCCAGATCGTTCAATCCGCTGGCGCGGACCGGCTTAAACTCGGGCGGCGCAACGCTTCACAGATTACCTCGGCATCAGCGGCGTCCGTCTTGCCACGCTTAACGTATGGTTTGACATAGGCAGCCGACATTAAACGCACATCATGGCCCAGCTTGCGCAGCTCGCGACCCCAATGATGGGAAGAGCCGCATGCCTCCATGCCAATCAAGCATCGCGGAAGTGTTTCAAAGAACGCCAATAACTTGGCGCGCTTGATCTTCTTGTTGAAGACCTTACGACCGGTTTCAGAAATTCCGTGAACTTGAAATACATCCTTGGCCAGATCCAGGCCAACTGTTTTAACTGTCATTGGGTGGCTCCTCTCTCAGCAGTATATGACATCTGCAGTATGGCGCATTGCGACGCCGAGTGAAGCAGGAGCCATCCACCTCATCCGCTACACAACCAACCCCAAGACGCGCACCGGATTCTGGGAGGTGAAGTTCGCCGCGAACGTTGCGCGGGACAGCGCCGTTCGGACCGCGCTGCTCGAAGCAGGCTGGCGCGTCGCTACGATCTGGGAGTGTACCCTTCGAAAGCCGGAACAGATCGCGGCAGCGGCCGACCGGCTTTCAACATGGTTGCTCTCCGAAACTGAGACGCTCGAGCTCGGCGGGCGCGAGATCTTGCCAGCTACGTGAGAAGGCGAAGATGTCAGGTCGTCCAGCTGATTGGTACAGCCCTGCATGGCATGAAGTGCCCGTAGAATGTTCGATCTGAGTGTCTTCTTGCGCATGCCACTGGCGTCGAAGTGTTTAGCCAGGGACTCCGCAAAGGCATTTTATTTCAGTGGCTTGCAACCAATTCACCAAATCGGTGCAGTCATGAGGTCCGGAGAATATCGGCCCTCAGAGATGGACTTTGGGCCTTCGGGCCGCCACCGCAGTTAACAGCCAACCAGGCATAACCCTCGAAAACAACGGAAAAATCCTGCCGCAGCCGGATCGGGAGAACGCTTTCGCGGGGGCAAGTGGCGGGGAGACAGGGATTCGAACCCTGGGAACGCTCTCACGTTCAACGGTTTTCAAGACCGCCGCATTCGACCACTCTGCCACCTCCCCGGTCAACAGTTCGAACTGACGTGCGGTTTAGGGTGCCCGTGCCCCATAGGCAAGAAGAAATCCACATCCCGGCACAGATCACAAACGCGCAATCCGTCGCCCATCCCCCGAAAGACAGCATACGGCAGGCTTTCAATACCAAACCGCAGCGTTTAAGGTTCGCCAAAGAGGCGTAAAACCAGCGAGCCTGCATCAAAAACAGCCAACCGGGAACGGCCGGTGTCGGCTGGTGTTGCGCGCAAGCAAATAGGTGAAGCAGACCATGAGCAGGCAGGATACGGGCATGAGCAAAAGAACTTCTGGCGGCACAGCGTCCCGCAGGCAGACCCCCAACCGGCTGGCACTGGCATTCGTTGGCCTCGTCGCGCTTGGCGCCTGCGAAGGGGGCGGCGGGCTGCCCTTTCTCCAGTCCAAAGTCGCAGATGATCAGGCAACACCGTCGAATTCGACCAAGCTGATCGATCGCGATGTCGAGGCCCCGGATGTCTTTCAAGTCACCGAAGCTGGTCTTTGGGACGGGCGTCCTTCGATTGGTGGCGTGTGGGTTGCGCATCCCGACGTGTCCGACCCCGAGCGGGTCATCATCCGCAACAATGCAAACGGCAAGTTTGTGATCGGCGCCTTGTTCCGCCGCGAGCGGGCCATTCCCGGCCCCCGACTGCAGGTGTCATCCGATGCGGCTGCTGCGCTGTCCATGCTGGCCGGCGCCCCCGTGGAGCTGAATGTCACAGCGTTGCGCCGTGAAACCGTTGAGGACACCCCGCCCGAGGCCGCGAGCACCGACACTGAAACTCCGGGGGACAGCAGCCCGGTCGCAGCCGTCCCCGAAGTTCAGACAGAGGCTCTGGACCCGATTGCCGCCGAAGCCGCCGCCGCCATTTCTGCGACGCCCCCCGCCGCAACTGCCGCTGCCACATCGCCGCAGCCGCAGCTCAATTCCACCCCTGCCCCGCAACGGTCAGCGCTTGACAAACCCTATATCCAGATCGGTATTTTCAGCGTCGAGGCCAACGCCAAAAGAACTGCGGATCAGATGCGCAACGCAGGCGTCATCCCGACGATCTACGAACAGGCAGCAAACGGAAAACCGTTCTGGCGCGTGGTTGTCGGCCCCGCGCAATCACGTAGCGAACGTTCGCAACTTCTGAAGACCGTAAAAGGCGCCGGGTTTGCGGATGCCTATGCCGTGACCAACTGACCCGGCCCGTTCGGTTTTTTGACCAAAGACACGCGATTTCAGGGAGGAGCTCCCCCGTGACCACCCAAATCAGTTCCGCACCGACCTTTCGCCTTGGCATATTGGCCGGGGTCTGGCTGGCCCTTTCAGCATCTGCCACATGGGCCTTTGACACCAAGGCGCGGGCCGCCTTCGTGATGGATCAGGGCACCAATACCGTGCTTCTGGACAAGAACGCCTCCACGCCCTTGCCGCCGGCCTCAATGTCGAAACTGATGACGCTTTATGTGGCGTTCGAGGCGGTGCGCGCCGGGCGGCTGACCATGGACGAAGAGCTCCCGGTCAGCGCCCATGCCATGAGCTATACCGGCTCGACCATGTTTCTGGATACCACGGACCGGGTTCGGGTCGAGGATCTGCTGCGCGGGATCATTGTCCTGTCAGGGAACGACGCCTGCGCCGTCATTGCCGAGGCGCTCAGCCCGGATGGCACCGAGGCGGGATTTGCGCGCTATCTGACGCGTCGCGCCCGTGAAATGGGCATGTCCGACAGTACGTTCACGAACTCCAACGGCTGGCCGGATCCCAGGCATCGCATGTCGGTCCGGGATCTGGCGATCCTTGCAAAACACCTGATCGAGGACTTTCCGGAATTCTATCCGATGTTTTCCGAGCAGGAATTCGCCTTTGACGGTCGTGCGCCCTCCAATGTACGCAACCGCAACCCGCTCCTGTCGCTGGACATCGGCGCCGACGGTTTGAAAACCGGCCATACCGAAGAAGCAGGCTACGGGCTTGTGGGCTCTGCCAAACAAGGGGATCGGCGGGTGATTTTCGTCATTTCCGGCCTCAACAGCACCCGAGAACGCGCCGAGGAAAGCGAGGCGATCGTAAATTGGTCGTTTCGCCAGTTCACCAAAAAGACACTGGCCCGCGCAGGCCAGGCCGTAGAACAGGCCGAAGTCTGGATGGGCAGCAGCCCCACCGTGGGTCTGGTGCCCGCGCAGGACCTGGAGATCCTGCTGCCTGCCCTGTCAGACGGAACCGTCACCGCCGAGGTGGTCTATACCGGTCCCGTCGCGGCCCCCATTCTTGCCGGCCAACAGCTGGCCGAACTTGTCCTGCAACCCGAGGAGCTGCCGGAAATGCGGCTGCCACTGGTTGCCCAGAGCGACGTCACTCTCGGGGGGTTCCCGGTCAAGGTGATGACCGCCGCACGGGTGTTGATGTCGCAGCTCTTGAACGGACCTGAGGACGAATTGTGAACCAAAAGACCAATCGCGGCCTGTTCGTCACCTTTGAAGGGATCGACGGGTCAGGAAAATCCACGCAGTGCCGCCTGTTGGCGGATCATCTGCGCGCCAAAGGCCATGCGGTCGTCCTGACCCGGGAACCCGGCGGCTCACCCGGAGCCGAGGAGATCCGGCGGCTGGTGCTCGAGGGCGAGCCGGACCGTTGGTCGGCGGAAACGGAAATCCTGTTGTTCACGGCCGCCCGGCGGGACCATCTGGAACGCACCATTCAGCCTGCGCTCGAGGCCGGCAAGGTGGTGGTCTGCGACCGCTTCGCCGATTCAACACGGATGTATCAGGGCCTGTCGCGCGGCGATCTGCGCGACACCGTCGATCAGTTGCACAGTCTGATGATCGCGCGGGAACCGGATGTGACGGTGCTGATCGATATGGACCCCGCCACTGGCCTTGCCCGGGCGAAGGGTCGGCAAGGAACCGAAGAACGGTTCGAAGATTTCGGCGTCGACCTGCAGGAGAAGATGCGGACCGGGTTTCTGTCGCTGGCGCAGGAATACGCGGACCGATTTCGCGTGATCGACGGTGCGCGCGACATGGCATGCGTCGCCTCTGATGTTGTCGCTACCGTGCAGGCCGTACTGGATGCACGCCTATGAGCGACAAGGATGATCTTCCGCGCGCCGATCAGGCGGATGGCGCGCCTCATCCGCGCGAGACTGACCGGCTGTTTGGCCATGCGGCAGCGGAGGCCGCGTTTCTCGAGGCCTTCACGTCGGAGCGTCTTCACCATGCCTGGCTGATCATGGGGCCTCGCGGCGTCGGAAAGGCGACCCTGGCCTGGCGCATTGCGCGCTTTCTGCTGGCAACACCCCCGATGGAGGACGACGGTCTGTTTGGCGCTCCTCCGCCACCTGCGAGCCTTGAGATCGGGGCGGACCACCCGGTCAGCCACCGTATACAGGCGCTGGCCGAGCCGGGGCTGGCGGCGATCACCCGCAGCTATAATGACAAGGGACGTCTGCGCGATCAGATCGTTGTGGATGATATCCGCGTCCTGAACAAATTCTTTGGCCTCTCCTCTGCAGAAGGTGGCCACCGCGTGGTGATTGTCGACAGCGCCGACGAGATGAACGTGAACGCCGCAAACGCGTTGTTGAAAATGCTGGAAGAGCCGCCGGCGCGCACCACGCTGTTGCTGATCTCGCATCAGCCCTCCCGCCTGCTGCCAACGATCCGGTCCCGCTGCCGCACCCTGCGATTGGGCCAGCTGTCGCCTGCCGACATGCAGGCCGCACTGACGCAGGCCGGCGCCGAGTTGCCGCCCGACCCGACCCATCTGTCTGCCCTGGCTGCCGGATCGGTGGGCGCCGCCATGCGCTTGCTGTCACTGGAGGGGGGGAAATTATACTCCGAGTTGTTGGCGATTGCCGACAGCATGCCCCGGCTTGACCGGCAACGCGCCATGGCCCTGGCAGAAAAAGCCGCCGCGCGGAATGCCGGAGAACGGTTTGAACTGATGCTGACCCTGATTGATGTGCTTTTGGTGCGGCTTGCCCGGACCGGCGCCACCGGCCAGCCCCCGGCCCCCGAAGCCGCCGCGAATGAGGGGGCTATATTATCTCGCCTGTCGCCGGATCCGCACAAAGCGCGGGCATGGGCCGATCTCGCGGCCACGGTCACAGAGCGTACGCGCCACGGTCAGGCGGTGAACCTTGACCCTGCGGCGCTGGTCCTAGATACGGTGTTCAAGATGCAGGACACCGCATCGCGCTGAGGGCCGCCCCGGCCCTGCGTACAACAGGCGGCAAGAACGCGACAGAGGCCTCAATATGACCAATTCTACCCCGCCCCGGATCACGGACAGCCATTGCCACCTGGACTTTCCGGATTTCGACGGCGAACTGCCCGACATTCTGGCCCGCGCCGCCGAGGCCGGTGTGACCCGGATGGTCACGATCTGCACCCGACTGAGGAACGAGCCCACTGTGCGCGCCTTGGCCGAGGCGCATGCGCCGGTGTTCTACGCAGCCGGAACCCACCCGATGAGCGCAGCAGAAGAGCCCCTGACCTCAGTCGATGAGCTGGTCACACTCTCGCAACACCCGAAATTCGTCGGCATCGGAGAGACGGGTCTGGACTACCACTATACCGCCGACAGCGCCGAGGTGCAGAAGGAAAGCCTGCGTATTCACATCCAGGCCGCGCAGGAAACGGGGCTGCCGCTGATCATTCACGCGCGGGCCGCAGATGAGGACATGGCCGCGATCCTGAGTGCCGCCCATAGCGAAAAACCCTATACCTGCGTCATGCACTGTTTCTCTTCTTCCGCTGCATTGGGACGGGCCGCGCTGGATCTCGGGTTCTATCTGTCGATGTCCGGTATTGCCGCCTTCCCCAAGAGCCAGGAGCTGCGCGATATCTTTGCCGAGGCCCCTCTGGACCGGATCCTGGTGGAAACCGACAGCCCCTATCTCGCGCCGCCCCCGTTCCGTGGCAAACGCAACGAGCCCGCCTATACCGCCCATACGGCGAAAGTGGGCGCCGAGCTCTTTGGCTTGGACTACGCGGATTTCGCCGCCCGCACGCAAGAGAATTTCGACCGCCTGTTCTGGAAAGCCGCCCGGTTCGAAGGTGGGGCTTCCTGATGCCCGAATTGCGCTGCACGATCCTTGGCTGCGGCTCTTCAGGCGGCGTGCCGCGACTGGGGGGGCATTGGGGCGACTGCGATCCTGAAAACCCCAAGAACCGGCGCCGTCGGTGTTCGATGCTTGTCGAGCGTGATGGCCCCGAAGGCACGACAACGGTGCTGATCGACACCAGCCCCGACATGCGCAGCCAACTGCTTGATGCGGGCGTTGGACGGCTGGATGCGGTGGTCTATACCCATTCCCACGCCGACCATGTGCACGGTATCGACGATTTGCGCATGATCGTTTTCAACATGCGCGACCGTATTCCGGTCTATGCGGATGCCGAAACCAAAACAGCCTTGCTGGACCGCTTCGGCTATGCCTTCATTCAGCCGGAAGGGTCGAGCTACCCGCCGATCCTCGATATCCGCGATATCGACGGCGCATTTGCCATCGACGGCGCCGGCGGCGAAATCCCCTTCCTGCCCTTTCGGGTCCGCCATGGCGGCATGGACGCCTTGGGGTTCCGGATCGGGGATCTGGCTTATTTGCCAGATGTGGCCGAGATCCCCGAAAGCGTTGTGCCGCTCCTCGAAGGGCTCGATTGCTGGGTCCTGGATGCATTGCGCCATGCGCCACATCCCACCCATTTCAATTACCCAACCGCGCTCGCCTGGATCGACCGGATGCAACCGGCGCGGGCGGTTCTGACCAATATGCATATCGATCTGGACTACAACACGGTCGAGGCCGACACGCCCGACCACATCACCCCGGCCTATGACGGGATGGTGATTCACACGGATTTTTGACCCTGAATTTCTGAACACACCCAAATTTCAGACCGCACCGAGGCGTCGCTCAACATGATTTTCAACCTTATCAACGTCGTTCTTCCGGTCTTTGTTGTGGTCGGGATCGGATACGGGCTGACCCTGCGGGGGATGTTCCAGCAAAATCAGATCGACGGGTTGATGAAATTCGCCCAAGGAGTGGCGATCCCGTTTCTGTTGTTTCGGGCGATGGCCGGGCTCGATGTCAGCGCAGGCTTTGACCCCAAACTTCTGATCAGCTTCTACACCGGTGCCGGCACGTGTTTCTTCGCAGGTCTGCTGGGCGCGCGTTTCGTGTTCAAGCGAGAGTGGGAAGATTGCGTCGCGATCGGATTTTGCTGTCTCTTCTCCAACTCTGTCCTCTTGGGGTTGCCCATCACCGAGCGCGCCTTCGGGCCGGATGCGCTGGTCGGAAACTTCGCGATCATCGCCTTCCACTCGCCGTTCTGCTACGCGCTCGGCATCACCGCGATGGAGATCGTCCGCAATCGCGGCAAGGGCGGGTTGCGGACGGTAACATCCGTCCTGAACTCAATCTTTCACAACAACCTGATCCTCGCGATCATCGCGGGGTTTGCGGTCAACCTGATGGGGATCTCGATACCGGAACCGGTCGATGACGCATTGGCGCTGGTCGCCGCTGCCGGTCTGCCGACCGCTCTGTTTGCGCTGGGGGGCATCATGGTGCAATACCGGCCCGAAGGCGATCTGCGCACCATTGCGATGGTATGTGTCATCTCGCTGCTGCTACATCCGGCCATCGTCTACGCGCTCGGCAGCACGCTGGATGTGCGTCAGGATCTGTTCCGCTCCGGGGTGTTGAACGCTGCCATGGCGCCCGGGGTCAATGGCTATATTTTCGCCAATATGTATGGGCGCGCCAAAAGGGTCGCGGCCTCTTCGGTGCTGATTGCGACCGCCTCCAGCGTGGTCAGCGTCCTGTTCTGGCTCACGCTTCTGCACTGATCGTCTGGCAGTCGAAGACATATGCGGGCCATCATATCAGCGCGGCCACACGCGGCGGCCGTTGTCGGCATCGGCGTAGGTATAGGCAGCGGCGAGGGGAGAAGCCCCCACCCGCCGCAGCGTCAGACGGCGTCAGACGGCGACAGGCGGCGACGGAGGGGGGGGGGCGCCGCGTCGCAGCAGGCGGGTTGCGTCAGCGCCCCACCCGGGACAGGAAACGCTGCAGCCGGGCATCGCGCGGCGCTTCGAAGATCTCCGCAGGTGTCCCGGCCTCGACGATCCTGCCACCTTCCATGAACAGCACACGGTCGGCAATTTCACGCGCGAATTGCATCTCATGGGTGACGATCAGCATGGTTTGCTTTTGCTCGGCCACCCGCCGCATCAGATCCAGAACCTCTCCGACCCATTCCGGATCAAGCGCCGAGGTCGGCTCGTCAAACAGCATCAACCGGGCATCCAGCGCCATCGCACGTCCGATGCCCACGCGCTGCTGCTGCCCGCCCGAGAGCGCCGCGGGATAGCTGTCCGCCTTGTCGGCCAGCCCGGTCTCTGACAGGATCGCCAGTGCCCGTTTGGCCGCGTCTTCCCTTGGCAGGCGCTGCACGGTGACAAGCGCTTCCATGATGTTTTCCTTCGCCGTCTTGTTGGCGAACAGAGCGTAATTCTGGAAGACAAACCCGGTCCGCCGCCGCAGCGCCAGAATTTCGCCTTTGCGCGCCCGTGCCGCATCCACCGTGAGATCCCCGATTGAAATCTGGCCTGCATCAGGCCGGTCGAGGAAGTTCAGGCACCGCAGCAGCGTAGACTTTCCGGTTCCCGAAGGGCCGATGATGACCACCCGCTCGCCCGAGGCGATATCGAGATCGATATTGTCCAATACGGCCTTGTCTCCAAACCGCTTCGTCAGTCCACGGATCGAAATCATCGCACAAACGCCTTGTTCAGATAGGTTTCCAGCCACTTTTGCGCCTGGCTGAGGGTCTCCACCATGATCCAGTAGATCACCGCAACCACAAGGAAGGCCTCGAAATACAGGAAGCTGCCGGCCGCTTCCTTCTGTGCCGCGCCCATCATCTCCGTCACACCGAGGGTAAAGGCCAGCGACGTGCCGTTGAGCATGTCGATGAAGTAGTTCACCAGCGTCGGCGCCGCCACCCGAGCGGCCTGCGGCAGAATGATCCTCATCATCAATTGCGCCTGCGTCATGCCGATCGACTGCGCGGCCTCCCATTGGCTGCGATCAACCCCAAGGATGGCCGCCCGGATCGACTCCGCCATATAGGCCGCAAAGTGCAGCGTCAGACCCAGAACCGCAGCGGTCACCCCATCGATCCGGGTGAGAAAAGACACCACCTGCGGCAGCCCGTAGTAGAACAGGAACAATTGCACCAGCAACGGTGTCCCGCGGAAGAAGCTGATGAACAACACCACCAGCCAATCCAGCACCGGCACCCGGACAACGCGTTCGACGGCGAGCAGGACGGCAAGCACCAATGCCCCGGCCATCCCCGCTGCCGCCATTGCCAGCGTCAGCGGAACATAGCCGAGGATGACCGGAACCAGCCCCAACATGTATTCGAGATCGAGGCCTTGCATCGGTTACTGAGCCGCCGTGATGTCGGAACCGAACCACTTGAGTGAAATCTCGGTCAGGGTTCCGTTCTCGCGCAGCGTTGTGAGGGCTGCATCGACCGTGTCACGCAGCGCGCGCCCTTCTGCGTCATCCCGAAACGGCAGCGCGTTGCGGATCTCCGAGAACGGCTGGCCTGCCAGTTGCAGGGGCAACGGGCTTTCCTGGATCAACTGGGCAGAGGACACCCGGTCCATCACGAATGCATCCACACGCCCCAATGCGGTGTCCTGAGCAATATTGCTCTCGTAGGTCTTGATGGTGACCTCATCCGCGAATGGCAACTCGTTCAGAAGCTGTTCGAAGTTGGAGCCGAGGTTCACGGCAACGATCTTGCCCCGCAGATCCTCGACACCGCCAATTTCGCCATTCCCCTCGCGGGTCACAACCTGCGCCCCATCGAGCACATAGGCCTGCGTAAAGGCGAATTTTGCTTCGCGTTCCGGCGTGATGGTGATCTGGTTGGCAATCGTGTCTATCCGCCCTGCATCAAGGGCCCCGACCAGGCCGGAGAAGGACATGGTTTCGAATTCGATCCCGAGCCCGGTCTCGGCACCGACGGCATTCATCACATCGACCTCAAAGCCCTGCAGGACATCCTGACGCACGAAGGTGAACGGGAAATAGCCGCCGGACATGCCCACGGTCAGGCTGCGGTCCTCAGCCTGAGCCACGGTGGTGGCTGCTGCGGTCAAAAAACTTGCCACGGCTGTGGCCTGAAAGATCGCCTTGAACATTGAAAGAGACTCCTTGCTGTCTGCTGTTGAGGCAGAGGTGTCGCTTTTTCGGGCAGATTACAATGGAGGCCAGAAATCAGGAACCCGCGTCCCAAGTGCGGAACAGTTGGCAGGCAGATTGGCCTTTTGTCGCGACCAGCGCGTATAAAATTCTGACAGATCCGTCTTTCTCAGGACGAATGGTCTTGTGAGGCTCCATACGCGCCGCCCAAAACAGCGTCTTTCAAGGCGGCTATGCACCCCATGCATCTCACCGCATCGGGTCACGATATCGGGGAGCGACAGCCAATTTCCCCGCCCCTGCCCCCTGAAAGAGACGCGACCTCAAACCACGTCGGCGACGGCGAGATCCGCCATCCGCAGGATCGCCTCGCGACTGTTTGCGACCGCGATGAACCGTCCGTTGTGACAGAATTTCGCACCATTCACCCCGGTGACCTCTTCCAGCGCCCCGTCCGTCAACCCGGCCCAGGCGGCGGGCAGATCGGCGCGATTGTCGAATGTATCGCCTCCCACCCGGATGGTGGTCAGCGTCCAGTCGGTGCCGCGGGGGTGGATGACAAACAACAAATGATCCGCTCCGGTTTTTTCAATTGCGGATCGGAAGGGCATCCCCTGCGGCAACTCCAGAATGCGGGATGTCCCGGCCTTGGCAATCGCGCCACAGACCATGGCCTCTGCCCGAAGCCTGGCCGCTTTGCGCGAGATTGCGGCCTCCACGAAGCTGCGCGCCACGCCCAGCGCCTCCAGAAAGGCCCGATCATCGGCATTCGGATCATCCACATCAAACGGAGGCTTCAGCGTCTCCAGAAGCGCAGGCAGTGTCAAATCGGCCAGTGGCCCCGCGACCGACGGATCCAACGCGCCATTGTCCATCAGATCAACCGGCAACACAAAACTGCTATCAAAGGAGGCGTAGATGTCTTCAATGTCTGCTTGCGGCACCGAAAGCGCCTGCAGATAGTCCCGCCCGAAATGCCTCCAGATCAGCCCAAAGGAGCTGTAGGGCTGCCCGTCCTCACGCAACGGCGCATCCTTTTGGTGATGGTCGAAGACACCAGCCTCGGGATCATAGGCACGGCCTACATCATAGATCACCCGGTCCGGGGCCGGCGTGATCCAGCACTCCTCCCGGCTCCGCACAATCCTGGCCTCCGGGTACAAGCGGGTCAGAACAACCGACGACAACAGCTCATCCGCGTGGAAGCCACCAGAATGGGTGACAAGATAGGACAGGCTCATGCGGGTAATCTCCTTGAAAGGTATTGGGCTGCAACGGGCAGCGGGAACAAGTAACAAAAACGAGTGACAGGATCTTCCTGGATTGATGGATGGACCCTTCCGGATCAAGCACAATTCCGGATTGATCACTCGGATACGACAGTGCGGCCAACTTGTAGATGCGACTGTGGCACAGGCCAAGTCGCATTTTTCAGTCGTGACACTACGTTTTTCGAGGGTATTTGGGCTATTTTCCCGTGAACCTGCGGGATCCGGAGCCCGGGCCGCGTGGGACAGCGTGGGGCGATCGCACGATCAGCAACGGCAGAACCGCCCGTCACGCCCCGGCGCAACACCCCACCCATGAGAGGAGACGCCTGCCCACCTGCCTGTAAAAGGCGATGCTGGCGCCCGGTGCGCGCCCCGCGCCGCAGAACTGGGCCAGTCGCGATCCATGCCCTCGATTGGCGCCATCACGGCCTGTGCCGCTTGCGCGAAGCCCGCGATCTCCTGCAATGTTTTCCCCTTCATCCGCCAAAGCATCAGCAAGGCACCGAGGGTCGCGCGATCCGGTCACCGCCCAGCATCAGCGCCACCGCCTCTGTTGCTTGCTGTAGGCGCAGAGAACGGGATCGCCCCGGTCATCGGCCCAATATCCGCACCAGGTCTGCCAAAGTCATTCTGCGGCTTCCCGGACCTGGGCCGCAGACAACAGCGCGGCGATTTCCGGCTGGCAGGAGCCGCAATTTGTCCCCGCCTGCAGCGCTGCGCCGACGGCGTCCACGGTGACCAGACCCTGCGCTTCGATCGCCCGCAGGATGGTGTTCACCCCCACACCAAAGCAGGAACACAGGATCGGACCGGGGTCGGGCATGTCCGCAGAGGGGCGGCCTGACAACACGTCTGGCGCGGAGGTGCCCGGCAGGGTGGCGACATAGTCGCGCATCACCGCCACCGGTTCGCGGGCCACAAACAACGCGGCTGCAAGCACGTCATCCTGCATCAGCGCGATGCGGGCCAGACCACGCCCCGCATCCTGGAACGACACCGCCGCCGCCTCGGGCAAACCGAACAGGCGGCGTGCCTCTGTCTCCCAGTCGTCAGGCCGGTGATCGCCGGCCATTTCCGCACGGTAGCCAGCTCCGGTCCGGGCCCGCGCCCAATAGGAACAGCTGGGGTCCATCCGCGCGGTGGACACGGCAAACCCATACCACGCTGCCCTGTAGGGGCGGACCGAAACCACACTTGCCTTGCTCTCCGGCTGCCCGGACACAGGGTCGGTGGCCGCAGCGACCAAGGCGTCTATTCTGGCCGATGGCGCCGTTTCGCCGGTCCAATGCATGGATGCAAAGACCTGTCCCGGCTGCACGGCATCTGTAATCCGGGCCCGCAATATGGCTTGGCCCGTCGGGCTTTGCACCTGCACCAGATCGGACGGCGCGAGGGTCAGGCGTCTGGCATCCTCCGGGTGCACCTCAAGGAACGGCTCGGCCAGATGCGCAGACAGTCTCGGGCTCAGGCCGGTGCGCGTCATCGTGTGCCACTGGTCCCTGACCCGGCCTGTGTTCAGCCGATAGGGATAGCGTGGTTCGGTCTTTGCCGCGGGGCTTCGGTAGCGAACAGGCACAAACCGCGCTTTTCCATCGGCGTGAAAGAACTGTCCCTCCGCAAAGAAGCGCCCTCCCCTGCGCGTTGCATTCACCGGCCAGCGCACTGGCGCCATCTGTTCATAGCCCGCGTCATCCAGCGTCGCGAGACCGGAGATGTCAAAGTCGCGCCCCAACCGGGCGGCGATGCCCGACAGGGCTGCGTGCTCCCGAAAGATCTCCGAAGGGCTTTGGTAATCAAAGGCCCGGGGCCAGCCCATCCGCTGACCGACCTCGGCGAGGATCGCCCAGTCCGGCCGCGTTGCCCCCGGAGCAGGCAGAACCGCCCGCTGGCGGCTGATGGTCCGGTCCGAGTTGGTGACGGTGCCGTTCTTTTCCCCCCAGGCGGTTGCAGGCAGCACCACATCCGCCAGCCGCGCCGTATCCGTTGCCATAGTGATGTCGCTGACCACGGTGAAGGGACAGGCAGCGATAGCGTCACGCACCGCATCGGCCTCCGGCATGGACACCGCCGGATTGGTATGAATGATCCACAAGGCCTTGATCCGGCCATCGCCCGCAGCGCGGAACATATCCACTGCCTTCAACCCCGGCGCCTCCGCAATCGTCGGCGCGTTCCAGCATTCGCGCACCGCGGCCCGGTGATCGGGGTTTTCAAGATCCAGATGGCAGGCCAGCATATTGGCGAGCCCGCCAACCTCACGCCCGCCCATCGCATTGGGCTGGCCTGTCACGGAGAGAGGTCCCATCCCCGGACGTCCGATGCGGCCACTGGCCAGATGGCAATTGAGGATGGCGTTGACCTTGTCAGATCCGCTGGTGGATTGGTTCACGCCCTGGCTGAAGACGGTCACAACCTTCTCGGTCTGCATCCACAGATCGCAAAACTGCGCGATCTCGGCCTCGCTCAGGCCGGTGACACTCACATCATCCGCACGGGCGGCGTCCAGCGCGTCGGTGAACCCTTTGGTATGGGCAAGGTATGTCTGATCGACCATTTTCCCGGCGGAGAGTTCCGCCAGCAGCCGGTTGAACAAGGCAACGTCACTGCCGGGGGCCAGAGCAAGATGCATGTCTGCCGCGTCACAGCTTGCGGTGCGGCGCGGGTCGATCACCACAATCCGGGTGCCGCGCGCTTTCTTTGCGGCCAACACTTGTTGGTACAGGACAGGATGGCACCACGCCAGATTGGAGCCGACCAGCACCACCAGATCGGCCGCGCCCAGATCCTCGTAGGTGCCCGGCACAGTATCGGTGCCGAACGCGCGGCGGTGCCCCGCCACCGTCGAGGCCATGCACAGCCGCGAGTTGGTGTCGATATTTGCGGATCCGATGAAGCCCTTCATCAGTTTGTTGGCCAGGTAGTAATCCTCGGTCAACATCTGGCCAGAGGCGTAGATCGCCACGCTGTCGGGGCCATGCTCGGCAATCGATGTGCGGAACCGGTCGGCCACCAACTGAAGTGCATCGTCCCAACTCGCCTCCCGCCCGTTGACCCGGGGGGCCAGCAGGCGGTCACCCAGCCCGACGGTTTCCGCCAGCGCCGATCCTTTGGAACACAGCCGACCAGAGTTCGCAGGATGCGCCGGGTCCCCCCGGACCGAGATCCCCCCCTGGCCGTCGGCGCGCAGAAAGACGCCACAGCCCACCCCGCAGTAGGGACAGGTGGACCGGATCTCTGGCTGGCTCTCCAGCTTGCTCTCTGTCCGAATTTCTGGCCGAATTTCTGGCCGAATTTCTGGCCCAATCTCAGACCGGTCAGTGCCGTCCATCATGCGGCGCTCCGATTGCTCAGTGCCGCCCCATCCAGCAGACTACGCCCCCCTTCCTGTGTGACAGGATAGTCGGCGATCTGGCCGCGTATGATGCCGTCTGCCATGGCGACTGAAAGCAGGTCTGACAGGGGGCCTGCCCTGCGCGGGCAGCCCGGCAGCGCCCGCTCCACCTGATGCGGCCTCCACGCGCCCCAGCGCATCTGCCCCCCTTCGATCTCCTGTACGATAGTGCCTTTGAAAATGCCGTTGCAGCCACAATTTTCCGCCTCAGGCGGCAAGGCTGCAACGGCTGACAGCGGGTCCGATTGGGCACCCCCCTGATATGCCGGACCAAAGATCAGCGTATCGCGCATTTCCTCAATCGACGTGCGGTCCCGGATCAGCCCAAAGAACCAATTCCCGTCAGCCGTGTCGCCATACATGACGCAGCCCACCAGACGATCACCTTCGATCACCAGACGTTTGTAGACGCCGCGCGCGGGGTCGCGGTACACGATATCCTCACGGCCCTCGACGCCCGCGAAATCGCCTGCACTGAACAGATCGCAGCCGGTGACCTTCAGTTTTGTGGACAGGGTTTTCTGAACAAAGGCGGCCTCCTGGCCGAGGAGCGTTTGCGCCGCGACCCGCGCCTGATCGTACAGCGGCGCAACCAGTCCAAAGATCGCCCCGTCATGTTCGACACATTCGCCAACCGCGAGAACATCCCCGTCCGAGGTCACCATCTTGTCGTCGACATGAACGCCGCGCCCGACGGCCAGTCCGGCATCCTTGGCCAGAGCAGTGTTGGGACGAATACCCACGGCCATAACCAGCAGATCGCAGGGCAGTTCGGTGCCATCTTCAAGCTGTAGCGCCCGCACGCGACCGTCCGCGCCAAGGATTTGCTTTGAGTTGGCGCTGAGGCGGACGGTGATGCCCTTGGCTTCCAGCGATTTTTTCAGCAGATAGCCCGCAGCCTCGTCCAGCTGCCGCTCCATCAGGTGGCCCATGATATGGACCACAGTGACCTCTGCGCCGCGTGCGGCCATGCCTGCGGCCGCCTCCAGACCCAGCAGACCACCGCCGATCACAACCACACGGTTGCCTTTGGTCATGGTCATCATGCGTTGCGTGTCTTCCAGATCGCGGTAGGCGATGACGCCCTCCAGATCATGACCCGGCAGCGGAATGATGAAAGGGGTAGAACCGCCCGCAACAATCAGCTTGTCATAGGCCACCCGGCCCTTTTCGCCTTCAACCTGCTTGGCCTGCCGGTCAATCCGCAGAACCTTCTCGCCAAAGCGGCAGGTTACCGCGTTCTCTTTGTACCAGTCGTCGGAATGGGTCACGATCTCTTCGTAGGTCTTGTCGCCCGACAGCACCGGCGACAGCATGATACGATTGTAGTTCCCACGTGGCTCGGCATTGAACACCGTAATGTCGTAGGCTTCGGGGCAGGTTTCGAGCAAGTGCTCGATCACCCGACCGGAGGCCATGCCGGCGCCGATTATGACGAGTTTCTGTTTCATGAATGTTTTACTCCGCCGCCAAGGTTTGGGATTTTGGCTTGGGTTTCGCTCCGTGTTCGTATTCTTCGAGGAAATCGAGCACTTCCTGCCGGTAGGCATAGTAATCAGGGTGTTCCAGCAGCGCCTTGCGCGTGCGGGGACGCGGCAGATCGACCTTGGTGATTTTGCCGATGGTGGCCTGAGGACCGTTGGTCATCATCACCACCCGGTCGGCCAGAAGGATCGCCTCGTCAACGTCGTGGGTGACACAGATGGCCGTGACTTTGGTCCGGCTCCAGACCTCCATCAGGACCTCTTGCAGCTCCCAGCGCGTCAGGCTGTCAAGCATGCCAAACGGCTCATCCAACAGCAGCAGTTTGGGCGACAGCGCAAACGCCCGCGCGATGCCAACCCGTTGCTGCATTCCGTTCGACAATTCCGTGGCGGGCTTGTCCATGGCGTCGGCCAGACCCACCCGTTCGAGGTAGTATTCCACCACCTCCTGCCGCTCGGCCTGGCTGGCACGCGGATAGACCTTGTCTGCGCCGATGGCGACGTTCTGCTTGGCGGTGAGCCAGGGAAACAGGTTCGGTGACTGGAACACAACCGCCCGCTCGGGGTCTGCGCCTTCGACGTGGCGGCCATCCAGCTTGATGGCGCCCTTGGAGATAGGGTTCAATCCGGCCGCCATCGTCAGAACGGTGGATTTGCCGCATCCGGAGTGACCGATCAGACTGATGAATTCGCCACGGTCGATCTTGAGATCGAAATCTTCCACCACGGTCAGAGGCCCCTTGGGGGTAGGATAGATCTTGTGAAGCTGGCTGAAGTTCAAAAACCGGTCATCCAGCATCGTTTTCTGCGCTGATTTGACGGCCGCCGGAATATTGTGGATCGGTGTCACGTCAGGCAGCAGGCGGGTCCCTTCCACCTTGGCCTCGATCCCGACATCCATCAGGTATTTGGTGACCTCAGCCCGCAGCCGTTTGAACCCCTCATCGCTGTTCATGGCGGTGCGATCACGCGGACGCGGGATGGAGACCGGGAACTCCTGACCAAGGGTGCCGTCGGGATTGAGCGCGATGATCCGATCGGCCAGGATGATCGCCTCGTCCACATCATTGGTGATCAGAACGCAGGTTTTCTTGTCCTGCTCCCAGATCTGTTCGATTTCGTCGGCCAGATTTGCCCGAGTCAGTGCATCCAGCGCCGAAAGCGGTTCGTCCAGCAACAGCATCTCCGGGTTCATCGCCAGCGCACGGGCCACATTGACCCGCTGACGCATGCCGCCGGACAGCTCTGCCGGACGCCGGCTTGCCGCATGGCTGAGCCCCACCATATTGACGTAATAGGCAACTTTTTCAGCCTTCTGCGCCCGGGACAGACCAGGAAAGACAGTATCAACCGCAAGCCCGATATTGCCGCTGACCGTCAGCCAGGGCATCAGCGAGTAGGACTGAAAGATCACGCCCCGTTCGGGGCCTGGACCGATGACCGGCCGCCCCTTGAAGGTGACCTTGCCCTTGGTTGGCTGCTCCAGCCCCGCCATCAGATTGATCAATGTGGTCTTGCCGGTGCCGGAAAACCCCAGGATGACCAGAAACTCCCCCTCGGAGACCTCGAGGTCGATGTCCTTCAACACCTGGGTCGCATGGGTGCCGGTGCCGAAGCTCTTTGACAGGTTTTCGAATTTGAGAATACTCATGTCGCTCACCGGTTGTTCGTGAAGGTGAAAAGCGACTGCAGGGCAAACATCACCCGGTCCAGCATGAAACCGATGATCCCGATGGTCACCACGGCTACCATGATCTTGGCGAGGCTGCTGGAGGAGCCGTTCTGGAACTCGTCCCAGACGAATTTGCCAAGGCCCGGGTTCTGCGCCAGCATCTCGGCTGCGATCAGCACCATCCAGCCGACACCGAGGCTGAGGCGCAGGCCGGTGAAGATCAGCGGCAGCGCCGAGGGTAGCACCAACTTGGTGATCTTGGTCCAGGTGTTCATCTTCAACACCTTGGAAACATTGACCAGATCCTTGTCGATCGAGGCAACTCCGAGGGCTGTATTGATCAGCGTCGGCCACAATGAACACAGCGTCACTGTAATCGCGGAGATCAGAAAGGACTTCTCGAACCAGCCATCCTGCGAGGCGGAAAGCGCGCTGACGACCATTGTGACAATCGGCAACCATGCCAGCGGCGAAACAGGTTTGAAAATCTGGATCAAGGGGTTCAGGGCCGCATTCGCGATGGGCGACAGGCCGGCGGCGATGCCCAACGGCACGGCCACGACGGTCGCGATCAGAAACCCGAAGAACACGGTTTTGATAGAGATCCAGATCTGGTGGTAAAAGCTGGGCGCGCCGGTATAGGCCACGGTTTTCACCTCATCGGCCCGCCCCGCATCGATCAAACGCTGGTTGCGTTTTTCGACCATCGCCTCGAATTTCTCGCGTTTTTCGGCCTTGGCCTGGGCGTCCTGATGCAGGTTCACCACTTCTTCCCAGACCTGCACCGGGCCCGGTACGGCCCCAAGGCTGGTCTGCACTTTCGGCGCCAGCGTACCCCAGAGCAGCAGAAAGGCGAAAATGGCCAGCAGCGGCACCGCCAGAAGGCGCCAGATTTCCTTGACCTGCGCATGCGGATTGTCCCCGGCGCAGGCTTTGAGCAGTGGTGTGACCCAGCTCAGCCCGAGCACCTGAAACCATTTGTCGGCGACATTGATGCGGGTGAAGAGCCGGGCGCGACGGGCCTCGCGTGCGGCTGTTTCGGTGAAATTCGGATCGACGGTTGTCATTGTCATGTCCTCGTCATGAGGGGCGAGGCCCCGGGTCTGCGCCCGGGGCGCGCTTGTCTGGATGATGGGGGCCCCGGAAAATTCATCCGGGGCTTGCCTGTCGTTCTGGAAATCAGCCTTTGACGTCTGTGCCGGCGACGGTCTGGTCGCCCTTCATGCCGATCGGCAGACTGTCGAGATAGGCATTTGGATAGCGGCCGTCGTAGGGGATGCCGTCGATGATGTCGGCGGCAGGGGTCGGATCCTTGTAGCCATCGCTGTCCCACGGGAAATCCGCTTCCTGTGCGAGGTTTTCATCGACCAGCATCCGTGCGGCCTGCAGGTAGATGTCGGGCTTGTAGACATCGCGGGCGACCTCGTCGTACCAGGCGTCCGATTTTGGTTCTGCAATCTGACCCCAGCGCCGCATCTGCGTCAGGTACCAGATCGCGTCCGAATAAAACGGGTAGGTCGCGTGGTGCCGGAAGAACACGTTGAAATCCGGAATGTCGCGTTTGTCGCCTTTCTCAAACTCGAAAAACCCGGTCATGGAGTTGGCGATCACCTCGGCATCGGCACCGACATATTCAGGACGGCTCAGGATCTCCACGGCCTCTTTGCGGTTGGCGTTGTCGTTCTCATCCAGCCAGATGGCGGCACGGATCAACGCCTTGGTCACCGCCAGGGTTGTGTTGGGGTATTGTTCGGCAAAATCGGCGTTGATACCGAAGACCTTCTCCGGATTGTTCTTCCACAGCTGATAATCCGTGATCACAGGCACACCGATCCCTTTGAATACAGCCTGCTGGTTCCAGGGTTCGCCGACGCAATAGCCACTGATGGTGCCCGCCTCCAGAGTGGCCGGCATCTGCGGCGGAGGGGTCACCGACAGGAACACATCGGCATCAATCTGACCGGAGACATTTTCAGGGCTGTAGTATCCCGGGTGCAACCCGCCGGCCGCCAGCCAGTAGCGCAATTCATAGTTGTGAGTGGAGACCGGGAACACCATTCCCATGTTGAACGGCTTGCCCTCTGCCTTGAACTCCTCCACCACGGGCGCGAGGGCGCTTGCGGAAATCGGGTGCTGGGGACGGCCGTCCTCCATCTTGGGAATATGCGGCAGCATCTTTTCCCAGACATCGTTCGAGACCGTGATCCCGTTGCCGTTCAGATCCATCGAGAAGGGCGTGATGATATGGGCCTCGGTCCCGAACCCGATGGTGGCAGCCAGCGGCTGCCCTGCCAGCATATGGGCGCCGTCCAACTGGCCATCGATCACACCGTCCAGCAGCACTTTCCAGTTGGCCTGCGCCTCAAGCGTGACAAACAGGCCCTCATCGAGGAAATACCCCTGTTCATACGCGACAGCGAGCGGCGCCATGTCGGTGAGTTTGATGAACCCAAATGTCAGTTCGTCTTTTTCCAGCTCAAGCATTTCGGCGAAAGCAGGGCTGGTCAGTGCGGTTGAGGCTACAAGGCTCAAGATAAGTCTATTCATCTTCTGTCCTTTCCATGGACACTAGCGGAGGAGACCGCAGTCGAAACGCAAAAAAGGCCACATCACTAACCGCCGGGAATTGCCGGAGGAGAGTGAGCGACCTTGCTCAGCGTTTCCCTGTCATTGGGAGAAAATCGGATCGGCGCACGCCATTGTGTGCCGGTGACTCAAGATATGAAGAAGGCCACCATGGCGATCCAGAGAAAACTTCTGCGCTGCGGCACCGACGGTTTAATCAGCTGCATCAGCACGCCGGTTTGCCCGTTTTTTGGTCAGCTTTCCGCATCCGGGTCAAAAACGCGCCCATCAAAGAACGTGTCAGGAAGCAAGGTCAGCTGACCTTTTTGTGACGCGACCGCCGTGGCGTGGCGAATCGAGCCCTCGAGCTTTTCCGATGCACCGGGCATATCCGCGTCACCCGCCACCATATGACCGCGGTACAGATCACTGCGGTAGACCTGTGCCGCCTTGTCCATCGCCGCCTCTGGCGCGAGCCCGTGACGCAGGCTCAACCGGTGCGCCATCCAGCGGGCCTGACTGCGCCACGGGAAGCTTGCAGCGCCTTCGTGGAATTCGACAAAACCGGTCACCTCACGCTGTTCCGCATGACCGGAAATTGTAAATCGCCCGTGCAGCGCCCTGTCGATCAATTCAGGCGACACATCGAGATAGGTTTTTCGCGACAGAATCTCTGCGGCGGCCGTGCGCGCATCCGGCTGCGCCAACCATTGACCCGCCGTCCAGACCGCACGCATCAAACGGCGCAGCAAATGCGGCTCGGTCTCGGCCCAATCGGTACGGACCGCGAGAACTTTTTCCGGCGCAAAGGACCAGATCGCCTTGCCGGGCAGCAACAAGGCCCCGGACCCCTGATCGACTGCAACAGATCCCCAGGGTTCCCCAACGCAGAACGCATCAATATCGCCCGCAGCCAGTGCTTCGGCCATCAGCGGCGGCGGAACCGTGCGGATTTCAACCGCAGTTTGACCCAGCTCAGTATGTTCGAACCAATACCGCAACAGCTCGGCGTGCATCGAAAAGGGAAACGGGACCCCGAACACCATCGGCCCCTCAGCCACCCGGGCCAGCGCCTTTGCCGCACCGGCGACATCGGCAAAGTCAAAGCCATAGCCATTCTGACGCAGCCGCGCCTCCAGGGTGCGGCCCACTCCGATCACATTGCCGTTCACCGAAAGCACCATCACCGCCGACACCGGCGTCGTGACCCCACCAAGGCCAAGCGCCATGGCGACGGGCACGGGAGAGAGCAAATGAGCCGCATCCACGCGGCCAAAGGCCAACATATCGCGCACCGAAGACCACGAGGGCGCGGCGACCAGATCCAGCGCGATCCCCTCCGCTTCGGCAAAGCCCATTTCCTGCGCGACGATCAGAGGGGCCGCATCCACGAGCGGCATATAGGCGACCGGCAAAGTGACCGTCTTCATCGTAGCAACTCCGATGCCGTCACCAGTGCCTCTGCGACATCCGCCACCCGGCGCCCCTGATCCATGGCCGTCTTGCGCAACAGGGCATAGGCCGCGTCCTCCTCGATGCCCTTGGCCTTCATCAGCAGCCCCTTGGCACGATCCAGGACCTTGCGCTCTTCAAGGGCGCGCCGGGTCTCGGCAAGTTCCGTGCGCATCTGTTTGACCATGCGGAACCGGGCAATCGCCGTGTCCATCACCGGCTTGAGCCGCTCCGGGGACAGGCCGTCAACGACGTAGGCCGAGACGCCCGCCTCAATCGCAGCCCGCGCCAGCCCGCCTGCCTCGCCGGAGACAAACATCGCGACCGGCCGCTCCAGAGGTCCGGAGGCAAGCGTCAACTCCTCAAGCATGTCGCGGGTGGGGTTGTCGATGTCGATCAGCACGATGTCGGGCGCATGGGCAACGATCCTTCGCGCAAGGCCGCTTGCGTTTGCAATTACCACAACCTCGTGATCGCCAGCCGTCTTCAGCGCGTCGACGATCGCAATCGCGCGGTCCCGGTCATCTTCAACAACAACAATAGTAAGTTTCGGCTCCATGGAGGTTGCATGCCAAGGCCGCGTGGAGCGGACAAGAGAATTCGCATCCGATTGAGGCTCCGCCGCCAATCTCATGGAGGAGACTGGCCGGAGTGGTCACAGAATAGGCGGATCTGTCCAAGCGATCGGCGTGAGCTTGCCTGGCCGCAAAACTGGCCGCAAATCCGGCCCGACCTGCCCCGCCCTCCATTCAGCGCAACAGGATGAGGTCTATTGGGGGGAACACACAGATCGCATCACGAAGGAAAACCTGTTTCGATCCTCCTCAAACGACACGGATAGATTGCCGTCATGTCCCTTGGCGATTTCCGATGCGATAAACAGGCCCAACCCCAGCCCGTTGCGCTCCGAACGATTGGGGCCTTTCTTGAACGGCTCAAAGAGGCTCGGCAACTGCTCCTCCGGTATCGGATCTCCGTAGTTGGATATCGACAGAGCAAAGCGTTCTCCCTCCAGGCTGACGCCGATCTCGATCGGCAGTCCCGCTCGCCCATGAGACACCGCATTGCTCAGAAGGTTGGAAAACAGCTGGCAAATCCTTGGAACGTCGCAATGAACCGGGCCGGGAATATCAATGCTTGCCTGAATAGTCTGTTCCGGTGCAACTGCCTGAAACTCCGACACGATCTGCAGCAGCGCCTGGTCGAGATCATAGGCGACGGTACGTTCAATCAGCATGCCGCCGCCGCTACGTTTGCGGGCTTGATCAAGGAGGTTTTCAATCAGCAATCCCATGCGGTTCACGGACCCCCGCATCAACTTGACCAACTCCGCTGCCTTGTCATCAATGTCGCGCCGTTCCATCATCCGCAACCCGGCACTCAGGGCGCCGATTGGGTTGCGCAGGTCATGAGCCAGAATTGCAATGAACTTCTCTTGTGACGACGCAAGGTCGCGTTCGTGCGACAGGGCCAACTGACTTTGGGCATATGCCTCATCGGCGTCCAGCGCCTCTGCGATCATCCTGGCGAACAATCGAAACATCCCCAGAACACGGTCGTTCCTGAGCTGGCGGGGGGCCGGGTCGATCGCACAGAGCGTGCCGAAAAACGTACCATCCGCCTGTCGGATCGGAATCGAGATATAGCTGCGGAACCCGTACCGCTGTGGGCAGGGGTGATCCCTATAGAGCGGGTCTTGGCGCACATCGTCGATGACGATCTCCTGATCGAACTGCCTGACCTCATTGCAGAGCGTCGTTTCGACATCCAGCTCGTCGCCAGGGGTCAGCCCGAAAGATATTTGGTCAAGGGCGCGACAGGTCACCCAACGGGCGTCGGTCACACGCGCCACTGCCGCAAACCCCATTCCCGTTGCCAACAACACTGTCTCAAGAAGGATCGGAATGGTCTGATTGCGACCAATGGCGTCGATATCAGCCTGAAAATCATGGGGTGTTGCCGAAGTATTCAAATGACGCCCTTTTTTGATCGCATAACGTGTGTCGCATAAAAACGGTATCGCAGAACCAGACGAGCGTCACCCTGATTTTCCCGGATCCCCTGCGTAGGCTTCCGTTGGTCTGGCGGTGATAGACCGGAGGACAAGGTTGGCTCACAGGACTGCACGGCAGCTCCATAAAAACGGCATCTTTTCTCACCCCCAAGACAGACGTGCAGGGACTGCACAATGCATGCAGCCCCTGACATTCTGCGCTCGGAGAGAGAGTAGAGAGACCCCCGTCAGCTCAGGCGATCCCAATGCCTCACTTTCGCACATGTCGACACGAATTTTTCCGCATCACTCTTCTTGGCAAGCGATAGAACCCCCGCATCAAGGTCCGTGACCCCCGCTGCTTTCAGAAGCTCTGCGCCCGCATCGCCAACAGCAATGAACTTCCCATGGGCAAAGGCGTCCGCGACAAAGGTCCGGGCCGCATGCATCGCTTTCAAATCGCGCGCTCCCTCTTCCGACACCAGAACCACCACTGCATCATAGAGAACCGACGGGCCGCCATCGATCTTCTGCTGAGCCGGAACTTCCTTGCCATTGGCCGTCACGATCCCGCTGATCGTCGGCGCGACGATCTCGACCATGCCGCCGACCGCCTTGACCGCATCGATCATGCTCTCAAGAAGCCCGTCGTCGATGCCATCGGTCAACAACATCCCCATTTTGCGCCCCGCAAAGCTCTGAGGGCCATTCTTCAGGAGCGACAAAGCGTCCGAAGTCTGCAGGTCGTCGAGCGGCTCTCGCGCTGGCTCGTGGGCCGCAGGCACCGATTTCATACCGAGACCATCAGCCACGGCCTTGGCAAGACCCGCGTCGATATTCGGCAGATGCGCCACCATCCGGTCCCGGATTGCCGGGGTCTCGACCTTGGACAGTTCGAAAACGATGGCATCGGCGATGTGGGCCTGCTCGACTTCGGTCTGGCTCCGATAGAATTGCCGCGCCTGACTGTAGTGATCGGCGAAAAGCTCGCCGCGCATCTTGCGCTTTTCTCCGTCGACCTGCTCGGCAAAGGATTTGTGTCCCCGCTCGCGATCCGCGCGGGGACCGCCTTCGCTCCAGCTGTTGGGTTCGTAATTGGCGCGCCCGGCGGGATTGTGCATCGCCATGTGGCCGTCCTGCTGAAAGTGATGGAACGGGCATTTCGGGGCGTTGATCGGGATATGGGTGAAATTAGGCCCCCCCAGGCGCTTGGTCTGGGTATCAAGATAGGAAAAGTTGCGCCCCTGCAGCAAAGGGTCGTTCGTAAAATCGATCCCCGGCACGATGTTCTGGGTACAAAATGCCACCTGTTCCGTCTCGGCAAAGAAGTTGTCGACAACGCGGTCCAGCACCAGACGGCCAATGATGCGAACCGGCACATCTTCTTCCGGGATCAGCTTGGTCGCGTCGAGCACATCGAAGGGAAAGCTGTCCGCGAAGTCGTCATCAAAGACCTGAACACCAAGTTCCCATTCCGGATAGTCTCCGTTCTGGATTGCCGCCCAAAGGTCACGACGGTGGAAATCAGGGTCGGCCCCGTTGATCTTGACCGCCTCGTCCCAGATGACGGATTGGAGACCTTGTTTCGGCTTCCAATGAAACTTCACGAACTGGCCTTTTCCCTCGGCATTCACAAAGCGGAAGGTATGGACGCCGAAGCCTTCCATGAAACGGAACGACCTCGGGATCGCCCGGTCCGACATCGCCCACATGATCATATGCATGGATTCCGGCATCAAGGAGATAAAATCCCAGAAATTGTCATGAGCCGATTGGGCTTGCGGAAAGGCACGGTCCGGCGCCTCCTTGACCGAATGCACGAGATCCGGGAATTTCATCGCATCCTGAATGAAGAAGACAGGAATGTTGTTGCCGACGATATCCCAGTTGCCCTCCTCGGTATAAAGCTTGACCGCAAAACCGCGGACATCGCGTGCCAGATCGACCGACCCCTTGTTCCCCGCCACCGTCGAAAACCGCACGAACGCAGGAACTCTGCGCCCTTTTTCCTGGAACAAATGCGCGGAGGTCAGATCCGACAGGTTTTCTGTCGCTTCGAAATAGCCATGCGCCCCATATCCACGCGCATGCACGACACGTTCGGGGATACGTTCATGATCAAAGTGAAATATCTTTTCGCGGAAATGAAAATCTTCCATCAGCGCCGGACCCCGTGGCCCGGCGCGCAGGGTATTCTGGTTGTCGCTCACCGGAACGCCCTGAGATGTCGTCAGAACCGGGCCATCGCCGCGCTGATGGGGCTCCCCGCCGGTGCCGACCTCAACCGATCGGTCCACGGTTTCGGTGGATGACTGGGTGACCGCCGTAGCGCGGTAAAGTCTCTCGTGATCTGCCATTTAGCTGTCTCCTGGAAGGCCGCCACTCAACCGATGGCGGGGTGCTGCGTTCCCCTTCCAAACGCACAAGCTTCCGGTTTGGTTCCACCGGCCGCGCTCCGGTCTAGACCCGCCTGAGAACTCCGGCAGCCCAACGGTTTGTCGCGTCGCCAAAACAATCGTGGAGTGAATCGACGGCGACGACACTTCCGAGTGCGAGGCGCCCCAAAAGACAGAGCCCGGTGACCGGAGTGCCGTGGCGATCCAAGACGCGACCGTCCGCAGCGGTCTGCGCCGCCAGTCCCGAGGTCAAGGGGTGCAGCAGGCCGCTCTGCGTCAAATCAGGGACAAGCGGCGCGGCTATGGTCGACAGGTCAGGCGACGGAAGAACCGCATCGATCATGACCGATGCCTCCACTGCGTCCACAGCCTCCTCCTGCGATGACAGCTTCCACCCGGTTTTTGTCAGCTCTATGTCGGGGTCGATGGCAAGCGACAGATCAAGGATCCCCGCCTCGATCAAGGCGTCCATTTCGCGCGCCGAGGAGACAGGCGGGCCGTAGGAGTACCGCTTCAACCCCTCATCAAACCCGACGATGGCCTTTGCCGTTTCAGCCGCCACCACCACAGGATTGAACCCAGCGCGAAATTCGTCCTGCCATTTTCTCCAGACCTGCCCCACGATATAGCCGATGGTGGGGGGCTGTTTCCCTTCGGCAAGCGCGATACCCCGGCGCAGGATTTCACGCGGGCTGCCGGTTTCCTGTGTCGAGGGCGATGTCCACTCGGTCTGCAGCCAGTCGATGACGTCAGTTGCGCCGTCAGAAGCCCTGTCAGAGGCCGAGGACATCTCCAATATCCGCGTCACCACGGGCACCAGGGCGGCATTGATAATCTCCGCCGCGCTGTCAGGATCCGAGGTTGCCGCGCGGTCGAGCGCTGATACGAACACCTCCGTTTCGGCGGCCAAAGGTTCGAACCACGCATCAATCTGCTCCGTTTCCGGTTTGGCAAAGGGTGGTTTGCCATCCAGGGAAAACGCAATGATCCGCTTGGGTTCGCGGCCCGAGGCGATGTAGCCCTGCGCCTGAAATTGCCCGCCCTGCGCCGCGGTCAGCGCCCGGCACACGTCAAAGGACGACAAGGCCAGCCCCCGTATGGCGACGATCTCTCCCTGCCAGCCCTTCGCCTGTTCCTCCAGACGTCTGGCCGGATAGGCATCTGACAGATGAAGTCCCGCGCGTTGTGCGTGTTCTGTCCACTCCGCGAGCTGGTCGTCAGGGGCCGTCCTGGGCTGGCCCAGCGTCAGCAGAACCTCTGCATAGGGACCAAACCAACGGTCGCCGGCGTTCAGTTTCCAGCCCTCTTCACTGCGTTCAATCTGATCCACACACTCCGGATGCAGGGTCACCGGCATCCTGTCCAGCGCGCGCACATCCGCCAGACGCGCCTGCAGATAGCGCCCCAGATCCGCGCGGGTGGGAAAACTGTCCGGGTCTGGCGTCCGGTCGAGCCAATCTGCAAACTGTCCACAGGTGGAAAAGGACGGCGGGCGAATGGCGATGTCCCGGTTCGGTATGTTCAACAGACAGAGCGGGCTCTCTTCGGGGCAGAAGTTGGGCCCGGCCCCGGGAAAGGACGCAGGATCAAACACATCGACCGCCATCCGGCGACCGTCGCGTAAAAGTCGCTCGCCCAGCGCCTCAAGCGCGCCCAGTCCGCGGGGCCCCAAACCGACCACGGCTATTCTTGCGGCGTTTTCATTCACGTCCATTCCAAACCTTCCAAAGCAGGCGCATCATCCGTTTTGGTGATGGCTTCTTGCAAGGTAGGCGGGAACGCCGCGTCCTCAAGCCATAGTTTGAACTTCCCCCGTCGGGCCCGCCCCATGCACAGGCCCGCCCCATGCACAGGCGCGCCGCCCGGCGGCGCAGCCGGGACGGAGATCAGAATTCGACGCCCTTCTGCGCCTTGATGCCAGCCCGGAACGGATGTTTGATCTGCGTCATTTCCGTCACCAGATCGGCGATCTCTATCAGCTCGTCCTTGGCACCCCGGCCGGTCAGCACCACATGGGTCATCGGTGGTTTGTGCTCCACCAGAAAGTCCAGCACCTCGTCGAGGTCGAGATAGTCATACCGCAACGCGATATTGATTTCATCCAGCAAAACCATCGTGTTGGCTTCGTCCAGTATCATCTCCTTGGCCTTTTCCCAGCCCTTCTGCGCAGCCGCAATATCGCGCGCCTTATCCTGCGTTTCCCAGGTGAAACCTTCGCCCATTGCATAGAACTGACACAGGTCCGAAAAGTTTTCCTCGATCAATGTGCGTTCGCCGGTCTGCCAGGCGCCTTTGATGAACTGTACCACCGCCGAGGGCATCCCATGCGCGATACACCGCATGATCATCCCGAAGCCGCTGGAGGATTTGCCCTTGCCCGGCCCGGTGTGCACAATGATCAGGCCCTTTTCGCCATCCTTCGTTTTCATCATCTTGTCGCGCGCGGCCTTTTTCTTGGCCATCTTGGAGGCGTGGCGCGCCGCTTCCTCTTCGGAAATGTCGCTTTTGGTCGTCGAAGACGTCTGATCGCTCACGGGGCTCACTCCTGCTGTTTGCCCCCATGTCTTGACAAAGAGTGCCGCCATGGCGCAAGGGGGTTTTTGTTGGTTCCCGAAGGCATGTCCTTTGGGCGAAGAGGGAATGTGACAGGGCCGCAGACAGTGGCCCCAAGCACAGCCGCCCCCGCGACCGTGACCGGAGAGGTCTCCAGACGCCACTGGCCCCTGCCGCAAGGCACAGCCGGGAAGGCGGGAAGACCGTCAGCGCCCCGTTCGGCACTGGCATCCGCAAGCCGGGAGACCTGCCAACGTATGACGTCAACCGGCGGACGGGGTGTTCCGCGACCGGTCGAGGGCCTGTCACCACCGTCGAGTGGGCGCAGAACCCCCTTCTGGCCTGCCCCACCCGCCCGAGAGGAGGAGGAGAAGAGGCCGCATGGGTGATATCCCGCCACTGCCCGCAGAACCGGTTGTCCTGACCGTCTGCACCACCTGTCGCCGCACCGGGGCCGAATCCGGGGCCGATCCCGAGGCCATGCGCCCCGGTCGGGTGCTGACCGAACGTCTCGCCGGGGCCGACTTGCCCGCAGGCGTCACTGTGCGCGGCGTCGAGTGTCTTTCCGCCTGTTCCCGCGGTTGCACCCTGCATCTGTCAGGCGGCCCCGATCGCTGGAGCTACATCTACGGCGATCTTGACCCGGACAGCCATCTCGATGACATCCTCGCAGGCGCGTCCGCCTATGCCGCCACCACGGATGGGTTCGTGCCCTGGCGCGAACGACCGGTGGTGTTTCGCAAACAATCCATTGCCCGTATCCCGCCGGTCCATATGCCCGGTGTCGACCTCTCCGCAGACCCTGCTGCAAAGGACTGATCCATGAGCACGCTCAACAAGATCCCCGTCACCGTCATCACCGGCTTTCTCGGCGCCGGCAAGACCACTTTGATCCGTCACCTGATGCAAAACCCGCAGGGCAAGCGCCTTGCGGTGGTGGTCAATGAATTCGGCACCGCCGGTGTCGATGGTGACATCCTGAAATCCTGCGCCGATGAAAACTGCCCGGCGGAAAACATCATGGAGCTGGCAAACGGCTGCATCTGCTGCACCGTGGCCGATGACTTCATCCCCACCATCGAACAGCTGATGGCCCTGCCGGAACCGCCCGAGCATATCGTGATCGAGACCTCCGGGCTGGCGCTGCCGAAACCGCTGCTCAAGGCGTTTGACTGGCCCGCGATCCGGTCCCGCATCACCGTTGACGGGGTGATTGCGCTGGCCGATGCCGAGGCCGTCGCAAAGGGTCAGTTCGCACCGGACCCCGCCGCCGTGGAGGCCCAGCGCGCGGCGGATGAAAGCCTCGACCATGAGACGCCGCTGTCCGAGGTCTTTGAGGATCAGATCTCCTGCGCCGATATCGTGTTGCTGTCCAAGGCCGATCTGGCCGGCGAAGACGGTGTTGAAAAAGCCCGCGCCGTGATCGAGGCCGAAGCGCCCCGCAAACTGCCGATCCTGCCGATGACCGAAGGCGCGATCGACCCGCGTGTGATCCTGGGCCTTGAGGCCGCAGCCGAAGACGACCTCGACGCACGTCCCAGCCATCACGATGGTCACCACGATCACGAGCATGACGATTTTGAAAGCATCGTGGTCGAATTGGGCGAAGTCTCCGATCCCGAAGCGCTGCACAGTCGGATCATCGAAATGGCCCGCGCCCGCAACATCCTGCGGGTCAAGGGCTATGTTGCTGTCGAAGGAAAGCCGATGCGAATGCTGGTACAGGCGGTGGGCGAGCGCCTGCGCGCGCAATATGATCAACCCTGGGGCACGCAGGAGCGCAGGACCCAGCTGGTGGTGATCGCCGAGCATGATAACATCGACACCGCAGGCATCCACGCCGATCTCGGCGCCTGATCGTGACAATACAGGGCGCGACCTCCCGCCATTGAGGTCGCGCCCGCCTCCCCGGGATGGCGCATCCCCCACGCCAAGTGGTCCGGCGCTGCCCCCTTCTGATTTGAACGAAGCGGACCAACCTCATGCACGTCGTCTTCCGCGAAAGCCACGGGCTCGGTGAAACCGACACCCCCTATGACGTCGGGCAGACCCCCGGCGATCTGGTGGTGCTGTCGTTTTCCGACAGTGACCTCGGCGCCTTTGCCGCCGGCTGGCATCGCGGGCGCGACCGGCTGCCGACGACCCGGCTGGCCAACCTCGTGGCGCTGAAGCATCCGCTCTCGGTCGATGTCTACGCCGAACAGACGCTGGAGGGGGCCAAGGGCGTTCTGGTCCGGCTAATCGGTGGCGAGAGCTATTGGCCATACGGTCTCGCCACCCTGCAGGACCTCGCCCGCCGCAAAGGCATCGCCCTGGCGATCCTGCCTGCCGATGGTCAGGAAGATCCACGTCTGGACGCGCTGTCCACCCTGCCCACCTCGACGCTGCGGCGTCTGCAGGCGCTCTGCGACGCGGGCGGAGCCGTCGCCGCACAGGCGGCGCTGGCGCAGCTCGCGCTGGCGGCCGGGCTCTATGCGGGACCGGTGATCGGGCAGAAATCCGTCCCGGACCATGGCTTCTACGACCCCGAACAGGGCGTGTTGGGCCGCCTGCCAGACACAGACAAGCCGCTGGTTCTGGTGAGCTTTTACCGCTCCTACCTGACCTCCGCCGACACCGCGCCGGTGGATGCGCTGATCCGGGGGCTGCGGGCGCGCGGCTACGCGGCCTTCGGGGCCTTTGCCAGCAGCCTCAAGGCCACCACCGCCGTCGAATGGCTACACGCCGAACTCCCCGCGCTGACCCCCGCCGCCATCATCAACGCCACCGCCTTTTCCGCCCAGGGGCGCGACGGCAGCGCCTCCCCTCTCAGCCTCACCGGCTGCCCGGTGTTCCAGGTCGCGCTCTCCACCGCGCGGCGCAAGGACTGGGATCTGGCCGACCGGGGCTTGTCTCCAGCCGACCTCGCCATGCATGTGGTCCTGCCCGAGGTGGACGGGCGGCTGTTTGCAGGTGTCGTCAGCTTCAAATCCCCCACCAAACGCGACCCGGATCTGGAATACTCCCGCTTCATCCACCGCGTCGATCCGGAACGGGTGGAGGCCGCGCTCGATCGCGTCGATGCCCAGTTGCGACTGGCCCGAACTTCGCCCCGCGACAAGCGTCTCGCGCTGGTGCTCTCGACCTATCCAGGCAGGGACTACAACATTGCCCATGCGGTGGGGCTTGATGCCTTGGCCTCCACCGAGGCGATCGTCGCCGCGCTTGCCACCGAGGGCTATGATATTGCGCCAGCAGGCGATCTGGGCGCCCGCCTGTCGTCCGAGACCCTGAGCTGGCCGCTGTCGGACTATGAGGCCGCGTTGCAGTCGTTGCCCTCCAGCCTGCAATCCGACCTGACTGCCGCATGGGGTAATGTGGAAAGCGACCCCTCGGTCCAGGACGGCGCAATCCGGTTTCGCGCCCTGCGCAGGGGCAAGGCGCTGATTGCGCTGCAACCCGAGCGCGGCGATGTGGCGGCCCGCGACGAGGAATACCACGATCTGGACCGCACGCCGCGCCATGCCTATGTGGCTTTCTACCTGTGGATGCGAACGCAGGCGGATGCGCTGGTGCATGTTGGAGCGCATGGCACGCTGGAATGGCTCCCCGGCAAGGCCGTGGCCCTGTCGCAGACTTGCTGGCCCGAAGCGCTGCTCGGGGCGATGCCGGTGATCTATCCGTTCATTGTCAACGACCCGGGCGAGGCGGCGCAGGCCAAGCGGCGGATTGGGGCTGTGACCCTTGGCCATATGCCACCACCACTGGCCCAGACTACGCTGCCTGCCGGGATGGGGCGGCTGGAGAGCCTGCTGGATGAGTATTCCACAGCGGACGGGCTGGATCCGGCGCGCCGCGATCGGCTGATCGCCGACATCCGGACAGAGGCGCAGGGCACCGGCGTCGAACAGGATCTCGGCCTTTCGGCGAGCGCCTCCGCCGCAGAGGCGATCACACGCATCGACCGTTTTGTCTGCGACATCAAAGAGAGCCAGTACGGCGAGGGGCTGCATGTTTTCGGCAGCGGCGCACATGGTCCGGCAGAACTGAAGGGGCTGACGGATGCGCTGGCCGGGCGCATGATTGCACCGGGGCCGTCGGGGTCGCCCTACCGCGGGCGCTCGGATGTGATGCCGACTGGGCGCAACCTCTTTACCACCGATCCACGGGCGGTGCCGTCCCGGGCGGCACAGGCGCAGGGGGTCAAACTGGCGGAAGAGCTGCTGCGCCGCCACCTTCAGGACCACGGCGACTGGCCGAAGGGTCTGGTGGTGGATCTGTGGGGGTCTGCCACCATGCGCACGGCGGGCGAGGAATTCGCAATGGCGCTGCACCTTGCAGGCCTTGCGCCGCAATGGGACGCGGGGTCGGACCGCGTCTCGGGCTTCGAGATCATCCCTCTGGCGCTTCTGGGCCGCCCCCGTATCGACGTGACCCTGCGCGTTTCGGGCTTGTTCCGCGATGTGTTCCCCGGCCTCGCGCAACTCTTCGAAACTGCCGCCGCCGCGCTGTCCACCCGCGAGGAAACTCTGGCAGACAATCCCTATCTGGCCAGATCGCCGCGTGTGTTCGGTCCCAAGCCCGGCCAATACGGCCTCGCCATGACAACCCATCTCGACACCTATTCCGATGCCGCGCGCGCTGCCGCCGGAGAGGCCTGGCTGGCCGCCTCTTCCCATGCCATCGATGCCCGCGGCGACATCACCGAGGCCCGCGCAGCATTGGAAGAGCGCTTGCACAATGCCGATAGTTTCGTGCATCTGCAGGACCTTGCGGAGACCGATGTGCTGGTGGCCTCAGACTATGCCGCACATGAGGCCGGATTTGCGGCGGCCATGGCCCGACTCGGAGCGCAGGCGCCCGCGCTCTACCACATGGACGCCACCCGACCGGACCGGCCGCAGGCCCGCAGCCTGCAGGAGGAAATTGCCCGCGTCACCCGCGCCCGCGCCGCCGATCCCCAATGGGCCAGTGCAATGATGAACCACGGGTTTCGCGGCGGCGCCGAAATCGCCGCCACGCTTGACCATATGGCAGCCTTTGCCCATCTGGCGCAGGTGGTGCCGACGCATCTCTTTGACCTCTACTTCGAGGCCACGCTGGGGCGCGAGGATCTGGTCGATTTCCTTGAGCGCGAGAACCCGGCGGCGCTGCAGGCCATGTGGGACCGGTTTCGCGCCCTGCGCGCGGCCGGGCTTTGGGTGACGCGGCGCAATTTCATCCTTTCGTCGCTGGAGGGCGCCGCATGAGTGTGCCGGTGGCCCCATCAAGCGCCGACCCAAAGATCTACGGCTGGTGCCCCGGCGCACTGCGGCCGATGATGTCGGGCGATGGGTTGGTGGTCCGCATCAGACCTCCGTTCGGGCGCCTCACCTCTGATCAAGCACAGGCCGTAGCCGACCTTTCGACGCGCTTTGGCAATGGCATGCTCGATATTTCATCCCGTGCCAACCTGCAGATGCGCGGCGTGCGCCCCGAGGATCATCCAAGGCTGATCGCCGCACTCCGGACGCTTGGGCTGGTGGATCAGGACCACGCAGCAGAGACCCGCCGCAATGTCCTGATCACCCCATTCTGGACCGCCGGGGATCGCAGTCATCGGCTCGCCGCTGATCTGGTCGCCCGGCTGGCATCCGCAACGGACCTCGTCCTGCCCGGAAAGTTCGGCTTTGCGGTCGACAGCGGCGACGTGCCCCTGCTGCGGGACGTCGCCGCCGACATTCGCATCGAAGGCGACGGTGCCAATCTGATGGTGCGGGCCGATGGTGCGGAAGCCGCCCTGCCCGTCGGGGAAGACAGTGCAGCCGAAGCGGCGCTTGCGCTCGCCCGCTGGTTCCTCGCCCAAGGCGGCGCGCCCGAAGGTCGGGGCAGGATGCACCACCTGATTGCGCGCCGCGGGCCACCTCCATCGCATGACGCAACCGCCCCCGGCGGCCCTGTCCCGCCAGGCAACACTGTCCCGCCAGGCGGCACGCTTCGTCCAAGTCCAGGCAGGACCGCAGTCGGAACCTTGGTGGCGTTGGAGTTCGGTCAGATCCCGGCCGCCACCCTCGCGGCCCTGGGCGGGACCGGCCACGCGTTGCGACTGACCCCGTGGCGGATGTTGCTCGTCGAGGCTACGGCCTGCGACAGTCCACTGCCACGGACGGCCTCATCGCAACTGCCTGATCCGCTGTCCGGCCCACCCCTGCCCGGTCTGATCCTCGACGCAACGGACCCGCGCCTGCAGGTGATCGCGTGCACCGGAGCGCCAGGTTGCCTGCAGGCGCACGCCCCCACCCGCGCGCTGGCCCGCGATTTGGCCCCGTATCTTCCGCCCGGGACCCAGCTCCACGTCTCTGGCTGCGCCAAAGGCTGCGCCCATCCCAAGCCCGCCGATGTCGCCCTAGTGGCCACCGGGCGCGACCGCTTCGACCTCATCCGCAACGGGCGCGCCGACGCCAGCCCGGCCCTCACCTCGCTCAGCGCCGCAGCCCTGCGCGCCGCGCCCGACGTCCTGACGAAAGACCGCTGACATGCTGCACACCTATGAAACCGACGGCGCCAAGATCTATGCCGAAAGCTTTGCCACCATCCGGGCCGAGGCCGATCTCGCCCGGTTCACCCGCGACGAGGAAAGCGTCGTGGTCCGGATGATCCACGCGGCCGGCATGGTTGGCCTCGAACATCACGTGCGTTTTTCTGATGGCATGGCCGAAACCGCGCGGGCGGCGCTCGCCGGGGGCGCACCGATCCTTTGTGATGCCTATATGGTCTCTGAGGGGATCACCCGGCCGCGCCTGCCTGCCGCAAACGAGGTGATCTGCACCCTGCGCGACCCCAAGGTCGCCGGTATGGCACAGGACATGGGAAACACGCGCTCTGCCGCCGCGCTCGAACTCTGGCGCCCCCATCTTGCAGGGGCCGTTGTCGCCATCGGCAACGCCCCCACCGCCCTGTTTCATCTGCTCAACATGTTGAAAGATCCAGACTGCCCGCGCCCCGCGGCAATCATCGGCTGCCCCGTGGGCTTTGTCGGTGCGCGCGAGTCGAAAGACGCGCTGATGCAGGATCTCCCCGTGCCTGCAATGATCGTCAAAGGCCGTCTTGGCGGCTCTGCGATCACAGTAGCGGCGGTAAACGCGCTCGCATCCTGGAAGGAATGACAATGGCCGGCAAAGTCATCTGCGCGGGGCTTGGCCCTGGTGATCCGGAACTGATGAGCGTCAAAAGCTGGCGGGTGCTGCAATCTGCCCGCCACATTGCCTATTTTCGCAAGGCCGGTCGCGCCGGACAAGCGCGCGCCATCGTCCAAGGGCTGTTGCCGGACGGGGTGAGCGAACACCCGATGGAATATCCCGTCACCACCGAGATCCATTTCTCCGACCCGGAATACAACCGGCTGCTGTCGGAGTTCTATGACCGCTGGGCCGATACGCTGGCAGAGATCGCCCAGACCGAGGATCTCGTGGTTCTGTGCGAGGGAGACCCCTTTCTCTATGGATCCTTCATGCACCTGCACAGCCGCCTCCAAGGCCGCGCCCAGGTCGAGATCATCCCGGGCATTACCGGCATGTCCGGCTGCTGGACCGCAACCGGCGTCCCGATCACCTGGGGCGACGATGTTCTGACAGTCGCCATGGCAACCCTGTCTGAACAGGAACTGACCCAACGTGCTGCGCAAACCGATGCCCTTGTGGTGATGAAAATCGGACGCAACCTGCCCAAGCTGCGGCGCGCGCTGACGGCTGCCGGTCGGCTGGAGGACGCCTGGCTGGTGGAGAGCGGGACCATGCCAACCCAAACAGTGCGCAAACTCACGGATGTGACGGGTCCGGTTCCCTATTTCTCGATTGTGCTGCTGCACGGACAAGGGCGGCGGCCATGACCCCTCCGGCACATGCTCAAAGCGGTCACACCGAACCGGGCCGCATCGTGATCGCAGGCCTCGGCCCCGGCGCGGAGGACATGGTGACACCGGAGGTCCAGGCCGCCCTTGCGACGGCCACCGATGTGGTCGGCTACATACCATACGTCAACCGTATCAAGCCACGCAGCGGCCTGGTGCTGCATGCCTCCGACAACCGCGTCGAGGTCGACCGCGCCACCCACGCGCTGCAGATGGCGGCGGCGGGACGGCGGGTTGTCGTCGTCTCGTCCGGCGATCCCGGCGTCTTTGCGATGGCCTCGGCTGTGTTCGAGGCGCTGGAAGCGGGGCCTCGTGCCTGGCGCGAGTTGGAGGTCAGGGTGCTGCCGGGCATTACCGCGATGCTCGCCGCCGCCGCCGCCATCGGCGCTCCGCTGGGGCATGACTTCGCCGCCATCAACCTGAGCGACAACCTGAAACCCTGGGCGCTCATCGAACGCCGGTTGCAGTTGGTGGGCGAAGCCGGTCTGGCCATGGCCTTTTACAACCCGCGTTCGAAATCCAGGCCCCATCAGTTCGCCCGAGCGCTCGAAGTGCTCCGCGCGGCCTGTGGCGAAGACACCCTGATTACCTTTGCCCGGGACGTGACCAAACCCGATCAGCATCTGCTGACGGTGGCCCTGCGCGACGCGACGCCGGAGATGGCTGACATGCGGACCATGGTGATTGTCGGCACCCGCGACACCCGCCGGGTCGGGACATATGTCTACACCCCGCGATTTGCGCCCGGACATCAGCCCCGCCATCAGCCCGGCGCCCAGCCCGCGTCTCCGCCCGCTCCGCCATCCGCTGTTCCCTCTCCGTCTCAATCCGACCAGAAAGAGGATTAGGCGTGGTCCAGCCAGCTCATCACCTCTGCAACCGACCCGCGCACCTGACGGGACGGAATGCGCGGCCGGTCCATCATCACGACGGGCAGGCCCAGCGCACGGGCGGCGACCAGCTTGGCTTGTGCGCCGCTGCCACCGGCATTCTTGGCGACGACATGGGTGATGGCATGGGACCGCATCAATTCCTCATCCCCCGCGGCGTCAAACGGCCCGCGGGCCACCACGACACAGCTGTCCGCAAGCGGCAGCGGGGCGACGGGCGCGTCCACCAGCCGCAACAGATAGTGGTTCCCGGGCCGTGTGGAAAACGCAGACAGATGCTGCTTGCCGATTGCAAGGAACACCCGCGCGCCCGCTTCGGGCAATGCGGCAACCGCAGCCGCCATATCGGCGACACGGATCCAGCGGTCCCCGGGCCGAGCGATCCATTCCGGTCGCTCATACCCCAGCAGCTTCACGCCCGCTTCCTCACAGGCCGCCACGGCATTGGCCGACATCTGCGCCGCAAAAGGGTGGGTCGCGTCGACCACATGTGTGATCGCCTCACGGCGCAGATAGGCAACCAGCCCCGCAACGCCCCCGAAACCGCCGATCCGGCAGGGCAACGGCTGCGATGCCGGGCGCGCGGTCCGGCCGGCATAAGAGAACACCGCCTGACGCCCGGCCCCCGGACCGGCACCTCCCCATGCCTCCGCAACGGCCATTGCCAACCGCGAGGCCTCCGTGGTGCCGCCCAAAAGCAGGAGTTTCGTCATGGCTGATCCTATCCATAGCCCGTGGTTGACCCTGGTCGGGCTGGGCGAAGATGGCCTCGATGGCCTGTCAAGTGCAAGCCGAAGGGCGTTGGACGAGGCAGAAATCATCATCGGAGGTCCGAGGCATCTGGCTCTGGTGGGTGCCGGCCCTCGCGGTCAGGCCTGGCCCGTGCCCTTTTCAACTGCTCCGGTTCTGGCGGCGCGCGGACGCCCGGTGGTCGCCCTCGCCTCCGGTGATCCTTTCTGGCACGGTGCGGGCGGCAGCCTGTTGCGCGACCTCGACCGCGCCGACTGGGTGTCGCATCCGGCTCCGTCCTGTTTCACACTTGCCGCAAACATGCTGGGCTGGAAACTGGAGGACACGCTGTGTCTCGGCCTCCACGCCACGTCGTTTTCATCCCTGAGCCCCCTGCTCGGGCGCGGTATTCGGGCGATCTGCACCCTGCGCGACGGCGACGCCGCCACCGCATTGGCACAGTGGCTGCAGGACCGAGGCTACGGGGCCAGCCATTTGCATATTCTCGAACGTCTCGGCGGGCCGCATGCGCGCCATCGCCAGGCGACGGCACAGGGCTTCGACCTGACTGCTATCGCGGCCCCGGTCGTTGCCGCAATCGATTGCGCCGGAGACGGGCTGCCGCAGGCCGCAGGCCTGCCCGATGCAGCCTTTGCCAGTGACGGCCAGATCACCAAAAGGCCTGTGCGCGCACTGACGCTCTCGGCCCTTGCTCCGCGCCACGGCGAACATCTCTGGGATATCGGTGGCGGCTCGGGCTCGGTCTCCGTCGAGTGGTGCCTTGCCGCGCGCGGCACCACCGCAACCACATTCGAGCCCCGCGCCGACCGGCTGGTGAATATCCACAGCAACGCAGAGACCTTCGGCGTTGCCCATAGGCTGACGGCTGTCCAAGGCCGCGCGCCCGAGGTTCTGGCAGGCCAGCCGCTCCCCGACTGCGTCTTTATCGGTGGCGGCGGATCACAGGCGCTGCTGGATGCCCTCTGGACCACCCTGCCTAGGGGCACCCGGCTGGTGGCAAATGGCGTTACCTTGGAAACGGAAACCCTGCTGATGGAGGCCCATGCTCGCCACGGAGGCCATCTTCTGAAGGCCGAATTCTCCGAGGCGGGCCCGCTCGGCTCCATGCGCGGATGGAGCCGGGCCCGCCCCGTCCTGCAATGGAGCGTCACCCGATGATAATCGCCGGAATCGGCTTCTCCTCCCGGGTAACCGCCCATAGCCTGACTGCGGCGCTGGCGGCCCTGACGCCCGCTCCGGCCGCCATTGCCGTGCTCCGGACCAAGGCGGAGGTTGCGCAGTTTCAGGACTTTGCCCGGGCGGCCGTGCTGCCCGTCATTCCCGTCGATGACACCGCAATTTCCGGCGTCCCGACCCCCAGCTTTTCGCCGCGCATCCACGCGCGGTTCAACACCGGATCGGTGGCCGAGGCCCTGGCACTGGTTGCCGCAGGACGTCACGGCGCCGAGGTCCACCTGATCCAGACAAGACGAGTGACCGCGGATGGCCATGCCACCGTGGCCATAGCGGAGACGATGACATCATGACTGTTCACTTCATTGGCGCCGGACCGGGCGCTGCCGACCTGATCACCCTGCGCGGACGCGACCTGATCGCGGCCTGCCCGGTCTGCCTCTACGCAGGCTCGCTCGTGCCCGAGGCGCTGCTGTCGCATTGTCCGGACGGCGCCCGGATCGTTAATACGGCCCCCCTGTCGCTGGAGGAGATCATGACAGAGATCGCAGCCGCCGATGAGGCCGGTCACGATGTGGCACGGCTGCATTCCGGCGATCTGTCGGTCTGGTCGGCGATGGGGGAACAATTGCGCCGCCTGCTGCATCTCGGCATTGCCTATGACATCACGCCGGGCGTTCCGGCCTTTGCCGCCGCTGCCGCCGCATTGGGCACTGAACTGACCCTGCCCGGTGTGGCGCAATCGCTGGTGCTGACGCGCACCTCCGGACGAGCCTCGGCCATGCCCGAGGGGGAGACGCTGGAAAACTTTGCCCGCACCGGCGCGACGCTGGCGATCCATTTGTCGGTGCAGGTGCTCGACGATGTCGTGGCGCGGCTCTCCCCCGCCTATGGCGGCGACTGCCCGGTAGCGATCGTCTGGCGCGCCACATGGCCGGATCAAAGGATCATCAAGGCGACCCTCGGCACCATCATCGAGGCCACCGACGGCGCCCGCGGACGCACCGCGCTGATCCTCGTTGGGCCCGCTCTCGGGGCGGAGGATTTCGCCGAAAGCTGCCTCTATGGCGCCGATTACGACCGTCGCTACCGCCCGCAGAGCGCAGCCAGCCCCTGGTCGGAGTGGAGCGAAGGAGATGACTGAAGCCCTGTATCTGCCAACCGCGCCAGCCGCCGCCTGTCCCGCCGCCTGTCCCGTCGGAGGGCTCTTGCCATGACCGATTTCCCTAAGGGGCTGATGATTTCAGCCCCTTCCTCCGGCACTGGAAAAACGACGGTGATGCTGGGGCTTCTGCGCGCCCTTTCCGAGGACGGCCTGACGGTGCAGCCGTTCAAGAGCGGCCCGGACTACATCGATCCGGCGTTTCACTTCGCGGCCGCCGGGCGAGCGTCCTTCAACCTCGATACCTGGGCAATGGACAGCCTACTGCTGGACGCGGTGACCACCCAGGGGGCGGGGGCCGATATTTGCATCGGCGAAGGGTCGATGGGGCTGTTCGACGGAGTCGCCACGCGCGGGCAATCGGGATTTGGCTCTTCGGCCGAAACCGCGTTGCGCATGGGCTGGCCGGTGGTGCTGGTCATTGATGTGGGCGGTCAGGCGCAATCCGCCGCCGCCACCGCACTTGGGTTCAAGAGCTACCTGCCAGACCTGCCCTTTGCGGGCGTGATCCTGAACCGGGTCGCCAGCCCACGCCACGAACGGCTCACCCGGCTGGGGATGGAGCGCGCGGGCATCACCGTTCTGGGCGCCCTGCCCCGACGCGGTGATCTGGCCCTGCCGGAACGCCATCTCGGCCTGATACAGGCTGTCGAGCATCCCGACCTTGAGGCCGCCATCGCAGGCTATGCGGCATTCCTGCGTGCCCATGTGGATCTGGACGCGATCCGTGCTCTTGCCGGTGGCGCGGCGGCCCCGGCCCCGGCTGCATTGCCAAAACCGCCCGCGCAACGGATCGCCCTCGCGCGGGATGCGGCATTCTCCTTCACCTATCCGCACCTGCTGGAAGGCTGGCGCGCCGCCGGAGCCGAAATCCTGCCCTTCTCGCCACTGAATGACGAAGCCCCGGCGGGCGACGCCGACCTGGTCTGGTTGCCCGGCGGCTATCCGGAGCTGCATGGTGCAACGCTGGCTGCAGCCGCGAACTGGCGCCGGGGCCTGCAGACCCATGCGCAGACCAAGCCGGTACATGGTGAATGCGGGGGCTATATGGCCCTCGGAGAGGCCCTGATCGACAAGGATGGCCACCGCCACCAGATGGCAGGCCTGCTGGGGCTGGTGACCTCCTATGAGAAACGCAAGTTCCACCTTGGCTACCGCCGCGCCCACCTGCAGTCGGCCATGCCGGGCTTTGCCGCAGGTGCCTTCCTGCGCGGGCATGAGTTCCACTACTGCACCATTCTCGATGAACCCGACGCGCCGCTGGCCCGGGTCATGGACGCCGATGGCAACCCGGTGCCGGAAACCGGTTCGGTCAAGGGCCATGTGACAGGAACCTTCTTCCACCTGATCACGGGGGAAAACGCATGAGCGGGTTTGTCAGCTTCGTGTCCTCCGGCCCTGGTGATCCCGAGCTTTTGACCGTGAAGGCGGTCAAGCGGCTGGAGGCAGCGGATGCCGTGTTGTTCGATGACCTGTCGTCTGGTCCGATCCTCGCCCACGCCCGCCCTGACGCGGATCTTGTGGGGGTTGGAAAACGGGCCGGGCGCCCCTCGCCGAAACAGGACCACGTCAGCCGGTTGCTCGTCGATTATGCCCGCTCCGGCGCCAAGGTGGTCCGGTTGAAATCCGGCGACTCGGGCGTCTTTGGCCGGCTGGAGGAAGAACTGACCGCGCTTCGGACAGCCGGGATCGCCTATGAAATCATCCCCGGCGTCACCGCGGCCTCTGCTGCTGCTGCTGCTGCGGGCATCCCCCTCACCCGTCGCCTGACCGCGCGCCGGTTGCAGTTCATCACCGGCCATGACGTGACCGGCGGCCTGCCCGAGCACATGAACCTGCAGGCCCTGGCCGACCCGGAGGCCACCACCGTCGTCTACATGGGCAAGCGCACCTTTGCCGCACTTCTGCCCCTGCTGGCTGAGGCCGGCCTGCCGAACACCACTCCCGCGCTGGTGGCATTGGGCATCTCCACACCGGCCCAGGAACTGCACCGTGCCACGGTGGCAGAGCTGCCGTCGCTGCTGGCCCATATCGACAGCCCGGCGCCGGTCCTGATCCTGTATGGTCCCCTGGCAGAGCCGGAAGAGACATCAACGTCGGAATAGACCCCGGTCAGGACGTATTCAAACTTGACCCGCACCCGGAGCGGAGTCACACAGGAGAATGCATTTGGTGTCCGTGGTGTGCTTGAGCACCCGGGACTGAAACGGGAATGAGGAACGGCGGACCCAATCGCGGCGCCGAAGCCTCAACCGCCCCCGCGACTGTGAGCGGCGAGCGGCCTTTCGACACCCACTGAGCGCGCCCGCATCGGGTCTGCACTTGGGAAGGGGAAAGGTCCGCATCGACCCGCGAGTCAGGAGACCGGCCAAGTGCGACACATATCAAACCGTCGGGTGAGACGGAGAGGAGACAGACATATGCATATCGAACCAGGGATCGTCGACGGCGCCAAGATCGCACTGTCCTATGCGACCGCCGCAGGCGCGCTCGGCTACGCCGCCAAGGAAACCTTCGCCGACCTGAGAGCCACGAATATCGCGTCATATGCGCTGCGCGCGGCGATCGCCACGCTGGGCGTTTTCGTATTCTTTGAAATCATGCCCCATTTCCCGGTCGGCGTGTCCGAAGTTCACTTCATTCTGGGCTCGACCCTGTTCCTGATCCTGGGCGCCGCTCCTGCGGCCTTTGGTCTGGCCGCAGGTCTGCTGATCCAGGGCGCGTTCTTTGCCCCTATCGACCTGCCGCAGTATTTCATCAACCTCACCACGCTGCTGGTGCCGCTGTTTGCGATGCAGGCTCTGGCCAGCAAGGTGATCGCGCCGGGCACCGCATATGTGGACCTGAGCTACGGTCAGGCGTTGGCCCTGTCGACGGCATATCAGGGCGGCGTCGTGGCTTGGGTGGCATTCTGGGCCTTTTACGGTCAGGGCTTTGGCGCCGAAACACTGGCGTCGGTCTTCACCTTTGGCGCGGCCTATATGCTGGTTGTCGCGATCGAGCCCTTGGCTGATCTGGCCATTCTGGCCGGCGCAAAGGGCCTGCGTGCCCTGGAGCGCTCCGGCCTCGTCAGCCCGCGCCTCTACTCTGCGGCATAGCGGCGACACACAACGGACGCGCCCTGGCGCCAGTGTGGCAGACACCGAGCCGCACCTGAGCATCTGAGACGGGCACCCCGATCTGACATCCCGACGCGGCCCCAAGCGGGGCCGCGTTTTATCATGAGGCTGACGAAAGACGCGCCATGATCCATCTCTCATTGATCGGCATCGGCACCGGCAACCCAAAGCACCTGACGCTGGAGGCCGTAGACACCATCCGCACGCAGGATCTGATCCTGATCCCCAACAAGGGCGTCGGCAAGGATGACCTCGCTGGGCTGCGCCGACAAATCTGTGCCGACCTGCTGGCAGGCGCGGCAAAGCCGCCGAGGATCGTTGAATTCGACCTACCGCAACGCGATCCCGCCATAGCGGATTATCAGAGCCGGGTGGACCACTGGCATGACGCCATTGCCGAGGTCTGGGACACGGCATTGAACCGGCATCTGCCTGAGGGCGGGCGGGCGGGTTTTCTGGTGTGGGGGGATCCCTCACTTTATGACAGCACGATACGGATTGCGGAGCGGCTGCAGCTGCGGCGCGCCATGGAACTGCGCGTCATCCCCGGCATCACCTCGATCCAGGCGCTGACCGCGGCGCATAAAGTGCCTCTCAACACCATAGGCGCGCCGGTTCAGATCACCACTGGCCGCAGGCTCCGGGACTCTGGCTGGCCCGAGGGCTGCGACACGCTGGTCATCATGCTGGACGGAGCCTGCGCATTTCAGGACGTCGCTCAGCCCGAGAATGTGACCATTCATTGGTCTGCCTATGCGGGCATGGCCAATGAACTCAATATCTCGGGCAGATTGCAGGACGTCAGCGCGCGAATTCTGTCCACCCGGGCCGCACTGCGGGCTGACCATGGCTGGATCATGGATATTTACCTCTTGCAGCGAAGCAGGCCTCAGCAGGACTGACGCCACTCCTTGTTCCCCGAGACCTCCTCCACGCAACGGGGCCCACCTCTTCTTGATGGCACCGGACCCGAGGTCCGGTGCCGCAGCCTGTCCGCAGGACAGGCTGCCCGGCCCAACCCCAAGGGCCCTTTGCGCAGCAATGGGCCAACGCGGGGACGGGAGCGCCCCCGGAAGCTGTGCGCTGCGATCACGTCACACGAGAGCGGATCTGATACTTCGGTTCCTTCCAGATCTCACCCGCCATCACCTTCTCAAGGATCTCGGCCGCCTGCACCACATCATCGTGACCGATATATAGTGGGGTGAATCCGAAACGCAGGATATTCGGCGCCCGGAAATCGCCGATGACCCCGCGATCGATCAACGCCTGCATGACCGGATAGCCCTCTGAGAAGGCAAAAGAAACCTGCGAGCCCCGCTGCCCAGCATCGCGGGGAGAGGCCAGCGTCAACTGTGGACAGCGCCGTTCCACCTCTTCGATGAAGGTCTCGCAGAGCGCGACTGACGCCGTGCGGATGTCCTCCATCTCGACACCATCCCAGACATCCAGTGCCGCATCCAGAATGGAGAGCTGAACAATCGGCGGAGTGCCCACCCGCAGGCGTTCTGTCGTCATCGCAGGCCGATACGCAGGCTCCATCGCAAAAGGAGCTTCGTGACCAAGCCACCCCGACAAGGCCGGTTCCACCGCCAGGACAATATCAGGTCGCGCGTATATAAACGCCGGAGCGCCGGGCCCGCCGTTGAGGTATTTGTATGAACAACCCACCGCAAATTCAGCATTGCAGGCCGTAACATCCACCGGCACCGCACCGGCGCTATGGGCCAGATCCCAGATCATCACGGCACCGGCCCGATGCGCTTTGGCCGTCAGCTCATTCATGTCATGGCGGCGGCCCGACCGGTAGTCGACCTCGGTCAGCATGACTGCGGCCACGTCCTCGTTGATGGCGTCCGTAACATCCTCTGGCGCGACAGTGACCAGTTCGTAGTCTTTTCCGATCGTGGCAATCAGCCCCTGCGCCATGTATAGATCGGAGGGAAAATTACCGGTATCGGACAGGATCACACGGCGGCTCGGTCGCAATTTCAACGCAGCCGCCAGCGCCTGATACACTTTGATCGACAGGGTATCGCCGGTGGCCACACTGCCTGGCGCGGCGCCAATCAGCCCTGCGATCCGGTCGCCCACCTGCTGGGGAAGCCCCATCCAATCGGCAGTATTCCATGCCCGGATCAGCTCGCGCCCCCATTCCTCTGTCAGCACTTTGGTCGCGCGCTGGACAGCGCCCACCGGCAAGGGCCCCAGTGAATTGCCATCCAGGTAGATCGTGCCTTCGGGGATGTCGAAGAGATGCTTCAGGGGCAGTGTCGTCATGTCAGAGATCGCCTCTCAGGGTCCAGAGTTCGGGAAACAGCTCCACGCTGAGCATGCGCCGCAGATAGTCAACGCCGGATGTGCCACCGGTGCCGCGTTTGAAGCCAATGACCCGCTCGACGGTGGTTACATGATTGAAACGCCAACGCCGGAAATAGTCTTCGAGATCAACGAGCTTTTCGGCCAGCTCATAGAGGGTCCAATGCGCATCGATATCGCCGTAGACCTGTAGCCAACGTGATTGAATATCGGCGTTCACCCCATGCGCAGAGCCGAGATCCGGCGCCGGCATGGCATCCGTATGACCATCGAGCGTTTCATAGAGATAGCGGGTCACCTCATCATAGAAACTGGGTCGCGCCAGCTCCGCCGACAACATCGCATGCACGTCCGGTACGTGCTCATGAGGGCGCAGCAGGTTCGGATTTCGGTTGCCCAGAATATATTCGATCATCCGGTATTGATGCGACTGAAACCCCGACGATGGGCCCAGCGCCGCGCGGAACCGGGTGTAGTCAGCAGGCGTCATGGTCCGCAACACATCCCAGGCGCTGTTCAGCTGCTCAAAGATGCGGCTGACCCGGGCAAGCATCTTGAACATGGCCTGTACCTGTCGCTGCTGCAGAGCCGTCCGCGCCGCCTGTAACTCGTGCAGGGCCAGCTTCATCCACAATTCGCTGGTTTGATGCTGAATAATAAACAACATCTCGTCATGCGCATCGCTGAGCGTATGCTGCTGCGTCAACAGCGTATCCAGGTGCAGGTAGTCGCCATAGGACATGGCGTCGGCGAACCCCATGCGCGCCCCTTCTGTACCGGGATCATATGGTTTTTTGCTCATCCGGCCCCCGCTGTCTCTGCAGATCCGCTCATGCAGCCACTCACCGGCCACCCCGGCAGGAGGCAAGCCTATGGCGCGGCAGAGAACAGCGCAAGGCAAAAGCTTCAAGCCTAAAGAATAATATGGGAGCGGTCAGAAAACGCCCGGGACACAGTGGCCTACCTTGCCCGAACAAGGCCTGCTGCGTATGGCGCGTCCGGCGTTGCGCTGCGGCCAGGAGGGAGCGCCAAGACCGGGTGATGAGCTGCGGTCGCCTCATGCCCGATCTGTTCCGCCGATCAAAACGGCAGAAACCGATGACCACCCACGGCGCAATTTGCCGACTGCGCGCCCGACTCCCCCTCCGCCACCCTCTTCGCGCCCCGATGTGTGACCCGATTTGTGCCCCGCCCTGTCCAGGGTTTCGAGAAACCGCCGCGTCCTGTGAGATTGGTTAATTTTTTGCACTCTTTTTTTGACCTCACCATTTTCAGTGAGGCCGACGTAGAGAAAAATATCCGCATACAGCTTTCACACATGCCCGCTGCAGAACGCCCCTACAGGGATCAGACGCAGTCAAGGCCACATCCACCCTATATGCAGCCCATCGGGCTTGCGTTGTTCACGGGGGCCGCTAAACTATCATGACGTGTATTTTGTTGGTTGGTAGCATGTTATGTATGAACTGGGCGTCGTCGCAGGGCGCATCTTAACCGTTGAAATTCGTGTGCCCGAACCGGGCTTGGCGCCTCCGCTGGAAACCATACGGCTGCAGGCAGGCCAGTTTCAGAGCATACTGCTTTTTTCAGGCGCAAAATCGGTGGACCGACACAGCGCCAGTCGACACTGCGGCTTCGCCTCATCCTCTGACAGCAGCCATATCCGGCAAAGGCGCTTTGGCGAACAATACCCGCGAAGCGTGCCAAGAAACAGCGCCGTGTTCGGGCATCCGACAACGCATCATGCCCCGCCCCATGGCCCGTGTGATCCCCATCTGCTGAATACAATCCAGACTCTGGCCCAGACTCTGACCCAAACTTTGACCCGGAGTCTGACCAAAATCCAGTGGCAGTCCCCCAGCCAGGCCATTGCTGTCCGCGTTGCCCGGCTCAGCAAGCTGTTCCACAGGATCTGTCACCGCACATCTTCCACAGCTGAGGCGGTGCCCTTTCGCAAAACACGCAGAACGGGTCAGGCTCCCGACAATATATACCCTTCGCTTTCCTATGTCGCTCAGTATATTGATCTGCTTCGCGAACGGCACGCGGCGACCCAGGGAACGGCCAATTGCCCCCTCATGCCCGGCGAAGATGCAATCGAGATATGTTTCTATACGGAACTGTTGCGGCGATACGTCGATGATTGCATCCGCGATCGAGAGGCATCGCGGGACAAAGCGACGAAAGCAGCATCGCGCGCCGAGCTGACGCCCGCACCAGAGCTGTAGAGCCGCACCTCTGTCCCCGATCAGCACTCTAGATCACCGAACCCGCGTCCCTTTTGGTCCCGCACGGGCCGGTCACGCCCCGTCCTGAACCGCTTTGGCGGGCATCTGTTCTGGACCTCAGGCAGGGTGTGTCACAAATTATAGACTGCACATTCGTGCAACAGTGTTGACGTATGGACCGCAACAGACCTAGGCTTCGGACAACCGACGCAACCCCGGACCCAGCTGATGACCGACGCTCCCACGCCCCTGCCCCCTGCCATTGAGGTGCGTGACCTGCACAAACATTTTGGCGCGGCGCATGTCTTGCGGGGGGTCAGTGTGGCTGCACAGGACGGCGATGTGGTTTCTCTGATCGGATCAAGCGGCTCCGGCAAAAGCACTTTTTTACGCTGCATCAATATGTTGGAAGCGCCGACCAGCGGCCGGATCCTTTTGGACGGTCAGGAACTGAACCTGAAGCCCGGACGCGAGGGGCTGATCGCACAAGACCGCCGACAGCTCGAAAATTTCCGCGCGAGACTTGGTATGGTGTTTCAATCCTTCAATCTGTGGCAACATATGACCGTGCTGCAAAATGTGATCGAAGGCCCCATACAGATCCTTGGCCTCGGCCGTTCCGAGGCCACCACCCGGGCAGAGGCCCATCTGGCCCGCGTGGGTCTGTGGGAAAAACGCGACGCCTACCCAGCCTATCTGTCGGGAGGCCAGCAGCAAAGGGTCGCAATCGCCCGCGCACTGGCGATGGACCCGCAGGTGATGCTGTTTGACGAGCCGACGTCGGCGCTGGACCCGGAACTGGTGGGCGAAGTGCTGAAGGTGATCCGGGAGTTGGCCGACGAGGGCCGGACAATGTTGCTGGTCACGCATGAGATGCGCTTTGCCCGCGATGTGTCCAGCAAGGTTCTTTATTTGCATCAGGGACAAATCGAAGAAGAGGGCCCCCCGGAGCAGGTCTTTGGCGCCCCACTCAGTGACAGATGCAGGGCCTTTGTCGCCTCCGTCCACTAGATTTCCCGACCTTGGGACATCGCGGGAACAACATGACGAACCACAACACAGGGAGCTATAAATCATGCAAAAAATGAACAGATTTGCCGCCGCCACCGCTGCACTCTTGCTGAGCACCGGCATAGCCAGCGCCGATGTGAAAATCGGCATCGCTGCAGAACCCTATCCCCCCTTCGCCGAAAAGGCCGCCGATGGCAGCTGGCAGGGCTGGGAAGTCGAAATGATCGGCGCCATATGTGCCGCGATGGAAGAGAGTTGCGAGATCGTCCCGGTTGCATGGGATGGCATTATTCCGGCCCTGTTGTCGGAAAAGATGGACGTCATCATGGCCTCCATGTCGATCACCGAAGAGCGCATGAAGACCATCAGCTTTTCCGACAAATACTACAACACACCTGCGGTTCTGATCGGCCCCAAATCGATGGAGCTGACCGGCGACCCCGCCAGCCTTGACGGGAAATATGTCGGTGTTCAGGTCTCCACCACTCACGCAAACTTTGTGGACGCTCATTTTGGCGAGACCGCAGAGATCAAGACCTACAACACTTTCGACGAGCACAATCAGGATTTGGTTGCAGGCCGCGTCGATGCAGTCGTGGGCGACAGTCTGGCGTTTCAGGACTTTCTGAACAGCGACGCCGGACAGGGTTTTGAAATCAAGGCCGAACTCGCCGATGTCGCGATCTTCGGTCCCGGTGTGGGCGGTGGCCTTCGCAAGGACGACACAGAGCTGCGCGACAAGATGAACGCCGCTATCCAGAAAATCCGGGACGACGGCACGTATAAAAAAATCTCCGACAAATACTTCGATTTCGACATCTACGGCGGCTGATCCCTGCTGAACTGACCGGGTTGCGCCGCAGGTGCAGCCCGGCATCTTATGTGACGAAAGCCTCCGCCCCATGGACAGTGCCCTCGATCTCCTTGCCCTGCGCCCGCCCGGTTGGGGCGGCAATCTGCTGATGGGACTGCTGCGGACGGTGCAGATCGCGGCGGGGGCCTATGCGCTTGGGCTGATCATTGGCCTGTGCGGCGCCTTGGGAAAACTGCATGGCGGTGTCGCGCTGCGCTGGGGGCTGGAAATCTATACCACCGTGATCCGTGCCGTGCCCGAGCTGGTGCTGATCTTGCTGCTCTACTATGTCGGCACGGACCTTTTGAATGCCGGACGCGCGGCATTGGGTCTGGAGCGCGCCGACATCAGCGGTCTCTGGGCCGGGATCTATGTCATCGGATTGGTTCAGGGGGCCTATTCCACCGAAGTGTTCCGGGGGGCATTTCAGGCGGTGCCGCGGGGTCAGATCGAGGCGGCCCGGGCGATGGGATTACCGCCGCTGAAGGTCCTTCGCCGCATCACCCTGCCGATCATGTTGCCCTACGCGCTGCCGGGTTTGTCAAATCTCTGGCTGATCACGACCAAGGACACGGCATTGCTGGCCGTCGTGGGATTTGGCGAATTGGCACTGGAGACCAAACAGGCTGCTGGCGCGACGCGGGAATATTTCATGTTCTACATGGCCGCCGGGCTGCTTTACCTGATGCTCACTCTGGTCTCCACTCTGGGCTTCAGCTTGCTGGAACGCCGCCTGCGGCGTGGCCAGCCGACGCAGACGTAGAGGGGCGCGCAAGATGGAATGGTACTGGCTGCCGGAATACGCGCCGAAATTTCTGGAAGGGCTTTGGGTCACCCTTCAGCTTTTGGGCCTGTCGATTTTCTTTGGCATGACACTGGCAATCCCGATCGGGCTGGTACAGGTCATCGGCCCCTGGCCGCTTGCCTGGGCCGCGCGCGCCTTTTGCACAGTAATCCGTGGCACGCCGCTGCTGATCCAGCTGTGGCTGATTTACTACGGTCTCGGCTCGTTGTTCCCCTTTATCCCCGGCATCCGCGAAACACTGATCTGGCCGCTCCTGCGAGAGGCCTTTCCCTATGCCGTTGTTGCTTTTTCGCTGAGTGTTGCGGGCTATGAGGGCGAGATCATGCGCGGCGCCTTTCGCAGCGTTCCGCGCGGCGAGCTGGAGGCGGCGCGGGCCATGGGCATGCCCCCCTTCACCGTGCTGCGCCGAATATGGCTGCCGAGAGCCTTGCAGAACGTGTTTCCCACCTTGGCCGGCGAATTCATCCTGACGCTGAAATCGACGCCTCTGGCGGCGACCATCACTGTCTTTGAGGTCTACGGCGTCGGCGGCATCGTCCGGCAGGAGACCTACCGCATCTACGAGCCACTTCTGTTTGTGGCGCTGATCTACCTCTGCCTGACCTTCGCGCTGGTGGTGGCTTTCCGGCTGATGGAACGCCGGATGCCGCGCCATTCGGCCTGAGACGCCCCTGAACTGATCTGACAAAGGAATCCTCCCCATGACGGACCGCTCTTTCCGTTTTACCCATGCCATCTCGCGTCGGCCCAGCGCCAGCATCACAGACGGGTTGCGGGCAGTAGATGTCGGAACGCCCGACCTCGCCCTGTTTCAGACGCACCACGCCCAGTATATCGAGGCCCTGCGTGACACCGGCGCCGAGGTCACCCTGCTGGACCCGCTGGAGCCCTACCCGGATGCGGTTTTTGTCGAAGACACCGCATTGTGCCTGCCTGAAGGGGCCATCATCATGCGCCCCGGCGCGCCCTCCCGGCTGGGCGAGGCTGCAGAAATGGCACCGCATCTGCGCGCGCTTTACGGCGAGGTCCGAGAAATCACCGGCACCGAGAGCTATATCGAGGGCGGCGACATTCTGACCACCGAGCGCGAAATCCTCGTGGGCCGGTCCGCCCGCACCAATGCAGCCGGGATTGCAGAGCTGCGCGCCCGGGTCGCCGACTGGGGCTATAGCGTGCGGGAAGTCATCACCCCGAAAGGCGTGCTGCATTTCAAGACCGATTGTTCACTTCTCGACGCGACCACGGTTTTGGCCACAGAGCGGCTGGCGGCATCGGGATGTTTTGACGGATATCAGGTCATCCATACCACCGAAGGCGAGGAAGCAGCCGCCAATACCATCCGCTTCAATGACCTTGTGCTGATGCCCGCAGGCTTCGCCGCGACTCGTGAGCGGCTCGTGAACGCAGGATACACGGTGCGTGAGATCGGAAACTCCGAGGCCGCCAAAGTGGATGGCGGAATGTCCTGCCTGTCCCTGAGGTTCACACCAACCCGCTGAATAGGATACATATTTCCGCCCACCGCAAGGGGCGCCCCGGCAATCACTCCGGGGCGCCCCTTTGGTTTTTTCGCGCCGCACAGGGCCACCGTCAAAAAAGTGAAACACGAATCGACTACCTCTGCCCCCGTTGATGCACACGTGTGCACGACACCGGAACATATACGCCAAATCACATCGCTCCCATGACCAACCAAACGGGGAAACGACCATGACAAACCTGCGCGCTCTTCTTGCAACCACGGCTCTGGTGGCCTGCGGCACTGCCGCTGCGGCCAGGGATATTACCATCGACGTCTGGGCCGGCGGCTCCAATGACGCGGACAGCTACCGCTGGGAGGCTATCGAACTCGCGGCCGACATCCTGGAGCGTGAATACGCCATCCAGGGCGAAGAGCTGAACATCACCATCGAAGCCAAGCGCGACTTTGGCGGATGGGACGAGTTCAAACAGTCCGTGACGCTCGCGGCAGAGGCAGGCACCGCACCGGCCATCGTCGTGACCTCGCATCTCGACATCGCGCCCTGGTCCCAGGCCGGCTATATCGTGCCCGTCGAGGATTATCTGGATCTGGATTCCTGGCCCCTGAATGACATTTACCCGAACCTGATGGAAATCGCGGCCTATGATGGCGTGCAATGGGGCCTGCCGCAGGACGCCGAAAGCCGTCCGTTCTTCTTCTGGAAGGACACCATGAAGGGCATCGGCTATTCCGACGCCGAAATCGACGCGCTGCCCGCGAAGGTGGCCTCTGGTGACTACACCCTGCGCAATGTGCTGGAAGACGCCAAGAAAGCCGTGGAATTGGGCCTCGTCGAAGAGGGGTATGGCTTCTACCCCCGTGTCTCGAACGGGCCGGATTACGCCCAGTTCTATCAGTCCTTTGGCGGCCAGCTACAGGATCCCGAGACCGGCAAGCTGGTGCTGGACAAGGCCGCAATGGAAGAGATGTACCAGTTCTTCGTTGATGCAGTGGCCGCAGGTGTCACTCGCAAGAACCACATCGGCACCGAATGGAGCCAGTGGTACAACGAAGTTGCCAACGGCAAGGCGGCCCTGTGGCACGGCGGCACCTGGCACTATGCCCGGTACACCGGCAAAGAGGGCAACGAGGATTTCTTCGGCACCATCCAGTTCTCGCTGATCCCCTCCGGCAACGATACAGGCCGCGCCAATACGATCACCCATCCGCTCGTCTATCTCATGACAGATCAACAGGATGACATGATCGAAGATGTGGCGGCTCAGCTGATCAAAATCGCCTCGGAGCCGCGCATGAACTCTCTGCATGCGATCAAATCTGCCCACCTTGGCATCACCCGGCAGCAGTCCAATGTTGAGCTGTACTCCGGCAACCGCTGGGCAGATGAGGCCACAACCCGCCTTCTGGGAACCGCGAATGCACAGCCCAACCACCTGCAATACGGTGCCTTCTCTGAAACGATGTGGAAAGGGCTGGAGGCGGCCTGGACCGGCGTTCAGACCCCGGCAGAGGCAGTCGCCGCCGTCGAAGCGGAACTGAAGGCCAAGCTTGGCGACGAACTGATCGTCCGCTGAATTTCTTCCCCCCAAGAAGATTGGGAGGGCGGTCCGCCGCCTTCCCACCTTTGACCTTATCACCTCAGACATCATCACCTCAGACATCGGGACTTGTCATGCGCAGAGTAAACTGGCTGGGCCTCGCTTTCCTCAGCCCCGCCCTTGTCATGGTGGCGTTGTTCTTCCTGTTGCCCGTGGTTTTGACGGGGTTCTTTGCTTTTACCAATATGTCGACCGCCACTGGCGTCACCGGTGGAGAATATCTGCTGAACAGTGCCACGCTGCGGAGTCTTGCGGATGACGGCCTGCCGCAGGACACATTGGAGAAACTCGCGTCAGGCGGCTACCGGGTGGATGCGGAGGGGCTGGCCGCGCTGGCCGCCGCGACAACGCCCGCCACCGCAGCCGAGATGGAACGCCTGCATGGCGGCGCTGAATTCACCGACCGTCGCGACATGGAACGGGCGCTCAAGGATCTCCGCGACAATGCAATTCGCAAAACGCGCGAGCGTAAGGAAGCCGCCGAGCTGTTCAAACGGTCGATCCTGAACGAACGCTTCGCTGACGAAGCCCAGTTTGCCGCGGCTCTGGCCGACACGGGGATTGCCCCCTCCCACGCAGCACAGGTCACCGCCGGGGCCTATACCGGCTGGGTCTGGACCACAGAGAACGTGTCGCTGCTCTTTGCCCTGCCCTCCACCCTGCGGTATGCCGCAAACACGGCCCTCTATGTGACGCTGACGCTCGCCTTCAGCGTAGGCTTTGGATTGTTTCTCGCCATTACCACCTTCTACCTGCCAAAGGGCCAGGCGACGACGTTCCGGGCAATCTGGTTCCTGCCCCGCATCCTGCCTCCGGTGCTCTACGTCATGATGTGGCGCTGGTTCACCTGGGACACCGGCTTTTTGGCCACCTTCAGCGGATATTTCGGGGCCAGCCCAAAGAACTGGATGCTCGACACCTCCTACCACGCCTGGACTGCGGTTGTGCTGATCAATGGCTTTGTCGGCTCGTCGATGGGGATGATCATATTCTCCTCCGCGATCCGGGCCATTCCGAGTTCCATGCTGTTGGCCAGCGAGGTGGATGGCGCCAGCCGCTGGCAGCAGGTGCGCTGGATCATCCTGCCGCAACTGTCCTGGCCGATCCTGTTTATTACCTGCTACCAGACGCTGTCGCTCCTGACCTCGTTTGAATATATCCTGCTGGCCACCGACGGCGGCCCGGGGCGGTCAACAGAAGTCTGGTCGCTGGCCGCCTATCACACGGCGCTCAACAACTATGGCGGCAATCTGGAATATGGGTTGGGCGCCGCCTTTGCGCTGGTTCTGGTGGTGATGGGGATCCTTGCAAGCTTGCTCTATTTCCGCCTGTTCAACTTCAAACGACTGATCACCACGCCACTGATCGAAGGATGACACGGATGTCCCCGCACTCTTCCCACCGCAACTGGCCCATTCTGTTGGTGCTGTCGCTGGTCTCTTTGCCGTTGATGATCATGTGCGCCTACTCGGTGATCGACGCCTTTACCGACACTGGACCAGGCACGCTGCTGCCCGCGCGTGTCACGCTGGAACATTTCCGCTTTCTTTGGGAACCGGTGGCCGAGGGTCGCGGCAGCATCTGGACCGCCACCGCGAATACGTTCATCTTTGCGGCGACTTCGGCTCTGGTCGTGACCATGGTGTCGCTGACGGCGGGCTATGCCCTGTCGAGACTGAATTTCCCGGCACGCGGCTTTTTCCTTGCCGGGCTCATCGTGCTGCATGCCTTTCCGACCATCACGCTGATCATCGCCATTTTCCTGATCCTGCAGATGCTGGGCCTCTATGACACGTTGATTGGCGTCATCGTGGTGAAAACCGCATTGGAGCTGCCCCTGGGGATCTGGATCATGAAGGGGTTCTACGACACCGTCCCGTGGGAGATCGAAATGGCCGGCGTTCAGGACGGGGCCAGTCGCGCGGCGGTCTGGTGGCATCTGGTGTTGCCACAGGTGCAACCGGGGCTGATGGCGCTGATCCTGTTTTCCTTTCTGTCGGGCTGGTCGGAATACATCCTGCCGCAGGTCCTGGCGCCGGGATCAGAGGCGCAGGTGCTGTCAACCTACCTCAACAGCCTGATACTTGACGACACCAAGGCCGACTTCAACCTGTTCAAGGCCGTGGGCCTGTTCTACGCGGCGCCCGTCGTCCTGATCTATCTCTTCTTTCAAAAGCACCTCATGAACATCTATGGCGGAGGCACCAAAGGCTGATGCAACTTGATCTGATCGACTTCATCAAACGTTTCGGCGACACCACAGTGATCGAGAACATGTCGCTCTCGGTTCAGTCGGGCGAAATGATCGCGCTCCTCGGCCCCTCGGGCTGTGGCAAGTCCACGACATTGTTTGCGATTTGCGGCATCCACCGCATCGACGAGGGCCGACTGCTGTTTGGCGGCACCGACGTGGCCCACCTCCCAAGCCAGTCGCGAAACGTTGGCGTGGTTTTCCAGAATTACGCGCTCTATCCGCATATGACAGTAGCAGAGAACATTGCGTTTCCCTTGAAGGTTC
>NZ_VCNK01000027.1 GCF_006265095.1 Phaeobacter sp. B1627
AGTAGCAGAGAACATTGCGTTTCCCTTGAAGGTTCAGAAAATGAACCGCATCGACCGGGAGAAGCTGGTCCAGAAATACGCCGCGCTGGTCCATATCGAAGCATTGCTGGAGCGCCGCCCGGCTCAGCTCTCCGGTGGGCAACAGCAGCGTGTGGCGCTGGCGCGGGCGCTGGTGCGCCAACCGGACTTCCTGCTTCTGGATGAACCCCTTGCCAACCTTGACGCCAAACTGCGCCTTGAAATGCGATCCGAGATCCGGCGTCTTCAGCAGGAAACCGGCCTGACCGCAATTCTGGTGACCCACGATCAGGTGGAGGCGATGTCGATGTGCGATCGCATCGCCCTGATGAACGGCGGGCGCATCGTGCAATATGACACGCCGACGGCGATGTATGTTGCGCCGGAAAATCAGTTCGTTGCAGGTTTTCTTGGCAATCCGCCGATCTCCTTTCTGTCCGGCGACGGCCTTGGGTTGGAGGCCCCCGGCGTGGCCCGCTACGGCATTCGTCCCGAAGCCTTCGGACCCCAGTTCGGCGGGGGCGTCAGCGGTCAGGTCACCTTTGTTGAGACCCAGGGGCGCGAAGATCTGTTCGATGTGCGGCTCCCCTCCGGCGAGATCCTGCGCTCCATTCAACCCGCGGGATCTGGTATCAGAGCCGGAACACCGGTTGATTGGGGCATTGCCCATGACCAGCTGCTGCGGTTTGATCAGAATGGAGCGCGCGTATGACCGATTGGATGAAGCCGGATCGCCCCTATTCGATCGCCCATCGCGGTGCCTCGGCCTATGCGCCGGAGGGGTCGCTTGAGGCCTATGAGACGGCTGCTCGTCTCGGCGCGGATTTTTGGGAAGTCGATATACGCCGTGCCGCATGTGGCACATTGATCGCCTGCCATGACGCCACCCTGCCCGACGGGCGCGCCGTCGCCGAGCTGACCGCCGATGAACTCTCGCAAGCAGCACAGGACCTCGGCGTATCGGTGGTGCCCCTTGCCAGCATTCTGGCGCTTGCGGTGGCCCGGCAGACCGGGATCTATGCCGACATCAAGGATCAGGCTGCCGCAATCGCGGTCATGAAAGCGCTGATCGCGCATGGCATCGAGCGGGCTATATTGGGCACATTTGATCCCAGTGCGGTGGCGGCGCTGGCCACCGTTGACTGCCCCTACCCCCGGGCTGCGCTGGTACCCTTGGGTGTTGACCCGTTTCACCATGCAGAGGGGGCCGATATCATCCACCTGTGCTGGGAACATCTGGACCGACCACAGGATCAGCTGACGCCGGATTTCTTCGCCCGCGCCGAGGCCTGCGGCCAGAGCATCGTTCTGTGGCACGAGGAAGACCCCCTGCGCATGGCCGATTTGCGGCACCTGCCTGTGCTGGGCATTTGCTCTGACCGGCCGGAACTGGTGCACCCGTTCCGCGCAGGCGCGCTTGCCCCGCTGGAGATCGTTTGCCACCGGGGCGCAACGGAATTTGCGCCTGAAAACACCGCCGAGGCCGCGATCTGTGCCTTTGCAGCCGGATTTGACGTGGTGGAGCTGGACATCCAGTCCTTGTCCGACGGCGCTCTGGCAGTGATACATGACCCCACATTCGACCGCACCACCGACGGCTGCGGGGCCGTGAACTGGGCAACATCCGGTGCCTGTGCCCGGCTTGACGCGGGCAGCTGGTACTCCCGCCATTTCAGCGGTGAAAAAGTGCCCGGATTTGCCGATTTTCTTGACATTGCAAGGGCCTATGACGGACAATTCTATATTGAACTGAAATCTGCGGATCCTGCTGCGGTCATTGCGGCCGTGCGGAACCGGGACGCAATGCATCGCTGCTTTTTCTGGGCATTTGACTTCGCCCGACTGGACGCCCTGCGCAAAGCCGCGCCCGAAGCACGGATCATGATCCGCCGTCAGGACTTTCCTGACCTGAAGACCGCACTGACCACCCTGTCGCCTGCAATCATCGAATACACCCATACCGAGGACTTCTCCGAATTCCCGCAGTGCCGCGCCGCAGGGGTCCGCCCGATGGTGGCCTATATGGGGCGGGACACGGAGGTCTTTGACCTGATCCTCGCCGCCGCGCCCGACCTGGTGAACCTGCATTTTCCCTTCCTGTTCCGCGATCACATGCAGGCGGGAGTGCGACCGTGACCCGGAAGAAAAAACCCACATCCTTTGATGTCGCGCGCATGGCCAACGTGCACCGGTCCGCCGTGTCGCGCGCGCTCTCCGGCACCGGCCGGGTTTCTGAAGAAACCCGCGAACGCGTCATCAAGGCCGCGCAGGAGCTTGGCTATCGGGTCAACTATCTGGCACGGGGATTGCACAACCAGAATTCGGGCCTCGTCGGGCTGGTGGCCTCACGCCTCGACACCCCATATCGGGCGTTGCAGGTCAAGGTCGCCGCACGGGAGCTGCTGGCAAAGGGATATTGCCCACTCTTGATCGTCGCTGAGGGTGATGCCGCCCTGACCGGTCTGATCGACCGGCTGCTGAACTACAACGTCGCAGGCATGCTGGTGACCTCGGACTCCCCTCCCGCCGACATCATCGACGAATGCAAACGGCTGTCGGTTCCGGTTGTGCTGGTCAATCGGGATGTGCACGATGCAGAAGCAGACCGCGTCCAGCTGGACATCACGGCCTCGGGACGGCTGGCCTTTGACATGTTGCGGCAGGCAGGCGGACAGAGCTTTGCGGTGCTGGAACCGCAGGAGAAAACCTACACCGTTTCCGGGCGAGCCCGGGTCTTTGCCGAGTGTTGCCGCGCCGCCCATCTGCCCGTGACCGTGATCGAGCCGCAGCGGCAGAACTACATCGATGGGCTCGAAGCGGCGGAGCTGTTCATGGCGCAGAACACCCCTGTTGATGCGGTGTTTTGTACCACCGACCTCCTCGCGCTTGGTTTCCTCGACGGGATGCGGGTGAGATACAACTGGCAGGTACCGCAGGACCTGCAGATCCTCGGCTATGACGACATCGAACAGGCCGGTTGGCTCGGCAACAACCTGTCCACCATCCGCCAGGACGCGGCGGCAGCGGCCATGCTGGCGGTCGACCTGATGCAGGCCAGAATCGAAGACCCCGACCGCACCTTCGAGGTGGCGACGATCCCGATCTCGCCGGTGTGGCGCGGCACAACCAGGTATTCACCGATATGACCAATTCTCCGTCCCGACTGGCCCTTGCGCGCACTCTCGCGCAACAGGCCGGGCAGCTCGCCCGTTCCATGCGGGCCGAACAGGAGACCGGTTTCGTGTCGGTCAAAGGCACACAGGATTTTGTCACTCTGGCGGATCAGGCGGTGGAGGCGATGCTGCGCGACCGTATTCTGGCCGAATTTCCGGATGACGGATTTCTGGGCGAGGAAGGTGGCCAGGTGGCCGACGGCCGGTTCACTTGGGTTGTCGATCCCATTGATGGCACCACGAATTACCTGCACGGCTTGCCGGAATGGGGCGTCTCGATAGCGTGCGTGCGTGAGGCGGAGATCGTCTTTGGCGTCATTGCCCTGCCGGACCTTGATCGGATCGCCTGGTGCGCGCGAGGTGAAGGGGCCTTTATCGATGGCCAGAGAATGCACCTGACGCGAGGAACTGAGACCGACAGTCGGCTTGCAATTCTGGGGCATTCTGCACGGTTGGACTTGCAGGATCATCTCGACGCGATAGGCGGCCTCCTCAAGGCAGGCTATGACTATCGACGTCAGGGCGCGGCCTGTTTCGGCTTGCTAGCTGTTGCTGCGGGTTGGGCCGATTTCTATTTCGAAGGGCACTTAAACCCCTGGGACGCTATGGCCGGGATACTGCTTGTCGAAGAGGCTGGTGGAACTGTTCACATGAACGACCTAGCACAGTTCCTGACGCACGGTGGGTCAATCTTGGCCAGTGGCTCGCCATTACCAGCGGAGATTCTGGCCCCGTTACAGCCGTCGCATCCTGACATCTGACACATTGAGGAAGAGGACGGCATGCTTTGCCTGCATCAGATGCGCCACCCTTCGGCGCATTGCCACACCGGATCAAACCGCACTTCGATCCACACCTGCTTCCATCAATCTCGCCCGCAGCGCCTCAAAACTGCAGGGCTCCGAAAAGTAAAACCCTTGCAGGACGTCGCATCCAAACCTCTGTAAAAGCTCCGCTTTACCGAGCGTATCGACGCCTTCTGCGATAATTTTAACATCCAGAGTATGCGCGAGATCCACGACCGAGGCGACCATCCGTTCGGCCCGGTCGCTTTGCCCCAAAGGAAAGATGATGTTCCGGTCGATCTTGATCGCATCCGGTTGAATGTTCAAAACGGCGTTGATCGAGGCATGACCGGAGCCGAAGTCGTCCACGTCAATCCGGAAGCCCATATCCTTCAGAGCATCGATACAGAAGATCAGCGCTTCCCCCTCTTCCTCGCAAGAGATGGACTCCAGAATTTCAAAGGCAAAGCGATCGCGGTTCCTTGGAATACGGGCCCGGACCGTTTCCAGGAATCCCGGCTCCATGATCCGCGGCGCACTCACATTGAACGCCACACGGGGGACGGTGATCGCCTGCGCGCTTAGCGCGTTCATTTGCTGCACTGCCGTTTCAAAAATGTGACCGTCGAGCTCAGCCTCAAGCCCCAACTGCTTGGCAATGCCCAGAAATTTCACCGGTAGCAGAACCCCCAATTCAGGATGTTTCCACCGCGCCAGAACTTCAACTCCGGCGAGTGCTCCCCCCTCTGCGTGGTGTTGCGTATGATAGTAGGGAACAATTTCACCCGCGTCGAGCGCATGTGGCAAGCGATCGGCAAGCGCACGTTCTGCCAGGGCCTCTTCGCGCATCTCCGAGGTGAAAACTTCGACAGCAGCGCGTCCGGAGGCCTTGGCACGGTAGAGCGCTGCGTCCGCATTGCTGAGCAATTCACTGGCATCCGCAACACCCGGCTCGCCGCTTGCGACGCCAAAGCTGGCGCCGAAGTTGCACCTTTTGTTGCCCCAGGCAATCGGTTCCAGAACGGCCTTCAGAATTCTGTGAGCCAGTACTTCGCCATCGCGGAGGGTCGTTCCCGACTGACATAATACGACAAATTCATCGCCCCCCACACGGGCCGGAAGATCGCCCTCCTTGGTGTGATCACGCAGAACATCGGCGACATGACACAGCACGAAATCCCCCGCCTCATGCCCCAAGATATCGTTGATCTTTTTGAACCGGTCGAGGTCGATCCGGACCAATGTGACCATCTCGGTATTGAGCCGCCGGGTCAATTCCCGGTCCAGGTGGCGCCGGTTCGGCAGCTGCGTCAGGGGATCGCGCAACGATTGCAGCTCGACACGATCCTTTGCTTCCTGAAGAGCCTCTGCTGTAAGACGCTGATCCCGTTCCGCCCGGACCAGCGAGGTAATATCGGACCGCGTCACCACCTTGTCACCGAAATCGGTTTCATTCACCCGCGAGATGATATGGCGATCACCAGACAATTCCAGCTGCGTTTCGACCCGGTAATTGTGCTCCGCCACCCGATCCGAATACTCGGCGACATAGTCTTTGCCAGCCTGACCATTGAGCGCATAGTGCCCGGCTTCTACCGCGCTGATCAGGAGCTGCTCCACAGTCATCCCCGGCCTGACTTGTTCGGGTCGGCTGTGGCTCAGGGCACGGTAGCGTGCGTTGCAGGTCACCAGACGGCCATTCTCATCAAAAATCGCAAACCCGTCGTTCGCGGCCTTCATGGCCGCAGCAGCCCGCTGGGACATTCGTTTGAGTTGCAGCGTCTGATCTGCCTGATTTCGCCACGCGTGAAGCAACTGCTTTGACAGAAAGACAAAAACCACCGCAAGGCAAAGACTCGCAGTCGCAGTGCCGATCTGGACGAGGCGGATCAAACGCGCCTCCAGTATGTTCAGATGCGGGTGGACGTCGCGACCGAGATCCTGCAAGCGGCTCACAGACTGCGCAAGCGCCAGGTTCCGTGCAAACGGGCTGTCGTCGCCGATGCCCTGCACTGCGTCCTGCCGAAGAAGTGGCGCCAGAATATTCAGGCTTCTATGGGTTTCGTGAATGGCCTGTTCGCATAGATCCAGAGCACCGGCGGCGCCAATCGCCACCATCATCCGTCGCTCCACTCTGGAGAGATTTTCAATACACCAATGCACCTGAACGTCGGCATTGTGGATCAGGCTGCTCAGTTTCGCGGCGGTCGCGGGCCGAACAACCGGGTTCTCGGCCAGGATAGCAAGGACTTCGTTTGTGGTGGTAAAATGCACCATAGTGCGCGCCCGATACTCGCCCGCGAGCGTCAGGTAGCGATAGCCTAGAAAAGAGATCCCAGTCAGAATAGCAAGGATCAACGCAAATAATGCCAGTGTTTGTCCCAGCCGCATCTATGAGCCTCCCGGACCTAATTCTTTAACCGCAACGAGGCGACGCTAATTAGCTTTTCTTGCGCAATAGCTAATTCGTGCCAGGCTTTCGTCATAATGGTTAACGCGTGCTGCCGCAGGATCGCTCTCCGACCCGCCAGCGCCCACTTGCGTTCGGAGATAAATTAGGGGCTCATGCGCGCAACGGGGAAACCCTCCAAACGACAGGAGAAAGCATGAAAGCGATATTCAATACGGCGCGCGGCACCGCTCCCGAGACGCTGATCGTGAAAGATGTACCGACACCGGCCCCCGCCGCCGGTGAAGTGCTGGTCGCCATGCGCGCGTCCGGCGTCAACCCCTCCGACGTGAAGCTGCGTTCCGGGGCGCAGGGGCCGATGATCGCGGATGAGGTGCTCATTCACAACGATGGTGCCGGGGTGATCGAGGCCGTCGGAGAGGGGGTGGGTCCTGCCCGCATCGGTCAGCGCGTCTGGCTCTATAATGTCAACCGGTCGGTTGACGGCCTCGGTCAGGGCCCGCTGGGTACCGCGGCAGAATATGCCGTCGTTCCCGCCCATCTGGCGATAGAGCTGCCGGAGCCTGCGCGCTTTGAGGCCGGTGCCTGCCTCGGTGTGCCTGCCATGACGGCCCATCGGGCGCTGATGTGGGCCGGGCCGGTCGCCGGCGCGACCATCCTGATTACCGGCGGCGCCGGAGCGGTCGGCCACAGCGCCATTCAGATTGCCAAGGCCAAGGGCGCGCGGGTGATTGCCACCGTCAGCAGTGAGGCCAAGGCCGCCGTCGCGCGGGACGCCGGTGCCGATGACGTCCTCAATTACAAAACCGCACCGGTTGCGGATCAGATCCTGGATCTGGTCGGTCGCGGCGGCATTGACCATGTGGTGGACGTCGATATCGCCGCACATATGGAGAGCTACCCGCAAATCCTGAAGATGAACGGTTCTGTTGGCGCCTATGCTTCGGCGTCGAACCTGACACCTGCCTTGCCGTTCTACCCCTTGGCGTTTCGCAACATTCAGCTCCAGCCGGTCTTTGTCTACTCGATGAGTGATGCCGCAAAGGCCGAAGCAATCGCCGACATTACCGCCCTGCTGACCTCGGGCCAACTGGCTCCGCGCATTGACGCCCAATTCACGATGGATGACGTGGTTGCGGCGCATGAAGCGGTTGAGGGCGGCGGATTGATCGGCAATGCCATTCTCACTCTTTGATCTGCAGGCAGCTTGAAACCAACGAAGGCCCCCAGTGCGGGGGCCTTTTTTGTGTCCTGGCGGCGACAGTGGCTGTCTCAGGCGATGTGCGCGGTCGCCTCAATCTCCAGCAAGGCGCGATCTTCGACAAGCCCTGCGACAATCAGCATCGACATTGCTGGGAAATGCTTGCCAAACACCTCGCGGTAAACGGCGCCCACTTCGGCCTGACGTGCCAGATAGTCCTGTTTGTCGGTCACAAACCACGTCAGCCGCGCAACGTCCGAGGCCTCTCCCCCCGCGGCCTCGACGATGGCTACAATGTTTTTCAATGCCTGCCGCATCTGGCCGATGAAATCATCGGAGACGAAGGTCTTGTTTTCGTCCCAGCCGATCTGGCCACCGATATGCAGCACACCGCCGGGCGTCAGCATGCCATTTGCATAGCCCTTGGCCGCAGCCCAGCCCTCGGGATGAATGGTCTTGTGGGTCATGTTTGCCCTTTCATTTCGTATTGTATTTTGATCCTGACAGGAGCCGGCCATGGCGTTGGGCGGCCGTCGGTATCCACATAGACCAGCGTGGCTTCGGTTTTGAAACGCAGCGCAGCCTCGCAGGTCGCGGTCATCTCGTAGGTCAAAGAGGTCCGGCCCAGCTTTGTCACCCTGAGATGAAGCGTCAGCTGATCGCCGTGATGGCTGGGAGCGGCGAACCGCGTTTCGATATTGGCGGTCGGCACGCCGCCAGTGTAGTGAATTTCCTCTAATGGCCATTCCAACGCATCAGAGAACCACGCTTCAACGCAATCGTTCATCATCTCGAAGTAACGGGGATAAAAGACGATCCCCGCCGGGTCGCAATGTTTGAACAGCACTTTTTGTGGCATCGAAAACATCAGTCAAACTCCCACGTAGCGCTCGCTGACATCCGGGGTCAGCGCCGTCATGGCACCGCTCCAGACGGTCCTGCCCCGCTCCAGCACCACCGCCCGGTCACACACTTGCACCAATTCCGAGACGGTCTTGTCGATCAGAAGAATGGCCATGTCGGTGTCCCGTTTCAATCGGGTGATGGCGGCCCAGATTTCCTGCCGGATGATCGGAGCAAGGCCCTCGGTCGCCTCGTCAAGGATCAGAAGTCGCGGATTGGTCATCAACGCACGACCGATGGCCAGCATCTGCTGTTCTCCTCCCGAAAGCGACGCGGCGCGCTGCCCCTGCCGTTCGCCCAGGCGCGGGAACAGCGCACAGACGGCCTTCATGTCCCACGGACCTTGGCGACTGGTCGCCAGCAGGTTCTCTGCCACCGTCAGATCCCGAAAGCAGCGCCGCCCCTCCGGCACCAGCCCCAGACCAAGGCGCGCGGCCTTGTAGCTGGGCAACTGGTGAAGGTCCCGACCGTCAAAGGACAACGTCCCCCTCGCAGAGATCATCCGGCAGATCGCCTTGACCGTGGTGGATTTTCCCATCCCGTTGCGCCCCATCAGGGCCACCACCTCTCCGGTGGCAATATCAAGGTCAACGCCGAACAGAGCCTGGCTGACACCATATGACGCTGTCAGGTCTTTGATCTGCAACAGGTTCATACGGTTTCCCCCAGATAGGCTTCGCGCACACGTGCATCCGCACGGATCTGATCGACCGTACCGGTCGCAATCACCTCGCCATACACCAGCACGCTGATCCGGTCCGCCAATGCGAACACCGCATCCATATCGTGTTCGACCAGCAGGATCGGAGCCTCTTGCCGCAGACCGTCGAGAAAGGTGGTCATCTCTTTCGATCCTGCCGCCCCGAGGCCCGCCATCGGTTCATCCATCACAAAGGCGCAGGGGCGCAGGGTCAGTGCAACCGCCACCTCCAGCTGGCGGCGCTGCCCGTGACTGAGGTCGGCGCAGCGTTTGGATCCAAATGCACCGAGGCCCACCCGCGCCAGAGCCTCTTCGGCCCGGCTCCGCAACGCCCGGTCGCCAAGAACCGCCGCCCAGAACCGCCAGGGCCGGCCGCTGGCGCCCAAGGCGCCGAGAAGAGCGTTCTGCAAAACACTATCCTCCATCGCCAGGGCCGAGATCTGGAAGGTTCGCCCGAGCCCGGCGCGCGCGCGCTGATCGGTGCTGAGCGCGGTCACATCCCGCCCCATCAGCTCCACCTGACCGGCATCGGGCTGCAGGGATCCGCAGATTTGGGCGATCAACGTGGATTTTCCGGCACCGTTCGGACCGATGATGGCGTGGATCTCTCCGGCGCGCAGATCGATCGAAATGTCATTGCTGGCCTTCAGGGCACCAAAGCTTTTGCTGATCCCGCGGGTCTGGAGCACGATGTCAGTCATGGCTTGCCTCCTTGCCTGCCACCAGCCCGGTGATCCCTCCCCGGGCGAACAGAACAACCGCCAACAGGATCATCCCAAGGAAGATATGCCAGAACTCGGTCAGCCCGCCGAGGAAATGTTCGAGCGCCACAAAGGTCACCGCCCCGGCAACCGGGCCAAACAACCGCCCCACACCGCCCAGGATGACCAGCACCATGATCTCGCCCGAGAATTGCCAGCTGAACATCGTCGGGCTGACAAACCGGTTGAGATCGGCAAACAGCGCCCCCGCCAGCCCGGTAATCACGCCAGAGATCACAAACGCCACCAGCTTCAGCCGCACCGGGTTGAGCCCCACCGCATCAAGGCGCGCAGGAACCTGCCGGGCTGCGTTCAAAGCGAGACCAAAGGGCGATTTTCGCAGGCGCGCGGTGAAGATCAGCACGATCACGAGGAGAGTCAGGCACAGGCCATAGAACTGGATCGGTGCCAACGTGTTGAGACCGGGAAAGTCGTTGCGGACATAGATCGACATGCCATCCTCGCCTCCGTAGGCGCTCCAGGAGACGGCAAAGTAGTAAAACATCTGTCCGAACGCCAAGGTGATCATGATGAAATACGCCCCGGTGGTGCGCAGGGAGAGGATCCCGATCACCCAGGCAATCAGCCCCGCCACCAGGCATGCCACCAACCAGATCACCGGCATGAATTTGGTCCCCTCGATCACAAAGGGCCATTGCATCATCGCGGTATAGCTCTGTGCGTGATGGGCAAGGATGCCCATGGCATAGCCGCCGATCCCGAAGAACACCGCGTGGCCAAGGCTGACCAGGCCGCCGATCCCCAGCGCGATATTCAGACCGGCAGCTGCCAGCGCAAGGATCACCGCACGGGTCGCAAGGGTGATTGTAAACGGCTGGTCCATGATCAGCGCCCACGTCGGCACCGCAATGAGGCCCAGCAGCAGCACTGCGTTGAATATGGTTTCCCGCGTCATGCCCGTGCTCCGAACAGCCCCGAAGGGCGCCAGATCAGCACGAGGCTCATCAGGATGTAGATCGACATGGAGGCAATCGCCGACCCCGTCGAGGTCGCAGGCGCCGCCTCCATAAAGAGCTTCAGGACCTCCGGCAGGAAGATCCCGACCAGCGTATCGGTGAGACCAACCAGCAACGCCCCGATAAAGGCTCCTTTGATCGAACCGATCCCCCCGATCACGATCACCACGAAAGCGAGGATCAGAACCGGCTCGCCCATGCCCACCTGCACCGACTGGATCGCCCCCACCAGGGCTCCGGCGAGGCCTGCAAGTGCGGCCCCAAGGGCAAAGACAAGTGTATAGAGTTTCGAAATATCCACGCCCAGCGCCGCGATCATCTCGCGGTCATTCTCACCGGCGCGGATCTGAATGCCGACCCGCGTCCGTTCAATCAGAACCCACAGACCGATCCCGACCAGCAGACCTGCGACAATCAGGGCCAAGCGGTACAAAGGATATTCGATGCCACCGGGCAGCGTCACCGGCCCGGAGAGCGCATCGGGAATGTCGAGGAACAGGGGAAACGAGCCAAAGACCCAGCGCGTGCCTTCGGAAAATATCAGGATCAGTGCGAAGGTTGCCAGCACCTGGTCGAGATGGTCGCTGTCATAGAGCCTGCGGATCACCAGCGTTTCGATCACCGCCCCCGCCAGCGCCGCCGCCGCCAGCGCCGCGATCAACGCCAGCACGAAGGATCCCGTCAACCCCGCCACGGCTGCCGCCGCAAAGGCCCCCACCATATAAAGAGAGCCATGTGCGAGGTTGATCAGCCCCATGACCCCGAAAATCAGCGTCAGGCCGGCAGCCATCAGGAACAGCATGACGCCGGATTGCAATCCGTTCAGCACCTGCTCGATAATAAGTATCGTGGACATTTATGTCTTCTTTCGTGATGTCCCCGGACCGGGACGCAGGTCTCGATCCGGGGGCGTCTCGCTTACATCTTGCATTCGTCCACATAGGCGTTTGCGTGGCTCTCAAGAGCGGTTCCGACGATCTTGTTGGTGTAGATGTCACCTTCCTTGATGACTTCACGCACATAGACGTTCTGAACCGGGTGATTGTTCGCCGCAAAGGAGAATGCACCACGCACAGACGCAAAATCCGCCGATTTCAGCGCCTCGGCAAAGGCCGCATCGTCGTTGACGTCAGCCTTGTCCATGGCCGACAATAACAGGTTTGCGGTATCAAAGCCCTGCGCCGCGTAGATCGATGGCAGGCGGTCATATTTTTGCTGGAAATCGGCCACGAAGGCCGCGTTGGCCGCATTGTCCAGATCCTTGGACCAGGTGGAGGAGTTCTTCACGCCAAGCGCGGCCTCTCCCACCGCCTGCAGGATACCCTGATCGAAGCTGAACGCCGGGCCGACGACCGGCAGATCGACACCGCTGTCGGCGTATTGCTTCAGGAAGGAAATCCCCATGCCGCCAGGCAGGAAGAAAAACACGCTGTCCGCGCCCGAGGCACGGATCTGCGCAATCTCGGCGGCATAATCGGTCTGGCCAAGCTTGGTGAAGACTTCGCCCGCCAGATCCCCCTCGTAGTAGCGTTTGAACCCATTGAGGCTGTCGTGGCCGGCCGGATAGTTGGGCGCCATGATGAAGGTGTTCTTGAACCCTTCCTTGGCGGCATAGGCGCCGGCCCCCTCATGCAGGTTGTCGTTCTGGTAGGAGATCGCGAAATAATTGGAGTTGCAGCCCTTGCCTGCCAATTGCGCCGGTGCGGCATTGGTGGACAGGTAGAACAGCCCCTGCGCAGTGGCCGCAGGCACCACGGCCATGGCGAGGTTCGACCAGACGATCCCGGTGAGTACATCGACTTTCTCGGACTGGATCATCTTGTCCGCAAGCTGCACCGCGATGTCGGGCTTGCGCTGGTCATCCTCGATCACCACTTCGATGTCGTCGCGACCTGCGGCCTCGATGGCCAGCATGAAGCCGTCGCGGGTATCAATCCCGAGACTTGCGCCGCCGCCCGAAAGGGTGGTGATCATCCCCACTTTGACATCTGCAACGGCACTGCCCGCCGCAAGAGCCGCAGCCGCTGTGGCCATAATTAGCGTCTTCATAGTCAACACTCCCTGTGTTTTGTGGTCTGTCTGTTGGTGTTCGATGAGTGTCATCGAAGTCTGAAACGCTGGATTTTTCCAGTCTGGGTTTTGGGTAAACTCTCTGCGAAAACGATGTCGCGGGGGTATTTATAGGGGGCGATCGTCGCCTTGACGTGATCTTGCAGCACCTTGGCAAGGTCAGGCCCCCTGTCATATCCCGCAGTGAGAACCACATGCGCCTGCACGATGTGGCCCCGTTCCGGATCCGGCGCGCCAATGACGGCACATTCGGCGACGGCCTCGTGGCTGAGCAAGGCGGCCTCCACCTCCGGCCCCGCGATATTATAGCCGGCAGAGACGATCATATCGTCATTCCGCGCCGCGAAATGGAAATAGCCATCCGCGTCCCGGACAAAGCTGTCGCCGGTAATATTCCAGCCGTCCGCCACATAGCCCGATTGCCGGCTGTCGTTCAGATAGCGGCAGCCCGTGGGGCCTCGCACCGCAAGGCGGCCGACTGTCCCATCCGGCACATCGCGCCCTGCATCATCCACCACCTTTGCGTCGTAGCCCCGCACCGGTTTGCCGGTACAGGCCGGTCGATGATCGTCAAAGCGGTTGGAAATGAAGATATGCAGCATCTCGGTGGCGCCGATCCCGTCGAGCATCGGCTTGCCGGTTTTCGCCATCCACTCCTCATAGACCGGTTTTGGCAGCGTTTCGCCCGCTGAAACCGCCGCCCGCAGCGAACTCAGATCGGCGCCCTCTTCCATCGCGGCCAACATCACCCGATAGGCGGTCGGCGCGGTGAAGCAGACGGTCGCACGGTATTTCTCGATGATTTCGATCATTTTGGGCGGAGTTGCCTGTTCCAAAAGCGTCGCGGTTGCCCCGAACCGTAGCGGGAAAATTGCCAGGCCGCCAAGCCCGAAGGTGAAGGCAAGTGGCGGGGAACCAACAAAAATGTCCTGTGGCGCAACCTGCAGCACCTCGCGGGCATAGCCATCGGCGATAATCAGAAGATCACGGTGGAAATGCATGGTCGCCTTGGGCGCGCCGGTAGAGCCGGAGGTGAAGCCCAACAGCGCCACGTCATCGCGCCCGGTCTTCACCGCGTCAAAGCTGACCGGTTTTTCCAACGCCAGACGGTCCAGCTCGGCGTCATGATTGGAGGTCCCGTCAAAGCCGACGACCCGCTCCAGACTGTCGCACTGCTCCGCGCAGGCGGCCATTTCATCCATCAGACGTGTATCGCAAAGGGCAAATTGGATCTGCGCGGTCTCGACGTATTTCCCCAACTCGGCAGCCCGCAGCATCGGCATGGTATTGACCACAACCGCCCCCGCCTTGGTTGCGGCCAGCCAACAGGCCACCATCGCCGGATTATTCGCCGACCGGATGAGGACACGGTTGCCGGGCTTCACTCCGAGATCGGAAACCAGCGCATGAGCAAGGCGGTTGGTCCAGTCTGCCAGCTCCTTGTACGTCCGTTGCCGACCGTTGCCGATCAGGGCAATATGGTCACCGAAGCCTTTGGTGACCATCGCATCGGTCAGCTCGACACCGGCGTTCAGATGGTCGGGATAGTCAAACCCATCCAACCGGAATTCCGGCCACTGCTCCGCTGGCGGCAGAGCGTCGCGGGTGAAACTGTCGGTATGTGCGGTCGGTCCGAGCATCACATCTCTCCTTTGTGAGCGGTCATCGCCTGACGCGCGATCACCACGCGCTGCACGTCACTGGCCCCTTCATAGATCCGCAAGGCCCGGATCTCGCGGTAGAGCTGTTCGACCTTCGCGCCGGAGCGAACCCCTTCGCCGCCAAACAACTGCACCGCCCGATCGATGACCTGCTGCGCGGCCTCGGTCGAAAACAGCTTTGCCATCGCGGCCTCGCGGGTGACGCGCGGCGCGCCATTATCCTTGGCCCAGGCGGCGCGATAAACAAGAAGGGCCGCGGCATCGACGTCCAGCGCCATATCCGCGATATGACCCTGCACCATCTGCAGATCGAACAATGGCGCGCCCTGCACATGGCGGTTGTCCACGCGGGTCAGCGCCTCATCCAAGGCGCGGCGGGCAAATCCCAGCGCCGCCGCCGCAACCGTCGAGCGGAACACATCCAGCACCGACATGGCGATCCGAAACCCCTGCCCCGGAGCACCGATCATCGCGCTCGCCGGTATCCGGCATTCGGTGAACCGCAGGGTGGCCAACGGGTGCGGCGCGATGGTGTCGAGGCGCTCCACGACCTCAAACCCAGCCACATCCGGAGTGACGACAAACGCCGACAATCCCTTGGCCCCCGGCGCCTCGCCGGTACGGGCAAAGACAGTGTAGACATCCGCAATCCCGCCATTGGAGATCCAGGTCTTCTCGCCGTTGAGGACATAGTCGCCCCCGTCCCGCACTGCCGTCATCGTCGAGTTGGCCACATCCGACCCTGACTGAGGCTCGGTCAGGGCGAAGGCCGCAATCGCGGTGCCGCTGCGGGTTTTCGGCAACCATGTCCGGCGCTGCTCCGGTGTGCCGAACATGGTGATGGCACCAGTACCGAGCCCCTGCATCGCAAAGACAAAATCAGCCAGCCCATCGTGACGCGCGAGGATCTCGCGAGCCAGACAAAGCTTGCGCACATCCAGAGCCTGACCGTCCTCGTTGGCCGTCACCTGCAAAATGCCCGCACGCCCCAGATCCGCGACCAGCGCGCGGCAGGCCTGATCGGTATCGCCGTGATCGATGCGCAAACGCGCCGCCACCTCCTCGACATCTGCCGCCCAGGTGCGGTGGCTGTCGTTCAGGAAGGGCCAATTCAAGAAACTCCGGTCCGCCACGTTGTATTCCCTGTTGCTGTCGTTTTATCAGTCTTGCCTGTGATCCCGGCGCCTGCGATCTTCGCCGCTCAGTCGCCCTGAAACACTGGTTTTTCTTTGCTCACGAAGGCCTCATAGGCGCGGCGGAAATCATGTCCCTGCATGCAGATTGCCTGCGCCTGCGCCTCGGCCTCGATCGCCTGTTCCAGTCCCATCGACCACTCCTGCGCCAGCATGGTCTTGGTCATCATATTGGCAAATGTCGGGCCTGCGACGATGCGCTCAGCCATCGCCATTGCCTCCGCCTCCAGAGCTTCGGCTTCGACCAGACGGTTGAAAAAGCCCCAGCGCTCGCCCTCTTCCGCCCCCAGAGAGCGCCCCAGATACAGCAGCTCCGCCGCCCGGCCCTGGCCAACGATCCGCGGCAGCATGGCGCAGGCCCCCATATCGCAGCCCGCAAGCCCGACGCGGTTGAACAAGAACGCGACCTTGGCGTCAGGACCTGCAAGCCGCAGGTCGCTGGCCATGGCGATGATCGCGCCGGCCCCCGCACAGATGCCGTCCACCGCCGAGATCACCGGCTTGCCGCAGTTGATCATTGCCTTCACCAGATCGCCGGTCATCCGGGTGAAGGCAAGGAGTTCCTTCATGCTCATGCGGGTGAGCGGGCCAATGATATCATGCACGTCCCCGCCCGAGGAAAAATTGCCACCGTTGGGCAGGATCACCACCGCATGCACCTCATCTGTATAGGGCAGCGCGCGAAACCAATCGCGCAGCTCGGCGTAGCTCTCGAAGGTCAGTGGATTTTTGCGCTCTGGCCGGTCCAGAGAAATCCTGGCGATGCCGCCCTCTATCTCACATTTGAAATGGGTCGTACTGGCAGACGTCATGACTGCTCCTCTTCGCGCGCCACAGGTTGGATCTGCTCCAACAATGCGCTCATCTCGTTGATTTCATCCATCGCGAGGCCGGCCATCATCTCGTCTATCCAGGCCTCATGTTCTGCGGCCAGGCGGGCAAACTCGGCCTCACCCGCAGGGGTCAGCCGCGCCACCTGAGCGCGGCGATCGCCGGGCACCGCCACCCGAAGAGCCAGCCCGTCCCCCGTCAACCTGTCCACGATACCGGTGACATTGCCGTTGGAAACGCGCAGGAATTGCGAAAGCTGACTCATCTTCAAACCATTGGGATTACGGGACAAAGCCGACATGACATCAAAACGCGGCAGGGTGGTGCTGTGCCGATCCCGCAAACGGCGGCGCACTTCGGCCTCTATGCCGCCGGAGGTTTTCAACAGCTTCAGCCACAGGCGCAGGCGGGCTTTGGAGGGGACCTCGGGGGCCGTGACCTCCGGTATCGGGCGGGTCATATTTCGCCCCCCGTCAGCGCCAGCGTGTGGCCATTCACCGAACGTGCCGCATCACTGGCCAGCCAGACGGCGGCATCGGCGACCTCACCTGGCTCCACGAAGCGGCCTTGCGGGTTGTCCGCCTTCAGCGCGTCGGCCGCCTCATCGGCGCTCATCCCGGTTTTTTCCATGATAGTGTCGATGCTGCGCGCCAGCATGGGGGTCTCGACAAAACCGGGACAGATCGCATTCACGGTAATTCCCGTGCGCGCCAACTCCTTTGCCAGCGCCCGCGTCAAGCCGACCACCGCGTGTTTCGCCGCGCAATAGGCCGAGACATAGGGGTAGCCTTTCAACCCCGCGGTGGAGGCGATTGCGATCATCCGGCCCGTCCCCGCCGCTTTCATGTCCGGCAAGGCGGCCTGCCACAAATTCACCACGCCAGTCAGGTTCACCGCCATCATGTCGTTCAGCAGTCCGGCATCCATTCTGGCGAAGGGGACGCTCTGCGCCGCGCCCGCGTTGGCCAGCGCCACAGACACCGGGCCGCGCGCCGCCCTGGCCCGCGCGACCGCCCTGCCCAGACTCGCGGCATCAGTCACATCGCAAACCTCGAAGGGAAGGCCCTGCTCGGCCAGTGTCGCCTCTGTCCGCCCCAGGATCGTCACCTTCTCGCCTGCGGCCGCAAACAGCTGCGCACAGGCTGCGCCAACCCCGGTCCCGCCGCCGCTGATTATGATGTGTCGTCCGGTCATGCCCGCAGGACCTCCGTCTCTCGATCCGCCAAACGCCAGGCCTGATCGCGGCCCGCCTCATAGGGTTGAGGCCAGTCAGGAGCCGCGCGATCACCGATTTTGCTGGCCTCCCTCAGGGTCCAATAGGGATCGGCCAAATGCGGGCGACCGACAGCGACCAGATCCGCACGTCCCGCCATCAGGATCGAATTGGCGTGATCGGCCTCGTAGATGTTGCCCACGGCCATGGTGCAAATATCGGCTTCATTGCGGATCTGATCCGAAAACGGGGTCTGAAACATGCGGCCATAGACCGGTTTCGCCTCTGTCGAGGTCTGACCTGCGGAAACATCGATCAAATCCGCTCCGGCCTGCCAGAAGGCCCGCGCGATCTCGACCGCATCATCCGGGGTGACACCTTCCGCGCCCATCCAGTCCGTCGCCGAGATCCGCACCGCCATCGGCTTGGCGTCCGGCCACACAGCCCGCATCGCGGCAAAGACCTCGATCGGATAGCGCAGCCGGTTTTCCAGGCTGCCGCCATAGGCGTCTGCACGCTGGTTCGAGAGCGGCGACAGAAAAGAGGAGATCAGATAGCCATGGGCGGCATGCAGCTCGATCATGTCAAAGCCCGCGCGGTCCGCCATCTGCGCCGCCGCTGCGAACTGGTCCCGCACGGTGTCCATCTCGGAGCGGGTCATTTCACGCGGCGTGGCATTGTGTTGCGACCACGGGAGAGCCGAAGCACTGACCAGATCCCAATTGCCCTCGGGCAAAGGGGCATCCATCTCGTCCCAGCCGACCTGGGTGGAGCCCTTGCGACCCGAATGCCCGATCTGGCAACAGATCTTTGCCCCGGTCTGATCATGCACGAAATCCGTCACCCGCCTCCAGGCAGCTTCGTGCGCGGGGGCATAGAGGCCGGGACAGCCCGGCGTGATCCGCCCCTCCGCCGAGACGCAGGTCATTTCGGTATAGACCAGCCCTGCCCCCCCTTTGGCACGCTCTCCGTAGTGCACCAGATGCCAATCCGTGGGGCATCCGCGCTCGGCCTTGTATTGCGCCATCGGGGAAACAACGATGCGGTTCTTCAGGTCCATCCCGCGCAGCCTGTAGGGCGCGAACATCGGCGCCCGCAGCGGCGCATCCGCCGCAGCGCCGCTTTGATCCATGAACCAACGCTCGGCCCCTTCCAGCCAGGTCTTGTCGCGCGCGCGCAGGTTTTCGTGGCTGATGCGCTGGCTGCGGGTCAGCATTGAGTAATTCAGCTGCACCGGGTCCAGATCGAGATACCGCTCCACCCGCTCGAACCACTCCATCGAGTTGCGGGCCGCCGATTGCAGGCGCAGCACTTCCAGCCGGCGCTGTGCCTCATATTCCGCAAAGGCCGTTTCGAGATCCGGCTTGCTGTGCAGCAAATCGGCAAGCGCGATTGCAGATTCGAGCGCCAACTTCGAGCCCGACCCGATGGAGAAATGCGCCGTCGCCGCCGCATCCCCCATCAGCACGACGTTCTCATGGCTCCATTTTTCGCACAACACGCGCGGAAATCTGATCCATGCAGAGCCCCGGATATGACCCGCATTGGTCAACAAGGGATGGCCGCCCAGGTGCTCTTTGAAAATCTCTTCGCAAACGGCAATGCTGTCCTGCTGCGTCATATCGGCAAAGCCAAATGCATCAAAGGTCTGCTGCGAGCACTCTACGATGAAGGTCGCCGTGTCTTCGTCGAACTGATAGGCATGAGCCCAGACCCACCCGTGTTCTGTCTCTTCAAAGATGAAGGTGAAGGCATCCTTGAAGGTCTGCTGCGTCCCCAACCAGACAAAGTTGCACAGACGTGTGTCGATATCCGGCTTGAACGTATCAGCATAGAGCAGGCGCGTGCGGGAATTCAGCCCGTCACTGGCGACCACAAGATCGTAGTCCTGCCGGTAGTCCTCGGCGCTCTGAACCTCGGTTTCGAACCGCAGATCGACCCCCAGCTCCCGCGCCCGTTCCTGCAGCAGCAAGAGCAGCTGTTTGCGCCCGATGCCACAAAACCCATGTCCCGACGAGATCTGCCGGTCGCCCTTGAAATGCAGCGCGACATCATCCCAATAGGCAAAATGGGCGCGGATCGTCTCGGCGCTTTTGGCATCGTTTCGGGCCAGATTGTCGAGCGTTTCATCGGACAGGACCACCCCCCAGCCGAAGGTATCATCTGATTTGTTACGTTCAAAAACGGTGATCTCGTGACCGGGATCGCGCAACTTCATCGAAATTGCGAAATACAGACCGGCCGGGCCTCCCCCCAGACATGCAATACGCATTGATACGTCATCCCCATACGATTGTCCTCCGCAGAAGCTTCGGCCGCGCGCCAATAAATTTCAAGGTTAAAAGTTATAGCATTAAAACAACGTCGAGCCCCGGGCCGCCCCGCGACCCCATAGAGGCGGCTCCGTGAAGCCTCTAATTGGCTGATTCAACTCCACAAACCCATCTTTGCCGGTTGCACTTGGAAGGTCGGTCGCGCTGCCTCATCCGTGAGCAAAGCCCCGGCGCTCAGTCATCTCAGTTGCGTCGGACGCACCAGGGATCCAATGGCGCTCTGGAGACAATGACGCCGATGCGGTGCGGCGCACTCCATGGTTCAGTGCCTGCGCGGTTGCGGCCGGGTGTTGTTCGGGCCGTTCCGGATGTGCATGACCCGAACAAGCAGGCCAGATCATCTGGATCACGCTCATCTGATCCACTGAGGGACGCCGCGCCCGCAAAAGCGGACAGGCTCATCTATGCTGCCTGCGACTGCTGTCTGCGCCATACCGGCCAAATCCAGCTCATGACAGCCCCCGCACTATCTGTCACGTTTTCGTCAGGGACGTGGACCTTGCGCTGCGGATCGGCAATCTGTGACGGACAGTCACGAACCGAGGGCATCTCTTGACCGGGATGCCACGCAGAACCTGATTACCGAGGAAATGGTCATGAAACGGATGTTGTCGCTTGTTATTGCAGTGTTGCCCTTCGCAGCCTGGGCGGATCCTGACCCTGCGGACTGGAACGCGGTTCTGACCGAGGCCCGGGGACAGACCGTCCACTGGCATGCCTGGGGCGGATCGACGGCGACCAATGACTTCATCACCTGGGTCGGCGCCCGCCTGACGGCGGACCACGACATAACCCTGACCCATGTGAAGCTGGAGAACACAGCCGACGCCGTGACGCGGGTGCTGACCGAAAAATCCGCCGGTCAGGACACGCAGGGAGCTGTGGATCTGATCTGGATAAACGGCGCCAATTTCGCCGCCATGAAGAGCGCAGACCTGCTGTTTGGACCCTTCGCCGAGGCGCTGCCGAACTGGCAATATGCCGACACGGCGACCAAGACCCTGCGCCATGACTTCACGGTCCCTACCGAAGGCTACGAGTCCCCCTGGGCCATGGCTCAGGTAGTGTTCATGCATGACACCGACGATCTGCCGGATCGGTTGGGGTCCATGAACGCGCTGCTGGACTGGGCCCGGTCACATCCCGGCCGCTTCACCTATCCGCAACCGCCGGACTTTCTGGGCACCACCTTTCTGAAACAGGCGCTGGTGGACCTGACCGCCGACAGTGCGGCCCTTGCAGCGCCGGTATCCGAGGAAACCTATGTCGAGGTATCGGCCCCCCTGTGGGAGTATCTCGACGATCTGACGCCGCTGCTGTGGCGCAACGGGCGGGCCTACCCGCAAAGCGGCCCGCGGCAATTGCAACTGATCAGCGACGATGAAATTGACCTGGCGATTTCCTTCAGCCCCGGAGAGGCCAGCACGGCGATCGCCAACTACCAGCTGCCTGAAAGCGTGCGCACGTTCGTGCTGGACAAGGGCACCATCGGCAATGCCTCCTTTGTCGCGATCCCATATAATTCCGGGGCCAAGGCCGCAGCCATGGTGGTGGCTGACTTTCTCCTCTCGCCCGAGGCACAGCTACGGGCGCAGGATCCCGCAGTGCTCGGCTATGGCACCGTGCTCGACGTCACCGCGCTCCCGGCACAGTACCAAACGGCGTTTCAGGACCTGGACCTCGGCCCCGCAACCCTGTCGCCGCAGGACCTGGGCACCGTGCTGCCGGAACCGCATCCCAGCTGGATGACCCGCATCGCACAGGAATGGGTCGCGCGCTACGGGGTCGGGAACTGACCCCGGTGCCACTCTGAGTCCGCGCTGTGCGCTTGCCCCCCAGATTACGACCCATCGCGCCGCCAATTCTGCCGGCCCTGACGCTGCTGGCGCTGCTGGGTCCGGTGGTGGCAGGGCTTTTGGGAACGGTGATGGCAGGATTTGGCCACCTGCCCGCAGCCGGGCTGAGCGGTCCCTCGACAGAACCGTTGCGCGCGCTCTTGGCTTGGCCGGGGATCGTCCCTGCGATACAGCTCAGCCTGCAGACCGGAGGGGCCGCGACGCTGATTTCGCTGGCCGTCGTCGTGCTTCTGGTCGCGGGTTGGGAGGGCACGCGCCCCTTTCGCATACTGCTGCGTCTGCTGTCGCCGCTGCTGTCTGTCCCCCATGCAGCGGCCGCCTTTGGCCTGATGTTCCTGATCCAGCCATCGGGTTGGATCGCACGAGGCCTCAGCCCCTGGTTCACCGGCTGGGACAGACCACCGGATCTGCTGCTGGTACAGGACCCGATGGGCATTGCGCTCATTGCCGGTCTGGTGGCCAAGGAAGTGCCGTTCCTGCTGTTGATCACCCTCGCAGCCCTTGGTCAGATCGACAGCGACGGGCGCCGCAAGGTCGCGGCCGCGCTGGGGTACGGCCGGATCGCGGGATGGGTTTTCACGGTATTGCCCGCCCTTTATCCGCGTATCCGCCTGCCTGTCTATGTGGTGCTCGCCTATTCGATGTCGGTGGTGGATGTTGCCATGATCCTCGGCCCCAATACACCGCCGCCCCTTTCGGTTCAGATTGTACGCTGGATGGGTGATCCTGACCTGCAGATGCGCTCCCTGGCTTCGGCTGCGGCTCTGGTCCAGCTGGCACTGGTGGTATCTGCGCTGACACTCTGGCGCCTGGCCGAATTCGTCACCGGTCACATCGCAGCGCATTTGGCCTATCGCGGCACCCGATGGGCCGGGGACGGTTGGCTTCGCACCGCTGGCCTTGGCATCGGGACGGTCTCGGTGGTGGCCATTCTTGCCGGCATGCTCGGCCTCGTAGTGTGGTCCTTTGCCGCCCGCTGGACTTTTCCCGCCGTCCTGCCAGAGGCCATGACCCTGAAAACATGGCACCGCAGTGCCCCCCCGGCGATGGCCACTCTGGGCACCACCATTGTCATTGCCTGCTCTGCGACACTGATCGGGCTGGTGCTGACGATCGGATGTCTGGAAACAGAAGAACGCCGTCACCTGCGCCTCACCCAAAGAGGCCTGTGGCTGCTGTACGTGCCGTTGCTGATCCCGCAAACCGCATTTTTGCCGGGGATGCAGACCGGCCTGCTGAGTTTCGGCATAGATGGCACCCTCTGGGCCGTGATTTTCGCCCATCTGGTGTTTGTACTGCCATACCTGCGGCTGTCCCTCGAAGGGCCCTACAAAAGCTGGGACACGCGCCAGGCGGCGGTCGCGGCTGCAATGGGGGCCTCTGCCGGCAGGATCTTCCTCGGGTTGCGGCTGCCCATGCTGCTGGCGCCCATTCTCACTGCCTGCGCTGTGGCAATGGCCGTATCCGTCGGGCAATATCTGCCAACCCTGCTGGTGGGGGGCGGCCGTGTACAAACTCTGACAACCGAAGCTCTGGCGCTTGCATCAGGTGGCGATCGCCGCGCGATCGGCGTCTATGCCGTGCTTCAGGCCGCAATCGCATTGTTGCCATTTGCCCTGGCATTGGCGGTCCCGGCCCTCGTCTGGCGCAACCGACGGGGACTGCGGCATGGATGACGGGCTGCGCCTCACCTCGCTGTCGATCCGCCAATCGGACCAGATCCTTGTGTCGCTTGATCTGCATGTTGCCCCCGGCGCGACGGTCAGCGTCATGGGCGCGTCAGGCTCGGGGAAATCCACTCTCCTTGCCGCCATCACAGGCCAGCTGTCGTCGGATTTCACATTGAGCGGCCACATCAGCCTCAACGGGCGCAGCCTGACAGGTCTGCCTCCTCAGGCCCGTCGCATCGGCATTCTGTATCAGGATCATTTGCTGTTTCCGCATCTCGGCGTCGGTGCAAATCTTGCCTTTGGCCTGAGGCCGGGCCTGTCTCGACGTGCCCGGCGGGCGCAGGTTGAAAAGGCCTTGTGCGACATCGGACTGGAGGGATTTCACGACCGTGATCCCCAAAGCCTGTCTGGCGGCCAAAAAGCCCGTGTCGCGCTGATGCGTATGCTCCTGTCGGACCCTGACCTTCTGCTGCTGGACGAGCCGTTCTCCCGGTTGGATGCACCCCTGCGGGTAAAAATGCGGGAACTTGTCTTTACGTTTGCATCCCGGCGGCGTCTTCCGACGCTGCTGGTCACCCATGATGAGGAGGATGCCCGCGCGGCAGCCGGAGAAATCGTCCGTATCTGAGCCGCGCGCAAGTTTCAGGAGCGAATGTTCGCCTGAATGTTTGAAAAGTGCAAATTGAGAGAATTGTTTTTCCCTTCCTTAACCGACCTCACCTAGGTTCGGGATGTCGAGTGTTGTTTTGTCAGTGAAAGTTCTCAAATGTTACCCGGTGTTTTGAAATGGCTGCTTGCGGTCTGCGTCTGTATCAGTGTGAGCGACTCAAACCCCGCATTGGCGACACCGCTGGAATTGTTCATTGATGCCGATTTTTCCAAAAGCCCGGCATCTTCCACTTCGATAGAACTCGGAATTCGCACCGCTCTGGAGGAGGTCAACTATCGCCTCGGCGGTCAGACGGTCACCATTGTACAAAAGGATCACCGCACGAATGTGAAGCGATCGTACCGCCATATGCAGGAAATGAAGGCCAGTGAAACGGCGCTTCTCATGTTCGGCGGAATGCATTCTCCCCCCTATCTCACCCACAAGAATTTCATGAATGAAAACGGGCTTCTGACCCTCTTGCCCTGGTCAGCAGCCGGCCCCATCACCCGCGCGGGCCGAGGTCGCGACAACTGGATTTTTCGCCTGTCCGTCGATGACTTCAAATCCGGCAGCTTCCTCGTCGACGCGGCGGTCACACAGGGCCGGTGCCAGTCCGTGGCATTGCTGTTGATGGATACCGGCTGGGGTCATGCCAACCGGAACACTTTGGAGGCAGCCCTGGCGGTCCTGGACCGCAGGCCGGACGGCGTAGAATTCTTTCCCACCGCCATTGGCGAGGCCGCCGCAGGGACGCTTGTGGATGAACTCGCACAATCGGATCCGGATTGCGTCATCATGCTGGCCGACTGGCGCAATGGCGCACTCCTTGCAAATGCACTGGCCGAACAAATGCCCGGCGTCAAACTGTTCAGCCATTGGGGCATCATGGGCGGAGCCTTCAGCCAAACTGTATCAAATGATACGCGCATGTCTCTTTCGCTGTCGGTGCTGCAGACCTGCGGACTTCAACAGGAGCGCGCCAAGAACTCTGTTCTGCGTGCCGCCTTGCGTCAAGCCCTGCCGGAGGCACGTGGCCTCGCAGACGTACCAGCGCCAACCGGCTTCGTGCATGGCTACGATCTCACCCGTATTCTCATTGCAGCGGCGGAACAGGCCGCTCAAAGTGCCGACTGGCAGGGCACGATCAGCGCCAAACGGCGCGCGCTGAAGACCGCTCTGGAAAACCTTCGCACGCCGGTTCCCGGTATCCTCAAGGAATATACCTCCCCCTTTTCGCCCTACGACGTGACCCTCCCCGATTCACACGAGGCATTGGGCGAAAGGGATCTCTGTCTCGCCCGCTTTGGTGCCGACGGCCGCCTTGAGGATCCTCGCTGAATGCAGACCGAGTTCAAAGTGAGATCGGCCGCGGTGGCGCGCCGCTTTTGGGTTCTGACCGCCCTGATCCTGGTGTTGACACTGCTCAGTTCACTGCTGGCCATCCGGTACGTCGCCCTGCCGTTTTTCAAAAACTATCAATACAGCGCCATCCAGGCCCAGGCAGAAGAATCCAGCGCCCATCTGAACGCTCTGTTATCTCATAATCAGGTCCTGATGTCGGTTCTGGCAAACGATCCTGTCTTGATCAATATCGCACTGGGATTTGATGAAAACCCGGACTATGTGCCGGATGTTCTGCAGTCCCTGCGGATGACGCAGAACCTGTCCTGGGTGACGTTTTATGACGCCTTTCACGAAGCGCTTTCAAACTACGACGTGCGCCCCGACGAGCGGGACTATTTCTCACCAGCTGCACTATCAGACCTCCTGACCGAAGGGGAAAGGGAGGCCACTCCCCTGCGGCAGCCAATCCTCTTGCACACGCGTGGCACAGAGGTCTATCTGGTTCTGGCGACACCGGTGCTGCATCTCGGCTATATCGAAGGCATGCTTCTGTCGGGATACCGGCTGAACACCGAAGAAATATTCCCCGCCAATGAGATTGTGAAGCGCACATATCTGGTTCAACCAACGTCTGACCTCCTGAAACGGAGCTCATCCGAAGTGCGATCACTGGCTGACTTCAACGTTTCGGTTGCATTGGTGCCGGACCATATCGCCGTTCAGACGGCCGGACGCGCGGTTATGACCAATGCCATGATTGCGATTTCGGTCGTCCTTTTCGGCACATTCGGCATTTTTGCAATTGCAAGCAGGGCCGTGATTATCGAACCACACCGCGCCCTGGAGGCGAAACAGGCCGAATTGAGCGAACTGGCTGCCATAGCCCAACGTGCCAATGACGCCATCATAATCACAGACCTGGACAGCAAAATAGTATGGACCAACCCGTCCTTCGAAGTGTTGACAGGCCATGTACTGGAAGACATTCGCGGCATGGACCCCTCCCAGTTTCTGCAGGGCCCTGATACTGCTCTTGAGACCCGGGCAAAAATTCGAGACGCCCTGAAAAAGCGCCAGGCGGTGCAGGTCGAAATCCTCAATTACCGGCAGGATGGTACGTCATATTGGGTCAGCCTCAGCATTTCGCCGCTCAGGACCGACAAAGGCCGACACTACGGCTATATGGCCATATCCAATGATGTCACCGAAGCCCGCGCGCAGCGCGAAGCGATCATTGCGGCAAAACATGAAATTGAATATCAAGCCATGCATGACCCGCTGACCGGCCTGCAAAACAGGCGTGAGCTGGATCGTGCCTTGGCGCTGCGGGCCGAGGTCCCGGATCAATCAATGACAATTGTGCGCTTGGACCTGGACCATTTCAAAAACGTCAACGACACGATGGGGCACGATGCCGGCGATTTCCTCCTGTGCGAAGTAGCCCGGATCCTGCAGACAGAAACCAGAGCCACTGACCTGGCCGCACGGGTCGGTGGGGATGAGTTCATCGTGCTTCTTGACGCCGGTGCGACTTCAGCGGATGGGGAAAAACTGGCCTTGCGGATGCTGGACCGCATCGGCACTCCCGTGATGTTTGACAATAAACCCATTCGGGTCGGCGCCAGTTTCGGCGTAGCCAGCACCGGCGATGGCCTTCTTACGTTTGATCAATTGAGTATTGGCGCGGACGCTGCGCTCTATGAGGCGAAGGCCTCAGGACGCAATTGCGCACGCCTTTACACACCCGAGCTGCACCTTCAGGTGCTAAACCACCGGACCCTCGCCCGCGAGCTTCGCCATGCGGTGACCCGCGAAGAGTTTGAGCCCTATTTCCAGCCACAGTTTGACGCGGTTACCCACGAAATTGTAGGAGTAGAAACGCTCGCCCGGTGGCACTCACCTGATCTGGGCCTGCAGATGCCGACCCAGTTTCTGCCGGTCGCCGAGCAGTTGTCCCTGATTGAGGACATCGATAACCAGATTTTTGCAAAAGCCCTTCGACAGATCGATAGCCTCCAACCTCTCGGCATCAAGATCCCCAAAGTCTCCGTCAACGTAACCGTCGACCGCATAGGAAACGACGATGTATACGAACAGATCAAAACACATCACTTAGATGGTCCAACGATTGTCTTTGAAATTCTGGAATCCGTTCTTGTCGAGGAGCAGAATGACCTGTTCCATTTTGGCTTGGATCGGTTGCGGGACGCTGGCGTACAAATTGAGATCGACGACTTCGGTTCCGGCCACGCCTCGGTCGTAGGCCTGATGCAATTGCGCCCTGATGCCATGAAAATTGATCAGCGTCTGATCCGCCCGATTACTGTAGATCCATTGGCCCACGAGATGCTCACACATGTCATCGGCATGGCACAGCTGCTGAACTTGCGGATCATCGCCGAAGGCGTGGAATCTATGCAACATGCCCGCATGCTGCGCGATATCGGTTGCCACACCTTGCAAGGCTACGCTTTTTGCAAACCGCTTCCGCTTGACGAACTACGTGCCTTCATTCTACAGCATGAGGCCCGCCTCAGTCTCCGCGCATTGAGTTCGTAATTGGACAGGCTCCTTACGGGCGGTCCCTGATGCGGCATTTGCCGCCCACCGTCTATGCTTCCTTAAAGTACCGTGTATCCGGTGCATTCGACCTACGGCGGAAATCCCCGCAACCCGGAAATCCCGCCCAAATACATGGTCTTCGGGGGAAGAAATTTCCCGACAGGATACCTGAGCCGCTTTTGGTGGCGCCAGACGGTAGCGTAGCGCTGGAAGGATTATCGCATCAAATCCGGCGACCGGCGGAACCTTGTCGGGCATGTGGATCTGTTCTACGCGCAGTTCCTCCGGAACCCCGGTGTCTGGTGAGGGCTGCAAGAATCTGGCGATATCCTTGATCGCCTGAGTATGGGAGTGTTGAGCTTTGTCGCCCACCCCCTGAATGCGCATGTCCTCGATCACACGGGGGTACACTCTACCTCTGTCACGGGAACCGCCCAATTGACGATTGAGAAACCCCAATCGCTAGTCGGGTCAGCCAACCACAGCGTGCGGCGCAGCCGTCCAT
>NZ_VCNK01000028.1 GCF_006265095.1 Phaeobacter sp. B1627
CTGGCTAGGAGTCCTGACCCTAATAAGATTTTGAAAATACTTAATAAGAATTTCGGCAGGTATCAAACTGAGTGAAACCCGTCAGCGCTCCCGCCCGCGTCTCCGCCCCCCGTCGGGGACTGTCGAAACGTTTGGGCATGGCGCGGCGCGCGCCCGGAACGGGCGCGCGCCGCGCCGGTCGCTTCGGGCAAAGCCCGAAGCGAAACCCCTCTCAAGCCGGTTCTATCGGGCAGGCTGACTATCCGGCAGGGTCCTTTGCGTGGCTCCTACCGGGCAGGTCCCAAAGGACGATGGCGGTCGGGATGTGCGGCGGCAAAGGCCGGGTGCGCGGAACAGATGTCTTCGACACGCAAAAGACGCGGAAAGGGCGTCAGATCAATACCCCAGCGCCGCGCATTGTAGAGCTGCGGTATCAGGCAGATGTCGGCCAGCCCCGGAGCGGTGCCGGTGCAGTATGTGGTCTCGCTCCACCGGTCGAGGAGACGTGAGAAACTCGCAAGCCCGGGAGCGATAAAGTGCTGCATCCAATCGCGCATATCGGGTTCTGCGTTGCGCTGGCTGGCACCATAGGAGGCGACGGAGAGGTTGCAGACCGGGTGCAGGTCCACCGCGATGCTTTGGGCCAGCGCTTCCTGATAGGCCCGCTCGACCGGATCCTCCGACACGAGACCAAGGGCGCGCGTGACATCCAGATAGGTCAGGATGGCCAGCGACTGGGTGAAGCGCTGACCATCGATCTCCAGCACCGGCACCAACCCCTGCGGATTGCGTTCCAGATGGGCAGGGCTTCGATGATCACCGGCAAGCAGATCGAGGGCGCAGCGGTCATAGGTGATCCCGGCGAGGGCGAGCGCGATCCGCACCCGGTAGCTCGCCGAGGACCGCCAATAGTCGTAGAGCACCGCATCAGTCATGCCCACCATCATGGGGCCGGTCATTGGAACCGGCGCCTTTGGCCTTTGTCAGAGCCTGAATGAATGTCGCCTGATCGCCGATGTGGTTGGCAAGGATCAGGATCAATCGTGCGTTCAGCGCGTCGCTTTGTGCCTTTGTCAGACCGTCATGCGCGGCCAGAAGCTCCGCGTAGACATCGTCTGGCCGGTCGAGGTTCGGGGTCAGGATCAGAGGGGAGGTCACGGTCTATACTCCTGTCCGATGGCGCGGCGCAGAGCTGCCCGGATGGCGCCGTCGTCATATGTTTCCATGCGGGCCGCCACATGCTGATCAGGCCGGATCAGATAGACAGCCGAGCCTGCAGTGCCCAGATAGCGCGCGGCGAGTGCTCCTGTTTCATCCGCGTCTGTCGTCACTGCGAGCCGGGGGATCGTGAGGCCTGCCTCCTCCACCACATCCGGGGCATCGGCGTTGAGGGTCAGCAATGTGAAGCCGTGGCCAAGCTGCGGCAACAGGAAGCCATCGCCCAGAGGAGCATCCGGGCAGGGGGCACCGGGGCGGGTGCCTGCATCCGCACCGGGCAGCCGGTCGCCTGAATTCAAAACGGACCCGTCATAGACCGTGGGCAGGGACAGACGTCCGGAATTGACCAGAGGCCGTGCGAAGGGGTGGTGCTCGGAGAGGTCCAGCACCGCATCGCGAAAGATCCGGGAGATGTCCGATTTCGGGGTGATGAAATCGGTCGAGCGGGAGGAGTTCAGAATATTCTCTTCGGCGGCGGCCACGCGCTCTGCGTCATAGCTGTCGAGCAGGCTGTCCTCGGCAAGCCCCTCCAGCACCAGTTGCAATTTCCAGATCAGATTGTCTGCATCCTGAAAGCCGGAATTCGCGCCCCGCGCCCCGAACGGCGAGACTTGATGAGCGCTGTCACCGGCAAAGATCACCCGATCATGGCGAAACCGGGCCATCCTGCGGCATTGAAAGGTGTAGATCGAGACCCATTCCAGCTCGAACCCTGTGTCCTCGCCGAGCATGGCCTTCAGCCGGGGAATGACGTTCTCCGGCTTTTGTTCTTCGGTCTTGTCGATGTCCCAGCCGAGTTGCAGATCAATGCGCCAGACACCATCCGGTTGCTTGTGCAGCAGCGCCGATTGGCCGGTGTTGAAGGGTGGGTCAAACCAGAACCAGCGCTCGGTCGGAAAATCCGCCTCCATGGTGACATCTGCGATCAGGAAGTTGTCCTCAAAGACGCGACCGATGAAATCCAGCCCCATCATGGCGCGGATCGCGGAGCCTGCCCCGTCACAGGCGATCAGCCAATCTGCCTCCAGCGAATAGGGTCCGTCGGGGGTGTCGATCGTGAGCGCGGTGTGGCTGTCGTGGGGGCGGACAGCCGTCACCCGGTTCCGGCCCCGGATTTCGATCGAGGCCCCGTCGGCCTGGAGGGTGCGAATACGCTGCACCAGATAGTGTTCGATATAGTATTGCTGCAGGTTCACAAAGGCCGGGAACTGATGACCGGCTTCGGCCAGAAGATTGAAGTCATAGACTTTGCGGTCGCCGAAGAAAACTTTGCCCTGATTCCACTGCACCCCCTTGTCGACCATGGCCTGACCGACGCCGAGCCGGTCGGCGATCTCCATCGTGCGCTTGGCAAAGCAGATGGCGCGAGAGCCGAAACTGACCTTGTCGTTGTCGTCCAGAACCACTACCGGCACCCCGCGTTGAGCCAGATCGATCGCCGCCGCGAGGCCGACGGGGCCGGCGCCGACGACAATGACCTTGTGGCGCGGAGGGTGGTCCGCATCTTGATCCCTGTTGCGCGCATAGGGGTACAGGGGGGTCTCAAATATCTTGTTCACGCGGTGTCCTCCCTCGGTCAGTGGACGGCAGGCCCGACCCGGTGGCGGGACCGGACCTTTCTGACCCGTCCCGCCCCGGCGTCATAAATCGCTCTCTTCAATGGAGAGAGGCGGACCCTCAGGATTGCAGAGCCTCCCACATGTCGAGATCGCGTTGCGCCGTCCATATGCGCGGGGTGTCGATGCCGCGGGCCTCGTCATAGGCGCGGGCAACGTTGAAGGGCAGGCAATGCTCGTAGATCGCGTAGTCCTTGAATTTGGGATCACAGACCGCGCGCACGGCATCCCAGGCGTCCTTCAAAGAGCCTCCCCGGGCGGCGACCTGTGCTGCCGGGCGATAGGTGCTGGCGACGAAATCGCGGGTATTTTCAATCGCGGCGTTGACCATGTCCTTGCCCACAAGGGCGTCGCCGCGGCCGGGAGCGATGGCATCCACGTCGTAGGATTTGATGTTGTCGAGCGTTCGCCCCCAGTCGCCGAAATGGCCATCGCCGCAATAGCAGGCGGAGTGGTATTCGACGATATCGCCGGTGAACATGACATTCTGATCGGGCACATGGATGACCGCGTCACCGGCTGTATGCGCACGCCCGAGATGGCGGATGTCGACACGGCGGTTGCCGAGGTACACGGTCATGGAGTCGGAGAATGTGGTAGTGGGCCATGTCAGGCCGGGAATGCTCTCATGTCCTTCGAACAAGCGTGGAAAGCGTTGAAATTCACTGTCCCAGTCTTCCTGGCCCCGCTCTGCGACCATTGCGCGCGCGGTGTCCGACATGATGATCTGGCCCGCTCCGAAGGCCGAAGCACCCAGCACACGAACGGCGTGATAGTGGGTCAGAACGACATGGGAAATCGGCTTGTCGGTCACGGATCGAACGCATTCGATGACCTTGTTTGCCAGGCGCGGTGTTGCCTGTGCCTCCACTATCATCACGCTGTCATCGCCGATGATGACGCCGGAATTGGGATCGCCCTCGGCGGTGAAGGCATAGAGCCCATCGCCGATTTCGGTGAAGGAAATATTTTTCTCGCTCATGTCGCCTTGGGATGCGAATGCCTTGGCCATCGGGTCGTGTCCTTCTCAGACTGGGTCCGCAGGAGAGGCTGGGGAGCCTCCGGCGGAGGTATTTGGGAAAAGATGAAAGGAAAGGGAGGAGGTCATCGCGCGTAGGGGTCTGCCAGAGCTGGTGTGACTTTGCCGGTGCATTCGCCAAAGCCGATGGTGTAGCCATCGCCTCTGGCTGCTCCTGTGAGTGTCAGGGTGTCGCCATCTTCAATGAAGCTGCGTGTGGCGCCCGAAGCCAGTGTGATCGGGTCTTTGCCGCCCCAGCTGAGTTCAAGGAGAGAGCCGCGTTCGTTCTTGTTGGGGCCCGAAATTGTACCCGACCCGAGAAGATCCCCTGCGTTCATCGGGCAGCCCGACGTCGTGTGATGCGCCAATTGCTGCGCGGCGGAGTAGTACATTTCGCGGTAGTTTGTACGCGCCAGGGTTTCCTCCGCGCCGCCGTCCGGGCGAAGCGATACGGAGAGATCAATGTCATAGAGCATCGGGCCGCAGTCTTCGAGGTGGTCAAGCAGTTCGACCTCACGCGCAGGCGTACTGCAACGAAACGGTTCCAATGCGGCTTTTGTGACGATCCAGGGGCTGATTGATGTTGCGGTGGCCTTCGATTGGAACGGGCCGAGGGGCTGGTATTCCCACGCCTGAATGTCCCGCGCGGACCAATCGTTCAGAAGCACATAGCCAAAGATGTGATCATCGGCCTCCTGCACCGTGATCGGACGCTCGGACGGGGTGCCAACGATCGCTCCCATTTCCAGTTCGATGTCAAAACGGGTGCAAGGCGCCCAGCGAGGAGTTTCGTCGTCCGGCCCTCGGACCTGCCCCCATGGCCGGCGCACCTCGGTGCCCGAGACGACGACCGAAGATGCGCGCCCGTTATAGCCGATGGGTATGTGCAGCCAATTAGGCGGCAAGGCGTTTTCTGCACCACGGAACATGGTGCCGACATTGGTGGCATGGTGGCGTCCGGCATAGAAATCCGTGTATTCGGAGACCATAAACGGCATGTGGAGTTCGGCATCTTTTGTGGGCACCAAAAGCGGCTCAACCTTCTTCTGATCCTGTGCCCCGTCCTGCAACAAGGTCGTCAACCGGTCGCGCAAGGCCGCCCAGACAGCGGGACCTTCTTCCATAAATTCGTTCCAGAATGGCATCTCGAAAAACGGCTCAGTGCCCAGCCGGACGACTCCCGCCTCTTCAGCGGCCTGCAGGTCGAGGATCATGTCCCCAATGGCGACGCCGCAGCGTGCCCTCCCACCACCGGTGGAAAAGACACCATATGGCAGGTTGTTGAGCGGAAACGGGTGATGTGCATCATTTGCCGATGTGACCCAGGATTTCTTCAAAGGCATGCGTGATCCTTCTGGAGCGGGGACTGTCCCCCGTCCTTCATCTTTTTGAAAATACCTCGGGGGTGAATGCGGCCCGACGGGCCGCAGAGGGGGCAGAGCCCCATCATTTCCGCCCCGGAGCGCCGTCAAACTTCTTCTCGAGGCTGGTCCAGCAGTCAATGTAGTCGTCCTGCAACGGGGCGTCCCGGGCTGCGAATTCCGTCAGATGCTGCGGGAAACGGGTCTCGAACATGAAGGACATGGTATTTTCCAGCTTTTCAGGCCCGAGATTGGAATTGGACGCGCCCTCAAAGGCATTTTTATCCGGACCGTGCGGCAGCATCATATTATGAAGACTGACACCGCCGGGGATGAACCCCTTCGGTTTGGCATCATACTGGCCGTAGATGTTACCCATCAGTTCCGACATTATGTTCTTGTGATACCAGGGAGGGCGAAACGTGTTCTCTGCCACCATCCAACGATCCCGGAACAGAACGAAGTCTATATTGGCGGTGCCCGGTTGTCCGGATGGTGCAGTCAGCACAGTGAAGATCGACGGGTCGGGATGGTCGAACAGGATGGCGCCGACCGGACAATAGGTACGGAGATCATATTTATAGGGCGCATAGTTTCCGTGCCAGGCGACCACATCGAGCGGGCTTTGCCCAATCCGGGTCTCGTGAAACTGGCCGCACCATTTGACGGTCAGTGTCGAGGGCACCTCCCGGTCCTCATAGGCTGCGACCGGTGCCTTGAAATCGCGCGGGTTGGCCATGCAATTCGCCCCGATGGGCCCGCGTCCCGGCAGGTCAAATTTCTGGCCGTAGTTCTCGCAGACAAAACCGCGTGCGGGCCCCTGCAGTACTTCGACACGGTAGACAAGACCGCGGGGCAGGATCGCTATTTCCTGGGGTTCCACGTCAATGATCCCCAGCTCGGTGGCAAAGCGCAACCGGCCCTCCTGCGGCACCACGAGCATTTCCGAGTCGGCGGAATAGAAATAGGACTCCTGCATGGATTGGGTCACAAGATACACATGTGACGCCATGCCGACCTGAGTGTTCACATCCCCCGCCGTGGTCATCGTCCGCATGCCGGTCAGCCAGGTCAGGCCTTCGTCTGAATGCGGTATCGGGTCCCAGCGATATTGACCCAGAGATGTCACATCCTGCGGAATATGGGGGGCTGTTTTCCAGTAGGGCAGCGCCACGCGTTCGTAGCGATGAGAATGTTTGACGCTGGGCCGGATGCGGTAGCACCAGCTGCGCTCGGGGCGTTCGGCGGTGAAGGCGGTGCCGGAGAGCTGTTCGCCATAAAGACCATAGTTGCATTTCTGCGGACTGTTCATCCCCCGGGGCAGCGCACCGGGCAGCGCTTCTGTTTCGAAGTCATTACCGAACCCGGGCATATAGCCCTCTGTCGTGCCCTGGTTGGAGGGAGCCTGGATCATCTGATCCGGAAGCGCGGCGCTGGTCATGGGGCAGTCTCCTCTTGCATCTTCTCCTCGGTAGTAGTTGTTTTTGTAACTAACAAGGGATGCGAGAGGCAGAGATGGCTGAAGACGACGATTTTGTTGTGCAGGACTTTCTGCCCTTTCTGTTGAACCGTGCGGCAGAGGACTCTTCGCTGGCGTTTCAGAAACAGTACAAGGGGCGCTATGGGATGTTGCGGACGGAATGGCGCGTGCTGTTTCATCTCGGCATATATGAGCGTCTGACGGCGCGCGACATCAGCCTGCGCGCCAAGATACACAAGACCAAGATCAGCCGCGCCGTGGCCAAACTGGCGGAGCGTCGCTGGATCACCCGCAGCCGCGATGTGGCGGACCGACGCTCTGAACATCTGCAGCTGACAGCCGCCGGCCGTGGGGTTTATGACGATTTGCGGCAGCAGGCCAGGATCTATGACGCCCGGCTCACCGAACGATTTGACCGCGCGGAGATTGCGCTGCTGCGCCGCATGCTGCGACAGCTGGCCAACATGGAGGACTCGGGCTAAACCCGGGCACATCAAAACTGATCCGAGCAGGATGCCATGACACAGACCTCTCCTTCTGACCTGTTGAATGTCTGGCTCATCGGTCAGGGTCTGAAAGCGCGGGGTCGCGAGGATATGCTGCGTGCCTTCTGCGAGCAGCTGGTGAATTACGGTGTCCCCTTGGTGCGGATGCAACTGGCGCAGCGGGCGCTGCATCCGGAATTCGGAGGCATCGGGTTCACGTGGACGCGGGCCGAGGGTATGCATTTTGAATATTTCAGGCGCCCCGATCAGGCGCAGGAAGATTGGTACGCCAGCCCGTTCTACGCCCTGATCAAAAGCGGCGAGGCGGAGATGCAGGCGGATCTGACGGGGCCGGAGGTGCATCGTTTCCCGATCTTTGCTGACTTGCGCGCGAAGGGGGCGACCTCGTATTTCGTCCATTGGCAGCCGATCGGAGAAGTGACCCGTCGCGATTATGACCCGGAACGGCTCAACACCGAAGGGGTTCTGGCGTCCTGGACCTTTGATGGTGACCCTGCCGAAGCAGAGCGCCATCGGGACGTGATCCGCGGCTGTTTTGAAACCCTGGTGGTGGTCCTGTCCACGGCGAGCAATCGGGAAATGGGACGCTCGTTGCTGAAGGTATATCTGGGCCGGGACGCGGGCGAGCGGGTCTTGTCCGGTGAAATCAGGCGCGGGTCGTCAGAGCTCATCGATGCGGTGATCTGTCTGTTCGATCTGCGGGGCTTTACGACGCTGTCGGAGCAGCTGCCGGGAGAGGCGCTGGTCGATCTGTTGAACGATTACTTCGGGCATGTGGTGGAGGTCATTCAGGCCCACGGCGGCAATATCCTCAAGTTCCTGGGGGATGGGGTGATGGCGATGTTCAACGTCGGGACGCTGGAAGAGGATGCCCGGGCCGCGTTGCGCGCGGTGTCTGAACTGGCACCCCGGATGGAGGCGGTGAATGCGGCGCGGGCGACGGCCGGCCTGCCTCTGGCGCAATATTCGGTGGCGCTGCACGCGGGAGAAATCCTCTATGGCAATATCGGGGCCCCGAACCGGCTTGATTTCACCGTCATCGGGCCTGCGGTCAACCTGACGGCGAGGATTGCCGATATGCATCGGACGGTGGAGCGGCCGATCATCCTGTCGGAGGATGTCCGCAGAGCGGTGGGGGGCGATGCTGAAAATCTGGTGTCGGTCGGGCGATACATGCTGCGCGGGGTGGCGGCGCCTATCGAGCTCTTCACGCTCTACATCCCGGAGGAGGCTCCTGCCTCCTGATGGCCTGCGGCGGTTCCGTGGTGGCAGGGATGACACATCCGCATGGGCGGTGCGCGGGGGGCTGCTGCTCAGAGGTGTTTCCGTCCGTTCCGGACCGACCCGCGCGCGCCGGGCCAAAGGCCCGGCGCGCGCTCCCCGCCGACCCCGAGGGGGCCCACCTTTGGTGGGAGCAAAAGGGGGCGGAAGGCCTTCGCCGAGGCTTTCACATGTCAGATGTCGATGGTTACCTCGGGCAGATCCAGCGCCTTCATCATGTCCCGCAATTCCTGGCGGGCTGCGATATTTGAGATGTTGAGCTGCTTGACGCCGACGTCCTTCAGGTCAAGGAGCGTCAGCCCGCGCGGAAACAATTCGCGAAAGACCACCCGTTCGGAAAAGCCGGGAGCGACACGAAACCCGATGCGCTTTGACAGCATCTTGATGGCGCGTTCCATCTTTTCCTTGTTGACCATCCGCTGTGTCCCGACCCGGTTGCGGATCACGATCCAGTCGATCGGTGGCAACCCTGCCTGCGCGCGCAATTGCCGCGCGTTCCAGACCATCTCTGAATAGACCGAAGGGCCTTTGATCTTTTCCCCCTTGTCGTCCGTATGGGCAAGGAGGTCAAAATCCACAAAGCTGTCGTTCAGAGGGGTGATCAGCGTATCCGCCAGCGAATGGGCCACCTGGCTCAACCGGGTGTGGGAGCCGGGGCAGTCGATCAGGATGAAGTCGTAGGCCGGCTCCAATTCAGAGATCGCAGCCGACAGGCGCAGGTCATAGATGTTCTCTCCTGGCTGCAGCGTATCCGGGTCTATCTCGGGCAGCTCGTGTAGGGACACCATGGGAAGGGTCACGTTGGAGGCCGCGATGAAGGCCAGTCGGTTCTCCAGATACCGCCCGAGCGAGCGTTGACGCAGGTCGAGGTCAAGTCCCGCCACTTTGTAGCCCATCCGGGCCAGAGTTGTGGCCACATGCATGGAGACGGTTGATTTTCCGGCACCGCCCTTTTCGTTGCCGACGACAATGATATGCGCCATCTACAATGATCCCTTTGAAGCTGCACCTGTTTGCCAAGGCGCTCTTGTCTTTGCCGGGACTATAGAGACCACGCGAATCAATGGAAAGCGCATAAGGCCCTGTATTAGAGCCTGATTCTCATCAAAGGCTTTGGCTGCGTGAATTCACGTCAGCGCAGTCGCGCCGCTGCGCCAAATTCCGCATGTGTTGCCGCATCCAGGGGGCGGTCCTCCTGCAGCAGGTCAAATGGAACAGGTCAAATGGAACAGGCCAGGTGGATCAGACCAGGTGGATCAGGCCAGGTGGATCAGGGGAAGCGCTTCGGGCCGGACAGAGTCGGGGAGGGGCGCTGTCAGGTCGAGTTGCGTTGGGCCGAGTTGCGTCAGGTCAGGTGACGTCTGGCGCGCTGCAGGTGGTGAATCGGGGTGGCGGGGAGCGGGGGGCAACGGGTGCTGCAACGAAAAACGCCGCCCTGAGGGCGGCGTTTCGTATCGTTTCGATCGGACGGGCCGGTTCAGAAACCGAGGCCTTCGTATTTCTTTTTGAACTTGGAAACACGGCCACCGGCATCCAGCAGGCGGGAGGTGCCGCCGGTCCATGCAGGGTGGACCGAAGGATCAATGTCCAGCGCCAGCTGGTCGCCTTCTTTGCCCCAGGTGGAGCGCATCTGAAGGACGGTGCCGTCGGTCATTTTGACGTTGATGAAGTGGTAGTCGGGATGGGTGTCTTTTTTCATGATACCACTCCTCAGGCTTTGGCTTTGTAGTGCGCGTCTTCGGCAATACGTGCGGATTTGCCACGGCGCGAACGGAGGTAGTAGAGCTTGGCGCGGCGGACACGGCCACGGCGCACAACCTCGATGGATTCGATGTTGGTCGAGAACAGCGGGAACACACGTTCCACGCCTTCACCGAAAGAAATCTTGCGGACCGTGAAGGAGCCGGCGATGCCGGAACCATTCTTGCGGCTGATGCAGACGCCTTCGTAGGCCTGCACACGGGTCCGGGTGCCTTCGGTCACTTTGTAGCCGACGCGGATGGTGTCACCGGCTTTGAAGTCGGGGATGGTTTTCCCCAGGGCGGCGACTTGCTCCGCCTCCAGTTGTGCGATCAGATCCATCTGATCTTCTCCTTTGCTGCTCGTGGTTTTGTCCACGAAGTTCGTATGATCCTCAGCGCTCGTGGTCTTCATCGGGTCCGCGCGGGGTTCAGGGAACCACATGCGCCCGCCAGAGTTGAGGTCTCGTTGCTTGTCGGCGCCGTCGGTAGTGCAGGACTGCTGAAGAAAGCAGGCTTGGGCAATACAAAACGGGTCCGGGCGACTCAAACAGAGCCTCGGACGCGCGGTGAATAGTCCAGATAGGCCCTGTTTGCAAGTCTCTTCCGCAGGCCCCGGTGCCACCAGGCAGAGCCGGTGCCACCAGACAGAGACAGGGGAAGGCGGCTCAGGCCCGGAGCCGGAAAGGGAGCGACCGCAAGCGTATAACAAGGGCGGCCCCCGCGCAAACCCCGAGCGGCAGTACAATGGCAAGGAACAGTCCGGAATAGCCGAGGACCCGCAGGATTGGCAGGCTCAGCAAGGGCGAGGCGATCTGCCCGAGAAAGACCGATGTGGTCATGACCCCGGCGGCCCGTCCGCGTCGTGAGGGGGGCGCGGAATTCAACGCGATCTCATTGAAGTTGGGGGATACGATCGCAAAGCCGAGCCCGACCAGACCCGCACCGGCATAGATGGCGCGCAATTCGGTGGCCTGCGACAGGGTCAACATGCCCCCGCCCATCAGGCTGAACCCCAGCGCGAAGAGGCCGGAGTGCCCCAGTCGCGGTTTCCACCTGGCATAGCGCGTGGCCACCAGTGCCCCTGCGAGGGTCAACGTGCCGAGAACGCTCCCGATTATGGCGGTATTGGTCACGCCGAGGCCCGATATGAAGTAGGGCAATTGCGTGGGCATGGTGAAGAAACACAGCGTCGTCAGCATCTGCAGCGCCGCCATCGCCCAGAGACCGCGCCCAAGGGCCCGGTCGCCTGCATCCTGCGTGGTTGGGCGCGGGCGGGGGAGGTCAGAGCGCGCGCGGACGGGCAAGGCGCGCCAGAGAAACGGCAGCATCACGAGGGCGAGACCATGGATCGCAAAGGCGGAGTTGGGCGATATCACCGCCAAAGCGCCGGCCAGGGTGATCGACACGAACCCACCGATATTGCGGGCCGAGATCTGCAGGCCCAACACGACGGTGCGGGCGGCGCCCTCAAAGTAATCCGCGATCAGGACCGTCTGCGCGGTCATGATCAGGGCCACCGCAGCCCCCAACGCAAACCTGCTCAGCAACAGGGCGGGCAGACTGTGCAACAGCACGCCGCTGCATCCCGCGATCGCGAACAGCCCGACGCCGAGCAGCAGGAGCCTTCGGGGCGCGCTCCGGTCGGCCAGCAGGCCCGCCCAGCCTGCGAGCAGGACCACGGCAACCGACGGGGCGGGGATCAGCATCCGGGTCAGCAGCGCCGCCTGCGGGTGGTGGGCAAAACGGGCTTCCAATCCCGGCAGGGCCGGGCTGATGGCGGCATTTGCCATGGTCGTCAGGGTTGCCGCCAGCAAGAGCGCCACCGCGCGACGGTCGCGCAGCACAGAGCGGGAGGGATGGACGGACATGAGGATCTCCTTGCCATGAACGGATCTGGCAGGCAGGCTACGAATTCAAGTCAGCTTGAGGTCAAGGATGAAGTTGCTGGATATCGCGACGGTCGCAGAGCGCAGCGGTCTGAAGCCGTCAACACTCAGGTACTACGAGGAAAAAGGTCTGATCCATGCTCTGTCTCGGCACGGTCTCAGGCGGCAGTACGGGCCTGAGGTGCTGCAGCAATTGGCGCTTGTGGCGATGGGCAAGATGGCCGGATTCGCACTTGATGAGATCGCGGCGATGTTCGGCCCTTCGGGGCGGCCGGAGGTGCCGCGTGCAGATCTGCAGGCGCGGTCGGATGCGATGCTGAAGCAGGCCCGCCAATTGGAGGTCCTGGCGCAGATGCTGCGGCACGTGGCGGATTGCCCGGAGCCAAACCATCTGGAATGCGGCAAATTCCAGAAGCTGCTGCGGCTCGCCACCAAGGCACAGAAGCGGGCGGGGCGAACCGCGCGCGGCTAGTCGTCCCGGGACTGACGCTGTTGATAGGCCTGCCAGAGGTCGGGGCGGCGCGCCTTGGTGATCTCCTCGCTCATCTGGCGGCGCCAGTCGGCGATCTTGCCGTGATGGCCCGACATCAGCACCTCGGGGATCTGGCGTCCCTGCCATTCTGCGGGGCGGGTATATTGCGGATGTTCCAGCAGACCGGAGGAAAAGCTCTCCTCCTCGGTGGAGGCCTGATTGCCAAGCACGCCGGGGATCAGGCGCACGGTGGCGTCGATCAGGGCCTGCGCGGCCAGCTCGCCGCCGGTCATCACGAAATCGCCGAGGCTGACCTCCATGATGCCGTAGTGTTCCAGCACCCGCTCGTCGACCCCTTCGAAACGGCCACACAGCAGGGTCATCCCGTCGCAACGGGCGAAGGTCTGCATCATGGCCTGATCCATCCGACGTCCGCGCGGCGACAGGTAGATCAGCGGCCAGTTGCCGCGGGTGCCGGTCCTGGCATGCTCGATCGCGTCTCCCAGCACATCGGCGCGCAGCACCATGCCGGCACCGCCCCCTGCGGGCGTGTCATCGACATTGCGGTGTTTGCCGATGCCGAACTGGCGCAGATCTATGGTTTCCAGCTGCCACAGCCCCTGCTGCAGGGCCTTGCCGGTCAGGCTCTCGCCCAATACGCCGGGAAAGGCGCCGGGAAAGAGGGTCAGGATCTTGGCCTTCCACACCCCGGCGAGGTCCGGCGTGTCGCGGATCAGGGCACGCGGCTTCAGGGTGGCGCCAATCGAGAGGCGCCCGTGAGACTTCAGGGCTGGTTTGCGCGGAATATCGGTCATGGCGATGTGATTGCCGCCCTTGTGGCGGCTTTGCAATAGTAATCTGCCCGGTCCTGTGATGCACCGCGTGGATGGCGCAGAGCTGCCGCAGAAACCTAGAACAGCCCCTCGGGCGGGTCTGCCACGATACGGCGCGCGCCAAGGTCAACAGTCGGCACGGCCGCCAGCGTAAAGGGCAGCAGCACGGTGCCCTTCAGCCCCGGCCCCTGCAGTTCCAGCAGATCAGCAGCCCCGTGATTCTGGACGGATTTGACCTGTCCCAACAGGGTGCCGCCGGTGTCATAGACCTCCAGCCCGATCAGATCGGCGTGGTAATATTCGTCATCCGGCAACGACGGCAGGCGGTCGCGCGGGGCATAGAGCTGCACGCCCTTCAGCGCATCGGCCTCTTCCTTCGTTTCCACTCCGGCCAGACGTGCGGCAAAGCCATTTTTCACCGCGCGGGTCAGGGCGAGCGCGTAGCGGGTCTTGCCGTCCTCGCTCAGAAGCGGCGAATAGTCTTCGATATCTTCGGGGGTGGCGCAAAAGCTCTTGAGCCGTATTTCGCCCCTCACACCGTAGGATCCGGCAATCGCGCCGACGCAGATGAGTTCGTCCATGTCACATCCGGCAGATCATGCCGGTCCCCGTTTCTAGTCTGCCCCAGTCGCCGCCCGCGACAGCGCAGCGGTCGCGCGCGCCACTGCGTTCATATAGCACCCCCGCGCCAAAGGCGATCAGGGTGAAGATCAGCATGCGGATCAACCCCATAGCCGATCAACGCGTCTCGACCGGCAGCGCGGCAAAGCGCTGTTCCCAGCCTTCCTGTTCCAGCTCCGGCGTGTCGGACAGACGTTCCGGATGGCCGATACAGACATATCCAACAAGGCTCCAGCCCTGTGGCACGTCCAGATCGCGCGACATCTGTTCGGGGTCCAGGATCGACACCCAGCCAAGCCCGAGCCCCTCGGCCCTGAGGCTGAGCCAGAACAGGGTGATCGCAGTCACCACCGAGTAGCGGCGCATCTCGGGCATGGTCTGGGCCCCAAGCCCGTGGCCCTTTTCAGTCTCGTCATCGCAGTAAAATGCGATCTGCACCGGGGCATCGCGCATGCCGGACAGCTTGAGCCGGGCATAGGTCGCCGCGCGGTTCTCGCTGTAATCCGCAAGCGCGGCCGCGTTGGCGGTTTCAAAATTCTCCAGAGCCGCCGCACGGGCGGTCTCGCTCTCGACGCGGATAATGCGCCAGGGTTCGCTCAGCCCCACCGAAGGGGCCAGCGAAACGGCAGCGAGGCAGCGCGTCAGCACTGCCTCGTCCACCGGATCGGTGCGAAATCGCCGGACGTCCCGACGAAGCCGCATCAACAGGTCAAGCTCGGCGCGGAACGCTTCGGGGAAACACCCTTTCTGATCCACGCCGGGCCGTGTCACGGGATTATTCCGCGTCTGCTGTGGCGTCTGCAGCCTCAGCCGCCTTGGCGGCTTTCTCGTCAGCGCGGTCCTGGGCTTTCTTGCCCGGGGTGCCCTTCTTGGGGTTGCTGCGGGCCGGCTTTTCACGGACGCCTGCGGCTTCCAGCATACGGGCAACGCGCTCGGTCGGCTGTGCGCCCTGGTCGAGCCATGCCTGCACGCGCTCCATGTCCATTTTCACGCGCTCTTCGCTGTCTTTCGGCAGCAGCGGGTTGTAGGTGCCCAGCTTCTCGATGAAGCGGCCGTCGCGCGGCATGCGGCTGTCAGCGGCCACGATGCGGTAGAAGGGGCGTTTCTTGGAGCCGCCGCGGGCCAAACGGATTTTCATTGCCATGGTGTCATTCTCCTTTGATGGCGTTGAACGGGATGTCCTGATGTCAGGTCACATCCCGCCTATTCTTGGTGTTTCCTGTGATGGCGGATGACCTCATCGATGATGAAGTTCAAAAACGCCTTGGCGAATTCGGGGTCGAGGTCGGCCTCTTTCGCCAGGTCTTCGAGTCGTTCGATCTGTGCGGCTTCGCGCGTGGGATCGGACGGAGGAAGGTCGTGTTGCGCCTTGAGCATGCCCACTGCCTGGGTGTGCTTGAAGCGCTCTCCCAGGGTGTAGACGAGGATCGCATCAAGGCGGTCGATGCTGTCGCGGTGGCCTTTCAGCACCTCGGCGGCGCGGGCCACAGGGTCGGTCGCAGGGTCGGTCATGGTGTCAGTCAATGGCCCATCCTTTTGGTTTGAACAGCGGGTCGGCGTAATGGCTGATTTCCATTTCGATCCCATGTGCAAGCTGGCTGTCCCTGAGTTGCGCGGGCGTGGGGTGGCGATAGACCGCGTCATTGCCGTCGATGGTCTGCGCGTCATGGTCCTTTTTGGCGCCAAGGCGTTCTGCCAGACGGATCGAATCGAGGTTCTTCGGGTCGATGTAGCTGACCGCACCGTCCCAGCCCGCTTGCGTGTAGAGGTAATTCCGGGCGGCATGGGTGGCTTCCAGCGCATAGCCTTTGCCCGCCTTCTCCGGCCAGATGATCCAGGCGATTTCGCGCTCTGGCCAGCCCGCGGGCTGCCAGCCTCCGGCCATGCCGAGGGTTTCGCCTGTGGCCTTGTCGTGGATCATCCACATGCCAAAGCCACGGATCTGCCAGTGGCCGACCTCTGCCGCATAGAGCATCCAGGCCTCATACGGGTTCAGTGGCCCGCCCATGAACCGCGCGCGATACGAGGTGAAGGTCGCCTTGAAGTTCGGGTAATCCTTTGCCTCGGGCCCACGCAGGACCAGACGCCCGGTTTCGATGACCGGGATGGCAGAAGCGGTCATGCCAGATCCTCTTGTTTCGGGTGACGCCAGATTTCGCAGGGCGTTCCGCGCAGGGTTCCGGTGGTCTCAAGCGTCGCGCCAAGCCGCTGGGCAAGCGCGCGCGAGCGATGGTTGTCCGGACGCACGTAGCTGATGACACCGTCGTGACCCTGATGCAGCGCCGCATACCGGCGGGCCGCGGTGGCGGCTTCCAATGCGATGCCGCGGCCTTCGGCGGCGTCAAACACGGTCCAGCCCAGTTCGGGCTCCTGCCACCCCGGGGCAAAGATCACGCCGGCCCAGCCGACAAAGGCGCGCGTCGCCTTTTCGGTGATGTGCCAGAGGCCATGGTCGTTCAGCACCCAATGCCCCAGGCGCGCAACCAGCGCCTGCCATGCCCCGTCGAGGTCGCGGGGGCCGCCGACAAAATGGCTGCGCTCGGTCTCGAAGAAAGCGGCCATATGGGACAGGTCGCTGCCATGAGGGGCCCGCAGGATCAGCCGTTCGGTTTCGATCACCGGAATGGGGAGGGTCATCGCGGTCATGCGTAGGCCTCCAGACCGGGGCCTGCCGTGTCGGGGAGATGGCGATAGACCAGATCAACCGGGTCGTAGCTGCGGGCATTGGGGTCCAGCACCGCCCCCAGCCGCTCGGCCAGCGCAATGGAGCGGGCGTTCTTTTCGTCAATGTAGCTGACCAGCGTCGGCACATCTAGGATCTCGAAGGCATAGTCGCGCATGGCGGAGGCCGCCTCCAGCGCATAGCCCTTGCCCTCGAAGCCCTCAAACAGGATCCAGCCCAGCTCCAGCTCGGGGAAATGCGGCGGTTTGCTGACGCAGACCTGACCGGCCAGTTCGCCCTCGGCGGTTTCGATTGCCAGGCCGCCCCAGCCGAAAATCTCCCATGCGCCGACTTCGGCCAGCATGCCCGACCACAGCTGCGACCGGGACTCGGGCGCCTCCATATAGCGCGACCGGTCGCTCTGGAAAAAGGTCCAGAACGCATCGAGATCCCCGGCCTCATGCGGGCGCAGGATCAGACGATCGGTTTCTATGGTGGGGGCGGAGGACATCGGGGGCGCTACTTTTTCTTGCCAAAACCGGAGAGGCCACCGGGCAGCCCCATGCCGCCACCGAGACCGCCGAGACCACCGGGAAGGCCCTTGCCGCCGCCCAGGGCCTTGGCCGCAGCCTCCAGCGCCTTCGGGTCCATCTGGCTCGGGTCCATGCCGCCGGGCAGACCGCCGGCCATGTCGGGCATGCCGCCTTTGCCGAACATGCCTTTCATGGCCTGTTTCAGCATCGAGCCTTTGCCCATCTTGCCCATTTTCTTCATCATGTCCGCCATCTGGCGGTGCATTTTCAACAGCTTGTTGAGGTCAGAGACCTCCATGCCCGAGCCCGCCGCGATGCGCTTCTTGCGGCTGGCCTGCAGCAAGGCGGGGTTGGCGCGTTCCTTCTTGGTCATCGACTGGATCATGGCGACCTGGCGTTTGATGGCGCGATCGTCAAAGCCCGAATCCTCGACCTGCTTGGCCATTTTCCCCATGCCGGGCATCATCTGCATCATGCCCTGCATGCCGCCCATCTGCAGCATCTGTTCCAATTGCATGCGCAGGTCGTTCATGTTGAACTGACCTTTCATCATGCGCTTCATCATGCGCTCGGCCTGTTCGGCCTCGATGGTGTCCTGTGCCTTCTCGACGAGCGCCACAATGTCGCCCATGCCAAGGATACGGCCCGCAATCCGGTCCGGCTCGAAGGTCTCGATGGCGTCCATCTTCTCGCCGAGGCCGACAAAGCGGATCGGCTTGCCGGTCACCGCGCGCATCGACAGCGCCGCACCGCCACGGCCGTCGCCGTCCATCCGCGTGAGGACCACGCCGCTGATGCCGATCTTGGCGTCGAATTCCTCGGCAACCTCGACGGCGACCTGACCGGTCAGCCCATCCACCACCAAGAGCGTTTCGCGCGGGCTGACCACGCGGGCGACATCCTCGACCTCCTGCATGAGGACTTCGTCGATCTGCAGGCGGCCCGCGGTATCGAGCATATAGACGTCATAGCCGCCGAGCGCAGCCTGCTGCTTGGCGCGTTTGGCGATATCGACGGGTTTCTGCCCCGGCACGATCGGCAGGGTGTCAACGCCGACCTGCTGGCCAAGCACGGCAAGCTGATCCATCGCCGCCGGACGGTAGACGTCCAGCGAGGCCATCAGGACCTTCTTGCCTTCTTTTTCCTTCAGCCGTTTGGCCAGCTTGCCCGTGGTTGTCGTCTTGCCGGAGCCCTGCAGGCCGACCATCAGGATCGACGCGGGCGGATTGTCGATCTTGAGCGCGCCGGGGTCGCCTTCACCGCGCAGGGTCTCCACCAGCGCGTCGTGCACGATCTTCACAACCTGCTGGCCCGGGGTCACCGATTTGGTGACCGCCTGACCGGTGGCGTCTTCCTGCACCTTCTTCACAAAGGCGCGCGCCACCGGGAGCGAGACGTCGGCTTCGAGCAGGGCGACGCGAACCTCGCGCAGGGCGGTTTTGACATCGTCGTCGGACAGGGCGCCCTGTTTGGTCAGCCGGTCAAAGACACCGGACAGGCGTTCGGATAGATTTTCAAACATGCCCTCTCGGCCTCCTTTGCCGGTTTAAAACGCGTGCCCCACATGTAGGGGGCGGTGGAACGATGCACAATCATCCCCGGTCAGTGACACCACAATAGGGTGCCGGATGGGAACGATCCAAACAGTATTGCCCCCACGGGCGCAACGCGCTGGTGGAGGGCGATCCCCGGTATCAGCCGAGGACCGGAAGTCACAAGAGGCTTCCGGAGTTGCGAGGGACGTACCCCCGCTACACTCAGGAGTCAAGTCAGGCTTTGCCCGGCAGTGCTGGCCGTACGGGCAGTTCAGGCAGTTCAGGCAGGTCGGGGGGCACGGGCTGCGCTCGTGTCCCAACCGAGCCCGTGATCAAAGACCACCACGGGCTCTTGGCTTCGGGCAGGACGACCCGGATCAGGCAGCCAGGCCGGCGATCTCGTCCTGCGCTTTTTTGGCGGAGCCGTCAGGGTCCAGAGCCTGTTGGTCGGCGGCCACGATGTCTACATTGGTGATCCCGATGAAGCCCAGCATATGGCGCAGGTAGCGGCTGGCGTAGTCGGCATCGGACCCGGCCGCGACGCCACCGGAGGCAACCACCAGAATCGCGCGCTTTCCTGTCAGCAGACCTTCGGGACCGTTTTCCGTATACTGAAAAGTCAGCCCGGCGCGGGCAACCTGATCGATCCAGGCCTTCAGCGTCGTGGGCACGGTGAAGTTATAGATCGGGGCGCCGATGACGATGGTGTCGGCGGACTGCAGCTCTGCGACCAGAGAATCGGACAGGGCGAGCGTCGCCTTTTGCGCATCGCTGCGCTGGTCGGCCGGCGTGAAATTGGCCCCGACCCAGGCCTCATCCAACAGCGGCAACGGTGTGGCAAGATCCCGGCGGATCACCTCTTTTGCGCCGAGACGCTCCACCACCTGTGCGGTGAGGTCGCGGGTCACGGACCCGGTGAGGCGGGCGGAGCTGTCGATATGCAGTACGGTCTGTGCCATTGTCTTGGTCCTTGTGCAGCAGAAATATCTGTGTCTGCGTCAAGAATGAGTATTTGCATCCGCGAACACAATTTGTGATATTCAACAGGAGCTGTGCGTGTCCGCGCAGAGCGTCATCGCGGGGGTCAGGTTGGAAAATTGGGATGAGGTGCGCACCGCCTATCAGGTCGCGCGACTGGGTACGGTGAGCGGCGCGGCGGAGGTGCTGGGCGTGCATCATGCGACCGTGATCCGCCATATTGACGCGATCGAGGCCAAGCTGGGCGTGAAACTGTTCCAGCGTCACGCGCGCGGCTACACCCCCACCGAGGCCGGCCTGGATCTGTTGCGGGTGGCGCAGGCCACGGATGATCAGTTCAGTCAGCTGGTCGGGCGCCTCAAGGGGCAGGGGGATGAGGTCTCGGGCGAGCTGGTCGTGACCTCCCTGACCTCGATGGCGCCGATGCTGGCGCCCGCCCTGTCGGATTTCCAGAAGATGCATCCTGAACTGGTGATCCGCTACCTCACCGGCGAGCGGCTGTTTCGTCTCGAATATGGCGAGGCCCATGTGGCCCTGCGCGCAGGCGCCGCGCCGGAGCAGCCGGACAATGTCGTCCAGCCGTTCCTGGGGCAGCGGCTGGCGCTCTATGCCTCCCGCGATTATGTGGAGCGCTATGGCATGCTGAACGGGGTGGAGGACATGGTGAACCACCGCTTCGTTGCCAGCGACAATGAAAACACCCGCGCCCCCTTTGAGCGTTGGCTGCGCGCGAATATTCCCGCCAGCAACATCGTATTCCGCTGTTCGGATGCGGTTGCGGTCCATCAGGCCATTCACGCCAGTGCGGGCATCGGGTTCATCTCCCTGTGGGAGGCCGCATGCCGGTCGGAGCTGGTGCAGATGATGGCGCCGATGGACGAATGGACAGGCCGGATCTGGCTGGTGACCCATGTGGATCTTCACCGGACCAACAAGGTGCAGAGCTTCGTACGGTTCCTGAAGGACCGGGCCAGGGACTGGCCGCAATAATGACCGCCGACACCCCGTCCGGCCGGGCCAGGGTGCCGCTGGCCGCTGACCACAAGGGGCACCTTGCGATGCTGGCCTTCTCGGCGCTGGTGGCGGGGTCATTCTCGCTCGGGGCAATGGTGGCCAACGAGATCACCCCGGCGGCCCTGAATGCGGCCCGGTTTGGTCTCGCGGGCGTGCTGATCGGGGCGGCCTCGGCGCTTGGACCGGGGCTGCGACGGGCGCATTTCGCCGCGCCATGGCGGTATCTGCTGCTGGGCGGGGTCTTCGCGATCTACTTTGTGCTGATGTTCTACGGGCTGCAGACCGCCGCACCGGTGAGCGCGGCCGCGGTCTTTACCCTGACGCCGGCCATGAGCGGCCTTTTCGGCTGGCTGCTGTTGCGACAGGTGACGACGCCCCGCATGGCGGTGGCTTTGGCCATTGGCGGGGCGGGGGCGATCTGGGTGATCTTCCGGGCCGATATCTCGGCTGTTCTGGCGTTCGAACTGGGCCGCGGAGAAGCGATCTACTTCGTCGGCTGCGTCGCCCATGCCCTGTATACGCCGATGGTGCGGAAGCTGAACCGGGGCGAGCCGGCGCTGGTTTTCACCTTCGGGATGCTGGTGGCGGGGGCGCTGGTCCTGATCCTCTTTGGCTGGCGGGATCTGCGGGCGACCGACTGGACCGGGTTGAAGCCGATTGTCTGGATCGGACTTTTCTATCTGTCCTTCTGTGCGTCGGCTTTTACCTTTGTGCTGCTGCAGTTCGCGACCCTGCGCCTGCCCTCGGCCAAGGTGATGGCCTATACCTATCTGGTGCCCACATGGGTCATCCTGTGGGAAATCGCGCTGGGTGGGGCCTGGCCCGCTGGTCTGATCCTGTTCGGCATCGCACTGACCATTGTCGCGCTACTGCTGCTGCTGAAGGACGAGAGCGGCCCCTGACCGACCAACTGCTGCGGGCGCAACGGGGGGGGGCTGGTCCGCGCCGGACGCTCCGGACTGGCCTGCGCGGGGCGCCAGGACTGGCCTGCGGCAGGGCGCTAGGGCTCATCCGCCGGGGGCGCGGCGAGTTCGCTTTCCAGAAACCGTTCGAACGCATCGAGGTTCACCGGCTCGAACTGACCAAATCCCTGCATCCACACCGAGGCGGCTCGCAGGGCGTCGGGCTGCAGCTTGCACCACTTCACCCGCCCGCGCTTCTCCTGCGCGATCAGCCCGGCGCGGGACAGGATCACCAGATGTTTCGAGATCGCCGCCAGCGACATGTCGAAGGGGTCGGCCACATCGGTGACGGCCATGTCGTCTTCCAACAGCATGGTCAGGATTGCCCGCCGGGTCGGATCGGCCAGGGCCGCAAAAACGGTGTCGAGGGTTTCGCTCATGGGGGACAGTCCTAAACCGCCGACCACGGGCCGGCAATCCCGAACTCCTTGGCGCAGGCGCCATCACCCGGTGCGACGACCGGACCCGATACCGCGATACCGGGCCCGGGTCTTCTGTCGCTGCAATCGGCGCGGCTGTCTGCCATCCGTCCGGGCGTTCGACGCGGCGGTCCCGTCCCTGGGGGCGGTGGGGTCTTTTTCAAGATCAACCGGATGGTTGAATATGGCATTTGCCTCAAATTGCAGGCCCGCACCGGAAACCCGTTGGCTGAGCCAGAGAGGGAGCTTGGGTTTGTGCCTTGAAAATAAACGATAAATTCAAGTTTTCACCGGAGGATATGCGCAATTGACTCTCAGCGGGGGACCGCTTAGCAACAGGCTCAGATTTCGTGTGAGGATGCGTCCGTTGATCGACGATGACCAAAAGCAGCGCATGGCGCAGCTGGAGGAAAAGCTGGCTGCCGCCAAACAGGCGCATGAGGAGCCGGCGCCCCGCGCGGATGAACATTATTCGATGGCCAATCAGGCCTGGCGAATGGTGACGGAATTGGTGGCCGGTCTCGTGATCGGCCTCGGCATCGGATACGGGTTGGATGTCCTTTTGGGGACGATGCCCATCTTCATGGTGCTGTTTATAATGCTGGGTCTGGCCGCCGGGGTGAAAGTAATGCTCCGCAGCGCACGCGAGATCCAGGACAAGCAAATGGCCGAGGCGGAAAAACACGCCGACGCTGATAAAGACGTATGAATGCCGGGCTTCGGGCCGGCGACAGGAGAAGCGGAACGATGGGCAAACTGGTCTTTTACGTAGCTTTGGCTCTGGTTGTTGTCTCGGGTGTGCTCTTCGCCCCGGAACATGCGGGTCTGGCCATCCATCCGATGGATCAGTTCACCGTCGAGGCGCTGTTTGGCGGCGCGCACGTGGCCTGGTATACCCCCACCAACGTGACGCTGTGGATGTTCCTGGCCATCGGCGCGATCTTCGTTCTGCTGGTGCTTGGCTCTGCCAACCGTGGCATCGTCCCCTCCCGCGCCCAGTCCGTGGCCGAACTCGCCTATGGCTTCATCTACAAGATGGTCGAAGACGTCGCTGGCAAGGACGCGGTGAAATTCTTCCCCTATATCATGACACTGTTCATGTTCATCGTGACCGCGAACTTCCTCGGCCTGATCCCGATGAGCTTCACCACCACCTCGCATTTCGCCGTCACCGGCGTGCTGGCGGTCATCGTCTTCGTTGCCATCACCGTGACCGGCTTTGTGCTGCACGGCGCCAAGTTCCTCGGCCTGTTCTGGGTGAGCTCCGCGCCGCTGGCTCTGCGTCCGGTTCTGGCCCTGATCGAGGTGATCTCATACTTCGTGCGCCCCGTGAGCCTCTGCATTCGTCTGGCAGGCAACATCATGGCAGGCCACGCGGTTCTCAAAGTTTTCGCAGGATTTGCCGGGGCGCTCGGTTTCGCCTCCTTCCTGCCGATCTTCGCTATCAGCGCCTTTTACGCGCTCGAAGTTCTCGTGGCCTTCATCCAGGCCTACGTGTTCACCATTCTGACCTGCGTCTATCTCAAGGACGCGCTGCACCCGTCGCACTGATAACCCCGCACGGACTGCTGGTCTGAACTACCAATCTGCAACTTCCAAATCTGTAAGGAGATACTATCATGGAAGGCGATCTCGCATACATCGGCGCTGGCCTGGCTGGCATGGGTACTGGTATTGCTGCTCTGGGTGTTGGCAACGTTGCTGCTAACTTCCTGGCAGGCGCGCTGCGCAACCCGTCTGCGGCTGCGTCCCAGACTGCAACCCTCTTCATCGGCATCGCATTCGCAGAAGCTCTGGGCATCTTCTCGTTCCTGGTTGCTCTGCTGCTGATGTTCGCCGTCTAAGACCTTCGGAAGCTTTTTCCTTACGGCCGGGCGGAGCGCGATCTGTGCGCCGCCCGGTGTAACGGCAAGTTCCATAGGAGGACGACATGGCAACCAATACGCATGACGCAGGTCATGGAGCTGCCGACGCGGCGCATGGTGCAGCAGATGCTGCCCACGGTTCTTCGGGCATGCCGCAGCTGGACTTCTCGACCTACGGAAACCAGATCTTCTGGCTTCTGGTCACGCTTGTCGTGATCTATCTGATCCTGTCGCGCGTTGCGCTGCCTCGTATCGCAGCGATCCTGAACGAGCGCCAGGGCACCATCACCAACGACCTCGCCGCGGCAGAAGATCTGAAAGCCAAGGCACAAGAGGCCGAAAACGCATATAACAAGGCTCTGGCAGATGCCCGCGCCGAGGCACAGCGTATTGCCGTTGAAACCCGCGCCGAAATTCAGGCCGGTGTCGATGAGGCAATCGCCAAAGCGGATCTGGAAATCTCGGCCAAGGCTGCAGAATCCGAGGCCGCCATTGCCGAAATCCGGGCTTCTGCTCTGGATAGCGTCAAAATCGTCGCGTCCGACACTGCCTCTGCGCTGATTGCGGCGCTCGGTGGCAAGGACGATGCCAAAACCATCGCGGCTGCGGTCGCCGAACGGACGGAGGGCTAAGATCATGCGTGTTACTCTTGCACTGGCTTTGACCCTTGCCTCTGCCGCGCCTGCCTTCGCAGCCGGCGGGGGGGCCAACCTCGGCAACACCGACTTTGTCGTTATTCTCGCGTTCCTGCTGTTCGTTGGCATCCTGCTCGCTGCCAAAGTGCCATCCATGATCGGCAAACAGCTCGACGGACGTGCGGAAAGCATCAAGTCGGAACTGGAAGAGGCGCGGGCGCTTCGTGAGGAAGCTCAGACACTTCTGGCATCTTACGAACGCAAGCAACAGGACGTTCAGGCTCAGGCGGACCGCATCGTTGCGAATGCACGCGCCGAGGCCGCTGCCGCTGCCGACCAGGCCAAGGCCGATCTCGAAGCCTCTATCGCGCGCCGCATGGCTGCTGCGGTGGAACAGATCGCGTCTGCCGAGGCCTCTGCCGTCAAAGAGGTGCGCGATCGTGCCATTACCATCGCCATCGAGGTCGCCGATCAGGTGATTTCCAAGCAGATGACCGCGACCGAAGCGAACAAGCTGATCGACGCGGCCATTCAGGAGGTCGACGCCAAGCTGCACTAAGCCGCTTGACCGTTGAAATCTATCTCAAAAGCCCCGGTGGAAACGCCGGGGCTTTTGCATGGGGGCTTTTGCGTGCGGCCATGAATTTTTTATGACAGTTTTGCGTTGCGACGTGATCGATTAACGCTCTTGTGCCACTGCAGGGAAAACCAATAGCCCCAAGGCAGTCTGCACATGTTTCATCCGCTCCCCTTCCATCAGCAAATGAAAGCCTCCGGCCCCGCTGAGGCGCCCGTCATGTCGTTGCGGGACTTCAGTCTTTCGCTGGATCAACGGGCGCTGCTGTCGGGGCTGACGTTTGATCTGTTCAAGGGCGAAGTGCTGGGGCTCATCGGTCGGGCGGGATCGGGCAAAACGGCCCTGTTGCGCGCCATGTGCCGTCTGCTGGACGAGAGCCGTGGAATTGCCACCAGCGGCGCACTGATGTTCGGTCAGCACGACGTCTACGGTCGCGCCTGTGACCTCCCCGCCGTGCGCCGCAGGGTTGCCTTCGTGCCGCAGCGCGCCAACCCGTTCCCGACCTCAATCTGGGACAATATCGCCTATGGCGCGCGCTTGCATCGGGTGGCCATGGACAAGCCCTCGATGGCGGAGCTGGTCGAGACCACCTTGCGCCGGTGCCTGTTGTGGGAGGCGCTGCGCGACGATCTTCACCGCAAACGGGGCACCGATCTGCCGATCCATCAGCAGCGCCTGTTGTGCATCGCCCGAAGTCTGGCAATCCAGCCGCACGTTCTTTTGCTGGACCGGCCGACGGGATCGATCGACCGCATGGAGCTGGAGCTCCTGAACCGGCTGGTGGACGATCTGAAAACGGATCATACGCTGGTTCTGGCCACCTCGACCCTGTCTGAAACGGCGCAGGTGGCCGACCGCGTGGCCTATATGGAAGCGGGCAGCATTGTCGAGATCGACAGCGCCGAGATGATCTTTACCGCGGCCCTGAACGCGGGCACGCGCGCCTTCATCGACAGCATCGGGATGTGACGTTTTCACAGGGCAGGGCGGCCCGGAGGCGGCAACGCGGCGCGTGGGGGGTGCGGGGGGCGCAGGGATGCCCGGTACTGCGCCCTCGGCTGAGGGCCTCAGCTCTTCCTAGCGGTTGCGCTCATGCTGCAACCGCTGGGCCGCGATCTCTGCATTGCGGTTGGCCCGGATCTGCTCTTCCAGCGCTTTCTTGACGTAGTCCAGGTGGGTCTCCACCGCGTGGCGTGCGGCTAGCGGATCGCGGTCCTGAAGGGCGGCATTGATGGCGCGATGCTGCTCCAGCAGCGCCTCGCAGGTGGTGTGCTGGCGGAACATGATCTGCCGATTGTAGAACACGCCCTTGCGCAGCATATCGAACATGGAGCGCATCATATGCAGCATGACCACGTTGTGGCTGGCCTCCAGTATCGCGGAGTGGAATTGCGCATCGAGCTCTGCGGCGTCATCGGAGTGCCCGGGATCACCCGCCTGTGTCATCTTGTCAAAGATCGCCTGAATGACCTCCAGATCCGCATCCGATGCAAACCGGGCGGCACGTTCCGCCGCGAGACCCTCCAGATCCCGGCGGAAGGAGAGGTAGTCGAACACCGCTTCGTCATCGCTGGCGAACAGCTGGATCAGCGCCGGCGAAAAGGCCGACCCCAGAACATCGGCGACAAACACGCCGGATCCTGCACGGCTGACCAGCAGGCCGCGCCCCTGCAGCTCGGTCAATGCGTCGCGCAACGAGGGTCGCGACACGCCAAGCCGGTCGGAGAGTTCGCGCTCCGAGGGTAACCGCTCGCCCGGCCGCAGGATGCCACGCAGGATCAGCTTTTCGATCTGGCGCACGACTGCAGCCGAGAGCTTTTCCGGCTGAACTTTTTGAAACGGCATTCGAAACCCCCGCGCCCTGAATTGGTCAAAGTACATGACCACTTTGTGCGCCCACTCGCAAGATCACGAAGGTTGAAATAATAGGTCAGCACTGTTGACATTATTTTCCGTTTCCTATCCGTTGCACGCAGATCGACGAAAGGAAATATCGGAAATGGCACTCCCTGCGCAATTTGCAACACGAATGAGCCGCATGAAAGCTTCGGAAATTCGCGAGCTGCTGAAGTTGCTGGATCAGCCCGGCATGCTGTCCTTTGCGGGTGGGATACCCGACGCCGCGTTTTTCCCGGCCGAGGCTTTCGCCGGCGCGTTTCAGGATGCGCTCTCGCCCGGCCGGCAGGCGCAGTCGCTGCAGTATTCGGTGAGCGAGGGCTACCTGCCGCTGCGACAGTGGATCGTGTCGCATATGGCGCGGCTCGGCGTGACCTGCCGGCCCGAAAACGTCTTGATCACTTCTGGCTCGCAACAGGCGCTGGATTATCTCGGCAAACTCTTCCTCAGCCCCGGCGACACGGCATTGGTCGGCTGGCCGACCTACCTCGGCGCGCTTGCCGCCTTCAATGCCTATGAGCCCCGCTACGACCGGCTGCGGGTCGGCGAGAACCGGTCCCACGCTGAGTATGCCAGCGCCGCAGAGGCTGCGGGCGGGCGGGTCAAATTCGCCTATCTCAGCCCCGACTTCGACAATCCCACCGGGCTGACGCTGACGCCGGCCGAAAGGTTGCAGGTTCTGGACACGGCGGCAGCGCTCGATTGCGCGGTGATCGAGGACGCGGCCTATCAGGGGTTGCGCTACGATGGCGACCCCGTGCAGCCGCTGCTGGCGCTGGAACAGGCGCAAAAGGCGGGCGATCTGGAGGCCTGCCGGACGATCTATTGCGGGACCTTCTCGAAAACCCTGTCGCCGGGCCTGCGGGTCGGCTGGGTGGTGGCCTCCACCCCGGTGATTTCCCAATTGGTGCTGATGAAACAGGCGGCCGACCTGCATTCCCCGACCCTGAACCAGATCGCGATCCATCAGGTGGCCGATGCGCTCTTCGATCCCCACACCGCAGCGCTGCGAGAGGCATACCGCAGTCGTCGTGATGCGATGCTGGCGGCCCTGCAGGATCACATGCCGCCCGGTGTCAGCTGGACCCGGCCGGAGGGTGGCATGTTCATCTGGGTCACCCTGCCCGAGGGGCTGAATGCCGCAGCCCTGCTGGAACGGGCGCTGGCCGAGGAAAAGGTGGCCTTCGTGCCCGGACAGGCGTTTTTTGCGGATGGGTCTGGCGAGAACACGCTCCGGCTGAGCTTTTCCAACAGCCAAGAGGCCGAGATTGCCGAGGGTATGACGCGACTGGGCCGCATCCTGACATCCGCGAACTGAATCGGGGTTATCCACAAGATATGGTGGCGCAGCGTGAAGGGAAGTCCCGATTTTGCGGTCTGCCCCGTTGACTCCCAGCCCGCGAGCCGCTGTGATTTCTGGCGACGGAATCACTTGAAAGGACGCTCTTGCGGTTCTCCAAACTCAGGCTGACTGGCTTCAAAAGCTTTGTGGACCCCACCGACCTGATCATCTCCGATGGTCTCACGGGCGTTGTGGGGCCAAACGGCTGTGGCAAGTCGAACCTGCTGGAGGCGCTGCGCTGGGTGATGGGCGAAACCCGCGCCAAGGCGATGCGCGGTGGCGGGATGGAGGATGTGATCTTTGCGGGCACCGCCTCGCGTCCGGCCCGCAATTTCGCCGAGGTCAGCCTGCAGATCGACAACTCGGAACGGCTGGCGCCATCGGGATTCAACGAGGCCGACCAGCTCGATATCGTGCGCCGCATCACGCGCGACGTCGGCTCCGCCTACAAGGCAAACGCGCGCGATGTGCGGGCCAAGGACGTGCAGATGCTCTTTGCGGATGCCTCCACCGGTGCCCATTCGCCGGCTCTGGTCCGACAGGGGCAGATTTCGGAACTGATCAATGCCAAGCCCAAGGCCCGCCGGCGGGTGCTGGAAGAGGCGGCCGGTATTTCCGGTCTCTATCAGCGCCGCCACGAGGCAGAGCTGAAATTGCGCAGCACCGAACAGAACCTGCTGCGGGTGGACGATGTCATCGAACAACTGGCCAGCCAGCTGGGGCAGTTGGGGCGGCAGGCGAAACAGGCACAGCGCTACCGCGAGATTGGCGAAAAACTTCGGCTTGCCGAGGGGACGCTGCTGTATCGCCGCTGGCGCGAAGCGGACGATGCCCGGGCCAGCGCCGAGGACGACCTGCGCACCCGCGTGACACAGGCCGCCAAGGCGGAGGCACTGGCCCGCGCCGCTGCGGTTCAACGCGCCGACGCCGAAGAGGGCCTGCCACCGCTGCGCGAGGAAGAGGCGATCGCAGCGGCGATCCTGCAGCGCTTCGTGGTGCAGCGGGATGCCCTGTCCGATCAGGAGGCGCAGGCCCGCCAGAGCATTGAGCGTCTGAACAACCGGATCCAGCAGCTCGGCAATGACATCGACCGTGAAACCGGCCTCAACAAGGACGCGGGCGAGACCATCGAGCGGCTGGAATGGGAGAAGCGGGAACTGGCCAAGGCGGGCGAGGGCCACGAGGACCGGATGGAGGAAGCCGCAGAGCTGGCCAAGGACTCCGCCGTGATCCTGCAGACGGGCGAGGATCACCTGTCGCAGGTGACAGAAGATGTCGCGCGCCTCGCCGCTCGCCACCAGTCCGCCCAGAGATTGGTCGAAGATTGCCGCCGTGCGCTGGACCGGGCGGAGGGGGAAGGCGCACGGGCGCAGGCCGCCATGGGCCTCGCGCGGGAGGCGCTCGCCGGATCGGAAGAGGCCTTCGAGACCGCGGTTGACGCCGAGGAAGAAGCGCGCGAAGCCGCTGAAATGGCCGAAGACGCGCTGGCCGAAGCGGATGAGCTGCGCACGCAGACGCAGGCCCATGAGACCGAGGCTAGGGCGCAGCGCTCCGAGGCAGAAGGCGAGCTTGGTGCCCTCAGGGCCGAAGTCACGGCGCTGGCGAAACTGGTGGAACGCGACACCGCCGAGGGCGGGCAGATCATGGACGACCTGCGGGTCACACCGGGTTATGAAAAGGCGCTTGGGGCCGCTCTGGCTGACGATCTGCGGGCGCCCTTGGCCGATGAGGACGGCCCGACCGGCTGGCTTCATCTGCCGGCCTATGCACGCGACATGCCGTTGCCCGACGGCGCGGATCCGCTGGCAAAGTATGTGGACGGGCCAGAGGCGCTCTGGCGGCGGATTTCACAGATCGGGGTTGTCGATCCGGACAGCGCGGCGCGCCTGCAGCCGAGCCTGCAGCCGGGTCAGCGGCTGGTGACGCTGGAGGGCGACCTGTGGCGCTGGGACGGCTATCGGTCCTGGGCGGAGGATGCACCCTCGGCGGCGGCGATGCGGCTGGAGCAGATGAACCGGCTGGAGGCGCTCAAGCAGGACATGGCCCACGCCAATGCCCGCACGGAAGGGGCGCAGGCTGCGCATGAAACCCTGATGCGCAAACTGGAGGAAGTGACCCGCGCCGATCAGGCTGCCCGCCAGGCCCGCCGGACCGCTGACCAGCGGGTGGCCGATGCGGCACGGGCCCTGAGCCGGGCCGAGGCGGAGCGCAACCTCGCCGAGGGCAAGCTGGAGAATTTTGGCATCGCCGTCGCCCGTCACGAAGAAGACGCGATGACCGCGCGTTTGCAGCTGAAAGAGGCCGAAACGGCGCAGGCTGGGCTGGGCGATCTGGCCGAGGCCCGCGCCCGGGTCGAGGATATCAAACACAGCGTCGAGGCGGCCCGGATCACCATGCTGTCCCATCGGTCGGCGCTGGATGAGCTGCGCCGCGAGGGCGAGGCCCGCACCAAGCGGGCGCAGACGGTGACAAAGGAAATCTCCGGCTGGCGGCACCGGTTGGAGTCGGCCGACAAGCGGATTTCGGAGCTGGAAGAGCGCCGCGAGACCAGTCTCGAAGAGCTGGAGGATGCGATGGCCGTCCCCGGTGAAATCGCCGAGATGCGCGAAGAGCTGAATGACCAGATCGCGGAGGCGGAAACCCGCAAGTCGGAGGCCACAGAGGCGCTTGTTGTCGCCGAGGGGGTCCTGCGGGAGGCGGTCCACACCGAACGGGAGGCGGAGCGCCTGGCCTCCGAGGCGCGCGAGGCCCGGGCCCGCTCCGAAGCCCGCACCGAGGCCGCCCGAGAGACCGTTGACGCCACTGCCGAGCGGATCTCGGAAGAGATGCAGCTTGCGCCGGAGGAGCTTCTGGAGACGCTCGGCGTCGCCCCCGAGGACATGCCCACCGCCGAGGAATTGGAGATCGAGGTCAACCGTCACAAGCGCCAGCGCGACGCGCTGGGGGCGGTGAACCTGCGGGCGGAAGAAGATGCCCGCGAGGTGCAGGAAGAATACGACACTCTGGTGGCCGAGAAACTGGACCTCGAAGAAGCGGTCAAGACCCTGCGCTCCGGTATTGCCAGTCTCAACCGGGAAGGGCGCGAACGGCTTCTGACGGCCTTTGAACAGGTGAACAGCTCCTTCACCATGCTGTTCACCCATTTGTTCGGCGGCGGCGAAGCGAACCTGCTGATGGTCGAGAGCGATGACCCGCTGGACGCCGGGCTGGAGATCATGTGTCAGCCACCGGGCAAGAAACTGTCGACCCTGTCGCTTTTGTCGGGCGGTGAGCAGACCCTGACGGCGATGGCGCTGATCTTTGCGGTCTTCCTGTCGAACCCGGCGCCGATCTGCGTGCTGGACGAGGTCGACGCGCCGCTGGATGACGCCAATGTGACCCGCTTTTGCGATCTGCTCGACGAGATGTGCCGCCAGACAGACACGCGGTTCCTGATCATCACCCACCACGCGGTGACGATGGCGCGGATGGACCGCCTGTTTGGCGTCACCATGCAGGAAAAAGGGGTCAGCCAGCTGGTCTCTGTCGACCTGAAAAAGGCCGAAGCATTGGTGGCCTGAGGGTGAACTGAGGGTGGGCTGAGGTCGCCTGAGCCTGTCCACCGGACCGTCCTCAGGCCCGGAAAAGAGACCCGTCGCAGAGAATGCAGAGAATACTGTCGCCGAGAGGCTACAGCGCCCGCAGGAGCGCCTCGGTCGGCCAGGCATCCGCAGGCATCCCGAGACGTTTCTGTTCCGCCTGCACCGCTGCCCGGGTGTTTGCCCCGAGAATACCGTCCACAGCGCCAACGTCATGACCACGGGCCTGCAGACGCCGCTGCAGCTCCTTCATCTGCGCGCCCGATAGCCCGGCTTCGGGCGTGCCTGCGTCATAGACGGCCGCTCCGCTCAGGCGCGTGGCAAAGTAGGCGGCGGTCAGCACATAGGTGAAACTCTGATTCCATTCGAAATAGACGTCGAAATTCGGATAGGCGAGAAAAGCGGGCCCCCTGTGCCCCTGGGGCAGCAACAGCGAGGCCTTTGCATCCTTCATCGCAAAATCCCCCTGGCGGGGCGTCACGCCCATGGCGGCCCACTCGGAGACCGGGGTCTTGTAGGCGGGGCCGGATCGGGCCACATCCATTCCTGCGGGGATCGTCACCTCCTGCAGCCAGGGTTCGTTCGGCCGCCACCCCAGCCCGGCAAGCATGCGGGCGCCGGACATCAGCGCATCGGCGGCAGAGGTCTTGAGCGTCACATGGCCGTCGCCGTCCGCATCCACCCCATGTTCAAGAATATCCCCCGGCAGCATTTGCACCATGCCGATTTCACCAGCCCAGGCGCCGGTGGTGCGGGCCGGATCGAAATCCCCCTTGCGGTAGAGCTCCAGCGCGGAGAAGATCTGGGGTCGGAACAATTCCGGGCGGCGGCAGTCATGGGCCAGCGTCACCAAAGCGTTGCGCGTGTTGAAATCCCCCTGAAACGCGCCGTAATCGGTCTCAAACGCCCAAAAGGCCAGCAACACGCCGCGATCAATCCCGTATGTGGTTTCGATCCGGTCGAATATCCTGTCGAACTCTTCTGATTTTCGCAGGCCCCGGGTCAGGCGGTCCTGCGAGATGAGGCGGCGCGAAAATTCAATGAACGGTTTCTGGAAAACGCCCTGTGCCCGGTCGGCGCGCAGAACCTTCGGGTCCTGTGCAACGCCCGCAAAGAAGCCGTTCACGGTGTTGATGGAATAGCCCGCGGTGACGGCCTCGTCCTTCAGGTGGCGCACGAAATCCTGAAACGCCCCCCCGCAGGCGGCGCTCGACAGGCCGGGGATGGCGGCAAGTGACGCAATCAGGGCGATGCGGTGCAGGACCGCTTTGGGGCTTGTCAGCGCACGCATGGCCGTCGTCCTTTGGTTGGGGCAATCGGGGCAGAGACTATCTAGAACAGCAGGGCCAATGCAACCGTCAGCAGAAGGGCAAGGGCCCAGGATTTCCACAGAACCTCGGTGCATCTGTCTATGGCGTGGGCATCGGCGCTTTTGCTGCCCGCCTCATTGACCCAGGCGAAGCTGCGCAGTTCACCCTCGTAGGAGCGGGGGCCGGCCAGCGCCACGCCGAGGGCCCGTGCCATCGCCGCTTCGGGCCAGCCTGCGTTGGGAGAGCGGTGCTTGCGCGCATCGGTTGCGATCTCGCGCCAGTCGCGGCCACAGCCGGATACAATGGCGATCAGGGCGGCGCTCAGCCGGGCCGGGACCAGGTTCAAAAGATCGTCGAGCCGGGCCGCTGCCCAGCCGAATTCCTCATAAGTTTCGGTGCGGTAGCCGATCATGCTGTCGGCGGTGTTGATCAGTTTGTAGACCAACAGCCCCGGCAAACCGCCGATCAGGAACCAAAAGGCAGGCGCGATCACCCCGTCCGAGAAATTCTCGGCACCGCTTTCGATGGCGGATCTGGCCACCTGCGGCCCTGTCATCTGTTCGGTGTCGCGGCTGACGATCCGGGCCACCGCAGCGCGTCCCTCGGGCAGGGTCAGGCGCAGCCCGGCCGCGACCTCCTGCACATGGGTGATCAGCGAGCGATGCGCGATCAGAATGGCCGCGATCAGCAGCGAGACCAGCCCACCGAACCACGACAGGATCCAGCCGAGGATCAGCCCGCTGAGCACCAGCACGCCGACGGCGATCACGCCGTTGCGCCGCCGTCCCTCGCCGTCATTCAACCGGTCGTCCAATCTCTGAACCAGCCGGCCCATCAGAACCGCAGGATGCGGCAGCCGGGACCACAGCCATTTGGGCTCTCCAAGGGCGGCATCAAGGATCAGGGAGGGGATCAGCAGCAGGGCGGTGCTCATGCGAGGGCGGTCTCCAGTTGGCTCCAGCGCGACTCTGGTGGCAGGCCCAGGCGCAGGAAGCGGGTGGAATAGGGGAAGATGCGGCTCCAGATGTGGGAGCGGGCCAGGCGGATCTGCCAGATGTGCGCATCCTCCACATCGTAGAGCCGGAACAGGTCGGTGCCGCCGACCGTCTGCGCGCCTGCCGCCTGCATCAACTGGTCGAGACGCGAGGCCCCATCCGCCAGTTGCAGGCGCGTTGCCGCCGCCCAGTCCTGATCCCGGAGCGCATGGGTGCCGGTCCGCAGCGCCGGGCCGGACACGGGCCAGGGTCCCATGGCGGCGCTCAGACCTGCGATCAGCTCCGGGTCGCCAATCGCAAACCCAAGCCGCAGACCAGCAAGGCCCCAGAATTTGCCAAAGCTCTTGAGGATCACGGTGCCGGGTGTCGCGGCCCGGGCGATCAGGCTCTGATCCGGGCAGATATCGCAGAAGCTTTCGTCAATCACGCAAAACGGGGCGCGCAGCTCATCGGCCAGCCACAGCCGTCCGTCCGGGTTGTTGGGGTGGACCACGACCTGTGCCTCGGTCGGGCCTTCATCGCGGATCTGCCAGCCAAAGGCGTCAAAGGCGGCCGCATGTTCATTATAGGTCGGGGTGGTGATCCGCACGGTGCCGGCCTGACGCAGCGCCGGAAGGCGGGCAATCAGCGCCGAAGCTCCGGGCGCGGCCAGAATGGCGGCTTCGGGCGGGACCTGCCAGAACGCCCGCGCCGCATCGATCAACGCATCCTGCGCCGCGCTGTCGGGCAGGGCAGTCCAGTCTTCGGTCCGCATCGGCGGCAGGGGGTAGGGGGCCGGGTTGATCCCGGTGGAGAGGTCGATCCAATCCTCGCGGCTGCCGCCGAACCGGGCCATCGCGGCACAGAGGTTGCCCCCATGGTCGCGTCCCCGCCCGGCAGCGCCGCCCTCGGTGGCGGAGGTCTCGGAAAACGGCGCCAGAGTCTGCACCTGAGTCTGCACCTGAGTTTGCATCTGGGATGGCGGGGCGGTGATGTGGCTTTCTGCCATGGGGGGACGGCCCTGTATCATATGCGGTTGCGCGCAGGATATGTCCCAGCCCGCCCGATAAAGCAAGCGTGGCGGCTGGGTCGCCCCCTGCCGCCGGAGTTGCCGCCAACCTGCCGCCACGCGTGCTGTCGCGGCCGCGTGATCCGGGATCAGCCCCGATTGTGAGGCGCGGTCCAGTCGAGAACAGGATTGATCGGCAGGATGCGGTTTGGATTGATGGTGTCGTGGCTGTAGTGATAGTGGCGCACGATATGCGGCATGACGACGGTCTCGGCCACGCCGGGCATCTGATAGAGCGCGCGCGTGTAGGCCCAGAGGTTGGGATAGTCGATCAGCCGCCGGCGGTTGCATTTGAAATGCAGATGATACACCGGATCGAAGCGCAACAGGGTGGTGAACAGCCGCCAATCGGCCTCTGTCAGCGTGTCGCCAAGCAGATACCGGTGCTGGCTCAGCAGGTCCTCAAGCCAGTCGAGACTGTCAAACAGCGGCACGACTGCGGCGTCATAGGCCTCCTGCGTGGTGGCAAACCCTGCTTTGTAGACGCCGTTGTTCACGGTATCATACACGCGCGCGTTGATCGCTTCGATCGGCTCGCGCAGGCTTTCGGGCCAGAAATCCAGCGTGTTGCCGGTGATCCCGTCAAAGGCCGAATTGAACATCCGGATGATGTCGGCGCTTTCATTGCTGACAATGGTGTTCTGCTCCTTGTCCCAGAGCACCGGGACCGTGACCCGCCCGGAATAATTCGGATCCGCCTTGGTATAGATCTGATGCATGAGGTCAAAGCCGAACAGGTCATCCCCGGTGGCGCCCTCGGCATCTTTTTCAAACGTCCACCCCTTGTCGAGCATGTCGGGATGGACCGCCGATACGCTGATATGGTCCTCCAGCCCCTTGAGCTTGCGGAAGATCAGCGTCCGATGCGCCCAGGGACAGGCGTAGGACACATAGAGATGGTAGCGGCCGCTTTGCGCTGCGAACCCTGTCTGACCGTCCGGACCTGCACGGCCGTCAGAGGTCAGCCAGTTGCGAAACTGCGCCGCCGAGCGCTTGAACGCGCCGCCCTGCGATTTCGTGTCATACCAAACATCTTGCCATTCGCCGTCAACCAGCAGTCCCATCCGTCGCCCTCGCTCTCCATTGCATGTGACAAAGGATAGGCAGCGAGGGAGGGCTCGGCCACCCATGCCCATGCGCAGCACCTCTGCACCGGTGCACAGTATCGCCGTATAGTGCCCCCATACAGTGCAGACACAGGGGCCTGAAACGGGGCCTGAAACGGGGCCTGCCGCAAAACCCGGAGTTCACGGTCGCGGTCTGGGCACCACACCCTCTCTGGCGACGGAGGAGAAACGGTGTCTTCACTTGATTTTAGCGAAATTCGGGCCATCCTTGTTCCCGACTCAAGAGCCGCCGGGGGAACGAACATGACCACTTTCATTCCGCAGTCCGTACAGGACGCGTTGGACATGGCCCGTCGTCAGGGGCTGAAGAAAAAGAATCGCCTGCGGGTGCATGTGGGCGATGAGATCTTTCCGGTCTTGCGCCAGTGGGACGGGGGCTTTTGTGTTGAGGCTGACCGGGTACCGCAGCTGCGTGGACTTGTGGATCTGTATGAAGGCAGCCGGCATTTGTCGCAGTGTCTGATCGTCGCTTCTGAGGCGGACAGCGGCGAAATGCGGTACGAATTCAAACGTGCGACGGCGGCGTCCGAAAAGGCGCCTCTGGATTTCTACCGAGCGCCGGATGCGCCCATCGGGCTGCTGGGCCACGACGCCTGGAGCGAGAGCTGAGGGGCGCGGAGAGAGCTGAAGCCAGGACGAAAGCTGAAGCCTGGACGAAAGCTGAAGCCTGAGCGCAATCTGAAGTATATGGCGCAAGGCGACGATGATCCCCTGCAACAGGCTTCTGCAGGGTGGGTCGGTTCGGGTTTGACCCGAAACGACGATTGTATTCGAAACCCATGCCGTGGCCCTGCCGATAGCGGTTCTGCTGACAGCGGCCCTATTGCCTATTGCCTATTGAAGGTCAGCAAAGGCCTGCGTCAGCCGCTCACAGGCCTCCTGCACACGCGCCCGCTGGGTGCCGAGGTTGAACCGGAGGCAGCTTTCCCCACCGCTGCCGAATGTGGTGCCATGGTTTGCGGCGATCCGCGCGCCCTGTTCGACGCGCCTGGTGAATTCCTCTCGGCTCATACCGGTGCCGGAGAAATCCACCCAGGCGAGATAGGTGGATTGAAGCTCCATCGACTTCAGGCCGGGAATGGCATTGACGGCAGCATCAAACAGCCTGCGGTTGCCATCGAGATAGGGCACCAGCGCCTCCACATAGGCGACACCCTCCGGGGAATAGGCCGCAATCGTGGCCGTCTCGCCCGCCGAATTCCCCTGCAGATAGATCGCCAGCATCCGGCGCCGGAACTGTGCGCGCAGCCCCTCATCCGGCAGAATGACCTGCCCGGTATGAAGCCCTGCAAAGTTGAAGGTCTTCGACGGCGCGGTCAGCATGATCAGCCGGTCGCTGATCTCCGGCGCGGCCAGCGACATCGGGATGTGGCGCGCGCCACCAAAGACCAGATCATGGTGGATTTCGTCGGAAATCAGCAGCAGGTCATGACGTTTGCAGAACGCGGCCACGGCCTGCAATTCGTCCCGCGTCCAGACCCGGCCGCCGGGATTATGGGGCGAGCACAGGATCACCATTTTCTCGCGCCCCGTCATTTGCGCGTCATAGGCGGCAAAATCCATCGTGTAGCGACCGTCCTGCACCACCATCGGGCATTCCACCACCTCGCGCCCGGCCAGGCGAATGACCTTGGCAAAGGCGTGATAGACCGGCGTGAACAGGACGATGCCGTCGCCCGCCTCAGTGAAGGTATCCAGACACAGGCCGACCCCGTTCACCAGACCGGTCGTGGTGAAGATCGCATCCGCATCAACCTGCCAGCCGTGCCGGTGCTCCATCCACCACTGGATCGCGGCTTTGTAGTCCGACTCGAGGTTGGCATAGCCATAGATGCCATGATCCGCCATCTCGCGCAGGCGCGCCGAGACCACCTCCGGCACCTCAAAGTCTGTATCCGCCACCCACATTGCCAGACCGTCGTCGGGCGCCACACCGTAGAGCGGCTCCATCATATCCCATTTTGCACAATGGGTCCCGCGGCGATCGGTGATCTTGTCGAAATTCATCAGAGGCTCTCTTTGGTGGTGTTTTTCCCGAGGCTAGCCAAATGTGCGCCCTGCGCAAGCCTTGCCAATGTGATGGTACAAACACATGGTCCGGGGATGATCGCCCCGAATGGGCGCAACAGGCGTTGCGGCCCTTGGGCGATTGGCCTAAATCGGGGGCATGAAACGCCCGATCCTGATCCATCCCGACCCGCGTCTGAAAAAGACTGCCGCCGCCGTGCCTGACTTGTCGGACGACCTGCGCGTTCTGGCCGACGATATGCTGGAAACGATGTACGCCGCCCCCGGCATCGGTCTTGCCGCGCCCCAGATCGGTGTGTTGGACCGGCTGATCGTGTTGGATTGCATCAAGGAAGGCGAGGGGGAGGCCCGCCCGCTGGTCATGTTCAACCCACGTGTGCTTGCGGCCTCGGACGAGACCAACGTCTATGAGGAAGGCTGCCTGTCGATTCCGGAACAATACGCCGAAGTGACTCGCCCCAAGGTCGTGGATGTGGAATGGCTGGACCGCAACGGAGCCTTGCAGACCGAGACCTTCGACGGGCTCTGGGCCACCTGCGTCCAGCACGAGATCGATCATCTCGATGGCAAGCTGTTCATCGACTACCTGAAGCCGCTCAAGCGGCAGATGATCACCCGCAAAATGCAAAAACTAAAGCGGGAACGCGCGCGCGGCGGCCCGTCATGACGTCGCGGCCGATCGTCACCTGGCCGGACTCGCGGCTGACGACCCGCTGCGACCCGATCCGCCCGGACGAGGACCTCTCCGGGCTGATCGACGACATGCTGGACACCATGTATGCCGCGCCGGGGCGGGGACTTGCGGCGCCGCAGGTGGGCGTTCTCAAACGCCTCTTTGTGATGGATGTCTCCTGGGTGGATGGTCCTCGGCGGCCGGTCGTGATGATCAACCCGGAAATCCTGTGGCGCAGCGACGGGATCGCATCCGGCGTTGAGGGCTGCCTGTCGATCCCCGGCGTTTCCACAGAGGTGGCGCGCCCGGTTCAGCTGCGGGTCCGGTGGCAGGATCAAGACGGGGCCTCTCAGGAACAGGACTTCGACGGTTTCGCCGCGCGCTGCATCCAGCATGAATACGACCACCTTGAGGGCCGACTGACCTTTGACCACCTCGCGGATGACGCCCGCAGACAGGCAGAGACCGACTATCTGGCAGCCAGGGACCCAGCTCAATGACGATACGCACATGCCTGCCATGGCCTGACAAACGCCTTCGCACAAAGGCGGAGGAGGTCACGGAAATCACCGATGAGATCCACGGCATCTGGTCCGACATGATTGATACGATGGACGCGATGCCCGGGGTCGGGCTTGCGGCGACACAGATTGGCGTCATGCTGCGGCTTGCCGTCGTCGATGGCTCCTCCGAGCGGGGGCGCGCGGTACGCCTCGCCAACCCGGAGATCCTGCACGCATCGATTGAGCTGCGCGAACATGACGAAGCCAGCCCCAATCTTCCCGGGGTTTCCGCGCGGATCAAACGCCCCCGCGCGGTCACAGTCCGCTTCCTCAATCAGGACGGTATCGTGGACCGGCGCGATTTCGTCGGCATCGAGGCAACCTCGGTGCAGCACCAGATCGATCACCTGAACGGCCGGATGTATTTTGACCATCTCTCGAAGGTGAAGCGCGACATGCTGGTGAAAAAGGCCCGCAAGTTCCGCGGCTGAGGCTGCGATGGCCATTTCATCTTTTCCGAAAATACCTCCGCCGGAGGCGCTCGCCTGCCCCACACGGGGGCAGGCTGATCTGTCGCGCATCAGCGCGCCTGCTCTGGCCCCGCGTCGCATCATGCGCTAAGCCTGTCGCCAATCGGCACGGACATCAGGAAGGACAGCGGGATGCGGGTTATCTTCATGGGGACACCGGAGTTTTCGGTCCCTGTTCTCGACGCGCTGGTCGAGGCCGGTCACGAAATTGCAGCCGTCTATTGCCAGCCGCCACGTCCGGCGGGACGCGGCAAGAAAGACCGCCCCACCCCAGTGCACGCCCGTGCTCTGGATCTGGTATTGGAGGTCCGGCACCCGGTCTCGCTCAAAGCGCCCTCCGAACAGGCGGCCTTTGCTGAATTGGAGGCGGATGTGGCTGTGGTTGTGGCCTATGGGCTGATCCTGCCGCAGGCGATCCTTGATGCGCCTGTCCGGGGCTGTCTCAATATACATGCAAGCCTGTTGCCACGCTGGCGCGGAGCGGCTCCGATCCATCGCGCGATCATGGCAGGCGATGCGCAGACCGGTATCTGTATCATGCAGATGGAAGCCGGGCTGGACACCGGGCCGGTGCTGATGCGCAAGGCAATAGAGATCGGTCCCGAAGACACCACCGCGCGCCTGCACGACCGCCTGTCCCGGACCGGCGCCGATCTGATCGTCCAGGCGCTGGCCTCGCTCAGGGACCTGACGCCCGAACCGCAACCGGACGAAGGCGTGACCTATGCCGCCAAGATCGACAAGGCAGAGGCCGAGATCGACTGGACGGCGCCAGCCGTAGAGGTTGACCGCAAAATCCGCGGCCTGTCGCCCTTTCCCGGCGCGTGGTTTTCGGTGGATGGGCAGCGGATCAAGGTTCTGGCCTCCCGTCTGGCCACCGGACTGTCGTCCCGAACGGCGCCCGGCAGCGATGCGCCGGGGATGGTGCTGGGGGACAGCCTGACGGTGGCCTGCGGCGAGGGTGCCGTGGACCTGTTGCGGCTGCAGCGCGCGGGCAAGGGCGCACAGGACCGGGAGACCTTTCTGCGTGGCTTCCCTCTCGCCGCCGGAACCCGACTGATGAGCGAAGGAGAATAACCAATGTTTCTTGCACTGATGGGCACCATCGTGATTGCCGGGATCGTGGGCTACGCTGCCGAGCGCAGCGGGTTCACGCAGAATGGGATATTGCCGTCGATCATCATTTGTGTCGGTGGCGCGTTCCTGTTCTACTTCCTGCGGCTGATGTTTGGGGTAGGGTTCAATGCGCCGGGGTGGAATGCAATCGCCTCCTCAATCGGCGCGCTTATCATCGTGCCATTTCACTGGCGGCGGTAACCTCCCAGGTGCGGGCAAGAAGGGTGTGGGCAAGAAGAAGGGTATAGATATGGGCAGCATAGTGTTCCTGGTCATCATCGGCGCGGCGGCGGGGTTCATCGCCACGCGGATCATGCGGATCGAGACAGATCTCATAACCACGATTGCCATCGGCATCGCCGGTGCAGTCATCGGCGGTCTGGTGTTGCGGACCCTCCTGGCGGTGCTGGGAATGATGGCAGGTCTGATCGGCGCGATTCTCGGCGCGCTGCTGTTGATCTTCTTGTGGCAGAAGCTACGCAACCGCTGAAGGGGCCCACGGCCGAAGATCGGACATGCGCGAGGTGTTTCGCTTCGGGCATAGCCCGAAGCGACCGGCGCGGTGGCGCGCCCTGCGGGCGCGCCACCGCGCTCCGCCCAACCGAACGAGGGCCTGAAAGGCATGAGGTTTGGGCGGGAGGTCACCCCGGCCCGCGCAAGAACCAAGAGACTGCTGATCTATTGGCGCGGTGGACGGGACCTATAGACCGGAAGGTGCCATCCAAAGATCAGCGAGCCGGCCCGGGTGACCCAGGTGACGGCTGAACAGGCAATCAGCGCGGTCGTGGCAGGCAGATCGAATGCCACCAGGACCACTGCCACAATGGCTCCGGCCATGGCGCAGGAGATATATAACTCGCCCTGCTTCAGCACCAGCGGCACCTCGTTGCAGACCACGTCCCGCATCAAACCGCCGAGACTGCCGGTGGCCATGCCCATCAGCACCACAATCACCGGACCATGTCCCATTTCCATCGCGGCGGCAGTCCCGGCAGGCACGGCGATCGCCAGGGCGAACGTATCCAGCCAGATCACCCACCGCAGGCGGCTTTCCACCAGATGGGCAGTGAAGAACACCAAACCGGCCATCCCGGAGGCGAGCAGTACCGGCACCGGGTCACCCATCCAGAACACCGGATTTCGGTCCAGCAGCACATCGCGCACCGTGCCGCCTCCGACCGCTGTCAGGCAGGCAATGAAGGCAAAACCCACGATATCCAGCTGGGCCCGGCTGGCGACCAGCGCGCCGGATGCTGCAAAAACCAGGACCGAAGCATAGTCCAGAAGCGTCAAGATGCTCATGCCAACCTGTGGTGACCCCTGCAAAGCGCGGGCTCAACCGCCCTTTTTGAACGGTGCCATACCGGCCCGGGCCAGCTCGTCGGCGCGCTCGTTTTCAGGGTGACCTGCGTGGCCTTTGACCCATTTCCAGATCACCTCGTGGCGGGCCTGTGCGGCATCAAGACGTTGCCACAGCTCGACATTTTTGACGGGCTTCTTGGCGGCCGTCTTCCAGCCGTTCTTTTTCCAGCCGAAAATCCACCCCGTCACCCCATTCTTCACATAGGCCGAATCGGTGACGACGGTGATCTTCGAGGGCCGGGCGAGGCTCTCGAGCGCGTGGATCGCGGCGAGCAGTTCCATCCGGTTGTTGGTGGTATCTTTCTCGCCGCCCTTCAGTTCGCGTTCCTTGACGACGGTTTCGCCGTCCATGGCACGCAGCAGAGCGCCCCAGCCGCCGGGGCCGGGATTTCCGGAGCAGGCTCCGTCGGTATAGGCAAATAAATCAGACATGCGCGGTCAGTACGACAAAGGTCTCCTCTGCGCCAGCCAATCCTTTGCCATTTCCCCGCCGCGCGCCGAGCACGGTATATCCTAGCACGCCGAGCAGATCGCGCAGCTCTTCTTCGCTGTAGTAGGCGTAGAACCGGCCCAGCTCGTCGCGGCCCTCGCCTTCGCCCAGTTTCATGCCGAGCGTCAGCCGCCCGCCGGGCACAAGGGCGCGCCCCAGACGCAGCAGGTGGCCGGGGAAATCGTCGCGCGGTGCATGCAGCAGGCTGAAGAACGCCCAGATCCCGTCAAACACCCCTTCGGCGGCGATATCGTCAAATTCGGCGATGCTGACCTCGATGCCATAGGCGTCCTTTGCATAGGCTGCCATCTCGGGCGAGGCATCGACGGCAGCAACCCGGTAGCCGGCATCGCGAAATCGCGCCGCCCAATGGCCGGGGCCGCATCCCAGATCCAGAACCGTACCGCCCTTTGGGAGGCCCTCGACAAAGGCCTCGTAGTCGGCTTCGTGGAATGTGTCCTTGACCTGGGAAAAACCGGCCGCATAGTCTGCCGCCGACCGCGCATAGACGGCCATTGTCTCCTCATCGCTCATAAATCGCTCCTATGCTGCAAAACGGCCCCCAAAGAGGGCCCAGTCTCAGGCCGTCGGTCTCGGGCAGTTCAGGTCGCCTGTCTCAGGCACTCTGTCTCAGCACGCGCGGTACTTTGAACTCGACTTTCTCAACGGCGGTTTCCACCATCTCGACGGTGACATCGTAGCGATCCCCAAAGGCGTCGATGACCTCGTTGACCAGCAATTCCGGCGCCGAGGCCCCGGCCGTGATCGCCACCGAGCGGATGCCCTCCAGCGCGCGCCAGTCTATGTTTTCGGCCCGTTGCACCAATTGCGCATATTTGCAGCCGGCCTTGGCGCCCACTTCGACCAAACGGCGGGAATTCGACGAATTCGGCGCGCCGACCACCAGCAGGGCATCGGATTTCGGCGCCACCGCCTTGACCGCCTCCTGGCGGTTGGTGGTCGCATAGCAGATGTCTTCCTTGTGGGGGCCGATGATGGCGGGGAAGCGGGCCTGCAATGCCGCCACGATGTCCTTGGTATCATCGACCGACAGGGTCGTCTGAGTGACAAAGGCCAGCCGGTCAGGGTCACGCACCGCGACGTCAGCAACATCCGCAACCGTCTCCACCAGCAGGACCTCGCCCTCCGGCAATTGCCCCATGGTTCCGATCGTCTCCGGGTGGCCCTTGTGGCCGATCATGATCATTTGCAAACCGGCCTCCGCATGGCGCTGCGCCTCGATATGAACCTTGGACACCAGCGGGCAGGTCGCATCGACAAACACCATCTCGCGGGCACTGGCCGCATCGGGCACGGATTTCGGGACGCCATGGGCGGAAAAGATCACCGGCCGGTCATCGGGACATTCCTCCAGCTCCTCGACAAAGACCGCGCCTTTTTCCCGCAGGCCATCGACGACGAACTTATTGTGCACGATCTCATGGCGCACATAGACGGGCGCGCCCCATTTCTCGAGCGCCATTTCCACGATCTTGATCGCGCGGTCGACGCCGGCACAAAAACCACGGGGCGCAGCAAGGTAGAGGGTGAGCGGAGGTTTGGGGGTCGTCATGCGGGGGCGGTCCTCAGCAGGCAGGAGGCGTTCATGTTTGTCCCACAGGTAAGCTGTGCATGCGTCAACGTCCAGTGCCAGCGTTCCCAGCTTGGGCGGCTCAGGCGGTCGCTGGCATGAGAAAACGCCCGGCGGAAGGATCTGCCGGGCGTTTCAGGGATTGAAATCTCGCCGTGCTGGCGTTCTCAGACAGTGACAGTCCTGGTGTCAGCCTGAAACAGAGGGGCTCAGCCTGAGACAGAGGCCGGGCGCACATCGGCGGGAATATCCCGCGGCGGCCGCCCGATCACGTCGCGCAATTCCTCCAGTTCGATGAAATTGTCGGCCTGACGGCGCAGCTCATCCGAGATCATGGGCGGTTGGCTGCGAATGGTCGAGACGACGGACACCCGAACGCCCTGCCGTTGCAGGCTGGCGATGAGCGGGCGAAAATCGCCATCGCCGGAGAACAGCACGATGTGGTCCACGCGTGGTGCCAGCTCCATGGCATCGACCGCGAGTTCGATGTCCATATTGCCCTTCACTTTGCGTCGGCCCATGCTGTCGGTGTATTCTTTGGCCGGTTTTGTCACCATGGTGAAACCATTGTAGTGCAACCAGTCCACCAAAGGTCGGATCGGGGAGTACTCGTCATTTTCCAGCAGCGCAGTATAGTAGAACGCTCGAACAAGTTTTCCACGCCGCATAAATTCCTGGCGCAGAAGCTTGTAGTCGATGTCAAAGCCCAATGCCTTCGCAGCGGCATATAAATTCGAGCCATCTATGAACAGCGCAAGCCGTTCGTCCTTGTAAAACATTAATCTTGTCCTTCTGGTGTCGCGGATTTCGTATGCCGTGAGTGAGTGAAAAAAAATCCCGAAATCCGCGGGTGGACTTAATTTAGGTTTTTTGGCACTCCCCGCAAGGGTGAGGTCATAGGGAATTGGGGTCAACTATGACCGAATACCGGTCAAATTATCTTATAGCACTCGGCAGCAACCTGGAAAATGAGGGAAATTCCCCACTGAAGACCCTGCAGGACTGTCTGCAGGATTTTTCGGTCGAGGGGCTGCAGCTCGCCGCCGTGTCGCGGTTTTTCAGCACGCCCTGCTTTCCGGCGGGCGCCGGGCCGGACTATGTGAACGCTGCGGTCGCACTCCATGCCGAATGCGCTGCCTCGGAGGTTCTGGCCCGGCTGCACCGGATCGAGGCGCGGTTCCGGCGGACCAGAACAGAGCGATGGGGCATGCGCACGCTGGATCTGGATCTGCTGGCGGCGTCCGATCAGGTGGTGCCCGACCTGGCCGAATTCAGGCGCTGGCACCGGCTCCCTCCGGAGGCGCAGCGGAGCAAAGCACCGGACCAGCTGATCCTGCCGCACCCGCGTCTGCAGGACCGCGCCTTTGTGCTGGTGCCCCTCGCGGACATCGCGCGCCACTGGGTGCATCCGGTCCTGCGGCAGAGCGTGGCGCAGCTGTTGTCGGAGTGCCCGGCGGCGGATGTCGCCGAGGTAAGGCCGCTTTGATCGCATTTTGGGGAATTTCCGTCGAATGTGATGGCGCGATGCTTGTCAAGCCCTCAAAATCGTCATAGAAGCACTCCCTCTGGACCCAGAACTGTATTGGAGAGTCGCCCATGGCCCGCGTGACGGTCGAAGACTGCGTTGACAAGGTTCCCAACCGATTTGAACTGGTGATGCTGGCCGCACACCGGGCGCGCGAGATTTCCGCCGGTGCCGCACTCACCGTGGATCGGGACAACGATAAAAACCCGGTCGTCTCCCTGCGCGAGATTGCCGAAGAAACACAAAGTGCCGACGCCCTGCGCGAACGTCTGATCGAAAGCAATCAGACCCAGATCGAGGTCGACGAGCCGGAAGAGGATTCCATGGCTCTGCTGATGGGCGGCGAAGCGGACAAGCCGCAGGAAGACGACATGAGCGAAGAAAAGCTCCTGCGGGCGCTGATGGAGGCCCAGGGTCAGGGCTGACCCAGGTGGTCATGAACGAAAGGTTGCGGACCGGCGATGACATCTGCTGATGACCTGATTTCGCTGGTCCGCGACTACAACCCGAAAGCGAACGAAACGCGCCTCCGCGATGCCTATGAGTTCGGCAGGGCGATGCATGAGGGGCAGTTTCGTCACTCGGGAGAGCCGTATTTCTCGCATCCCGTAGCGGTGGCTGCGATCCTGACGGAACAGCGGCTGGATGATGCGACGATCATCACCGCCCTTCTGCATGACACCATCGAAGATACCAAAGCCTCCTACGAGGAGGTCACCTCGCGCTTTGGCGAAGAGGTGGCGATGCTGGTCGATGGGGTGACCAAGCTGACCAATCTGCAGCTGTCCTCGCGCGAGACCAAACAGGCGGAAAACTTTCGCAAACTGTTCATGGCGATGTCGAAGGACCTGCGGGTCATTCTGGTCAAACTTGCCGACCGTCTGCACAATATGCGTACCATTCGCGCCATGCGCCCCGAAAAGCAGGCCCAAAAAGCCCGCGAAACGATGGATATCTACGCCCCGCTGGCAGGCCGCATGGGCATGCAATGGATGCGTGAGGAACTGGAAGACCTCGCCTTCAAGGTGCTGAACCCCGAGGGCCGTCAGTCGATCATCCGCCGTTTTGTCACCCTGCAGCGCGAAACCGGCGATGTGATCCACCGCATCACCGGCGACATGCGGCGGGAACTGGAAAAGGCAGGCATCGAGGCCGAGGTCTTTGGCCGCGCCAAGAAACCCTATTCGATCTGGCGCAAGATGCAGGAAAAGGATCAGGGGTTCTCCCGTCTCTCCGACATCTACGGCTTTCGCGTCATCACCCGCTCGGAGGAGGATTGCTACCGCACGCTGGGCACGATCCATCAACGCTGGCGGGCGGTTCCAGGGCGGTTCAAGGACTATATCAGCCAGCCGAAATCGAACGGCTACCGCTCTATTCACACCACGGTCTCCGGTCGCGACGGCAAGCGCGTCGAGGTGCAGATCCGCACCCGCCAGATGCATGACGTCGCCGAATCGGGGGTCGCCGCGCATTGGTCCTATCGCGACGGGGTGCGGACCGAGAACCCGTTTGCCGTCGATCCGGCCAAGTGGATTGCCTCGCTGACCGAACAATTCGACGGCGAAGATGATCACGACGAATTCCTCGAAGCGGTGAAGCTCGAGATGTATTCGGATCAGGTGTTCTGCTTCACCCCCAAGGGGGACGTGACCAAACTGCCGAAAGGCGCGACGCCGATTGATTTCGCCTATGCGATCCACACCCGAATCGGTCACGCCTGTGTGGGCGCAAAGGTCGATGGCATCCGGGTGCCGCTCTGGACGCGGCTGCGCAATGGTCAGTCGGTCGAGGTCATTACCGCCGAGGGCCAGACCCCGCAGGTCAGCTGGCTGGAAATCGCCACCACCGGCAAGGCGCGCACCGCCATCCGCCGTGCCCTGCGCGAGGCCGACCGCGAGCGGTTCGTCAAACTCGGGCACGAACTGGCCCGGTCTGCGTTTGAACATGTGCACAAGAAGGCCACCGACAAGGCGCTGGAAACTGCGGCAAGGGCGCTGCGGGTCAGCGATGTGACCGAACTGCTGGCCCGGCTCGGCGCGGCGGTGATCACCGCCCATGACGTGGTACAGGCGGTCTATCCGGAACTGACCGCCAAGGAGGGCGAAGAAGTCTCGCCGCGCCGGGCAGTGATCGGTCTGGAGCCCGGACAGAAATTCGAGCGCGCCTCCTGTTGTGAACCGCTGCCGGGAGAGCGAATCATCGGCATCACCACGCGCGGGCAGGGCGTGATCGTCCACACGGCAGATTGTGACCGGCTGGGTGAATTTGAGGATCAGATGGAGCGTTGGGTCGATGTGCATTGGCACTCCGGGACCCATCCGGCCGCCTATGGGGTGACGCTGGAATTGACGATCGGCAATGATGCAGGTGTCCTGGGCCGGATCTGTACACTTGTTGGCGAAAAAAAAGCCAACATTTCTAATCTTGAATTCGTCGACCGGAAACCTGACTTTTACCGCTTGATGATCAATGTGGAATTGCGTGATGTAGAACAGCTGCATTCGTTGATTTTGACATTGGAAGCTGAGAGCGATGTCGCCGCGGTTGCGCGCTACCGGCAAAGGCCAGGAACGCACTCTCGCCCGGCCTAGGCTCTTGGCTAGGAAGAATAGGGAAAATACCGTTGGTATTCAGGCGCCGAGACAGACGTACGCCACTCAGGGCGGTTGCGGAGTTTCTCTGGCCTCGTGGGGGCTGGGCCAGGGCGTTTCACTATGTCAAACACCGAATTCGGCGGCTGCCGGATAGTCCCGAACGCATTGCGCGGGGCATCGGTGCCGGGCTTTTCACCACGTTCACTCCCTTTTATGGTATTCATTTTGTGGTCGCGGCGATCCTTGCCAGGGGTATGAACGGCAATCTTCTGGCGGCGCTGTCGGCGACATTCTTCGGCAACCCCCTGACCTATGTGCCAATCGGAGTGATCTCGCTGCAGACCGGTCACTGGTTGCTCGGCAGCCAGCCCGTGGCCGAGGTCAACGCGACCCTTGCGGATAAATTCCTGGCGGCGGGCCGTGATCTTTGGCTCAATCTTCATGCGTTTGTCACCGGCACCGCGACCGACTGGACCGGATTGGTGATCTTTTATCATGAGGTTTTCTACCCCTATCTGATCGGCGGCTTGATCCCGGGCCTTGTGGCGGGACTGGTGGGCTATATTGTGTCGGTGCCCCTGATCCGGAGCTATCAGGACCGGCGCAAACGCAAGATCAAGGCAAAGTTCGAGGCGATCAAGAAACGGGCCGAGCTGGAGGCCGTGAACAGTCCGCATCCGCCGCGTGGCACCCAGCCCCCCAGCAGTTCGACCCGCCCTGCTTCTCCGCCCCCTTCCACGCCCGGTCGGCGACCGAAGGCGTCCCGACCCGACTAGGGGGCTGCTGTCGGTGCCGGATGTCCGGCGCAGCCTTTCGGTTGCCCTGTTCCGGGCGGCGCAGCGCATCCTCCCGGCAACAGGGGGCGACAGGGGGCAACAGCGGGCGACGGAGGGCAGCAGGGGGGGGGGCGACACGCCAATGATGCGCCAATAGGGGTACAGAATTGTATCACTCCGGTCGTTGCCGCTTGCCACCGGCTCCGGGGCGACTAGGCTCTGGGCTGACGAGCCGATCCATGCATTCAACCAACCGATAAAGAGCCCATTCCATGTCCGCGACCCCTCTGCGCCTTGGCGTCAATATCGATCATGTGGCCACCGTGCGAAACGCCCGGGGCGGTGCCTACCCGGACCCGATCCGGGCTGCGAAGCTGGCCGAAGAGGCCGGGGCCGACGGCATCACCGCGCATCTGCGCGAGGACCGTCGCCACATCACAGATGCCGATATTGACGGGTTGATGGCCACCCTGACCGTGCCGCTGAATTTTGAGATGGCAGCGACCGACGAAATGCAGGCGATTGCCCTGCGCCACAAGCCACATGCAGTTTGCATCGTCCCCGAGAAGCGGGAAGAGCGCACCACCGAAGGCGGGCTTGACGTCGCCCGCGATGAAAACCGTCTGGCACATTTCATTGCGCCCCTGCGTGAGGCGGGCTGCCGCGTGTCGATCTTCATCGCGGCGGATCGCAACCAGATTGAGACGGCGCATCGGATTGGCGCCGAGGTGATCGAGCTCCACACCGGGGCCTATTGCGACCATCACGCCGAGGGCAATTTTGCCGCCCGCGACGCGGAGCTGGCCGCCCTGAAGGAGATGTCGGCCTTTGCGCATTCCCTCGGGCTGGAGGTGCACGCAGGCCATGGTTTGACCTATGAAACGGTGCAGCCCGTCGCTCGATTTCCCGAGGTGCGGGAGTTGAATATCGGTCACTTTCTGATCGGTGAGGCGATTTTCCGCGGTCTTGAGCCTGCGGTACAGGAAATGCGCCGGCTGATGGATCACGCGCGGCAGGGAGCAACGGAATGAACCTGCGTCGTTTCACTCTGGTCTATCTGGCATTGATCCTCGCCATGATGGTGCTCGTCGTTCTGGTCCAGGCGGTGACGGGGTTCGACATCGCCAATGCCGGTATGGCGATCATCCCTGCGATGGGGGCTGCCATGATTGAAGGGCAGAAATTTGCTCGGCGGGAAGGCCGTCAGCCCGAGTCTGCGCAGATGTGGCGCTTTGCGCGCCAGTCGGTCGTCATCATCCTTGGCCTGTCGATGGTCGCGGTCATGCTCTTCAGCGTCACGGCGCCGGAGATAAAGATGCTGCTGTCGCAACAATACGGCGGCGCCCTCTTGTTGGGGGCACTCCTTTTTCAGGTCGCGGTCTCTTTCATTCTGGTGCGCCATTTCGTGGGGCTCGGGGCGCGCTCCGTTCTGGGGGCGCCCACCGGCAAAGGGGGGCGGGGCTGAAGCTCCGCGATCCGGTTCATGATCCTGGGTATCGGCACTGATCTGGCGAATATCGATCGCATCCAGGGGACGCTGGACCGCTTTGGCGATCGGTTCCGCAATCGCGTTTTCACTGCAGTCGAACAGGCCAAATCCGAGCGTCGTCACGATGTTGCGGGCACCTATGCCAAGCGCTGGGCGGCAAAGGAAGCCTGCTCCAAGGCGCTGGGCACCGGCCTGCGCATGGGGATCGCGTGGAAGGACATGGCGGTGTCCAACCTGTCGTCCGGCCAGCCGGTGATGCATGTCACTGGCTGGGCCGAGGCCCGGCTGGCCCAGATGACGCCACCCGGCCATGAGGCGATCATCCATGTGACGCTGACCGACGATCACCCCTGGGCGCAGGCCTTCGTTCTGATCGAGGCGCGACCTGTAGCGCCAGATCGAGGCTGACGAAGGCTGGCAAAAGCCGAGACCGGAGGTGCCGGAATGCGGGGTAAACGGGCCGGGATGAATGCCTGGCAGTGCGTGCCCCTGTTGTAGCCCCGGTACCAACTTGCTGTTCCAGCCACCTGCAACAGCCCGTTTCACAAGGGACGAACGGCACGAGGGGTTGCGCTGCGCCATGCGCATCGCGAGGGGGCGGGGGCCGCGCCTTCGGCGCGGCCCCCGCCCGGCCCAACGCTTTGCCGGGAGGCATCGCCTCATGGTCAAAGGGGCGGGAGCTCCCCCTACTGGATCCGGAAACCTGCGGCATAGGGTCCACAATCTCATGTGATCCTGCCCTTGCATGGCGGCCTCCCGCCGGGCCGGCTTGACTTGCGGCGGGCAGGCCCGCATGTACGCCCGGACCTGTCCCATAATGACCGGAGAGCCTGATGGCGTCGAAAACCACTGCCGGAAGTTCAATCCTCGAGACGATCAAGACCATCGTCTACGCGCTGTTGATCGCCGGTGTCTTCCGCACCCTGTTCTTTCAACCCTTCTGGATTCCCTCCGGTTCGATGAAGGAAACGCTGTTGGTCGGCGATTTCCTGTTCGTGAACAAGATGGTCTACGGCTACTCCTACGCCTCCTGCCCCTCGATACGGCTCGGCATGATCGGCCTGAACATTGACGCGCAGGACCTCTGCGGCGCCCTTGACGGCGACAACACCCGTTTCCTCGGGAGCGATCCGGAGCGGGGTGATGTCGTTGTCTTCCGTCACCCGGTCAGCGGTACCGACTATATCAAACGTCTTGTCGGCCTGCCCGGTGACAAGCTGCAGATGAAGGAGGGCGTGCTGCATATCAACGGCACCGCAGTCGGTCTCATGGATGATGGCGAGTTTACCGAAACCATGGAGCGCCAGGGCCCGCAAGGCAGCTTTCCGCGCTGTGAAAACAACCCTGTCGGCCAGGGCGGTGTCTGCAGAAAATCGCGCCAGATCGAGACATTGCCGGGCGGCGTGAGCCATGCCATCATCAATATCGGCAATCAGGCGAGCGACCATACCAAAGTCTACCATGTGCCGGACGGGCACTTCTTCTTCATGGGCGACAATCGCGACAATTCGGCCGACAGCCGGGTCCCGCAAGCCGTTGGCGGGGTTGGCTATGTGCCCTTGGAAAACCTGATCGGACGCGCCGACCGGATCATGTTCTCTTCTGCCGGCCGGTCGATGCTTTTCTTCTGGACCTGGCGGGCGGATCGCTATTTCAAAGCGATCAACTGAGCTGACACCGGACGTCCCGCGGCGCAAGCGATCGCTTGCGGGATGTCCGATCAAGGCGCGCGGGCACGGCGGCGCTCCGGTGCCACTTGCGCATGCCCGCGCGCGACTGGACGGGGGACGGCCGCGGACAATGGTCTGCCTGTTCGACCCGCCCCTATCGAAACCTTGCCAGCGGGCCGCAATTCCACGATCCTCCTCACCACGTCAGACGCAGGAGCGGAACCGGCCGACCCTCGGCACGGCCCATAGAGGGCGATTTGAGGGGGCGACATGTCCTTGTCACCGCGCGCGCCGCGGCGTATTGGGCGAACTCGACACCGAATTGCCACCAGATGTTCAAGGAGACGAAGTGAAGTTATCTCGGGAAATTCGCTCCTTTCAGGATCGGCTCGGGCATCAGTTCGCCAGCCCCGAACTGTTGATCCGCGCGCTGACTCACCCGTCGATCTCCTCGCCGAACAGACAGGATAACCAGCGTTTGGAATTCCTCGGCGACCGGGTGCTGGGGCTGGTGATGGCCACGGCGCTGCTGGACCAGGACAAAACGGCCACCGAAGGTCAGCTGGCGCCCCGCTTCAATGCCCTGGTGCGCAAGGAGGCCTGCGCGGAAGTCGCGCGCCAGATCGACATCGGCGCAGTGCTGAAACTGGGCCGCTCCGAGATGCTGTCGGGGGGGCGGCGCAAACAGGCCTTGCTGGGCGACGCGATGGAGGCCGTCATCGCAGCGGTCTACAAGGATGCAGGCTTCGAGGCGGCGCAGGCGGTGATCCTGAAACTCTGGGGCGCGCGTATCGGCTCGGTCGAGGAAGACGCCCGCGACCCCAAGACGGCGCTGCAGGAATATGTTCAGGCCCGTCGCCAACCGCCGCCGGACTATATTCAGATCGCCCGCAGTGGCCCCGATCACGAACCCGTATTCACCATTGCCGCCCGGATTGAGGACGGCACCGAGGAACAGGCCACCGCCGGATCAAAACGGCTGGCGGAACAGGCGGCGGCCAAGGCGCTTCTCGCCAAGCTGGAGCAAAAGTCATGAGCACACGTGCAGGTTTCATCGCCCTCATAGGCGAACCCAACGCCGGCAAGTCCACTCTTTTGAACCGCATGGTCGGGGCCAAGGTCTCAATCGTGACCCACAAGGTACAGACCACCCGGACCCGCATCCGGGGCGTCGCGATGGAAGGCGACAGCCAGCTGGTCTTCGTGGACACGCCGGGGCTGTTTCAACCCCGGCGCCGTCTTGACCGGGCCATGGTTGCCGCTGCCTGGGGCGGCGCGGCCGACGCGGATGTGATCGTGCTCCTGATCGAGGCGCACCGCGGCATCACCGAAGGGGTCGAACGTATTCTGGACGGCCTGCAAGAGGTCGCCAAGGGGCGCCCGGTGGCCTTGGCGGTCAACAAGATCGACAAGGTGCAGTCCGATGTGCTCCTGGGGCTGACCCGGGAGCTGAATGACCGCTTCCCCTTCTCGGAAACCTACATGATCTCGGCGGAAAAGGGATATGGGGTCGATGATCTGCGCAAATGGCTCGCAGGCAAAGTCCCGGAGAGCCCCTGGCTCTACCCGGAGGATCAGATCGCCGACCTGCCCCTGCGCATGATCGCGGCCGAAACCACCCGCGAGAAACTGACGCTGCGCCTGCATCAGGAACTGCCCTATCAGCTGACGGTCGAAACCGAAGCCTGGGAGGAACGCAAGGACGGCTCCGCCAAGATTGACCAGATCATCTATGTAATCCGCGACGGCCACAAAGGCATCGTGCTGGGCAAGAAGGGCGAAACCATCAAGGCGGTGTCCCAAGCCGCGCGGGCCGACCTTGAAGAATTCCTCGACCGCAAGATCCACCTCTTCCTGCAGGTCAAGGTCCGTCCCAACTGGCTCGAGGAAAAGGAGCGCTATTCGGAAATGGGGCTGGAGTTCAAGGACGGCAACTAGCGGCGGACCAGAGCCATAGCTTGCACGCCCCTTTCATCTTTTCCAAAATACCTCCGCCGGAGGCTCCCGCGATCAGCCCCCGGCGCGATCCTCTGCGATCCAAGACGCGACAGGAGCCTCCAATGCCCCGCCTTACCGCCCGCTTCTGGGTTGATGCCTATCTGGCCCGGTTGCGGTTTCAGGACATACCCGCCTTTGTCACCGCGCATGGGGACGACACGGCCGGTGCGGTTCTGGTCAAGCTCAACACCCTCGACGGGCAGGCCCGGGCCTTCCAGCGCAGCTTCGACCTGCTCAGCGGGGCCCGCACCTGGACCGAGCTGACGGCGGGCGAGGAGCGCGCGGTCGATGCATCCATTGCCAGGCAACGCCAGTTCGACAGCGATCTCTGGGTGATCGAAGTCGAGGATCGTCAGGGCCGTCATCTGCTGGACGAGCCGGGGCTGGACTAGGGATGGACTGGCGCGATCACGGCATTCTGCTCACCGTGCGCCGCCATGGCGAATCCTCGGCGCTGATCGATGTCTTCACCGCAGGCCACGGTCGCCACGCGGGACTTGTGCGGGGCGGTGCCAGCCGCCGGATGGCGCCGGGGCTGCAGCCGGGCGCGCAGCTGGATCTGGCCTGGTCCGCACGGCTGGAGGACCACCTTGGCACCTACAAGGCCGAACCCTCGCGCAGCCGCGCGGCAGCGGCCTTTTCCGGACGTCTCGCCCTGGCCGGGCTGAATGCGGTCTGCGCCCTTCTGGCCTTTGCCCTGCCGGACCGCGAACCTCACCCAGACCTGTACCAGCGCAGCGAGTCGCTGCTGGATCTCCTCGAACAGGAAGACCTCTGGCCGCTGGCCTATTTGCACTGGGAGCTTGCACTGCTGGAGGAGCTGGGCTTTGGCCTGGACCTCTCCGCCTGCGCCGCCACCGGCAGCACGGAGGGGCTGATCTATGTCTCGCCCAAATCCGGCCGCGCCGTCTCGGCCGCCGGGGCAGAGGGCTGGGCCGACCGCATGCTGCCACTGCCGCCGGTGATGCTGGGGCAGGGAGAGGCCGAGGATGCCGAGATCCTGACCGCGCTCAGAACCACCGGCTTCTTTCTCGAATCACGGCTGGCGCCTGCGCTCGGCAATCGCCCCGTACCGGAGGCCCGAGGCCGGTTCCTCGATGTTCTGGCACGGCGAACCTAGAACAATACGCCGGGAATCAATCGCTTGTGTTTCAGGACCCCGGCATATGCCGCTACGTCATACGCATGATACACTGGCGCAGGAAGAACAGTCTCGCGGTTCAGCCCCCCATCTCCCCCATCCGGGGCTGCATCCCAGCCACTTTGACAGCGAGGAGCGCGAACAATGGTTGATAAGACCCTCATTGATCTTTCATGGGACGATTTCGACGAACACCGGGACCCCCGTCCGGAGGGGAACGAGTTCGACCAGGTTGTCGATCGCGCGATCTCCCGCCGTGGCTTTCTCGGCGGGACGCTGGCCTTTGGCTCTGGTGCCGCCGTCTTTGGCGCCGGGCTGATGTCTTCGACCACGGCGGCGCGGGCGGCAGGATCCGCGACCTTCGCCTTCGACCCGATCGCCATTGCGACGGATCATGCGGTCCATGTGCCCAGAGGCTATAAATCGCAGGTTCTGATCCGCTGGGGCGATGCGCTCTGGTCCGAGGCTGAGGGGGCCTACACCCCGGAAACCGGCGTCTCTGCCGCACTGTCCGACAAGGTTTTTGGCGAAAACACCGACGGGATGGAGCTGTTCGACATCGATGGCCGCGAGGTCATCGCGGTCAACTCCGAATATGTGAACCCGAAGATCAACCTGCCCGCCGCCTCTGAGGGCGTGCCTCAATCTGCCGATGAGGTCACGCTGCTGAAGAACCTTCAGGGCGTCACCGTGATGGAGATCGCCAGGGGCGAGGCGGGCTACGCCGTGGTCAAGGACAGCCCCCTGAACCGCCGCATCACCCACGAGACCGAGATGACCCTCGCGGGCCCTCTTGCCGGGCATGAGCTGGTGAAAACCAGTGCCGATCCCACAGGGCGCAGGGTCAAGGGGACCATGAACAACTGCGGCTCCGGCCGGACGCTCTGGGGGACCTATCTGACCTGCGAGGAGAATTTCAACGGCTACTTCGGCGCCACCGGAGAGATGCCCGCCGGTGAGGGCTACATTCGCTACGGTATCGGCGGCACCGGCCGCTACGCCTACGAGAAATTCGACGACCGCTACGATCTGTCGAAAGAGCCGAACGAGCCGCACCGCCATGGGTTCGTCACCGAAATCGATCCCTCCGATCCGACCTCCACACCGGTGAAACGCACGGCTCTGGGCCGTTTCAAACACGAAAACGCCGAGATGGTGCAGGCGAGCGACGGCCGTATCGTGGTCTATCTCGGGGATGATGAGCGCGGCGAGTATCTCTATAAATACGTCTCCTCCGGTGTCTATACCGAGGGCGCTGCAACGGACGGTCTGTTGGATGACGGCACGCTGTTTGTGGCCAAATTCAACGACGACCAATCCGGCGAATGGCTGGCTCTGACACCTGAAACCACCGGCATGGAGGCGGCCGAGATCCTCTGTTTCACCCGGCTGGCGGCCTCTGCCGTGGGGGGCACCACCATGGACCGTCCCGAATGGGTGGCCTGCAATCCGCTCCGGGCCGAGGCCTATTGTGCCCTCACCAACAACAAGAACCGGGGCGTGAAGCCAAACGCCGGTGGTGACGACACATCGGTGAATGCGCCCAACCCGCGCGAGACCAACAAATACGGCCAGATCGTACGCTGGACCCCGACCGGGGGCAATCACGCCGCCGAGGGCTTCACCTGGGATCTCTACGTGATGGCCGGCAATCCGACGGTCTACAGCAACGCATATGGAGGGTCCGCGAACATCAACGCGGGCAATATGTTCAACTCGCCCGACGGGATGGCGTTTTCCTCTGACGGGATGCTCTGGATCCAGACCGATGGCGATGACGACAACGAAGGCGACTTCGCCGGCATGGGAAACAACCAGATGTTGGTCGGCGATCCGGAGAGTGGGGAAATTGCACGGTTCATGACTGTCCCGAATGGCGCCGAGGTCACTGGCCTGTGCTGGTCGCTCGACAAGACGGTGGCGTTTGTCGGCGTGCAGCACCCGGGCGGATCCTGGCCTGACGGCGCGGGCAAACCGCGATCCTCTGTGGTGTCGGTCTGGCGCGAGGATGGCGCGGCCTTCGGCTGAGGCGCGGCCGTGATGTCACAGGAAGAGCCCCCAAACCACTTGCGGGCCCTTTCTGTTGATGCCTCGTTGTGTTGCAGCCTGTCCCGAACGGCGGGCGCTCCGGTAACGATCCGGTAAATTTTGATAACAAAAACAAAATGATAGGTATGTGCCCCTGACCCATTGTTTCGCGCGCGAAACAATGGGTCAGAAAGGGTGACCTATTTGCGCGGTCCTCAGCCCGGCACCTGACCGGTGATCATGTCTCGCACGCGCAGGGCATAGCGGTCCGTCATGCCGGAGACAAAATCCGTCAGCGCATGGGCGGCCGTATAGTCATCGACGACCCCCCGCAGGTCGAGATCCACGGCCCGCACGAGTTGCGTCCAGTAGCCGTGCTGGCTCAGCAGGCGATCGGCCTCCCAGTTGCAGGCCTTCAGCGCCACAAACAGCGCGTGGAACTCGTCGAGGATGGTGAACAGGACCTGGCGGCCGACGATCTCCAGCTCCGTCTTGCGCCGCGCGGTGAAGATACGGGCGTTCGAGATTTCCTTCAGCCTGGCGAAGGCGGGGGCCTTGCCGGAGACCTCCATCAGCCCATCGTCGAACGTGCCGGCCATGATGCTGTCGTAGTTGTCGAGAAAGGCCGCGACGGCGCTGTCGATGGCGGCCCCGATGGCCATTGCACGCAGCATGCCGACGCGGTCGCTCAGGGTCATCTGCGGGTCGTCCTCGCGGTTGCGCTTGCCGGTGATGTCTTCAAGAATTTCGGAGACGACATCGCTGTCGAGGTCCCCGACGGTGGCGGCGTCTTCGAGGTCCAGGATACGGTAGCAAATGTCGTCTGCGGCCTCGACCAGAAAGGCCAGCGGGTGGCGTCGCCACCAGCGCAAGCCCTTGGGGCTGCGCTCTTCGGGCAGGCCAAGGGCCTCGGCCGCCTCGGCAAAGAGCGCCTCATCACCGGCAAACACGCCGAATTTCTTGAGCCCCACGTAGGAGCCTTTTGCATCGGCCGCGCTCGCGGCGGTGCAGGGGTATTTGGCAAAGGCGCCCAGGGTGGCGTAGGACAGACGCATGCCGCCCTCGCGCCGCCCCATCTCCAGCCGGGCGGTGATACGAAAACCCTGTGCGTTGCCCTCAAAGGCCTCGAATTCCGCACGCTGATCCGGAGAAATACCAGCACCGAGCCCGGTCCCGGTGGCAAACAGCCGCGCGAACCAGGCACCGATGCTGGCCTCGCCTGAATGGCCAAACGGCGGGTTGCCGATGTCATGCGCCAGACAGGCCGCCTGCACCGTGCCGGCCATCACATGCTGCAGCCCATCCTCCAGCCGCCCCTGGCGGACCAGGGCCTGGCCAACCTGGATGCCAAGGGACCGCCCGACCGAGGAGGTCTCCATCGAATGGATCATCCGGTGGTGCACATGGTCGTGATCGTAGAGGGGATGCACCTGCGTTTTCTGGGCAAGACGCCGAAACGGTTCGGAGAACAGGATCCGGTCATAGTCCTGCAGATAGGCAGGCCGGCCGGGTCTGTCGGTATAGTCCGGGCGGCACAGGCGGCCAGAGCTCAGCAATTGTGTCCAGTCCATCATTGTCATCTCCAGCACAAGTCTCACGGTGGCGGCATAAAGACCGGGTTTGGACGAGAATTGCAAACGGTCTGGCTGAGGTCTGATCGGGCGGGGGGGAGCTCCCGCCCCTTTGAAATGCGCCAGAGGCACATTGTAAAAGCGTTGGGCCGGGCGGGGGCCGCGCCGAAGGCGCGGCCCCCGCCCCCCGGCGATGCGCGAAGCGCAGCGCAATACCTCAGGCGGTGGGGCGGGGCAGGTTGTTTTCGCAGGGTCAGGGTGGCTCGAACGCGGTCGGTTCCAATCCTGTATCTTCCAGCTTGTGATCCGGCTCCACATGGATGGTGACGTAAACGCCCGGCAGCGTCGCTTCGATCTCGGCCTCAAGCCGGTCACAGATATCGTGGCTTTCGGCAACGCTCATTTCACCATCGACCACCATGTGAAATTCGACAAACATGGCCTTGCCTGCGCGACGGGTCTTGATGTCGTGGATCTGCAGCGCACCTCCGCCGGACCCGAGGATGACGGTTCGGATCTTGTCCTGTTCCTCCTCGGTGGCAGCGCGGTCCATCAGCCCGTCCACAGAGGTGGAAACAACATGCAGCCCCTCGCGCAGGATGTTGACGGCCACCAGCAGGGCCAACACCGGGTCCAGCAGGGTCCAGCCTGTGACCAGGGCCAGCCCCAGCGCCGCCAGCACTCCGGCAGAGGTCCAGACGTCGCTCATCAGGTGACGCCCGCCTGCCGCGAAGGCCGGAGAGCCGAGGCGCGCGCCGGAGTTCAACAGCACTTGCGCCCAGATCAGGTTGACCACCAGGGCCGCCGCATTCACGATCAAGGCCAGCGGTGACAGGTCGGCGTGCGCCTGGGTGACCAAAGCGCTCACCGCCTGATCCACGATCAGCACCGCCGCGAGTATGATCATGATGCCTTCGATCACCGCCGAAAAATATTCCGCCTTGTGGTGGCCAAAGGGATGGCTGTCATCTGCCGGGCGCTCCGCATATCGGATAGCGAACCACGCCAGAACCGCGGCCGAGACATTGACCAGGCTTTCCATCGCATCGGAAAACAGCGCCACGGACCCCGTCAGCGCCCAGGCCGCGAGCTTCAGCAGAAGGACCAGAACCGAGACGGCAATGGTGCCGCCGGCGATCTGACGGGCGGACAGCCGGGAGCTGAGGCCAAGGGGCACCGGCTCAGCCCACCACTGCGCGGCGCAACAGGTTCAGCCCGGCAATCAGCAGCACAAACAGCGTCGCCCGGCGAAACCCCTTCTGGTCGATCTTGTCCTGCAATCGGCCCCCGACCCACATGCCCAGCAGGGCGGGCAGGATCATCAATACGGAAAACGGCCAGGTTTCGCTGCGCATCACGCCGGAGCCAATATGCGCAAAGAACAGGACAACCGCGCCAAGACCGTAGATCACGCCCTGGATCCGCATCTGTTCGTGTTTTTCGGTGCCGAGTGCGGTCAGATAGGCCACCGTGGGTGGCCCCCAGATGCCGGAGAACCCGCCGATGAACCCCGCAAAGGCACCGATCGACAGTTCCATCCGGTGCGACGGCGCGGAGAGGGTGAGGTGCTTGCCCATCAGCTGCGTCAGGGCAAACAGGGTGATCGGCCCGCCGATGATCAGCAGCATCACCTGCGACGGCAGAACACGCACCAGTTGCGCACTGATCAAGAGGAACACACCTCCGATCAGGAGGAAGGCGCGAAAGCGGAGCATCGACTCCCAGGCGGCGCGCGGCCCCTGCCGCAGGGCCTGAAACCCGTTGGTTGCAAGGGTGGGCAGGATCAGACCGGCCAGCGCAAGGTCCGGAGCCATGATCGAGCTGAGGCCGGACACCATGATCATCGGCATGGCAAAGCCCACCAGACCCTTGATGGTGCCTGCGATCAAGGCGACGACGAAGGCCAGCACGAATCCGGCCGGGGCGAGAAATGGAACAAGATCAGTCATGATCCAGCCCTTAGCACATTCGGGCGGCGCTGCACTGCGAAAACGAAAGGGTAATTATTGAACGAATTGAACTTCTATTTGGTTTTTTTGTTGCGCTGCGCCTGCGAAGTGACCTATCACCAAGCGACCCTGAGGAGGATGTGATTCATGCCCCATGACGGACAGGATTTTGATATGACCGCCCCGCTTTTGCCGGATCTTCTGAACCTGACACGGGATGCGCTGGTGCCGCTGGACCAGCTCCTGGAGACTGCGACCCAACGGGTGCGCGACCGCGTGAGCGAGGGCGGGCGGGTGTCCGGCGCCTTGGTGGAAGCGAACCAATACGGGGCGCACGGGCTGGCCTGGCTTGCGACCTATGTCTGTGCCCTGCGGCAAATGCAGCGGTGGGCCGAGGCGCTGACCGGCGAGGGGCGCTTTGCGGAGCTGGAGGGGCTGATCCACCAGATTGCGTTCGGCGAGTATCTCGCGCAGATCGCGGGCGGCATCGCGATGAACCAGGGCGAGGTGCTGCGGCTGCAGGATCTCGGGCTGAGCGAAGAGGACCGGCAGGGGCTGACGGAGCCTGCGATCCAGGCGCTGATCCAATCGGGCAATACGCAGGCGGCGCGGGTGCGGCTGGTCGCGCTGATGGAGGCGCAGGCGGGCAGCACCATGTTTGGCGCTTCGGGGCTGGATGAAGAGCTGGAAATGATCCGCGACCAGTTCCGCCGCTATGCGCAGGAGAAGGTCGAGCCCTTCGCGCATGACTGGCACCTACGCGACGAGCTGATCCCGATGGAGGTCATCGAGGAGCTCGCGGAAATGGGCGTTTTCGGACTGACCATACCGGAGGAGTATGGCGGTTTCGGCCTGTCAAAGGCCTCGATGTGCGTGGTGTCTGAAGAATTGTCGCGCGGCTATATCGGCGTCGGCTCGCTCGGGACCCGGTCGGAAATCGCCGCCGAGCTGATCCTCGCTGGTGGCACGCAGGCACAGAAAGAGAGCTGGCTGCCCCGGATCGCCAGCGCCGAGATCCTGCCCACGGCGGTGTTCACCGAACCGAACACCGGTTCGGACCTCGGGGCGCTGCGGACCCGGGCGGTCAAGGGGGCGGAGGGGGACTACTCCGTGACCGGCAACAAGACCTGGATCACCCATGCCGCCCGCACTCATGTGATGACCCTTCTGGCGCGCACGGATCCGGAGACCACCGATCACCGGGGCCTGTCGATGTTCCTGGCCGAGAAAACACCGGGGACCGAGGCTGATCCCTTTCCGACCGAGGGCATGAGCGGCGGCGAGATCGAGGTTCTGGGCTACCGCGGTATGAAGGAATATGAACTAGCCTTTGACGGGTTTCAGATCAAGGCAGAGAACCTGCTGGGAGGCGAAGAGGGCAAGGGCTTCAAACAGCTGATGGAGACGTTTGAATCCGCGCGCATCCAGACCGCCGCCCGCGCCATCGGGGTGGCTCAGTCGGCGCTCGATATTGCCATGCAATATGCGCAGGACCGCAAGCAGTTCGGCAAGGCGCTCATTGCCTTTCCACGGGTATCGTCCAAACTGGCGATGATGGCGGTTGAGATCATGGTGGCGCGCCAGCTGACCTATTTCTCCGCCTGGGAAAAGGACAATGGCCATCGCTGCGATCTGGAGGCGGGCATGGCCAAGCTGCTGGGTGCACGGGTGGCCTGGGCTGCAGCGGACAATGGGTTGCAGATCCACGGCGGCAATGGGTTTGCGCTGGAATACAAGATCTCGCGCGTGCTGTGCGATGCGCGGATCCTCAATATCTTTGAGGGTGCGGCAGAGATCCAGGCGCAGGTGATCGCGCGGCGTCTGCTGGCCTGACGGGCGGCGCCGGCCGTCCCCGCGGGGAGATTTTTGGCGACCTGTCGGCGGCGAGGATGGTAGATGTGGGTATGATCTGGATTCGCCGTTTTATCGCCCCGATGCCGACCTCGCTGCTGACCCGGCCGCTCACTCTGGCTCTCACGCTGGCTCTCACCCTGGCGCTGACGCTTCTGGCCGCCTGCGGAGACGTGATTCCCCCCGCGTCAGAGAAGGCGCGCATTCTGGCCATGGGCGATTCGCTTCTGGCGTGGAACAGGCTCTCGGGGCAGTCGATCCCGGATGTGGTCGAGCAGAGCCTGGAAGAGCCGGTGGTGGACCGCTCGGTGATCGCGGCGCGGATGATCTATCGTCTGCCAGTGAGCGGGGCGGCGGGGCTGAGCATTCCAAAACAGTACCGCCCCGGCCCCTGGGACTGGGTGATTCTGAACGGTGGCGGCAATGACCTGTGGTTCGGTTGCGGCTGCGGCAGGTGCACGGACAAGCTGGACAAGCTGCTGAGTGAGGATGGCACCCGGGGCGCGATTGCCGGGGTCGTGCAAAGAATTCGCGCCGACGGGGCGCGGGTGGTTTTTGTCGGCTACCTGCGCAGCCCGGGCCGGTCCTCTCCGATCGAGCCCTGCAAGGACGAAGGCGATGCGCTGGATGCGCGGGTGGCCGCGATGGCGGCGGGGGACGAGGGCGTGTATTTTCTGTCGCTTGCCGATCTGGTTCCGCACCGCGACCTGAGTTTTCACGCCGCTGACCGGGTGCATCCCTCGTTCAAGGCGGGGCGCGTGATCGGCCAGCGCATTGCAGCGATCATTCGTGGCGCGCCTTAGCGGACCACGACCGTCCCCGGGGCTGTCGGCGGCTGTCGGCGCTGTTGGCGCCAAAGCCCCCGCGTGAACGGGGGCTTTGGCGTCAGATCGGGATCACAGGATTGGCGTGCTTCAGCAGATGGCCGCGGCTTTCACGTCTTCGTCGATGAACGGAAGATACTGTTCGAAGTTGTCCGAGAACATCTGCACGAGTTTTTCGGCCTGCGCGTCGTAGGCCTCCTTGTCGTCCCAGGTGCGGCGAGGCGTCAGCAGCAATTCGGCAACGCCCGGTGCGGCGACAGGAACGTCAAAGCCGAAGTTGGGGTCCTTGCGGAACTCTTCTTTGGCCAGCGATCCGTCCAGAGCCGCGGTCAGCAACGCCCGGGTCGCCTTGATCGGCATGCGGGATCCGGTGCCATAGGCGCCGCCGGTCCAGCCGGTATTGACCAGCCAGCAGGTGGCGCCGTGCTGGGCGATTTTCTCGCGCAGCAGGTTGCCGTAGACCTCGGGACGGCGGGGCATGAAGGGCGCGCCGAAACAGGTGGAGAAGGTCGGCTCCGGCTCGGTCACGCCGCGCTCGGTGCCGGCCACTTTGGAGGTGAAGCCGGACAGGAAGTGGTACATCGCCTGCGCCGGTGTCAGCCGGGCAATCGGAGGCAGCACGCCAAAGGCATCGCAGGTCAGCATGATGATGTTCTTCGGGTGCCCGCCACGGGCCGATTGCGACGCGTTGGAGATATAGTGCAGCGGATAGGCGCAGCGCATGTTCGCGGTCAGGCTGTCGTCTTCGAAGTTGAGGTCGAAGGTCTCGGGATCGAAGGTCATATTCTCGATCACGGTGCCGAATTTTTCGGTGGTCGCGTAGATCTCCGGTTCGGCCTCGGGGTTGAGGTTGATGGTCTTGGCATAGCAGCCGCCCTCGAAATTGAAGGTGCCGTTATTGGCCCAGCCATGTTCGTCATCCCCGATCAGCACCCGGTCCGGATCGGCCGATAGCGTGGTCTTGCCGGTGCCCGACAGGCCGAAGAACACGGCGGTGTCGACCGGGTTGCCCTTGGCGTGATTGGCGGAGCAGTGCATCGGCATGATGCCTTTTTCCGGCAGCAGGTAGTTCAGCAGGGTGAACACGGATTTCTTGTTTTCGCCCGCGTATTCTGTGCCCCCGATCAGGATCAGTTTGCGGTCGAAATTCAACGCGATGACAGTGTCGGAGCGGCAATCGTGCTTTGCCGGGTCGGCCTTGAACGACGGGCAGTTGATGATGGTGAAATCGGCGGTGAAATCCGCCAGATCCTCGCGGTCGGGTCGACGCAGCAGGTGTCGGATGAACAGGCTGTGCCAGGCCAATTCGGTGACCATGCGGACGTTGATCGCATGGACCGGATCGGCGCCGCCCACCAGATCCTGCACGAAATAGTCGCGGCCCTTCATATGGTCGAGCATATCGAGATACAGAGCGTCAAAGCCCTCAGCGCTCATTTCCGCGTTGTTTTCCCACCAGATCGTATCGGCGACGCTGGCGGTTTTTACGACATGTTTGTCCTTGGGCGACCGGCCGGTGAATTTGCCGGTGGTGACCAAAAGCGCGCCGCCCTTGCCCAGGGTGCCTTCGTCGCGATCGAGGGCAGCTTCGACCAGGGCAGGCTCCATGAGGTTGTAATAGACATGGCCCAGACCCTCGATCCCTTGATCCTCGAGGCGGAATTGCGGGTTTACCCGTCCAGATGTCATTTTGTCTTTCTCCTGGGTGTCGGCGGCGATGCGACGCAGCGTTGCGTTGCACTGGGGCCGCCTGGAACTATCGCTGCGCCAAAGGGCACCGGAACGCAATTTTGCATCCCTCTTCCGGGTCTTAACATGATGATTTACAGGATGAACAGGACGCTTTGGCGCAGTTAGCGCAACCACTTGGACCTTTAGCGCCACCAGATGTTTCACAGAGCTGTCATCGCTGTTTCACGGGGCGGCCTTTATCGGATACTAAGACATTTTTGCGTCAATGAGCGTCAAGATTTTGCCTGATTCGTTAATCAGGGATTGATTCGCGGCGTCTTCCACGCGACAAAGGACGCAAAAAAGCAACGAATATTGAGCAGATAAGGGCAAATCCAATGTCGAAGATTGCTTTGGTCGATGACGACAGGAACATCCTGACCTCAGTGTCCATGACACTGGAGGCCGAGGGGTTTGAGGTCGAGACCTACAATGACGGTCAGGCCGCGCTTGACGCGTTCAATAAACGACTGCCGGATATGGCGGTTCTTGATATCAAGATGCCGCGGATGGATGGCATGGACCTGTTGCAGCGTTTGCGCCAGAAATCCAAGATGCCGGTAATTTTCCTCACCTCCAAGGATGATGAGATCGACGAGGTCCTGGGGCTGCGGATGGGAGCGGATGACTACGTCAAGAAACCGTTCTCGCAGCGCCTGCTGGTGGAGCGCATCCGCGCTTTGCTGCGGCGTCAGGAGGCGGTGGCCACTGACGAAGTCGGCACCGCGCCCGAGACCAAGGTGATGGAGCGGGGCCAGTTGCGAATGGATCCGCTGCGCCACGCGGTCAGCTGGAAAGGTCAGGATGTATCGCTGACGGTGACGGAATTCCTGTTGCTGCAGGCACTTGCGCAGCGTCCGGGATTTGTCAAAAGCCGCGATCAGCTGATGGATGTGGCCTATGACGATCAGGTCTATGTCGACGACCGGACCATCGACAGCCATATCAAGCGTTTGCGCAAGAAGATGCGCAGCGCCGATTCTGATTTCGCGGCGATCGAGACCCTCTACGGGATCGGCTACCGCTATAACGAAGAGTAGGTACCGGGTTTCCCGGGCCTCTTCAGCGGAGACTGGCGCGCATGCGCGATACAGGTATGACGGATGTTTACCGGCAGACGGATCAGGATGGACGCCGGGACGGGGATGTCGTTCTGGGCGACGACTGGGTTGCGCCGGAACAGACCGTCGGACGGGAAATGCGGGCCAGGCGGGCGCGGCGGGGGTTGTTCTCGCTGCATGGCTCACCGCTCACACGCAAGATCATAACCTTCAATCTGATCGCCCTGATCATTCTGGTGTCGGGCATTCTCTACCTTAATTCCGCGCGGCAAAGTCTGGTGTATCAACGCCTTGGCACGCTGGTGTCGGAGGCGATGCTGGCCGCCGATGTGTTCGAGGCGCAGCTGCCTGCGGGCGAGTCGGTGAGCCTTGCCACCGGGACCGGTATCGATGTCCCGAAAACGCTACAGCGCCTGTCGCTGCGCGGCGGGGTTGAGGTTTTCATCTACGATGACACCGCGCAGGGCCTCGTCGCGACCCAGCGCGGCGTGGTGCGTGCGGATGCGCTCAACCGGCTGAACGAAAACGATCAGGGCCGGACCCTGATTACCGATACGCTTGCGGCGATCATGGCCGCAGTCGGCGGCGGCAGTCGCGACAGTACACGCCCGGATGTGATCGAGGTCAGCGACGATCAGCTGACCGACCTGAGCCTGCGTGCGCTCAGCGAGGGGACGCAGGTCGCAGCGGTTCCGGACACCGCAGGCGGCACCGTTTACGCGGCAGCAACGCCGATCCTGAACCAGGGCGCTGCCGTGGGTGTGTTGGTCATGACCTCGGCCACGGGCGAAATCGATACTTTGGTGCGGGCCGAACGGGAGCGGGTTCTGCAGATGTTTGTGGTGGCTTTGTTGGTCTCGGTCGGGCTCAGCCTGGTTCTGGCATCGACAATTGCCAATCCGCTGGCTGATCTGGCGGAGGCGGCCGAGCTGGGCCGTGACCGGGATGCGGATCATGTGAAGCCGGGACGCATTCGTATTCCCGACCTCTCTGCGCGTCCGGATGAAATCGGCCGTCTGAGCCGCGCGCTGCGGGGGATGGTCAAAGCGCTATATAATCGTATCGATAGTAACGAACAATTTGCAGCTGATGTGGCACATGAGATCAAGAACCCTCTCGCGAGTCTGCAATCTGCAGTCGGCACCTTGCGGATGGTTCACCGGGAGGACCAGCGGGAGAAGCTGATGGAAGTGATCGAACATGATGTGCGTCGTCTTGACCGGCTGGTGAGCGACATCTCCAATGCGTCGCGGCTGGATGCGGAGCTGGTCAAGGAGGACGAGGAGGACTTTGACCTGCTGAACATGCTGGGCAATCTCAACCAATATCTGGGGGAAGATGCGCGCAGTCAGGCCATCGACTACATCACTGAACTCCCCAACGAACCGATCATGATTCGCGGGCTGGAGGCGCGCCTGGCGCAGGTCTTTGTCAATCTGATCACCAATGCGATCTCCTTTTGCGAAGAGGGTGACGCTATCCGGGTCTGGGCGCGGCGCCGGGACAACCGGGTGCTGGTCGTGGTCGAGGACACCGGGCCGGGAATTCCCGAGCAGGCGCTGGCGAAGATCTTCAACCGGTTCTATTCGCAACGACCGGACGAGCATTTCGGCAACAACTCCGGTCTGGGGCTGGCGATCTCCAAGCAGATCGTCGAGGCGCATGGCGGTGTGATCTGGGCGGAAAACATCCGCCCGACCGAAGCGGATCTGACCTCGGAACCTCTGGGGGCGCGTTTCGTGGTCGGCCTGCCGGTCTGACCGTTCAATGTCAGGACCACCGGAGCGCGATCCTGATAGCCCGCTGATTCTGCACGCGAGTTGCGTGGCTTACGATGGCCGTGGCATCCTCCTGTGCGGTCCCTCCGGCAGCGGGAAATCCGCTCTGGCTCTGGAGTTGATGGCGCGCGGTGCCCGGCTGGTCGCAGATGACCGTACCGAGGTGCGGGCCAGGCGCCAGAGCCTGTGGGCACAGGCGCCTGCGGCGATTTCCGGCCTGATCGAGGCGCGCGGTGTGGGGCTGTTGCGCGCGGTGCCGGTGGCGGAGGTACAACTCTGCGTCATTGTTGATATGCAAGTGGTTGAAACCGAACGGCTGCCGCGCCACCTAGACGAGGACCTGCTGGGAATTGTCCTGCCCAAACTGAACCGCGTGGACAGCCCGTATTTTCCGGCGGCCCTGATCCAATATCTGAAAGGCGGAGCGATTGACCCCGACTGAGGTTCACAGCAGTCTCGAGACCGTCGCGCCGGATTCCACGGCCCGGCCGCCATTGGTGCTGGTGACAGGTCCGTCGGGCGCCGGGCGCACCACGGCCATCAATGTTCTGGAGGACATGAATTTCGAGGCCATCGACAATCTGCCGCTGCGGCTGGTGCCGGGGCTGGTGGATGCGGGGGGCGCGGACCGGCCGATGGTGCTCGGTCTGGATCCTCGCAACCGGGATTTCTCGACCGAGGCTCTGCTGGATGTGATCGACATGCTGACCTCCCGTCAGTCCTTTGCCACCACGGTTCTGTATCTGGATGCCGAACCCGAGGTCTTGTTGCGTCGCTTCTCCGAAACCCGTCGCCGTCACCCGCTGTCGCCTGCCGAAAGCCCCGAGGTGGGGGTGACGCGGGAATTGGACCTCATGCAGCCGGTGCGGGAGCAGGCGGATATTGTGATCGACACCACCGAGCTGAACGTGCATCAGCTGCGCGCCGAGGTGGAGCGTATCTTCGCGCCGGCGGGGCGGACGCTGGCAGTGGCGCTGCACAGCTTTTCCTACAAACGCGGCATTCCGAGAAATGTGGATATGGTGTTTGACTGCCGCTTCCTGGCCAATCCCTATTGGGTGCCGGAGCTGCGCGCCTTTGACGGGCGCGAAAGGCAGGTGCAGGACTATGTGCTGGGGGACGCAAAGTTTCAGGGCTTCTTCGACCGTGTTCTTGACCTGACCCTATCGCTGCTTCCGGCCTATCGGGCGGAGGGAAAATCCCACTTTTCCATCGCTTTTGGCTGTACCGGCGGCCAGCATCGTTCGGTCACTCTGGCGGAAACTCTCGCAAAGGCCCTTGCGCGCGAGGGGCAGCAGGTGTCAATTAGGCACCGCGAGCTGCCTGGCCAGCAATTGAAGTGAGAGAACCGCTTGATCGGGATTGTGATCGTTGCACACGGAGGGCTGGCCAAGGAATATCTGGCCGCCGTCGAACATGTCGTCGGGCCGCAGCCCGCGCTGATGGCAATCGCCATTGGCCCTGAAGACGACCGTGACGCCAAACAGGACGAAATCTGCGCCGCCGCTGATCAGGTGGATATTGGCGATGGTGTTGTCGTGGTGACCGACTTGTTCGGGGGCAGCCCGTCGAATCTGAGTCTGCGCGCCTGTGCGCCGGCCAATCGGCGGATCCTGTATGGCGCCAATCTTCCGTTGTTGATCAAATTGGCAAAGTCCCGCCACCTTCTGGTCGCTGACGCAGTGCGCCACGCCATGGAGGCCGGGCGAAAGTATATTAATTCCCAAAATGTGAACCCTGAAGGGGATGCGGCAGAATAGATGGCTCGAAAATCACTCAAGATAATCAATGAAAAGGGGCTTCATGCCCGCGCTTCTGCCAAATTGGTCGAAGTGGTTGAAGGCTTCGATGCCAGCGCCGAAGTCATCAAGGATGGCATGTCGGCCTCTGGCGACAGTATTATGGGGCTTTTGATGTTGGCAGCCTCCAAAGGAACGACTATTGACGTCGAGACCTCGGGACCAGACGCTGATGCGCTGGCCTTAGCCGTAGAAGCCTTGGTGGCTGACAAATTCGGCGAAGGCTACTAGTCTGTCGGAACGGTCCAGAAAAACGGGACGGGTGAAAGTGGCAGACACCGCGCATAACAACAATTCGGGTCTCACGCCGCGCGCGTCGCAGACGCCGTCGACGGGCGAGGTTTATGATCGCCGAACCCTGACCTATGCCAATTCCTTTGACGACCGCTGGACCTCTCTGGCGATCCGGACCCTGGAATGGCTCACGGGCAAGTTCACGATTCTGCGGATGGTGGCCAAATTCGAGAAAACGAATGCCGATCACCGTGGCAATAAATTCTGGCGCGGCGCCCTGGACGTGATGGGCATTAAGCTGCAGACCCCCGAAGAGCAAATCAACCGTATTCCCGAAACAGGACCGGTCGTGGTGGTGGCAAATCACCCGCACGGCATGGTGGACGGGATGATTTTTGCCGACCTGATCGGGCGGCGTCGGCTTGATTACCGGATCCTGACGCGCTCGGTCCTGACCGGGCTGGATGAGGCGGCGACCTCCTTCATGATCCCGGTTCCGTTTCCGCATGATCCCGACGCTCAGCGCAAGATGGTGGAAATGCGGGCAAAAGCGATGGCGCATCTGAAGGAGGGGGGGGTCGTGGCCTTGTTCCCCTCAGGCGTGGTGATGTCATCCGACAGCTGGTTCGGCTCGCCGGTGGAGCGGGAGTGGAACGTCTTTACCGCGCAGCTGATCCGCCGATCCGGCGCGCAGGTGGTGCCGATGTTCTTTCCGGGCCGCAATTCGCGCGCCTATCAGATCGCCTGCCGCGTATCGCCAATCCTGCGTCAGGGGTTGTTGCTGCATGAGATCGTGCGCTCCTGCAACAAACCGCAGAACCCAGTCGTGGGGCACCCGCTGACCGCGGAGCAGATGGAACGGCTGCACACGGATCCCCGCGGGTTTATGGCTTGGCTTCGCGAGTATACTCTGGGACTTGGCAAGTCTGACCGCTGAGATGCGCGGTCGAGAGCGACAAGAGCGACAGCTGAGACCCACCGATCAGACATCGCTCAGAGCCACGGTTGAGACCGACCGTCTCTAGACCCACAGATGGGTAAGGCCCGCTGGGAAGGGGCGCCCCGCCTGCGGGAGCCGTTTCAGGCGGATGCGCAGGAGGGCTTCAAGGCCGGTTCGCCTAGCGGGTTGGGATCGGCTCGTCGCCGCGGTAGTCGTAAAAACCCCGTTGCGTCTTGCGTCCCAGCCAGCCGGCCTCGACATATTTGGTCAGCAGCGGGCAGGGACGGTATTTGGTATCCGCCAACCCGTCATGCAAGACGTTCATGATTGCCAGACAGGTGTCGAGGCCAATGAAATCGGCCAGTTCCAGCGGGCCCATGGGGTGATTGGCGCCAAGTTTCATCGACTCGTCGATGGACCGCACGGAGCCGACGCCTTCATAGAGGGTGTAGACGGCCTCGTTGATCATGGGCATCAGGATGCGATTGACGATGAAGGCGGGGAAATCTTCGGCGCTGGCGGATGTCTTGCCAAGTTTTTCCACCACGGCCTGACAGGTCTTGAATGTGTCCTCGTCGGTGGCAATGCCCCGGATCAGCTCGACCAATTGCATCACGGGCACGGGATTCATGAAGTGGAACCCCATGAACCGCTCGGGCCTGTCGGTGCGGCTGGCCAGCCTGGTGATGGAAATCGACGAGGTATTCGACGTGAGAATCGTATGGGGCTGCAGGTGAGGCAGCAAATCCTCAAAAATTGCTTGTTTTACGGTTTCACGTTCGGTGGCCGCTTCGATCACTAGGTCGGTTTTGCCCACATCAGCCAGGGACAGGGTGGTCGAAATCCGCCCCATGGCGGCGGTCACTTCGTCGTCCGAAATCTTGCCCCGGCTGGCCTGACGGACAAGGTTTTTTTCAATCAGAGACAGCGCGTTGTCGAGAGATTGCTGACTTATGTCATTGAGAACAACATGGAATCCGGACAGTGCCATGACGTGGGCAATCCCGTTCCCCATCTGACCTGCACCGATTACCCCGACTTGTTTCACGTCCATGATGGTTGGCCTTTCATTGTGCCTGCGGCGGGATACTACCGGCTTCGCGGTCGCAGAAACAAGCCGATAGGAGGAGTTTTCAGCAAAATTGCTGATTAGCAGTTTGGAAAGATTCCGACGCCAATATGGCACTTGGGTGAAAAAGTGGTGGAAGAAATGAGTTATGAACTCAAAAGCGTCGACGCATTTGTCGGCGAGCTGTGCAGCTACGGCGATTCCAGGCTACGGGTCCGGGGACCTGCTCGCGAATTACGGGATCCCTATATCAGTTTCATGGGAAGTACCGAAGTGTTTGGCCGCTTTGTCGAGCGGCCCTTTCCGCAAGGTGCGGAAAATCAGGTTGGGCTTTCCTGCATCAATCTGGGTGGAGTCAATGCGGGGGTGGATACATTCCTGCAGGACGATTCCCTGCTGGAGATCGCCGCACGAGGGGAGCTGACGGTATTGCAGGTAATGGGGGCGCAAAACCTGACCAATAGTTTCTACAAGGTCCATCCGCGCCGGAATGACCGGTTCCTTCGGGCCTATGATGCTTTGTCTCACCTGTTTCCCGAGGTCGATTTCACCGACTTTCATTTCAACAAACATTTGCTGAACTCCCTGCGGGCGGTGTCGGGCGAGCGGTTCGACCGTCTGCGGAGGGATCTTCAGGCCACCTGGTCCACACGCATGACCCGTCTGATCGCTGCGTTGGACGGGCGTGTGGTGCTTTTGTGGTTGCGATACGACGTTGGCACGGCGGTCTCGCTCGGGGCTTCGCCAACGCTGGTGACCGAGGCCATGATCGACGGGCTGCGGCCGCGCGTTGCGGGTGTGATCGAACTGGAAGTGTCGACTGCGGAACAGGCAGAGGACATCACGGGCATGATTTTCGGTCCGATGGAGCTGCCCACAGCCCGGCTCATGCTGGGGCCCAAGGAACACGACCGGATCGCGGATGCGGTGGCGGCGCGATTGCTGAAATTCATGGCTGCGGCCTGACGCCCGGCCTCTTCCCCCGCGCGCTCAGTCAGTCTCGCACAATCTCCTCGTACTGCCTCGCCGCCTGGCGGAGGCCCCGCGTGCGCTTGCGGGGGCGCCCTCTGGCCGCCGCGCCAGCGCCTCGTCGCGTAGCGACTATGGGCCAGGAAATGGGTCAGAAGAAAATGGGCAGACGTAAACCGGGCCAGACGTAGAATGAGCCAAACGTAAAACGGGTCGGAGGTATACGGCGCCGGACGGAAAAAAGGCCCACGCAGCGCGGGGACCTTTCTCGATTTCAAACGGTCCGAGCCCTTTCGGGATCAGCCGAGTTTCTCGGTCAGCTCGGGCACGGCCTGGAACAGATCCGCGACCAGACCAAAGTCGGCAACCTGGAAGATCGGCGCTTCTTCGTCCTTGTTGATCGCGACGATGATCTTGGAGTCTTTCATCCCGGCGAGGTGCTGGATCGCACCGGAGATGCCAACCGCGACATAGAGGTTCGGCGCCACGACCTTGCCGGTCTGACCCACCTGCCAGTCATTCGGAGCAAACCCGGAATCGACGGCGGCACGGGAGGCCCCAACCGCCGCGCCCAGCTTGTCCGCCAGCGCTTCGATGATTTTGAAATCCTCTTCGGAACCGACACCACGGCCACCGGACACAACCACACCCGCAGAGGTCAGCTCCGGGCGGTCGCTCTCGGCAACTTTATCCTCGACCCAGGAGGACAGACCGGGATTGTCAACGGCACCGATGCTGTCGACAGCGGCCGAGCCGCCTTCGCCCGCCGCGTCAAACGTGGATGTCCGGAAGGAGATCACTTTTGTCGCGTCGGCGGATTTGACGACCTGGATTGCATTGCCGGCATAGATCGGACGTTCGAAGGTATCGGCGTCAACCACTGCGGTCACATCGGAGAGGACCATGACATCCAGAAGGGCTGCCACGCGGGGCAGGATGTTCTTGGCATCGGTGGTCGCAGGCGCCACGATGTGGCTGTAGTCTGATGCCAGCGAGACGATCAGGGCAGCGGTCGGTTCCGCCAGACGGTGCCCGAGGCTTTCATCCTCGGCAACCAGGACCTTGGTCACTCCGGCGATCTTGGCAGCGGCCTCACCCGCCGCAGCAGCAGAGGCACCGGCGCAGAGAACGGTCACATCGCCCAAAGGTTGAGCGGCAGAGATGGCCTTGGCGGTGGCGTCGAAGGCCAGCTCACCATTGGTGACTTCGGCAAGGAGAAGAACAGCCATTATACAGCCCCCACTTCTTTGAGTTTCGCAACCAGCTCGTCCACGGATCCGACAATGATGCCGGCGGCGCGGGCATCGGGCTCTTTGGTTTCGACCACGGTCAGCCGTGGCGTGACGTCGACGCCGTAATCGGCGGCGGTCTTTTTATCGAGCGGTTTCTTCTTTGCCTTCATGATGTTCGGCAGCGATGCGTAGCGTGGCTCGTTCAGGCGCAGGTCGACGGTGACGATGGTTGGCATTTTGACCGAAATCGTCTGCAGGCCGCCGTCTACCTCGCGCGTGACCTTCGCGGTGTCGCCTTCGATATCCAGCTCGGAGGCAAAGGTCGCCTGGGACCAGCCAAGCAGAGCCGACAGCATCTGGCCGGTGGCGTTCATGTCATTGTCGATCGCCTGCTTGCCAGCCAGCACGAGGCCGGGCTGTTCTTCTTCGACGACCTTGGCAAGGATCTTGGCAACCGCGAGCGGCTCGATGTCGGTGTGGACATCGTCGGCAGCGACGACCAAAATCGCGCGGTCGGCACCCATGGCCAGCGCGGTGCGCAGGGTTTCCTGAGCTTTTTCAACGCCGATGGAGACGGCGATGACCTCTTCCGCCTTACCCGCTTCCTTGAGGCGGATGGCCTGTTCGACGGCAATCTCGTCGAATGGGTTCATCGACATTTTAACGTTGGCGAGATCAACACCGCTGCCGTCCGCATTCACGCGAACCTTCACGTTGTAGTCAATCACGCGTTTGACAGGTACGAGTACCTTCATTTGACGTTTCTCCTTAACAATCGGGTCCCGCCCGCGCGGGCCCCATGAGTGCTCTCGGGGTGTTGATACCGGCTCGATGAGAGCGGCAACAGAGTAAAATCGTCACGTTTTGGCTCCGGGACGTCGCGTTTGCGAAAAGAGCGTTGTTTTTCGTTGCGGAACTTTTCGGTATCTGCCGCTGAAACAGCACCCTGAAACGCGTCGGCCTGCGTCAATGAGGTGGATGTTTGCGGAAACATTGACGAATCGTCTGGTCGTTGCACCGCATCGGTCGCTCAGAGATTGGCCCCCGGAACCCAGAGCACATCGTCCCTGCCGCCGTCATTGGCGACGCGGGAGGCGACGAAAAACCAATCGGATAGCCGGTTGAGGTAGATCAGAACCGCTTCGTTCACGTCTTCCACCGTGGCCAGCTCCGTCGTGAGCCGCTCGGCACGGCGCGCCACCGTCCGGCAGACGTGCAGATGCGCCGCCAATGCGCCGCCTCCGGGCAAAACGAAGCTGCGCAGGGGCTTCAGATCCTTGTTCATGGCGTCAATCTCGGCCTCGAGCCGATCCACGTGGCTCGGGGAGATGCGCAGCGGCGGATATTCGGCTTCGGCGTCCAGATGCATGTCCGGACGGCAGAGGTCGGCACCCAGATCAAACAGATCGTTCTGGATCCGGGCCAGGGCCGCATCCATATCTCCGCTCGCCGCCAGCCGGGCAACGCCCACCTGTGCGTTCAGCTCGTCCGAGGTGCCATAGGCCGTGACGCGGGCGGAATGTTTCGCCACCCGCGTGCCATTGCCAAGCGCCGTGTCGCCCTTGTCGCCGGTGCGGGTGTAGATCTTGTTCAGGACCACCATGGGTTAATTTCCTCCTCCCGAGAAATAGACAAAGGCCACCATCAGCACGACGGCGAGGAATTGGAAGAAAATGCGCAACCGCATCATCTTGTTGCCGTTCCTGCGGTTGAAATCGCCGCCGACACCAAAGCCGCCGATGCCGATTGCCAGCGCCGCGACCACCGCGGCCATGGCGAGAATGCCCAATATATAGAGTGGAGAGCCCATCGTCTGTCTGGTCCTTTGTTGTGCTGCCACCTGCGGCGCGCATGTGCTGCGGCTGTTCGGGCCGTGATGCGTCTATCTATAGCGCAGGAGAATGCGGTCAATTGTCCGGGTGCCGAGAATTCGGCGCAGGGTGCCTGCGATATAGGTCGGAGTGGTGACGTAATAGCGAGGGCGGGGGCGCTTTGATTGCAGCGCGTGGGCAAGTTTTTGTGCCACGGCCGAGGGCGGAAGTTCAAAGGGGTCCGGGCCGTTTGAGGCATAGAGCCGCTTCAGCAGGCTGTCCTGATAGAGGGCGCGAAGCGGGGAGGATTGCCAGTCGATGTGTTTCTCAAAGTGGGGAATGGAGTTTTGTCGGATATTCGATGTCACCGGCCCCGGTTCGATCAGGCTGACATGGATGCCTGTGCCGCTGAGTTCCAGCCGCAGCGTATCGGTGAGCCCTTCGAGGGCGAATTTGGTGGCGGCGTAGGCCCCGCGCCACGGGTAGGATACCAGCCCCAGCACCGAGGAATTCTGCACGATGCGCCCGTGACCCTGCGCCCGCATGACCGGGATGACCTGCCGGGTCAGCTCATGCCAGCCAAAGAAATTGACCTCGAAAATCTCGCGCAGACCCTCGGTCGGCAGATCCTCGACCGCGCCGGGCAACCCATGTGCGCCATTGTTGAAGAGCCCGTCCAGGGTCCCGCCGGTGGCTGCCAGAACCTCTTTGAGGCCGTCGCGGATGCTTGCAGGGTCGCTGTAGTCGATGCGGGGGCTATCAAAGCCTGCGGCCTGCATCTTGTCGCAGTCCGCCTGACTGCGGCAGGAGGCGAAAACGCGCCATCCGCAGGCCCGCATATGATGGGCGGCCGCCTGGCCGATGCCGGACGAACAGCCGGTAATCAGAAGTGTCTTGGTCATCTGGATCCCCGAGAAAGCCTCCGGAACCGAGTTATGACCCTTTCGCGCTGAGCAGGGAAGCGGCAATCCAGCCGACATCACCGGTGCGCGGATTTTCCAGCAAAGCCCAGCCGGAGGGATCTTCGTTCAGAACCCTGACCTGATCGCCGGCCAAAAGCTGGGTCATCACCGGAAATTGGGTGCTCGGGCCGAGGCGGATATTGGCCCGGGACGCGCGAATGCGACGGACATCGCCCTTGGGTTCGGGGGTGGCGAGGTTGACAATGGGGGTGGTCGCCGGTTCCGCCGTAATGGCGCTCAGCCCGCCTTCGAGGGCGCCGATCTGCAGACCATTCGCCTTGAAGGTCAGCAGTGCGGTGTCCGCCGAGGTCGGCGACTGTGGCTGGGCGACGCGGATTGCGGCCGGGGTCGGCACCTCGGCCGTGGCGGTCGGCTGTGGCGCGCTTGTCGGGGTGAGCCCGGTGATCGGAGAGGAGCCGTAGCGGGTCAGAACCGGCGTGGCCGAGGTGGTTTCAACCGGCGTTCCGATGATCCGGTCGCGCGGCAGCGGTGCAATTTCCCGGGCTTCGGCGAGGTCGGCAGCAGCGACCGGAGGCTCGGGCGGGGTGAAATCGGCGCCGCCGCTAAGCTCATAGAAGCCGAGCGCCAACCCAGCAAAAGACACAATCAAAAACCGCGACATTGCGCGCACTCCTCAAATATCACCGAACCACTCACCAATGCAAAACAACGCTTCCCGCCGCCTGAGGGCCCGTATCTTCCATGTTGCATCCACCATTCCCGTAAAGAACACGTGAGTCGGGTGAATGTTCCGCAAAAAATCGCGGGAATCGCCTGTTCGTTGCCCAATACTGCACGATTCTGGTGCCCCGCCGAGGGGAGAGCCGGCGCAATCCTCCCCCGAAAGACCCATTTGCTGGCCGCATGTGGCGTTCCGAGAAGGGCACGGCAGACACGACGTACCTTTGATCTGTTGAAAACCGTTGAAGGCCGCTTGCCGCCCGGCGAGGGGAACAGTATCAGGATTTCATGACCGATATGGCAGATGACCCCACTCCCCCCGACGCGCCGCAAAATGGCGAAATTCTGGAACCGCTGCGCCGCGCGATTGGTGAGCGGTATCTGACCTATGCGCTGAGCACGATCATGCACCGTGCCCTGCCGGATGCCCGTGACGGGCTGAAGCCGGTGCACCGACGCATTCTCTACGCGATGAGCAGGCTGCGTCTGTCCTCGACCGGTGGCTTCCTGAAATCGGCAAAGATCTCGGGCGATACGATGGGGGATTTCCACCCCCACGGAGACGCTGCGATCTATGATGCGATGGCGCGTCTGGCGCAGGATTTCAACGTCCGCTACCCGCTGGTGGACGGGCAGGGCAACTTCGGCAACGTCGACGGCGACAATCCGGCGGCCTCGCGCTACACCGAAGCGCGCATGACCTTCATCGCCGAAGCGATGCTGGACGGGCTGGCCGAGGATGCGGTTGATTTTCGCGACAACTATGACGGTCGCCTGCAGGAGCCGGCGGTTCTGCCTGCGACCTTTCCCAATATTCTGGCCAACGGCTCGTCTGGCATTGCGGTGGGGATGGCGACAAATATCCCGCCCCACAACATTGCAGAGCTGATTGACGCCTGTGTGCATCTGATCAAATCGCCGAATGCGGCGGATGACACGCTGTTGCAATATGTGCCGGGTCCGGATTTTCCGACCGGCGGCGTGATCGTCGAGCCACCGGAGAGCATTGCCCAGTCCTATCGCACCGGGCGCGGGTCGTTCCGGCTGCGGGCCACCCATGAGGTGGAGGATCTGGGCCGGGGCCAGTGGCAGATCGTCGTCACCGAGATCCCCTATCAGGTCCAGAAATCAAAGCTGATCGAAAAAATCGCGGAGCTGATCCAGACCAAGAAGGTGCCGATTCTTGCCGATGTGCGCGATGAAAGCGCCGAGGATATCCGGATCATTCTGGAACCCAAGTCCAAGAATGTGGACCCGGACGTCCTGATGGGGATGATGTATCGCAATTCCGATCTGGAAGTGCGGTTCTCGCTCAATATGAACGTGCTGATCGACGGCGTGACGCCCAAGGTCTGTTCCATGAAAGAGGTGCTGCGCGCCTTTCTGGACCACCGGCGCGACGTGCTGGGGCGCCGGTCGCGGCACCGGATGGCCAAGATCGATCACCGGTTGGAGGTGCTCGACGGGTTCATCATCGCGTTTTTGAACCTCGACCGGGTGATTGACATCATTCGCTATGACGAGGATCCCAAGGCGGCGCTGATGCGTGAACAATGGGATATAGATCACAGGCGTGCCCTGACCGAGGCGGATTATGTGACCCCGGCCGCCGGTGTCGGTGAGCTGTCAGAGGTGCAGGCCGAAGCGATCCTCAACATGCGTCTGCGGTCGCTGCGCAAGCTCGAAGAGATCGAGCTGGTGCGCGAACGGGATGCGCTGCGGGCGGAACGCGCCGGGCTGGAGGAGCTGCTGGGATCGGAAGACCTGCAGTGGAAGAAGATCACGGAACAGCTCCGGGACACCAAGAAGCAATTCGGCAAGGATTACGAGGGCGGCGCCCGACGCACCCGCTTTGCCGAGGCGGGCGAGGTCGAGGAGGTGCCGCTGGAGGCGATGATCGACCGTGAGCCGATTACCGTGGTCTGCAGCCAGATGGGCTGGGTCCGGGCGATGACCGGCCATATCGACCTGACCCGCGAGTTGAAATTCAAGGATGGCGACGGGCCGCGGTTCGTTTTTCATGCTGAGACCACCGACCGGCTGCTGGCGTTTGGCTCCAACGGGCGCTTCTACACGATTTCGGCGGCGAACCTGCCCGGTGGGCGCGGCATGGGAGAGCCGCTGCGTCTGATGGTGGACCTGCCCAACGAGGTGGAGCTGGTGGACCTCTTCATCCACAATCCCGAGGGGCGGCTTCTGGTGGCGTCGGATGCGGGCAACGGGTTTGTCTGCGCCGAGAAGGAAATCGTGGCCCAGACCCGTGGCGGCAAACAGGTGCTGAACGTCAAGGGCGATGAACGGGCCCGGATCTGTATCCCGGTGACGGGCGATCATGTTGCCGTGGTGTCGGAAAACGGCAAATTCCTCGTGTTCTCGATCGAGGAAATGCCCGAGCTGACCCGTGGCAAGGGGGTGCGGCTGCAGAAATACCAGATGGCGCGGGGCCGTCAGGGCGCGTTGGAGCTGGATGGCGGCCTGTCGGATGTCACCACCTTCAATTGGGATGAGGGCCTGCAGTGGGAAATGGGCGGCGGCAAAACCCGCCACGAGACCGACCTTGGCCAGTGGCTTGGCAAACGGGCCGGCGTGGGCAAACGCCCCCCCTATGGGTTCCCCAAGGACTACAAATTCAAATAGCGGCAGTTTCCTGCCCGGACCCCGTCTGAACATGTGGCCCCTGCGCAACCGCGCGGGGGTTCGCCGTTGTGCGGGTTTACCCCGGGCAAAGACCCGGTTTATCACTTGACGGCCCAACCTGGCGACCCGACTTGATACCCCGACTTGGCTGCCAATTCTTGTTCCGACTGAAAAAGAGAGACTTCATGATCCGCACGTTTGCCCTGGTGGCCCTGACAGTTCTGGTGACGGCCTGTACCGCGCCGACCCCCGACGATGACCTGCGTGATCTGGGCGCGTTCAGCCTCGGCCACAATATCGTTGTGGCGCCCAAAGTGCAGAAGGTTCCGGGATCGCGCCCGGTCGAGCCTCAGGAATGGGTCGATCTGCTGACCAATGAAGTGGGCGCCCGGTTCTCTCGCTACGAGGGAGAAAAGCTCTATCATTTCGGGATCAGTGTCGAAGGGTTCTTTGTGGCGCCCGGTGGGGTGCCGCTGATCCTCAGTCCCAAATCGGTTCTGGCCGTCAAGGTGACCGTCTGGGACGATGCGGAGAACAAGAAACTGAATGCCGAGCCAGAGACCTTTACCGTGTTTGAAACCACCTCGGGCGAAAGCTTCCTGCTGGGCTCGGGCAATTCCCGCACCCGCGAGGAACAGATGATGGGCCTGGCGCGCAACGCCGTGCGCGAGATCGAGATCTGGATGGCAGAGCAGCATGCGGAGAACGGCTGGTTTGACCGAGAGGGCAATGCGACGCCAGGGTCCGCCGCCATTGCAGCCACGCCTGAGGTCGGCGAATAACCCGTTTGTCAAGAACGAACCGCTTGATTTTTGCGCGCAAACCAAATAAGCCGCGCGCGCAGAGGAAACCCGGGTCCGACAAGACCCCCCAATTGTCAAAAGGCGCCTAAGCAATGGCTAAGGAAAAGTTTGAACG
>NZ_VCNK01000029.1 GCF_006265095.1 Phaeobacter sp. B1627
AAAAGCTGGGACCACTTCACATCATCGCCGAGGCCCTGTCGTATCAGTACAGTTGCCACGCTACCGATAGAGCTCGGGCGCGGCAAGAGCGACGTGAGCCTCATCACGAGCATCAAGAATAGTCTCGGAACACTGCTGTTCCGGGAACGGAGACGTCATGTCTGACGAGCAGATTATCGATCACGACAGCTGGAATTACTCGCCGGCCAAACTACCCCGGCAGTCAAAAATCAAACTCGGGTGCATTCACGGAGTGTTGCCCTTCGATGGAGTCCGCAATCCCGGTTTTCGGAGTTCGAGCTCGCATCGGGTGTGGCTGACATATAAGACTGCCGCGAACGATTTCATGCCGAAAGTTGGCATTGCCGAAAGTGCCGCTGAAGCGGCAGTAGCTCATGAATTGCTCCTGTCTCCCGATCTGTACGATCTGCAGTTTCAGCCATTGGCCGTCAACTTCCGAGATGAACAAAACAAACGGCGGACCTACACTCACGATATGCTTGCGACATTCGTCGACGGGCGGCGCATACTCGTCTTCGTTCGCAACTCCGACAGTCTGCAAAAGCCTCGGACGCGGCGCGAGATCGAAGCGATCCAAACGGCGACACCCTCGAGCGCTGCAGATAGCATGATCATCGTCGATGCTGGCCGCTACTCACGGCAGCGACGGGAGAACCTGTTCCGGCTGCATGAGGCCATCCAGACACCCGATCCGGAAATCGACGACATGGTGCTCTGGGCCGCCCGCAATCATCGCGCGCTCTGGCTGATGCGTGATCTTTTCCCGCTGCTCGATTTGCCGCAGAAGACGGTCTTCAAATCTTGCCATCGCCTGATCGCACGCGGCGCCCTGCGTGCGAACCTCGATCATGTGATCGCGGAATGGTCGCACGTCGAGGTTGCGTCGTGACGATCGCGCCTCGCTACAACTTCGAAGCCGGAACCGAAATCGTGGTCCAGGGGCGCGACCTCCTGCTCCGCAAGGTCGGTTCGCAAGGCTATGAGTTGGCGGACCCGATGGGCGGCCAGACGAGTATCCTTGGGTTCTCGTCCTTCGTCGAATTGATGCAATCCGGCGCCGTGACAATCCCCCCTTTGCAGCTGTTGCCGGAGGGAAGTGCCAAGCTCAGGCTGGGTGGGCTGAGCGTCGCGGCCCAACTCTCCGATGAGCAACAGACTTATGGCCGCTTCCACTTCGCAGTATGCAGGGCGATCGACGAACTCCATCGGCACCGGACCATTGTCGAGGGCAATGAGGACTTCCGGATTTCGATCGGCACCCTGAACGACCCCGCGAACAGGAAGTTCTTGCGTCCGCTCGTCGAAGCCTTTTTTGGCGAGCGCGTGCATCTTGGAGCAGCCACGTTGAAAGGCGGCCAGCAGAAGAGCTGGTTTCTCTACAAAGGGCGGACGCTGAAGAAATACTATGGGATCTATCAGGGTCTCCAGGACGGTGATGATGTCATTGCCGGGTTGGCGACACTTGATCACCTCAAAGGCAACGAGACACCGCGTCTGCCCTTGCGTCTGAAAGAGCTCATGACAGAGGCGTGGGAGGAGATCGGCCTGGATCTCAAGGGACCGTCGGTGGCGAACGTGCATGGCTACCTTGCAGCCCTGATCAACAGGGAAAACCGGCAGCGGGCGCTCAACAATCTCCCCGCGCTCCCAGTCCCATCCCATCAATCCGTTCTTCGTCACCGCAAGGAGCTGCTCACCCCGACCGAGTACATAGTCGCGACGAAGGGCGAGCGCCACGCGCGTAACAAGCGGGGCCGCGGCAGTTCTGACGTGCGGGCGCTCATGATCGGCGAATTCTGCGAGATGGACGAATGTCGGGCGTCCCTGATTACCTCGGCCAAGGCCAAAGGCTATTGGCATACGCTGTCTGAAGATATGAAGAAGGCTATGGAATGGGCGGATGACGAGATCCGCAGCCGCCTCAGCATCCTTGTCATGATCGATGTCGCAACACGTATGCCGCTGGCCTGGGTTGTCAGCGACCAGCCAAAAACGGAAGCCACGATGCAGCTGCTGCGGATGGCAACGCGTGACAAGACCCGCGAGAGGCGCATCTACGCTTGCGAGGGCGAGGCTATGCCGGCCATGGGGCTCGGCATGGTGCGCAACGACAACGGTACCGGCCTGCGGAACGCCGACGTCAAGTCCGCGCTCATGGGGATCGCATCGGCGAATACTGACGTGCGGACCCACGCCGCCGCCGACAAGCCGTATGTTGAGAGGATGTTCGGTACCACGGAATCCGTATTGCTCAAGTTGCTTCATGGCTACACCGGCCGGAAAGCCGGAGAGCTGCCCGGATATGACGCCAAGGCATCGGGCGTGCTGGATATCGACCTTCTCTATGAAATCCTGACCAAGTTTTTCATCGATGAGTATCCGTCGCTGAAACACATGGGCGTCGGTATGTGCGGGCGCCGCCCAGCAGAGGTCTATCAAGAACTGAATGAGACCAGGGAGACATTTCGTCTTTTGGATGAAGATCTCCGTCGCGTCCACTTGGGCTGGCCATTCAAGTTGCAGCCCAACGATGAGGGTGTGCGGGTGCTTGAAGGCCTCTTCTATGCGTCAAACAAATTCCAGGCCGCCCGCGAACACCACCAGGGCAAGGTCACCGTTTATATCGATCCGGACGATCTGAGCTTTGCAACCGCAGTGATCCCGCGTGATCCGAAGCCGTACAGGCTGGCACTCCAGACGACCGTCTTCGCCGATCTGACCGTGTCAGAATTCCTGGAACTGATGACGCAGTACCGGCGCGAAAACCCCGAGTTGACAACGCTCTATGAAGATCGGATCGCAAAGGTTCGCCTCGAGAGACATGAACAGCTCAAGAAAATCGGCGTCGAGCGACGGCTGCCCAGGAGCTATGTCAACGTGGGTGAAGCCTGCAAGAAGGCCAAGAGCCTGTTTGCCTCATCTCGGCTGATCTCCACGCACGTGCCGATCGACACGGTCGCCCCAGGAACTCTTTCAACCGCGATCTCGGGCCCGGGCATCCTGCCGATCGGCGGAGCAAGCCTCATCGATCACGCGCCTGCGGAGCCGATCTCTACGCCAGCAATATCAGCCAGGACATCGAAGCCCAAGGCGACGAAACCGCCTTCGGAACCCCCTGTCCGGCTCGGCCGCCCCGCCCAGAAGGGCGAGCTCTTGTGACCGCCGCCATCTCAACGACGTCTAGCAATCCAAGGATAAACATGAGTTTCATCGACCAGAACCGCGTCAACGCTTCACTTTCTCTGCAGCGTGGCCACTATACCTTCCCGCGCGCGGCAAAGCTCCGCGAAGCTTTCGAAAACTGCCTGCACGACTACTACGTCAAAGCCGCCATCGGCGGGCATTTCGAAGTGCGCGGCTTGCTGGTGACTGGGGAATCGCGGGTAGCGGAGGCTATTGCCAAACAGTTTCCGCCAGAACGGTGTATCGGCAAGAGCGCCATTCATGACTGGTTTCACAACGCGCGCCGTTAATCCCATCCGAGAACTGCCGAGATAGCTCGGTCTCTTCCGGTATCAAACCTGCTGAAATGGTGGTATCAGACTGAGCGATTACTAGCACGAAGGGAGTAATCTGATGCGGGTGAATTACGACGACCTGTCCAAGACGGTGGCTGCACTGACCGAGGGCGAGCGGGACGAGGTCGCATTGATGGCGACCCTCGCCTGCGAATTGCATCACGCGGATGATCGGTTTGACTGGACCGGTTTCTACCGCGTCACGGAACCCGAAGTGCTCAAGATCGGTCCGTATCAGGGTGGTCATGGCTGTCTTGTGATCCCCTTCTCGCGGGGCGTCTGCGGCGCGGCGGCCCGGACCGGGCAGGTGCAACTGGTTGATGACGTCGAGGCGTTTGCAGGTCACATTGCCTGCTCCTCCTCGACCCGCTCCGAAATCGTGCTGCCGGTCTACAATCGCGCGGGCGAGCTCATCGGCGTGCTGGACATCGACAGCGATCAGCCCGCCGTCTTCACCCCGGAGGACGCCGAGCAATTGTCCGCGATTCTGCACTCGGTCTTTGGCCGCCTGTAGGACCCATCGGGGCGACACCTGTCACGGAACGATGCAAAATCCGGCCGATGCCCCTGGGGATCGGTCCTTTTTGTGCCAAATTACATCTGCGGCGTGAAATTTCTCTTTATTTTTTCACGGCAATCGGCAAGCGTGAAAAATGAAGCAAAATTTTCACGACTCGACGAGGGTAGTTTTGAACGCCCAGGCACCATCTCACACCACTTTGGGGGCCGATCTGCGCGCATTGCGCAGGGCGCGCTCCATTACCCTAGCTGATCTGGCGGCTCGCATGGGGCGATCCGTCGGCTGGCTCAGCCAGGTGGAGCGGGACATGTCGGAGCCGTCGATCTCGGATCTGCGGCTCATCGCGCAATGTCTCGAGGTGCCGATGTCGATGCTGTTTGCCCATGCCTCTGCCCCGGTGGCAGAGCAGGGCTACGTTGTGCGTGCGGCGGCCCGGCGGCCCATGGGCTCCGGCGAAGAAGGTCTGATCGAGGAATTGCTCTCCCCCGATCTGACCGATGACTTCGAAATGGTGCATTCCACCTTTGCCCCGCACGCGCGCATGCAGGCGGTGGCCCACCGCCCGACGCAGGAGGTCGGCTACGTGATCTCTGGGCAACTGGATCTGCAAATCGGCGAGCGGACCTATACCATCGGTCCCGGCGACAGTTTCCGCATCCGAAATGAACCGTTCCAATGGTCAAACCCCTATGACACGCCCTGTGTGGCGGTCTGGGTGATCGCGCCGCCGGTGTATTGACATGAGCTTTGAGGCCTGGACCATATTCGCGCTGTTCTGGCTGGTCTTTGTGACCACACCCGGACCGAATGCGGTGAATTGCATTTCCAACGGGATGAACCTCGGATTTGCCAAGGCGATGCTGGGGGTGCTTGCTATTCTGACCCAGGCGTCGGCTTTCCTGCTGCTGTCAGCCCTCGGGGTGACTGCGCTCATTGCGGCGTCGCCGACCGGGTTCTTCATCGCGAAACTGGTCGGTGCCGGGTTTCTGATCGTTCAGGGCATTCGCAGCTGGCGCAACGCCAGCAGACCGGCCCCATCGGCAGAACGGCCCGCGCGCCATGTCTATCTGCACGCGCTGGCGGTGGCCACGATCAATCCCAAAAGCGTCGCAGGCTATCTGGCGGCCTTCTCTCAATTCGTGCAGCCCGAGGTCGCGATCTGGCAGCAGATGGCCGTGATCATGCCCACCGCGCTGGTGCTGACCACGCTCAGCTATACCGGTTTCACCCTGCTTGGGGTCATGATGGGGCGGGCGGCGCTGGCGGCGGTGTTCAATGTCTGGATCCGCCGCGGGCTGGCTATCTGTTTTATTGTCTATGGCGTGCTTCTGGGCATCAGCGGCGCGCCGCAACCCGAGGGGGCATCATGATCAAGGGCCATTGCCTGTGCGGCAGCATCCAGTTCGAGACTGAGGCGACCCCAAAAGGCGTTTCAATGTGTCATTGCGGCCAGTGCCGCCGCCAGTCCGGCGGCATCTGGTCCTCGGCCTATGTGCAGGATGAGGATCTGGTCATTCGCGGGCCCGTCCGCTGGTTCGCCGCCAGCACGCACGCCAGACGAGGGTTCTGCGCCGACTGCGGGTCCTTTCTGTTCTGGAAGGCGCAGGATGAGGGCACCACCAGTTTTGCCTTGGGGGCCGTGTCAAACCCCACGGGGCTGACGCTCGAGAAACACATCTTCGTGGCGGACAAGGGCGACTATTACGACATCGCCGACGGCCTGCCGCAAAAAGACTGAAACCCTGCATATCTCAACAAGGAGCCGACCATGTCAGATTTTCCAACACGGGCCCGCGTGGTCATCATCGGGGGCGGCGTTATCGGCTGCTCTGCGCTCTATCATCTCGCCAAGAAGGGCTGGACCGATTGTGTGCTGCTGGAAAAGAATGAGCTGACGGCCGGATCCACCTGGCATGCGGCGGGCAATGTGCCGACCTTCTCCACCTCCTGGTCGATCATGAACATGCAGCGCTATTCCACCGAACTCTACGCGCGTCTTGGCGAGGAGGTCGATTATCCGATGAACTACCACCAGTCCGGCTCGATCCGGCTGGCGCATTCGCCCGAGCGGATGCAGGAATTCGAGCGCGCCGCCGCGATGGGGCGCTACCAGGGTATGGACATCAAAATTCTGACCCCGGATCAGGTGAAGGAGATCTATCCGTTTATCGAAACCCACGATCTGGCGGGGGCGCTCTATGATCCAAATGACGGCGACATCGATCCGGCGCAGGTGACGCAGGCGCTGGCAAAGGGCGCGCGGGACATGGGGCAGAAAATCATCCGCTTCTGCCCGGCCACGGGCGTCACCCAGACGGATGACGGATGGATCGTGCACACGGAAAAAGGCGATATCGCCTGCGACTATGTGGTGAACGCCGCGGGATATTACGCGCAGCGTGTCGGCGAATGGTTCAAACCCTATGGCGGACGCACGGTGCCGATGATGGTGATGTCCCACCAATATCTGCTGACCGAGGAAATCCCCGAAATCGAAGCCTGGTCGAAGGAGACCGGCAAAAAGCTGCCTCTGCTGCGCGATGTGGATGTGTCCTATTATCTGCGCCAGGAAAAACACGGCTACAACCTCGGCCCCTACGAGCCGAACTGCAGGGCGCATTGGGCCACGCCCGACGATCCCATGCCCGAGGATTTCTCGTTTCAGCTCTGGTCCGACGATCTGGACCGGATTGAGGATATCGTCACCGACGCGATGGAGCGGGTCCCGCTGATGGCCAGCACCGGCGTGTCCCGGGTCATCAACGGCCCGATCCCCTATGCGCCGGACGGGTTGCCGCTCATCGGGCCGATGCCCGGGGTGAAAAACGCGTTTGAGGCCTGTGTCTTCACCTTTGGCATCGCGCAGGGCGGTGGCGCGGGCAAGGTGCTGGCGGAATGGATCGTCGAGGGTCAGACCGAATGGGACATGTGGGCCGTCGATCCGCGCCGCTATACCGATTACACTGATGCCGACTATTGCGTGCAAAAGGGGATGGAGGTCTATGGCAACGAATATGCCATGCATTTCCCGCATCACGAATGGCCTGCCGGTCGCAACAAGAAGCTCTCGCCGGTGCATGACCGGGTCATCGCGCTTGGCGGTGTGATGGGCGCCTACAACGGCTGGGAGCGGGCAAACTGGTTCGCGCAGCCCGGTGATGACACCTCGCGAGAGGCCACCCACACCTGGGGCCGCTCCGGTCCGTGGCAGGCCCGCGTCAAGGAAGAATGCGAGGCGGTCCGCGATCACTGCGGCGTATTGGATCTGCCCGGGTTTTCGCGGTTTGAGCTCGGCGGAGACGGCGCAGCAGAGGCGCTGCGCGGTCTGGTCACCGGCGCGCTGCCCAAGATCGGGCGCATGAATCTCGTCTATATCGCCGACCCGAGAGGCCGCATTCTGACAGAGATGTCCTGTCTGCGCCTTGGCGAGGATGAGTTTGTGATGATCACCGCCGCCAGCGCCCAGTGGCACGACCGCGACCTGCTGACGGCGACCATGCCGGACGGCGTCACCGTCAAGGATGTGACCACCACCCGCGACACGCTGATCGTGACGGGGCCAAAGTCGCGCGAGGTGCTTGCGCCGCTGACGGATGCGGACCTGAGCCTTGGCTGGTTGTCCCATCAGGTGGCCACGGTGGCGGGGCAACCTGCCTTTGTGGTCCGGGTGTCCTTTGCGGGCGAGCTGGGCTGGGAGGTGCACGCGCTCAATGCCGACATGCCCGCGATCTATGACGCGATCCTTGCGGCCGGTGCCAAACCGTTCGGCATGTATGCCCTGAACAGCCTGCGCATCGAGAAGGGCTACCGCGCCTGGAAGGGTGATCTCTCCACCGACTACACCGTGTTGCAAGGCGGTCTGGAGCGGTTCGTGAAATTTGACAAACCGCAGGATTTCCCTGGCAAAACGGCGCTTCTGGCAGAGCAGGAACAGGCGCCCTCCAGACGGTTCGTGACGCTGACGGTCGAGGCCGGAGCCGCCGACGCGCCCTATATGTCCTGTATCTGGAGGGACGGCGACATCGTTGGTGAAACCACCTCCGGGGATTGGGGCTACCGTGTTGGCTGCTCTATCGCCTTGGGCATGCTGCGGGCGGATCTGGCTGTGCCGGGCACCGAACTGGAGGTCGAAATCTATGGCCAGCGCCATCGCGCTGTGGTCCAGCCGGATCAACCGCTTTGGGATCCGGCCAATGAAAGGCTGCGTGCATGAGCGGGATCACCCTTCTGGATGGGTCAATCGGTCAGGAGCTGGTGCGGCGCAAGGGGGATCGGGCGACGCCGCTCTGGTCGACCTCGGTGATGATGGATGCACCTGATCTGGTGGGCGAGCTGCACCGGGACTACTTTGCGGCAGGGGCAACCGTTGCCACCACCAACACCTACGCCGTGCACCGTTCGCGGCTGGAACGGATCGGACTGGAGGATCAGCTCGCCCCGTTGCTGGATACGGCGCTGTCACAGGCCACAGAAGCGCGGGCAGACTATCCCACCGCAAGGATCGCCGGCGCGCTGGGTCCGCTTCTGGCCTCCTACCGACCGGATCTGGAGCCGGATCCGGAGGTCGCATCCGAGGCCTTTCGCGAGATCGCCGGTCTGATGGCCCCGCATGTGGATATCTTCCTGGCCGAGACGGTGTCCTCCGTGCAGGAGGCGCTGGGCGTGCTCAAGGGGGTGTGCGGACAGGGCAAACCGGTCTGGATCGCCTTTTCCGTGCTGGACGAAGACGGGACCCGCCTCAGGTCTGGCGAGCCGGTCTCCGAGGTGCTGCCGCTCCTGCGGGATTTCGATGTGGCGGCCTGTCTCATCAACTGTTCCCGACCGGAGGCAATCGCGCCGGCGCTTGAAATCCTGAAACAGGCCGACATTCCGTTCGGCGCTTTCGCAAATGGCTTCGAAGGGATTGCCGAGGCTTTCCTGGAGGACGCCCCGACGGTCGAGGCGCTCAGCCGACGCACGGATCTGGGGCCCGCGGCCTATGCCGATTACGCAATGACCTGGGTCGAGATGGGCGCCACCATCGTCGGCGGCTGTTGCGAGGTCGGCCCGGACCATATCGCGGAACTTGCCCGGCGTTTGCGCGCGGCGGGCCATACCCTCATTTGAAACGTCGTCCCCCCTCATATTTTGGCCTCAACAAGAAGGTGCAGAGACCATGACCCAACTTCCAGAGAAGGCCCGCGTCGTCATCATCGGTGGCGGTATTGTCGGCTGTTCGGTGGCCTATCATCTGACCAAACTGGGTTGGACGGATGTGGTTCTGCTGGAGCGCAAACAGCTCACCTCGGGAACCACCTGGCATGCGGCCGGTCTGATCGCGCAATTGCGGGCCTCCTCCAATATGACCAAGCTCGCCAAATACAGTCAGGAGCTCTACGGCGCGCTTGAGGCGGAAACCGGTGTCTCTACCGGCTTCAAACGCTGCGGTTCGATCACTGTGGCCCTGACCGACGAGCGGCGCGAGGAAATCTTTCGTCAGGCGGCCATGGCGCGGGCGTTCGGTGTCGATGTCGAAGAGATTTCCCCCGATGAGATCAAGGCCAGATACGAGCATCTCAATATCGATGGCGTGACCGCCGGTGTCTGGTTGCCAAAGGACGGGCAGGGCGATCCGGCAAACATTGCGCTGGCTCTGGCCAAGGGGGCGCGTCAGCGCGGCGCGCTCATACAGGAGCGGGTGCGGGTCAGCGGTATCCATCGCAGCGGCCGGCAGGTCACCGGGGTCGACTGGGCCTCGGATGACGGTCGCGAACAGGGGCATATAGCCTGCGACATGATCGTCAATTGCGCCGGCATGTGGGGGCATGAGGTGGGGCGGATGGCGGGGGTCAACGTGCCGCTTCATGCCTGCGAGCATTTCTACATCGTCACCGAGGCAATCCCGGGGCTGACGCAATTGCCGGTCCTGCGGATGCCGGACGAATGCGCCTACTTCAAAGAGGACGCGGGCAAGATCCTGCTTGGCGCGTTTGAACCGACTGCAAAACCCTGGGGCATGGAGGGCATCCCGCAGAGTTTCGAATTCGACCAGCTGCCCGAGGATTTCGACCACTTCGAACCGATCCTCGAAGCGGCGGTGAACCGGATGCCGATGCTGGCTGAGGCGGGCATCCATACGTTTTTCAACGGGCCGGAGAGTTTCACCCCGGATGATGCCTATCACCTCGGGCTTGCGCCGGAGATGGACAATGTCTGGGTCGCTGCGGGCTTCAACTCCATCGGTATTCAATCTGCCGGTGGGGCGGGAATGGCGCTGGCGCAATGGATGCAGGACGGCGCAAAACCCTTTGACCTCGGCGATGTGGATATTTCCCGCATGCAGCCGTTTCAGGGCAACAAACACTATCTCTTTGAACGGTCGAAGGAAACGCTGGGGCTGCTCTACGCCGACCACTTCCCCTACCGCCAGAAGGCAACCGCACGCGGCATCCGGCGCACGCCCTTCCACCATCATCTGGCCGAGCAGGCTGCGGTTTTTGGCGAACTGGCGGGCTGGGAGCGCGCCAACTGGTTCGCGGATCCGGGTCAGGACAAAACCTATCGCTACAGCTGGAAACGTCAGAACTGGTTTGAAAACAGCGCCGCCGAACACCGGGCAGTGCGCGAAAACGTCGGCATGTACGACATGTCCTCCTTCGGCAAGATCCGGGTCGAGGGACCGGACGCCGAGGCCTTTCTCAACAGCATCGGCGGCGGCGACTATTCCGTCCCCGTGGGCAAGATCGTCTATACCCAATTCCTGAATTCACGCGGCGGCATCGAGGCGGATGTGACCGTGACACGCCTGTCCGAGACCGCGTATCTTGTGGTGACCCCGGCGGCGACCCGCCTTGCCGACCAGACCTGGATGGAACGTCACAAGGGGGGGCACAATGTGGTCATCACCGATGTGACCGCAGGCGAAGGCGTGCTGGCGGTGATGGGGCCGAACGCGCGAAAACTGCTGCAAATGGTGTCGCCCAATGATTTCGGCAACGCAACCAATCCCTTCGGCACCGCGCAAGAGATCGAGATCGGCATGGGCCTCGCCCGGGTCCACCGGGTCACCTATGTGGGAGAACTTGGGTGGGAGATCTACGTAGGGGCCGATATGGCGGGGCACGTGTTTGAAACCCTCTGGGCGGCAGGCCAGGATCTGGGGCTGAAGCTCTGCGGCATGCATATGATGGACAGTTGCCGGATCGAAAAAGGCTTCCGCCACTTCGGGCATGATATCACCTGCGAGGATCACGTGGTGGATGCGGGGCTCGGTTTCGCCGTCAAGGTGGACAAGGGCTGTGATTTCATCGGCCGCGCAGCCGTGGCCGAGCGCAAGGCGACAGGTCCGCAGAATCGCCTGCTTCAGTTCCGCCTCACGGATCCGGAGCCGCTGCTGTTTCACAACGAGCCGATTTTGCGCAACGGCGAGTATGTCGGTTATCTGTCTTCCGGAAACTACGGCCACACGCTCGGCGGCGCCATCGGTCTGGGCTATGTTCCCTGCGCGGGCGAAAGTGCATCGGATGTTCTCGGTTCAACCTATGAGATAGATGTCTGCGGCTGCCGTGTGACGGCCGAGGTTTCGCTGAAGCCGATGTATGACCCCAAATCGGATCGTGTAAAGGCCTGACAAATCTGCTAGGCGGGTAATCGCAGTGTCTGTTTTTTGGGCGGACCTGCGGTTATTGAACGTCACGCGGGCGGCGGCAGGGGGCCGGATAGCACCGCCGACGTGAAAGGGGCCGAAGATGAGCAGCAAACCTGACAACGTCGATACGCCGCAGGGCCTTGGGTTTGCGACGGCGGCCTATGTGTTCTGGGGCTTCTTGCCGCTGTATCTGAAAATGGTCTCGCATATTCCCCCGGCGGAGGTTGTTGCGCATCGTGTGATCTGGTCGGTTCCGATCGCTGGCCTGTTGTTGATCTTTCTGCGCCGTCTCGGGGATCTCAAGACCGCTTTGCGCACCCCGAGAATGCTGGCGATGGCCTGCGTCACGGCCGCTTTCATCTCGGTCAACTGGGGGATCTATGTCTGGGCGGTTGGCTCCGGACGGGCGCTTGAGGCGGCGCTTGGATATTATATCAACCCGCTGTTTTCCATTGCCCTCGGTGCGATTTTGCTGGGAGAGCGCCTGACGCGAGCGCAGGTGGTGGCGGTGGGGCTTGCGGCGGTTGCTGTGATCATTCTGACGGTCGCCGCCGGCAGCCTGCCGTTTGCCGCACTGGGTCTGACGGTCTCCTGGGGCTTTTATGCGTTCTTCAAAAAGTCGCTGCCGATTGGTCCGAACCAGGGGTTCTTGCTCGAAGTCCTGATCCTGACTTTGCCCGCGCTGGGCTATATCGCCTATCTGCTGCTCACCGGTCAGAGCCATTTTGCCGCCACTCGTGCGGATACGCTGCTGCTGCTGGGCTGCGGCGCGGTGACGGCGGTGCCCCTGATCGTCTATGCCAACGGTGCAAAGCTGCTGAAGCTGTCGACGATCGCGATCCTGCAATACATCGCCCCGACGATGATCTTCATGGTCGCGGTGTTTGTCTTCAAAGAACCGTTTGGCGGTGCCAAGATGATCGCCTTTCCGCTGATCTGGCTGGCCCTGGTGATCTATTCCGCCTCGCTGCTGCAGGAGATGCGGCGCAAGGGGCGCAAGCGATCCATCGCTCCCCTCCCACACCCCGAGACCTGAGACAGTCGTGGAAACGTCCAGACGCAGGCCCATCCTGGCCCCGATCACGGTGGGAGTTTGGGACCTTGTCTTGTCAGCGCCGGGCCGCTAGGCAGCGGCTATGACTGTATCCAGTGAATATTGCCCGCCGAGCGATCCGCTCGATATCCTGCATCACGACGCCCAGATCCTGTTGGTCAACAAACCGGCCGGGTTGTTGTCGGTACCGGGCAAGGGCGATCACCTGTCCGATTGCCTGATCTCACGTATTCAGAGCGCCTTTCCCGAGGCGCTGCTGGTTCACCGCCTGGACCGTGACACCTCCGGGGTCATGGTGTTCGCCATGACGCCCCACGCGCAGCGTCATTTGGGGCTGCAGTTCGAAAAGCGGATGACGAAGAAGACCTATGTGGCACGGCTGGCGGGGAAACTGGCTGTCAAATCCGGCACCGTGGATCTGCCGCTGATTGTCGACTGGCCGAACCGTCCCCTGCAGAAGGTGTGCCACGAGACCGGCAAACCGGCTGAAACGGACTGGAAGGTCATGAGCTACGGCGAGGATGAAACCCGGGTGCGGCTGATGCCAAAGACCGGCCGGTCACACCAGTTGCGCGTTCACATGCTGTCGCTGGGCCACCCGATCCTGGGTGATCCGCTCTATGCTTCGGGCGCCGCGCGCGATCATGCGCGTATGATGCTGCATTCGGAAGAGCTGCGGCTCAAGCATCCGGATGGAGGAATGTCGCAGAAGTTCCGGGTCAAGGCACCGTTCTGACCCGCGCGATACGCTGGTTGCCACATTGATTGCTACACTGGTTGCTGCTCTGGTTGCCAAATGGGCGGGCCAGAAAAGAAAGAGCCGCCCAATGGACGGCTCCTCAGAAGACACGGCTCCTCAGAAGACTATGGGCGCAATCAGCTCTCTGGTGTCCAGCCGCCGACCGCCTTCACCTCAAGAAAGTCCTCAAGCCCCCAGGTGCCGCCCTCCCGGCCATTGCCGGATTGCTTCATGCCACCGAAAGGCGACCCGGCACTTCTGGACTGGCCATTCATTTCAACCATGCCCGAGCGAAGCCCCCGGGCCAGACGGTTGGCGCGCGCCCCGTCCTGTGTCTGCACGTAGTTGGTCAGGCCATAGGGCGTGTCGTTGGCGATCTCGACGGCGTCTTCTTCGGTGTCGAAGGGGATGATTGCCATCACCGGGCCAAAGATTTCTTCGCGTGCGATTGTCATCTGGTTGTTCACATCGGCAAAGATCGTCGGTTTGACATAGAACCCTTTGTTCAACCCATCCGGACGGCCAGTTCCGCCTGCGACCAGACGGGCGCCCTCATCGATGCCTTTCTGGATCAGGTCCTGGATCTTGTTCCACTGCAGCTCGTTCACTACCGGGCCGATATGGCGACCCTCTGCAGAGGCTGGACCGACTTCGACCTTTGCAGCGACCTCCGCCGCCTTGGCCACAACATCGTCGTAGATGGATTTTTGAACCAGCATCCGGGAGGGCGCGTTGCAGCTCTGGCCGGTGTTGTTCATCATGTGCAGGACGCCGCGCTTGACGGCCTTCTCGTCGGCATCCTCGAATACAAGGTTGGCGCCTTTGCCGCCCAGTTCGAGATGGACTTTCTTCAACGTGTCTGCAGCCGCTTTCGAAATCGCGGTCCCGGCGCGGGTGGAGCCGGTAAAGGACACCATATCGACGTCCACATGCGCGGACAGCTGTGACCCGACGCCTGTTCCATCGCCGTTCACGAGGTTGAAGACACCCGCGGGGAAGCCGGCCTCATCGACAATTTCGGCAAAGATCATCGCGTTCAGCGGGCTTTGTTCGGAGGGCTTGAGCACCATGGTGCAACCCGCGATCGCTGCCGCGCCGAATTTCAGCGTGATCTGGTTCATCGGCCAGTTCCACGGCGTGATCAATGCGGCAACACCCACGGCCTCATAGATGATCCGGTCATTGGGCGTGTCGGCGCTGAGGGGGCGCTCAAATTCGAATGCCTTGGCGGCTGCAATGAAGTTCTCCAGATGCCAGCTGCCGGCTGTCACCTGGCTCTGGCGGGACATGCTGATCGGCGCTCCCATCTCGGTGGACATCGCCTGGGCCAGATCCTCGGCCCGCCGGTTGTAGATCTCCAGGAGCTTCTCGACCATCGCGATCCGCTGTGCCGGTGGCGTCGCCATCCAGCCCGGCAGCGCCGCTTTGGCCGCAGCCACCGCCGCGTTGGTATCGGCCTCCGCACCCAGAGTGATGACGGCGCAGGGCTCCTCTGTTGAGGGGTCAATGACCAGGCAGTCGTTCGGAGCAGAAGGAGCAACCCACTGTCCATTAATGTAAAATTCGCGTTTCTCAATCATGGATCCGCTCCCTTTCCAAGGCTGTGAGAGTGGCCGGTATACGGCACTTTGCGGTCAGTTTGTCAGTGACGGTGACCCTCTACAAGGTTGTTTTTTGATCAAATTCCGAGGCCCGGCGCCATCTCGCCGGACATGCCGGTATTTCGGCTCATTGAACGGTGCCCGAAGGCCTCGGGCGCGGGTGTCTGCGACAAATTCGGACGCATACGGGCAATCTGCTGGAACCGGCGCGGAAAGGAGGTAGGCTTGCCGGTAGTGATTCACACGTTTGAACCAGGAGGAGCGATCACATGGGATTGCGTATTAACGACGTGGTGCCGAATTTCACCGCTGAGACGGATCAGGGCACCATTAATTTCCACGACTGGATCGGTGACAGCTGGGCGATTCTGTTTTCTCACCCAAAGGATTTCACTCCCGTGTGCACCACGGAATTTTCTGCGGTTGCACAGTTGGCGGATGAATGGGCCGCGCGCAACACCAAGGTGGTCGGGGTCTCGGTCGACAGCGCCGCGGACCATCGCAAATGGAAGGGTGACATCGAAACCTACGCCAAGGCAGAGGCCGGTTTCCCGATCATCGCGGATGAGGGGCTGGCGGTGTCAAAGGCCTTTGACATGCTGCCTGCGGAGGCCTATCTGCCCGACGGCCGCACCCCTGCCGACAGCGCCACGGTGCGTTCGGTTTTCATCATCGGCCCCGACAAACAGCTGAAGCTGTCGATGACCTACCCGATGACGGTCGGCCGCAACTTTGCCGAAGTGCTGCGGGCGCTGGACGGGTTGCAGATGTCGGCAAAAGGCGTCGCAACCCCGGCCAACTGGGTGCCGGGAGAGGACGTCATCATTCCGCCCTCGGTCTCCAATGAGGATGCCAAGACAAAATTCGGCTCGTTCGAGACGATCTTCCCCTACCTGCGCAAGACCAAAGCGCCCGAGTAACCACCTGGAACCAACGGTGTACAGCCGCGCGTACCAGTGTGGCGGCTGTATAATCCGGGTGCTTCAGGACACCAGCGCCGGAGGGGCAAACCGAGCCCCCCGCTGATGCCGCAGGTCCATGGCCTCTTTGTGAATGACCGCGCCGACTTCGCCACTCAGGTCCCTGGTAAACGCCAGCGTCAGATCCGACGCCTGCTCATCCAGCCACAGGGGCGATTTTTTCAGAAAGCCAAAACCGCGACGGTCGTGAACAAGGCGCGGATGCGTGTAGCTGATCCCCTGCCGCGCCACGCTGGTGAGGATAAAGCGGATCAGCTCGTTGTCAGTTGCGGTTTCTATGTCAAATTCGGCCTTTACCTTTTTCATGCGCGCCATCTCGGGGATGATGGTCTGCGCCGCGATCTGGCGGAGATCGCCAGTTGGCAGTTGCGCAAGCTCCCGGTCCAGATCAGAGATCTGGAGGGTCGTTCCATGGCTTCGGCCATTCTCGATCACCCAACGGCTCAGTCCGATCTCGCCACGGCGCACGGTGACGGTCTTGTTGTTGGTCAGCGGGAATTTCTGCCAGAACCGCAGGAAGGCCGGATCGCGCAGCAACGCCCCGGAGATCATCAGCGCAAAGGAACAATAGTGAAAATTCCGATGGGTGCTGGAATAGCTCCATTCGATCTCGCGGAAGTCTTCCGGGTTGACGCGGGCATGGCCATAGTTGGTGGCCGCGCCTACGAAATCCAGCTCCATCGCCTCTGCCTCCTGCAACCAATTGGCCGATCCGGGCAGGGGGAACCAGGCGGAATCATTCAAGAGAACCAAACGTTCAGTGCCGCTGAACCGGGCCACCGCTTCCAGCAGGCCATCGCGGTAGCCGCCGAAATCATAGCCAAAGTTCGGCCGCTCAATGATCAATGTCGCCTGCTGCCGGAGCCGGAGCTTGTCAGCATCGCCAAGCGGCAGGTTCGACACCACAATCGGCGCATAGCCGTTCTCAACCAGGTGGGTCAGCGCAATTTCATGCGAGGCAAGCAGTCCGGATTGCGGAAAGATCAGATAAACGGCCAGCTTCGGGGTGGCCGCAATGCCGCCTTCGGTGATCTGTTTTTTGCGGGCGAGGACCAGATCGTAATAGGGCTGGGACAGGAACAGACTCCCAAGCCGCGCGGGTGAAACACCCAGTTGTTTGAAGGGGCGCGCAAGTTCGCGTTGTATTTTCCAAAAGGGAAGCGGCATCACATCACCAGATAGATTGAGAAAACGAAAGGGACCGTGAAAGGCAGACAGGCTCCGGCACCGCCCGTCACCAGGGCAGAGGCAGATCTGCCGTGTCCCGGTTTCGTACCGCAAGAACGCCGCGCAGATAAGCCCAGTGTTTTGCACGTTTGCGTGCGGACAGCAGCGAAAGCGGTGAACAGAGTTGCACCAATGCGTCTTTGAGAGCCACGGCAAAGGCCTGCGGTACCGCATGTTTGCGGGCCGCATAGACCCGGGATTGGCCCATGTACCAGGCCTTGAGCGCGGCGGTTCGGGGGGAGCGCACGGTCGAGGCCCCGAACAGATGGGTCACACCCGCGGCCGTCACCAGGCGCAGGGGGCCGCATTGCGCCGCCAGCCGCAGACTGAGGTCGTCGTCTTCGTGAAACAGGAAGATCTTTGGATCAAAGCCGCCGACCTGCTCAAACGCCTGCCGCCGAACGAAGAGCGCCGCACCGGACAGCACCGGCAGTTCCCGGTCGCTGTTGGCGGCGTCCCGCGACAGCCATTTGGCTCTGGGCAGCAATTTGCTGCGCCGCTTGAAGGCAACCCGCCCATCCGCCTCGCGCAGGCGCGGGTTGAAGCCGCTCGCTTCCGGGTGGGCATCGGCGGCCGCCAGCAGGGCGTCAATCGCGCCGGCGTCGAGGCTGGCATCCGGGTTCACGAAAAACAGGAACTCGCTACTCGCCCGCGCAGCCCCGAGATTGCAGCCGGGGCCGAAGCCGATGTTGCGCTCCGACGCCAGAAACTCCGCCCCATGTTCCATGCACAGCGCGCGGGTCGCGTCGTGATCGGCGGACCCGTTGTCCACCACAACGCAGCGCACATCCTCGGGCAGCGAAGACAGCAGCCCCGGCAGGATCTCGGCAGAGTTGTAGGCGACGGTGACGATGGTGACGCGGGTCATGGATGCCTCATTGTGCTCGGTCGCATCTGACCGAAATGAAAATGCCCGGGACCGTCAGGCCCCGGGCATCTTATGTCAGATCCGCATCAGGCGGGGAACGGTTATTCCGCGCCCTCTGCCTTGTCGGCGGAGATCTCTTCGCCGGTTTCCTGATCCACGATTTTCATGGAGAGGCGTACCTTGCCGCGATCGTCAAAGCCCAGGAGCTTGACCTTCACTTCCTGACCTTCCTTCAGCACATCGCTGGGGTGGTTCAGGCGGCGGTTTTCGATCTGGGACACATGCACCAGGCCATCGCGCTTGCCGAAGAAGTTCACAAAGGCGCCGAAATCGACGATTTTCACGACTTTACCGGTGTAGACCTTGCCTTCTTCCGGCTCCGCCACGATCGAATAGATCATGTCATAGGCCTTCTTGATGGCCTCGCCGTTGGCCGAAGCGATCTTGATCACGCCATCGTCGTTGATGTCCACTTTGGCACCGGAGACTTCTACAATCTCGCGGATGACCTTGCCGCCGGACCCGATCACTTCCCGGATCTTGTCGGTCGGAACGGTCATCGTCTCGATGCGCGGCGCGTGCTCGGAGAACTCGGAGGCTTCGGTCAGTGCCTTCGCCATTTCGCCGAGGATGTGCAGACGACCGGCTTTGGCCTGTGCCAGCGCGGATTTCATGATCTCAGGCGTGATGCCTGCAACCTTGATATCCATCTGCAGCGAGGTGATGCCCGCTTCGGTCCCGGCCACTTTGAAATCCATGTCGCCGAGGTGATCCTCGTCGCCGAGGATGTCGGTCAGGATCCCGTAGGAGCCGTCGTCCTCCAGCACCAGACCCATGGCAACACCGGCAACCGGCGCCTTCAGCGGCACGCCCGCGTCCATCATCGACAGGGAGCCACCGCAAACGGACGCCATCGAGGAGGAGCCGTTCGACTCGGTGATCTCGGAGACCACGCGGATCGTGTAGGGGAAATCGGTGGGCGCAGGCAGAACAGCCTGCAGCGCGCGCCATGCCAGTTTGCCGTGGCCGATTTCGCGGCGACCGGGCGAACCAACACGACCCACTTCGCCGACCGAGTAGGGCGGGAAGTTGTAGTGCAGCAGGAAGTTGGATTTGAAGTTGCCATGCAGCGCGTCGATGAACTGTTCGTCATCGCCGGTGCCCAGCGTGGTCACAACCAGACCCTGGGTTTCACCACGGGTGAACAGGGCAGAACCATGCGTCCGGGGCAGCAGGCCGGTTTCGGACTGGATCGGGCGCACTTCGTCCAGCGCCCGGCCGTCGATGCGGCGACCGTTCTTGACGACGTCGCCACGCAGAACACCGGATTCCAGCTTCTTCAGGGCAGAGCCGAGGTTTGCGTCCTCTTTTTGCTCGTCAGAGAGGCCTTCGATGATCTCGGCCTTGACACCGGCCACGGCGGCCACGCGCTCTTGCTTGTCAGATATCGCGTAAGCGGCGCGCATTTTCTCTTCGCCGGCGGCCTTAACCACGGCGAACAGCTCCGAGTAGTCGGGCGCAACAAAGTCGAACGGCTCTTTTGCGGTGTCTTCGGCCAGATCGATGATCAGGTCGATAACCGGCTGGATCTGCTCATGGGCAAAGGTCACAGCACCGAGCATCTCTTCTTCGGTCAGCTCGTAGGCTTCGGATTCGACCATCATGACGGCGTCTTTGGTGCCGGCCACGACCAGATCCAGACGCTGGTCCGGATTGAGGCGCAGGTCCTGCATGTCGTCTACGGTCGGGTTCAGGATGTAGTCGCCATCCTCATAGCCGACGCGGCAGCATGCGATCGGGCCCATGAAGGGCACGCCAGAGATGGTCAGCGCGGCAGAGGCCGCGATCATCGCGACGATGTCCGGGTCGTTGACCAGATCGTGGGACAGCACGGTGCACATCACCAGAACTTCGTTTTTGAAGCCGGGGACGAACAGCGGGCGGATCGGACGGTCGATCAAACGGGCTGTCAGCGTTTCCTTTTCGGTCGGACGCGCTTCGCGTTTGAAAAAGCCGCCTGGGATTTTGCCGGCGGCGTAGTATTTCTCTTGGTAATGTACGGTCAGCGGAAAGAAATCCTGACCGGGTTTCTGGGCGCGGGCGAAGGTCACGTTGGCCATGACCGAGGTTTCGCCGAGCGTTGCGATCACGGTGCCATCGGCCTGGCGCGCAACTTTGCCCGTTTCCAGTGTCAGCGTCTCTTCGCCCCACTGCATTGTCTTTGTCGTTACATTGAACATCTATCGTATCCTAAGTCGGAGCACTCCCGGGCGTATCCCGGGTCTCCATATTGCGTAGCGGCCCCATTGCCGCCGACCCCTGCTTATCTTGCTTTCGCGTGCCGGGGTCTGGCACATCGTCTCAGATAGCTCCGCCCTTACATGAGTTCGGCGCAGAAAGAAAGACTTCGCTCAGTGCGGAGGATATTCGCCACCGCCTTTGATGCCCGTCCGGGCGTGTGGCCCGAGGGGGGCTCCGCCGCATCGGACCCCTGACGCAACCGGAGCGGACATTGCAACGGGTTTCGCTGCAGATACGCCCGAGTGGCCCGCCCACGCGCACCCGGCCCGGGCCAGTCGACCCAGGTCAGTCGGCGCCGGCCAGCCGACCCAGGCCAGCCGGCCCGAGTCAGCTCGCCTGCTCACTGCGCCGCCACAAGGGGAAGGGATCCGGCAGGGTTTCACAGTGCCGGAGTGTCTCGGGTGACGCATCTTGCAGCAGGCAGCTGTCCAATGCGGCTTTCAATGCCGGCCAGTTGATGCCTGCGCCGATAAAAACCAGTTCCTGCCGCCGGTCGCCAAACGGCTCGACCCAGTGGGTCGTCAGATAATCGGTCATTTGTTGCTGCACCGGCCATCTCTCCTGCGGCACGGCAGCCCACCAGGTCCCCAACGGAGCCACGCTCGACAGGGACCCGGCCAGGGAAAACTCTGCGACCCAATCGGGGCGCGTCGCGAGCCAGAAATGCCCCTTGGCCCGGATTACCCCCGGCATTGCACTGTTCAGAACCCCATGGATCTTTTGCGGATCAAAAGGGGCACGCGCCCGGTAGACATAGGAGGCGATGCCGTATTCTTCGGTTTCCGGCACATGGTCGGCAAAGCCATACAGCTCCTTGGCCCACATCGGATGCGCATGGGCCTTTTCCAGATCAAAGAGCCCGGTGTCGAGGATGCTGTCCGCGCTGACCTTGCCGTAATCCGTCTCGATGATCCGGGCATCCGCATTCAGGCTGCGAATGATTGTCCGTGCGGCCTCAGCCTGATCGCGCGAGGCCTGGCTGACCTTGTTGAGCACCACCACATCGGCAAATTCGATCTGATCGGTCAGCAGATGCACCAGCCTGCGCTCGTCGTCCTCACCCATCGTTTCGCCGCGGTCGGCCAGCAGGTCTTGGCTCGCAAAGTCGTTCAGCAGGTTGACGGCATCGACCACGGTCACCAGCGTGTCGAGGCGCGCCACGTCGGACAGGCTCTCGCCATTCTCATCGCGGAATTCGAAGGTGGTCGCGACGGGGAGTGGTTCGGATATTCCCGTCGATTCGATCAACAGGTAGTCGAACCTGTTTTGCCAGGCCAATTGGCGCACCTCGGTCAGCAGGTCCTCCCGCAGGGTGCAGCAGATGCAGCCATTGGACATCTCGACCAGAGCCTCGTCGGTCTGGCTCAGATTGGCGCCGCCGTCCCGGATCAGATCCGCGTCAATGTTGACCTCGGACATATCATTCACGATCACGGCCACCCGGCGGCCGTCCCGATTGTTCAGAACCTGGTTCAGCAACGTCGTTTTGCCCGCACCGAGAAACCCGGAAAGCACGGTGACGGGAAGGCGGGGATCAGGCATTTGTGACTCCAATATTATGTTATAACGTAACAAACACAAAGCCAAAGAAGACGCAAGACCCCTCCGCCATCTGCAAGACGCACGGCGCGACATAGCTGACAGGGGGGGCGGGAACGGAAAACGCCCGCTCCTCAGGGGAACGGGCGCGCATCTCGCAAAACTCTGGGGGTCGATTAACGACGGATGCCCAGCTTTTTGATAAGGTCCTGATAACGGGCCTCTTCTTTGCCCTTGAGATAGTCGAGCAGCTTCCGGCGCTGAGCAACCATCTTCAACAAACCACGGCGGCCGTGGTTGTCTTTCTTGTGGGTTTTGAAGTGCTCGGTCAGAGTGTTGATACGCGACGTCAGGATCGCAACCTGGACTTCCGGAGAACCGGTGTCACCTTCTTTGGTTGCGAATTCTTTCATCAGGCGGTTTTTTTCTTCAACAGTGATCGACATCGGGGTCTCCTTTGCAGGGTTGAAGTGAATGGCGCAGGCCGGGATGTCGTCCAGCACAGGCCCATGGAGATATCCGCCCACGAAAGTCAACGCGTGATTCCACGTGCGGATGGGGGTCGTTACGGGATTTCCTGCAGTATTGCAAAGGAAATCCAGACGCAGGCTATGGTGTGGCCCTGGAAACCGCCGGAGCCGGCCCGGGCGGGTGTCACAACAGGCCGGGCACGGGCAGGGTGGCCAGCTCATCGGCATCCGACCCGATCAGGCGGATGTCCTCGGCGGTCAGGCTGCCCGCACCGGTGAGGCGCAGGTATTCAGCGCCGTTCAGCCGCAGGATTGTTTCGCCAGGGGCGTCGGGATCGGCTTCGACGTCAAGCTCCGGAACACCTTGGGATGCGTCGTATATCAGCATCAACTGGTCCTCTTCGACGTCGAAATCAACGAGGTCGATGGTGCCCTCGGCGGCCCAGTCGCCAATCAGGATGCGGTCAGCGCCATCGCCGCCGGTCACCACATCCGACGCCCCGGCAATCAGCGTGTCATTGCCATCGCCGCCGTTGACATAGTCGCGTATATCCGCATCGTCGGCCCCGTTGACCACATCGTCGCCCGTACCGCCGAACAACGCATCCTGCCCGTCGCCGCCAAAGAGGGTATCGTTGCCGGCGTTGCCATGGACCGCATCCGCGCCCGCGCTTCCCTCTGCAATATCATCATCCGCGCCGCCATGGAGCGTATCCGAGCCCTCGCCGCCGACAAGCGTGTCTGCGCCGAAATGACCATAGAGGACGTCGTCGCCTGCGTCGCCTGCAAGGTCATCGCCCGCGTCACCGCCATGCAGGCTGTCCGCCCCATCGCCGCCGGTCAGCGTATCCGTCCCTTCGGCGCCATAGAGAGCATCATCGCCGGCACCACCGTCCAGACTGTCATCGCCGGCGTAGCCGTTGATTTGGTCGTCACCCTCCAGGCCGGAAATCGTGTCGTTGAGCGCCCCGCCAGAGATCTGATCGAGGGCGTCCGTGCCGACAAGCGTCTCGCCCTCCGGCCCGCTCCCGGTTTCGCCGCCGGTCCCGAGCAGGTCATCGAGCGAGGCCACGGGCCCGGTGCTGCCGGTGTCCGCTGACGTATCGGTGTCGTCGTCTTCGTCCGACCCGGGATCAAGATCGATGAACATTGCGCCGCCGACCGCAGCGATTCCCAGAAAACTCATCAACCACAACACCGTAACAGTCCACTTCGATACACCGAAACTTTACCAAGTATACTGTGGCACAGGTTGCGGCGCTCTGGCAAAACAAAAGGAGAACGTAGGTTAATTGCCTCCGGTGACGGCAGGCACCGCAGGCCAGAGCAGAGGTTGCTGCGCATAGGGAATATAGAGCGGGTGTTTCGGGTGGCCTGCCTTGCTGAGGCCGAGGTGATGCAGCGGTTTGCCTGCCTTTCGCATCAGGGTTTCGATACGGCGTCCCTGATCGCGATGGGCCCCGTGAGTGCCCCAGGCACAGATCACCCGGTCGGCCCAGGCCTGCCCCTGCAGCAGGTGGTCCCTGTTGTCCGGGCCTTCGGGGTCCTCTGCGGCCCGCATATCCCGCGGGTCCGTGGCGCGGTAGGCAAAGATATTCGTGGCCTGAACCGCCCCAAACCCAAGCGCCCGCGCCCGCCGCTCACACCGTTCAATGGTGGGGTCGTTCTGCACTTCGGTCGCCTTGGAGGGGTTCAGCATCACGAACATCACCTTTGGCGCCTGTGGATCCCAGACGCGCGTGAGGCTGTAGCGGTAGGTTTCGCAATCAGAATAAACTGCGGTGGACGGCGCGTCGCCCTTGGTGTGGTGTCGAGTGATCATACAGCCTTCTGTCCGATCCGGGGCCAAAGCGCAATTCCCCGGCGCTGCGCACATAGGACAGCATGACTGACCCATTGTTTCGCGCACGAAACAATGGGTCAGAAAGGTTTCCCTTTCATTTACAGTATCTTAACGCATTTTGTACGGGAGGCGCGGCGTCACTCGGTATTGAACACGCGGCTGGGGTGCAGTTCACCCGCCTTGTAGATCCCGACCGCCACCGCCCGACCGTTGAGCGAGGCCCAGGCTTCGTCGCCGTATTCCACATCGGAGGCGATGACCATTCCGGGGTTGCCGTTGCGCAGGCGTACAGCGCCCTGATCGGTGCATTTCAGCTCCGGCAGATCGCCCAGCCCCTCTTCGAGCGGGCGCAGGAACTGATCGAGCTCGGGGGATTTGGCGAGATTGTCGATCTGCTCCAGCGTGATACCGTCCTCGGCATCGAAGGGGCCGGACCAGGTCCGGCGCAATTTCAGCACATGGCCAAGGCAGCCAAGCTTCTCGCCCAGATCCCGCGCGATGGAGCGCACGTAGCCGCCCTTGCCGCAGGTCATTTCCAGGATCACGTGGTCGGCGTCGGGCCGGTCCAGCATCACCAGCTCTTCGACCCAGAGCGGCCGCGCCGCCAGCTCCACATCCTCGCCGTCCCGGGCAAGCTTGTAGGCGCGCTGACCATCGACCTTGACTGCAGAGAACTTCGGCGGGACCTGCTGGATCTCACCGATGAACCCGAGGAGCGCTTCCTTGATCTCGTCATCGCCGGGGCGCGTTTCAGAGGTGGCAATGACCTCGCCCTCGGCATCGTCGGTGTTGGTCGCCGCTCCCAGGGTGACGGTGAAAGTATAGGCCTTCATCGCGTCGGTGATATAGGGAACGGTCTTGGTCGCCTCGCCAAGCGCCACGGCCAGCACGCCGGTGGCGTCGGGATCGAGGGTGCCCGCATGACCGGCCTTTTTGGCGTCAAACGCCCAGCGGACCTTGTTGACGACGGCGGTCGAGGTCAGCCCGGCGGGTTTGTCCACCACCAGCCAGCCGGAAATGTCGCGTCCCTTGCGTTTGCGTCCCATGAAGATCCCCAATGATGTCGGATGAGGCGCGGGAGGTAGCGCAGGATGGGGAGCCTGTCAATTCCGCAGGGCGTCTGCGGGGGCCGGATCTGCGTCCTCGACCACCCCGATCACCGGCCCCATCATGAAACCCGCGTCAGAACGCCCGAGCTGTGGTGCGTGCAGGCGGGAGATGTTGCCGTCGAAATACAGCGCGTTGGGCAGTTTCAGGTGGTCCCGGAACAGGCTGCCGAAGGCGTGGAAATTGACGGTATTGCGCGAAATGGCAAAGACCACACGGCTGCCGTCGGCGCTGGTGCCGACCCCGTTGCGGATATAGCGCGAGCTGCTGTCCTGCAGGAACCGTGGGTGCAATGCGCCGTCGATCACCAGCATCGGGCCGGATTGGGTGGCGCCGGTGCAGGCAGGGGTGCTGGCCTCGAACTGGAGCGTCTCGATCACATCGGCGCGCCCCTCGCGCAGGCAGAAGACACCATTTGGCAGCAAGCCGAAATTGCCGGGCCCCGGGGTCGTCACCAGGCGCATTTCCTGAACGCCGTCCGCAAGATAGAGCCCGACCGGAGCGCGGTCGGTGTGGTACATGCCGGCGTTTGTCGCGAAAGCGAGCACCTTGCCGTCTGGCTCCAGAGCGCGGGCAATGGTGGAGAAATGTCCCAGGATCGCGCCGGTCTCGTCCCGCAGGAACAGGCGCAGATCTTCGGTGGTGGCATCGACCTCACACAGGGTGTAGCGATTGTCTGCGTAGGTCTCGTTCCGGCATTCCACGGCCTGCGCGGAGGAGGTGATCAGGGCCAGAGCCAGAAGCAGGCCGGGCATCAGCGCGACCGGCATCTGTCAGTCCTCGATGTCGCGGCGCACCGCGTCCTGATCGAACAGGCGACGGGTATCGTCCATGCGGTCGAAGGTGCCATCAATCTGGAACCGCAGGTCCGGGGTGAATTTCAGGCCGGTCTTCTTGCCCATCATGCGGCGCAACTCGTGTTTGTTGCGCGCCAGCAGCTGCAGCACGTCCTCCTGCCCCTTGCCGCCGAGTGGCAGCACATAGGCGGTGGCGATTTTCAGGTCGGGAGAGATTCGCACCTCGCCCACGGTGATCGAAAGACGGTTGAGTTCCGGATCGTGCACATCGCCACGCGCCAGCACTTCGGACAAAGTGCGGCGGATGACTTCGCCGACGCGAAGCTGACGTTGGGACGGACCGGGGCCGTCGTGGAATTTGTTCTTTGCCATAAGACCCGATCTATGCCGAAACCCGCCCTTTGCCAAGCGGTCCCCGGCAGGGTAGGAGAAATCCGGCGGATAGTCCAACCGGAGAGTGGAAACATGACGGAAAAACCAGGGATCGTGATCACAGGCGCCTCGGGGCGCATGGGCCAGATGTTGATCAGGACGGTGCTGGAGAGTGACAAGGCCCGGCTGGTCGCCGTGGTGGAGCGTGAGGGCCATGACTGGGTCGGCCAGGATGTCGGTGTCGCCATGGGAGGCGCGGCGCAGGGCGTGGTCGTGACCGATGATGCGCTCGAGGCCTTTTCCAAGGCGCAGGCGGTGATTGATTTTACCGCGCCCGAGGCGACGCTGGCGTTTTCAAAACTGGCAGCTCAGGCGCGCGCGGTGCATGTGATCGGAACCACAGGGATGACGGAGGCGCAGATTGCGCAGCTGGAACCGGCCGCGCGTCAGGCGGTGATCGTGCGGGCCGGGAATATGTCCCTTGGTGTCAACCTGTTGGTGCAGTTGACGAAAAAGGTGGCTGCCGCTTTGGATGAGGATTTCGATATCGAGGTGATCGAAGCGCACCATCACCACAAGGTGGATGCGCCGTCCGGCACGGCACTGATGCTGGGCGAGGCGGCGGCCGAGGGGCGCGGGGTGGATCTTTCAGAGGTGGCTGAGCGGGGGCGCGATGGGATCACCGGGGCCCGCCGCAAGGGCGATATCGGATTTACCGCGATCCGCGGTGGCGACATCGTTGGCGAGCATGACGTGCTGTTTGCCGCGGCCGGGGAACGTGTCGTGCTGCGTCACATGGCGACTGACCGGGCCATTTTTGCGCGCGGGGCTTTGAAGGCCGCTCTCTGGGGGCAGGACAAGGCGCCCGGGGAGTATGATATGGTCGATGTGCTGGGACTTTGAAGTTGAATAGGCCGCCCCATTGGGGCGGCTGCCTCCGGCGGAGGTATTTTTGAAAAGGTGAAGGGGCCACGGGGGGCAGACCGGACGGCGCGTTCTCAGAAGTCGCGGTCTCAGAAGTCTATGGCGATGCCCTTTTTTTCCCAATCGCCGTAGCGGGCGGGATCGGGGCCATCGCGCCCTCCGAGTTCCTGCGGGGCCGGGGCTTCGGTGCTCCGGGCCTTGCGGCGGGCCTCGGCCTCGGCCAATGCGCGACGGGCAGCGGCTGGCAGGTCGTCCTTGCGGGGCTCGTCGGGGGTATCGCTCATGGGGGTTCTCCGCAGGCTCGGGGATCTGGTGGGTTTCTTTATGATGTGACCATGATATACGCTCGCGTCCGCCATGGACAAGCCACAGCGCCGATTGGAGTGCCTTTGTATGAGTGATCGCCAGACATCCGGAACCGACGCCCGCCGAGCGGCGGTGGCTCTTCTCGACAAGGTCCTGGGAGAGGGGCTGTTGCTGGCGGAGTGCCAGATGCAGGTGCTGGAGCCGCTGGCTGCAGCGGATCGCGCCCGAGCGCAGCGGCTGACGCTGGAGACGCTGCGGGCATTGGAGCGTGCGGACCGCATCCTGCAGAAGCATCTGCGCAAGCCTCCGGCGCTGTTTGTGCGCAATGCCCTGCGGCTGGGGACGGTGGAGCTGTGTTCCGGCGGGGCGCCACATGGGGTGGTGAACGACATCGTCAATCTAGTGGCGCGTCACCGTCGCCATGGCAAGCTCAAGGGGCTGGTGAACGCAATCTTGCGCAAAGTGGCCGAAGATGGCCCTGCGGAATGGGCCAAGCTCCGGGTGCCGCGCCTGCCGAAATGGTTGCGCTCCCCCCTGGCGCAGGCCTGGGGCACTGAGGCAATGCTGGCTATTGAGGCGGCGCATTTTCGCGGCGCGCCGCTGGATCTGACTGCCAAACCGGAGGCGGATCTGTCGGCCCTGGCCGGAGCCTTCACGCCGACCGGCAGTTTCCGGCTCGTCGAGGCGGGGCAGGTCTCGGCCTTGCCGGGCTATGATGCGGGGGATTGGTGGGTTCAGGATGCGGCGGCAGCTTTGCCTGCCAGGCTGTTGAATGCCCAGCCCGGCGAGCGGGTTCTCGATCTCTGTGCCGCGCCCGGAGGCAAGACATTGCAGTTGGCGGCTGCGGGGGCGGAGGTGACGGCCGTTGATCTCTCGGAGGGGCGGCTGGGGCGGTTGCGCGAGAACCTGGCACGAACCGGGCTGGTGGCGGCAGTGGTGGTCGGCGATGTGCTTGAGCAAGTGGGGCACTATGACGCCGTCTTGCTGGATGCCCCCTGTTCCGCGACGGGCACCATCCGCCGCCATCCGGATTTGCCCCATGCCAAGGACGGCAGCGGTTTCGGGGAGCTGATCGAGCTGCAGGCGCAAATGATTGCCCATGCGTGGTCATTGGTGAAACCGGGCGGGCGACTGGTATACTGCACCTGCTCCCTGCTGCCTGACGAGGGGGAGTGCCAGATTGAGGATGCGCTTGAGATGTTCCCCGATGCCCGCCCAGGTGAGGGTGTCAAGGCGCTGCCGGGGATCGAGCCTGGCTGGCTCACCGAGGAGGGCGGGCTGCGGTTGCGGCCGGATTACTGGCCTGACAGTGGCGGCATGGATGGGTTCTACATGGCAGAGCTGGTCAAATCAGCGGAGTGAAATGAAACGCGCGACGGCGGCCTGTCCGGGGGCACACAGGGCGCACAAAGCGATCCTTTGCGGGCACAGATCGCATGACACACCGTAAAGCGCGCGTTATCTTCTGGCCAAAACGCTCAAGGCGTGTGAGGCAATAGAGCATGTCTAGATACGATCGCATGGCCAGTCGCGGAACGCGGCTGTTGAACCGCTACACCGCATGGAAGGCGCGCAAACAGCCTGCTGCGACCGGATTCGTGTCGCAACCCGAACCGCGCACCATCGGCAGTTTTGCCCGTGGCCGTCAGCTGGTTGCCGGCAATCTGCTGTTTGCGGGCTATCTGGTCGAAAGCACCACCACCGGTCTGTGGGATGTGGAGGCGCCGGACCTTGCCTTTGAGGCAGAGCGGCAGGGCTGTACCTGGCTTGATGATCTGGCGGCGGTCGGTGATCTGGCGGCGCGGCAGAAGGCACAATATTGGGTCTGGGGCTGGATCGAGGCCTTCGGGCGCGGGCGTGGGCCGGGATGGTCGGCGGATCTGACCGGCCGGCGCGTGATCCGCTGGACCAACCATGCGCTGTTTCTGCTCAGCGGGCAGGACAAGGAGCGGGCGGATGCCTTCTACAGGTCCTTGTCGCAGCAAACCTGGTTCCTGTCGCAGCGATGGAAGGGGGCCTCTCCCGGGTTGCCGCGTTTCGAGGCGCTGACCGGGCTGATCTACGCGGGGCTTGCGCTCAAGGGCTGCGAGGAGCTGGCGGATCCGGCGGTCCGGGCGCTGGCACAGGAATGCAACAGTCAGATCAACGCCGATGGTGGCCTGCCGACCCGGAATCCGGAAGAGTTGCTGGATGTCTTCACCTTGCTGACCTGGGCCGCTGCTGCCCTGCATGAGGCGGGGCGCAGTGTGCCGCGCGATCACCATGCGGCGCTTGACCGGATCGCGCCCACTCTGCGCGCGCTGCGACATGCGGATGGCAGTCTGGCGCGTTTTCACGGGGGCGGCCGGGGGCAGGAGGGCTGGCTCGATCATGCGCTGGCGGCGTCGCAGGTGCCTGCCCGCGCCTATGAAGGGCTGGCCATGGGGTTTTGTCGCCTGTCCGCGCGCCGGACCTCGGTGATTGTGGATGCCAGCGTGCCGCCCACGGGCAAGGCGTCCTACAATGCCCATGCCTCCACCCTGGCGTTCGAGCTGACATCCGGACGGCGGCCGCTGATCGTCAGCTGCGGTGCGGGCGAGAATTTTGGCGTCGAATGGCGCCGGGCCGGACGGGCAACGCCGTCCCATTCGGTGGTCTGCCTCGAGGGGCATTCCAGCGCCCGTCTCGCCCCGCCCCAGAAAGCCACCGGACAGGAGTTTTTGATCGAGCCGCCCACAGAGGTGCAGGTCGAGCGGGAAGACCTGGATGCGGGCTATCGGTTTCAGGGGGCCCATGACGGATATGCCAAGCACTTCGGGGTGACGGTTGTGCGCGCGCTGGAACTGTCGGTGGACGGGCGGACGCTGGCGGGCGAAGACATGATCCTGACATTGGATGATACCGCCAAGCGCCGGTTCGACCGGGCGCTGGACGCAGCTGCCTTGAAGGGCATCGGCTATGAGGTGCGGTTCCATTTGCACCCGGATGTGGACGCAGCCCTTGACTTGGGCGGCGCGGCGGTATCCATGGCGCTCAAGAGCGGGGAGATCTGGGTCTTTCGCCACGATGGTCAGTGTGATCTGAAGCTGGAAACCAGCGTCTACCTGGAGAAAACCCGCTTGAAACCGCGCCAGGCGCTGCAGATCGTCCTGACGGGACGGGCCATTCAATATGCGACCCAGATCCGATGGACCCTCAGCAAGGCGCAGGAAACGGCACTGGCGGTGCGCGATCTGAACCGCGACGAGCCAATGTCCTATGAAGAATGAACCTGAACAAGGATTCTGACACCGATGACCGACCTCCACCCCGTCCGCCGCGCCCTTTTGTCCGTCTCTGACAAGACGGGCCTGATCGAGCTGGGCAAAGCCCTTGTTGAACGCGGGGTCGAGCTGCTGTCGACCGGCGGCACCGCCAAGGCGCTGCGCGACGCCGGGCTCGCCGTGAAGGATGTGGCAGAGATCACCGGTTTTCCGGAGATGATGGACGGTCGGGTGAAGACCCTGCATCCGATGGTGCATGGCGGGCTTCTGGCGCTGCGTGACAATGACGCCCATGTGGCGGCAATGACCGAGCATGGCATCGGCGAAATCGACCTGCTGGTTGTCAATCTATACCCGTTCGAGGCCGCGCTCCGGCGGGGGGCCGATTACGCTGAAATGATCGAGAATATCGACATCGGCGGGCCTGCGATGATTCGCGCCGCCGCAAAGAACCATGCCTTTGTGAACGTGGTGGTCGATGTCGAGGATTATGGCGTGCTGCTCGAAGAACTGGACCAGAACGACGGCGAGACCTCTTTCGTGTTCCGTCAGTGGCTGGCGCAGAATGCCTATGCGCGCACGGCGGCCTATGATGCTGCGGTGTCGAACTGGATGGCCGGTGCGATCGGTCTGGAGGCCCCGCGTCGCCGCGCTTTTGCCGGTCAGCTCGCCCAGACCCTGCGCTATGGTGAAAACCCGCATCAGGACGCGGCCTTCTACACCGATGGCAGCGGTCGCGTCGGTGTGGCCACGGCCCGGCAGCTGCAGGGCAAGGCGTTGTCCTACAACAATATCAACGACACGGATGCCGCCTTTGAGCTGGTCAGCGAATTTGCTGCCGACGGCGGCCCTGCGGTGGCGATCATCAAACACGCCAACCCCTGTGGTGTGGCCCGGGGCGCGACCCTGCTTGAGGCCTATCAGAAGGCGTTTGACTGCGACCGCACCTCTGCGTTTGGCGGTATCGTGGCGCTGAACCAGCCGCTGGATGCGGAAACGGCCGAGGCGATCACCCAGATCTTTACCGAGGTGGTGATCGCGCCGGGCGCTTCGGATGCGGCAAAGGAGATCTTTGCGGCCAAGAAGAACCTGCGCCTGTTGATTACCGACGGCCTGCCGAACCCGCAGGACAGCGGTCTGACCTCGCGTCAGGTCTCGGGCGGAATGCTGGTGCAGGACAAGGACATCGGTCACCGCGCGATGGAGGACCTCAAGGTCGTCACCGAAAAAGCACCGACACCGGAGCAGATGGCGGATCTTCTGTTCGCGTGGAAAGTTGCCAAACACGTGAAGTCCAACGCGATTGTCTACGTCAAGGATGGCCAGACCGTTGGCGTCGGGGCCGGACAGATGAGCCGTCTGGACTCGGCCACGATCGCGGGCGTCAAGGCGCAGCGGATGGCGGATGCGCTGGAACTGCCCGAGAGCCTCGCCAAGGGATCCGCGGTTGCGTCGGATGCGTTCTTTCCGTTTGCGGACGGGCTGTTGGAGGCTGCGGCCAATGGCGCCACCTGCGTGATCCAGCCCGGTGGCTCCATGCGCGATGATGAGGTCATCAAGGCCGCCAATGAGGCCGGTCTGGCGATGGTGTTCACCGGCATGCGCCACTTCCGCCACTGACTGGATGTGACCGGGGTGATACGGAAACACGTGATGATCCTCGCCGCTCTGCTGGCGCTTGCCGTGGATCAGGCGACAAAGATCGGGGTCGTTTTCGGCCTCGGTCTGGTCAACCGGCTGCAGCTCGATGTGCTGCCGCCGCTGCTGAACTTTCGCTACGGCGAGAACAGGGGCATCAACTTTGGTCTCTTTGAGGGCGACAGCGACGCCAGCCGCTGGATCCTGGTCGCGATCTCCGTGGTGATCTGCGGGGCGGTATTCCTGTGGGTCCGCAGATCTCATGGACAGAGCAGGGTGATGCAACTGTCGGCGGGCATGGTGATCGGCGGCGCGCTGGGCAATGTCGTGGACCGGGTGGTCTACGGATATGTGCTGGATTTCCTCAATATGTCCTGCTGCGGCGTCAGAAACCCCTTTGTCTTCAATGTCGCGGATGTGTTCATCTTTGCGGGGGCGGCGGGGTTGATCCTGTTTGAGGGCCGCACGAAAAAGCCCGCGTGACCTCCTGCGTGAATTGCGCTAGAGGTGAGCGAAACCGTCTAAGAGGATTGCGCCCCATGCGCTTTGCGACCGCACCGATCATCCTGGGTTCCATTTTGCTGCTGACAGCCTGTGGCGACAAGCCGCTGCATGATCTCGATGCACGCCGCAAGGGACCGGACGAATTTCTGGTGCTGCCCGGATTGCCGCTGGAAGAACCGGCCAGCTATGCGGCGCTGCCGACGCCGACGCCGGGAGGCAGCAACCGCACCGACAGAGATCCGCAAGCCGAGGCGATACTGGCGCTGGGCGGCCGACCGAGCGGTGCCGGAATTCCCGCCGGTGAAGGCGCGCTGGTTGCAGCCGCCAGCCGGTATGGCGTCGAGGGCGATATCCGTGAAACACTGACCGCCGAGGATGAAAAGCGCCGCAAGCGGGCCGGGATACTGGCCAGTGTCAAACTGTTCCCGGTTGACCGCTACGCAGAGACCTATGAGCGCGACTCGATCGACCCCTTTGCTGTGAGTGCCGCCTACCGCCGCGCCGGTGTTCCGACGCCCTCTTCACCGCCGGCGACCGAATAGGACTTCACTTTCTCGGGAAATCGGCTTGTAGCTGACGCGCGGCACCGTAACTTGATCTTCAGCAGATTGACCGACTCTGCCCAACGACATCGCTCCGGGCCGCACTTCTGTATGTCCGGACGGCTGGGCGACTGATCCGGAGGATACATTTGATGACATCTGTGGCAGCGACTGCAGCCAGGCCCATGGCCCTTTGGCGTGCGACGCTTTCTGTGCTTGCGATGGCGGGACTGGTGACAGGTCTCGGGGCGACGGCGCTATCGGCAGAGGCAACCGGCCCGGAGGCCGCCCCCGCCGTCGAGAGCCTGACCCAGGGCGGGACCGAAATGGTCACGACCTTCACGCTGGACAATGGCATGATGGTTGTGGTGGTCGAGGATCACCGCGCTCCGGTGGTGCAGCATATGGTCTGGTACCGCGCCGGTTCTGCCGACGAACCGGTGGGGCAGAGCGGCGTTGCGCATTTTCTGGAACATTTGCTGTTCAAGGGCACCGATACGCTCGCTCCCGGCGAGTTGTCTGCGACCGTGGCGCGCAATGGCGGGCAGGACAATGCATTCACCAGCTACGACTACACCGCATATTTTCAACGCGTCGCGGCCGACCGGCTGGAACTCATGATGCGGATGGAGAGCGACCGGATGCGCAACCTGCGCCTCACCGAAGCCGATATCGTCACCGAGCGCGAGGTCATTCTGGAGGAGCGCAACCAGCGGACGGACAATGACCCGTCGGCCCTGTTCCGCGAACAGATGCGCGCGGCGCAATATCTGAACCACAGGTACGGGCAGCCGGTGATCGGCTGGCGCCATGAGATGGAAACCCTGTCGATCGATGACGCCTTGTCGTATTACGGCACCTACTACGCGCCCAATAATGCGATCCTTGTGGTGTCCGGTGATGTTGACCCGGACGCGGTGCTGGGCCTGGCGCAAACCTATTATGGCGTGATCCCTGCGAACCCCGATCTGCCGGAACGACTGCGCAGTCAGGAGCCGCCGCAAACCGCAGCGCGCCGTCTGACCTTTGCCGATGCGCGGGTCGCACAGCCCTATGTCCACCGGTCCTATCTCGCGCCCGAGCGCAACAGCGCCAGTCAGGAAAAGGCGGCGGCGCTCTATCTCCTGTCCGAGCTTTTGGGCGGTGGCACCACGTCCTATCTGGCCAATGCGCTGCAGTTCGAACAGCAGGTCGCAGTCTATACGGCCGCTTTTTATTCCGGGGTGTCGCTGGATGAAACCACCTTTGATTTTGTGATTGTGCCCGCCGATGGTGTGACGCTGGAGGAGGCGGAGGCCGCCCTTGACCGAACCGTGCAGGCGTTTTTGGCCGAGGGGGTCGACAGCCAGCAGCTGGAGCGGATCAAGCTGCAACTGCGGGCCGCTGAAATCTATGCCCGCGATGATGTGGACCGGATCGCCAATCGCTATGGTCGGGCCCTGACGTCCGGCCTGACCGTCGAGGATGTGCAGGATTGGCCGCGCGTGCTGCAGTCGATCACCGAGGATGAGATCATCGCCGTCGCCCGCGAGGTGATACAGCCAGAGGTCTCGGTGACTGGATATCTGACCCGGAAGTCGCAGGAGGTCGCACAATGAATCGGATCCAAACGCCCGCCCGAATATCTGCCCGAATGCCCGCCCGAATGCCTGCCCAATCTCAGGCTCTATCCCAGGCCCGAATTCAGGCCCGATTGCAGACCCGACTTCAGTCCCGTGCCCAGGTCGGACCAAGGGCCCGCGCCGACGTGAAAACACCGGAAAAGGGGCTGCTGATGCGCTGGCTGATTGCGGGGGTGATGGGCTTTGCACTGTTGGTGGCCGCCCAGGCTGTGCGCGCCGAGATCGACATTCAGGAGGTGACCTCGCCCGGTGGCATCAAGGCCTGGCTGGTGGAGGATCACAGCATTCCCTTCACCGCGCTGGAGATGCGGTTTCGCGGCGGGACCTCGCTCGATGCGCCGGGGAAACGGGGCAGTGTCTATCTGATGGCAGGCCTGCTGGAGGAAGGCTCCGGCGCGCTGCGGGCGCAGGATTATACCCGCGCGCTGGAGGCGCTGGCGGCGAGTTTCTCCTACGATGCGGACAAGGACACGGTGTCGATTTCGGCCCGGTTTCTGAGCGAGAACCGCGACGATGTGGCGGAGCTTTTGCGTCAGACCATTCAGGAGCCGCGGTTTGATCAGGACGCATTGGACCGTGTGCGGGCGCAGGTTCTGGTTGGCCTGCGGTCGGACATGTCGGACCCGAACGAACTGGCCGGGCGCAAATTTGCCGAGTTGGCGTTTGGCGATCACCCCTATGGCACCAACGGCAAGGGCACCGAAGAAAGCGTGTCGGCCCTGACCCGTCAGGATATGTTCGCCGCGCATGAGGCCGTCTTTGCCCGCGACCGGCTGTTCGTCAGCGCGGTGGGGGATATCACGCCAGAGGCGCTTGGGGTGTTGCTGGATGACCTGCTTGGCGATCTTCCGGCCGAGGGTGGCCCGCTGCCGGGGCCGGCCGAGGTCCTGCTTGAGGGCGGCACCACCGTGGTGCCCTTCTCCACGCCGCAATCCGTCGCCCTGTTTGGTCAAAAGGGGATCGACCGGCATGATCCGGATTTCTTTGCCGCCTATGTGCTGAACCAGATCCTGGGCGGAGGCTCGTTCGAGACCCGCCTGATGGAGGAGGTGCGCACGAAACGCGGGCTGACCTATGGTGTCTACAGCTATCTGGTGCCGCGGGATCTGGCCTCGACCTACATGGGCTCGCTGGCGTCCGCCAATGAGAAGATGGCCGAGGCCGTGGCCGTGGTGCAGGAGCAATGGGCCGAAATGGCGGCGAAGGGGGTCACCGCCGCAGAGCTGAAGGACGCGCAAACCTACCTCACCGGCGCATATCCCCTGCGGTTCAATGGCAACGGCCAGATCGCGTCTATTCTGGTGGCGATGCAGATGGATGATCTGCCGACCGAATATGTGGTGACCCGCAACGAAAAAATCGCGGCGGTGACCCTGGAGGATGTGAACAGGGTGGCGCGCACGCTGCTGGACCCTGAGGGGCTGCAATTCGTGGTGGTCGGAGACCCGGTGGGGCTGAAGTCCACAGACTGACCGATGCGGCCTGACCACGCAGCGTGACAGATGCGGCCTGACCGATGCGGCCTGACTGATGCGGCCCCGTCCGGGCGCTGCTCAAATTGGAAACGGCGCGCCCTCCTGCGAGGCCGCGCCGTTTCTTCAGGCTGTGATTTTGTCTTTCGGGGACCGAGTATCACGCGCCGTAGGGGATCCAGATCGTTTTGATGTCGGTGGCCGCCTGCAGGAACTGTCTGCTCTGGTCTCGGCTCCAGTCAAAGGCAGTGCCGTAGTTGACCCAGGTCCGTTTGAGGTTGCCGGCCGAGGCCGTTTCGATCGCTTCGGACAGGTCGCTTGAGGAAAAGCTCCAGACCGCATCGAGGTTCAGGTGCTTTGCCATCGTGTCGCCCAGATCTTTGTGGCTGCCGGTCAGGATGTTGACCACGCCCGCCGGCACGTCAGAGGTGTCCAGCACCTGGTACAGATCGGTGGCGGCCAGCGGAAAGGCCTCGGATGCGGCCAGAATCACCCGGTTGCCCATCGCCAGTGCCGGTGCCATCGCCGAGATCAGGCCCAGCAGAGGGGCGTCGTCGGCGCAGAGAATGCCGATGGTCCCCACCGGTTCTTTCATTCCCAGCGCAACCCCCCGGATCGGAACGCCATGGGCGAGGCCGTCGTATTTGTCGGCCCAGGCCGCGGCGGAAAACAGGCGCTGGAGCGAGGCCTCGACCTCTGCGGCGCCGGTCTTTTTGCCGGTCATGCTGTCGATACGATTGGCAAATTCGCTGGCGCGCGCCGCCAGGTTTTCGGCCAGATAGTACAGGATCTGCGCCCGCAGATGGCCAGTGGTGGCAGACCAGGCCTTGGCTCCGGCGGCGGCCTCGACGGCGTTTCGCACGTCCTTGCGGCTGCCCAGTCCGACCTGTCCCAGCAGATCGCCTTTGGCGCTATAGACGGCTTTGACGTAGCCGCTGTCGGGCCGGGCCTGTTTGCCGCCGATATACATTTTTGCGGTGCGGTCGATGCCTGTCGGCGCTGCGGGGCTGTCGGCGGCGTCAAAGGCTGCCACGGGCGCCAGCGGCTTGGGCGAGGTTTTGGGTTTCGTGTAGGCCATCAGCCCTTCGACGCCGCCCTCACGGCCAAAGCCGCTCTCGCGCTTGCCGCCAAACGGGGCGGCCGCGTCGAACATATTGGTGCCATTGACCCAGACCACCCCGGCGACCAGTTTCGGCGCCACGTCCAGCGCCAGATTGATGTTTTCGGTCCAGAGCGTCGCGGCCAGCCCGTAGCGGGTGTTGTTGGCCAGCTCCAGTGCCTCGGCGGGGGTGCGGAAGGTGGTGGAGACCAGAACGGGGCCGAAGATCTCCTCCTGCATCAGGGGATCTGCCGGTGACAGGCCTTCGATCAGGGTGGGCGGGAAGAAACAGCCTGCTGCGGGCAGGTCTACTGCGGCCTGATGCACGGTGCCGTCTGGCGCGCTGGCAACCAGCTTTGAAATCTGGGCGTGCTGCACCGGATCCACCACGGCACCTACATCGATGCATTTATCGAGCGGATCCCCAAGGCGAAGGGTCTTCATCCGATTGCGCAGTTTCAGGTGAAAGGTCTCGGATATGCTTTCCTGCACCAGCAGGCGGGAGCCGGCACAGCAGACCTGGCCCTGATTGAACCAGATCGCATCCACGAGACCCTCGATCGCGGAGTCCAGATCGGCATCGTCGAACACGATGTAGGGGCTCTTGCCGCCCAGTTCGAGCGTCAGCGCCTTGCCGGTGCCTGCGGTGGCTGTGCGGATGCGCTTGCCCACCTCGGTGGAGCCGGTGAAGGCGATCTTGTCCACCTTGGCGTTGACGATCATCTCGCCGACGGCACCATCGCCGGTCACGATGTTCACCACGCCCTTGGGCAGGCCGGCCTGGCGGCAGATATCGGCAAACAACAGCGCGGTGAGCGAGGTGTATTCCGCCGGTTTCAGCACCACCGTATTGCCCATCGCCAGAGCGGGCGCGACCTTCCACGCCAGCATCAGCAGCGGAAAATTCCACGGGATGATCTGGCCACAGACGCCATGGGCCTCGCGGTCCGGCATCTCATCCGCCATCAGCTGCGCATGACCCGCGTGATGATAGAAATGACGCTGCGCGAGAGGGATGTCGATGTCGCGGCTTTCCCGGATCGGTTTGCCATTGTCGAGCGTTTCCAACACGGCGAAGAGTCGGCTGTGCTTCTGGAGCAACCGCGCGATCGCATAGAGATACATGGCGCGGCTGGACCCGCCCATCGCCGCCCAGCCGGGCTGCGCCTTGCGGGCCGATGTCACTGCCGCATCGACATCGTCCTGGGTTGCCTGGGTCAGTTCCGCCAGCACTTCGCCCGTGGCCGGGTTCCTGCTCTCGAAACCGGTGCCGGGTGCGGTGTATGCGCCGTTGATGAAATGGCCGAACCGGCTGCCCTGATCGACCAGCCAGGCAAAGGCGTCGGCGGCGCTTTCGGGGGCGGGGCCATAGTCCATGGTTTCGAATATCTCTTTGATTGTCATCTGGATGTCCTTACGCCATCGGGTGGCGGTAGCCGGCGGAATAGGCGCCGGTCACATGATGTTCGAGCTGGCGTTCGATATCGCCCAGCAGGGACGAGGCGCCAAAGCGGAACAGGTCGGGCTGCAGCCAGCGGTGGCCGAGTTCCTCTTTCATCAGGCTGAGGTAGACGAGCGCGTCCTTTGCCTTGGAGATGCCGCCTGCGGGCTTGTAGCCGACGTGAAAGCCGGTGCGGTCAAAATAGTCGCGGATGGCGCGGATCATCACCAGCGAGACGGGCAGGGTCGCATTGACGCTTTCCTTGCCGGTCGAGGTCTTGATGAAATCGGCCCCCGCCATCATGCAGATCATCGAGGCGCGGGCGACATTGCGCAGGGTGCCCAGCTCGCCCGTGGCGAGGATCGCCTTGACATGGGCCTCGCCGCAGGCCGCGCGGAAGGTTTTCATCTCGTCATAGAGCGCCTGCCAGTTGCCGCTGAGCACATGCCGGCGCGAGATCACGATATCGATCTCGCGGGCGCCGGCGCGGACGCTTTCGCGGATTTCCTCGACCCTGAGGTGAAAGGGCGAAAGGCCAGCCGGAAAACCGGTGGAGACGGCCGCGACGGGGATATCCGTTCCCTGCAGCGCGCGTACGGCGGCGGGGATCATGTCGTGATAGACGCAGACGGCGCCCGTGGTGATCTCTTCCATGCCGAGTGCTGCCAGAATATCGGCCCGCACCGGCTGACGCGCCTTGGCACAAAGACGGGCCACGCGGGCCTCGGTGTCATCGCCAGCCAGCGTGGTCAGATCGATGCAGGAAATCGCCTTCAGCAGCCAGGCCGCCTGGTGGTCTTTTTTGACGGAGCGGCGCCCGGGCAGGCTGGCACAGCGCCGCTCGATGGCCGAGGTATTGGCCTCGATGCCCAGAGCCCAGTCCAGATCCAGGTCCATGCCGGGGTTGCGGGGCAGGCTGCCATGGGCGTGGCCCGCCTGTGCCGGGTCGGCAGGGGATTTGGCGGACGCTTGCGCGGCCTTGTCTGCGATTTGGCTGTCCATGTGCGGGAGTCCTCGATCGATTTGACATCAAAATCGCATGCCGACCCCCATTTGTGCAAGCGTTCGCTCGGGATTTGGGCGTGTATTTTGACCAAAAGGACAAAATATCCACATTCATTGCGAATAATTCTCATTTTCATTGACGAAGTTGCGAACCGTTCTCATATCTATGGGTGTGGAATGAAGCTGCTGCGATCAGGGAGCGCGCTGAATGCTGAACCGACGTCATACTCTTTTGGGCCTTGGTGCCGTTGCGACACTGGCGGCCGCGTCGCCCCTGGCTGCGGCGGAGGGGCCGCTGCGGATCGTGGCCACCACCGGCATGATCGCGGACGCCGCGCGCCAGATTGGTGGCGCGGAGGTCGCGGTGACGGCCTTGATGGGGCCGGGGGTGGACCCGCATGCCTACCGCCAGACCCGCACGGATATTGCCGCGATGACCCGCGCCGATCTGACCCTGTGGCACGGGCTCTATCTTGAGGCGCAGATGGAGGATTTCTTCCACGCGCTGGCCCGGAAACGGACCGTGGTCGCGGTGGCGGAGGCGACCCCCAAGGCCCTGCTGCGCAGCCACGATGACTATGCCGACAAATATGATCCCCACCTCTGGATGAGTCCCGAGCTGTGGAAATACGTCGTGCAGGAGGTCGCCCGCGCCCTGACGCAGGCCCGCCCGGAGGCGGAGGCGGTCTTTGCGGCAAATCTGGCGCGCCATCTGGGCGAGTTGGACCGGCTGTCTGCCTATGGTCGTCGCAGTGTCGCGGGTGTGCCTGAGGCGAAGCGCGTGCTGGTGACCGCCCATGATGCCTTTGGCTACTTCGGGCGGGACTATGGTTTTGACGTGCTCGGCATCCAGGGGATTTCGACGCAGTCCGAGGCGGGGCTGAACCGGATCAGTGGGCTGGTGGATACGCTGGTGGAGCGCGGGATCACTGCGGTCTTTGTCGAGACATCCGTGGCGGACCGGTCGATGCGGGCCCTGATCGAGGGGGCCGCGGCGCGGGGACATGAGGTCGTGATCGGGGGCGAGTTGTTTTCGGACGCGATGGGCGATGACGGCACCTATGAGGCGACCTACGTCGGTATGCTGGACCACAACTTCACCACCATTGCCGGAGCGCTGGGCGCGGATGTGCCGGCGGGCGGCATGGATGGCACCCTCGGGGCAGGACACTGAGTATGCAACTTTCGCTGGCGAAACAGAGCAAGCAGACCGCAGAGGAGGCAGCGCAGGCGACCAGCCCTTTGGCCATTCGCGGGCTGACCGTCAGCTACGGTGAAAAGCCGGCGGTGTTTTCCGTCGATATGACCGTGATGCCGGGGCAGATGACCGCCATCATCGGGCCAAATGGTGCCGGGAAATCCACCATGCTCAAGGCTGCGCTGGGGATCGTCGCGCCGGTCTCGGGGCGGGTGCAGGTCTTCGGCCGTCCGCTGGATCATCAGCGGGGCCGGGTGGCCTATGTCCCGCAACGCGCCTCTGTGGATTGGGATTTCCCCACGCGCGTTATCGACGTGGTCATGATGGGACTGTACCGGGATCTTGGCCTGCTCGGACGGATCCGCGCCAGTCACCGCCGGATCGCACGTGACTGCCTTGATCGTGTCGGCATGGGCGAGTTCGCGGGTCGCCAGATCGGGCAATTGTCCGGCGGTCAGCAGCAACGGGTCTTTCTCGCCCGGGCCCTGGCGCAGGGCGCCGATCTCTATCTTCTGGATGAGCCTTTTGCCGGCGTCGATGCCGCAACAGAGAAGGCTATCATTGGGGTTCTGAAGATGCTGCGGGCCGAGGGAAAGACGGTGGTGGTGGTGCATCATGACCTGGCCACCGTGCGGGATTATTTCGACAATGTCTTTCTGATCAACACCCGCAAGGTGGCCGAGGGCCCGGTGGAGACGGCCTTCACCGCCGAGACATTGCAGGCCGCATATGGGGGTCGCCTCGCCACCGCCCAAATCGATCAGATCGCGACCTCTGCATGATGTCCACGCTGATCGACGCGCTCCTGCTGCAAATGGGATATAACGCCACGCTGGTGGCGGTGGGCGCCGCTTTGCTGGGCGCGGCGTCGGGCATCACCGGGACATTTCTGTTCCTGCGCAAGCGGGCGCTGGTGTCGGATGCGGTCAGCCACGCAACGCTGCCCGGTGTCTGCGTTGCCTTCCTGATCCTGGTCGGCCTTGGCGGCGATGGCCGCAACCTGGCGGCGCTGCTGCTGGGGTCGGCGCTCTCGGCGGGGCTCGGGCTGTGGTGCATGAACTGGCTGACCCGCAACACCCGACTGGCCGAGGATGCGGCCATCGGCGCAGTTCTGTCGGTCTTTTTCGGATTTGGCATCGTGTTGCTGACCGTCATTCAGACGCTGGGCGTTGGGCGGCAGGCGGGGCTGGAGGGGTTTTTGCTCGGCTCGACGGCGGGCATGCTCTATGCGGATGCGCTGGTGATCGCCACGGGCGGAGCGGCGGTGCTGATCCTGATCCTGCTGGCGCGGCGTCCGATGACCATGGTGGCCTTCGACCCGGAGTATGCCGCAGCGCGCGGTCTGCCGGTCGGCAGGATCGACATGCTGATGATGGGGCTGGTGATGGCGGTGACCGTCGTCGGGCTGAAGGTGGTCGGGCTGATCCTGATCGTGGCCCTGCTGATCATTCCGCCGGTCACTGCCCGGTTCTGGACCGAGCGGGCCGATCAGGTGGTCATCCTGTCCGGAGTGCTGGGGGCGGTCGCGGCCTATCTGGGGGCGGCCTTGTCGGCCTCGGCCCCGAATTTGCCAACCGGGCCGATTATCGTCCTGATGAGTTTTGCCCTGTTTGCGCTGTCCCTTCTGATTGCCCCGAACCGGGGCGTGCTGGCGGCGGTGCGACGCCACCGCCGGTTCCAGAAACGGGTGCATTTGCGGCAGGGTTTGCTGGCGCTGGCCCAGGATCAGATCATCTACGAGCCCCTGACCCTGCGGTTGCTGGCCCAGTCCGGGTTCGCGCGTGCAGACGGGGTTGCCACGCAGTCTGGCCGACGGCGCGCGGCCAAGGCCCTGCGGGACGAGATGCGCTGGGACATCCTGCGCCGCGATCAGGCACAGGAGGCTGCAGCGGCGCTGTATGACGGGTTGCGTGAGATCGAGACCGTACTGACGCCGGATCAGATTGCAGCAATTGACCGCAAAATCGGCAGCCCAAGGGAGGTCTGAACAATGGGAAGCGAATTTGTCACCCTGTCCCTGACGCCCCTGCTGATCGGGATCTTTGCAGCGGTGGCCTGCGCCCTGCCGGGGAATTTCCTGCTGCTGCGCAAGCAGGCCCTGATCGGAGACGCAATCAGCCATGTGGCCCTGCCGGGGATCGTTGTGGCGTTTTTGGTGACGGGGGCGATTTCCACCTGGCCGATGATGCTGGGCGCGGCGGGGGCCGCCTGTGTCGCCGTGGTCATGATCGAAGGCATCCGCCGATTGGGGCGGATTGAACCGGGCGCGGCGATGGGCGTGGTGTTCACCACCTTGTTTGCCGCCGGGGTGCTGCTGTTGGAGCAGAGCGATACATCGTCGGTGCATCTGGACGTGGAGCACGCGCTCTATGGCAACCTCGAAAGCCTGATCTGGCTCGACGGCACCGGCTGGGGCTCGCTTGCGGACCCGGAGGCGCTGGCCTATCTGCCGGTGGAGCTGCCGCGCATGGCGGCGACGCTGGTGGTGGTCGTGGGCTTCATTGCGCTGTTTTGGCGCCCCCTGACCATCGCGACCTTTGACGAGGGGTTTGCCCGCACGTTGGGCATGCGCACGGATCTTCTGGGGCTGGCGCTGGTCCTCATCGCCGCGATTTCGGCAGTTGCGGCCTTTGATGCGGTGGGCTCGATCATCGTCATTGCCATGTTCATCTGCCCGCCCGCGGCCGCCCGGATGATGACCAACCGGCTGGACGTGCAGGTCGGCTGGAGCATCGTGTTTGCCACGCTGGCCGCGGTGGTCGGATATGTGCTGGCGGGCTATGGTCCGCTGTGGATCGGGATGGCCGACGCGGTGAGCGCGGCCGGAATGATCGCGACCATCTCTGGTTTGATCCTTGCGATTGCTGCGCTATTCGGCCCCTGTCGGTCGCGCGCAGGCGCCCCGTCAGGCGTGTAGCGCGCCTCTGGCCGCCCCTGTATTCCGGCCGTTGCGCAGGCCGGATAGAGCGCGTATTCCGGGTGGCAGAATCGCAATGGTGCATGCTAAATATAGCGGTATGACATTCCCCGACCCCCAAATCAGCGAAACCCTGCCGAATCCCGCGCGTCCTGTGATCCGGCAGCTTGATGACAGTGCGATCAACCGTATTGCCGCAGGCGAAGTGGTGGAGCGCCCTGCCTCGGCCGTGAAAGAGCTGGTCGAAAATGCCATCGACGCCGGGGCCAGCCGTATCACTGTGGAAATTGCGGATGGTGGCAAGACGCTGATCCGGGTCACCGACAACGGCTGCGGCATGTCGCCTGCGGATCTGCCACTGGCCCTGTCCCGGCATGCGACCTCGAAGATTGACGGCTCCGACCTTCTGAACATCCACACCTTCGGGTTCCGGGGCGAGGCGCTGCCGTCGCTTGGCGCTGTCGGGCGGCTGATCATCACCAGTCGCGCCGAGGGTCATGAGGCGGCGCAGATCCGGGTCGCGGGCGGCGTGTTCGACCCGGTGAAACCCGCAGCCCTGCGCCAGGGCAGCATCGTCGAGCTGCGCGACCTGTTCTTTGCCACCCCCGCACGGCTGAAGTTCATGCGCTCCGACCGGGCCGAGACGCAGGCGATTTCGGACACGGTCAAGCGGCTGGCCATGGCGGAGCCCTCGGTCGGTTTCACGCTGCGCGATGTATCGGGCGGCGGCGAGGGGCGGGTGAGTTTTCGCGCTGATCCGATGAGCGGCGACCTGTTCGATGCGCTACATGGCCGGCTGGCGCATGTGATCGGGCGTGAGTTTGCTGAAAACGCGCTGAAAATCGACGCGACCCGCGATGATATCCGCCTGTACGGCTATGCGGCGCTGCCGACCTATTCGCGGGGCGCGGCCGTCACCCAGTTTCTCTTCGTCAATACCCGCCCGGTGAAGGACAAGATGCTCACCGGCGCACTGCGGGCGGCCTATATGGACTTTCTCAGCCGCGACCGTCACCCGGCGGCGGCTTTGTTTCTCGACTGCGACCCCACGCTGGTTGATGTCAACGTACACCCGGCGAAATCCGAAGTCCGCTTTCGTGACCCGGGTGTGGCGCGGGGTCTGATCGTATCTGCGCTGCGGCACAGTCTGGCCGAAGCCGGACACCGCGCGTCCTCGACCGTGGCCGGTGCCACCCTTGGTGCGATGCGGCCGGAACAGCCCTCGGCGACGGGTGCGCCCCGGGTCTACCAGATGGATCGGCCCTCGCTGGGCGCACGCAACGCCTCTTACGCGGCGCAATCCCCGGGTCAGCCGTGGCCACAGGCCGTTGATGCGCCGCCATCGCCGGGCTTTGCGGAATTCGAAGGCGCCTTTAGCGGGCAGCTCGTTGAGGACCGCAGTCCGGCCCCGTCCCGGGATGAGGCCGCAGCAGATCACCCGACGGATCTGCCGCTGGGAGCGGCCCGGGGTCAGGTGCATGAAAACTACATCATCGCCCAGACGCGGGACGGCATGGTCATCGTGGATCAGCACGCCGCCCACGAACGTCTGGTTTATGAAAAGCTCAAAGGCCAGATGGCCCAGAATGGCGTTGCGGCGCAGGCCCTGCTGATCCCGGAAATCGTGGAACTCTCGGAAACGGACTGCGCGCGTCTGCTGGAGGTCGCCGGGGAATTGGCGAAATTTGGCCTGGGGCTTGAGGCCTTCGGCGGAAATGCTGTGGCCGTGCGTGAAACCCCAGCAATTCTGGGGGAGGTCAATGCCGAAGCGATGATCAGGGACATTCTGGATGAGTTGGCGGACCAAGGAGAAAGCCAGCTGGTGCAGGCGCGGCTTGAGGCGATCCTCAGCCGGGTGGCCTGCCATGGCTCGATCCGGTCCGGACGACGGATGCGGGGCGAAGAGATGAACGCATTGTTGCGCGAAATGGAGGCGACGCCCCATTCCGGCCAGTGCAACCATGGCCGTCCCACCTATGTGGAACTGAAACTGTCCGACATCGAACGTCTGTTCGGTCGGAGCTGAGGGGTTTTGCTGATGGAAGGCATGGGAGATGCCGTTGCCAATATGGATGCGCTTGGTTTGATGATCCTTGGGGCAGGGGCCGCGGTGGTGCTGCTGTTTGTCCTGTTGTTTCTGTCGATGCGCAACTCCGGTCAGGCCGTCCGCGCGATCGCGCCGCTGACGCAGCAGATGACGGCGATCGGTCAGGTCGCCCAGCAGCTGTCCTCCGGTCAGGAGGCGCTGCGCGGTAATCTGCAGACGGTGTCTGATACTCAGGCCAATGCCCAATTGCAGATCCTACGGACGATGGAGACCCGGCTGGGCGATGTGCAGCAACGGATGAATGACCGGTTGGCGGACAATGCGATGAAACAGGCGCGCGCGATCTCCGAGATGCAGGAACGCATGAGCGAGAGCCTGCACGGCAATGCGAAACGCACCGCAACCTCGCTGACGCAATTGCAGGAACGGCTGGCGGTAATCGACAAGGCGCAGGACAATATCACCAAGCTTTCGGGCGATGTGCTGTCGCTGCAGGATATCCTGTCGAACAAGCAGACCCGGGGGGCCTTCGGGGAAATCCAGTTGAACGATATCGTGTCCAAGGCGCTGCCGACGGATGCCTATGCGTTTCAGCATACGCTCTCCAACGGCAAGCGCGCCGACTGTCTGATCAGACTGCCGAACCCGCCGGGACCTATCGTGATCGATTCCAAATTCCCGCTGGAGCCCTACGAGGCCCTGCGCAATGCGGAAAGCCAGGATGAAAAGGCACTGGCGTCGCGGCTGTTGAAAGGGGCGTTGCGCAAACATATTCGTGATGTGTCGGAGAAATACATCCTTGACGGCGAAACCGCAGACGGAGCGTTGCTGTTCCTCCCGTCCGAGGCGGTTTATGCGGAGTTGCATGCCAATTTTTCTGATGTGGTGCGCGAGGGGTTTGCGCTGAAGGTCTGGATCGTTTCTCCGACCACCTGCATGGCGACGCTCAACACCATGCGCGCAATCCTGAAAGACGCCCGGATGCGGGAACAGGCCGGTGCGATCCGCAAGGAGCTGGGGCTTTTGCACAAGGATGTGGAGCGGTTGGGCGACCGGGTGGTCAATCTGGATCGCCACTTCGGTCAGGCGCAGAAGGATCTGTCGGATATCAAGATCAGCGCCGACAAGGCCGGGCGCCGGGCGCAGCGGCTGGATAATTTCGATTTTGAAGAGCTGAGTGCGGATAGCGTCGGGCAGGTCGTCGCTCTGGAGCCCTCCGCAGAATGATATCGCGCATGCGTCAGGCGCGGGTGGCCCCGAATGCCACCCTGTTGCGCGAAGCGGAACTGAGAGCGGAAAAGGTCGTCTCGCTCCTGCGGATCTTTGTGTCATTGGGGCTGATGCTTGTGTTTGTCCTTGCGGTGGGAACGCCGCCGGAGGAAATCGCGGCCATTCTTCACAGACAATGGCTGTCGGCGGTGCTGGCGCTGCTCTCCTATCTGGGGCTCGGCGTGTTCACCCTGTGGTTGACGCTCAGCGGCCGCTTCCGTCGGTGGATGGTCTGGCCGGTGGTCACCTTTGACTGCATGTTCATGTTGCTCAACACATGGGTGGGGCTTGAAAATGTCGCGATGCCCGGGGCGCTGACATTCCTGCTGCCGCCGACCTGGCTGGTGCCGGTGGTGCTGGCCTTTGCTGTGCTGCGTTTCAACCCCTACCTGCAGGCCTATTGTGTGGCGCTGATTGTCGGGGGGCTGAGCTGTCTCATCTTCATGTCCGACTATGAGTTGACCGATGATGTGATCCTGCGGGCGCAGCACCTGCTGGCAGGACCGCCCAATATCGTGCGTGTGGTTATGATTCTGCTGGCCGGCGTGGTGCTTGTGGTTGCGGCGTCGGCCTTGCGCAGTTTGCTGCACCGGTCGCTGATCGAGACCGAACGACGCCTGTCCCTGACGCGCTATCTGCCGAGCCGACTGGTGGAGCGGATGCAGGCCGAAGGCCTGGAAGAATTGCGCCATGGACGGCGGCAGGTGATGGCAGTCCTGTTTGTGGATATCCGCGGCTTTACCTCCTGGGCGGAGGGCAAGGACCCGGCCGAGGTGGGCGAGTTCGTCACCGAGTACCGCATTCGGATCCAGCGCGCCGCGCGTCAGACCCAGGGCATGGTGGATAAGTTCATCGGCGACGGCGCGATGCTGGTTTTTGATGGCGAAGCGGCCGCGGATCGCGCCCTGCACTGTGCCCTGTGCCTGTCGGAGGACATGGAAGAATGGTCCGCGCTCCGTCAATCTGAGGGGCGGCACGCGGTGAAAGTGGGAATCGGGCTGCATTGGGGAGAGGTGTTTTCCGGTGTGGTCGGGGATCAGGATCGACTGGAATTCACAGCCCTTGGCGACACTGTGAACACGGCTGCGCGTCTGGAACAGATGACCAAGGAGTGCGGTATGGAAATTGTCGTCTCTGCTGCCCTGCTGGAGGCCTGCCGTCCGCGAGGGGGGGAGCCCGCGCGCGAGGGTTGGACGGAGTTGCCGCCGGTGACACTGCGCGGGCGCAGCCAGCCGATTGCCCTCTTTGGACGTGCCCGGCCCGGAGATGTGGGCTGATCCCGGCTGATGCAAGGCGCTCGGCTGAAACCGGAGCCTGTCGTCGGTCCGACGGATTGTCCCGGATCAGTTGGCCGGTCGGGGGTCCGGGGTCAGGGCAGTCTCCTCCGACAGGACCTTTCCGGGCAGGGTGAAGCGGATCACCGCGCCAGCGCCGGTTGCCGCATTCGTTGCCTCGATTTGGCCGCCGCGGGCCTGTAGCAGGCGGTGGACGCCCTGCAGCCCGAAGCCCCCTTCTGTCCGCAATGTGCCCGTGTTCAATAACAAGGCGGAGGCTTCTTTCAGTCCCGGGCCGTTGTCGCGCACCTCGATACGGTAAAATCCGGGGCCTGCGTCGGTGAGACAGACATCGATGTGCAAGGCGCCCGGGATTTCCGAGCCAGTGTGTTTGATCGCATTGTCGACCAGGTTGCGCAGGATGATCAGGGTGGCGGCGCGGTCCCCGACAACCCAATCGCCCGAAACCGTATGGGTGCAGAGCCCCATGGGATCCAGAAGGGCGACAACCTCTTTCACCAGGTTCGCGAGGCTGAAGGTCCTGATATCGGATTTCGTCGAGGTTGCCTGCGCGTGGGAGAGGATGTCGGCAATCAGGTTCATGGCTTTGATGCCGATTTGTTCGAGCATGTCGATCAGTTCCAGCTTGCCATCGCCGAGATCGACGAAGTCGTCCCGCAGCATTCCGGCGATGGTGCTGACATGCCGGATCGGGGTTCTGAGGTCATGTGCCGCGAGGCTGACGAAATCTTCAATTTCGGTCTGAAACATCTCGGCTCCGAGTTGCAGATCGTGCAGCGTATCGAGGCTGGAAATATCCTTGGTTGTGCCGACGATGCGACGGACCTGCCCCCGGTCCCCGATGATGGGGCGCAGGGTCACTTCGATCTGGTGCACACTGTCGTGCAGGGGCAGGTGGGATTGATAGGCATAGGGCATCGCGGTGCGGAGAATGCGGAGGTGGTGCTGATATATGGTTTCGCCGTATTGACCGGGAAACAGATCCCGTATGGTCAGTCCCAGGACCTCGTCTTCGGTGCGCTGAATATGTGACAGGCCGTAGCGGTTGAATGCGACATAGCGCGGGATGCCGTCACGGTCGGGTTCCAGAACAAAAATCGCTTGTTCGATTTGATCCAGAAGGGCCTTTTCGTCGGGGGTCATACACACGCCTCTACACTACAAACACACAAGGCGCATGGCCCGGACCGAAGGCGATTGCCAATACCGCTGGTTCCCAACAGTGGCTCACGCCGGTATACTGTCACGCGATGGCTAAAAAACCATAAACTTTGCAGGAGCGTGCGCGCGGGGTCGCCGGGGCCTTGAGACCAGAATTCAGGCCCCGGCGGATCGGTTCAGGAGGTGTGCGAAACGACCTGCAAGTGTTGTGCCAGCGCGCCGATACGGCCCATCCAGCTGTCCACCAATGCCGGATCGCTCGGGGCGGCGCTGACGCCTGCCGCGATCTTGCCGTTCATGGCCGCCTCGACGGCGTAGGACACCGGATAGGACACGAGGCGCGCCATGGCGCTGCCGCGATCGTCGCCCCAGGCGTCCATGACGTAGGTCTTGTGCCACTTGGTCTCGCCATTGCGTTCTGCCTTCAGGTCAACACAGAGCACAACCCGGTCCGGCTCGCCCGCGTCATAGGCATTCTCGGCCCAGAACTGATCGGACATTTCCTTGAGCCGGGCATCGCCTTCGGGGCCGTCCAGTGTTTCGACCTCGCGGAAGACATCCGCCCATGCGTCGCTCCAGCCGTTCAGGCGCAGGGTCCCGCGCACGAATGTCTTCACCTTCCAGTCCTTGCCGAAATGGTACTGCTCCATGAAGGGCAGGGAATCGCGGTTGGGATAGACTTCGAAATTCTCCGGCAAGGCCAGCGGTGCATCATAGGTCGATATGGCGTCCCAGGGGCGGGCCACGTCGAAGACCGCGAAGTCCCGGATGGAGCGGGAGGGCGAGCGCAGCGCCTTGAGCACGCCGAGAGGCGACCAGCTGAATTTGTAGCGGAAGGGGTTCGGTGTTTTGGGGATGCCGCCGCAATAGGACAGAAAGCTGATTTCGTTTTCCGGATCAAACGCCGGAGATCCCGCGTATTCCGCCACCAATGCATGGGCCATCAGGTGGTCGATGCCGGGGTCGAGACCGACCTCGTTCACCAGCGCGACCCCGGCGGCTTTGGCCTTGTCGTCCAGGTGGCGCATCTCGGGTGAGATATAGGAGGAGGAGACGAAATGCGCCCCCTTTGCGATTGCCAGCTCTGCCAGTTCCACATGCCAGTCGCCCGGCAGCATGGAGACCACGACATCGGCGGGGCTGAGCAGTTCCGACAGCCGCGCGACAGAGAATTTATGGATGTTTGTGGTCAGATCGCCCACTGCCTCGGCGGCCTTTTCCGGCGTCCGGTTCCATACGGCGACGTCGTGGCCTGCCTCCAGCAGGCGCCGCAGGCCGGGAATGGCCGAGAGCCCGGTTCCGCACCAGTGAATAGTCATGTCAGTTCTCCTTCGTCGGGGTGGGGCAGGTCAGCCCGCAACATGTTCGTCAAAGACCGCTTTCGCCCGCGCCCAGACACCGGAGTCGAGGTCGGTCAGGGTCAGCAGGCTGGCCAGCAGTTGATCGGCGTAGTCCTCGGAGCTTTCAGCGGGCAGCATCGAGGGCAGGTTGTCGATCGCCATCACGTCGAGCACCGGGGTCTCGGCGACCCGGATTACCGGGTTTTCCCATGTGGTGGCGTGGCTATAGACAGGGACCGGATTATAATCGCTATCCGGATCGCAGGCCACATCGCCCACGGCAGTGAGCCTGCGTGGCGCGCTGAGCGCATCCCGTGGCACGAAAACCGGCGTGCCGGGGCGGGCAAAGATACAGTTCAGGAACAGATCATGGTCGAGGATCTGCGGGAAGGGGCCGCCGCTTGCGGTTTCCGCCATATCCCATTTGGTCACCGCGACGCCCATCGCCTCGCAGAGGTCCGCCGCGCCGGTGCCAACGCGCCCGAGAGCGCCGATCACTATGGCCGTGGGGCGCTCTGATCCGGTGGCGTCCAGTTCCTGGCTGAGGGCCGCCAGCAGCGCATCTTTGTCTGCGTAGACACCCACCGGGCCGCAGATCGCATCACGTTGCTGAGCGGCCCAGGCCTTGAGCGTGACTGCAGCGCCGGCATAGCCTGCCCAATAGCCGAAGGCCGCGACGCGACGGCCGCTTTCGTCCACCAGATATTCAAGATCATAGAGCGTGCCTCCTGCCTCCCGGAAGCGGCGCAGCAACTCCCGGCCGGAATGTTGCCCCTTGAAGGCATGGCCGAACATGATGTGGCGGTGCGGCAAGGGTGTCCCGTCGTCAGGCAATTCCTTGAGCCCGAAGATGATCGCATCCCGCGGCGCATCGGGCCAGCTGTTCTCGGGCGCGATCTCGCAGCCTGCATCGATATAGCCCTGCAGCGCCAGGGCACGGGTCCGGCTGTCTTCCACGGTGACACGAATGCCTGCGGCAATCAAAGCGCGGGCCCCCGCCGGGGTCAGCCCGACACGGTCTTCGTTCAGGCGCTGCTCGGCGCGCACCCAGAGATGAGTCATGTCGTCTTCCTTCAAAGCATGTTTCTGGCGCGGACGGCCTTGACGCTGTCGCGGGCTTCCATTGCCGCCATGAATGCGGCGATCTTCGGAAAGCGCGCAACGTCCACACCGTCGCCTTCGAGCCAGGTACAGATCACAAAGAGATAGCAATCCGCAAGGCACACAGTATCGCCCAGCACAAACGGACCGCGCAGGCCCCAATTGCTGATGTAGTCGCAGGAGGCCGTCATCGTCTCAGGCACTTTCCGGGCCATGTCCTTGAAGGATTCCGGGTTCGACGCCCACCGGGCGCCGCGCATCTTGTGGGCGTGGTTCACGTGCATCGTCGAGGCGAGATAGAACATCACTTCGCGCGTGCGGGCCGCCAATACCGGGTCACTGGGGCGCAGTTGGGCGTGCTCTGCCCGGTCGGCGATGAATTCCAGCAGTGCTCCGGTTTCCGTCAGGATGCCACCATCGACCACAAGCGCCGGCACGCGCCCCTTGGGATTGATCTGCTGGTAGGCCGGTGTGGCCTGTTCCTTGCGGGCAAAATCGACCTTGACCGGCTCATACTCCAGTTCCGCTTCCTCCAGGGCGATGGCAACGGCGATCGATATGGTGTGGGGCGCATAATAGAGCTGCATTGGGTCTCTCCTGAAATGAGGATCTGTCAGTGGACTCTGTCGGTGCAATGTTCAGTGTCAGAGATGGGTGCGCGCATATTGGCGCTCTGGCGGTTCCAGATGGGGGACGGCATTGAACAGCACCGGTGAATACTGGCCGCCGATATTGTGCAAGCGGTGCAGCGAGCTGTTCATGATGGCAAGCGCCATCCGCGCGGTGGCCGCGGTATCGAGGCCGAGACACTGGCGCATCACCATGGCAATCAACCCGCCGGATGTCACCAATAGCGCCGGACCTTCGCCCGCGGCGATGTCTGCCACGACGGCCCTGGTCCGGGTCTCGAAGTCGCGCCAGCTTTCCGGAGGGTTTTCGATCTGATTGCCTTCCCACGCGGCAAAGACCTGTGGCAGATGGGCGACAAAGCTTTCGCGCTCGCGCGGGATGGCCAGATTGTGCTGTGCCTCCATCGCCTGTGCGAGGGTGAAGTATTCCATTTCATTGAGGCGCGGGTCGGCGATCAGCCTCCCGGCATCAAAGCCCATGGCCAGAGCTGTTTCCCTGTGCCGGGAGAGGGTGCCGCAATAGATGCGGGCGTAGTGATCCTGGCAGGTCCGAAGATGATCGCCGAGCCAGGCTGCCTGCTGATGGCCGAGCGGGCTCAGCTTGTCGTAGCTGGCTTCCTCGCGCGCTTGGGTATTGGCCTGACCGTGCCGGACCAGTGTGATTTCTGACATAGGCGTGCCTCTTTCAACCCGTTGCAGAACTACTAGGGGAGGGGCGGGTCGGATAAAAGGGCCAAGTTGCGGAGGTTTGTCAGGGCCGACCCTGCGGGGGCGGGACCGTCAGGCGCGGTCGTAGCCCCGTTTCAGCATGCGGCTGCGGTGGCGGTCCGCAGCGACGGAGGCCTCGCGCAGGTTGCCGAAGATATTGATCGTGCTGCGCCCTTTTCCGCCTTTGACGCCCCATTCCCGCAGGACGGAAACTTCGTTGAAAAGGTTCATGGCAAGTTCGATCCGGTAGAACCGGGCCGGGCGCGCTTGGGCAAGACGATAGAGCAGACAGGTGGCCATGTTGTCTTTTTACGTCACCCGAATCACCGCTGCAAGAGGGCTCGCGATCCGAGATCGGGTTTCACTTCGGAGCAGGGCCGCAAGGGCGGGTGCGGTGGTTCGTGGCGCTTCGGGGCAGGGGTGAAATCCGCGGCGGGTGGGGATCAGCTCCAGCTGACATCGCCCAGAAAGATATAGCCTGCTCCGTAGATTGTTTTGATCAGGCGCGGGTTCTTGGGGTCTTCCTTCAGCTTGGTCCGCAGCCGGGAGATCCGCACATCCATGGCCCGGTCGAAGCTGTCCCCGGCGCCACCGCCCAGCCGCTCCATCATCTGGGACCGGGAGATCAGCCGTTTCGGGCTGTCGAGAAAGAGCCGCAGAACCTCGCCCTCGGCATGAGAAAACGTGGTCTCCTCGCCCGCCTCGTCTTCCAGCACATAGCGGTCGAAATGAGCGGTCCACCCGGAAAAATGCGCACGGTCGCCGGTTGGGGCCTTGCCGCCCCGGGGCGCGACACGCAGGCGCACACGGATGCGGGCAACGACCTCTGCCGGGTCAAAGGGTTTGGTTATATAGTCGTCGGCCCCCAGTTCCAGACCGGTGACACGGTCATGGACCTGCGCGCGGCCGGAGATGATGATCACGCTGGCCCCCTGTTCCAATGCGAGCCGATGGACCAGGGCCAGGCCATCCGTATCGGGTAGCGACAGATCCACGAGACAGACATCCGGTGTCACCCGTTGCAGGGCGGCCTCAAAATCGCGCGCCCGGGAAAAGCTCTGGGTGCGGTAGCCTGCGTCTTTCAGTGTTTCGGTCAGCAGGCGACGGATTTCCGGCTCATCATCAAGGATGGTCACGAGCGGGGCGAGGGATGCATCACGCATGCGGAGCCTCCTGTTGCAAGAGCGCCAGCAGTTCTGCGCGCTCAAAGGGTTTTTGCAAAAGCGGAGCCTGCGCCTGCGCGGTATGAAAGAGCGGATCGGACTGCGGCAGCGAGGTCATCAGAACCACCGGCGGCGCGCCATCGCCAAGCCGATGACACAGGTCGACCCCGGTGGCGCTGCCTTCGAGGCGGATATCAGAGAGGATCAGCGCAATGCCTTCGACATCCGCCACCAGCGCCACCGCCTCATCGACGCTGGTGGCCTCAATGACGGAATAGCCGAGCTCCATCAGCAGTTGCCGATAGGTCGCGCGCAGCGCGTCGCTGTCTTCCACAAGCAGGGCAATGCCGGCTGCGGCCATGGGCGCAATCCGGTAGGGCAGGCGGAGCGTGACCAGCGCTCCGGAGACCGTATTGCCGATGCGGATGTCGCCGCCTGCGGATTTCACCATGTCGTAGACCATCGACAACCCGAGCCCCGAGCCTTCCTGACCCTTGGTTGTGAAAAACGGGTTCAGGGCATTGACCAGCGCCTCGGGCGAAAATCCAGGTCCGGTGTCGCCAACGGAAAATTCGATCCATGTCTGCCCGACCGGGTGGGCGGAGACGGTGATCTGGCCGCTGACGCCACAGGCGTCGCGTGCGTTCAGGATCAGGTTCAAAAGCGCATCCTGCAGGCGGCCCGGGTCCAGCAGAAACCGGTCCGTTCCGGTGTTGTCCAGAACGCTGAGTCCGATGCCCTGCGGCAGGGAGGGCGTTGCGAGGATCTTCAGCTCGGTCAGAAGCGCGTGAAGATCGGTGGCCTGTGCACGCAGGCCGCGGTGCCCGGTCATTTCGGCCATACGGTCCAGCAACCGCCCGCCGCGCCGCGCCGCCGACAGGGTGCCGTCGATCAGCTCCGGGGCGCCTGCGGGCAGATCCATCCGGGAGAGTTTTGTCTGCATTCCAAGAATGATCGTCAGCAAGTTCGAAAAATCATGCGCCAGCCCGCTGGTCATCTGCGCCGCGATTTCCCGTTTCCGCGCTTGCTGCAGCGCGACGCGGGCCTGGGTTTCCTCTGTCACATCCATCGACAGAATAAAGACCCCCCCCTCGTGATCCGGGGTAAAGGCAACCCGCAGACGGCGGCTGTTCTGATCTTCGGTGAATTCGAAAACCGGACTGGCACCCTGATAGGCTTTGGCAAGGTGCGGCTTGATGCGGGCGTAGGCCGATGGTCCCAGTGCGGTCGAGATATGCTGACCGAGAATGCCGGAGGGCCGACCGGGAAAGACCGAGCTCAACCGGCCGTTGGTGAACGTATAGAAGCCCTCATTGTCCACATGGGCGATATGGGCGGGCATCATCTCGGTGGTCAGCCGGGTGCGCGCCTCGATTTGGGTGAGCTGCCGTTTGGTTTCTTCCAGTGTCTTGATCGTCGCGGCAAGATTGCGGTTGGTGGCGGATAATTCCTCGGTGTAGTTCATCACCTGATCCGAGAGTTCTTCCGAGCGCGCGCGCAGCAATTGCTCCACGCGTTTGGTGCGGGTGATGTCGGTATAGACCGTCACCCAACCACCCTGCGGCAGCGGTGCACCCTCGATCGAGATCACTTGCCCGTTGGCCCGCTGGCGCTCCACGTAATGGGGAACGAACGCGCGGGCCTGATCAACACGCTGCTGCACAAAGTCATCGATGTCGTCGATGGTTCCATAGTCGCCCTGTTCGGCGATGAAGCGGATGGTGTCGGCAAAGCTCGCCCCCTCCCGCACCAGATGCGCGGGCAGGTTGAACATTTCCTGAAAGCGATGATTGCAGGCCGCCAGCCGCAACGCATCGTCATAGACAGACAAGGCCTGTGCAATCAGGTTCAACCCGGCATCGATCATGGCGGTACGTTGTGCGGTGGTCTGTTTCATCTCGGCTCCCCGCACATTGGCTAGCAGGTTGCGACAGGGAGGCAAAGCGGCTTGTCCCGGCGCAGGGTTTGGCCTGCCTCCGGCAAATAGTTTGCACTTGTTACAATTCGAAAGGTTTCAGAAATCATCGCGAAAAACTTGCTTTGTTACGTGAGGGCTGTCCTAATATGGACATAAGGATCGCCCCGCACACCCGTGCGAGTGGCGGCCAATCCGGTCGGGGAGGACCGGATACGGGAGGAGTAAATACGTGTCTCACACCGCTGCGCAGACCTCGTCTGGCGCCGGGCAGTTGTTGTCTGTGCCGGCCCTGCTGGAGAGAAACGCCACTGTCTATGCTGATCGCCCGGCCTACCGGGAGAAGGAATTCGGCATCTGGCAGAGCTGGACCTGGAAAGAAACCGCCGATGAAATCGACGCGCTTGCGTTGGGGCTTCTGAGCCTTGGGGTGTCGGAGGGCGATTTCATTGCCATCATCGGTCGCAACCGGCCTTCGCTGTATTGGTCCATGGTGGCCGCGCAGAGTGTCGGCGCCGTGCCGGTGCCGATCTATCAGGATTCCGGCCCCGACGAGATGGCCTATGTTCTGGACCATTGCGGTGCGGCCTATGTGATCGCCGGCGATCAGGAGCAAGTCGACAAGGTTGTCGAAATCAAGGATCAACTGGAGAACCTCCGCCATGTGATCTACGTCGACCCCAGAGGTCTGCGGAAATATGATCATGAACATCTGCACCCCTATAAAGAAGTGCAGTCGCAGGGCCGCGCCGCGCCCGCCGAAATCAGGTCGGATCTGGCGGCCCGGCGGGCCCGGCTGACGTATGACAGTACCTGTGTCATGCTCTACACCTCGGGAACCACAGGCCGTCCCAAGGGCGTGGTGCTGTCCAACAAGAACGTCATCGAGAGCGCCAAGAATGTCAGCGAATTCGACCATCTGACGGAACGTGAAGAGGTGCTGTCGTATCTGCCGATGGCCTGGGTCGGTGATTTCATCTTTTCGCTCGGTCAAAGCTATTGGTGTGGTTTCTGCGTCAATTGCCCGGAAAGCCCGGAGACGATGATGACGGACCTTCGCGAGATCGGGCCGACCTATTTCTTTGCGCCGCCCCGGGTGTTCGAGGGCCAGCTGACCAATGTCATGATCCGGATGGAGGACGCCGGTCGTCTGAAGCAGCGGATGTTTCACTACTTCCTTGCGCATGCAAAGAAGGTTGGCGGGCGCATTCTGGACGGCAAGCCGGTGAGCGGGGCGGACCGGTTGAAATACTGGCTCGGCAATCTGCTGATCTACGGCCCGCTGAAAGACACGCTGGGATACGGGCGTATTCGCGTGGGCTATACGGCAGGCGAGGCGATCGGGCCGGAGATCTTCGATTTCTACCGGAGTCTCGGGATCAACCTGAAGCAGCTTTATGGTCAGACCGAAGCCACGGTTTTCATCACGGTGCAGCCGGATGGCGAAGTGCGGGCGGATACGGTTGGAGTGCCGGCGCCTGACGTCGAGATCAAGATCGATGACACCGGAGAGATCCACTACCGTTCGCCCGGCACCTTTGTCGAATATTACAAGAACGCTGAATCGACGGCATCAACCAAGGACGCCGAAGGCTGGGTCGCGACGGGGGATGCGGGGTTCATCGAAGAGAGCTCGGGACATTTGCGGATCATCGACCGGGCCAAGGATGTGGGCAAAATGGCAGATGGTGCGATGTTTGCGCCGAAATACGTGGAGAACAAGCTGAAGTTCTACCCCGATATTCTGGAAGCCGTGGTGTTCGGGAACGGGCGCGATCGCTGTGTGGCGTTTATCAATATCGACCTGACCGCGGTGGGGAACTGGGCCGAGCGCAACAATATCGCCTACGGATCCTATCAGGAGCTGGCCGGGCATCCCCGCGTGCTGGAAACGATCCGGTCGCATGTGGAGGCGGTCAACACCTCGGTGGCGCAGGACGAAATGCTGTCGGGCTGTCAGGTCCATCGCTTTGTGGTGCTGCACAAGGAACTGGATGCGGATGATGGCGAGATCACCCGCACCGGCAAGGTCCGCCGCCGCATCGTCGAGGAGAAATTCGCCGATATCATCACCGCGCTCTATGACGGTTCCGATCAGGTCTCGACCCGGACCGAAGTCACCTATGAGGACGGGCGCAAGGGCGCAATCAGTGCCACGCTCAGCCTTGTGGATGCCAAGGTGCAATCCGCGATCACCCGCGCGGTGGCGGCAGAATGAGGCCGGTCGGATCGACGCTCGTGCAGGCAAGCTGCACATCGCCCCGCCCGCCGTCCCCACATGCGACAGAAACCGAAGGAGGGGCCCATGCTTGACCAATCCGACAGCTATGTGACCGAGGATGGCCGCACCATTGGCCCCGTGGTCATGGAGATGAAGAATATCACGCTGCGCTTTGGGGGTGTGGTCGCCATCAAGGATATCTCCTTTGATATCCGCGAGGGCGAAATCCGCGCGATCATTGGCCCGAACGGGGCGGGCAAGTCCTCGATGCTGAATGTGATCTCGGGGTTTTACGTACCGCAGGACGGCGAGGTGCTGTTTCACGGCAAGAAGCGCCCGCCGATGCGCCCCTATGAGGTCGCGCGTCAGGGCATTGCCCGGACCTTTCAGAACATTGCCTTGTTTGATGGTATGAGCGTTCTCGACAACGTGATGACCGGGCGTTTGAACTATATGAAAACGAACCTTTTTCAGCAGGCCTTGTGGAAGGGCTGGGCTGAGAAGGAAGAGACCGAAAACCGGGAGGTGGTCGAAAAGATCATCGATTTCCTCGAAATACAGGCCATTCGCAAGACCCCTGTCGCGCGGTTGCCCTACGGGTTGAAAAAGCGCGTCGAACTGGCCCGGGCCCTGGCCGCGGAGCCCAAACTGTTGCTGCTGGATGAGCCGATGGCGGGAATGAACGTCGAGGAGAAAGAGGACATGTCCCGCTTTATTCTCGATGTGAATGATGAATTCGGCACCACCATTGCCTTGATCGAGCATGACATGGGCGTGGTCATGGATCTGAGCGACCGGGTCGTGGTGATGGATTACGGCAAGAAAATCGGCGACGGCACACCCGAAGAGGTGCGCAACAACCAGGATGTGATCGATGCCTATCTGGGGGTGTCCCATGACTGAGGCTGCAGAAAAATACAAGGAGGCGTGCCATGTCTGATCAACTGATCTTTGCCATGGAGGTGACGCTGAACGGATTGATGGCGGGCGTGCTCTATGCGCTGGTGGCGCTGGGCTTCGTGCTGATTTACAAGGCGTCGGGCATTTTCAACTATGCACAGGGCGTCATGGCGCTGTTCGCGGCGATGACCCTTGTCGGGATCATGAACGGGCAGGTGCCGTTTTCGCATCTGATCAACGCCATGTTTGGCGGGCACACGACCCATTTCGGCTGGACGGTGCCGTCGCTGGTGGCGATTTTGATGACGGTTGGCGTCATGGTTGTCCTCGCGTGGCTGGTGCAGGTCCTGGTGATGAAACATCTCGTGGGCCAGGAGCCGATCATCCTGTTCATGGCCACCATCGGATTGGCCTACTTCCTCGAAGGGGTGGCGGACCTGATGTGGGGGTCAGAAATCAAAACTCTGGATGTCGGATTGCCGCAGGGGATCAACCTGTGGATCGACGAGACGACCTTTGGGATTTTCGGTTACGGCTTCTTTATCGACAACCTGGACATCGTGGCGACAGTGATCGCGGCACTGTTGGTCACGGGGCTGGTGCTCTTCAGCCAATACACCAAGCAGGGGCGGGCCATGCGGGCGGTGGCGGATGATCACCAGGCGGCGCTGTCGGTGGGGATCTCTCTGAACTTCATCTGGGTGCTGGTCTGGTCCGTCGCGGGGTTTGTCGCGCTGGTTGCAGGCATCATGTGGGGCACCAAATCGGGCGTTCAGTTCTCGCTGTCGCTGATTGCGCTCAAGGCCCTGCCGGTGCTGATGCTCGGAGGCTTCACTTCGATACCCGGAGCCATTGTCGGCGGCCTCATCATCGGGGTCGGGGAAAAACTCTTTGAGTTTCTCATCGGCCCGATGGTGGGTGGCGCAACCGAGAACTGGTTTGCCTATGTGCTTGCGCTGATCTTCCTGGTGTTCCGCCCGCAGGGCCTTTTCGGAGAGAAGATCATTGAGCGCGTCTGAGCCGGATCTCTTCCCTGCGGGGCCAGCTCTGCAGCGTCAAGTCTGCATCCGCTGGAAGGCTGCGATGACGATGGCGGCAAACACCGTAATGGCCAGCGTCAGCGCAATGGTGATGTCACCAATCAGCCGCCCGATCAGAAAGGTCATGAGGCCGGCCGCGCAGAGACCGATAAAAATGAGCCCCCAGAAGGATGTAATATCGTCCGGATTGCCGACCGTATTGCCGACTGTGGTCTCCGGTCGGGCCTGCGGCCGCCCTGCGGACGGGCCCGAGGACGGGTTTGGCGTATCCGTCACGGGTCTTGATGCGGGGCCCGGTGCCGATCTTGGCCGGGCCGGTGCAGCACGTGCCGCTGGCTGCGGCCGCGGTCGCGCCGAAAATGTCGGCGTGACATCCGCATCCTCGACTGAAGCCAGAATCCTTTCTCTTTCAGTTGCATATTCCTTGGCGGAAATATCGCCACGCTTCCGGGCAGCATCCAGCTGCCGGATTTCTTCCAAAATCGCAGTCATCTTACCCACTCACATTTCCCACGCAGAATGTGGCGAACAGATTTGGGCAAAATGTGGCGAAACACGGAAATCTGACGAAATGGTTAACGGCGTCCGTGGCGCGAAGAGCCTGCCGCTTGACCGGGTCACCGCCCCTCCGGCGCGTGTGAAGGGGCCTCGCCGAGGCCTGAAACGCGCTTTCGCCTCGACATGGGGGCTGTCTAGGGGACGGTCCCCGCTCCTGTCTCGGCGGGGCCAGGTGAGCAATTATAACGTAAATACAGGGAGCCTCTGAGCCATGTTCTATCGTGAAGCCGGAGATTTCAAACTCTCCTATGTCGAGGACAGCCAGACCTTTCCGATCCGGTTTGACCGCTATCGCTACTTTGCCGTCCTGGCCGTCGCATACGGGGTGATCCCGTTCTTCGTTAACGACTACTGGGCCAATGCCATCCTGCTGCCCTTTCTGATCTATGCCATCGCCGCAATCGGGCTGAATATTCTGGTCGGATACTGCGGGCAGGTGAGTCTCGGGACGGGCGGGTTCATGGCGGTCGGGGCCTATGCCTGCTACAAGTTGATGACAGCCTTTCCGGACGTGTCGATGTTCATCCATGTGCTGCTGGCCGGGGGGATCACCGCGCTGATCTGCGTGCTGTTCGGCCTGCCCTCGCTCCGGATCAAGGGGTTTTACCTCGCGGTGGCAACGCTCGCGGCCCAGTTCTTTCTGGTGTGGCTCTTCAATCGGGTCCCGTGGTTTTACAACTACTCCGCGTCAGGCCAGATCAATGCGCCCGAACGCGAGGTCTTTGGCATCATTGTCACCGGTCCGAATGCTCCGGCCTGGGCTACTTATATGTTCTGTCTGATCTTTGTGACCTTCTGTGCCGTCGTGGCCCGCAATCTGACGCGCGGGACGCAGGGGCGGACATGGATGGCGATCCGGGACATGGACATTGCGGCCGAAATCATCGGGGTCAGCCCGCTGAAAGCCAAGATGACGGCCTTTGCGGTCTCGGGGTTCTTCGTCGGCATATCGGGGGCGCTGTTCTTTTCGGTCTACCTCGGCGCGGTCGAAGTCGGCGAGGCATTCGGGATCAACAAGTCGTTCCTCGTCCTGTTCATGGTGATCATCGGCGGATTGGGGTCGATTTTTGGCTCCTTTGCGGGGGCGGCATTCCTGGTGCTCCTGCCTGTGGTTCTCAAAGTGGTCGGCGTCGACATGCTGGGCTGGCCGACGGATATCGTCGCCCATTTCCAGCTGGTGATCGTCGGCGCGTTGATTGTGACCTTCCTGATCCTTGAACCGCACGGGCTGGCTCAGCTCTGGCGGGTGGCAAAGGAGAAGCTGCGGCTTTGGCCCTTCCCGCACTAACCGGGACATGACACTCGGCGGGGCCTGTCGGAGGAGGCCGGCCCCGATCCTGCACACATCGGAAAAATTCAAGGGAGGATGACACCCGATGAAACTGAAACTGACGACACTGGCGCTTGGTGCGCTGATGATGGCCGGCCCCGCTATGGCCGACCTGGTATTCCCGGATCTGAGCTATCGCACGGGTCCCTATGCGGCGGGCGGTATCCCGTTCTCTGATGGCTACAATGACTATTTCACCCTCATCAACGAGCGTGACGGTGGGATCGGTGGCGTCAAGGCCCGCGTGGTCGAATGCGAAACCGGTTACAACACCGAAAAAGGCGTGGAGTGCTACGAGTCCACCAAGGGCGAAGGCGCGTTGGTGTATCAGCCGCTGTCGACCGGGATCACCTATCAGCTCATTCCCAAAGCGACGGCCGACGGGATCCCAATGCATACCATGGGCTATGGCCGGACATCAGCCGCCAATGGCAAGGTTTTCAGCAATGTGTTCAACTATCCCGCCAACTATTGGGACGGGGCGTCCGGGGTGGTCAACTACCTGCTGGAAGAGAACGCAGGCGACATCAAAGGCAAGAAGCTCGCGCTGGTCTACCACAACTCCGCCTATGGCAAGGAGCCGATCCGCACGCTGGAAGAGCTGTCCAAGAAGCATGGCTTTGAGCTGAGCCTGCTGCCGGTGGACCATCCCGGTCAGGAACAGAAATCCCAGTGGCTGCAGATCCGCCGCGATCGTCCCGACTATGTGGTGATGTGGGGCTGGGGTGTGATGAACCAGGTCGGCGTACAGGAAGCCGCCAACATCCGTTTCCCGATGGAGAATTTCATCGGTGTATGGTGGTCCGGTGCCGAACACGATGTGATCCCGGCCGGCGCGAAGGCCGACGGTTACAAGGCGATCACCTTCCACAATGTTGGTCGGGATTTCCCGGTGTTTGACGATGTGCAGACCTATGTCGTGGACAAAGGGCTGGCAGCGGGCGCCGGGGATCAGATCGGGAATGTGCTCTATAACCGTGGCTTTTACGCGGCGATGCTCGCTGTAGAAGCGGCCAAGAAAGCGCAGGAAATTCACGGTGTTGCCGATATCGACGCGGGGATGATGCGGGACGGCATGGAAGCGCTGGAAATCACCCAGGAGCTGATGACGGAACTTGGCATGCCCAGCTTTGGCCCGTCCTTTTCGGTCTCTTGTGAAAACCACGGCGGTCCTGGTCTTGTTGGTATGACCCAGTGGGACGCGGACACGCAGACCTGGTCGATGATCTCGGGCTTCAACCCGACGGATGTCGACGTCATCGGGGCACTGGTTGCCGAGGATTCTGCCTCCTATGCGGCCGAAGCCAACATCGAAGAGCGCTGCAACTGATGCGCGCGCCGCGCCGGGGCATCCACCCCCGGCGCGGACACTGACACCTCTGATACGGCCACAGTTTGCCGGATTCGAACCGTCCCGACGGGACAACTGTGAAGGAATAGGCGATCGATATGCTGGATGCGGCCCACACGACAGACGCGCAGGTGGAAACACTGCTCGAGGTCAACAATATCGAGGTGATCTACAATCACGTGATCCTTGTTCTGAAAGGCGTCAGCCTCAAGGTGCCAAAGGGCGGGATCACCGCGCTTTTAGGAGGCAACGGTGCCGGCAAGACCACGACTCTGAAGGCGATTTCCAGCCTTTTGCACTCCGAGCGGGGCGAGGTCACCAAAGGGTCGGTTCTCTATCGCGGCGTGGATGTGCAGGCGCAGGACCCGGCCGATCTGGTGCGCAAGGGCGTGATCCAGGTCATGGAGGGGCGCCATTGCTTTGAGCATCTGACAGTCGAGGAAAACCTCCTGACGGGTGCCTATACCCGCAACGATGGCAGCGCCCGGATCCAGGAGGATCTGGAAATGGTCTATACCTACTTTCCGCGCCTGAAGGAACGCCGCAAGAGCCAGGCGGGCTATACCTCGGGCGGCGAGCAGCAAATGGTGGCGATGGGGCGCGCATTGATGAGCCGCCCCGAGACGATCCTGCTCGACGAGCCGTCAATGGGTCTGGCCCCGCAATTGGTGGAGCAGATTTTCCAGATCGTGAAATCGATCAACGAGAAGGAAGGCGTGACGTTCCTTCTGGCAGAGCAGAACACCAATGTGGCGCTGCGCTATGCCCATTATGGCTACATTCTGGAATCCGGAAGAGTGGTGATGGACGGCCCGGCCGCCGAGCTGCGCGAGAACCCCGACGTCAAGGAGTTCTACCTCGGGATGTCGGACGAGGGTCGCAAGAGTTTCCGTGATGTGCGGTCATACCGCCGTCGCAAGAGGTGGCTGAGCTGAAGCGGGAAGGACACGTCATGACGACTTACTTTGATGCACTGGAAACGCGCAGCAGCGATGCGCGCGCCGCAGATCTGGCCCGTGAATTGCCCGAGCAGATTGCCCGTGCCAAATCCGCGCCCGGCTTTGCCGCCTTGCTGGCGGATGTGGATCCCGCCCGTATCGCCTCGGTGGAGGATCTGGCAAAACTGCCGGTGTTGCGCAAGGCGGACCTGAGCGCTTCGCAGGCGCAGCATCCGCCGTTCGGCGGCTTCACTGTGAAGCCTGCGCATGGGTTTGCCCATATCTTTCAATCCCCTGGGCCGATCTACGAGCCGGGTGGCCTGGAACATGACTGGTGGCGCATGGGGCGGTTTCTCCATGCGGCGGGCGTCGGTGCCGGAGATGTGGTGCAGAACTGCTTTGGCTACCATCTGACGCCGGCGGGCATGATCTTTGAAAGCGGCGCACGGGCCGTCGGTGCGGCTGTATTGCCTGCCGGGACCGGCCAGACCGAGCTGCAGGTCACGGCCGCCCGTGATGTCGGCGCGACGACATATGCAGGCACGCCAGACTATCTGAAGGTCATTCTGGACAAGGCCGAGGCGATGGGGGTGGAACTTGGCTTCCGCAAGGCCGCGGTCGGGGGCGGCGCGCTGTTCCCGAGCCTGCGCAAGGATTATGCGGATCGGGGTATTTCCTGTCTGCAATGCTATGCGACGGCGGATCTGGGAAATATCGCCTACGAGAGCGCGGCGATGGAGGGGATGATCGTGGACGAGCGGGTCATCGTGGAGATCGTGACGCCCGGGACCGGCACGCCGGTTGCACCGGGAGAGGTGGGCGAGGTCGTGGTGACCACGCTCAACCCGGATTATCCGCTGATCCGCTTTGCCACTGGCGACCTGTCCGCCGTCATGCCCGGCGAGAGCCCCTGTGGCCGCACCAATATGCGGATCAGGGGCTGGATGGGCCGTGCGGATCAGACAACAAAGATCAAGGGCATGTTCGTGCGGCCAGAACAGGTTGCGGCGCTGGTCGACAAGCATGACGAGATCGTCAAGGCCCGGGTCGTGGCCTCCCGCGAGGGGGAGATGGACATGATGACCGTCCGTATCGAGGCCAATGGCGGGGATGCGACCAGTTTCGCACGCTCCGTTGTTGATGTGCTGAAGCTGAAGGGAACGGTCGATATTGTGGCGCCCGGCAGCCTGCCCAAGGATGGTCTGGTGATCGAGGATCAGCGCAAATACGACTGAGGCCCGGCTGTTCGGGCTCTTGGGCCCTGTTACAGATCCCGCCGCTGCTGACTGGCCGTCACAGCGGTGGTTTCACGCTGGAACTTTTGGCGGAAATGCTTGAAACAGGACTGGCACTGTTACAGGCAGGATGAATGACAGACGCAAGCCCGACGCAGAAAAGGCCAGCTCGCACCCCGGTCAGCCCGCCCTATCCTCGGGGAACACGGGGCTTTGCGATCGTGGCCTGGAGTGTTGCACTGACCTGTTTGCTGCCGATGGTCGCGGTGGCGATTGCGGCGGGGTCCGGCGGCATCGCGACGATCTCTCATCTCGCGGAAACCGTGCTGCCCCGCTATGCGCTGACCACGGTGTATCTGGTGGCGCTGGTGTCCATCGGGACCTTTTCAGTCGGCGTTGGTGCGGCCTGGATTGTGACCATGACCCGGTTTCCGGGGGTGCGGATCTTTGAGGTCGCTCTGGTCTTGCCCCTGGCGTTTCCTGCCTATGTGCTCGCCTATGCCTATACATTCCTGCTGGATCATCCGGGCATCGTGCAGTCCACGCTACGGGATGTGACCGGGTGGGGCCCGCGCGACTACTGGTTCCCGGAGATCCGCTCGCTTGGCGGTGCGGCCTTGATGCTGGTGCTGGTGCTTTATCCCTATGTCTATCTGTTGGCGCGGGCGGCCTTCCTGCAACAGAGTGCCAGCGCCTTTTTGGCGGCGCGCGCGCTGGGGGACAGCTCGTGGCGGGCGTTTTGGCGCGTCAGCCTGCCAATGGCCCGCCCTGCCGTCGCCTCCGGCGTGCTGCTGGCGGTGATGGAGACCATCGCAGATTACGGCACTGTCGCCTATTTCGGCGTGCAGACCTTTGCGACCGGGATCTATACCAGCTGGTTTTCCATCGGCGACCGCTCCGGCGCGGCGCAACTCGCCCTGTGCCTGCTGAGCTTTGCGTTGCTGCTTGCGGTGGCCGAGCGGGTCAGCCGGGGCAAGGCGCGCTATCATCATGCGGGCAAGCAACAGGCGGCGCTGCCCCCTGTGGAGCTGAAAGGCGGCAAGGCGATTGGGGTGATGATGCTCTGTGCGCTGCCGGTGGCGCTGGGGTTCCTGCTGCCACTGATCAGCCTGTCGCTCATGGGGCTGCAGTCGGAACAAAACCTGCTGAGCCGTCGCTATATCGCCTTCATCAGCAATTCCCTGACTTTGGCCAGTATTGCGGCGGCGCTGACCCTTGTGGCGGCTATCAGCCTCGGGTTTTATCAGCGGCTGAGACCGGGCAGGCTGTCAGGGACGGCGGCTTACCTGTCCCGTCTCGGCTATGCGGTGCCGGGCGGCGTGATCGCGGTGGGGCTGATGGTGCCCTTCGCGGCCTTTGACAACGCATTGGACGCCTGGATGCAGGTGAATTTCGGAATTCGCACCGGCTTGTTGGTGACCGGGTCAATCTGGCTTTTGATCCTGGCCTATCTGGTGCGTTTCATGGCCGCGGCCCTCGGCGCCTATGAGGGCGGTCAGGCCACTGTTCACGCCAATATGGATGCCGCTGCACGCTCTTTGGGACAGAGCCCGATGGGGATGCTGCGGCGGGTGCACCTTCCGATCCTGACGCCGAGCCTTCTGACCGCGCTTTTGATCGTGTTTGTCGACGTGATGAAAGAGCTTCCCGCGACGTTGATCATGCGCCCGTTCAACTTTGACACATTGGCGGTGCAGGCCCATCGGTTGGCCGCCGACGAACGGCTGGAAGGGGCGGCGGTGCCCTCTTTGGTGATAATGGCGGTCGGCTTGCTGCCGGTGGTCCTGATCTGCCGCCAGGTGGGCAAGCGGCGCTAGTCGCTCCGGGCCGGGTGCTGCTACGCCGGCCGGAGACAGGTCACGCGCCGGACCACCAGTTTTCGATTTCGGTCCGGGTGACTCTTTTTTCCGGCCCCAATCCCACAAGAATGGTTTCGGAGGCATCGCAACGCCGGGCCTCGACATGGCGTCCGACAATATGGAGTTCGTATGCGCCGCCGGATGTGAGCACAAAGCCCTTCATCCGGTAGAGGCCTTCGGGGCGCTCCGCCAGCTTGTCGCCAAGCGCACGGCGGTCCAGCACACGGTCGCTCCGGTGTTGCCAACTGACGTAGCCGGGGTGCGGTGCGGGCGTGGCCCCTCGCGGCAGCGGCACGATGTCAAACAGCATCTGAGAGAGCGCAATATCGTCGATCCGAAGAGGCGAGCGGGCACCATTGGCCGCCAAGTGTTCCAAAAGCGGCTCGCTGGGCGCGTCATCAAGTTTGCTGATCAGGACAAGGTCGGCTGCACGGATCTGCTGTGACACCTGCGGCGCGAGCAGGGAATCGTCGAGCAGGGCTTCGATGTTCCTGCCGTCCGCAACCGTGATGATTCCGGCATAGCTCAGACGGCTGTCCCCAAGCAGCGCATTGGCGATGGCGACCGGCTCTGCGACGCCGCTGGCCTCAATCAGGATGTGATCGGGTTTGTGGCCTGTGGCCAGCAGCTGGTTGACGCTCTGTAGTAGATCGTCGCTCAGGGAGCAGCACACACAGCCGTTGCTCAGCGCGATGCTGTCGACGGTATCGCTTTCGATCAATGCGGCGTCGATATTGATGCTGCCGAAGTCATTGACCAGCACCGCCAGACGCAACCCGTGTTCTTCGCGCAGCAGCGTGTTGATCAGCGTCGTCTTGCCGGCACCGAGATAGCCGCTGACGATTGTAACCGGAATGCGCATCAGGACCGCTCCCGGCGCACGAGCTGTTTTGCATTCGGCATAGCGGCCGCGCTCCCTACTGTCTGACTGTGCAATCTCTGGGTTTTGCTTGGCGCGACCTATAGAAGGTCAGAGGGGTCCGGTCCAGACCAACCTTGTGCGCCGCTCCCGCGCCCGCGGGTCCTGATTGCCCGGGAAGATGCGCACCGCAATACTCTGGTCCGTACGCGAACACAGGCGCAGCCGAAGCCACGCCTGTGCGGATCATGTCACCGGGACGGGAAGGATTATTCCCAGCCCGCCTCGTTAAAGATCTTCTGTGCTGTTGGAATGTTCTCCGCCACGTCCGACAGGTTCACATCGTCTGCTTTGAACTCGCCCAATTTGGCAACATTCTCGGCCAGCTCAACATCCGCCACTGCGGGGAATTCGTCGTTGCCGTTGGAGAAATACTGCTGCGCCTGATCGGATGCCAGATATTCCAGGAACTTGATGGCGTTCTCGCGGTTCGGGGCATGCGCCGCCACACCGGCACCTGACAGGTTCATGTGCGCGCCTTCGGCGTCCTGCGCCGGGAATACCCAGCCGATCTTGTCGAGGTCAGCCGACACGCCTTTGACATCCTTGCGCATGGCGCGGGCGAAATAATAGCTGTTGGAGACAGCGATCTCGCACTCGCCGGACACCAGACCGCGCAGCTGATCGGTATCACCGCCCTGTGGCGCGCGGGCCATGTTGGACACGACACCCTCGGCCCAGGAAGTGGCGGCCTCTTCGCCATGGTTGGCGATGATCGATGCAAGCAGGGTCTGGTTATAGGTGTTGGTCGACGACCGGATGCAAACCTTGCCTTTGTAGGCCGGATCGGCAAGGTCCAGATAGGTCGCAGGCGGGGTATCGACGCTGTCCTTGGCGAAAAAGATGATCCGCGCCCGTTGCGAGAAGCCAAACCACTGATTGTCCTTGTCCTGCAAGTTGGCGGGGATCTTTTCTTCCAGTTCCGGGCTGTCGATCGCCTGCAGGATACCTGCATTCTTGGCCCGCGCCAGTCGGGAGGTGTCGACCGTGATCAAGACGTCCGCAGGAGAGTTGGCGCCTTCGGCTTCCATCCGCGCGATCAGTTCGTCCGCGTTCCCCTCGATCCGGTTTATGGTGATTCCCGTCGCCGTTTCAAAGTCGCTGTAGAGCCGTTCATCGGTGTCATAGTGACGCGAGGAATACAGATTGACCACACCGTCGGCGGCAACGGACGTTGCAAAACTGGCGGCAATGATGGTGGCAAAAACGTTCGATTTCATGAGGTTTCCTTCCCTGTTTTGTCGCTTTCACCCGGACGTTGACCTCCTCTTGTCAAATCCGAGTGCTTTAGTCGATTAAAGCATTGGGTGGGGAAAGGAAGGGGAAACAAACCATATCTGTCGGAAATTTGATCACGGCGTTGATCACCACGCCTGTCGCGGGGCCGGGTTTAGGCGTGGCGCGGGGCGTCGATTGGCGCCTTGGAAGGCTTTGAACAACAAAAAACCGCACCCAAAGATGCGGTTTTCCGGAGCCTCTTTCGAGGCTTCACAAGCTCGGTGCTCAGCCCTGACGGGCTTTGAAGCGACGCTGGGTCTTGTTGATCACGTAAACGCGGCCCTTGCGGCGCACAACCCGGCAATCGCGGTGCCGGTTCTTCAGCGAGCGGAGTGAGTTTTTGACCTTCATGGCCTCTCTCCTTTTCTGCGGCGCGAACCAGCGCCTGGGTTTGCGGGGCATTCTGGACGTTGCCGACCAGAACAGCGAAATCATGGTGGGCGGTACAAGGATCGAACTTGTGACCCCTTCGATGTCAACGAAGTGCTCTACCGCTGAGCTAACCGCCCATGATACCAACATCAAAACGTCTTGGCTGCGCCGATTGGCACATCGCTTCGGGTCGGTGAAGGGGTCTATAAAAGGAGTCGATTGTGGGCGCAAGAGCTTTTGCCACAGAAATATAAACTCTATGCTGTGTTCATCAGGCAGGAGGCGGAGCGCGTATGTCAGGGTCGGCATATTCTATTGAGATGCCACAGGTATGGCGATCACCGGTGGTGATTGCATCACCACACAGTGGCGCAAATTATCCGCAAGCCTTTGTGGAACAGTCCATTCTCGATGCGAAACGGCTGCGAAGCAGCGAGGATGCCTTTGTAGACGGCCTGTTTTCCGCTGCACCGCAGTTGGGAATGCCAATGCTGACGGCGCGCGTGCCAAGGGCCTTTGTCGATTTCAACCGCGCGTCAGACGAGCTGGATCCGGCTTTGATCGAGGGGGTGACGCGGCGCGGACAGAATCCGCGCGTGGCCTCGGGGCTGGGTGTGATTCCCCGTGTGGTGTCCAACGGGCGCACAATCTATCGCGGAAAAATCCCGCTGACGGAGGCCCGTGCCCGAATCAACCAGTATTGGGTTCCCTATCACGCCGCCTTGCAGCGCCTGCTGGATGCCGCGCACGCCCGATTCGGCGAAACGATCCTGATCGATTGTCATTCCATGCCACATGAAGCAGTCGAGAGCGTCGCGATGCTGCGCGCGCGTCGGCCGGAAATCGTGTTGGGCGATCGGTTCGGGGCGGCTGCGCAGGGTGCCATTGTGGACCGCGTTGAGGCCGCCTTTGCGTCGGCGGGGTTTCGTGTCGCGCGCAACTCGCCCTTTGCCGGAGCCTACATCACCCAGACCTACGGGCGGCCATCGCGGGGCCAGCATGCGGTGCAGGTCGAGATTGATCGCTCGCTTTATATGGATGAGGTCCATATCCGGCCAAATGGCCAGTTTGAGGAGGTGCGTGCAAGGTTGACCCAGGCCCTGCGCGAGATTGCAGAGCAGGGCTCCGACAGTCAGCCCATGGCCGCAGAGTAATCGGACCCGCCCTCAGCGCAAGGCGCGCCCTTTCAGAATCGCCGCTTTGCCAAATCGTTTTCGGATTTCATCGGCCGCCCGTTCTGCGTTGGCCCGTTTTTCGGCGCCGGGGTCAAGCAGATCCGCGGCCAGATCTGCCTGCGCCTCGGGCACCAATTCGCTGATACCGCATCCCAGCAGGCGAAAAGGCCCCTGTGAGATCGCCTGATCCAGCAGGGCCCGCGCTGTGCGATAGATCTGATCGGCCGTTTGCGTCGGACTGTGCAGGGATTGACGCCGGGTGAGCGAGGAATGATTGGCGCGCTTCAGCTTCAGGGTCACAACGCGGCCGGCCAGGGCTTTGGCCTTGGCGCGGTCAGAGACCTGTTCGGCCAGACGCCAGAGGTGGCCATCAAGCACCTCCATATGCATCGTGTCCTCGAAAAACGTCGTCTCCTTGGAGATCGATTTGACAGAGGCCCGGGCGGACACCCGGCGCCGATCCTCGCCGCGCGCCAGATGCCACAACCGGTCGCCCATGGAGCCAAAACGGTGGTGGAGATCCTGCCGCTCCCACCGGAGCAGATCGCCAATCGACCGAATCCCTGCAGCATCCAGCGCAGTCTGCGCGGCCGGTCCGATGCCCCAGATCAGGCGCACCGGTTTGTCCCGCAGAAACTCGGCGGTTTCGGCGGCACCGATCACGGCGAATCCACGGGGCTTGTCGAGATCCGAAGCCACCTTGGCGAGGAACTTGTTGTGACTGAGGCCGATTGAACCGGTGATGCCCAGTTCATCCTTCATCCGTTTGACCAGCCGGGCCAGCATGACCGCAGGCGGGGCGCCGTGCAGCCGTTCGGTGCCGGAGAGGTCCATGAAGGCCTCATCCAGCGACAGGGGTTCGACCTCCGGCGTCAGTTCATCCATCATCTGACGGATGGCGCGGCTGGTCTCGACGTAGGCCTCCATTCGGGGTTTGATGACCACCGCATCGGGGCAGAGTTTCAGGGCCTGAAACATCGGCATGGCAGAGCGGACGCCGCGGATGCGCGCCACATAACAGGCCGTCGAAACGACGCCCCGGTGGCCGCCGCCGATAATGACGGGCTTGTCCGCCAGCTCGGGGTTGTCGCGTTTTTCAACACTGGCGTAGAAGGCATCGCAGTCCATGTGGGCAATGCTGAGCGAGAACAGCTCCGGGTGGGATTTGATGCGGGGGCTGCGGCACAGCGGGCAATGACGCTGCACGCGACGCGCCGCGGGCAGGTCAAAGCTGTGCAGGCAATCACGACAAAGGGCGGGCGGCATGGCGAACTCGGCAGAAAACTCGGCGAAAAGCGGACGCACAGAGATGCAGCAAGGATGAAACAGGGGTGCATACCGGTTGTGCAGGGGGTAGCGTCGGCCTCAGCGCCTGAAACATACAGCTGTGCGGAGGCTCTTTCATATCATGCACTTCATCGGAGCGAAACTGGCCCTGTTCCTGGGCCACCACCTTCTGGTCATCCTGCGGGATGAGCGAACGGACATTCCGTTCCCCGGCTATTGGGATTTCCCCGGAGGAGGGCGCGAGGGCGACGAGGATCCCGAGGACTGTGTCCTGCGCGAAACCGAAGAGGAGGTCGGCCTGCGGCTGCTCCGGCCGCAGTTGACGCACGCCCGCTGCTATCCGAACGAGGAGGGGCATAGCTGGTTTTTCGCGGCTCATCTGGACATGTCCAGTGTCGATGACATCCGGTTTGGCAATGAAGGGCAGGGGTGGGAGCTGATGGCACCGCAAGACTACTTGTCTCATCCGCTCGGCATTCCGAATTTCAAGTCCAGGTTGCAGGACTACCTGTCCAAAATGGGCGCGCCACAGCGATAAAGCGGCTGCGCGCCTTGCCAGAGAAAGAGCTTTTGCAAAGAAAGACCCCCGCACAAGAGGCGGGGGGAGGTGACGTCACTCAGGAAGAGGTCAACGTCAGGGGAGTGTCTCCCCTTCAGAATCGAACACTTTTGCCCGTTTGGCAAAGCTTCAGGGGTGAAAATTACACATTTATGCCCCGCACCTGTGGTTTCCAAGTCACGTGGCGGGGGAGGCAATATCAGAATTCGAACACGTACATCCTGAGATTGTTCTTTGATCTTCGCGCCTTGCCCCTGCGTCACGCCCTGTTTTTGCGTTTGGGTTGCGGCGGCAGGCCCAAGTGCAAATTCGCCCGTTTAATAGGCAGAGGGCGCTCAGCTCCGGTTCGGGGACTTGGCCTGGGGGCTGTTCATTTCCGCCAGAATTGCTTCTGCCGCGCCCCGAGGGGTTTTCGCTGTCCAGATCGGGCGCCCGACGACGATGTGATCGACACCCGCCGCAAGAGCCTGCGCCGGGGTGGCAATACGTTTCTGATCGCCAAGGGACGCGCCAACCGGGCGCACCCCGGGAGTCACGATCAACTTGCCTTCAGCCTCCGGCAGGGCACGGATCAGCGCCGCTTCCTGCGGGCTGGCGATCACCCCGTCCGCACCCGCCGCGAGCGCGTTTGCGGCGCGCTCCTGCACCAGGTCAGAGATTTGCCCTGGTTTGATGAGGGCCCCGTCCAGATCCTCCCGGTCAAGGGATGTGAGAATCGTGACCGCGAGGATTTTCATGTCGCTGCCAGAAGCGCCTTCCTTGGCAGCGCGGACCACATAGGGGTCGCCGTGGACGGTCAGGAAATCCAGATCGAATTGCGCCAGTCCCCGTACCGCATTTTCCACCGTTGCCCCGATATCAAAGAGTTTCATGTCGAGGAAAATGCGTTTTCCGTGCTCCTGTTTCAGCTCATTGGCAAGCGCAAGCCCGCCCCCGGTCAGCATCCCCAGACCGATCTTGTAGAAAGAAACGGCATCCCCCAGCTGCTCTGCCAGATGCAGACCCTCGACGGCATTGGGCACATCCATGGCAACAATCAGGCGGTCATCTGCAACGGGGCTTTGCATCGGGGGTCTCCGGTTTGGGCTTGGTTGCTGCTTCCTACTGGCATTGGGTCATTGGGAAAAGGGAAATGATGCGGTGCGCAGGGCCCCAGCCCAGAGATTTGATGCGGGCGATTTGATCCAGGCGATTTGATCCCAGTCTCATTTGGTCTGGTCTCATTTGATCCCGGTCAAAGTTCATCAATCTCTGATATGTTAGCTACGGGCTTGAACATGCGGGCAGGATGCCCACATCAATACCCGAGGCCCACACCGACCCTGTGCTGCCAAGCGGGCAGGGTCACAGGCGGGGCGCTTGTGAAGAGGAGAAGACGATGGACTTGAACAAGTTCACTGAACGGGCACGCGGTTTTGTACAGGCGGCTCAGACGATTGCTTTGCGCGAAGGCCACCAGCGGCTCAGCCCGGAGCATATACTCAAGGCTCTGCTGGACGATGACCAGGGCATGGCGACCAATCTGATTTCCCGCGCCGGTGGCGATGCTGCAGGCGTTGCCGAGGCGGTCGAGGTCGCGTTGGGCAAGCTGCCCAAGGTGTCCGGCGATTCCGGCCAGGTCTATCTGGATGGCCAGACAGCAAAGGTTTTGGACGAGGCTGCAAAGATCGCTGAAAAGGCGGGCGATAGCTTTGTGCCGGTTGAACGCGTTTTGACCGCGCTGGCGCTGGTGAAATCAAAGGCAAAAGACGCGCTGGATGCGGGCAATGTGACCGCACAGAAGCTGAACGAGGCCATCAATGACATCCGTCAGGGCCGAACCGCTGACTCGGCCAATGCCGAGGATAATTATGAAGCGCTGAAGAAATATACGCTCGACCTGACGGAGCGGGCACGTCAGGGCAAGATCGATCCGATTATCGGCCGCGACGATGAGATTCGCCGGGCCATGCAGGTTCTGTCGCGCCGCACCAAGAACAACCCCGTGATGATCGGTGAACCCGGCGTCGGTAAAACGGCGATTGCCGAAGGCATGGCCTTGCGCATCATCAACGGGGACGTCCCCGAGAGCCTGCGGGACAAACGTCTGCTGGCCCTTGATATGGGGGCGCTGATCGCCGGCACCAAATATCGCGGCGAGTTTGAGGAGCGGCTGAAGAATATCCTCAATGAGGTCACGGACGCCGCAGGCGAGGTCATCTTGTTCATTGACGAGATGCACACGCTGGTCGGGGCTGGGAAATCCGACGGCGCAATGGATGCCGCGAACCTGATCAAGCCGGCCCTTGCGCGCGGTGAGTTGCACTGTATCGGTGCCACGACCCTGGATGAATACCGCAAGTATGTGGAGAAGGATGCGGCCCTTGCGCGGCGGTTCCAGCCGGTCATGGTCTCCGAACCGACGGTGGAAGACACGATCTCTATCCTGCGGGGCATCAAAGAAAAATACGAGCTGCACCACGGCGTGCGGATCGCGGATGCATCCTTGGTCGCGGCCGCCACCTTGTCGAACCGCTATATCACTGACCGCTTCCTGCCCGACAAGGCCATCGACCTTGTGGATGAAGCGGCGGCACGGCTGCGCATGGAGGTGGATTCCAAACCCGAAGAGCTGGATGCGCTGGACCGGCAGATCCTGCAGATGCAGATTGAGGATGAGGCGCTGAAGCTGGAAGAAGATGCCGCCTCAAGGGACCGTCTTGAGCAGCTCCAGAAAGAGCTCGCCGATCTGCAGGAGCGGTCTGCCGAGATGACCGCCCAATGGCAGGCGGAACGGGACAAGCTTGCCTCGGCCCGTGATCTGAAAGAGCAACTGGACAAGGCGCGGGCCGAGTTGGACATTTCCAAGCGCGAAGGCAATCTCGCTCGCGCCGGCGAGCTGTCCTATGGCGTCATTCCCGAGCTTGAGAAGCAGCTGGCCGAAGCCGAGCAAAAGGAAGAACAAGGGGTGATGGTCGAAGAGGCGGTGCGGCCTGAACAGATCGCGGCCGTGGTGGAGCGCTGGACCGGCATCCCCATGTCGAAGATGCTAGAGGGGGAACGTGAAAAGCTGTTGCGCATGGAAGAGGGGCTGCATGCCCGTGTGATCGGCCAGAACACCGCCGTGACCGCCGTTGCAAACGCTGTTCGCCGCGCCCGTGCGGGGCTGAATGATGAGAACCGCCCGCTCGGGTCGTTCCTGTTCCTCGGCCCGACCGGGGTCGGGAAAACGGAACTCACCAAGGCAGTCGCCGAATTCCTGTTCGACGACGACAACGCCATGGTCCGCATCGACATGTCGGAGTTCATGGAAAAGCATAGTGTTGCGCGTCTGATCGGTGCCCCTCCGGGCTATGTCGGTTACGACGAGGGCGGTGCCCTGACAGAGGCCGTGCGGCGGCGCCCCTATCAGGTGGTGCTGTTCGATGAGGTGGAAAAAGCCCATCCGGATGTGTTCAACGTGCTGTTGCAGGTGCTGGATGACGGTGTCCTGACGGATGGTCAGGGCCGCACCGTCGATTTCAAGCAGACGTTGATTATTCTGACGTCGAACCTCGGGGCTCAGGCGCTGAGCCAATTGCCCGACGGCAGCGATGCGGCGGATGCAAAACGGGATGTGATGGACGCTGTGCGGGCGCATTTCCGTCCGGAATTCCTCAACCGTCTCGACGAGACCGTGATCTTCGACCGGCTTGGGCGTCAGGATATGGGCGGAATCGTCGATATTCAGCTGCGGCGTCTGGCAAAGCGTCTGGCTCAGCGCAAAATCACGCTGGAGCTGGACGAGGGCGCCAAGACCTGGCTGGCGGATGAGGGCTATGACCCGGTATTCGGTGCCCGGCCGCTGAAGCGGGTGATCCAGCGGGCCCTTCAGAACCCACTGGCCGAAGCCCTCCTGTCGGGTGACATTCGGGACGGGGATACTGTTCCGGTCTCTGCCGGGGCCGAAGGTCTGGTGATTGGTGATCGTCTGGGGACCAGCGACCGGCCGCGCCCGGATGATGCCGTGGTGCACTGAGTTCGGTTGAATGTGATACACAGGGCCATCCGAGAGGGTGGCCCTGTTTTGCGTTCAGAGCGCAGAATTCGGGACGCTTGGATGCGAATGCCATGCAGATGTCATGGGTTTTGCGTGATATAGCGTGGTTCCTCATTTGGGGTTGCGCGGTGATTTGTAGGGAAGTGACATGGGGTTTGCGATGAATGTGGTTTCGGTACTGGCAGTTGTCTTCATCTGCCTGCTGGGGGCTTGTGCCCTGATCGGGCTGGCGATGTTCGTTATCGACCGCACGCAGTCGCAGGATGCGATCAGGCGCAACTATCCGGTGCTCGGTCGGTTCCGCCATCTCTTCAGCACGCTCGGAGAGTTCTTCCGCCAGTATTTCTTTGCCATGGACCGTGAGGAACTGCCGTTCAACCGGGCGCAGCGGGACTGGATTGCGCGGGCCGGTGCGGGGGTGACCAATACCGTGGCCTTCGGCTCCACCCGGAACATGGCGGTGCCGGGGACGCCGATTTTTGTCAATGCGGCCTTTCCTCCTCTGGATGACCAATACGCCAGCACGGAGCCGATGCTGATCGGCCCGACGGCGCGGGTCCCATATAATGCCCCCTCTTTTTTCAATATCTCGGGTATGAGCTACGGTGCACTGTCCCGCCCTGCCGTCATGGCGCTCAGCCGCGGCGCCCGAGAGGCAGGGGTCTGGCTCAATACGGGCGAGGGGGGGCTCAGCCCTTTTCATCTCGACGGTGGTTGCGACGTCGTTTTTCAGATCGGCACCGCCAAATACGGGGTGCGGGACGCACTCGGCAACCTGAGCGAAGAGCGCCTGACAGAGATCGCCCGCAACCCTCAGGTTAAAATGTTCGAACTGAAGCTTGCTCAGGGTGCCAAACCCGGAAAGGGCGGCATTCTGCCTGCCGCAAAGGTCAATGCTGAAATCGCGGCGATCAGGGGCATACCGGAAGGCGAGGCGAGCATTTCCCCGAACCGGCACCCGGACATCGCAACCTATGACGAACTGCTCGATATGGTGGCGCGTGTGCGGGGCATTTCGGGCAAGCCGGTCGGCATCAAAACGGTTGCCGGGTCCGAGTCCGCCTTGCGTGAAATGTTCATGTTCTTCGCCGCGCGCCCGGAGGATGTGCCCGACTTTATTACCCTCGATGGCGGCGAGGGAGGCACCGGGGCTGCGCCGATGCCATTGATTGATCTCGTCGGCATGTCCGTGCGCGAGGCCTTGCCGCTGGTCTGCAACCTGCGCGACGAATATGGTTTCAAGGACCGCATTCGCCTCATTGCCAGCGGCAAGCTGGTGAACCCCGGCGATGTGGCGTGGGCCTTGGCTGCGGGGGCTGATTTCGTCACATCCGCCCGGGGGTTCATGTTCTCGCTGGGCTGTATCCAGGCGCTGAAGTGCAACCGCAACACATGTCCGACGGGGATTACCACCCATGATCCGCGCCTGCAGCAGGGGCTTGTGGTCGAAGACAAATACCTCAAGGTGGCGCGCTATGCGCGGGAGGTCATCCACGAGGTTGAGACCATCGCCCACTCTGTTGGTGTCGACGAACCGCGCAAGATGCGTCGTCGCCATATGCGCATCGTGCAGGAGGACGGGGGATCGCGGCCGATGAATGAAATCCTGCCAAGTTACAGTGCTGTCGCGGAGATGTGAGCGGATATGTTTTTGTTCTGAGGCCCGGACGGGTTACCTGAAGGAGACCCTCGAACCGCAGGAGCGTACCCATGGCCCACCGCTGGCAAAACGATTTGACTGACCGCGATGTCACGCCTGAGGGCGTGTTCTGGAACAGGCGCAGGCTTCTTGCCGGGTTGGGCGGCGTTGGTCTGGGCGCGATCGGGGCCGGCAATGCAGCTTTGGCAGAGGGTGCGGAGCTGGAGCCCAACACCTGGGAAGACGTCACCAGCTACTGCAACTTCTATGAATTCGGCACCGGTAAAACCGACCCCGCCACCTATGCGGGACAGATGACGACCTCGCCCTGGCAGGTAGAAATCGACGGGCTGGTGGACCGCCCCGGCGTCTATGACTTCGATCAGATCATGTCCGAGATGTCGATCGAAGAGAGGATCTATCGTTTCCGCTGCGTCGAGGCCTGGTCGATGGTGGTTCCGTGGCAAGGGTTCGAGCTTGCCGATCTCCTGGCCTTGGCGGGCGTGCAATCCGAAGCCAGATATGTCGCGTTCGAGACGCTCCTGCGCCCGGAAGAAATGCCGGGCACCCGATACGGAGTTCTCGACTGGCCCTATCGTGAAGGGCTGCGGCTGGACGAGGCGCTGCACCCGTTGACGATCATGGCGACCGGCATTTTCGGCAAGCCATTGCCCAACCAGAACGGGGCTCCGCTGCGTCTTGTCGTGCCGTGGAAATACGGCTTCAAATCGATCAAGTCAGTGGTGAAGATCACCCTGACAGATCAGGAACCTGCAACGAGCTGGAACATGGCCAATGCGCGCGAGTATGGGTTTTACAGTAACGTGAACCCGGAGGTCGATCATCCCCGGTGGAGCCAGGCCAGCGAGCGCCGGATCGGCGGCGGGCTGTTTACCCGCCGTCAGCCCACATTGATGTTCAATGGCTATGAGGCCGAAGTTGCCGCGCTATATGATGGCATGGACCTGTCGAAAGACTTCTGATGGATGCGAGCCGCCTGAATGGCCTTCTGCGCCGTGTCCCCTCCTGGGCTGTGTATATGTGTGGGCTGGCTCCGGCGGTCTGGTGGTTCGCCTTGGCTTTGAACGGGGCGCTGGGGCCTGACCCTGTGAAGGCGTTGGAGCATCGCTATGGCGAATTCGCGCTTCAGTTCCTGGTTGCGAGCCTGGCGGTCACCCCGTTGCGCCGGTATCTGGGCCTCAATCTGATGAAGCACCGGCGGGCGCTGGGCCTTTTGTGTTTCGCCTATGCTGGTCTGCATCTTCTGGTCTGGCTGTTTCTGGACGTGCAGAGTCCGGCGCAAATTCTGGCGGATATTGCCAAGCGGCCCTACGTGACCGTCGGTATGGCCGCTTTCGTGGTGTTGCTTCCGCTCGCCGTGACCTCCAATCAGGCGTCCCTTCGGGCGCTCGGCCCCTTGTGGCGACGCCTCCACCGCCTGAGCTACCCGGCTGCGCTGCTGGCGGGCCTCCACTATGTTTTGCTCGCCAAGGGCTTTCAGCTTGAACCACTCGTCTACCTCGCGGGGATCATCTTGCTTTTACTGACGAGGCTTCGCCTCCCGCAGTTCGGCCGCCGGGCGCGCTACATTTCTGGTGAGTAGCATAGTGGCGTTGTGCCTGTCCCTGTGCCCGGGTGGGCGGCCATCGTGGAATCATCAGAGAGCCGGACCCAGAGACTCGGGCTCAGGCACCGGAGATTCTGCTTTTGACTGCCTGGGTCGGCGGGAATGCTGGTGATTCAGCCCTTCGGGCCGCAGAAGTTGGAGAGTTTTGGGGGGGAGACGCGAGAGAAATGCCCCGATGCCGAAGCTCTAATCCCTTGAAAATAGGGCTGTATGACGGGAAAAGCTGAAAAAATGACAGTTTTGCAAAAAAGGGGTTGCGGGTATTTT
>NZ_VCNK01000003.1 GCF_006265095.1 Phaeobacter sp. B1627
CGTTGGGCCTGGCGCCGCGCTGGCGCGCGGCGTGCGCTTGTTGCGGGCCTATTGGCTGGGACCGGCAAAAGCTGCGCGCGGCTCAGGTGCGAGTCAGGTGCCGCGCGGATATTGCCCCGGATTCTGTCAGAAGGGTGGTGCTGGGCCTGCCCGGCCTTCCGGGGCGTTTCACGCGGCTTCGCGGGCCAGGCTCTCGTCGAGGGCAGACAGCAGGATATCCGCGATGATATCAAGCTCTTCCCGGGTCAGGCGCACCGGCAGCCGCACATCGCAGGCCTTCATCAGCATGGCCCGGGTTTCGGGCAGCTCGGGCAGATCGGAAAGGAACTGCCAGTTCCAGAACGCGCGTGCATTGTCGGTGGAGCGGCCGAAGATCTGCACCTTGACCCCGCGTGCGGCGGTTGCGGCGGCAAAGGCCTCAATCTGGGGCTCGGTCAGGCCGACGAGATTGAACTGGATCGAATCCGGGGCGCGCTGTTCCGGCGCCAGCGGCGCAGGGACGTCAAAATGCGGGTGGCGGTTGAGCCGCCCCGCCACGTAATCGTGGTTCCGCAGCCCATCGGCAACCCTGCGGGCCAGTTCGGGAATCTGCGGGCGAATGACGGCCGCCGAAAGGTTGCTGAGGCGCAGATTGTAGAGCGGCAACTGGTTCTGCCAGCGGGCAAAGGCGGCGGTCAGCTCGGCTCCGGCGTCGCCACGGGGGGCTGCGTGTTTCTGCCAGTTGTGCTCATAGGCGCCGGACATGATGACGGCACGGGCGATCAGGTCGGGATCATCGGTGATCATGATGCCGCCTTCGCCGGCGTTCAGCATCTTGTAGGACTGAAAGGAAAAACACCCGATCCGGCCCAGGGTGCCGATGTTGCGGCCATGCCATGTGGTGCCGAGCGAATGCGCCGCGTCCTCGATGACGGGAATGTCACGGGCGTCGCATAGGGCCATGATCGCATCCATGTCGGAGGTATGACCGCGCATGTGCGAAATGATCACCGCCGAAATATTGTCATCAATGCGAGCCTCGAAGTCGGCCATATTGATGCGATAATTCTCGCTCACCTCGCACAGTACGGGGACGCAGTCGGCATGCACGACGGAGGACGGCACGGCGGCGAAGGTGAAGGCGGGGATCAGGACGCGGGCGTCGCGGGGCAGGTCGAGCGCCTTCAGCGACAGGAACAGGGCCGCTGAACAAGACGAGACCGCCAGCGCATATCTGGACCCGAGGAGTTCGGCAAATTCCGTTTCCAGCAGGGCCACAGGCGCGTCCTGCGGTGCGGTATAGCGAAACAGGTCGCCGGATTGCAGCAGGGCCTCGATTGCTATGCGCGCGGCTTCCGGGATTGGTTCGCCCTGATGGACATTTGGAACTTGCGCAGGTGTGATATGGCTCATATTTCAAATTCCTGAATTCATCCTTTCAATATTATAAAACAATGGCGCCAAAATGCCAAGGATTCCGGTGGCTGCAGGGCCTGTGCGGGGTCGGTTCGGGTGGAAATTTCACGAAACTGTCGTCTTCGGCCGGGGTGAATGGGGGCGCAAAGCGGGCAATCTCGCGGGATTGGCGGGCGGAATCGGGGTTTGGCCCGGCGCGGGAAAATTCCCAAGTTAAGCCAGACGGAATGAAGCCTCAGCGCGGGTCGGGCGCGCGGTCAGACACCCAGACGGTCGCGCAGGGCAAACCAGGTCATCGCCAGCGCCAGCAGGGGGCTGCGCATCCTGGGGCCACCGGGGAAGGGCGTGTTGGGTATGCGCGCCATGGTATTGAAGCCCTCGCTCTGGCCGCAAATGGCCTCGGCCATCAGCCGGCCGGCATGGGTCGCGGTGCCAACCCCGTGGCCGGAATATCCGGAGGCGGAGAGGATCCGGGGCGAGAGGCGCGCCAGATAGGGCAGCCGTTTCATAGTGATAGCGAGGGTGCCGCCCCAGGCGTAGTCGATTTTGACATCCGCCAGATGCGGAAAAATCTCGGTCATGGGGGCGCGGACCTTGGCCGCGATATCGGTGGGAAAGCGGTAGCCGTAGCTTTCTCCGCCGCCGAACAAAAGCCGCCCGTCGTGGCTGAGACGGAAATAGTTCACCACGAATTTGCTGTCGGCGACGGCGACGTCGCGGGTCAGGACCCGGGCGGCCTCGGTGCCCAGTGGCTCGGTTGCGGCGACGAAATTGTTGATCGGCATCACGCGCGATGCGACCTGCGCGTTCAGCCCCCCGAGATAGCCGTTGCAGGCCAGGATCAGATGGTCCGCGCGCACGGTGCCTTCGCCGGTGCGCACCTCGACCTGCGGGCCGTCCTCAATGGCGAGAACCTCGCTGCGTTCGTGGATCTGCACCCCGGCGGCGGCGGCGGCGCGGGCCAGGCCGAGCACCAGGTTCAGGGGGTGCAAATGGCCCGCGCCATGATCCAGAATGCCGCCCTTGTAGACCGGTGAGGGGCACATGGCATGGCAGGCCTCCGCATCCAGCAGTTCGATCTGGTCATAGCCATAGCTGTCCTGCAGGTGATGGCCGTAGTCATGCAGGTGGCGCACATCGCGGCGTCCCTCGGCGGTCCAGGCGACACCGGGGGTCAGGTGGCAGTCGATGTCGTGCCGGGCGATCAGGTCCTTGACCAGCTGCTTTGCCTCTTCGCCCAAAGCCCAGAGCTTGGCCGCGTCCTCCTTGCCGACCATCCGCTCCAGCACCTGCTGATCCTGCCGCTGGCCGCTGCCGAGTTGACCGCCGTTGCGGCCCGATGCGCCAAATCCCACCCGCTGGGCGTCCAGAAGCACCACCGACCGGCCGGCTTCGGCCAGATGCAAGGCGGCAGAGAGGCCGGTGAAACCGCCCCCCACAATGCAGACGTCGGCGCGCAGGCCTCCGTGCAGGCTGGGGTAATGCACCCGGGGCGTGGAGGTGGCGGCGTACCAGCTGTCGGGATAGGCGCCTGGGCGGTCATTTGCGTGTAGAAGGTTCAGGGCCATGGGTCTATTCCACTGTCGTCTGCCCGCCCGCCATCACAGGTGGCCGGGCGGGATTTTGGTACGGGGTGCGGCGCGCGCCCTTGGGCGGTGGCCGGATGGAGGCCGGATGCGCACATGCGGCGCGGACATGCGGCGGTGGGCAGGGGCTGATCCGGGATCAGACGTTCAGCAGCAGATGTTCGCGTTCCCAGGGGGAGATCACCTGCAGGAACTCCTCGTATTCGGCGCGTTTCACACAGCTGTAGACGCGGGCGAATTCCGGCCCAAGCACCTCATGCAGGGCGGTGGCCCCGTCAAAGAGGTCGAGCGCCTGTCCCATGACTTGCGGGATATCGCCGTCGCCCTCATAGGCGTCGCCTTTGAACTGGCGCGTTGGGCGGCGTTCTTCCATCAGACCGAGATAGCCGCAGGCGAGCGACACCGCGATGCCGAGGTAGGGGTTGCAATCCATGCCCGCGATGCGGTTTTCGACCCGGCGCGCAGCAGGCCCGGAGAGCGGAATACGGATGCCGGTGGTGCGGTTGTCGCGCGCCCATTCCAGATTGATCGGGGCGGCGTGGTCCTTCACGTAGCGACGGTAGGAGTTCACATAGGGCGCCATCACCGCAAGACCGGCGGGCATATGGGTCTGCAGCCCGGCGATGAAATGATAGAATGCATCCGTCTCGCCCCCCTGTGGGCCGGAAAAGATGTTGTCGCCGCTTTCCATGTCGATGATGGAGTGGTGGATATGCATGGCCGAGCCCGGCTCGTCGGCGATCGGCTTGGCCATGAAGGTGGCGAAACAATCGTGCCGCAGCGCCGCCTCGCGGATCAGCCGTTTGAAGTAGAAGACCTCGTCCGCGAGCTTGACCGGGTCGCCGTGCAGCAGGTTGATTTCCAGCTGACCGGCGCCGCCCTCCTGGGTGATGCCGTCGATCTCGAACCCCTGTGCCTCGGCGAAATCATAGATATCGTCGATGACGGGGCCGAATTCATCCACCGCCGTCATGGAATAGGCCTGACGCGCGGCGGCGGGGCGACCGGAGCGGCCCATCATCGGTTGAATATCGCGCGCGGGGTCGATGTTGCGCGCCACGAGGAAGAATTCCATCTCCGGTGCGACCACCGGTTTCCAGCCCTGCGCCTCATAGAGGGCAACGACCCGTTTCAGCACGTTGCGCGGGCTGTAGGGGACGGGGTTGTGATCGCGGTCATAGGCGTCATGGATGACCTGCAGGGTCCAGTCGCCGGTCCAGGGCGCCGCGGTGGCGGTGCTCATGTCCGGTTTCAGGATCATGTCCTTTTCGATCCAGCCGTCCTCATCCGCGGCATCGGCCCAGTCCCCGGTGATGGTCTGGTAGAAGATGCTGTCGGGCAGGTGGAAATAGTCCTGCTTGGCAAATTTGGACGCAGGCACGGCCTTGCCCCGGGCGATGCCCGGCAGATCCGAGATGACGCATTCAACCTCGTCGAGACGACGGCCCTCCAGATAGGCGGAAGCGGCTTCGGGCAGGGCATCCTGCCAGCGCGGAGGGGTCGACATCAGGTCCTCACTTTCTTGAAGAAGTCAGCAATTTCGGTTGCAATGCGGTGGGAGTCGGTCGGCTGGTCCAGAATGTCCGCAGCCGCCTGCAGTTGGTGGGGGGGGACGACGCCCTTGCCGCGGGTCTGCAGCAGGCCATCGACAAAGCTGCTGCTGAATTCCGGATGCGGCTGCGAGGTCCAGACGTGGTCGCCATAGGCGAGAAAGGCGTTGCGGCAAAAATCGCTCTCGCCGATGATCCGGGCCTCGGGCGGCAGTTCGACCACCTGATCCTGATGCCAGGCATTGAGGCGAAGCGGTGTGCCGTTCAGGCTGTATTCGGTGTTGCCGACGCTCCAGCCGCCGTCGAATTTCGCCACCCGCCCGCCGAGCGCCTGCGCGATCACCTGGTGGCCAAAGCAGATGCCGACCAGCGGCATCCGGCGGTGGTGGATCTCGCGGATCAGCGCCTCCAGCTGCGGGATCCATGGGAGGTCCTCGTAGGCACCGTGTTTGGAGCCGGTGATCAGCCAGGCATCTGCGACCCCGGCATCGGCGGGGAATTCGCCGTCAACCACCGGAAAGGTTTCGAATGTGAACCCCTGGCCGTCGAGCAGCTGGCGAAACATGACATCATAGTCGCCGCTGGCGGCGGTCAATTCGTCAGGCGCGTGGCCGGTTTGCAGAATGCCGATCTTCATAGGTCACCAAATATGATCAAAATACAGGGGGCGCCGGAGGGCACCATGGTGCGGATCATACGGACTCCAGCCAGGAGAGCCAATGCGAGTCCTGAGGTTTGGCGGTAAAACCGGCCAGCTCCTGTCGTTTGGTCATGACGAGATTGCGGATCGCCATGGGCGGCAGGATGCGCGCGATCAGGGGGCTGTTTTCGAACAGGTCGATGGCCTCTCCCCAATCCGAGGCGAGCTGCGGCAGCCCTTCGATCTCATAGATGTTGCCGTCGGAGGGCGGGGGCGGTGTCATCGCGTCCTCAATGCCCACCAGCGCGGCCCCGAGCACGGTTGCCAGCATCAGATAGGGGTTGATGTCGCCGCCAGAGACCCTGTGCTCGATCCGCCGGGCCTTGTGATTGCCACCGGGGATGCGGATGGCGGCGGTGCGGTTCTCATAGGCCCAGGCGGCAGAGGTCGGGGCGTGTGCGCCGGGCACCAGCCGGGCGTAGGAGTTGCCATGGGGCGCGAAAACCAAGGTGCTGTCGCGCATGGCCGCGAGGCAGCCGGCGACCGCTGAATGCAGGGCCGGTGTGCCTTCTGGGCCGCCGTTGTCAAAGATGTTTGCGCCAGTCTCGTCGGTGACCGAGAAATGGACATGCATGCCGTTGCCGGCTTCGGCGTCATAGGGTTTGGCCATGAAGGTGGCGGCAAAGCCGTGTTTGCGGGCGATGCCCTTGACCAGCGCCTTGAAGAGCCAGGTATCGTCGGCTGCGCGCATGGCGTCCTGATGGATCAGATTGATTTCGAACTGGCCCAGACCGGCTTCGGAAATCGCGTCCTGGGCGGGGATGTCCATGGCCTCGGCGCCGTCATAGAGATCGGTGAAGAAGGCGTCATAGGCGTCGAGTTCGGCAATGGAGAGGACCGATTGCTGGTCCAATGCGCGCCCTGTCAGCGGGTCGATCGGCGGCAGCGGCTGGGCGCCGCCGTCGTCGATCAGGATGAACTCCAGCTCGGTGGCGGCGCTGACGGACCAGCCGCGGTCGCTGTAGCGCTGCATCACATGAGACAGCACCTGACGCGGATCGCCGAGGAAGGGGCGGCCATCTTCGAGCATCATGGTCATTGGCACCAGGGCGGAGGGAGTGGCAAGCCAGGGCATCGGCACGGCGCCGCGCTCCGTGGGCATCAGGATGCCGTCGGCGTCACCGGTTTCAAACACCAGCGGACTGTCTTCGATATCGCGCCCCCAGATGTCCACGTTGAGAACGGAGAGCGGCATCCGGGCGGCGCCCTCTCCGAGTTTGTCCGCCAGACCGGCCGGAAGGCGTTTGCCGCGCATCTGACCGTTGAGGTCGCAGGCGGCGATACGGATAGTTCTGAGCGCAGAGAGGTCCATGCGCGTGCTCCTTGTCTTGTTGGCCATACTTTGGCGCGGGTCGAGGAGACTGGCAAGAGAATTTGATCAAAAATAGGGATCCGGTGGGGGCGAGACCGTGAGGCTGCATGCCAATCCAGCGCTGCGAGGTCGTCAGGCAGTTGGCGCGCGCGGACAGGTGGGGCGCGCGGACAGGGGCGGGAGGTGGCCCCTTGGCTTGTCGGCGGGTGCCAGGAGGGTTGGTAGTGACCCGATCTGGGAGGGAGGTGTTTCGCTTCGGGCTTTGCCCGAAGCGACCGCGGTGGCGCGCGCCCTGCGGGCGCGCGCCACCGCGCCAGGCCCAACCGTCGGAGAGGTGCGCCCCGAGGGCGCGCATCGGCCGGCGGGCGGGAGCGCCCCCCTCGCTCGATAGAGGGAAGACCCCGGTGATAGTAGAAGAAAGGCCCCCGTGGCGGGAACCTTTGGTCTCAGCGAATGAGCTGCGGTCTGACCTTGACCTTTTGGCGTCGGTCCCGCGGCAGGTGTCGGTTCAGATAGCTGTTGATGCCCCCGAACACCGTGATCACCACCAATGTCAGCAGAATGAAATAGAAGGCCAGGATCGGATAGGGCACGAACGGATTGAAGGTCTTGTCCGCGAAATAATTTGCATAGTAGAGCGCATCGCCCTGCTGTCGCCAGGCGGGAAAGCCCGAGAAGAACACCAGCGTTGTAGCGTGGAACAGAAAGATCGCCTCATTGGTATAGGCAGGCCAGGCAAGCCGCATCGCGGTTGGCCACATGATCCGCCGAAAGCGCACCCAGCCCGACATGCCGTAGGCATCGGCGGCCTCGATATCGCCTTTGGGGATCGAGCACAGGGCACCGTAAAAGATCTGTGCCGAATAGGCGGAGGTGTTGAGGAACAGCACGATCAGCGCCCCCATCCAGGCCGAGGACAGCAGGTTGAACACCGGAGAGACGCTCTTCAGGGACAGGAACAGGAAATAGGCAAAGAAGAACTGGATGAACAGCGGCGAACCACGGAATACGAAGATAAAGCCATTGGCGGGTCTGCGCAGCCAGGGCCGTGCCGAGGTCTTGGCCACGGCCAATGCGTTGGCAAAGAAGAAACCGGCCACGATGGCCAGCAAGCCGAAGTAGATATTCCACAGAAGACCGGAGCCGATCAGCACGAATTGGTCGCAAAGGGTGAAGTCACTGCGCGGCAGCAGGCGCTCGCCGTAGCCGAGCGACCGGAAGGCATAGGCCTGAAGTGTCTCAAGGCAGGTCATGCCGGTGTCCCTTCTGTCTTCTCATTTCCAGATCCGGTGCCGGGTCCTTTGCCGCGGCCTTTGCGTTGTGCCGCGCCGGCAACTGTGGCCTGACCGTAGGACAGCCGGCGGGTGATCCGGTCAAGCACCACTTCCGACAGTTTGGTGAAGGCCAGATAGAAGATCAGCAGCGCGAGGAAATACCACATACGCCAGTCGGGGTGCGGGTAGTCGGTGAACTGCGGCGTCTTCGATCCGCCCAGTTCACGGGCCCAGTAGACGATATCCTCGACCCCGAGCAGAAACAGGAGCGGTGTCGCCTTGATCAGGACCATCCAGAGGTTCGACAGGCCCGGCAACGCATAGAGCCACATCTGCGGCACCAGAACGCGCCAGAAGGATTGATGCCGGTTCATACCATAGGCCTCGGCGGTTTCGACCTGGGCGCGGGGCACCGCACGCATGGCGCCATAGAGGACATTGGCCGCAAAAGCGCCGAAGACGATGGCAAAGGTCAGCACCGCCAGCGTGAAGCCATAGATCTCATGCATCCATTGCGGCGCGGAATTCAGCGGCATCTTGGCCACCGAACAGACGATGAAATCGTTGCCCTGCCGGATCGGTTCGTCCCAATCGGGGCATTTGACCTGATGGCGGAGCCACTCCACGCCCTGATCCAGCGCAATCACGAAGAACAGGAAAAACGCGATGTCCGGCACGCCGCGGACGATGGCGATATAGCCTTTTCCCAGCCAGGCCAGCGGCGCAAACTGCGCGCGCGCGGCAATGGCGCCTCCGAAACCGAAGGCCAGCGCCAGAGGGGCGGTAATGGCGAGGAGCAGGAGCACGGTGGCGAAGGACATATAGAACGCCATGTGCTTGCCCGTGCTCAGGTAGCATGTCAGCCACCGGACTGTGTCCAGGCTGGCCGGATCGGAACAGAAGGAAAAAATGGCGGGCCTCATCGATTGGAGCGGACCGGAGAGCGGAGGGGCCGGTGCCGCGAGGGCAGGTGGTGGCGCGGGAGGGCTGCAACTGCTGACGGTTGGCGGGGGCTGGGTTGGGTCGGCAGTGGTGAGCAGGCAGGTGTGAGCAGGCTGGGTTGGGTAGGATGGGGAGCAGGCTACGGACACGGATCCCGGATTTTAAGGGGAAAGGGGGGCACGCTGCCCCCCTTTCCGGTCAGTTCAGCTGAAAGGGGGCGATCACCAGGTGCCGCCGACTTCCCATTTTACGATCAGATCGTTCAGGGTGCCGTCTTCTTTCATGGAGGCGATGGCGGCGTCGAATTTGCCACGCAGCTCGGCGTCGCTCTCGCGGAAGGCCATGCCGATCCCGTCACCCAGCATGACGTCTTCGCCCACGAACATCATCTCGGTGGAGGAGACGATCGGCTCGAGGAAGTCCTTGTCCGCCAGAACCGCATCCGCTTCGCCTGCGTTGACCGCAGCGACGGTTTCGTCGGGGGTCGGATATTCGACGATTGTGGCGCCGGTGGAGACGACGTGGTTGGCCTGAATGGTTGCGGTCTGCGCGGCGACAATGCCACCTTCGAGGTCCACATCGGCGGACATCGCAGCATATGCGGAGGGCGACGGCGGCGTGTAGCCCTGGGTGAAGTCGACGATTTCCTCACGCTCGGCGGTGATCGACATGCCGGCGATGATGGTATCGTAGTTGCCCGACAGCAGGTTCGGAATGATCGAATCCCAGTCGTTGGTGACCCATTCACAGGTCAGCTCGGCGCGCTTGCACAGCTCGTCGCCCAGCTCGCGCTCAAACCCGTCGACTTCACCGGCATCGTTGATGAAGTTGTACGGAGGGTAGGCGCCCTCGGTGCCGAGGCGCACGGTGTCAGCCAGCGCAAAGGATGCGGTCATGGCCAGTGCGGCAGAGCCAAGAAGCAATGATTTCATGGTGGTACTCCCGTTGGGTTTGTTGGTCTGGTTGTTGGGTTGTGACTATTGTGCCTGTCGGGTGGAGGACAGGAACACCTTCAGTCTTTCGCTGCGGGTGTTTCCGAAGATCTCGTCAGGGCAGCCCTGTTCCTCGATCAGGCCCTTGTGCAGGAACACGATCTGGTTGGACACATCCGCCGCCAGACGCATGTCGTGGGTGACGATCAGCATGGTGCGGCCTTCGGCGGCGAGATCCTTGATGACGCGCACCACTTCCTGTTCCAGTTCCGGATCAAGCGCGGAGGTGGGTTCGTCAAACAGCAGCGCCTCGGGTTCCATACACAGGGCCCGCGCGATGGCCGCCCGCTGTTGCTGACCACCGGAGAGCTGGGCCGGATAGACATCACATTTGTCAGCGATGCCCACCTTGTCGAGATATTTGCGGGCGGAGGCCTCGACCTCGTCGCGGTCGCGTTTGAGGACCGTCAGCGGGGCCTCCATCACATTCTGCAGGATCGTCATATGCGACCAGAGATTGAACTGCTGGAACACCATCGACAGATTGGTCCGGATGCGCAGAACCTGCCGGGCATCGGAGGGATGGCGGTTCTGCCCCTCGCCACGCCAGTTGATCGGTTCGCCCTTGAACAGGATCTCGCCCTGCTGGCTGTCCTCCAGCAGGTTGCAGCAGCGCAGCAGCGTCGATTTGCCGGAGCCGGAGGAGCCGATGAGCGAGACGACGTCGCCGCGTTTGGCGGTGATATCCACCCCTTTGATCACTTCAAGGTCGCCGTAGGATTTGTGCAATCCGCGGATTTCGAGAACGGGGGTGTCTTTGGTCAAGGTCTTTTCGCCCGGTTGTTATTCAAAGTAGGCTCTATTGGAACAACTTTCCGGGCGAATGCAATGCGCAAAGGGGGCGGAACAGCCGGCAAATCGCCGATTTCGCGGCGTAACCTTCCGGAAGGAACAACTCTTGGGCAGCAGTCTTTGGCGTCAGCGCGCACTCAGGACCGCTCGGAGGTTGCGCGTTCGCGGTTCAGACGGTCCAGCACCAGCGTCGGCCCCGGAGGTGTCGGAATGGCGAGGTAATCGCTGGGCGTCAGGTGGATGATTTTCTTCAGGTGCAAGGTCTTGCGGTGGTCTTCGGACAGCGCCGCGAGACCGGCCTGCAGGGCTGCAAAGATCGCGGCGACGTTTTCGCCCAATGCGGTGATGAAGGGCAGCGCCGGTGTCGGCTCCGTCCGTTCCAGTTCGCAGAGCTGACCGGTCAGATCGGGATCGTAGTCCTGCAGCATCTGAAAGGTGAGGGCGTCGATGGTTGCAAAATCCGCGCGCCCCTCGGCCACCGCCAGCGCAGAGGCCCGGTGGCCACCGGTTTCGACCAATTCGCCGGGCAGGATGTCCTCTGCCCGCATCCGCTGCATCGCGGCCGCCCAGCCGGATTGCGACAGGGGGTCGTTATAGGCAAAGCGACTGCCGGCAAAGGCAGAAAAGCGGGTGCCTTCCTGATCCTTGCGGGCGATCAGGACGCTGTTGTAATGCCCTTCGGGACAGCCGGGCAGGCCGTAATCCGGGGTGCCGACAAGCTCCACATTGCCGTAGAGGCGGGCGCGATAGGGCAGGCCGCAGGTCTGGGCCAACAACAGTTGCGGCGCGCGCCATGCCTCCCAGAGATCCACATCGCGGCTGAGATGCTCCGGGCCGCGGCCCAGTTCGGCGCGGATCGCCTGCCAGAAGGCGTCATTCGCCGCAGCCGTCTCCGGGCGGTCGTACATTGGCAACAGCGCAATCATAATTGAGTCTCCGCCCTCTGTCGCGCCTTGGCGCTGTCTACATCATTCACCCCGAGGAGGTTTGCCGCCAACCGGATCAGCGCGTCCTCGCCGTCGTCGCGCTGGCCGTCGGCCAATGCAACCTGCCAGAGCGATTCGACCACGCCGCTGCGCTCCTGATAGGGGACCGCGTCCTTGATCGCGCGTGTGAAGCGGACGGTGTCCGGGGCTTCGGCCTCCAGTCCTTCGCCCTGTTCGCGCAGGATCTGCACCGCGCCGCGATCGAGGCCAAACCGGGCGCCGAGGATGCGGTCGATCCGGTCCCGTTCCACATCGGCATAGGCGTTGTCAGAGCGGGCCAGGCGCACCAGAAGTGCAGTCAGCGCAAGGCGGGCATCCTCGTCGGGCAGGATTGCAGGCGCCGGGGCCAGCAGCTTGTCGAGGAAGTCCTTGAACATCATTTCCCCTCCTGTGTCGCCAGCTGATCCGTGAGCTTGCTGCGCGCCTTTTCGCGGGCGCGCTTGTTGTCCATCACCGACAGCCCCATCGCCTTGCAGGCGTCGCCGACGATGCGGATTTCGCCTTCATGTTCCAGATTGTCGGCCAGCACCACCTGCCACAGGGCATCCAGCGCCGCCAGGCGTTCCTCCAGACCGGTGGTCTCCCGGATCAGCCGGGCAAAGGTGTCGGTCTCGGGCGCGGCCGCGTGCAGCTTTTCGCAGGTGGCGCGGACCTTGGCCGCCTCGATGGCGTTGTGGCCGTAGAGCTGCGCCAGAATACGGTCGATCAGGCTGATTTCTTCCAGCTGGTAGTCCCGGTCAGACTGGGCAATGCGCACCAGCAATGCCCCGAGTGCGAGTTCCGCATCGGGATCCGGCAGACGCAGGTTCTGCGGCGGGCGAAAAGCCTGAAACAGCTTCTTCAGCATCAAAAACTCCTCTCGCGCGGGCTCAGCCGTCGTAGCCTTCGATAATTTCCATATCCCCGGTCGACACCGGATCGCGCAGGGCCTTGGCCGCCTGATAGGCAACACTGTCATAGCAGGCTTTGGCCGTCGCAAAATCCTTGAATTCAATAACGACGGTGCGCGACCTCAGGCTGCCCTCGCGAATTTCCTTCGGACCACCCCGGACCAGAAACCGGGCGCCGTATTCGGAGAAGGGGGCGGCGTTGGCTGCAATGTATTCTTTATAACGGTCGATGTCGTCCACATCCACATGCGCGACCCAATAGCCTTTTGTCATGTTATCCCTCACCTGAAGCCGGGCCGGTCATCCGGCCTCTCTCGTTTCGCGCACCAAGCTGAACCAGATCGCGCCACTTGGCAATCTCCACCTATAGGCGATCCGCGACAATTTCACGGGGAAACCGCAGTTTTGTCCAGCCAATAAGCCACTATCTTGCAACAGTATTCGCCCGGACGCGCGGCCCGGGCGAAATTCATTCATTTTTTGCGATCCGGCCGTCGATTGCGCAGCCGATTGCTCAGTCGATCTCAGAGAGCCGCCCGAGTGCCTCTTTGATACGCAGTTCTTCCTCTTCGCGGGCGCTCAGGTTCTCGCGGGCTTCTTCGACCACCTCATCGGGGGCGCTGGCGATGAACTTCGGATTGTTGAGCCGCCCCCGCAGGCCGCCGAGTTCCTTGGCGAGTTTGCCGAGGGTCTTTTCCAGCCGGGCTTTTTCGGCATCGATGTCGATGATATCGGCCAACGGCAGCAGGAACGAGGCCCCCGGCGCAGAGATCGACACGCAGCCCTTGGGCGCACTGTCCACATGGGTCAGGCTCTCGATCCGGGCGAGGCGTTTGATCAGCGTCTGGTTGGCATCCCAGGCGGCCTGTCCGGCGGCGTCGATCTCGGTCACCAGCATCTCGACCTTGAGGCCGGCGGGCACATGCATCTGGGCGCGGGCGGAGCGGGTGTTCTCGATCACCGAAATCACCCAGTTCATCTCCGCATCGGCGGCGGGGTTGACCAGATCTGCCGATGTGTAGCTGGGCCAGTCGCCATGGACGAGCATCTTGGCGCGGTCGCCGGTCATGCCCCAGAGCTCTTCGGTGATGAAGGGCATGATCGGGTGCAGCAGGATCATGCATTGATCCATCACCCAGCGCATCGTCTCGCGGGTCTCGGCCTGAGCGCTCGCGTCCTCGCCCTGCAGGAGCGGTTTGGACAGCTCCACATACCAGTCACAGACCTTGCCCCAGACAAACCCATAGAGCGCCTGCGCCGCGTCATTGAACCTGAACGCTGCCAGCGCCTCGTCCACCGCCTCGCGCACGCGGGCGGTTTCGCCCAGGATCCAGGCGTTGACGGCGGCCTTGGGCGCCAGTTGCTCCACGGTGAGCTGCGGCACGCTGTCGGCAAAGACCTCGTTCATCTCGGCAAAGCGCACGGCGTTCCAGAGCTTGGTGCCGAAGTTGCGATAGCCCGCGATGCGCTGCATGTCGAGTTTCAGCACACCGCCGAGCGAGGCCATGGAGGCATTGGTGAACCGCAGCGCATCGGCGCCGTATTCGTCGATGATCTCCAGCGGGTCGACGACGTTGCCGGTGGATTTCGACATCTTCTTGCCCTTGGCGTCGCGCACAAGCCCATGCAGGTAGACGGTATCGAAGGGGATCTGATCCACAACGGCGAGCTGCATCATCATCATCCGGGCCACCCAGAAAAACAGGATGTCCTGACCGGTGATCAGCGTCGAGGTGGGGAAATATTTCGAGGTCTCCTCGGTCCATTCGGGCCAGCCCAGCGTGCCGATGGGCCAGAGCCCGGACGAGAACCAGGTGTCCAGCACGTCGGGGTCGCGGAACATCGGCACCTGCATCGGCCCCTCAAAGCTGCGGATGGTGCCTTCGTTGCGCACGTCCATCAGTTTGCGCTGCTCGATCAGAACCTCGGCGGCCTCGGTCTGATCGGCGACAATGCGGAATTCGGTGCCTTCGGCGGACTGCAGGCGCGCCTTTTCCAGCGCTTCGGCCTCGGTCGCGGCGCAGATCGGATACCAGTCGTCCTCGCCGGGGATATACCAGACCGGGATCTGATGCCCCCACCAGAGCTGGCGCGAAATGCACCAGGGTTCGATGTTTTCCAGCCAGTGGAAATAGGTCTTTTCGCCGGACTCCGGGATGATTTTCACATCACCGTTGCGCACCGCATCGAGCGCCGGGCCGACAATCTTGTCGGTCTCGACGAACCACTGATCGGTCAGCATCGGCTCGATCACCACTTTGGAGCGGTCGCCAAAGGGCTGCATGATCGGCTTGTTCTCGACCAGGGGCAGGGTTTGGGGGACCTCGGTCTCATTGCCGTCCTCATCCTTCACCGTGGTGGTGACGGTGTGCATGACGGCGAGGCCTTCGTCGGTGATTTCCTGCACCACCCGCTTGCGCGCCTCAAACCGGTCGAGCCCGCGCAGGTGATCGGGGACGAGGTTGATGGCGTCCACGTCGTTTTCGGTGAATGCAGCGCCCCCGGACAAATAGGCCTGTGCATGGGCCTGCGCCTTGGCGGCGTCTTCGGCATAGGGCGCGCCATCGTCCCGCATCGCGCCTTTCATGTCCATCAGGCGGTACATGGGGATGCCGCCGCGCTTGGCGACCTGATAGTCGTTGAAATCATGCGCGCCGGTGATTTTCACCGCGCCGGAGCCGAACTCGGGGTCGGGATATTCATCGGTGATGATGGGGATCAGGCGGCGGTGTTCCTTGGGTCCGACGGGAATTTCGACCAGCTTGCCGACGATGGGCGCATAGCGTTCATCATCGGGGTGCACCGCAACCGCGCCGTCGCCCAGCATGGTCTCGGGGCGGGTGGTGGCGATGGCGATATAGTCGCGTGTCTCCTCCAGCGTGACGTTGCCGTTCTCGTCCTTTTCCACATAGGTATAGGTCGCGCCATTGGCCAGCGGGTATTTGAAGTGCCACATATGGCCGGGGGTCTCGATGTTCTCGACCTCAAGATCGGAAATCGCGGTCTCAAAATGCGGATCCCAGTTCACCAGCCGTTTGCCGCGATAGATCAGGCCCTTGTTGAACATCTCCACAAAGACCTTGATCACCGCATCGTGGAAATTGGGCGAGTTCTCATGGCCTGTGCGCGTGTCGCCCGCTGCCCCCGCCATGGTGAAGGCGGTGCGGTCGAAATCGCACGACGCGCCGAGGCGTTTGAGCTGGTTGATGATGGTGCCGCCAGACTGCTCTTTCCATTCCCAGATCTTGGCGAGGAAATCAGGACGGCTGAAATCAGTGCGTTTCTTGCCCTCTTTGGCCAGCTCGCGCTCCACCACCATCTGCGTCGCAATGCCTGCGTGGTCGCATCCCGGCTGCCAGAGGGTGTCAAAGCCCTGCATGCGCTTCCAGCGGATCAGGATATCCTGCAGCGTGTTGTTGAAAGCATGCCCCATATGCAGCACGCCGGTGACGTTCGGCGGCGGGATCATGATGCAATAGGTCGAGGCACCGGGGCGTGCGTTGGCACCGGCGGTAAAGCAGCCCGCCTGTTCCCAGGCGGCGAAGAGGCGGCTTTCGGCCTCTGATGCGTTGAATGTTTTTTCCAGTGCCATATCGGTTGCCCCGTCCGTCGTCTTGCGTCTGATGTGAGTGGCGTGTGGTCACGCGTCTGGCATCCCATAGCGAATGGGGCGTCAAAGGGGAAGTCTGGAACCGCGCCCGCCGCGCTCTGCGGTTGCAACCGCGCGCGCTCCGACCCAACGCGCTCCGACCGAAAGTGGGCTATCCGGCTGCGAGCCGGCCAGACTGCTTGCCCGATTGCGTGCCAAATCGCCCGCGAGATCGCCGTTTGAACAGACAGCGCGCGGCGCCCGGACAAATTTCCGTCTCCTGTTCAGGGCGATCACTGGACAACCGCGCAGGGCGTATTAGGGTCCGCCACAACAGACAGATGTGCGAGGGAGCGGTCACATGGACATACGTGTCGAGAAGTTCGGGAAAAGTCAGCCGATGACGCGGGTCGAGGATCAGCGGTTTCTCACCGGGCAGGGGCGCTATATCGAGGACACCCGGCCGGAGGGGGCCCTGACGGCCTTTGTGTTCCGCAGCCCGGTCGCCCATGCGGTCATCACCGAGCTGAATGTAGAGGAGGCGCGCGCATCGGAAGGGGTGCATCTGGTGCTGACGCTGGCCGATCTGCAGGCGGCCGGGATCGAGGCGAAACTGGACGGCGCGCTGGTCAAGAACATCGACGGCAGTTCCGCTGCCGCCCCGGTGCGCCCGGCGCTGGCCGGAGACCGGGTGCGCTATGTCGGCGAACCGGTGGCCGTGGTGGTGGCCGAGACCGCGGAACAGGCCCGCGATGCGGCAGAACTGATTGAATTCGACTATGACGATCTGGAGGTGAAGCTGGATCTGGCGGTGGGCGGGCCGGAAATTCACCCGGAGGCGCCGGACAACCGCGCCTTCAACTGGGGGCTGGGCGACAAGGCGGCCACCGATGCGGCCTTTGACGCCGCCGCCCATAGGGTCAGCCTGCAGGTGGTCGACAATCGGATCATCGTGAACTCCATGGAGCCGCGCGGCTGTCATGCGACCTGGGACAACGGGCGTCTGCATTTCTACTACGGCGGACAGGGCGTCTGGGGCATGAAGGATCAAATGGTCCGCAAATTGGGGCTCGATCCGGAAAACGTGCATGTGGTGACACCCGACGTCGGCGGCGGCTTTGGCATGAAGACGATGCCCTATCCGGAGTATTTCTCTGTGGCGCATGCGGCGCGGGTGCTGGAGCGCCCTGTCGCCTGGGTGTCGGAACGGACCGAAGCGATGCTGAGCGACAATGGCGGCCGGGACCTGACCTCGCTGGCGGAGCTGGCCTTTGATGCGGAGCTGAAGATCACCGCCTACCGGGTGCATACGCAGTGCAACCTCGGGGCCTATAATTCCCACTTTGGTCAACCGATCCAGACACAGTTGTTTTCCCGTGTACTGGCCGGGGTTTATGACATTCAGACTGCCTGGCTGGAGGTCGACGGGATCTATACCAACACCACGCAGGTCGATGCCTACCGGGGCGCGGGACGGCCAGAGGCGATCTATGTGCTGGAGCGGGTGATGGACCGGGCGGCCCGTGAATTGGGGGTTGATCCGTCCGAGCTGCGGCGACGGAACTTTATCGCACCACAGAAGTTCCCCTACCGCACCGTCTCTGACGAGACATATGACGTGGGGGACTTCAATCTCGTGCTTGATCGCCTGATCCAAGAAGCCGATCTGGCCGGATTCGGCGCCCGTCGCGCGGCGGATGCCGCCGCAGGCCGTTGCCGGGGGGCGGGCCTTTGTTACTATATCGAAAGTATTCTGGGCGATCCTTCCGAGTCCGCGGATGTGGAATTTTTGGAGGACGGCCGGGTGAACATCTATGTCGGCACGCAGAGCAACGGACAAGGGCATGAAACTGTCTTTGCCAAGTTCCTTGCGGATCAGACCGGCATCCCCGTGACCGCGATCGACGTGATCCAGGGCGACAGCGACCGCATCGCCAAAGGCGGCGGCACCGGGGGCTCGCGCTCTGTCACCACCCAGGCCAACGCGACGCTGGCGACGGTGGACAAGATGGTCGCGGCCTTTGCGCCCTTCCTGGCCGAGGAAATGGGCGTTGCGGCAGAGGCTGTCGATTTCGATGGCGAGACCTTTCGTGCGCCGGGCACCAACCTGACGCCAACCGTGATCGAAGCCGCCGAGCTGGCGCGGGAACGGGGCCGCACGGATCTGCTGCGCCACCGTGCAGAGGCCCGGCTTGACGGGCGCTCCTTTCCGAACGGGGCGCATCTGGCAGAGATCGTCGTTGACCCGGAAACCGGCCACTCGGTGGTGGACCGCTATACGGTGGTGGACGATTTCGGTAATCTGATCAATCCGATGCTGGCCGAAGGTCAGGTTCATGGCGGGGTGGCGCAGGGGCTGGGACAGGCGATGCTGGAGCATGTTGTCTATGATCAGGACGGTCAGCTTCTGACCGCGAGCTTCATGGATTACGCGATGCCACGGGCCGGGGATATGCCCTGGGTCGGCTTTACCTCTGAACCGGTGCCATCGACGCAGAACCCGATGGGAATGAAAGGCTGCGGCGAGGCGGGCACGGTGGGGGCGCTCGCGGCGGTAGCCAATGCAATGCAGGATGCGCTCTGGGACCGGGGTATCCGGCAGGTGGACATGCCGTTCACACCAGTCAGAATATGGGAGTTGTTACGGGATGTTCCTCAAGCGGCTGAGTAAAGGTGTTCTGGGATGGCTCGGACGGCCCCGGCTGCTGTCCGCGCATTCCTCGGAAACCGCTGCCCGCGGGCCGCAATGCCATGTGATCATCCTGGACGGCACCATGTCGACGCTGGAACCGGGCCATGAGACCCACGCGGGCATGGTCTACCGGCTGTGCAAGGAAATGGGGCCTCGGGTCTCGGTCTATTATGAGGCCGGCGTGCAGTGGACCGCCTGGAGCAAAACGGCCGATGTGATGGTCGGGCGCGGCATCAACAAAAAGATCCGGCGCGCCTATGGCTATCTGGCGTCGCGCTACCGGCCGGGGGACAAGATCTTTCTTCTGGGCTATTCGCGGGGGGCCTATGCGGCGCGCTCGCTGGCGGGCGTTTTGGGATCGGTGGGCCTGTTGCGGCAGGAGCACGCGACCGTGCGCAACATCCGCACCGCCTATCGCCATTACCAGATGGGCAGCGGTGCCGAGGTGCGGCAGGCCTTCACCCGCGCCTATTGTCATGACCACACAGAGGTGGAGATGTTGGGGATCTGGGACACGGTCAAGGCGCTGGGCCTGCGCTTGCCGCTCTTGTGGCGCTGGGCGGATCAGCGTCATGCGTTTCACAACCACCGCCTCGGGCCACATGTGAAGGCGGGGTTTCACGCGCTTGCGCTGGACGAGACCCGGGATGTCTACGCCCCGGTCCTGTGGAACAGTGCCGATTGCGCTGAAGGTCAGGTCGAGCAGGTCTGGTTTCGTGGCACGCATGGGGATGTGGGCGGGCAGTTGGGCGGATGCGAAGAGTCACGGCCGCTTGCCAATATCTCCCTGGTGTGGATGCTGGAGCGGGCGGAAATGTCGGGCCTGCCCTTGCCCCGCGACTGGCGCATGCGCTTTCCGGTGGACGCGGACGCGCCTTCGGTCGGCACATGGTCAGGCTGGGGCAAGATCTTCCTGCTGCGCAGCCGCCGCCGGGTGGGCTATGACATCAGCGAAAAAATCCACCCCAGCGCGCATCATGAACCACAGAACAGGCGGCTCTCCACCTGGCTGAGTGTCTTCATGCGCCATACGCCGCACTAGCGGGCATCTCAAAATGGGGGCGCGGTCCTGAAGGCCCGGACCACCTGTCCCGGCCCGATCTAGACTGGCCCAATCTAGACTGGCCCGATCTAGCCCGTTCTAGCCTGACCAGGACAAGCCTGACCCGACCCAGCGTGACTTGTCCGGGGCCGGGGCATCAGGTCATTTGGGGATGGTGCAATGGTCATTGCGTCCTCCGGGGGCCTCCTCTGGCTCCCGGGGGCATCCTCTGCGCGTTTCGCAATCGCGCAGAGGTCAGGGGGACGCCGGACCGCCAACAAGGTTTACGCCACGTTCTCCAGGCGCATCTTCGATTTCACACCCAAGGCGTGGCAGACATCGCGGGTCAGCTCCGGACGGTTCAGCGTGTAGAAATGCAGCCGCTTGACGCCGCCCTCAAGCAGCTCGGTGCAGAGTTCGCTGCAGAGCGCGGTGGCCAACAGGTCGGTGCGATCATCGCGCGCGGCCTTGTCGAAGGCCTCATCCAGCCAGGCCGGGATAGCGGTGCCGCAGCTCTGGGCAAAGCGCCGCACGCCGGTCCAGTTCTCGATCGGCAGGATGCCGGGGGTGATCTTGTCGGTGTCAATTCCCGCCTTGGCACAGGTGTCGCGGAACCGAAAGAACGTCTCGGTTTCAAAGAAGAACTGCGTCAGCGCCTCATCCGCGCCCGCATCCAGCTTGCGCTTCAGCCAGTCGACGTTGGCCTGCGGGCTGGCCGCGTCCGGGTGGCTTTCGGGATAGGCACCGACGCGGAGATTGAAGCCGCCCTTGTCCGCCAGTGCCTCGATCAGCTCGACAGAGGAGTTGAACCCGTCGGCGCTGGGCGCAAACTGGCCCTGCTCCTTTGGCGGATCACCGCGCAGGGCGACAATGTCGGTGATGCCCGCTTCGGCGTATTGATCGGCAATCGCGAGGGTCTCCTGACGGGTTGCAGAGACGCAGGTGAGATGCGCGGCGACCTTCAGGCCGGAGTTCTTGTGCAACGTGGTCACCGCATCGCGGGTCAGTTCCCGGGTGGTGCCGCCGGCGCCATAGGTCACCGACACGAAACGCGGGGCCAGGGGCGCCAGGGATTGCACCGTGTCCCAGAGGCGAAACGAGGCCTCAAGGGTCTTGGGCGGAAAAAACTCAAAGGAAATCTCTGGCGTGGTCACGGTCTGTCTCTCCTCGGACGGGCGACTGGCGGGGCACGGGCAGGGCATCGTGCCGCAGTCGAGCGCGTCGCTTTTGGGGGTGCAAGTGTCGCTTGCTGTTTGACCCCTTGTGTCATGACCGATAACAGTGAAGCAAATTCATATTTCTCAAGAACAACATGAGGTGCGTCGCAGTATGCATATCGAATTCCGTCACCTTCGCACCATCAAGGCGATCCATGAGGCGGGCGGACTGGCGCGGGCTGCGGATCAGTTGAATATCACCCAAAGCGCGCTCAGCCATCAGATCAAGGGCTTGGAGGAGCAGGCCGGGGTGGAGCTGTTCCGGCGGCGGTCGAAACCGATGAAGCTGTCGGCGGCCGGGATGCGCCTGCTGCGGTTGGCAGAGCAGATCCTGCCGCAGGTGGAGGCCGCGCAGGCGGAGTTCGCGGCCCTGCGCGACGGCGAGGCGGGGCGGCTGCATATCGCGATCGAATGCCATGCGTGTTTCGAATGGCTGTTCCCGGTGCTGGAGGGGTTCCGCAAAAGCTGGAGCGACGTGGATGTGGATATCCGCCCCGGTCTCGCCTTTGAGGCCATGCCGGCCCTGCTGCGCGAAGAGGTCGATCTGGTGGTGTCCTCGGATCCAGAGGACATGCCGGGGGTGACCTTCATCGAGCTGTTTGACTACAATCCCGTCTTTGTTGCCTCCGCCCAGCATCCGCTGGCGCAAAAACCCTATGTTGAGGCCGAGGATTTCCGGGGCCAGACGCTGATCACCTATCCGGTGGAGCGCACCCGGCTGGATGTGTTCAGCCAATTGCTGATCCCCGCAGGGGTGGAGCCGGCCGCTATCCGCAAGGTGGAGTTGACGGCGGTCATCCTGTTGCTGGTCGCGTCAAACCGTGGGGTGTCGGTCTTGCCGGACTGGGTGGTGCGTGAGGTGAAATACTCCTCGGATTATGTGACGCGGCCGTTGACCGAACAGGGCATCACCCGCAGGCTCTATGCCGCGATCCGCAGCGACGACGAGGGCAAACCCTATATGCAGGAGCTGATCCGTCTGGCCCGGATCGAGGCGCGCAAGCTGCAGCAGGCCTAGGGGTGGCTCGGCCGGGTCGGGCGTGGAAGGGCCTGCTGAGGCAGACAGGGGCCAGTGCGAGCCGAGGGAAGGCCCTGTTCCCGGCCATCGGCCCTGTCCGGTGAGCCGCCCATGCGCCCGCTGCATATCTGAAACTTGCAAAGGGTGCGGCTTCACCACTTGGCAAGGGGGCGCGGGCCGTGTATGGGCACCCTTTGACCGACATCTCCCCCCGCAAGGACAGCTCATACAATGATTGGCAGCGCAAACCTCAATGTGATGATCAAGGCCGCCCGCAAGGCAGGCCGCTCTCTGGTGAAGGACTTCCGCGAGGTTGAAAACCTCCAGGTTTCCACCAAAGGGGCCGGAGATTTCGTGAGCCGCGCCGATATTGCCGCCGAGCAGATCCTCAAGGATGAGCTGATGGGCGCGCGCCCGACCTATGGCTGGCTGGCCGAAGAAGGCGGCGAGACTCCGGGCGAGGATCCCACCCGCCGCTGGATCGTTGACCCGCTCGACGGCACCACCAACTTCCTGCATGGTCTGCCCCATTGGGCGGTCTCCATCGCGCTGGAGCACAAGGGGAAAATCGTTGCGGGCGTTATCTTTGACGCCGCCAAGGACGAGATGTTCTTTGCCGAAAAAGGCACTGGCGCCTGGATGAACGAGACCCGTATCCGTGTCTCTTCCCGTCACCGGATGATCGAGTCGATCTTTGCCACCGGTCTGCCGTTTGCGGGTCGCTCTGACCTGCCGGAAACGCTGCAGGATCTGGCCCGTCTGATGCCTGCCTGCGCCGGTGTGCGGCGCTGGGGGGCGGCTGCGCTCGATATGGCCTATGTGGCGGCCGGGCGCTATGAAGGGTTCTGGGAACGGCGCCTGAATGCCTGGGATCTGGCGGCCGGTGTCATCATCGTCAAAGAAGCCGGCGGCCTGTGCGAAGCGCTGGACCCGGAGGCCTCGATCGTCGAAAGCGGCGAAGTGATCTGTTCCAACGAGCCGATCTTTGAGAACTTCGCTAAAGTTATCCGGACTTAATTCGCCCTCCCGGCACGCGGTGTCGGGCCGCGGCCCTAGGGGCGGTCAGAGATGTGATTGACCCCGTCGGTCCAGGGGATCCCGCCATCGGTTTCAGCCTGTGCTTCAGCCTGTGTTTTCGCGTAGGTGCGGGGATTGCCACCGGGCAGACAGGCGAGGTTGACGCCGCATTCCCGTGGGTCTGACCGGCGCTGGTGGTAGAGGTAGATCCCGCAGGTCTTGCAGAAATAATGCTTCGCGCTGTGGGTGCCCCAGGTGTAGAGCGTCAGGTTCTCCGCGCCCCGCGTCACCCGCAGACTGGCGGTCAAAGCGGTGACCGCCGCCGCCCCACGGCGCACGCAAAAGGAACAATCGCAGCGGCTGGCAGAGCGGAGCCCCTCGGGAAGCTCGGCCTCAATCTCGACGGCGCCGCAATGGCAGCTGGCGCGGCAGATGACGGGGGTCGCAACGGGATCGGTCGGCATTGAACTCTCCTCTCTGGTGGCTTCGGGTCGCTATGGCCCAGTCCGGTTTGCCCAGTTCGTATGGCCCACTTCGGAGAGGGCAGTTCGGAGAGGCCGGATCACCTGCCCGGATCACCTGCGCCGGATCATCTACTCCAGGGGCCAGGATGGCGGGGCCGGGACGGGCGTATGGGGCGGGCCACGCGCGGCACCCGGGTTGCACTATATCTGGTTTGCGGGTGCGGCGGATAGCCTTGTGTACGAGTCCAGTAGCTTGGCCCGCCGCGCGATATCCACAAGGGCACCGTCAGCGCCAGACCGATGAAGAAACCGCCCGCATGCGCCCAATAGGCGACACCCCCCAGCGCCGGGTCGGCTCCGATTCCGCCGAGAAACTGCATCCCCAGCCACAGGCCCAGCATGATGAAGGCAGGCACCGGGATGACGCGGAAAAACACGATCAGGATGATCAGGATGTCAACGCGCGCCTTGGGAAACATCAGCAGATAGCCGCCCATGACGCCTGCAATTGCGCCGGAGGCTCCGATCAGGGGGACGTTTGATCCGGGCGCCGAGACCACATGCGCCAAGGTCGCGCCGACGCCGCAGATCAGATAGAAGCCAAGGAAGGGCAGGTGGCCCATCTCGTCTTCCATGTTGTCACCGAAGATCCACAGAAACAGCATGTTGCCGGCCAGATGCATGAAACCGCCATGGATGAACATGGATGTCAGCAGGGTCAGCGGCGCATCGCCGGACATGATCTCTCTCGGCACAGCCGCGAAAGCGCCGTAAAAGGCCGCCAGCCCCTGATCGGTGGTAAAGCTGGTCGTATACCAAAGGTAGCCGAAGATATTGGCCGCCATCAGCAGGTAGACCACATAGGGTGTACTGCCGGAGGGGTTATGGTCGCGCAATGGAAACATGCGCAGAAGCTGGGCCGTTCCTGGCCCAGCGTCAAGGGGTTACACGCCGTTTTGCAAGCAGGCGCGCAGGCGGTGTGGCGGAGGGCTCAGGCGTTTCCACCCAGGAGCGCCGCGTTGCCGCCTGCGGCGGTGGTATCCACGCAGACGTGACGTTCCGCCATCACGCGGGCCTTGTCCGGCAGCCCCGGCACCAAGGGCAGGATGGGGCCGTCACGCTGTGCCAGCGCCTGTTCGATCTGGCGGCCGGTGGCCTCGTCGCCCCACCAGATCACGCCGGAAATCCCGTCGATGTGCTGCAGGCGATGCAGGTCCATGGCGCCGCTTGCCTCGATCACGGTGCCGCCGAGGGCGATCACCGCACGGGCCTGTTCTGCCGCGGCGGTGGGACCCGGCCCCATGCACAGCAAGGGCGCGCGGGCCGAGGTGGTCAGCCGGTTGGATTCGCCGGTCGGGCCGGGCAGGGAGGTGGTGACCGGCGCGGCCGGCGTGCCGCTGGGAGCGGGCAGATCGCTCATGGGTGCGGCCCAGCTGTCGTTGCTGCTCTGGCGATCCGGGGCGCAGAACCGCGCCAGATAGTGGGGACCGCCGGCCTTTGGACCGGTGCCGGACAGGCCTTCGCCGCCAAAGGGCTGGCTGCCGACGATGGCCCCGATCTGGTTGCGGTTCACGTATAGGTTGCCCGCCTGCACCCGGTCGCAGACATGCTGCACCCGGTCATCGATCCGGGTGTGCAGGCCGAAGGTCAGCCCGTAGCCGGTGGCGTTGATGGCATCGATCACCGCGTCAAGCTGGCGGGATTTGAACGTGGCCACATGCAGCACGGGGCCGAAAATTTCCTCTTTCAGATCGCTGATCCCGTCGATTTCGATCAGGGTGGGGCCGACAAACGTGCCGCCCTGCGGCGCCTGCATTTCCTTCAGCACCCGGCCTTCGCTGCGGGCGCGCTCGATATGGGCGAGGATCTTCGCGCGGGCGGTCTCGTCGATCACCGGGCCGCTGTCGGTTGCCAGATGCCAGGGGTCGCCCAGCTCGAGCGTCTCCATCGCGCCTTTCAGCATGGTCAGCACGTCCCGGGCGACATCTTCCTGCAGATAGAGACAGCGCAGCGCCGAACAGCGCTGGCCTGCGGATTGGAAGGCGCTTTCGATGATCGCTTGTACGGCCTGTTCGGGCAGCGCCGTGGAGTCGACGATCATCGCGTTGAGACCGCCGGTTTCCGCGATCAGCGGCGTGCCGGGGGCGCAGTGATCGGCCATGGCGGCGCGGATCCGCATCGCAGTGGCGCTGGAGCCGGTAAAGGCCACGCCACCGATCCGGGCATCGCCAGTGATGGCCGCACCGATTGTCGATCCGCGACCGGGCAGGAATTGCAGAACCCCGCGCGGGACGCCTGCCTCATGCAGCAGTTCCACCGCGCGAAAGGCCACCAGGGGCGTCTGCTCGGCGGGTTTGGCCAGCACGGCGTTGCCGGTGGCCAGCGCGGCCGAGACCTGTCCGGTAAAGATCGCCAGCGGGAAGTTCCACGGCGAGATACAGGTGAAGATCCCGGCCGGTGCCGCGTCGGGAATACGGGCCGCATAGTAGCGCAGGAAATCCACCGCCTCGCGCAGCTCGGCAACGGCGTCCATCTGTGTCTTCCCGGCCTCGCGCGACAAGAGCGCAAAGAGTTCACCATAGTGGTGCTCATAGAGGTCGGCGGCTTTGTTGAGCACATCCGCACGGGTTGCGGCGGGGGCGTCCCACGGGGTGGCCGAGGCAACGGCAAGGTCCACATCAGCGGCGCTGGCCTGTGCCACGGTGCCGATCTCGCTCAGGTCGCTGGGGTTGAGGACCGCGACAGCCGCGTCGGGCGCGGCCTTTGCCGCGAGCAGCGGTGCGGCCTGCCACTGGTGGTCGCGGAAGGGCGCGCGGGCCGTGTCAATGGCGGCCAGCGTCGGGGCATGGTGCAGATCGAAGCCTTTGGAATTCCTGCGCTCCGGCAGGAACAGGCCGGGGCCGGTGGGAATATCGGTCGTCAGGTCATCGATATCGAGGAAGGGATCGGCGGCCACGACCTCGGGCGGCACGTCCTCGTCCACGATCTGATTCACAAAGGAGGAGTTGGCGCCGTTCTCCAGCAGTCGCCGCACCAGATAGGCCAGCAGATCGCGGTGGGCACCGACGGGGGCATAGATGCGGCAGCGGGTCTTGTTGGCGGCCATCACCATCTGGTGGAGGGTCTCCCCCATGCCATGCAGCCGCTGAAATTCAAACGCCTGTCCGTCCTGCGCCATATGCAGAATTGCGCTGACCGTATGGGCGTTATGGGTCGCGAACTGCGGATAGATCAGGTCTGTATGGGCCAGCAGCTTGCGGGCATTGGCGATATAGGACACATCGGTCAGCGCCTTGGAGGTATAGACCGGGAAGCCATCCACCCCTTCGACCTGCGCGCGTTTGATCTCGGTGTCCCAATAGGCGCCCTTGACCAGACGCACCATGAAGCGGCGGTCATGGGTCCGGGCCATCACGCAGAGCGCATCAATGGCCAGACCGGTGCGCGGCCCGAAGGCCTGCACAACCACGCCAAAGCCGTCCCATCCCTTCAGCGCCGGATCGGAGATCACCTCCTCGATCACCTCCAGCGACAGCGACAGCCGGTCGGCCTCTTCCGCATCGACGTTGAGCCCCATACGCGCGGCCTTGGCCAGGAGCGCCAGCGCCTTGAGTCGGGGCACCAGCTGCTGGCGGACCGACTCTGTCTTGGCGATCTCATAGCGCGGATGCAGGGCCGAGAGCTTGACCGAGATGCCGGGGTTTTCGCGGATGTCATCGCTGGTACAGGCGCTGGCAATGGCCGAAATCGCGCGCGAGTAGGCGAGGTGATAGCGCGCGGCATCGGCTTCGGTGCGCGCCGCTTCGCCCAGCATGTCGTAGGAATAGGTGTAGCCCTTGGCCTCCATGTTGGCGGCCCGCTTCATGGCGGCTTCGATGGTTTCGCCCAGCACGAACTGGCGGCCCATTTCCTTCATCGCGCGCCCGACCGCAGTGCGGATGACCGGCTCGCCCAGCCGTTTGACGGCGCCGCGCAACGCCCCGATCGGACTGCGGTCCTCGTCCAGAACCTTGCCCGTCAGCATCAGCGCCCAGGTGGAGGCATTGACCAGCGAAGAGGTGGATTTCCCCAGGTGCCGGCCCCAGTCGGACGGCGCGATCTTGTCTTCGATCAGCGCATCGATGGTGTCGGCATCGGGCACCCGCAACAGGGCTTCGGCCAGGCACATCAAGGCGACGCCCTCTTCGGTGGAGAGGCCATATTCGGCAAGAAAGACCTCCATCAGGCCGGGCGCGGAATGGCCGCGGATGTCCTTCACCAGTCGCGCGGCGCGCGCGCAGATGGCGGCGCGGTCCTCCTCCGAGAGGGCGGCCTGCGCCACCAGCGCGTCGCGCATCGCGGAGTGGTCGACATATGTCCCGGCATCAATCCGGTCGCGCAGCAGAAGGTCACGTGTCATGGAACTACCCCATCGTCAGAGATTTTGCCCAGTATATCGCGACGGCTCTGGTCATTTTTCCCGTTGATGGCGATACTGCGGATCAAATGCGTTTATTTACGGAGTGTTTCTGATGCAATCGCGCTTTCCCGGTCTGGACCGTTTCGATCAGGCGATTCTGCGCGAGCTCAGCCATAATGGCCGGGTGTCGGTGTCGGATCTGTCGCGTGTCATCGGTCTGTCGAAATCGCCGACGCAGGCGCGGCTGAAGCGGCTGGAGACGGAGGGGATCATCCAGGGCTACCGCGCTCTGATCGACCCCATCCGGCTCGGTCTCGACCATGTGGCCTTTGTGGAGGTGAAATTGACCGACACCCGCGAGGCGGCGCTGGCGGCCTTCAATGCGGCTGTGGTTCAGGTGACGGAGATCGAGGAGGTGCATATGCTGGCCTCGCATTTCGACTATCTGCTGAAGGTGCGCTGCCGGTCGATGTCCGACTTCCGAGCCGTGCTGGGCGAGAAGATATCCTCGCTGCCGCATGTCTCGTCGACCTCGACCTATATGTCGATGCAGACCGTCAAGGACGACGGCGGCCTTGGGCCGATGTGATCGGGTGGCGTCCTGTGTCCAGGCATGTCCTGGAATGTCCTGGCCGGATGTCGGTGGGCAGGCGGCGAGCGCCCGGAAGATAATGATGAATTTCTGATTGAACCCATACCGCTGCGCCGCTAGATCTGGCGCCAACGTCGAGTCATGCAGGTCTTGTGCTGCGATTGGTCTGCTGGGTGAAAGCTGTTGGCTCAGCCGTGTATTTCGCCTTGGCATCAAGATGGCGTGACGCGATGGTCGTATCCGGCGCACTATGTGCCGGGAGCGCAAAGGTGAAGACTGCGCCGGATGCGGGCGTGATGGAATGGTAGACATACCAGACTTAAAATCTGTTGGGCCTTGTGCCCGTGTGGGTTCGAGTCCCACCGCCCGCACCAAATGCCCCGCTTTCCCATAAAGTGATTATATTCCAATGATATAGGCTTTCATTGAATCTCGGGTGTTGAAACGCCCGACATGACACTCCGCAAAACTCCCCACAGTGATCTGTTGCAAGGGGCGGGTGCGGCCGGGCGGAATATGGTGGGGCGAAGCTTTCAGGTTTGGATGCCCTTGAACATGCCGACGACACCGGTAGCGCCGATGCCGCCGATGCCGCCGATGCCGTTGTGTTCCCCGCCAAGTGTTGTGGGCGAAAGCCTGGACCCGGGGGATGATGGTGCTCCGGGCGCGGCCTTTTGTTCTGCAGGGCGGGGTTGCCACCTATCTTGCTGTGTCGAGCGCAGAGGTCCCTGTGATCTCGCGTTCCCTGACGTGGCAGGCCAGCCGATGACCGGGGCTCACCTCAACTGCGATCGGGCGGATCGTCTCGCAGCCGACCTGACGCAGGGGGCAGCGGGTGACGAAAGGACAGCCCTTGGGCATGTCCATCGGGTTCGGCACGTCGCCCTGTAGCGGCCGTGAGGTCTTGTTGCGTTCGGCCAGCGGATCGGGGATCGGCACCGCGCTCAGCAATGCTTCGGTATAGGGGTGGAGCCGATGGGCAAAGAGCGTGTCGGTCGGCGCCTCCTCAACCACGGTGCCGAGGTACAGCACCGCAATCCGGTCGGCGATATGCCGGATCACGCTCAGGTCGTGGCTGATGAAGAGGTAGGAAAGACCGAGATCCCGTTGCAGCCGCAGCAGCAGGTTCAGAACCTGGCTCTGGATCGACACATCGAGGGCGGAGACAGCCTCGTCGCAGATCACCACGCGGGGCTCCAGGGCCAGCGCGCGGGCGATGACGACCCGCTGGCGCTGGCCGCCGGACAACTCGTTGGGGTAGCGGTCGTGCTGACCTGTCTGCAGCCCCACAAGCGCCATCAACTCGTCCACACGTTTGCGGCGGTCTGCCCTGTTGCCGACACCGTGGATTGCCAGCGGTTCGGCAATCGACTGGCCGATGGTCAGCTTGGGGTTGAGCGCCGACACGGGATCCTGAAACACCACCTGCAGGTCGCGCCAAAGCGCCTGACGTTCGCGGCCCGTCATTGCGGCGACATTGCGCCCGTCAAAGAGAATTTCCCCCTCGGTCACCGGTGCGAGACCAAGGATGGCATTGCCGGTGGTGGATTTGCCGCAACCCGACTCGCCCACGATGCCGAGAGTCTCGCCCGCGTTGAGGGTGAAATCAACGCCGTCCACCGCGCGGACGACGGGCCTCTCGCCAAAGAGCGTGCCAGTGGCGACAGGGAAATGGACCTTGAGGCCCTTCACGGAAAGAAGCGGTTCGTTCATGCCAGATGCTCCACCTTGTCGGAATGCCAGCAAGCGGAGGCGTGAGCATCGCCACCTGCGACCGGCTCTAGCGGCGGTCGGGTGGTGCATTGATCCGAGGCAAGCGGGCAGCGGGTGCGAAAGCGGCAGCCCTCGGGCCATGCCGAGAGGTCGGGGACCGTTCCGCTGATCGAGAAGAGTTCTGTCTTCCGCGGGCCGTCCATACGCGGAATAGTCGCCAGCAGCAGCTTGGTATAGGGATGCCGGGGCGCGGCGAAAAGGTCATGCACCTCGGCCTGTTCCACGATGCCGCCCCCATACATCACACAGACCCGATCCGCGATCGAGGCGACAACGCCCATGTCATGGGTAATGATCAGGACCGAGGTCTCCGTCTCGTCGCGGAGCCGCCGCATCAGCTCCAGTATCTGCGCTTGAATCGTCACGTCGAGCGCGGTGGTCGGTTCATCCGCGATCAGCAGGCGCGGCTTGGCGATCAGCGCCGAGGCAATCATCACCCGCTGGCACATGCCGCCGGACAGCTCTGAGGGCAGTTGCCGGGCGCGCTGTTCTGGCGCGGGAATACCCACGTCGCGCAACATCTCCACCGCGCGGGTCCAGGCGTCGCGGCGGGTGGCACGACCATGCACGATCAGGCTCTCGGCCACCTGCGCCCCGACGCTCAGCAACGGATTGAGCGAGGCCACGGGCTCCTGGAAGATCATCGACAGGGATGTCCCGCGCAGCTTTTGCATTGCGGCGTCGTTTCCCAGATCCAGCAGGTCCCCGTCGAGCGTGGCGGTGCCGCCGGTCTGGCGCACCGAGCCGGAGAGCAGCCCCATGATCGCGAGCGCGGTCAGGCTCTTGCCCGATCCGCTTTCCCCGACAAGGGCGACGATCTCGCCACGGCCAATCGAAAAATCCACCCCGTCCACCACCGAATGTGGCCCGACGCCAATGTCGAGGTCGCGGACCTCCAGCGTTTGCATGTCAGCCATTGCGCCCCCCTTCGGCCGCGCAGGCGGTCCAGGGGTTCACCGGATGCGCCATGCCCGAATTGAGACCGCCCTTGCGGCTCACGGCGGAGGGAATGGCGAAGAGCACCGGATGCAGGGAATTGGCGCGGATCTCGACCGGATAGGAGCGGCTCACCGTCGCCGCGACATCCGCTGCGGCGGCCTGATCGACGACAATGGTCGGGTTGGAGCCGTCGATACGGGGCGCGTGGAACGCCTCTTCCAACGACATGCCACGGTCGAGCACATAGCTGATGATCTGCGCGATGCAGGGAAAAATCTGTCGCCCTCCGGCTGCGCCAATCGCCAATGTGGGCTGGCCGTCGCGGCTGACGATTGCGGGGCTCATGTTGGCCAGCGGCCGTGCGGCGGGCGCAATGCAGTTGGGCACCCCCTCGCGCGGGTCGAACCACATCATGCCGTTGTTCATCAGCAGGCCGGTGCGGGGCAGGGTGACTTTTGACCCGAAGCGCGACAGCAGCGTATTGGTGAGCGAGACCATGTTGCCCTGCGCATCAACGACCGAGACATGGCTCGTGCAATCGCCATGTGCGCCCGCATGGCCCATTGTTTTCAACCGCTCCTCGTAGGTGGTGCGGATGGCATCGGCATAGACCGCTGCGGCTTGCGCCTCGGAGGCGGCAGCGGGCAATTGAGCCTCGATACGGGCCAGTGTTTCCAGCAGGCTGGGACCGCCGCAGAGGCCAGGCACCACGGAGACCGTGGTATCGCGGTATTTGCCGGAGGTTGCCTTGGCCCAGCGGGGCTGAAACCCGGCGAGGTCCTCGCTGTCAATGAAAGAGCCACCGTCCTGCAGGTCGGCGACCAGATCGCGCGCCACTTCGCCTTCGTAGAAATCTCTTGCGCCCGCGCGGGCGAGCCGACGCAGCATGGCGGCCTTTGCGGGCATCGGCAGGTAGTCGACCTGTTTGCCGTTCGCCACCCGCCGGGGTCTGCCATTGTCGAGAAAAAGCCGGGCGCTCTCCGGGAAGCGGGCCAGCCCCTGTGCGTCCACCGCGAGGCAGAGCGAGGTGAACCAGTCAATCCGCATCCCGCGCCCGGCGATCTCGATCGCGGGGGCGAGGGCGTCTTCCCACGACAAGGTGCCATATTTTTCGAGCGCGGCGGCAAAGCCCGCGACCGCCCCGGGCACACAGATCGAAGGATACCCGATCAGGTTCCGGTCGTCCTTGACTGCGGGCCAGTCGAACCAGTCACCGTCGCTGCCGCCGACCAGCGGATATTGAGCGCGGTCCATGTTGCGGCTGGCCCGAACGTTGAAATCGAGCGTATCGATCTGGCCCCCATCGGCGGGCGCCCAGAGCAGCAGACCGCCGCCGCCAACCCCGCTGAGCCAGGGCTCCACAATCGACAGCACCAAGGCGGTGACGATGGCCGCATCCATCGCGTTTCCGCCATTCTCGAGCACCTTGGCACCCGCCTCGGCGGCCTCGAAATGCTGTGAGGCGACCAGCCCGTGCGGGCTCACAAGTTGTTTTTTGCTGACCGTCCAGGTCTCTTCGGCGCGGTCGGTCACGACTTGGTCCATACCGGGTGCTCCAACAGCGTTTGGGGAATTTCGGGATTGATCTGGTTATGCTCCATCCCGTGCGCCGCGTGATGGGCGGCGATCTCTGCCACGGTGGCGACCCAGACGTCGCCTGCCGCGAGCACCTTCTCCAGCAGGCGTTCCAGCATCACCGGGCGGGCACCGCGCCCCGAGATCCAGTCATGCACGGTCAGCATGAAGAGCGACCCGAAGCGCCGGCTGGCCTCAAATTCCTCAACCCACATGCCGAGGATCTCGTCCGTGCCGCGCGGGGCGGGATCGCCGCCGCCGAGGAACTTGAAGAAAATCGCGTCATCGGTGCCCCAGCTCACCGGCACCTCGACCACGCCGTCGACCGTATGCGGGGTGTCGAACCCCATCAGCGAGCTGTCGTAGAAACCGAGGCGCTTCACCTCTGCCAGCATATGCGGCGTCATCTCCCAGGCCGGGGAGCGGAAGCCTTTTGGCGTCTCGCCGGTCTGCTTGCGGAAAATCTCGATGGAGGCTTCCAGCATGCGGGTGAACTCCGCGTCAGAGACCTCGGTGACCAGCTCGTGGAAATAGCCGTGCAGCCCGACCTCGTGACCGGCGTCCATCAGCGCAGGCAGCATCCAGGGGTGTGCCTCGGCCACCGCCCCTGGAACAAAGAAGCTGCCCTTGACGCCGAGATCCTTCAGGATCGAGCCGATCCGGCGGATCCCGACGCGCGGGCCGAAATTTCGCTGCTCAAGGTGACTGAGAAGCTGCGGTACATCATGGCGGTTGTTCCACATCCAGGGCGAATGGGCATCCACGTCCATGCTGAAGCAAAAGGCCGATGCCTTGCCGTCGGGCCAGGGATAGGGGGCGGGGAGGTCGAGCGTGCTCATAGCGGGGCCTTTTTGTCCTGATAAACGTCCATCGAACCGATAGAATTGCCGCCGTCCACGGTCAGCGTTGCGCCGGTGACGAAACTGGCGGCCTCACTCGCGAGGTAGAGGGCGGCGGGGACCACATCGTCGGCGGTGGAGGCCCGTCCCAGCGGCATGGAGGCGGTGACCCGTTTGACATGTTCCTCGGGCAGGGGACTGGCGGTGGAGCCGGCGGCAAATCCGGGCTCCAGCGCGTTCACACGGATGCCGTAGCGTGCCAGCTCCAGCCCGTAGCCCTTGGTCAGCCGGTCGAGCGCGGTTTTGGACAGGCTATAGGGGGCCGCGGTCAGACGCATCTTGCGTGCGGCTCCGGAGGAAATGTTGATCACGCTGCCCTTGCGGTTGGCCCCGATCATCTGGGTCGCGATCCCGCGGGTCATCAGATGGACGGCGCGCAGGTTGATGTCGAGGATGCGGTCCCATTGCTCGGCATCGGTGTCGAGGAGGAACCCCGAGGGGTAGACGCCTGCGTTGTTGATGAGCACATCGGCCGCCCCCCAGCGTTGGCCGACCTCACTGACGAGGGCGTCAATCGCCTTTGCATCGCGCAGGTCGCAGGCGCAGCCGAAGCTCCCCTCTGCGCCCAGTTCTGCGGCGAGGGCATCAAGCGCGCTTTGGTCGGTATCGGTCAGGCAGAGCTTGGCGCCCAGCTTGCCAAAACCATCTGCCAGCCAGCGCCCGACCACGCCGAGCGCGCCGGTGACGATGACATGTTTGCCTTCAAATTCGGTTCCAAAATTCATGACTTACCGTGACTTAGGGTTGAGGTAGGCGCTGAGGCGGTCACCAATCAGGTTGACCGACAGCACGAGGAGGAAGAGGCAGAGCCCCGGGAAGGTCGCGATCCACCAGGCGGTGGAGACGTAGTTCCGCCCGACGCTGAGCATCGCACCCCAGCTCGCGGTGGGGGGCTGGACGCCGAGACCAAGGAAGGACAGGCCCGCCTCAAACAGGACCATCAGGCCGAACTCCAATGTGGCCACCACAGCAAGCGGGGCGAGGATGTTTGGCAGGATGTGCAGGAACAGCACCCGCAGGGGCCCCGCCCCCATCGCCCTTGCGAGCCGCACATAGGGCTGGTTTGATATCGCCAGCGTCTGGCCATAGGCCACGCGGGCATAGCGCGGCCAGCGGGTCAGGGCGAGGACAAGCACCACATTCGTGAAACCGGGGCCCAGGACCGACACCATGATGATCGCCAGCAGGATCGCCGGGATCGACAGGAAAATATCAACGAGGCGCATCACAACCACCTCGACCCAGCTGCCGCGATAGCCCGCCAGCATGCCCAGCGTGATCCCCACTGCGCCCGACAGGATCACCGACAGGACCGCGACCGAAAGCGAGACCCGCGCGCCGTAGATGACACGGCTGAGCAGATCGCGGCCAAGCTCGTCCGAGCCGAGCAGATAGTAGGTGCCCCGTGCCTCGGTTCCGGGCGGTTTGAGCCGACCCATCAGGTTTTGCGTGTCGGGATTGTAGGGGGCGATCAAAGGCGCGAAAATCGCCACAATGACCAGGGCGGCGAGGATCGCCACGAAGACGCCTGCGGGAACGCCGCCGTTGGCTTGCGGCAGGAACAGGCGCCGCCATGTTGCGGTCAGCGCGGTCATGCCCGGCCCCCCTTGCGGATGCGCGGATCGACCACGCTATACAGGATATCGGCCACCAGGTTGACGCTGATGGTGACAAAGGCGCCCAGCAGGACGATGCCCTGAACCACCACGAAATCGCGGGCTTGTACCGACTGCACGGTGAGCTGCCCCAGGCCGGGCCATGCGAAGACGGTTTCAACGATCACCGCCCCCGCGAGAAGCTGCGAGATTTCCAGGGCGCTGATCGAGATCACGGGGATCAGCGAGTTCCGGATCAGGTGTTTGCCGACCAGCCGCCCGGTGGTGACGCCGCGTGCGCGGGCGGAGCGGATATAGTCCTTCGACATCTCGTCGAGGATCGAACTGCGGGCGATCCGTGCGTAGGTTGCCATCGACAGCAGCCCCAGCGCGATCGACGGCATGATGAGATGGCTGAAACTGCCCGACCCCGACGGCGGCAGCCAGCGCAGCCAGACCCCGAAGACCATGATCATCAGGATGCCGCTCCAGAAGGTCGGCATGCTTTGGGCGCCCAGCACGACCCCCATCAGCAGGTTCGTGGCGCGATACCTGCGCCAGATCGCCATGGCAAGGCCGACCGGCAAGCCGATCACAAACGCCACAAGGAGCGCCCCGCCGGTCAGTTGCAGCGTATAGGGCAGCCGCGACATGATGATTTCGGTGACGGCAACATTTTGGACATAGGATGTCCCGAAGTCGAGCCGCAGCATATCCCAGAGGTAGTTCACATATTGGACGACCAGCGGCTGATCGAGGCCGAGCGACCGGCGCAGGGCGTCGATATCCGCCTGTGTCGCCGTTTCAGGCACCAGCAGGTAGGTGGGATCTCCGGTCAGGCGCTGGATGAAGAACACCAGCGTCATCACGCCGAAGATCGCCACCAGCGCCTGACCCAGTCTTTGAAGGAGGAAGACTGACATGGCCTGCCTATTCGCTCCAGTTCATGCGGTTCAGGAACAGGCTCTCGTTTGCCGTCGGCGTCCATTCCAGATTTTCCGATGCCCCGTAAAGAGCCACCGCCTGATAGAGCGGCAGGATATAGGCATTGTCGTGAACGATCTGCTGGACGTTGCTGTAGGCCTCCATGCGGGTCTCGTCATCCAGCGCGGTGCGCCCTTTTTCCAGCAGGCTGTCGAGGTCCGCGTCATTCACCCGGCTCCAGCTGGAGGAGGAATGCAGGAGCGGAAACTGGACCCCGTCAACGTCCTGACAGGCGCAGGACCAGCGGCCGAAGCTGAGATAGGGCCGTTCGGACTGCTCCGGCGCGCGGGCCGCTTGCAGGTAGGTGCTCATGTCGGTCATCGAGATCTCGACGTCAAAGCCCGCTTCGGTGAGCATCTGCTGAATGGCTTGCACGATGCGCTGATCGTAGACAGGCGAGGTGGCGAATTGCATCGGCGTGTTGCCCGCGCCGGTTTCCGCGACGATGCGCTTGGCTTCCTCCGGGTCGTAGGGGATCGCCGCTGCGTCCGCGACGTAGCCGTAGTGCGATGGCGTCGCCATCTGGTGAACCACCGTTTCACCCCCGGCCAAAATACCCTGCACGATGCCCTCGCGGTCGATCGCCATGGTGGCCGCCTTGCGGACCTCGGGATCATCAAACGGCGCCCGAATGGTGTTCATGCCCATGAAGGCCACCCGCTCGGTCGGGGCGGTGAGGACCTGAATGCCGGATTGGGTCTCAAGCTGCCGCGCGAAATCGCTGTCGATCGACACGATAAGGTCCGCGGTGCCCGCACTCAGATTCGCCACCCGGGTGGAGGCATCGGGCACGGCGACAAAGGAGACGGTCTCGAACGGGCCGGTATCGCCCCAATAGTTTTCGTTCCGGCTCAGTGTCACGTCCACGCCGCGCTTCCAGCCTTCAAACGTGAAGGGACCGGAGCCCACGGGAGCCGCGTTGAAGGCCTCGTTCCCGACCGCTTCAACCACGTGTTTGGGCACGACGGAGAGCTTCACAAGCTGTGCCAGCAGCACCGGGTAGGCACCTTTGGTGGTGAGCGTCACCTCATATTCGCCGGTGGGTTCGGCGCCGATGATCTGGTTGAACTGACCCAGTTGCGGGGAGCCGAATTCAGGGTTGGTGATGCGCTGGATCGAAAAGGCGACATCCTCCGCCGTCAACGGTTCGCCGTCATGGAAGACCACATCGTCGCGGATCGTCAGCACCATCTCGGTGTCTGAAACCTGTTTCCAGTCGGTCGCGATCTGCGGAATGATTTTGCCCGCGTTATCCCGGGTCACGATGTTGTCAAAAATGTTGCGATAGACGTAGTAGCTGTCGGGGTTCCACTGTTGGTGCGGGTCCAGCGTGGATGGCTCGTTCACCAGGTTGACGGTGAAGTCCTGCGCCATCAAAGCGGGCGCGGACAACAGCGTGACAGCGGCGGCGATGCCATGGGTAAATGCACGTATCATGGTCTGATCTTTCCTTCAAAGCTGCGGGAATGAGGGGCCGTGCATCCGGCGCGGCCCCAGGGCCGGTCACTCGGTCCAGCTCATGCGGTTGATGAACAGGCTTTCGTTGGAGGTCGGCTGCCAGTCCAGATTTTCAGCCGCGCCGTAGATGATCGCGGCCTGATAGAGCGGCAGAATGTCCGCATCGCTCAGCGCCATGCGATTGATCCGGGCATAGAGCTCCGCGCGTTTGGCCTCGTCCAATTCGCTGCGGGCCGCGTCCAGCAGAGCGTCGATTTCGCCATCCTTCACCCGGCTCCAGTTGGAAGAGGAATGCAGCAGGGGGTACATGATCCCGTCCGGATCCTGACAGGCGCAGGACCAGCGCGAGAAGGTCAGCATCGGTGCCTGCTCCGGAGAGGTTTGCTGATCCTTCAGCCATGTCGCCATGTCGTTGGTTTCGATCGAGACCTTCAGCCCCACATCGGTCAGCATCTGTTGGATGGCCTGAACCACGCGCTGATCGAAGACAGGTGACGTCGCCAGTTCGATCTCGGCCTCCGGCGCGGTCTCCAGCCCGGCAATGAGTTCGCGGGCTTTTTCGGGGTCGTAGTCGAACCCCTCGATGCCCTCGGCCCAGCCGAAATGGGCGGGAGACAGCATCTGGTCGACGATCTGCGGATAGCCCCCCAGCAGGCCTTCGACGATGGCTTCGCGGTCGATTGCATGGCCGATCGCCCGGCGCAGGTCCGGCTGGTCGAGCGGCGCAAGGGCGCTGTTCATCGCGAAATAGGCCACCCGTTCCGTGTTGACGGTGAGGACCTTGCCCTGTCCGCCGTTTTCGACCTGTTGCGCGAGATCGGTGTTCAGCGTCACCACAAGATCTGCGGCGCCGGCCTGAAGGTCCGCCACGCGGGTCGCCGCATCCGGCACGGCGCGGAAGACGACGGATTCGAACGGACCCTTGTCGCCCCAGTAGTTGTCATTCTTCGTCACGGTGACCGAGACGCCACGGTCCCAGCTTGAGAAAACATATGGGCCGGAGCCGACCGGGGCTTCGTTGAACTCCGCCGAGGTCATGGTCGACGCGATATGTTTCGGCACGATCGAGAGTTTCACCAGTTGTGCCAGCAGTGCCGGATAGGCGCCGTCGGTGGTCAGTGTGACCTCATTGTCGCCGGTCACCTCGGCCTTGATGATCTTGTTGAACTGACCGAGCTGCGGAGAGGCGAAATCTGTGTCGGTGATCCGTTCGACTGTATAGACCACATCCTCAGCCGTGAGCGGCGTGCCGTCGTGAAAAGTCACATCGTCTCGGATGGTGAAGACGGTCTCGGTGTCGCTGATCCGTTTCCATTCGGTCGCAATCTGCGGCTCAATATCGCCTGCGTCATTGCGGGTTACCATGTTGTCGAAAATATTGCGGTAAATGTAGTAGCTGTCCGGATTCCACTGCTGGTGTGGGTCGAGCGATGACGGCTCGTTCACCAGATCGACGGTCAGGACGTCCTTTGCATAGGCGGGGGTGAGCGCGGAAATCGCGACCCCCAGGGATAGGGCAATTGGCAGCGCGAAACGCGCCGCCCTCTTGGTGGCTTTCATGAGGTCACTCCTTTGTTGGACAGGATCCCGGACTCGTCTGCGACTGTTGTCCCGGGGGTTGCGCCTGTATCCGACCTTGACTGGTCGTTGTTGGACGAGGCGTCTTGGGCGTCTGTTGCAACGCCAAGCTCGGTGCGGTTGCGCATCAGGCCCGCAACGGCAAATTCCTGGAATGCGGCAATATCGGCCATTCGGAGGGCGGCGATCCGTGCGCCGTCGCCAACCGCGGCAGCCTCCACCAGTTTCCGCGCCTCGCAGGCCGCAAGGGGAGGCAAAGCCGGGGTTTCAAGAAAGCGCAGGATACGTTCGGAGTGGTCCCATAGCCCGGTGAGGAAATGGGTCATCAGATGGTTCCCGACGGTTTCGGAGAGCAGGTCGAGCAACGCGCGCTCATAGGCGCGCCGCGTTGTGATGCTGGCCGCGTCGCGCTGGTCTGCCAGCACGTCAATCATTTCAGCCAATTCGTTCAGGCGGTCCAGCGCTGATGCGTCGGGGCGCGCCTCGGCAAGGCAGGACTCCACCTGTCGCCGCGCCGAGATCACATCACCGATCAGCCCGCCGGTGACCGGAAGCACCTTCCAGCCCGCGCGTCGAATGGGATGTACCAGCCCCTGTGCCGACAACCTCGCCAGTGCGATACGCACGGCGGCGCGGCCCAACCCAAACCGTTCTGAGAGCTGCGCCTCGGTCGCAATCGAGCCGGGCAGTAGTTCGCATGACTGAACGGCGACCTTCAGCCGGTCCTCGGCAAAGCTGGTTTTCTGCGCGGGGACAAGCGGGTCGTTTTTGCCCTTGAACGGCGATGTCGGATCAAACATGCGATCTTCCTTGGGTTTCCTATAAAGATGCTAAGTGCAAGCTATGAACATTTTCAAATGTTATTTTGAACATTTTCAAAGCCACGGTTGCCGAGACCCGGTTTCGGGCGGGGTAGTGCCTGGAATTTAGGCGGCAGATTTTGGGGCGCCGGGTGTCCTCGGCGCGGCGGCGGGCGGCTGACCTCTGCTCCTGCAGGTCGGCGGTCGTGCCTGGAGAACTATCCGGGAAATTATCCGGTGTGTTGTTCGGGGTGTCGTTGGGTGTGTTGTCTGGGGGGGGGCGCCTACCACGGCATTGGCATGCCGGTGCGGGGGCGATCAGCACCGAAAGCGTTGCCTGGCTGCCCTATGGCCGATCGGGTTGGTGAATGCGTGTCGCGGATCGTTGCTGTCAAGGCTGTAATAATTAGGATGCGAAATCCCTTGGATATGGACCGAATTGGGGATATTGGGGCCAATTATCGGCGGTGGAGCTAAATACATATTACAAATGTTGACATATTGGCGAAAGGCCTGTAGCTGCAGATGCAATGCTTTTGAACGAGCGGCTGCGATGCTGCCGGAAGATCCGGGACCGAAGCCGTGCGGCTGCGACGAGCCGGGGGAGAGAGTTGCAACGCCTGCCTGACTATCGGCTGCAAAACGCGAGACCATAGGAAAAGAAATGACCGAGTATACCCTGTCCGACGAGACGCGCGACAAACTGCGCAGTGTTTCCACGGCCTCTGTTGCCACCGCGCTTTATAAACGCGGGCTACGCAATCAATTCGTGCAGGGCGTCACGCCAGTCGAGCGCAAGCCGGTGACCATGGTCGGTCAGGCCTTCACCCTGCGCTATATCCCGGCGCGCGAAGACCGCAACCCGATCACGGTCTTTCGCAACCGCGATCACAAACAGCGCGTCGCCGTCGAGACCTGTCCCGAAGGTCACGTCCTGGTGATGGATGCGCGCAAGGACAGTCGCGCCGCCACGGCCGGCTCAATCCTTGTCACCCGGCTGCAGCAGCGGGGGGTGGCGGGGGTGGTCTCTGACGGCGGTGTGCGCGACGCGGCGGGCATCGGGGCGCTCGATATGCCTGCCTATTTCGCCTGCGCCTCGGCCCCGACAAACCTGACGCTGCACGAGGCGATCGACATCAATGTCCCGATTTCCTGCGGCGATGCGGCGGTGTTTCCCGGCGACGTTATGCTGGGCGACGGCGATGGCGTCATGGTCATCCCCGCACATCTCGCGGATGAGATCGCAGCGGAGTGCAGCGAAATGGAAGCCTATGAGGATTTCGTCCTGGAGCAGGTCAACCAGGGTGCGGGGATCATCGGTCTTTACCCCGGTACCGACGAAGAGAGCATCACTAAATTCAACGCATGGCGCGAAAAGACGGGACGATAAACATGACATTTGCCCCCCATGGGAACCACCTGATTGCCGGCAGGCGCGTCGGCGCCGAGACGAAGTTTTCCTCCGCTCCGGCCCAGGGCACCGCCTTTGAATATTCAGCCGGATCGCCCGATCTGGTCGCCGAAGCCTGTGCCGCGGCGCATGCGGCATTCCAGGGCTTTGCCGCGTCCACGCGCGAAGAACGGGCAGTGCTGCTGGACACCATCGCCGCTGAGATCGACGCCCGCGGCGACCAGATCACTGAAATCGGGACATCCGAGACCGGGCTGCCCGAGGTCCGGCTTCAGGGCGAGCGTGGCCGCACCACCGGCCAGCTGCGGTTGTTTGCCAGCCACATCCGCGAGGGCACCTATCTTGACCGCCGTCATGACACTGCTTTGCCGGATCGCCAGCCATTGCCGCGTCCTGATCTGCGGATGATGCAGCGACCGATCGGCCCGGTTGCTGTGTTTGGTGCCTCGAACTTCCCGCTGGCCTTTTCCACCGCGGGCGGAGACACGGCGGCAGCGCTTGCCGCAGGGTGTCCGGTCGTGGTCAAAGGCCACGGCGCGCACCCCGGCACCGGCGAGATTGTCGGAGACGCCATCGTGGCGGCGCTGGACAAGCTTGGCATGGACGGCGGTATTTTCAGCCTCGTCCAGGGCGGCACCCGCGCGGTCGGCGAAGCCCTCGTTACCGATCCCCGGATCAAAGCGGTTGGTTTCACCGGCAGCCTCGGCGGGGGGCGGGCGTTGTTTGACCTATGTGCCAGGCGGCCCGAGCCAATTCCGTTCTTTGGCGAGCTGGGCAGCGTGAACCCGATGTTCGTGCTGCCGGCGGCGGCTGCGGCGCGCGCGGGCGATCTTGGCAAGGGCTGGGCGGGGAGCCTGACCATGGGGGTTGGCCAATTCTGTACCAACCCCGGGATTGCCATTGTCGTGGACGGTCCGGAGGCGGAGACCTTCACGCGCGCTGCCCGCGACGGGCTCCAGGCTGTTGCCGCGCAGACAATGCTGAGCGATGGCATGGCCGACGCCTATCGCGCCGGCGCGCGCCGCGTGTCGGAGGGGGCTGGCGTGAAATCGCTGCTGAGCAGCACCAGCGAAGGCCGCTCTGCCGCGCCCTATCTGTTCGACGTTTCGGCCGAAGACTGGATGGCAAACGAAGCGCTGTCGGAGGAGGTGTTTGGCCCGCTGGGCCTGGTGATCCGGGTGAAAGACGCAGAGCAGATGCAGGCCGTTGCAACCCGTTTCAGGGGGCAGCTGACGGCCACGCTGCAGATGGACGAGGGCGACATGGATCTGGCGCGCGCGCTTTTGCCGGTGCTTGAGCAGATGGCCGGACGGGTGCTGGCCAATGGCTTTCCGACCGGGGTCGAAGTCGCTGACACCATGGTTCATGGCGGACCCTATCCGGCCTCGACCAACTTTGGCGCCACATCGGTCGGCACGCTGTCAATCCGCCGGTTCCTGCGGCCGGTATGCTATCAAAACCTGCCCGAGGCCCTGTTGCCCGCCGATCTTCGCCCCGTCTGATATGCGGTCTGCCGGATCAGTCCGCCGCCCCTGTGAGGGCGGGCTGGTCCGGTTGCAAGGCGGGGGGAGGTTACAACTTTTGACGACTGACCGAGCCGGGGGAGAATACGGGGCAAGCTGGGGGAGAAATCCAGTCTGAATTTCGCGATATATGTGCATTAGTTGAACAAATATCATGCTCTTGAGGGCAAAAATCACGCCAAAATCGCCATATTTGTGTTGATTTGTAAAATTTGTGTGCCTAGTGTTACCCAAGCTTCGAAGGCCTCGCCGCAGCAGTCAGGCATCCGGAGAAGCGCCCGGAGAAGCAATGTTGCGAGACGAATGGGGAGGAGCGCATTGGTCACATTGACGGCACAGGCGAGCGTGTATCCAAGCGCGGGCAGGGCGTGCCCACGCAAGGCGCGCACAAGGCGCACACAGGGATGCACGGCGCGCGCGCAGGCAGATAGGGATCTGTCAGTGACCCGTGCCTCCGCAGCGCGACAGCCATTTGGCGCAACCCGGTTTCAATTGCGCTGACCACCACCCATGACGACGAACCGGCCACCCAGGATTTGCCTGCACCGGGCGACGCATGCACGACGCCAGAGCTTTCTGGCACCCGACATCTGTATAGGAGGAGCAGATCTATGTTTTACAAAAACCTGAAAACCACCCTTGGTATCGCGCTTGGCGCGGGCGTTCTTTGGGCATCCGTCGCCGCGGCCGAGTTTCCGACCCGCGACATTCGCCTCATCGTGCCATGGCCCGCAGGGGGCGGTGCGGACGCGATCTCGCGCAAAATCAGCAATATCGCCGAGCAGGATCTGCCGAAATCCATCTATGTGGAAAACATCGCCGGCGCCGTCACCGCGACCGGTCTGATCCAGATGACCAATGCCCGTCCCGATGGCCATACCGTCGGTGTGATGACCTATGACAGCGTCATCACCCTGCCGCGCGGCCAGATGGTGCCGGGGTATGCGCTCGACAACATGAAGCTGATCGCGCGGGTCACCTCGGAGGCCGATGCCATTGTTGTCTCCAAACATTCGGGCATCGAGAGCTTTGAGGATCTGGTGGCCCGGGCGCGGGCAAACCCCGGCGAGCTGCGCGTCGGCGTGGCGCCGAAAGAGTCTGGTCCGTATCTTTCGGTGATGCAACTGGAAAAACTGCTCGACGTTGATTTCAACGTGATCACCTATGCCGGGTCCTCCAGCGCCGAAGCCGAAGCGCTGCTGTCGGGCGAATTGGATGCGGCGATTTCCAGCCTTGGCGATTTCAGCGGCCTGCTGTCCTCCGGCGATGCCAAAGGCGTGGTCGAGCTGACATCGGTGCAGAACGCGACCTACACCGATGTTCCAACGCTGAAATCCAAAGGGCACGACCTGCAAACCGGGTCCTTCATCGTGCTGGCAGCGCCAGCCAACACACCGGATGATGCGGTCGAAACGCTGGAAGCCACTTTCAAGGCCGCCTACGACAGTGCGGAATTCCAGGACTGGCTGGCACAGATCGGCGTGACCGCCGATTGGCTGGGCTCCGAGGAGGTGGGGCCTTGGGTTGACGCACTGCAGGACAAGACGTTCACGCTGATGGACGAACTGGGCCTTTAATCCTGCACGCGACCCATGTCTCCGGTCGACATGCCGGAGACATGGCCATGGCGGCGCCAGCGACGCAGAGGATCGCGCGGCTGGCCAACCGCCGGTTTTATTCTGCACCGGGGGCCCTGGTGCCACGGTTTCCCCCGCACCGACTGCCGCCCGGCGCCGGCGGCCCCATCACACCCAGTCCGGGAGACGGCGATGTTCTTGAACAGGCAAATGGTATTTCTGTGTGTCACTCTTGCAGTGTCTGCCGGCTATCTGGTGACGGCCCTGAGACTGGGCGCACCGATTGCCGAAAGCGGGCTGACGCCCGCGTTCTTTCCGATCCTTGTCGGCGGTGCGGCGATCGTGTTTTGCAGCATCCTGATCCTGCAGGCGCTGCGGGCCGAGCGAGAGGCTCCGGCAAAGGGCGCCCCGGATGAGGAGCAGGATGAGGCACCGGAAAACGAGGCGCAAGGCTACACCCATGTCTGGGTAGTGGTGGCGATCTTCTTCTACATCGTGGCGTTCAGGCCACTGGGCTATTTCATATCATCGGGCCTCTTCGTCTTTGCGCTGATCCTGCTGTTCTCAAATGTCGAGAAGCTGATCCTCAAGGGGGTCATCACGGCTGCAATCGTCGGGGTTGCCTATGTCATGTTCCAGCAATTGTTCGGGGTCCGGCTCCCGACACTATGGGGTTGAACCATGGATTTCATCTTCCTCGTTTTCAGCAGCTTTTCCCTGTTGGCGGATCCGATCAACTTCACCTACGTCATCCTCGGCTTTGTGATCGGGACGATTTTCGCCGCCATTCCCGGGCTGACCGCGACGCTGGCGATGGCTCTGCTGTTGCCACTGACGTATTCGCTCAGCGTGGAGACGGCGCTGATGGCCTGCGCCAGCATCTATATGGCCGGCATGTGCGGTGGCTCGATCACCGCCACCACGATCAATATCCCCGGCGCGCCCTCGTCGATGATGACGGCGCTTGATGGCTATCCCATGCAGCTGCAGGGAAAAGGCGCACTCGCGCTGGGGCATGCGGCGCTGGGGTCGATGTTTGGCGGCGCGGTGGGGGCGCTTTTGCTGATCGCGCTTGCCCCCTTTGTGGCCGAACTGTCGCTTTTGGTGAAAACCACGGGCAAATTCTCGCTGCTGGCCTTTGCGCTGATCGTTGTGGTGATTGCGCAGCGCGGCCGGATTCCGCAGGCCGGTCTGGCAGCCTGTATCGGCCTCATGCTGGCCACTGTCGGGCTTGACGCGATGGAGCCGATCACCCGCTTCACCTATGGCTATTCCAACCTGACCGCAGGGATCGACCTGATGCCTGTGATCATTGGCACTTTTGCCATTGCCGAAGTGCTGACCCAGGCCTGCGCGCGTATCGATATCAGCGCCGCCACCGAAGCCGCCAACAAGGTCAAAATCCGCCGCCGCGATTTCCTGCCGCCGCTGGCGGAGATCCGGCAAATCGGCTTCAGATGCTATTTCAAATCCTGCCTGATCGGCTATTTCGTCGGCACTTTGCCGGGTGCAGGGGGGTCGATGGGATCGTTCCTGGCCTATACCGAAGCGGTGCGCACCTCCTCCGAGCCGGAGACATTCGGCAAGGGCAACCCGAAGGGCATCGCCGCATCGGAAAGCGCCAATAACGCAGTCTGTGGCGGGGCGATGGTGCCGATGCTGACCTTTGGCATTCCGGGCGATCCGATCACTGCGATCATGCTGGGCGTTCTGGTCATCAACGGCATTCAGCCGGGGCCGCAGTTGATGGCTGACCAGGCGGGGCTGATCGCCCCGATGCTGGCGGCCCTGCTGTTCAGTGCTGTGGTGTTGATCCCTCTGACCCTGTGGTTGATCGGGCCGTATTTCATCAAAATCGTCTCGGTCCGCAAGGATGTGCTTTACGCCGTGATCGCGCTTCTGGCCGTCGTGGGCAGCTATGTCGCAACCTTTTCGACCTTTCAGATGTTCATGGCGCTTGGCATGGGGGTTCTGGCCTTTTACCTGCGGCGCAATGGCTTTCCGGTGATCACCATGCTGCTGGGCTATATCCTTGGGCCAAATCTGGAAGAGTTCCTGCGCCGCTCCCTGGCCTTGTCAAACGGCGATGCGACGACGTTTTTCACCAACCTCGACAGCCTGTTCTTTGTCGTGCTGACGCTGGTCTTCGTCTACTTCCTGGTGATCCGCAAACCGGCAAAACCATCCGCCGTTGCCGGGTCCGGCTAGGCGTTCGGGCCCAGATCGTCCCCTTTCCCAGGCCGCAGGCGCACCCCTCTTCAAGTCCCGCGCCTGCGGCCTCTGTATTTCAGGCCGCGTGGCCTGTAAAAGGGACGGAGTACGCGCCCGGTATACACATAAGGAGATCACGGTGTCAGAGACACGGCGTCCCTCATTGGCAGATCAAGTCTACGATCAGCTGCTGACAAAGATCCTCGAAGAGGAATACCCGGTCCACAGTCGCTTGCCGACCGAGGAGATGCTGGCCGAAAGCTTCGGTGTGTCGCGGCCGGTTGTGCGCGGGGCGCTGTCGCGGCTGCGGGACGACGGTATCGTGCAATCGCGCCGTGGCTCGGGGAGCTACGTGCTGCGCCGTCCCGACCGCGAACTCATCAGCTTTGTGCCGCTGGAATCGGTATCGGACGTGCAGCGCTGTTACGAGTTTCGGATTGATGTCGAAGGCGCGGCAGCAGCCTGGGCCGCGCGGCGGCGCGACGAAGAGGATCTGGCGGCGATGGATGCAGCCTATCAGGTGATGGAGCAGACCTATCAGCAGAATGCGCTTGGCGTGGATGCCGATCAACGGCTGCATCTGGCGGTGGCCCGGGCATCCAAGAACCCGTTTTTCTCCTCTGTGCTGGAGTCCCTGCACGAGCAAATTGCCTATGGGGTGAAGCTGTCGCGCTCGCTGACCCTTCTTGATGCCCCCGGGCGGCAGGAGCTGGTGCTGGCAGAGCATCGCGCGGTGCTGGACGCGATCCGTCTGAAACAGCCCGAGGTGGCGCAAGCGACAATGCGCCATCACATCACAGCCGCCAAGGACCGGATGTTCGTGGGCACTCAGGAGGACTGAGATCACCCCAGATCGCGTGATCACGGCAGGGGTGTGACACCGGTCTCGTGAGCCGGCCGTCTGAGCCAGCCGCCTGAGCAACCGCCTGAGCCAGCCGCCTTGCCCAATGCGCCTGAACCAATAGGCCTGGGCCAAGACGTCCTGAGAGGGCCTGTCCGTTTTGGCCTTGTCCCGAACCCGCCAAAAGACCGGTGGCAAAGAAAGACTCGCATCAAAGAAAGACTGGCACCAAAGAAAGACTGGCACCAAAGAAAGAAGGCACCAAGGAAGGACTGTCGGGGGAGGCGGCCGCGGGGGCGGCGTCGCATGGGGCCGTCAGAGAGGTGGCTCCCTCATATCGGCAGGGCCGGTGTCTCGCGCAGGGACCGCACGACCAATGACGAGGTGTAATTGCGGATCGCGATATCGCTGTAGGTGTCGAGGAAATTATAGATGTATTCTGTATAGGCCTCGGCGGTGCGGAACTTGGCGATCATGATGAAGTCGAACTCGCCGGTGGTGAGGTAGCAGGTCACCACCTCAGGCTGGCTTTGCAGGCGCCGAACGAGGCGCTGATCGACACCGGATGCATCCTGCGCCAGCTTGATCATGAAGATCCCCGTGACGGTGAACCCAAGGATGGCGGGATCGAGCACCGCGCGCCGCGCCGCAATCGCACCGGATGCCTCGAGCGCCTTGATCCGCCGGTGACAGCTGGCCACCGAAAGGCTCACCCGCTCGCTGATCGCTTCGAGAGAGAGCGAACAGTCCTCCTGCAGGACGCGTAGGATGGCGAGATCGGTATCTGGCATTATTTTTCTCTGTCGGGTCAACGGCCAGAACATTCTTACCACGATCGGCGGGAATGTGAGAAAAAATTTGCACGGTATGCGTGTATCATGGTGGCGTTGCTATGGGGGGAACAATGATCACCGCGAAACCGACATGGGTCGATGACATTCAGGGCCTTTTTGCCGCGCCCTTCTGGTTGCCGCCAGAGGATCGTGCCAAGGTCGGCCAGGGCTGGCTGGGATGCATGCGCGGCTACCTGATCGACCTGGCCGACTACGACTCCGTGCGTGAGTGGTCGGTGACGATCTATGACCACCTGATCTCGCGATCTATGCCGCTGACGGACGATACCCGCCAGTTCTGGCCGCTCGACGCGCTTGAGACGTTCCGGCTCTGGGTCAATCAGGGATGGCGGCGCGATGCCCATGCACCCTTTGACGAGGCGCCGCGCATTCCCAAACCTGCAGTTCCGCGGGGCAAACTGCGCATGCGTCGCGACCTTGCCGCGATGAGCGCCGCCGAGATCGATGACTTCCGCGCCCGGCTTGACGATGTGATGGACATTGGCAATCCCGCGCCAACCGCGCCCTGGCAAAAGTGGGCCTATATCCACACCAACTGGTGCCTGCATTATCAGGAGGCCTTCGCGCTGTGGCACCGCGCCTACCTCGTCTATCTGGAGAACCTGCTGGGCTGCGCCATCCCCTACTGGGATTTCATGGCTGCAGACGCCAGCAAGCCCGATAGCCCACAGGCGGGGCTGCCGCAGGCTTTTCTGGATGAAACCTATGTCCACCCGGGGACCCGGGAAACCCGTCCCAACCCGCTGCGGTTCGCCGCCGCCAAGGACGGCCAGTCCAAATACTGCGCGGCGACGGGCAAGCGTGGCGGCGATTGCCTCTATGTGCACCGCGACCCGCTGTTCTACACCCGGGGCGACGACCACCGCGCCGAACGCGCGCGGCTTTTTGCCATGGCGGGGCTGTTCCAGCAGCAGGTGGTCGATGCGCTTGCCTTTGACACCTTCAGCGTGCCGCAGGGCAGCCCCGGCTTTCCATGGGCCAATATCCCGGCCTTCACCCCGCCGCAGCCCGACAAGGACTATCCCTACCGGGACCAGAATTTTGACGGCGCCTTCGAGCAGCCACATGACAATTATCACGGCTGGATCGGGCCGGACATGGCCGACAACGCCTATACCGCCTTTGATCCGGTGTTCATCTCCTATCATGCCAATATCGACCGGATGCTGGAGCGTTGGATCCGCAGCCATCCGGTGGCGCAGTATTCGGTCGGTGTGCCGCTGCGCCCCTTTGTCGGGCAGGACGCGGCCGTGATCAATGAGCGGACCAGCGAGCTCTGGCGTTACACGACGCTGGGCGACATGGCGCAGGACAGTCGGCACATTGGCTACGACTACGGCCCGCCCGCAGCGCCACAGTTCAAGGGCGCGCAGCACAGCGGCGGCCGGGGCGCTGTTGCCGCCGCCGCTGGCGCAACCCATGCGGCCTGGGTGATCTTTGACGGGGTGCGCTGCACGCACGACAGCTATGCCATCGATGTGTTCCTGGGCGGTGAGGCGGGGCAGGCGGGGGCGGAGAACCCGGCCTACGTCGGGCGGTTCAGCCGCATCGGCATGGGCATCCAGGACGACAAGGGCCGCTGCATCCGCCATGGCGTCAGCCGGATGCTGGATGCCGCTCCGGCCGCGCGGGCGCTTGGCCTGCCGACGGGCAGCGATCCGGGGTTGGCGATCCGGGTCACGCATCTGCACGAAAACCGCGAGGTGACGCCCGACGAATACCGAACGTTGCCGGGGTTCGTTCCCTTCTTTCACTGGGGTGACGCGCGCTGCGCCCCGATCGACAAAGGGGCGCCCGGCCAGTGCTGCAGCGCCTGAAATGCGACCAGATGGAGAGAACAGAGATGACGACTTTTGACCGTTTCACAACGCCGGCCCATCAGGGACCGAAAGACTACGACATGCTGGGCCTGCCGAAGAGCCAGCTGGAGGCCTTCCAGCAGGGCTGGTCCGGCAATGTCAACGGCTGGACCAACTCGGCCCTGACTGGCGACCCGTGGTCCAGCCTGAACGACGCGCCGCGCACCGGGTATTTCAACCCGCTGACCGACGGTGGCCTCGGCACCGGGGGCGATGCCGTGGTGTCCTGGGTTCCCTTCCCGAACCGTCTGATCGCCTTTCTGACGCAGGCGGGGATCGTTGAGGGCGGCCAGCTGAGCGCGCCGCTTTCCCTGAACGAGGTCTATGCACTGGCCGATACCGGCAGTTTCACACAGGGCGGCAACCGCTTTTTCCTCAACCCGGTACAGCACGGCCAGGACGAGCTGCAGATCCCCGCCGAGCGCTGCCCGCAGGTGAATTGGTCCGGGAAATACGTGCCATTCTCGCCGAACGGGCCGCGCGGCTGGCAGGACGAATATTGCGAATGGTCGATTGAACGCAATCAAGCAGGCAAGATGCAGGCGATCAACTTCACCTGTGAGAACCCGGCCTATTACCTGACCATGTGGCGCCAGAACCCCGAGGCGGTGCTGGGCCTCTATCAGAGATATGCGGATCCGGCTGTGCGCATGGAGGATCTTTTCCTGTGCTACAGCGTCGATCAGCCGACCGGTCAAAAGGGCGAGCCGGTGGTCGATCCCACCACCGGCTTTCCCGCCTATGATCCGACGAATAAATGGAACAATGGCCCGGTGCGGGTGCCCGGATCCTGGGGCGGGGCGATGCATCTGACATCGCCGCCCAACACGCTGTCGGCCGAAATCTACCTGGCCGCCGCCGCGACAATCCCGCGCTCTGACACGGCCAGCCAGAACCCGCAGACCCTGATCTGCTGCGCGAAATATGGCCAGAACTTCCGCAACTCGGACCCGAATATCGGCTTCAATGCCAATGCTGCAGCCTACAAAGGGATGATCACGCTGACCGATCCGGTCGGGCTATACATTCAGCAGCCGCAGGATTTCTCGACCTGGAAAGGCCCGAACGGCGAGGATCTCACGGAGTTCTGGCAGATTTTGCGCGGCACCGCAGGCACCGGGCCGAGCGGCTCGGATCAGATCCTGCATGCGCAGTTCGCAATCCCCGCAGATGCCGGTTTCACGATCGAGGACTGCACCATCAACGGCCAGCCGATTTCCAGTGTTGCGATCATTCTGAACCAGATGAAGATCGCTCTGTCGGTCAGCCTGCGCCCCCCTCCCGGGCCGTCGGCCCCGGTGCCTTGTGTCACCGACAGGACGACGGGCGTGCAGCCCTGGCCGGTACAGTTGCTGCCCGAATCCCTGTTCTACGGGCAATCGCCCAGCGACCTGCCGGCGCTTCTGCACCCAGGCAAGGAGAACCGCTTCGTGCTGATTGTGCAGGGCGCGGACAAGTCCACGACCGCGCAGAACGCCCGCATCCAGTTTTCCGACCCGAATATCACTGCCACGGTCGAAACCTTCCTGAAGGATGCGGCGGCGGTGCCCGGACAGACCGACGGCGGCACGACGCAGGGCTATATCATGACCGTGAGCACAGGCAGCGGGGCTCAGCCCGGGCCGGTGCAAATCCGCGCGTTGAACCCGGGCGAGGGGCCCGACCCATCCCCCGAAGACCACCCGTGGGAATATGGGCTGGCCATGGTGCCGCAGTCCTGATCCGACGTGCGGCCCCGTGTCAGCTGCGGGGCCCGCGCGATATTCTTTGAACCCGATCTAGGAGGTGAAGTCATGCTGTCCCTCGCCCGCTCGCTTTCGGGGGCCGCTCTGGCCGCCGGGGTCTACCTCGCACTGGCGGCTCCCGCCCAGGCCGATTGCACCAGCCAGCTCATTCTCAACCCGGCCTCGCCGCTGTTCCTGACCAGCGACACGCCCTTCCTGAGCACCCAGCCGGATGTGAACTGCTATTCCTGGCAGATGTTCATCAGCCTGAACTGGCCGGCCGATCCAGACTGGCCGGGGGTGCCTGCGAAAGCGGGAGAGCCAGACCGCAGCGCCGCGATGGCCGATTTCGGCAAGCCCGGCGGCAGTGGCCAGCCGATGGCGGGGGCGACGGTCTGGGAAAGCTTCATGCCCGCGCCCGGTATCTTCAAGCCGGGCGCGGCGACACCCGATGCCTGGGGCACGCGGCCGCCCCTGCCGCCATCGTGCAAAAGCACCGGACTGCGCGCTGCCGGGAGCTATCCCAAGGTGCTGACGGCCAGCAGCAAGGCGGCGGTCCATCCAAGGCATGGGTTCAACCTGACCACCGGCACGCAGGCCTCGCAGTCGGATGAGATCATGGAGGCGGTGGGCGGCTGGCTGACCGATCAGAGCGGCAAGCTGGTGTTCTTCGAGCGGCTCGTGGGCAAAGCCGAATATGACTATATCGCGGGCTCCGGGCTTTATGACGCGGCGACCCAGATGTCGGTCGCCACCAATGCCGATGGCACTACGCCGCAGGGGCTGTCGCTGCCTGCCGGTGCGCGCATCCTGCGTCCGCCCTCGACGCCGCAGCCGCAGGAAGAGCTGGGCGCGTTCGAGCTGAAGGCCGCCTGGCGCGTGCTGACCGGAATGACGGCGCAATACCCGCGCTACCTGACCGCCAGCACCTGGCTGCTGCGGCCCGATACCGGGGTCTGCACCCAGGAGGTGGTCGGGCTGGTCGGCCTGCACATCATCCACAAGACCTCGACCTTTCCCGATTTTGTCTGGGCGACCTTTGAACAGGTGGACAACGTTCAGGAAAAGACCGGCGAAACGCCCCCGCCCGGCGGCTACAGCTTTTTCGACCCGAGCAGCAGCGAAACGCCGAACCAGCCACGCATCAAATGCTCGTCCTCCGGCTGCACGGATCTCTTTCCGCGCGATCAGCCGGTTCAGGTGACGCGGGAGGTTCCGACGGTTCAGGCGATGGACAGCCTCAACAGCGCCGTGCAGTCGCTGATCAAATCGCAAAGCGGCGGTGCGTCGGTGTTTCAGTACTACAAGCTGGTGAATGTCCTGTGGGACGGCGCGCCGACGCCGCCGATGAACGAACCGGGCGCGAATGCGAAGGTGCCGCTGCACTATGGCAGCTTCGAAAGCCAGGGCAATCAGCCGGTCGCCAATACCACGATGGAGACCTATGCGCAGAAGGTCGGCGGCGGATCGAACGCCGATGACGCGTCCTGCAACATTTGCCACCGGGGCGCGACCATCGCAGGCAGCTCGACGCTGGCCTCGGATTTCTCGTTCCTGTTCGGCACTGCGTCCTCGCAGGCATCGGTTCCCGGCGTCACAGTCTCACAGGAGTTCAGACCCTGAGCCAGACGGGTCGCGCCGCTTGATCTCAAGGAAGGGGGGGGCGTCATATGACTGGTACCCTCTTCTGAACGCGACGCCCCTGGATGCCCCCTGAAGCCCCGTGGCGACCCCTGCGCCGAAGAGGTCCGGTCGCGCGATACCGGGGCGGGGAGCAGACAGGTGCAGGGCCGCTCCCCCCGCAGCCTGTGTCAGGTGCGCGCGAATTGCGCCCGGTGCGGCCCTTGGGCTGTCGCCGCGACTGACGCCACTGGGGAGGGGGAGCATTGTTTTCAAAACTGCCGCGCAGGACAGCAGTGGTCGCAGGATGCAGGTCGTTCACGCCGCGACCATCGTCATGATGCGGTCGCGATACGCGATTGAGTGCCTGCATTTTGTGCGTCCGGATTTCAACGAGAAATCAAACGGCTGCCGGTCTCGCTACCGGTCTTCTGCTCTGGGATGTGGCGGAAAACGGGTTGTCGGAAAATTTTACCATTTGATAAAAAATGATCCTGTGGCACTCTGAACGCAACAACTCATAAAAATCTGTCCAACACATCGTTCACTACCAAGAGGGAGACACCCAATGGCGAGTAGCCACCAGGCATCCGGAATCCGGCCCGCACGCTTGTCCGCGGCCGAGATTGCAGACAATTTCGCGGACCTTCACGCGCCGTTCGATGCGCATGAGGCGGCCGTCGCGGCGGATCGTTGTTATTTTTGCTATGATGCGCCCTGCATGACCGCATGCCCGACATCGATCGACATCCCGCAGTTCATTCGAGAGATCCAGGCCGGGCATGCGGACAGCGCCGCCAAGACGATTTTCAACCAGAATATCCTCGGCGGGATGTGCGCGCGGGTCTGCCCGACAGAGACGCTCTGCGAAGAGGTCTGTGTCCGCGAGGTCGCGGAGGGCAAGCCGGTCGAAATCGGGCGCCTGCAGCGGTTTGCCACCGATCAGATGATGGCCAAGGGCGTGCATCCCTTCTCCCGCGCGGCCCGCACCGGCAAGACGGTGGCCGTTGTGGGGGCGGGCCCGGCGGGTTTGTCGGCGGCGCATCGTCTGGCGATGAAGGGACACGACGTTGTTGTTTTTGAGGCAAGACCCAAGCCTGGTGGCCTCAATGAGTTCGGGATCGCCGCCTACAAGTCCACCGATGGCTTTGCCGCCCGCGAAGTCGCCTGGTTGCTGCAGATCGGTGGGATTTCAATCGAATACGGCAAGGGGATCGGGGTTGGGCTGACGCTGTCCGATCTTCAGACCGGCTATGACGCTGTCTTCCTGTCCATCGGGCTGACCGGTGTCAACAGCCTGCGCGCGGCGGGCGAAGACAAGGCCGGCGTGCGCGATGCGGTTGATTTCATTGCGGAGTTGCGACAGGCCGAAGACCTGACCGCGCTGCCTGTCGGGCGCAATGTTGTGGTGATTGGCGGCGGGATGACGGCCATTGACGCGGCCGTACAGTCAAAGCTGCTGGGCGCTGAAAACGTCACAATCGCCTATCGTCGCGATCGCAGCGCCATGGGGGCCAGCCGGTTTGAACAGGATCTTGCGGCGTCCAGAGGCGTCAAGCTGATGTTCAACGTCATGCCCCGCGCGATCCTCGGTGCGGGGGCGGCGGTGGAGATCGAACTGGAGTATACCGAGGTTGTCGACGGACGTGTTCGCGGCACTGGCGAAACGGTGCGGGTGCTGGCGGATCAGATCTACAAGGCCATCGGGCAGACCCTGCAACAGGCGCCGGAGGGGCTGGAGATCGACGGCGGCAAGATCAGGGTCGCAGCCGACACCGGGCGGACCTCGGTTGCGGGCGTCTGGGCCGGGGGGGATTGTGCCTCGGGTGGGGACGATCTGACCGTGACCGCCGTCGCAGAGGGTCGCGATGCGGCCGAGGATATTCACGCAAGCCTGATGGGCTGAGCCAGCGGTGACCGGCTTTGCCGGACCCAGCAAGCAGAACAAGGAGAGATCAAATGGCTGATCTGACAACAGAGTTTCTCGGCATCACATCACCGAACCCCTTTTGGCTGGCCTCGGCGCCGCCGACCGACAAGGAATACAACGTTCGCCGCGCCTTTGAGGCGGGCTGGGGCGGGGTGGTCTGGAAGACGCTCGGCGCAGAAGGGCCGCCGGTGGTGAATGTGAACGGCCCGCGCTACGGCGCAATCTGGGGCGCGGACCGGCGGCTTTTGGGGCTGAACAATATCGAGCTGATCACCGACCGCCCGCTGGACGTGAACCTGGCCGAGATGACCCGCGTCAAGAAGGACTACCCGGATCGTGCGCTCATTGCCTCGATCATGGTGCCCTGCGAGGAAGCCGCATGGAAGGCGATCCTGCCGCGGGTGGCGGAAACCAATGCGGATGGGATCGAGCTGAACTTTGGCTGCCCCCATGGCATGGCGGAGCGGGGGATGGGCTCTGCGGTGGGGCAGGTGCCGGAATACATCCAGATGGTCACAGAGTGGTGCAAGCAATATTACGACCGGCCGGTGATCGTGAAGCTGACCCCCAACATCACCGACATCCGTCATCCCGCCCGGGCCGCGCATGCGGGCAATGCCGATGCGGTGAGCCTGATCAATACCATCAACTCCATCACCTCGGTGAATTTGGATGCGATGGCGCCGGAACCGATGATTGGCGGCAAGGGCACCCATGGCGGCTATTGCGGTCCGGCGGTCAAGCCGATCGCGATGAATATGGTGGCGGAGATTTCCCGCGATCCGCAGACGGCGGGCCTGCCTATTTCGGCGATTGGCGGGATTACCACATGGCGTGATGCGGCCGAGTTCATCGCGCTGGGGGCCGGGAATGTGCAGGTGTGCACCGCCGCAATGACCTATGGGTTCAAGGTGGTTGAGGAAATGATCTCGGGTCTGTCAGACTGGATGGATGAGAAGGGCTACGCTTCTATCGAGGAATTCCGGGGCATGGCGACACCGAATGTCACGGACTGGCAGTATCTGGATCTGAATTACGTCGCCAAGGCCCGGATCAGTCAGGATGATTGCATCAAATGCGGGCGTTGCTTTGCCGCCTGTGAGGATACCTCGCATCAGGCCATCGCGATGTCGGCGGACCGCACATTCACCGTGAAGGATGACGAATGTGTGGCCTGCAACCTCTGTGTGAATGTCTGTCCGATCGAGGGCTGCATCACCATGGAGGAGGTCCCCGTGGGGCAGGTGGATGAACGCACCGGCAGAGTTGTGAGCGGTGACTACAGCAACTGGACGGTGCATCCAAACAACCCCTCCGCCGCAGCGGCGCAATAGGGGGGGCTCCCGCCCGTGCGATCTGCATTGAAAATGCAGACCTCCCCGTTGGGCCCGGCGCCGCGCATTCGCGCGGCGCTTTGCGTTTCGCCCCGGTGCGCGGTCTGCTGCCAGATCTGCCGACAGGTCAGCCAACAGGTGAGCCGTCCGGCCGACAGTGGGGCCGTGGCCCGGGGCGTCCGTTTTCACAACAAAACGGCGCAGTCCTGTTCTGTCAGCTTTGAGGTGTAAGCATGCGTCGATACAGGGTTTCCAGGAATTCCGAGGCGCCGTCAAACGGGTCGTCTGGCGTCATCAGAGTGCGCACCTGGACCTCAAAATCCGCATAGTGCTGGGTCAGCGACCAGATCGAGAACAGCAAATGGCGCGGGTGTACCCGGGCAATCCGTCCCGCGTCCATCCAGCCTAGAAAGACGGCTTCCGTGGCGTCGACCAGCACCCGCAGGTCCGTCGACAGCGCGTCAATCATGCGGGGCGCGCCCTGCACGATCTCATTGGCGAACAGGCGGCTTTCTCGTGGCATATCCTTGCTCATCTGCAGCTTGCGCTCCACATAGGCGAGGATCTCTGCCATTGGGTCGCCGTCGGGGTTGATCTCGCGGAGCGGATCGAGCCAGGTGTCGAGGAGCGCCGAGAGCAGGGCGGTGAAGATCGCGTCTTTGGATGGGAAGTAGTAGAGAAGGTTGGGTTTTGACAGCCCGGCCGCCGTCGCAATCTGGTCTACCGTCGCGCCACGAAAACCGTTTTGAGAGAACACCTCCAGCGCGGCCTCGAGAATATTGGCTCGATTGCGTTTCTGGATTCTGGTCGGGCTGCGGTCTTTGGGCATGGGGGCCGGGTCTCTTTGCTTTGGGGACGAACTTAAACTCTCGTCGTTTTCGCTCAGTTGTCCAGCAACTCTGATCTAAAACGGCCCGGAAGGCGCGCAATTTCTTGACTGAGTCTGATCTGGTGATAGCGTGAGTTTGACCAGTTGGTCAAATGTATGGTTGCCCGATCCGCAGGATCTGCCCCGGTTGCGGGATATGACAGACCAACGGATCGGCCACTGACCCAGGCTGCAGGCAGCCGCATTCAACTCATCCCGCAGATGAGGATGGGACCGGCGACAGGGAAGGAAACACGAGATGACGACTCTCGGAAAGAATTTGAAGATCAATGGCGACCGTTTGTGGGACAGCCTGATGGAAATGGCCCAGATCGGTCCCGGCGTGGCGGGCGGCAACAACCGCCAGACGCTGACGGATGAAGACGCCGAAGGGCGGGCCTTGTTCCAGACCTGGTGTGAAGCGGCGGGTCTGACCATGGGGCTCGACACGATGGGCAATATGTTCGCAACCCGCGCAGGCACGGATCCGGATGCGCTGCCGGTCTATATGGGATCCCACCTCGATACGCAGCCAACGGGCGGCAAATATGACGGTGTGCTTGGTGTGCTGGGCGGGCTGGAAGTCATCCGCACCCTCAATGACCTCGACATCAGGACCAAGCATCCGATTGTGGTCACCAACTGGACCAACGAGGAAGGCACGCGGTTTGCCCCGGCGATGCTGGCCTCGGGCGTGTTCGCGGGCAAGCACACGCAGGAATGGGCCTATGGGCGCACTGATGCAGAGGGCAAGACATTCGGCGATGAGCTGAAGCGCATCGGCTGGGTCGGCGATGAGGCCGTCGGCGCCCGCAAGATGCACGCGATGTTCGAACTTCATATCGAACAGGGGCCAATCCTGGAGGCGGAGAACAAGGACATCGGCGTGGTCACCCATGGGCAGGGCCTGTGGTGGCTGCAATGTACGGTGACCGGAAAGGATGCCCATACCGGGTCCACCCCCATGAACATGCGGGTCAATGCCGGGCTTGGCATGGCGCGCATGACCGAGGCCGCGCATCAGATCGCCATGGCGCATCAGCCGCATGCGGTGGGGGCGGTTGGTCATTGCGACGTCTACCCCAATTCCCGCAATGTGATCCCCGGCAAGGTGGTGTTCACGGTCGATTTCCGCACGCCCGATCTCGAGAAGCTGACGGCCATGCGGTCCCAGTTCGAATCGCAGGCGAAACAGATCGCAGAGGATCTGGGGCTTGGGCTTGAGATCGAGCCGGTGGGCCATTTTGACCCGGTCACCTTTGATGCGGGCTGTGTCTCGGCGGTGCGCGATGCGGCAGAGCGTCTGGGCTACAGTCACATGGATATCGTGTCGGGTGCCGGCCACGATGCCTGCTGGATCAATGATCTGGCACCGACGGCGATGATCATGTGTCCCTGCGTGGATGGGCTGAGCCATAATGAGGCAGAAGATATATCCAAGGAATGGGCTGCTGCGGGGACGGATGTCATGCTACATGCTGTGCTTGAGACTGCAGAGATCGTGGAATAGGCGATCATTGAGATAGGGGCGAATGCCCGGTCGCGTCCGCGCGGCACCTCCGGGATACAGGGCCGCAAGACGCCCAGCCGGGGAGACAAACAAACGGCGCCGCAGCGTCGACCGACAGGGAGTTGTACTATGACCAAAGTCATCAAGAACGGCACGATCGTGACCGCTGATCTGACGTATAAATCCGACGTTCTGATTGAGAACGGCGTGATTACGGAAATCGGACCCGATCTGGCAGGCGACGAGGTGCTTGATGCCACCGGTTGTTATGTGATGCCGGGCGGGATCGATCCGCATACCCACCTTGAGATGCCCTTTATGGGCACATATTCGACCGATGATTTTGAATCCGGCACCCGCGCGGGGCTGGCCGGGGGCACCACGATGGTGGTGGATTTCGCGCTGCCCAGCCCCGGCGAAAGCCTGCTGGACGCGCTGAAGCGCTGGGACAACAAATCCACCCGCGCCAACTGCGACTATTCCTTTCACATGGCGGTGACCTGGTGGGGCGAGCAGGTCTTTGACGAGATGAAGACCGTGATCGAGAGCCGTGGCATCAATACTTTCAAACACTTCATGGCCTACAAGGGCGCGTTGATGGTGAATGATGACGAGATGTATGCGTCTTTTCAGCGCCTCTCCGAACTTGGCGGCATCGCTATGGTGCATGCTGAAAACGGCGATGTCGTGGCGGAATTGTCGGCGAAACTGCTTGCCGAGGGCAATACCGGCCCCGAGGCCCACGCCTATTCCCGCCCGCCGCAGGTCGAGGGCGAGGCGACGAACCGCGCCATCATGATCGCGGATATGGCCGGTGTGCCGCTCTATGTGGTGCATACCTCCTGCGAAGACAGCCACGAGGCCATCCGCCGCGCCCGGATGCAGGGCAAGCGGGTCTGGGGCGAGCCGCTGATCCAGCATCTGACATTGGATGAGAGCGAATATTTCAACGCGGATTGGGATCACGCAGCCCGTCGTGTGATGTCGCCGCCGTTCCGCAACAAGCAGCATCAGGACAGCCTTTGGGCCGGTCTGCAATCGGGCTCTCTGTCGGTGGTGGCCACGGACCATTGTGCCTTTTCCACCGAACAGAAGCGCTATGGCGTCGGTGATTTCACCAAAATCCCCAATGGCACCGGCGGGCTGGAGGACCGGATGCCGATGCTCTGGACCCATGGCGTCGCCACGGGGCGTCTGACGCCGAATGAATTTGTGGCCGTAACCTCCACCAATATCGCGAAAATTCTGAACTGCTACCCGAAGAAGGGTGCGGTTCTGGTCGGCGCGGATGCGGATCTTGTGGTCTGGGACCCAGCGAAGACAAAAACCATTGCCGCCGCCACGCAGCAATCGGCGATCGATTACAATGTCTTTGAGGGCAAGGAGGTCAAGGGCTTGCCGCGCTACACGCTGACACGGGGGCAGGTCGCGGTCATGGATGGCGAAATCAAGACCCAGGAAGGCCACGGAAAATTCGTTGAGCGCGCGCCCAATACGGTGGTGAACACGGCGCTCTCGACCTGGAAGGAGCTCACCGCGCCGCGACCTGTCGAACGGAGTGGAATTCCCGCGACCGGCGTGTGATCGCATTTCAGACGGGGGCCGAAGAGGTCCCCGTTTTTCTGACCAAGGCAATGAAATAAATATGAAAACCACTTCTCAGGTAGACAGCGTTCCGAACGCCGCTCAACCCGTCATCGAAGCCCGCGCGCTGAACCTTGTGTTCGGCTCCGGCGCCACCTCCGTGCAGGCGCTGAAGGACATCAACCTCACCATCGACAAGGGCGATTTTGTTTCGTTCATCGGGCCGTCGGGCTGCGGCAAAACCACCTTCCTGCGCTGCATCGCCGCGCTTGAGACCCCCACCGGAGGCAGTCTGACGGTGAATGGCATGACGCCCGAAGAGGCCCGCAAACAGCGCGCCTATGGCTATGTCTTTCAGGCGGCGGGGCTCTATCCCTGGCGGACCATCTCAAAGAACATCAAGCTCCCCCTTGAAATCATGGGATATTCCAAAGCCGAGCAAGACAGGCGCGTGGCCGAGGTGCTGGAGCTTGTCGAGCTTTCGGGCTTTGGCGGCAAGTTTCCTTGGCAGCTGTCGGGCGGCATGCAGCAGCGCGCGTCCATTGCCCGTGCGCTGGCGTTTGACGCGGATTTGCTGTTGATGGACGAACCCTTCGGCGCCTTGGACGAGATCGTGCGCGATCACCTCAACGAGCAGCTGCTCAAGCTGTGGGCGCGCACCAACAAGACCATCGGTTTTGTCACGCATTCCATTCCCGAAGCGGTGTATCTCTCGACCAAGATCGTGGTGATGTCGCCGCGTCCGGGCCGCATCCACGAGATTATCGACAGCCCGTTGCCAAAGGAACGTCCGCTGGACATTCGCGACTCGGCCGAGTTCATCGAGATCGCCCATCGTGTCCGCGAAGGGCTGCGCGCGGGGCATGGCCATGATTGAACAGAAGCGCCGGGAGGGCAGGGGATGAAGACGGTTTTCTCTGTCCTGACCGTTGTCGCCGGGATCGTGGTGATCTGGTATCTTGCATGTGTTCCGATGAATATCAAAGGCGTGTTGGATCAGGCTCAGCGCGCGGGCGAAAAGGTTGTGCCGGACACAGCAAACGCCCGTCGTGACGCCGCCGCCCTTGGGTTGGTGGCGAAAAATACGTTTGCGATCAATCGCGTCTGGTCCGTTGATCGGCCGCGTTTGCCTGCGCCGCATCAGGTGGTGACAGAGCTGTGGCAGACGACGGTGATGAAAAAAGTCACCTCGAAACGCAGTCTCATCTACCACGCGCATGTCACGCTGTCCGCGACCCTTCTGGGGTTTGCGCTCGGAACCGGGCTCGGCATCCTGCTGTCGGTCGGGATCGTCCATTCCCGCGTCATGGATATGTCGGTGATGCCATGGGCCATTGTCAGCCAGACGATTCCGATCATCGCGCTGGCGCCGATGATCATCGTGGTGCTCTATTCGATCGGGGTGCAGGGTCTCCTGCCCAAGGCGATCATCGCAGCATATCTCAGTTTCTTTCCGGTGGTTGTCGGCATGGTCAAGGGGTTGCGCAGCCCGGATCAGATGCAGCTTGACCTGATGCGGACCTATGGGGCGTCCGGGGGGCAGCTGTTCTGGAAACTCAGGCTGCCGTCTTCGATGCCCTATCTCTTTGCCTCGCTCAAAATCGGCATCGCAGCCTCGCTTGTGGGGGCGATTGTGGGCGAATTGCCCACCGGGGCCGTCGCCGGGCTGGGCGCGCGTCTGCTGGCGGGGAGCTACTATGGGCAGACCGTGCAGATCTGGTCGGCGCTCTTTGCGGCCGCCATCCTCGCGGGGCTGCTGGTGGCGCTTCTGGGATTGGTCGAACGGACCCTGCTGGGGCGGATGGGGGTGAAGTCATGACCCTTGTTATGCTTCTGCTCGTCGTTTTGATCTGGGCTCTGGGCTGGTGGATCAATGCGCGCCTCGCCAATGGGGCGCAGTCCGAGACGCGCGCCGTCAAACTGGCGGTGCCTGCCATCTTCGGGCTGACCCTTCTGATCGTGTGGGAATTGCTGGTGCGGGGCCTTGGGGTGCCGATGGTGATCCTGCCTGCGCCCTCGCTGATTGCGGCGCGGTTTGCGGGCAGCCTGGCCATTCTCTGGGCCGATTTTTCACAAACCATCCTCAAGGGCGCCCTGGGCGGCTATGTCATCGGGTGCGGCGCGGCGGTTCTGACCGCGATCCTCGTGGACCGCAGCGATTTCCTGCGCCGCGGACTGTTGCCGGTCGGCAATTTCGTCGCAGCCCTGCCCATCGTCGGCACCGCGCCCATTCTGGTGATGTGGTTCGGCTTTGACTGGCAGTCCAAGGCGGCGGTGGTTGTGGTGATGGTGTTCTTTCCCATGCTGGTGAACACCGTCGCGGGGCTGCGTGAAGCGTCCGATATGCAGCGCGATCTGATGCAGACCTATGCGGCTTCCTACTGGCAGTCTCTGACCAAACTGCGGTTGCCCGCGGCGCTGCCTTTTGTGTTCAACGGGCTCAAGATCTCGACGACCTTGGCGCTGGTCGGGGCGATCGTGGCCGAGTTCTTCGGCTCGCCCACCGTGGGGATGGGGTTTCGAATCTCCACCTCGGTCGGCCAGTTGGCGCTGGATATGGTATGGGCCGAGATCGTGGTCGCGGCCCTTGCGGGCTCGCTGTTTTACGGGCTGATTGCCGTGATGGAGAAAATGCTGACCTTCTGGCACCCCTCGCAACGAGGCTAGCCGGACCCGCGCTTCCGCCTTTCGGTGGTGGCGCGAACTGAATGGGGCAGGGCACTGATCTCGTGAGATAAACTCACCCTGTGTCCTGACGCCCAAAGCTTGCGCAGGACGGATTTTTTACCGTTTGGACAACGATAAAGGTTTTGCTTGGCGGCCGCGTCTCGCGCATGATTATCGCAATAACCAACAGGGAGTTTAATCATATGAAATACGCGCTCACAGCCGCTGCCATGGCTCTGATGGCAACCTCCGCCGCTCAGGCTGCGGATGAGGTCAAGTTGCAGTTGAAATGGGTCACCCAGGCACAGTTCGCAGGCTACTATGTCGCCCTCGACAAGGGCTTTTATTCCGAAGAAGATCTGGACGTGACCATTCTGCCGGGTGGTCCGGATATCGCACCAACCCAGGTGATCGCCGGGGGCGGGGCCGATGTCACGGTGGAGTGGATGCCCGCAGCCCTCGCGGCCCGCGAAAAAGGTCTGCCGCTGGTCAATATCGCGCAGCCGTTCAAATCATCCGGCATGATGCTGACCTGCTGGAAAGACACCGGCATCGCAGCGCCGGCGGATCTGGCCAACCGCACTCTGGGTGTGTGGTTCTTCGGGAATGAATTCCCCTTCATGAGCTGGATGGGCAAACTGGGTATTTCCACCGAAGGCAAGAGCGCCGAGGGTGTCGAAGTGCTGAAGCAGGGCTTCAACGTGGATCCGTTGCTGCAGCGCCAGGCGGATTGCATTTCCACCATGACCTACAATGAATACTGGCAGGTCATTGACGCGGGCGTCTCGCCCGAGGAACTGGTGACCTTCAAATACGAAGATCAGGGTGTCGCCACGCTTGAGGACGGGCTTTATGTGCTGGAGGACAACCTCTCCGATCCGGACTTCGTGGGCAAGATGGAACGCTTTGTGCGCGCCTCGATGAAGGGTTGGAAATATGCCGAGGCGAATCCGGATGAGGCGGCAGAGATCGTGCTCGATAACGATGCATCGGGCGCACAGACCGAAGTGCACCAGAAACGCATGATGGGCGAGATCGCGAAACTGACCGCGGGCAGCAATGGATCGCTTGATTCGGCTGACTATCAGCGCACCGTCGATACGCTGCTGACCGGTGGCTCCGATCCTGTCATCACCAAAACGCCGGAAGGGGCCTGGACCCACGCCATTACTGACGCCGCGTTGAAGTAAAAGGGTTAGTGACGATAGCCTTTGGCGGAGCCCAATCATTTTTTTCGACGGGGCTCCGTCAATACTCAATAAAAGTAACGATCTGTTAATAAAACAAAGTGAGTAATTAAAGTATGCGAGGGGCTGCTCCCTCGCCTTGGTAGGGGATAAAATGTCCCGGTTAACGAGTTGCCTTTGTTTTTGTGGGGATGTGCCCCCGCAGACCGCACGACGTTCCGCTGCGCTGGAGCGGTCGTGCCTTGAGGCGCGTCTGCGCCGACAATTGGGGGGGGAGCCGCAGGCTCTTGTTCTGTATTACAACGCTCCGACGCCACATCCGGAACCGTTGTTTTCTCTGGGCACCTATACGGTTGCCCATCTTTCTGTCTGCAATCGGGGATGTTTGCGGCCTGAACAGATCATCGCGGCACTCTCGCACGGCTTTCAGCGCGTGTTTCTGGAATTATCCCCTGATATCAGGTTGATACGTCATCAAATGGATCTGGTTGAGGCGGTGGCCGCCCGCCCGGGTCTGCCGGGGAAGGCCGTTTTGTTCCATTCCGAGCGGGCGCTGCGGTCAATGCTTGAGGAAGAGGAGACAGTCGGGGATGGCGCCGCGCGTCAGCCCTCCTCTGGCTCCGGGCCCGGGCCACAGGGCTGCGTTACAGTCGCTGCGGGGTGTACCCTCTGCGGGCAATGCGACTGGGCCTGCCCGACCGGGGCCATTCATCTGGGCGAGGGGGGGCGACGCTGGAAATTCAGGATGCGCTCTGCACCGGTTGTGGCATGTGCGCCTCGGCCTGCCCGGAGAAAGTCCTCGCAATTCAGCCGCTTGCCCCGGTGCGCCGCTATGGTTCCGGCTAGGGGCGCTGCTGTCTCTAGGCGGAAAACTGTCCGTATTTTCCCTGGTGGAACACCAGACCATCGCCCAGATCGCTGCCGTGACTGACGCGGATGACCTCGCCCAGAAGCACACTGTGGTCGCCGCCGGGATGATGCGCATACTGCCGGCAATCCAGCCGCACCAGGGCCTCGGCCAGGGCGGGGCAGCCCTCCGGGGAATAGGTCCAGTCGTGGGTGTCGAAATCCTCACCGGCCCGCGCAAAATGCAGAGCCGTCGCCAGATGGGGTTGCGCCACGATATGGATCGAAAAATGCGCGGCTGTCACAAAGGCGTCGTGCCGTTTGGACTGGACCGCGGGGCACCACAGCACCAGCGGCGGTGTCAAAGAGACCGAGGTGAAACTGTTGGCGGTGATCGCCAGTGGCCCGCGCGCGCTCTCGGTTGTGACGATGACAACGCCCGTTGCAAAACACCCCAGCGCCTGACGCAATTCGGCCTGAGAGTGAGGTCCGGGAACAAAGCTGATCTGCGTCATTCGGAAAGATACCTATATGTTTCAGAAGGGTGGGGCGGCGCTTTTTCAGGGATGGGTGGGATGGTTCACTCTGTCCTGCCACATGTTGCGGCGGAAATCAAAAGACCCCGGTCGCCCGGGGTCCCTGAAATACGCTCATCCGGTCCCGAGATCAGTTCATGACCGATTTGACCACCGTCGCCATCTCGCCGGCGACCTGATCGATCTCTGCCATGGCATCCACCGATTGCAGAACGCCTGCCGCATCATAGTATGAGATCAAAGGCGCGGTCTGCGCGTGATAGGCCTCCAGACGGCCGGCCACGGTTTCTGCTGTGTCATCGGCGCGCCGGGTCAGCTCCGTGCTGCCGCATTTCTGGCAGCTGTTGCCGTCTTTTGGGGGTTTGAAGGTGTCGTGATAGCCCTCACCGCACCCGGCGCAGGTGGACCGCCCTGAAATGCGTTCCACCATAGCGCTGTCATCGACCTGCAGGCTGATCGCCGCATTGATCCGCTGTCCGGTCGAGGCCAGCAACTCATCCAGCGCCTTGGCCTGCACCGTGGTGCGCGGGAAACCATCGAGGATCACCCCGTTGCGGCAGTCTTGTTCGGCGATCCGGTCGTTCAGGATCGCAATCACGATGTCGTCGGACACCAGACCACCTGCTTCCATCACCGCTTTGGCTTGTTTCCCGGCTGGCGTGCCCGCCGCGACCGCCGCCCGCAGCAGATCACCGGTCGAGAGCTGCACCAGCCCGAATTTATCCTGCAGCATCCGCGCCTGGGTGCCCTTGCCCGCACCGGGAGGCCCCAGAAGGATGAGCACCGCGGGACGGGTCATTACGTCAACACTCATGTCAGATCACCCTTTCCCGGCGCGGTTCTTGATCAGGTCGTCGACAACCGACGGATCGGCCAGTGTCGATGTGTCCCCGAGGCCGCCAAAGTCGTTTTCGGCAATCTTGCGCAGAATACGGCGCATGATCTTGCCGGAGCGCGTCTTCGGCAGGCCCGGTGCCCATTGGATGACATCCGGCGAAGCAATGGGGCCAATTTCAGTGCGGACCCATTGGCGCAACTCCTTCATCAGGGCGTCCGAGGGCTCGCGGTTGTTCATCAGCGTGACGTAGCAATAGATGCCTTGCCCCTTGATTTCATGCGGATATCCCACAACTGCGGCCTCGGCCACGGCGGCATGCGCCACCAGTGCGCTCTCGACCTCTGCGGTTCCCATACGATGGCCGGAGACATTGATCACATCGTCGACACGTCCCGTGATCCAGTAGTCGCCGCCGTCGTCGCGCCGACAGCCGTCGCCGGTAAAGTAGTAGCCCTTGTAGTCGGAGAAATAGGTCTTCTCGAACCGCTCGTGGTCGCCCCAGACCGTCCGCATCTGACCGGGCCAGCTGTCTTTGATACACAGCACACCCTCGACACCGTTGCCGGTGATCTCAGCGCCGGACTGGGGATCAAGCACCACCGGCTCGATGCCAAAGAACGGTTTCATCGCCGCGCCGGGTTTGGTTGCATGGGCGCCCGGCAGGGGCGTCATCAAATGGCCGCCGGTCTCGGTCTGCCACCAGGTGTCAACGATCGGGCATTTGCCTTTGCCGACCACCTCATTGTACCAGTTCCAGGCCTCGGGGTTGATCGGCTCGCCGACAGTGCCGAGGATCCTGAGGTCGGAGAGGTCGTATTTCTCGACAAATCCCGGACCCTGTCCCATCAGGGCGCGGATCGCGGTCGGCGCCGTGTAGAACTGGTTCACCTTGTGCTTTTCGCAGACCGCCCAGAACCGCCCGGCATCGGGATAGGTGGGCACGCCTTCGAACATCAGCGTGGTGGCCCCATTGGCCAGCGGCCCGTAGACGATATAGCTGTGGCCGGTGACCCAGCCCACATCCGCCGTACACCAGTAGATGTCGCCGTCGTGGTAATCAAAGGTCACCTCATGGGTCAGGGCCGCATAGACCAGATAGCCGCCCGTGGTATGGACCACGCCTTTGGGCTGTCCAGTGGAGCCGGAGGTGTAGAGGATGAACAACGGATCCTCGGCATTCATCTCGGCCGGCTGGAAGTCGTCGCCTGCGGTCGGCGCCAGCGCATTGTAGTCATAGTCGCGCCCCTCGATCCAGGTGGTCTGCCCTCCGGTGCGTTTCACCACGAGACATTTCACCGTGTCCTTGCAATGGAGCAGAGCCGCGTCAGCGTTGGATTTCAGCGCTGTCTTGCGCCCGCCGCGCGGGGCCTCATCGGCGGTGATCACCACCTTGGCCTCGCTGCCGTTCACCCTCGCCGCCAGCGCATCGGGGCTGAAGCCTGCAAAAACAATGGAGTGGATCGCACCGATCCGGGCGCAGGCCAGCATCGCATAGGCGGCCTCCGGGATCATGGGCAGGTATATGACCACCCGGTCGCCCTTGGTCACGCCCATATCTGTCAGCACATTGGCCATCTGGCAGGTTTTCTGGTGCAACTCCGTGTAGGAGATATGCCGGGCGTCCTCGGTCGGATCATCCGGTTCCCAGATGATTGCGGTCTGGCTGCCGCGACTGGCAAGGTGACGGTCGATGCAGTTTTCGCTGACGTTCAGCGTTCCGTCCTCGAACCAGTTGATGTCCACATTGCCAAAGTCAAACGAGACATTCTTGACCTTGCTGAAGGGTTTGATCCAGGTGATCCGCTTTGCCTGATCCGCCCAGAACGCATCCGGGTTCTCCAGCGAAGCGGCATAAAGCGCCTCGTATTTGGCCGCATCCACATGGGCGTTTTTTACGATGTCCTCTGACGGCGGATACACCGCGCTCTCTGGCGTGGTCATGGCAGGTCCTCCCTCACTAATCTGTCAGCCTGAACTCCACACGGAACTGCGTATAGAGTCAAATCTTCTCCATCCTGTGAGGGATCATAATGCGAGTTGAAAATAAGTGAATAAGTAACGGGAAAAGAAGGCTTTAATTGTAAATCAATTTCCGATTGGCCGTAATATGCTGTAAATTTCTATATATGGCAGGCCGAAGTGCGGCGAATTGACCAAAGACGGCTGCAGTCACCGGGCCATGAAATTCAAGGCGCGCAGGTCACTGCCAGTGAGGTCCGGGCGTGCGAGCCCTCCGTAGGCCCGGCGGACCAGAGCCCGATCATCGTCGGTTTTACGGATCGGGTCGGGCGCGATGGCTGTCCGGAGGTCAGGGAAGAGGGTGAATAATTCGTGCTGATCCTGCGTGGACAGGCCACGGAGCGCCATCGGCCCCGGCCACAGGGTTTCGGTGGCGATCCCGTCTGCGAAAATCACCTCGTGCTGAGGGGTCAGAACATGGAGGTAGCTGATGCCACGGTCCGTCGTCTGTACCCGGGCGGTCTCCGGTGCGACCTGACACATGAGCCGTGCGCGCAAAAAGCTCTCGCGCAGGGAAGATAAATCCCCGAGCAGCGACCGGCGTATGAAAAACCGGTGCTGCGGCGAGACGAGAATGGAGTCGCTGTTGCCCAAGGGGCTTCCGGGGCGGATTTTGACCGGTCGCAGCTCAGGCATCAAATCCAGCTCTGCCGCTGTCAGATCCCGGCGGCCGACCCAGAGAACGGGCTGATAGCCATTGTCGGCGGTCTGCAACAGATCGCCGGGACGCAAGTCCTCCACCGCCACGGCCCCCCGTTTCGTGGCGATACGGACCCCGGGCGTGAAACACGGCATGCCGCCCCCGCCACAGCCGTCGTCGTCGTGATCCTTGCCTTTGCCGCCGCTCTTGTGTGACTTTACCATGGCGACACCTCTGGGACGGGTGAACGCAGCGGTCGGCTGTGTCCGGCGACAGCCCGGCCAGGGGCTTCCCCCCGGTCAATTGGTTTCAAAAAATTGGTCGACATGAGGGGATCAATCCTAGGGTCAAGCGCGGTTCGGACGCCCTCAATATGGGCGCCACGGGCCAGACCATAGCGGATATACCGATAACACAGGGTAAATGGGCAGGATTGGGGGCAGGCCCGCGACGCTCTGCGGCTCACCCTCCGGCAGAGCGGGCAGAGAGTTGCTCAAACAGGCGTGCGACCGCCTCGGCGCCGGGGTCGGTATGACCTGCGAGCTGCTCTGCATTGATATAGGTGGCGCGGCCCGCTTTGGCCGAGGTGAGCGTGGCCGTGTAATCGGCGCCCGCGCGGGCGGCAATGGCGGCTTGGTCAAGTCCCTGCGGCAACGCGTCAAGTGCGGGAAACAGCGCATCCACCATGGTACGGTCGCCGGGGTTGGCGCCGCCGATCTGCCGCATGCGCGCCAGCCCGGCCTTCAGGGCATCGGGCATCGGCTTTCCTGCCGAGGAGGCATCACCGGCAGCGGCGAAAAAGATCGCCAGCAGCACGCCCGAGGATCCGCCCATGGTCTGGCTCAGCTCCAGCCCGATCGCCCGGTAGAGCTGGGTATGATCCGCCAGCGGCAGCGTGTCCATGGCCTCGGTCAGCGCCCGCGCCGCCCCCGCCAGCGTCGAGCCGGTATCGCCATCGCCGGATTTGGCGTCCAGCGCGTTCAGATCGGCCTCGGCGGCGATCAGGATGTCACAGCAGGCCAGCAGGAACGTCCGGGTGAGCCCGTGCTCTGAGGCCGGGGCACGGATCGGTGACAGACCGTCCGGCAAAGGCAAGATGGAGTGGGAGACGATGGGCCTGCAGCCGGGCCAGCCGCTGCAGGCCACGGGTTGTTGCAACAGCTCCGCGTCGTTTTCCGTCAGTTCCAGTGCCGTAATCGAGAACCCATGCATGTCGAGAGCTGTCATCATGGCATCCGGCCCGATGATCAGTTCAATCCGGCGGCCCAGCTCGGTCGCCAGCAGTTCATGGGTCAGGATCGACATCTCCAGCACAGAGGCCCCGCCGAGGTTGTTGACCAGTACCGCATGCGGGGTGTCGGACATGGTCGCCATCAGCTTCTGGGCGACCTTGTCCAGCGAGTATCGCGCGCCTCTGGAGGCGATCTGTTCAACGCCGGCCTCACCGTGGATGCCCAGACCGAGCTCAGCCATGCCGTCGGGGATGCGGTCCTCTTTCTGGGAGCCGGGCACGGTGCAAGTGTCGAGCGACATGCCGATGCTGCGGCAATTGCCGATCACCCGCTCGGCGGCGCGCGTACAGGCGTCGAGGTCCGCGCCGTTTTCGGCCATGGCGCCGGCGATCTTGTGAACCAGAAGCGTGCCCGCCAGCCCCCGCGCCTGCGGCAGATCCGGCAGGGCCACATCGTCATCGACGATCACCATGCTGACCTTGTGGCCAAAGGCGCGGGCACGTTCTGCGGCGAGGCCGAAATTCAACCGGTCACCGGTGTAGTTCTTGACGATCAGCAAACAGCCTGCCGGGCCGGTCACCGCCAGAATACCTGCCAATACCGCATCCACCGAGGGCGAGGCGAAGACATCGCCGCAGACCGCCGCCGTCAGCATGCCCCGTCCGACAAACCCCGCATGGGCCGGTTCATGTCCCGAGCCACCGCCGGACACCAAAGCGACCTTGGATTTGTCCCAATCGCTGCGGACCACGACGCGGATATGGGGGTAGCCGTCCAGCCGCGTCAGCCTGCCGCCCGAGGCCGCAATCGTGCCGTCGATGGCCTCGGTGACGATGTCTTCTTTGTTGTTGATGAACTGCTTCATTGTGCTCCCCCTCAGACGATACGTGCGCCAGCGGCATCGAAATAATATGGATTGCGAGGGCGGATTTTGACGATGTCGCCCCCTTTGAGTTTGGTATGGGCATCGGTGACAGTGACGAGGTCGTGATCCCTGAACACCAGATGCAGGCGGGTCTGATCGCCGAGGTGCTCGACGCGGCGCACCATGCTGTCGCTGCCTTCGCCCTGCAGGATCTGTTCCGGACGCAGCCCGATGGACCTGGCCCCCTCGGGCGCCCCCGCAAAGAGATCAGCAGGCAACAGATTGATCCGGGGCTGGCCGAGACGGCTGGCGGCATAGAGGCTGACCGGGTTCTCGTAGATCTCGCGCGGGGTGCCGAATTGCACCAATCTGCCCTTGTCCAGAACGCCCACATGGGTCGCCATTGTCATGGCCTCGATCTGGTCGTGGGTGACGTAGAGCAGGGTGGCACCGGAGTTGGCCTGAATGCGCTTCAGCTCGATCCGCAGATCCGAGCGCAGCTTGGCGTCCAGCGAGCTGAGCGGTTCGTCCATTAGATAGACCGCCGGATTTCGCACAAGGGCGCGCCCGATGGAGACCCGCTGCATTTCGCCGCCGGAGAGGGCCGTCGCCTTGTTGTCCAGCTTGTGGCTGATCTGCAGAACCTCCGCCACTTCCCCCACCTTGCGGTCGATCTCGGCCGGGGGGGTGCGCAGAACGGGGGATTTCAGCGGGAATTCCAGATTCTGGCGGACGGTGAGATGCGGGTAGAGCGAATATTGCTGAAACACCATCGCCACGTCGCGCTGTGCGGGTGTGAGCCCCGCCATGTCGCGGCCTCCGATCCGGATCTGGCCCGCGTCGGGCACGTCCAGTCCGGACACCATCCGCAGCGTCGTGGTCTTGCCCGCCCCGGTCGGCCCCAGCAGCACCACAAAAGAGCCGTCCGGCACCGTCATCGTCACATCGGCCAGGGCCAGATCGTCGCCAAAGGATTTCGTCACACCGCTCAGAGAGACTTCAGCCATGGGTCAGCACTCCTTCATTGGCCTCGCTCCGCAGGGCGCGCCCGGTGGTTGCGTCGAAAATCGTGATCGTCCGCGCATCAAAATGCAGGCCGGTGTGATCCCCGACAGTGACCCGCTGTGACGCGGCGACCCGGGCCTTGAGCGATCCGTGGGCGGTCTCGACCGTCACGATCTGGGTCGTCCCGAGATACTCGGTGGCGGCAATCCGCCCGCGATAGGTCGCGTTGTCCGCCAGCCGGATATGTTCCGGCTTGACCCCGAAGGTCAGCTCGCCGCTGCGCCCTTCGCGTTGCGCGGGAATATCGAGAGCCGCATCGCCGAGCGACACCCGCGTCTCGCCGGTGCCGACCATGCCGTGAAAATCCAGAAAGTTCATGGGCGGCGATCCGATGAACTCGGCCACGAATTTTGTGGCGGGCCAGTCGTAAATGTCCTGAGGGACGCCGAATTGTTCCACCACCCCGTGGTTCATCACCACGATCTTGTCCCCCATCTGCATCGCTTCCAGCTGGTCATGGGTCACATAGACGGTGGTCGCGTTCATCCGGTCGTGCAGCGCCCGCAGCTCCTCTGCCATATGTTCGCGGAACTCGGCATCCAGCGCCCCGAGAGGTTCATCCATGAAAAACGCCTTGGGATCACGGACGATGGCCCGGCCCAGGGCAACGCGCTGGCGGTCGCCGCCGGACAGGCCGCCGACCGGGCGGTTCAGAATATCGGTGATACCCAGAATCTCGGCGATCTCTCCGACCTTCTGTTTCACCTCCCGCCTTGGCATCCCCTGTGAGATCAGCGGATAGGCGATGTTTTTGCCGACGTTCAGATGCGGGTAGAGCGCAAACATCTGAAACACAAAGGCAATGTCGCGTTGGCTTGCGGGCTTCTGTCCGACCTCCTCGCCGTCGATGTAGATCAGTCCGCTGGTCGGCAATTCCAGGCCCGCCATCATCCGCAGGGTTGTTGTCTTGCCACAGCCCGAAGGGCCCAGCAGCATGAAGAACTCGCCGTCCTCAATCGTGAAGGTCGATGATTTGACCGCATTGAAGGCGCCGAAATCCTTGCGCAGATTTTCAATTCTGATCTGTGCCATGGGGCTACTCCGGAAAATGGCTGACGATGATGAACATCACCGTGCCGACAAGGGTGACCAGAAAAGAATAGGTATATAGGCTCACCGACAGGGGCTGCATCAGCATGATGACTCCAGCGGCAATCAGGACCGAGGCAAGCATTTCCCAGGCGCCGCGGCGCAGGCGCAGCACGTCCCGCAGGAAGGACCGGATGACAGTATTCATTTGCGGACCGCTCCGAATGTGATCCCGCGCAGCAGGTGTTTGCGCAACAGGACGGTGAAGACCATGACAGGGACGAGGAAAATCGTGGCGCCGGCGGCGACCGCTGGCCAGTCCTTGCCGTTGACGCCGATGATGTTGGGAATGAACGGCGGTGCCGTCTGCGCGGTGCCCGAGGTCAGCAGCACCGCAAAGGCGTATTCGTTCCAGGCAAAGATCAGGCAAAAGATGGCGGTCGATGCGATGCCGGTCGCGGCCTGTGGCAAGACCACTTTGTAGAAGGCCTGAAACCGGGTGTAGCCGTCGATCAGCGCCGCCTCTTCGTATTCAACCGGGATTTCATCGATGAACCCTTTCAGCAGCCAGACCGACAGGGACAGGTTGACGGCCGTATAGAGCAGGATCATCCCGATATGGGTATCGTTCAGTCCCAGATTGCGGAACATCAGAAAGATCGGGATGGCCACCGCGATCGGTGGCATCATCCGGGTGGAGAGGATGAAGAACAACAGGTCATCCTTGAGCGGCACCCGGAACCGGCTGAAGGCATAGGCGGCTGCGGTGCCGAGGATCATGCAGAGCGCCGTCGAGCCAAAGCCGATGATGACGGAGTTCAGGAAGCGCTCGCCATAGCGGGAGGGGCCGGAAATCACGGTGCCGCGTGCGCGCGCGATCTCGTCGTACCAGGTCTGCGGCGGGCCTGCTTCGGCCAGCATCTGTTCCGTCGCGCGGGTCCGGTCGGTGAACAGGTTCACATATCCCTCCAGCGTCGGCTCGAACAGGACGACGGGCGGGTAGGCGATGGAATCGGTTGGCGATTTGAACCCCGTGGCGATGATCCACAGCAACGGGATGAGCGTGATGACGGCGTAGCCCACCACCAGTAGCCCCGCCAGCCACTTGGTCGCCGGATTGGGTTCTGTGACGGAAAAACTCATCTCTCTTTCACCTTGTTCAATGCTTTGACGTAGATCGAGGCGAGGCCAAAGACGGTCACGAAGAGGATCACCGCATAGGCCGATGAATAGCCGGTGCGCCATTTCTCAAAGGCCTCCCGTTTGAGATCGATGGAGGTCAGGGTGGTGGTATTGCCGGGTCCTCCGCCTGTCAGCTGCACGACGAGGTCGAACATCTTGAAATTCTCGATCCCCCGGAACAGCACCGCCAGCATCAGAAAGGGCAGGGCCATGGGGATGGTGATGGTCCAGAACTGGCGCCACTTGCTGGCGCGGTCGCATTCGGCGGCCTCGTAGATGCTGTCGGGAATGGAGCGCAGCCCGGCCAGGCAGATCAGCATGACAAAGGGCGTCCACATCCAGGTATCGGCGATAATGATCGCCCAGGGGGCCAGATGCACATCGCCGATCATCGAAAAACTTGCCGGATCGGCGCCGGTGAAAAAGGCGATGACGTAATTGAACAACCCGATTTGAGGCTGATAGAGGAAGGTCCAGAAATTTCCGACCACGGCCGGGGACAGCATCATCGGAAAGACAATGATCGTCGTCCACAGGTCATTGCCTTTGAATTTCTTGTTGATCAGGAACGCCAGGGCAAAGCCGATCAGCACCTGCAGGATGATGGTCCAGATCAGAAAATGCGCCGTCGCCTGCATCGTGTTCCAGATGTCCGGGTCGGTGAGGATGCGTTGGTAGTTGCGCAAGCCCACCCACTCCACATCATTGTTCGGCCGGTTCACCCGGAAGTTGGTAAAGCTCAGCCGGATCGTCCAGATCAGCGGAAAGATATTGACGGCCAGCAGCAGAAAGATCGTCGGCGCGACGAAGATCCAGGCAATGGCGCGGTCGGATAGGCCCCGGATGCGGCGGGAGATCCCCTCCGGCGTCCTTTGCACGGCCTTGTCAATTGGCGTGTCTGTCATGAGAAGGCGTCCTTCATCGCAAAGGTGCAAGGCACCCATATAGCAAAGGTGCATGGCACCCGTATCGCAAAGGCGCGCGGCACCAATGCGAGAGGTCTGGAAATACCTGCGGCACACCGCCGTGCAGGCTTGAGGGGGCGGGGAACATGCACCGGGCGCCCGCGTGTTGGGCGCCCGACAGGGGCGGCAGGATCAGAGCTTGCCTTCGTCCTCAAACACCTCGGTCCAGTCGCGCACCAGACCGTCGAGGGCCTCTTTCGCGGTGCCGTCGCCCGCGATGACATAGTTGTGCAGCCGTTCCTGCATCGAGATCAGAAGATCCGCGTAGGCGGGTTCGGCCCAGAAATCCTTGACGATCGCCATACTGTCGAGAAACGTCTGCGCATAGGGTTGGCTGGTGGCAAATCCGGGATCCTCCACCACGGCTTTGAGTGCCGAGTAGCCGCCCAGCTCCCACCATTTGGCCTGGACCTCGGGCTGCGCAAACCACTGGATGTATTCCAGTGCGGCGTCCTGTTTGTCGGAATAGGCAACAACAGAGATCCCCTGACCGCCCAGTTGCGCGAATTGACCAGCGGGCCCGGCCGGGTTCGGGAAGTAGCCGGATTTGCCGCCGCCGACGTTTTCGTCCGCCTCGACGCCGGGCCAGATAAAGGCAAAGTTCATCTGCATCGCGACCTGACCCGAGCGATAGGCATCGATGTTCTCGCCCATATACCAGTTGGATGACCCCGGAGGCGAGCCTGCGTCATAGAGCGACTTGTAGAATTCAAGCCCCGCAACCGCACCGTCGGAGTTCACGAACCCCTCAAGGTCATAGGGTTTTTCGGGGTTCTCATACTGAAAGCCATAGTTGTAGAGCGCATTGGTGACGCCCATTGTGATCCCCTCGGACCCGCGCTCGGTATAGATCGCAGCGCCGTACACCGTGGTGCCGTCGATGTCGCGACCCTGAAAAAATTCCGCGATATCCTTGAGCTCGGCCAAGGTGGCGGGAACGCTGAGGGGGCGGCCATAGGTTTCGGTGAATTCGGATTGAAGCTCCGGCCGTTCAAACCAGTCCTTGCGGTAGGTCCATCCGACCACATCGCCAAAGGCGGGCAGGGCGTAGTAGTTCGGCGTATTCTTTGGCCATTCGGCATAGCCTGTCACGGTCGCCGGGATGAAATCATCCATCGTGATCTGGTTGGCCGCAAAGAAATCGTTGAGCTTGACGTAGTGACCGTTCTCGGCGCCGCCGCCGATCCACTGGCTGTCGCCGATCATCAGATCACACAGCTGACCGCCGGAGTTCAGCTCGTTCAGCATCCGGTCGGCAAAGCTGGTCCATGGCACGAATTCGAAACTCATGGTGTGGCCGGATTGCGCCTCAAAGTCCTTGCTCAACTCGATCAGCGCATTGGCCGGATCCCATGCCGCCCAGCACAGGGTCAGATCTTCGGCCATCGCCGCGGCGGACAGGCCAGAGACAAGCATGGCGCTTGTCGCGGCTGTCATCATCAGTTTCGTTTTCATTGGCTTCATCCTCCCAGAAGTTCGAGAGACTGCAGCCTCCTCGCCGCGACTCTCTCTGTTAACCTTATTATTGAGGCACGTGCCTCAGGACAAGAATTATCTGAGACACGTGCCTCAAAATTTGCTATAGCGCAGTCGAAACGCGGCAGGTCGGCTTGCGTTGAATTCTTGTAACCACCTGATAAAAAGTACGAAATGAAGACGTTGATACCCTCAAACCCGCAGTTGCGTCCCACCACCAAAGATCTCGCGAAGGCGGCGGGCGTCAGCCGTGCAACCGTTGACCGCGTGCTGAATGGGCGCGATGGTGTGACGCAAAAGACGGTCGATCGCGTGAACCTTGCGATCAAGGAGCTGGGCTTTGTCCGGAACCTGCAGGCGGCGAACCTGGCGAAATCCAAAAGCTACCGATTCCTGTTTGCATTGCCTTCCTCGGGCGACCAATTCCTGCAGCAGATCGTTGCGCGCATTGAGGAAGCGCAGGAGATATTTTCGGCGGATCATGTCCTTTGCGAGGTGCAACATATCGACGAGAATGATCCGCACAGCATTTCGGCCTTTCTCGGCGCGTTGGATAAATCCGAGGTGACGGGTGTTGCGCTGATGTCGCCGGAAACACCGCAGGTGAGGGATGCCATTATCAGGCTGCAGGAGCGCGGGATCGCAGCTCTGCCCTTCGTCTCCAATCAGTCGATGATGACAGACCATTGGGTGGGAATTGACAATCGCGCCGCCGGGGCCACGGCCTCCTTGCTGCTTGGGCAATGTATCGGTCAGCGGTCCGGGACGGTCATGGTCATCGCCGAGAGCATGCAGTCGCGCGACAGCCTGGAGCGGCGTCTGGGTTTTGACGCAATTATGAACGAGAGCTTCCCGCAGCTGAGACCGCTGCCGTCGCTCGAAACCTATGGCAACGAAGCCCGCGCGCGCGATGTGATCGCTGCCAACCTGGAGAATAACCCGGACATCGTTGGCATCTACGTTATGGCCTCCGAAGCGCGTGCGCCTCTGTCTGTGCTCCGGGATCTGCAGGTGGATCGCTCGATCGTCAAGATCGCCCATGAGATGACCCCCTGCACCGAAGCCGCCCTGCGTGCACAAGAGCTGAGCGGCGTGATCGCGCAAAACCCGGGCCATCTGGTCCGCAGCGCGGTGCGTCGTCTGAGGGGCATCGTTGACAATCGCGATACGCTTGGTTCACAGGAAAGCATCCGCATCGAGATCCATCTGCGAACCAACATCTGAAGGGTCCGCCTGGGCTTGGTGGCTTGCAAGGTCGCGGTTTTGCGAGGCTAGGCGGGTGCTTGGGGAAGGGCAGACGGTCATCCGTCCTGGAAAAGGCTGACCCTGTCGAACATATGGATATGCGGTTCTATGTGTTGTGCGTAGGGCAGGGTGGCATGCTGTTCCCGTTCGGTTCGCGGCCGCCATCAGACATCCGTCATACATCCTTCAGACCACCGAAATCGCGGCAAGTGTTCTGTTTGGGCTCTGCACGCGATCTCTGCCACCCCCCACAGAGCGCGGATATGGCGCCGAACGAGCACCCCAGCATTGCGGGACTGTCAGCGTCCTGGAGCGCCCTGGAGCGCCGTGGTGCGAAGAGATTTTCACCGCAGATGAGCGTTTTGCCCCTTGCGAAGGAACAGGAACATTACTAGACAGCGAGGCACACAATGTGGCAGGACACCACCCGCCACGTTTTAGTGATTGACAAGGCGAGTTGGCGGAGTGGTGACGCAGCGGATTGCAAATCCGTGTACACCGGTTCGATTCCGGTACTCGCCTCCAATAAATTCAATGACTTAGAGAGCTTGCCGATGCGACTTGTGATTGCGTCTAAGCAAATGTCTAAACATTCTGTTTTTGTTCTGTTCGGTTTCGGCGCACAAACAGGATGCGATGTCATGGTCTGTGCCGACGGTTTTGGGCTTCGATGGCACGCACACGCTGGCGGATCTGCTGGGTGTAGTGAGCAACCATCTTGGGACTCTGCCCGGTGACTGCGGCCACCAGTTCGTCATTGCAGCCCGCTTCGACCAGTTCGCACGCAGCGTTGTAGCGCCAGCTGTGGATGTCGAAGTTCAACGCTCCGATATCCTCCCTGATCTTGCGAATGGCCTGCGAGGCGCCGCGATATGACCAGCGGTTGGTCGCGCGGTGGTTTGTCAGCATGAACAGTGACCGGCGCGGTGCTACGTCCAGCGCCTCCTGCAGCGAAGGCACGATGGGCACCCACAGCCGCTTGCCGGTCTTGTTTTGTTTGAGTGCAATTCCTCCATCTTGAATGTCACTCCACTGCATTTCCAGCACGTCCCCGATGCGCTGGCCCGATCCAAGGCACAATTCCATCAACAGACGTTCACGGGTGCCGAGCGGCGCGGCGTTGCGGAAGCCGTCGATAAGGCTTTGAGGCCAGGGCAGGCGTGGTTCTGTGTCCAATTTCAGCAGCGATACGCCCTTTGCAGGGTTATCGCTGCGCCACCCAAGATCAATGCAGTGTTCCATCAATATGCGGATCACCTTCACGGCATAGTTCGCGAAGTAGGGCTTTTCTGCATTGTGATCTCGCAGGCGGATCACATCCTTGCGTTGCAGATTCGCGGGATTTAGGGGCCCGAACCGGTCTTCGATAAAAACGGTGTATTTGTCATAGTCCAGCGCAGTTCGGGGCTTCAGGTTCCGATAGCGCGGCGACTTGTGGTAGCTTCGGATGAGCGTGGAAAAATTGCGGTGCAGCACTTTGGGCTTGGCTTCCCCTTTCAGGATAGCTGCATATTCGGCCCAGAACTCGGGGCTTCCGAAGGCCGATTGGATCTTTTGTGATGGCCAGCGGCGCCGCTGAAAATACAGGCCGTTGCGCTGCCGATATATATATTTAGGAAGTTCCCGTTTTGCCATGTCGCATATCCACTTTGTCAAATTCCGAAATGACTTCCGGCTCGGTTTCAAATTCCAGCTCTATTCGTTTTCCTTCGATCACCACACGCTTGACGACGCGCCCGTCGGTTTCGAAGGTTTTCAGATATTGCAGGGCCTTCTTCTCGACTGTTACGGCTGGCATGGTGGCCCTCCTTTCTGCAGATCATGTGGCGCCTTGTTCCATTTATGTCCGTTCAGAAGACCGCCTGGCGTCTCCAGTTCCATCAGTTGCGAGCAGTTTGCCCGCACCAGAGCTTCGGCCAGCGGCGGGCAGACGCTATTGCCAACGCACCGAACTTGCACATCTTTGGGGAAACTTTTGAAACTCCAATCGTCGTCGGTCGTGTTCCAGATCCCCTCGATGACGTAGTCTGCAGCGAAGCCCTGAGCGTTGAATAGTTCGCGCGGGGCCAGCATCCGCATCCCGACATCGACAATCACAAACGTGTTGCCGTCGATCTCCAGGGTGACAAACTCCCGTTCATCCCAAAGGCCAAGGGCCATTTCAATTCCGGTGCTGGCGCCACCGCCACCCGCGAAACTGTCCACGATCCGCGGGCGGGTTTGTCCGAAGGCCTTCAGATCCGGGCCGGAGCGTGCGGCGGCCAAACTTGCAGGGTCAAATAGGCTCATGTCGTTCATATCAGTTCTTGCCCTTCGCGCGGCGCATCCGGCGGATGCAGCGGTTCATGATGGCCTGCCGCTCCGCGATCAGATCGGCCAAGTTCGCTTTCTTCAGTTCGATGCGGACGTGCAGCTTGGCGAGGCGTTTCAATTCAAGGTGATTTGCGAAGTGCAACCACAGAGCGCGAAGCCCAAATGGTACAATTTTTACAGAGCGTTGGCGGCTGTTGTTGTCATGGCCCTGTGTAGTGGGTGCCGCTACACAGGCTTTCGCATCTTTTGCGTGCTGCATTACCGGCCCTTTCCGCGCGGCATCGCCTGCTTGCCGGTCCAGCCGTCAAAGCTCGTTTTCAGGGCTTCAAACGCTTTGGCGGCGGTCGGGTCCGTGGACAGCGCGTTGCGGCTGGTGATCTTGCAGCAGTTGCGCAGATAGGCGGCGGCGGCTGTTTCGCCGAATTGCTGACCAGGCAGGCCGCAGCGCATGGCCGCGAAGCGCTGAAATCTCGGATCATTGCACAGGATTCCGGCCTGCTGGGGCGCGGGCATTTGGTCGAAGGGGATGCGGGGCGATGTGGGCATGGTGGTCTCTTCGTTGATTTGACGGGGGCGCGGCTGGGTTTGTGAGTGGCGACGCGCCGCACCCCCGATGCTGGCGGTGGGAAGGAGACACCGCAGGCATTGGAATAAAAGTGGTCGCAGTCGAAGCCCGCACCAGTGCGTCAGCGAGAGGGCGTAGTTCTCGGTGACGGGGGCAACAGCGGCTGCGGCTGATCGTTAAAGGGGCAATCCAGCTGGCTATCGGTGGCTCGGGTGGAGATGTTGGCCGTTGCACGTGCGAGCCAATCCGCGATCGCAGCGATGCGACTTGGTCCAGCGCCAGTGATGTTGCCAAAGTGGGCGATCCATTGCGCCTCATCCCAGGTCCAAGCAGGGTCTTCCGGGCCTTGCAGCAGGCCTCCGGCTGCGGTGAAGCGCGCGTAGCGGTGCTGCAGCGCCGTAACCGCAAGCGCGCGGGCGAGGGGAGTGGGATCTGTCGTCATCGGCTCGGCTTTTGGTTTTGGGGCGCGGGCGGTGGGCAATTTGGAGGATTGAGCCGCCCGCGCATGATCCGCACCGCAAGACGGGTGCGAAACCTCGGTGTTGGCCACGGCGCGCAATCCTCCAGCGCGCACCGGCTATTCGGTTTGGGGCCAGGGCGGCGCCCTTGGGATCTGACCCGCATGGGTGCGAAACTGAAGCAGGAAGGGTTGGGCATTGCGGGCGCGCCTTGCCCTACGCTGCATGGGTGCCGCGGGGCGTGATGTTCTGTTCAGCCATGTAGCGGCGCACCTTTTGCCCGGTGCGGGCCAGCACTTGCTCTGTCGGTTCCGGCGTCGGAGCCGGGCGTTCCACCAGATGCGCAGCCTGCAGGCGCGCCGGGTCAAAGGCCTGACCGCGCGCGGCTTTCATCGTTGCCCAGGCGGTTGTGAACAGGTGCGGAGTGTCGAGGTGATCCTCAGGTGATCCCGCGATCTGCTGTGCGTGACGTAGCATGTTTGTAGGTTGGTCTTGCATTCAATCCTCCATCGCTTGATGGGGCTTTTGTAATTCACAAAAAGTGGATATTACAAGTAAAAAATCACAATTGGTGGATCTACGGTTGATTTTCACTTGGAGGGGGATGTGGGAATTGATTCTTTCGAGGCAGTAGAGAACAGTGATTGACCTGCCCTGTTGTGAAGTTCTATCTCTGGAACAAAAAGAGAACACGCAACGGGCAAGGAGCGTATGAAATTAGTAGACGAGAGATTAGACAGGATGATTGACATAGCAGAAGAGTTGCAAGTGCCACTGGATCACGTCGTCAGGCACATAGGGCGCTGTGATCAGAGAACCTTCGAGGCAGTCTCGGAAAGGCCATCTCTTCTTCCACGGTATATGAAATCTAGCGTGACACCGTAGGTTTCGCAGAGCCGTTCGGCGCTTTCCACTGGGATGCGCCGGGCCCCCTTTTCCCAGTTGTTGACCTGAGTCGCGTTGAAACCGTGCTTGGCTGCCCACTCTTTCTGGTTCGCATCGGGTGCGAACGCCTTGCGAATGCGCAGCAGGCGATCAGCGATCTCGGGGTAGGATTTGTTGGCTAGGTTCATAGTCTCTTTGGATCACATTTTGTGAATTTTGTGCAAACCACAAAATGTGGACTTGAGTGCATCCACAAAACGTGGATATTGCACTTATGATGAACGTTACTCAGATTGCCGATTTGATCGGGCGCAAAGAGATCGCAGACATGATCTGTGTTGGCCCGACAGCGGTCAGCAATGCAATCGCGCGGGGCGCATTCCCAGCGTCTTGGTATTTGGGCATTCGAACTCTGTGCGATGCTCGAAATGTCGAGTGCCGGACTGCATGGTTCGCGATGGTGCAGCCTTCGACGCGAAAGGACGCCGCCGCATGAGCCGCCCGCGTCTGACCCTGATCGTGAACAATGATGTGCCATGCGACCAGCCTGGCACGTCCCCTACAGCAAAATCTTGGTCAAATCAGTTTGACCCCTTCGCGTTGAAATCCCATGCGCCGGATCTTTGGTCGGCCTATTTCCGTCAGCGGTTTCACAGTCCGCGCGAGGTGGCGCTGTTTTGCGACGTCTCCTTCCAGACCGCCCTGAACTGGTGGGCTGCGACGACCGCACCGGCGAGCCATACGGCCTTGCTGATGATGCTGACGGATCCCGCTGTCGTGACCTTTTTCCAGCACGAACTCAGGGGGGCGGCATGATGGCGCGCCAGCGGACGCCGAGGACAGAGCGGATCGCCTTTCAGATCTGGTGGCTGATCGAGGACACTGCGGGTGAATGCACCCTGCGGGATATGGCCGAGTTTACAGAGACTTCGATGCAGACCTGTTCGCAGATCTGCCGCTATCGCGGCTGGGGCGGGCGCTATCGCAAAATGGCCTGCAGCCATGCGCGCGACAACGGCCCGCAGATGATCGAGGCGCTGGATGAAGAGCTCACCAGCCTGTTCGGGATGGCGGCGTGATGTTGGGCGCGGTGGGGTTGCAGCCGGTCGCCACCGACGATTTGCCGGAGTATCCGCTGGGCATCGAGGACCGGCTGGATAGTCACTATTTCATGGCCTGGGAGCGGCGGCGCTGGCTGAACTCGGACATGCGCTTGAAGGGCACGCCGGAGTGCCGGGCGCTGTACTTCGATCTGATCAACATCGCCTATGATCAGGCGCCGGTGGGCACGCTGCCGCAGGATCTCGACACGCTGGCCAAGCTTCTGATGATCGATCCGGGGCACTTCCGGGCGCTGTGCAAGCTGGACTACGGCCCGTTGCACAAATGGACGCCCTGCATTTGCGAGGGCGGTGAGGTGCGGCTGATGCATCCGATGGTGCTCAGGTCGCTGACAGAGGCCATGTCGCGCAAGGAAGACAACCGGGCCAAGCATGAAGCGGCCAATGCCGCCAAGCGGCTGCAGCGTTTGCGGATGACAGTGGCGGGCTATCACGCCGAGCTGGCAAAGAACGACGCGGCCATTCGCTGGATGGACGAATGGCTGATCCAGGAGGGCTGCGAATACCGCAACGCCAGCTGGATCGAGCGCGCCATGCGGTCCTGGTCGACGCATATGTTCGACCTTGGTCAGGCGCGCACTGGCTCGGTCCGATAACTGTCCGACAGTGTCCAAGACTGTCCGGCGGACAGTTCAAGACAGTCTCGGACAGTCTCAGACTGTCCTGCACGACAGGGACAGAGACAAAGACATAACAAAACAGAAGGTCAGTCGCCGGACAGTTCAGGGGCGGTGGCTGTGGATAACTCGGAATTGCTGAGAAAGGGGCAGAAATGGAAGGTCAGGAACTGAAGGACGGCAAGGCGCGGGTTCGGTCGCTTCTGATTACCCCGCTGGAGCGGCGGGGCATGGAGCGCAGGCGTGCGGTTCGGTTGGAGGAGCATCAGGTCTTTCTTGCCAGCCTGGAGGCACGGCTTGCCTATATGCAGGCGGAAAAGCTGGTGGCGCTGGCGGAAGTGGTGGAGCGCCATGGCACTGGCAAGCTGAAAACGATCTGGCCCACCGAGATCTCGATCATGAATTGGGCGCGGTTGCTGCAAGTGCCGCCTGCCAGTGAGAGCCGACTGGTGCGGACCTATCTGCAGTCTGGCGCAGGCCGCGCGGCCCGGGAGGGCGGCTTTCTGGTTGAGCTGTTCACCTATCTGAAAAAATGGGGGGCGCCGCCCAATGACTATTCAATGGCCGAGATCCGCAAGGAGGCGGACTGGAACCGGGGCAAACTGGCGGCGATCGGTCGGGCGGTGGCCAGTGGCCGCGCCACCGCTTCTGAAACGCAATGGCAGCAAGGCTACCTGAAGACTGAGGCCCGCTGCCTGGACATCATCAATGCAAAAGAAAAGGTGGGCGCATGAGCGTTGTGGTTGTCGGGTCGAATGGCGTTGCGCGTCTGTTGAAGGAGGCGGAGCGGTTCGCATTGGTAAAGGCGCGGGGCAAGGTGCCTGAGGCATGTGGCGATGCGATACCGCAGGCCCCGGCCCGGGGGCCATTCCAGGTGTTCCGGCCAATGGAGCTGCGTCCGGTCGGGGCTGATGGCTATGAGGTCCAGCCTGTCGGCTACAGGGGCCGTTCGGCGATCCGCAATTCAGATGTGTTTGACCTGATGGCGGCGGCCCGGCGGGGGAACAGGCCTGCGCCTCTCACGCCCGGTCAGGTGTCGATGGGGCGCCATTACCGGGATCTGGTTGAACGCCACGCCTGCGCCGGTCTGAAGTGTTCTTCTGTGGAGAGTCTGCGGTCCGGCGGCACCGGCAGTGGTGGCGACTTCATGGATGCCGTGTTGCGGGACCGGGAGGAAATTGATCGGCTGCGGCGGCGGATTGGCACGGGCTGTGCGATCGAGGTGCGTCGTGTCCGCCCGTCCAGGCGCGGATCCCGGATCTCGATCACAAGTCGCAGGTTGGTGGATATGGTTTGCATAGAGGACAAGAGCTTGCGCGATGTTCTTCAAGCGCATGGCTGGTCCGTCTATGGGGATACGGTGAAGGCTGTGCGGATGGCATTGGCGGGGGCTTTGGATGCGATGAGCGGGCAGGTTTGCCATGGGACCATCCTGACGCTCTGACTTGATGCCCTGAAAAACCGCTTGACCCTTACCTCACTCACATGGCAATGAATATGCATCATCACGAATTGCGCCCACGGGAAACCGGCGGGCGCTTTTGCGTTGTACACTCCGAAAATCAGTGAGAGGGGGCGGGATGCCCAGAAAGCCCTGCGCGCATCCGGGATGTTTCCGGTTGATCGATCTTGGTGCGGGCTATTGTGACCGCCATGTCAGGTCAGAAAAGCAGGATCGCGACAGGCCCTCCGAGGCGAAGCGGCGGACTGTGAGGCCAAGCCGCAAGTGGTACGACAGCAAGGGCTGGCGGGGCCCGACGGGGCGGCGCAGGCGTCAGCTGGAGGCCGAGCCGCTCTGCCGGATGTGTTCGGCGCATCCCAAACAACTGGCCACGGTGGCGGATCACATTGTGCCGCACCGCGACGATTACGCGTTGTTCTGGTTCGGCGCGCTGCAATCGCTGTGCAAGGCCTGCCACGACATCAGGAAACAGCGGATCGAGCGGCGCGCAAAAGGGGTGGGGGGGCTTTGAGAGTCTCGGGCCTCCGGGACTGCAACCGGCGGGGATAATCAGATTTATGCGCACGCAAATTTATGGGGGGGGGTATGCACCACTGCGG
>NZ_VCNK01000030.1 GCF_006265095.1 Phaeobacter sp. B1627
TTGGCAAAGAGCTTGATCGCCTCTGCCTCTTTCGGATCGGTGAAGAGCATTGCCACATCCGTCTCTTCCGCGCCCTCCAGCAGCAGATCGGCAAAGATGCGCGCCCGCTCCGATCGCTCTCCGACGACGATCCGGCTGGGATGCAGGTTGTCGTAAAGCGCCCGCCCCTCGCGCAGGAATTCCGGGGAAAAGATCACCTGTTCGGTGTCCAGCCGGGCGCGCAGATCGGTGACATATCCCACCGGGATCGTCGATTTGATCACGATGGTGGCCGATGTGTTCACCGCCAGAACCTGAGCGATCACCGTCTCGACACTGGAGGTGTCGAAATAATTGCTCTTGGGGTCATAGTTGGTCGGCGTCGCCACGATCACATAATCCGCATCGCGATAGGCAAGCGCGGGATCAGTCGTTGCGGTCAGGGTCAGCTTGCGGTTGGCCAGAAAGTCTTCCAGTTCCGCGTCGACGATCGGACATATCCCGTTGTTGACCATCTCCACCCGGGAATCGGAGATATCGACCGCCGTCACCTGATGGTTCTGGGCCAGCAAAACTGCGTTGGAAAGGCCGACATACCCAAGTCCGGCAATTGCAATCTTCATCGATAAACTCCTAATTCAATGGTGCGGCGACCGCCCGTGTCTCTATCGCCGCAAGCCCCCCCACAAGGGCTCTGTGAAATTTCATGTCCAGGTTCCGCGCGGCGCTGGCGCAGCTGACGTGTTAGAACCTCACCGTAAAACTGCAACCCGCAAGCGTATAGCCCGCATCGATCGCCTCGAACCGCCCGGTGTCGCTCAGCTCGTCATAGATTTCCTTCAGCAAGCCAACCGCCAGCGCCGCGCCGCATCCTTTCCAGAAGCGTCCGGTCTTGTAGGTCACCAACGCCGAAATCGCGGAACCGACGGCCACATGCTGCAACTTGTCATCGTCGGTCAGCGGCAGCGCCGCCAGCGACAGGCCGGTCTGGATCAGATAACCCTGTTGCCTGCTGAAGAGCTGGGAGCGGTCTTCTGCCACGGCAACCTGAGGCAGCATCAGCAGCGCCAATATGGGGCAGATCGTCTTTGACACAGCGCGTCTCATGCATCAGTCCCTTGCATATAGATCGTCATAACGGGTGATATCGTCTTCGCCGACATAGGCCCCGGTCTGGATCTCGATCAGCACCATCGCCACCTTGCCCGGGTTCTCCAGCCGATGCACCGCGCCCAGCGGAATGTAGACGGACTGGTTTTCGGTCACCAGCTGCACCGTGTCGTCCAGGGTCACCCGTGCGGTGCCCGCCACGACAACCCAATGTTCGGACCGGTGGACGTGGCTTTGCAGCGACAGGCTGGCCCCCGGATGCACCAGGATGCGCTTCACCTGGAAACGGTCGCTGGTCACCAGGCTTTCGAACCAGCCCCAGGGGCGGTGATCCTTCGGAAAGGCGGTGGCCTGGGCCGCGCCTTTTTTCTTCAGCGCCGCCACCGCAAGCTTCACGTCCTGAGCGCGGGACTTATCCGCCACCAGCACCGCGTCATTCATCGCAACCGCCATGATGCCGTCTAGGCCGATGCCCACGACCTCCAGCCTGTCACTGTCCGAGCGCAACAACGTGTCACGGCACTCAATCGCTGTGGCGCGGGTGCCGACGACAACACCGTTTTCGTCCGGCCCGGATTCGCGCCAGACCGCATCCCAGCCGCCCAGATCGGACCAGGCCGCATCAAAGGGCACCACTGACAGATTCTCGGCCTTTTCCATCACCGCGTAATCGATGGAAATCTCCTCGGCCCTGGCCCAGGGCTCCGGCGCCAGACGCAGAAAGCCAAGGTCCGGCTGCGCCTGGTCCAGCGCCGCCTGGACCGGTTCCATCAGGCCCGGGCTAAAGGCGGAAAAGGCGGAAATCATGTCGGTGGCGCGGAACAAGAAAATGCCCGCGTTCCATTTGAAATTGCCCGCCGCCAGCATCTCGGCCGCGCGCAGGGCATCGGGTTTCTCGACAAATTGCTTCAGCGCCACCGGATTGCCACTGGCATCGGGCACGCTGTCCAGCTCCAGATAGCCATAAGCGGTTTCCGCATGGGTCGGGGTGATCCCGAAGGTCACCATCTGGCCCCGGGCCACCGCATCCAGCCCTAGCGTCACCGCCGCGTGAAAGGCGGCCACATCCGGCACCACATGATCGGAGGGGGCCACCAGCAGCACCGCTTCGGGATCTTCGGCCTGGGCACGTAGGGCCGCGGCCAGAATCGCGGGGGCAGTATTGCGCCCTTCGGGTTCGATCAGCACCGCGCCGGGATCGATACCTGCCGCCTGCAGCTGTTCCGTCACGATGAAGCGGAAATCAGAGTTGGTCAGAACCATGGGCGCCGCGAAGGAAAACGCGCCCCCCCCGCCCGACAACCGCCGGGCCGAAGCCTGAAACAATGTTTCCTCACCCATCAGGGGGACAAACTGCTTGGGATAGCTCTTGCGCGACAATGGCCACAAACGCGTGCCAGAACCACCGCAGAGAATGACCGGAGTAATCAACATTATCTACAACTCATTCGAGATGAACTCTTCTCTCCTAGTCGATCACTCGGATTTGGCAACCCTGCGGCCGCCCTCATTGCCAAATCTTCACATCTCTGCTCATTTCGTATTCATCCGTCAGATCTGCGAGCGCATTGCACAGCTGGCAGTCCACCCAGCCAAGCAACGTTGCGCCAAAATTCGGCTGACATATCTGAAATCGATACGATTCCGACCAGCAAGGGCTATGCCGCACTCGGGGAGCAGATGCTACAGATGGTCACTCATGTACCGTTGATAGTCCCTGCGACGAGATCTTTATCTCCCCAAGAGCGGGATAGATGTGATCGAACGTTAGGCCGTTTCCTAGCCTAGTCGCATGTGGCAGGACGTCGGCTTTACGCCCCTCCCTCCTGCGCCTGACCGTCTCGCTACGCAGCGAGATATAAACTTATTCACTCAGGCGCAGTCGCCCTCACCCCAACAAGATACGCTGTCCCGTGCCTTGACTGTCGGGGCTGCGAGAACGCGATCACAGTCTGATTTATCTACCGGAAGGCCAATTTTGTTATTCTTTGAGCCCCTCGCTTTGTTGCCACCTGGCAGGAGTTATTCTTTTAACAGGCTGCTGAAAAAGAGAGATTGGAAGGACTCTGTTCCTGCCACTACGGTTCTAAGGCGGATCTTCGCGGCAACGGACCCTGGGTCTGGGCAGCCCCTTTCGTCAGGCCGTCAATAGTTTCGGCAGCCTCGCGAGGTTGCAGGCTGCCATGTTCATGGTGAACTACGCGCGGTCCTTGTCGAGGTCACGGTGAAAGGTCTGGGCCCAGCCGAATGGTTCCTCGATCTTCTGCCGGCACCTTTGGGACAAGGCGTAGCCGGGATGGTGGGTGGACCGGCCGTCGATGGCGGAATGTCGGGCCTTCTGTGCGACATGCGGTGTCATAACCATGCGCCTGAGCTTGGTAATGAAGTCGGCGCTGTCGTATCCCTTGTCTGCCCCAAGCGTTAGTCGCTGGATCGAGCCAGGGAGTGCCGATTGTCATCTCAAGCACCACCTTCCGCTCGCCATGCCCATTGGCGTGGGTCAGGTGTGGCGGCACTTGCCCTTGGTAATCCATACCTGATCTTCGGCATCAGCCTCGCGCTCAGCGGACCCTTCCTGGGCCTGACCAATCGAACTGGAGCGATTTTCCATGTCTATGGCGAAAATTCGGTTGGCAAGACCAAGGCGCTCACGGTCGGGAATACGGTCTGGCCCTCCGCTGGAACCGAGGTGACATGGCGAACAACCAGCGCGGGCCTGGAGGGGTCGCTGGCCCAGGCGAACGACACATTCCTGGGCCTTGATGAATTGCCCGGTGAGCCGCCATGTCGGCTTCGGAGATGACATCTATGCTGCTGCGAATGGGGCCGGCAAGAACAGCGCCAGCAGTGGCGGGATCCGGTCCTGTCGACCGGTGAGGCCCCTGTTCGCCAGGTCTTGCGGGATCTGGGCCCGGCCCTGCGATGTGGCCAAGTCGTCCGAATGATCGACCTCCCTGTCATGGGCATGGCGCATGGTATCTTCAACGAGCTTCACGGTCACGCGACGTCAAAGGCTTTTGCCGCAGGATCGAAACCATCGCTTCGAGGGACTGCGGTCATGCCGGGGCTAACCTGATCCGCGAGCTTATTCTGTCGGACCAAGACCAGTCGATCCGGTCCACCATCGAGAGTCGGCATGAGATTGAGCTTTCAAAGCTTTTGGCGCAGCTTCGTCTGGATTCCCGAACCGCCCGCAACGAGACCCTGCGGGTGCTGGACCGGTTCGCACTTGTCGCGGTGGCGGGGGAGTTCGCCACCCAGCGTCAGATCACGGGTTGGCCGACAGGAACGGCGTCTGCGGCGGTCATGGTCATGGCAGCCAAGTGGTTCGAACAGAGCGGCGCAGACAAACCGACAGAGCAGAACTCAGCCGTCGAGCGGACGAGGGATTATCTGCTGCAGTTCGGAGACAGCCGTTTCGGCCTTCTTCGCCAGGGCGCAGACGCCCCCGCCGAAGCACCTGCTGCGCGCAGCCAAGAGGCGGCAGGATATCGGAACGATGATTACTTCTACATGCTCAAGCCGACGTTTGACACAATTCACCGAGGCCAAGACGCCAAGCGCGCAGCGGAAAAGCTGGAAGCTGCAGGCTACCTGGAGCCAAGAGGCGAGCGAAACAGCCGCCAGTTCGCGCTTTCCGGCGTGCGCAAGCAACGTATCCGGGTCTATGGAATCCGTGCCTGCGCAGGCCTCCAGCAAGGTTCGATAATAAGGATCAAACCGGCTGATCCCATATTATCGAGCCTGATAAACCCGGAAAGGGCCGTTACAGGGCCCTGCTGATCAGCAGGAGGGAGACCTCCTGCAGCACCATCCCACCAGTTCCGACCACGGGCAATGACAATAGAAGTGTCATGCCCTGGAGGACGACCAATACGAGCACCTTGACCATTTGCAGGTACATCGAGATCGCCATGGAAAACAGGGCGGGGTCGAACCGATGCCCCGGTTTCTTCCGCCGGCCTCAGGACTAGGTCGCCCCACAGGAGCGCAAAGAGGATCCCGGTGATCGACCAGATCAGGCTTGGTTTTCCACCGTTCAGCTGGGGCAACACGAACAAGGCGCCGGCCATGCCAATGATGATCATGCCGACTGCGCCGAGTTGAGCGAAACGCAGAACAAGCGTTCTAGTCAGGGTCACATGTCGGTATCATGTCGGACTTTCTCAGTGCAGCACGGGGCGCGTGCGCAGGGCCGCGATCACCGCGGCAAGACGGCCGAGCCCACGCAGGCTCATCCGCCCACGTTCAATCTGACGGGCGGCCTCATGGAGGGAGGACCCTCTCCTCTGCCCCGACCGGGCCTAGCACGCGGCGCGCGACATGCTTGAAGGTCAGCCCCGGTCGGCGCATCGTAGACCGGGCGACTGAAGACGGCGATCAGTTCAGGCGGAGCCGCGTTACGGGCACGACGGGCGTCCCCTCGAACTCAAGATCCAGCTTTCCGTCGATCATCGCCACGGTGCGCTCCAGAGCGTTTCTCAGCAGCGCGTTCAGAAGCCGCTGCGTCTCTTCACCCGGACACTCCAATGCGTTTTCGGACACAGCTTCTTTGGTGGCGGCTGTCCAGCCGGACAGGTCATCCAGCAGCCATTCCATCTGATGGGAGGGCACACCGGTGATGCGTTCGAGCTCCTCCAGAACTTCCTCCCCTTCTGCCGCCAGCGCATGCGGGCTGACAAGGCTGTGCCGGAAGCACTCGATGTCGTAGTCGTCGATCTCTTCTCCCTGCAGGCCATCGTTCTCAAGCCAACCTGCGATGCTCTCGCGCGACTGCCAGCGGGCCGTCCACACCTCTTCGCGCGAGCACCACTGCGTAAAGTTAAAGATCGACTTCTCGCTGTCCTTGAAATGCACGTGGAGCGCGATGGAACGGTCGGCGGCCTCACGAATCTGGAACTTGGGCATGGGAGCATCCTTCTATAATCATTCCCTGTGACCGCAATTCTGACCGAGGTTCTCGATGAGGGCGATAGCAACACGGGTCTCCGACGCACCAGGCGGCGGAGTTATCCACATTATTCCAACATCGTCACAACATCGGCCCCGCCTGAAGGCCTAGCTCCGGCGAAACGAAACGTGTTCACACCGGGAACTGGCAGGAAAATTCGGAATATTTCAAACGATCGCATTTCGGCACATGGTAACCGGTCTGCGTCCTGACCGTTTTGTGGGCACGGGATAATGTTTGAGCCGCTCGCCCCCGCCCACCGTCAGGCGCACGCCTCCACCGCCCTTGCCGTACGAGGACGCAGGATAAGTGTGCCCGGGAAAGGGGTGCGGGTTTCGCCGATTCCCGGACACGAATTGCAGTAATTCCCGGACAGCTCCGGGGCCTTAGGTACGGTTGTCATCGCCTGCGCCGTCACGGCCCTCTGCAGGTCTTGAACAAAATTGGGAGGGGCATCCACGCCATCAACAGAGCCGACATCGGTCACCGCCTATCTCCAGCCGGTTGCCCGCTATGGTCTTATTTTGTTCTCTAATCTGTCAATGTGCTTTTCCAATTGCTGTCGATGTCTGAGGTTCTCTTCGAGCTCCGGGGCTCAGGATGGGGTTGGCTGGAGGTAGGTCGGCAAGGTTGAAACTGCAATCTGGCCGAAGCCACGCGCGCCTTTCGCATCGTAGACCGGGCAGCGATTGCCAGCGCCCATGATTTTAGCTTGAGCGGCGCGGCATATCTGGTCAGCATGACATTTGCGGCCTCGTAAAGGAGCGTTCGAACTTTGACATCACCTCGTTTCGAGATGCTCCCAGTGTAGTCGATCTCGCCAGATTGATGTCGTTGTGGCACCAGCCCGAGATAGGCTCCCACGTCGCGTGATTTCTTAAATCGATGCGGATCATCAATTGCTGCGGCAAAGGCCAATGCCGTGACCGGACCGACGCCAGGTACTGTCATCAGGCGCTGACAGACTTTGGATCTACGGGTCATCTTCTTGATATCTCCATCAATCGCAGCAACGGCCGTCGGAATGGTTTCGCGTGCTGAAAACAACCCACAGAGTGCGGCATGGAGGCCGGGCACACCGTCACTCACAGCCAAGGCTGCGTCTTTGAATGCTGGCGACAAGGCACGTGGTAAGCGCACCCCAAATACGACAACCAGCCCGCGGATTTGAGTGTCGATAGTGACACGCTGCCCAACCAGCTTTTTGCGTGCCGCAATGAGCGAGCGGACGGCATGCGCAGACAGCGATTTGACATGTGTCGGTTTATAGAACCCGGTCCGCGCCAGATGTGCCAGACCACGTGCGTCATTGCGATCTGTCTTGTGCCTCGCCAAGGACTTTAAGCCCTGATAGGCCTGCCTGCTCTCAATGCACTGAACAGAAATGCCGAGTTCGACAAGGCCGTGGTAGAGCATCGGGGCCATCCTGCCAGTCTCAAATACAACACCTTTGCACTCCGGCCCAAAAGCGAGAAAATCTCTGATTGCCTTTGGGGACGTCGCAGTCTTTCCTTCTCGGATCAAAGCACCTTCGCGATCCAAAACGCATATGTGTGTCTCTTCCATAGAGACATCCAATCCTGCAAAATGTTCCATCTCCCAGCTCCTCAAAATGACGTAAGATCCCAACCTTACCGCGGTTTCAAAAGGTGGGATGATGATTACGCCATGTTGAAAAACTCTGCCTGTCTGAAGCCCTGAGCGCTGATTCACTTGAGACAGGTGGAGGTGAGCAGCGATGATGGGCACCCGGCAGGAAGCGCAGAGCGCTCTGTTCTACGCGTTCACGATCGAGACACATGTCCCGGCCGACCACATGCTCCGGGCGGTGGACCGATTTGTCGATCTGGCCGGGATCCGGCAGCATCTGGCACCGCTCTACAGCCCCATCGGGCGACCGTCGGTTGATCCCGAACTGATGATCCGGATCCTGCTGGTTGGATACATCATGGGTATCCGTTCGCAACGTCGGCTGCCGATGCAGGGCGAAGACTATCGTCTCTATCATTGGCGCAGCGCGGATCGTCGGGAGATCGATATTGTGATCGATGGCGGCCACCGGCTGGTCGGGGTCGAGGTCAAGGCGGCCACCACGGTTGCCGCCGAGGATTTCAAGCACCTGAAATGGTTCGCCAAAGATGGGCCGGGAGAAGGGCGCAGCACCGTAGGGATCGTGTTCTATCTTGGTCAGGAAAAGCTGACCATGGGGGATGGCAACTTAACTCTGCCGCTCAGCGTGCTTTGGGCGGCGGTGGATTTGACTTAGACAAGCCCGAGTTCGGGAAGGACCAGCAGGCTTTCATCGCCAGGCCAACACCCTCGCGGGTGCCGAGGGCGGGACAGAACGTCGCTGCAAAGGCAACAGGTTGTAAGGCGACCTGCTCTATTCTCCCAAAGTCGAATTAACTTGCACGAACTTTACCGTTTGAGAGCCAGGATAAAGGCATGATGGCCATGAAATTGCGCATTTCCACTGATATCTCATTTTCTGCAACATTGGGAATCGGGAACAGGTGCCCCGGGGTGTGAACTGCGGCTGCATGTGTAGGATGAAGGTGGGATGACTTTATGACACAGCGCTACAGCGCCCAGATGGCAATTCTCTGTCCCCCTGTGCTTGCCGGGTCGGGAACCGCGAGCCGGGCGAACTTTGCCATGGTCGCCCCGGCATCCGGAGACGAGCGCGAAACACCATCGGGGGCGTTGCAGTGCCCAGTCCGCCCACAGCCCAGTCCTGACAGTCCGCCCAGTCAGCCTGCCGGAATGGCAAGGCCGGCGTGGCCCTGTACGCCGAAGCCCCGAACCGATCACAGGATTGCTCACAGGATCGAACCCTGTATCGATCTCTCACTCCTAGACCATTCCTTTACGTATTTTTCCCTTCAATCATGACAAAGTGAACGGCCTGCCCATGTGTTTCCTCTGCAATGCGACCCAGACATTTGACCCACTTCGACATGGCCCGGACGGGATCGGCGATTTTGCCGCCCTGACAGAGACCACGGATGCTGCGGGCTCCACCGCCACCGGCTATACGATGTCGGTGGGCGACACCTTCAGCGGCACCCTTGGCTATAGCGGCGATCGCGACTGGGTGGGGATCTCGCTGGTGGCCGGCGAAGCATATGAAATCGACCTGACCGGCAGCGCCTCGGGACATGGCACGCTGCGGGACCCCTATCTCCGGGTCTATGACAGCGTCGGCAACCTGCTCAACCTCAATGACGATGGCGGCAACGGGCTCGAATCCGCCCTGAGCTTCACCGCGTCCGGCAGCGGCACCTATTACATCGCCGCCGGCGCCTTTGCGGACATCAGCACCGGCAGCTACAGGATTTCGGCCAGCGGCAACGGCACCCCGACGCCAACCCCGACCCCCACGCCGACACCGGAAGGAGGCTCGGACGTCAGCAACCTGTCCGATCTGGCCACCTTCCTGACCAATGGCTATTGGGGCGCTTACGGCTGGTCCGAACGCCATTTCGACACCTCCGCGGACAATCAGATCACGGTGAACATCAACGCCCTGACGGCCGATGGTCAGCGCCTGGCCCGCTGGGCCTTGGACGCCTGGGAACGGGTGGCGGACCTCAGCTTCCTGGAAACCGCATCATCCTATGCCGACATCACTTTCGACGACCGCGACACCAACAGCGCTTATGCGTCCTCATCGATCAGCGGCGGCACCATCCTGTCCTCGGAGGTCAACGTCGGCACCGCCTGGCTGAGCCGCTCGACCGCGCTCAACAGCTATGCGTTCCAGACCTATATCCACGAGATCGGCCACGCGCTGGGACTGGGGCATCAGGGCAACTACAACGGCAGCGCCAGCTACGGGTCGGATGAAACCTTCGTGAACGACAGCTGGCAGGTGTCGGTGATGTCCTATTTCAGCCAGAGCGACAACACCTCGATCACCGCCTCGGAGGCCTATGTGATCTCTCCGATGATGGCGGATATCGCAGCCATCCAGGCCCTTTACGGGGTCGCCGGGACCAGCAGCGAAACCGCAGGCAATACCGTTTGGGGCGCCAATACAACCCTGACCGGCAGCTATTTCGCCGAGGCTTTCGCAGCCCTGGACGGGCGCAGCTCCTCGGTGATCAACAGCGGCGAGAATTTCGCCTTCACCGTCTATGATCAGGGCGGCATCGATACCATCGATCTCAGCAACAATACCACCAGCGACCGGATCAACATGAACGGCGGCACCTATTCCAACGTCGCCGGGCTGATCGGCAATGTCGGGATTGCTAGCGGCACCCTGCTCGAGAACCTGACCGCGGGCAGCGGCCATGACACCATTACCGGCAATGCAGAAAGCAACACGATCTGGGCCAATTCGGGCAATGACATCATCCTGGCCGGCGCCGGGCATGACACCGTCCGTGGCGGCGACGGCGACGACAGCATCGATGGCGGCACCGACGCCGACAGCCTGATGGGACAGGATGGGAACGACACCCTGCTTGGCGAAAGCTCCACCGATATCCTGCGCGGCGACGCTGGCAACGACAGCCTCGTCGGCGGCACCGGGGACGACACGCTTTATGGCGGCGACGGCAATGACCACCTGTTCGGCAATACCGCGCTCGACACCATCTACGGCGGCGCAGGCAACGATTACATCTCCTCCGGCGATGGCGTCGATTACGTCGACGGCGAGGCCGGCAATGACACCATCTTCGGCCGCTCCGGCTGGGACAGCCTGAACGGTGGCGACGGCGACGACCTGCTTTATGGCAGTGAGGGCGACGACCTGCTGAACGGCGGCTCCGGCAATGACTGGATCTCGGCCGGCTCGGCCTGGGATGTGATCTTCGGCAATGACGGCGACGACACGCTTTATGGCAACTACGGCTCCGATGTGATCTCCGGCGGCGCGGGCCATGACCAGATCTACGGCGGCACCGGCGATGACACCCTGCGCGGCTATTCCGGCAATGACAGCCTCTATGGCAACCAGGGCGTTGATCAGCTCACCGGTGGCTCGGGCAACGATCTGCTGCGCGGTGGCACCCTCGCCGATACGTTTCTGTTCGACACCGGCCATGACGCGGATGAGATCACGGACTTCGAAGTTGGCCAGGACCGGCTAAGCCTGTCGGAATCGCTTACGAACGGCCTGACCGATGGCGCGACGATCGTCTCGACCTTTGCCAGCGTCTCCGGCGGGGCGGTTGTCTTCGACTTCGGCGATGGCGATCAGATCACCCTGTCGAACCTGACCAGCCTTGTCGGCCTGTCGGATGATATCCTGAGCTTCTGACCCGGGGGCACCATCCGCCCGTTCCCTATACCGAAAATCGGAACGCCACGGCAAAACGTGGCGGGCCGATCTGCATTCGCGCCGTCGCGACAGGGGTGGGAACGGGCCTGCGAAGACGAGACGGGCCTGTGGTCAGACCGAAACCCCGCCGGATAGGTAGAAGCGGAACGCCACCAGGATATGATAGAAGGTCGAGGCCGGCATGTTGTCCGACAGCAAGGCCCCGTCGGTGCTGCGCTTGTCGTACCAGCCCCCGGGCACCGGCGTGTCAAGATATTGATCCCACATCAGGCTCAGCACCTGTTCCGGAGCCGGGCCTTGGGCCGGGGTCTCGCCGCGGCGGGCCATTGCAACGGAGGCTTTCAGCAGCTCGGTCTGCGGCCACATGCGGCGGGTCTCGGTCAGGGGTTCGGACCGGTCGGGCAACAACCCGGAGTCATCGCGGCGCGCCAGCACCGCCTCATAGAGCCGCCCCATCGGCACCTCGGCGGGTCGGTCGCAGACCACCTCGAACCGGTCGATCAGATAGACCCATTCCGCCATGTGCCCCGGCTCGATCACCTGCACGTCCCCGACAAGCGGGGTCCAGTCCTCGGCAAAATATTCCAGCACCCGGCAGTCTTCGGCCAGGAAGACCTCGCGGAACAGGCCAAGGCATTCCTCGGCCATGTCACGAAACCGGGTCGCGCCGGTGGCGGCGAACAGGGCAGTGGAGGTTTCGAACATATGCATATGCGGGTTCTGGCGCCGGGGCAGATCGCGGGTGGCATTCTCATACCAGCCGCGCGGCGCCTTCAGCTTGGCCAGCTCCGTTTCCAGCCGCGCCAGGTCGGCAGCGATGTCAAACCCCGCCCCGATCAGCGCCGAGGCCGCCAACAGCATGAAAGCTACATCATAAAGGTCATGCGGGGCCGTCAGGATAGAGGCGTCCGGTGCCAGCCGTGCGGCCAGATTTCCGGTCTCCGGGTCAAAGCCGTGATCCATGGCAAAGCGAAACAGCTGCAAGGCCAGATCCCGGTGCGCCGACACGTCGGACATGGCAAAGCAATAGGCCTGGCGCACCTGCACCCGCAGGCGGCGCTGCATGTCGGCGCGGGGCGCCCCGTCGTGATCCAGCGCCTCCCAGACCGTCCCCGTGGCCGGGTCCAGCCCTGCCCCCGTCCACAACGGCAGGGCCTGATCCTTCAGCCACTGCGGCAATCGCGTTTGAAATTCTTCGCTCAGCATCAGAGTAATTTCCTTTTTCGAATTCCACGCAGGGCGGCGCTGCCCTTGCGCAACACTTTCAACACCTCGATCGGGTAGACACCGGCCCGCCCGGCCCAATCGGTGGGGGGGGCGGATCTTGACTGCTCCAGCCGCGGCCCGCCCCGGTCCGGGGCCGCATCGGCCACGTCACGAAGCAGCGGGCTGTCGCCAACGCGCAGCAATTGCACGTCTTCTCGCGCCCGCAACAGGCGCAGGATAGCATGATCCAGATCAAGATCGTGCAAATGACGGTCCAACCCGCGCCGCCCCAGATCCTGCCCCATCAAGGCCCGGTAATGCGGTCCCGGCTCGAACGGGTAGCGTTTGGGTGTGCCGTAGAAATCCATCCCCGCCAGGATAATCCGGCCTGCCCCCAACCCATGCGCCATCAGCGCCGCGTAGATCCCCGTCGTGGGGTGGCGCCCATAGCGGGAGATAAGCGCCTGCACCTGCCTCTCAAGCGTCGCGTCCCGGTAGCGCATAGGCTGAAACAGGGACGCGAAACGGCGCCGGCCTGCCCGTTGCACACGCCGGTTCTGACTGCTCCAGCTGCGCAGGTCATAATCCCGGCGACACCGGTGCAGCGTTTCGAACATGAAGGGGGCGACCCGCGGGTCGCCCCCCATAAAGGCCAAATCCACCCGACGCCCCAGATAAAAGCGCGGCTCGAAGAAGAAGTTATTGGTCCGGATGATGAAGTCATCCGCCAGAATGCGCCCTACAGGCAGCTGAGCCAGCGAGGCCCCGTTCCCGGCCACGACAACCGGGCGATCACGCATCGGCATCTATCAGCCGGCCTTGTTGCTGATCAGGATGTCGGACATGGCCCGCAACGCGCCCTTGCCCCCCGGCAGCGGCAAGATCCAGTCCGCCATGCCAAGGATCGAAGGATGGGAATCCGACGGGCAGGCCGACAGCCCCGCCTGCGCCATCGCGTCCCGGTCATTGATGTCATTGCCCACATACAGCAGATCCGCCCAGCCGAGACCACACGCCGCCAGCCAGTCTTCCAGCGCGGCGACCTTGTCATCGACGCTGTGATAGACCTCCAGCTTCAGCTTCTCGGCCCGCTTCAACACCACCGGGTTGCGCTCTTTTGACAGGATCATCATCTGGTAGCGCCCGCTGTCGCGCAGCGCCGAAACCCCCATACCGTCCCCGCGCGAGGTGCGCACGCTTTCGACGCCGTTCTGATCGGTGGTCACCAGATTGTCGGTATGGACCCCGTCGAAATCCATCACGATCGCCTTGACCCGGGCCAGACGCTCGGCCGCGATCCCGCTGTGCCCCCCCGCCTGGGCGATCTGCGAACACAGGGCGAGATCCTGCAACGTGTCGATCTCGAGCGGCGGGTGATCGACGGGATACAGCGCCACGGAGCCGCAAAACCGCTGGCCCGTGCGCAGGAAGGGGTCCAGCCGGACGCAGTAGATCGCACCGCTTTCGCAATATTGCGGTGCCAGGTCCTGGCGGCGCTGGCGCTGCTTGCGTTCATCGTGGTTGAGCCCCACGCCCCGCCCCGCGGCGTCCAGCCCCCACAGAAAGGAGTGATCCTCGGTCACCGACAGGGCGCAGTCGGTCTCGCGCGCGGTCATCTCGGCGAGGCAGCCGTCGATATCGGGCCCGGAGATGAAGGGCGAGGTGCATTGCAGGAAGACCAGCTTGTCCAGCCCGGGCAGGTCAGCGCGGATCAGCGGCACCGCATGCAGCCAACCCGCTTCGGAACTGGCGGTATCGCCGGCAAGTTCCGCCGGACGGTCGATGATTCGGGCACCATGCAGCGCTGCCTCGGCGGCGATGGCGGCATCGTCGGTGGAGACATAGACCGCAGCCACCGCATCCGCCGCCCGGCCCGCGCGCACCGCCCGGCCGATCAGCGAAACGCCTCCCACGGGACGCAGGTTCTTGCCCGGCACCCCCCTGGAGCCGCCGCGGGCCAGAATGATGCAAGCCGTGTCGGCCGGGGTGTCAGAAGCTGCTGCAGGCATGCTGGGTCTTTCCGTCTTGTCTGTTTCAAAAATCTGCTCAACGACAGGTCACAGACCCCACCGGAGCACACCGAGGATGGCCCCATCGTTTACAAAGCTCACCTGCTTGTGTAAATCCCGCAAGGACTTTCAGACCGACGGACCAACCAAGCGCACCAACTAGGCGAACCAAATCCAGATGATCGCAAAACTCAAGCAGACGGCTTTCGGAAAGACACTCTATCGCCTGTCGCGCAGCTCTTTCGGGGGGCCCCTGCGCTGGAGCGCCGCCGCCCTGCAGAACGAAGCCATCCAGCCCGCCCATCTGGCGCCCGCCAACCGGCGTCACAACCGGACCCAAGCCGCCATCCTGGCCCGGTTCGAGGCCCGGATCTCTAAGTCCGGACCCCATTCATGAGCGCCCATGCCTCCTGGCCGGAGGATGCCGTCCCCCTCGCCCCGCCGCTGCCCTTTCACGACCGGCCGGTGCTGCTGTTGTTCAGCGACGATTCCACCCTGTTCTTTGCTCTGCGCATGCGCGACTGTTTGCGCGCCACCGACCCGGAGCTGAAGATCGAGATGGGCTGGGTCGCCACCGAGAACGCGCTGTCGTTCCGGCAGATGGAGCAATTTCTGCCAGAAGGCCCTGACATGGCCCTGCACGGCAAGACCGCCTTTGCGGGTCTGCTTGGGGCGCGCAGCCACAAGGCAATCCTGACCAGCCGGGTCTATAGTGCGCTCGGGGCGCAGATGCGGCAGGTGGTCACCCATGTCACCGCTGATCGCCCCTGCGTGATCGCCTTCCTGGGGGGATTGGATTTCTTCCCGGAAAACGGCTACTTCCGCCGCCGCAACTGCGATGGGATCTTTATCTTCCCCAAGAGCGAGATCAAGGTGCTAGAACGCCAAGCCGCCTCCTGGCCCGATCGCATGTGGCAGGAGGTCGGCTTTGGCCACCCCTCCTTCCTGCGGCCGGAGCAGCCCGCGCCCGGCAGTCTCGCCACGCGGCGCGATATCTACTTCTTCACCCAGGCGCTGTCGCCCTCCACCCGGCGTGGGCGGATGCATATGTTGCGCGCCATGGCAGCGATCGCCCGCGCCAACCCGGACCACACCGTCTGGATCAAGCTGCGTCACCTGCCGACGGAGAACCAGCAGCATCTACATCTGGAGAAACACGACTACCCGGGCCTGGTGGCCGATCTGCCGGACGCCCCCGCCAACCTGAAGCTGACCGCCTGCACCATGGACGAGGCGCTGGCCACAGCCGCGCTTGGCATCACCTGCACCTCCACCGCGGCCATCGACGTGCTGCGCGCGGGCGTGCCCTGCATGGTGCATCTGGATTTTGTCGACGCCTATCTCGATCCGCTGGTCAAACCGATGCGCAAGCTCTTTGCCAAAAGCGGGGTGATCACCTCGCTGGACGACATGCTGAACCGCCGCGCCACGCCCCCCGACCCCGACTGGGTGGCCGACATGTTCTGCGACCGCGATCTGGGCACCCGCGTGCTGGGAATGCTGGAGCGGTTCAACACGCGACCGTTTCAGATCGCGCCGTCCCAAAGGCCCTGACGCTGGCCGCCCTCCCGGATTTTGGTCGTAAACACACGGTCGCTCTCTTACATGTGCCGCAGGTGCACTCCTCCGTTGACACGCCCGGCAAATATCCCAAGGTAGGCACAATCTGAATATGTCAGAATATACCCATAAACTTCAAGCTATTGGAGACCATAGCATGGCCCAAAAAATGACCGTTCTTGAAAAGCATGGTTTCCAAGGCATTTCACGATGGCCAAGTTTTAAAAAAATGGAACGCGAGGACGCAGCGGCAGAGTTCTTTCTGCATGGTTTCTGCCCGGAGCAGCCCGTCATCAAGAAAACCGACCGGATCACCGCATTTGGGTCCTGCTTTGCCGGCAATGTCTCCCGATACCTGCACCAGCGCGGATACGAGGTGAACGCCCACCATTGGAAACACGCCAATTCGGACCTGATCCGGATCGACGAAATCATGGTCCATACCCCGTCTCTGCTGGCGCAGTTCGAATGGGCCTTCAACGGCAAGCCGCTGTCGAATGTGATCGTCGACAACAAGAGCGAAGAGCTGAAGTCCTACCACGAAGAAGACGAGATGCGCGATATCATCGTCAATTCCGATGTCTTCATCGTGACTTACGGCCTGACCGAAGCCTGGTACGACAAGCAGGAAGAATGCTACCTGTGGAAATTCGTTCCCCACAAGAAGCTGGACAGCAGCCGTTACGTCAACAAGACCATCCCCTATGCCGAGAACCGGGAGAATATCGAAAAGATCTACCGGCTGATCCGGGACAATCGCCCGGATGCCAGGATCGTCTTCACCCTCTCCCCGATCCCGCTGCTGGGCACCTATTCCGGCAAGGCCATCTACCCGGCCAACGAAGTGTCCAAATCCCGCCTGCGCGTCGCTCTGGACGAGTTCTGTTCCGAGTGGATCGACGACAAGAACCTGTTCTATTTCCCCTCTTACGAACTGGTGAAGTATTTCCTCGACGCGCCCTGGAAAGACGACAACCGCCACATCACCGAAGAAGCGGTTCATGAAATCATGACGCTCTTTGAAGCGAACTTCTGTGAAAATGACACGCAATGAAGGTTGCACTGTTTAATTCCCTGTTTCCGCCCCTTGGGATCGGTGGGTCGGAAATGTCGACCTATTATCTGGGAAAGGGACTGGTGGACCTCGGCCATTCCGTTCAGGTCATTACCGAGAACACCCAAAACACTCTAGAGCGCGAAACGATCGACGGGATCGATGTGGTCCGCCTGCCCAACGAGGACGGATTCGGGCCCAATATCTACGATGAATCCATTGCAATTCGGATTCAAAAACGTGGCTCCCACCGCCTGCCCCCGTTTGAACAGCGCCTGAACGACGCGATCGAGGATTTTTCGCCCGATATCATGCATACCAATGTCATCGGTCGGCTGCGCGAGATCTGGAAATACGGCAACAAGCGTCGGATCCCGGTGGCGCATACTTTGCGCAGCTACTCGATGATCTGCTCGCATCGCATGCTGCGCGCATCGCACCCCTGCATCCGGCAATGCCGGGATTGCACTGCGCCCAAGGGGCGCCGCAACGCGCGCGATTCTTCCAGTCAGATCCAGGCCATCATCGGCATCAGCAACCACATCCTGAAGACCTACCGGGAGGCGGGCTGGTTTGCGGATGTCGGATCCGCCCATGTCATCGCCAACAGCTATGACGCGGATCCCGAGATGGCCGCCAAGATCGGCAACGCCCCTCAGAGAGAGTTCGATTTCGGCTATATCGGCCGCCTGCATCGCACCAAGGGCATCGAGGAGTTCCTGGACGCGGTGAAACGCCAGCAGGAGAAAACGGGGCGGCGGCTCAAGGTCCTGGTCGCCGGCACCGGCAACCCCGCTTATGACCATTACCTCAAGACGCGATTCAAGGATCTGGACGCCAGCTTCCCCGGTTACATCGACCGCAGCGAGTTTTTCTCCAAGGTCCGTTTCTGCGTGGTGCCCTCCATCTGGTATGAACCCTTCGGACGGATCTATGTCGAATCCCTGGCCTATGGGGTTCCGGTTCTGGCCTCCAAACGAGGCGGCGGTGCCGAGGTGATCTCCGACAGCTGCGGCTACCTGTTCGACCCCGGCCAGCCGCAGGAAATCATGGGCGCCCTGGCCTGGGGCGCCGCGCTCGATGACGCACAATACGCCGACCTGAGGCAGAATGCCCTGGAGCAAGCCAAGCTCTATTCTTCCGAAATCATCGCGAAACAGTATCTTCAAGTCTATGATACAATGTTGAAAAATGCCCAGAACGAGGTCGAGAAGACATGAAGCTCGTTGCCATTGCAACCTCGCCGGCGCAGATCATAAATATCGGTCTCTACATCGAGCATCTCGGCCTGTCATTCCGGGATTGCATGTTGGTGCATGTGCTCTCCGGCAAGGAAACCGACAACGACCTGTCCCGCAACACCATTGCTAGGAACGACTGGGGGCAGGTGCAATCGCTGCCGCATTTTGTCTCCTACCGCCCCGATCAGCACGCGTTTCAGGCCACCTGGGGGCGGCGCTTTCGCTGCCGCGACACGCTCCTGCCGCCACCGGGGCGCGGCCTGCGACACGCCCTCATGAATGCCTTCTGGACCCGGGGCCAGCAGCGCAAGCTGCTCGAAGACTGCAACGAGGCCATCGCCGAGGACAACAAGAAACGCTTCAGGCGGGTCTCCGACGGCGCTCGGGACCAGGGCGAACTGGCGGTCCGCCAGGCCTACGCCTATATGGTCAGGACCATCCTGCCCCGGTTCGACACGCCCCCGGAGACGATTGTCTTGGGCGATTACCGTCCGATCAGCTTCCGTCTGGTCATGGCCGAATATCTCTCCGCCAACACTTCTGTCGCCTTGGTCGATGACGGCTCCGCGACCCGCCATGCCATCCGGTTCCGGGCCGGCAATGCCCGGTCCGATGAAATCCTGCGCCACATCCCCAAGCAGCTGGCGCCCCAGGATCCCTTCATCTACCACGAGCCGGAATCGCTTACCTTCTTCTCGATCTACGATGATCAGCAAACCATCGAGACCGACACGTTTATCTACAACGACTACTACGAGCGTCTCGCGGCCCGGACCGATTGGACCCGCACCGAGGACATCTGGATCATCGGCGCCAATCACGCCGAGGCCAATATCGCCCATATGGAGGAATACATGCAGGCGGTCAGCAGTGTCCGCTCCTGGTTCCCTGATCGCAAGGTGATCTATTTCCCGCACCGGCGCGAAGACGGCGACAAGCTGGAGCGCCTGCGCCGGGATCTGGATATCCAGATCCACCCCACGGAATTCGGCATCGAGCAGCATGCGCTCAGCACGCATACGCGCCCGTCGTCGATCATCGCCTTCGGCTCCACCGTGGTGGACAATTTTGCCCGGCTGTTCCGCGACTGCGACACCGACATATGTGTCGCCGTTCCCTCCGAGAGCTATTTCACCGACAGAGGGCGGGCGGAGCATGTCCAGAGCGTCATTCAGGACAACATCCTGCACAATCCTGGCGTGATCGGCCTGAAGGCAGGCCGCTGGAACGCCGCCTGGTTCAACCGCGCCGATGCCCACAGCAAACCCCTGCCCAGCGAGGTCAGTCCCGCATCGCATCCCGTGCAACTGGTCGCCAAGGCCGGGGAGAACATGGTCCATCTGCCGCCCGAGAACGAACTCTACGCGATCACGGACCGCTTTCGGGAAAACGCGCCAAAGGGTTTGCACCGGGTCGATCTCGGCAGCCATGACGTGAGCCGTGCCTTTGTCGGCCTCCTTGGCCTGGTCAGCGAAGGCCGCAGCGTGTTTCGCCTGCGGGTCTCCGAAGCGGCGGGGCGCAAGCGCAAGCTCGACTTGCGCTTTGATTGCGACCAGCAAGACAATCATGAGGTGCACGACGCCATGGGCAGCCTCTTCCTGACCTGCGACGTCACCTCGGACCGGCGGTCGCGCCTGTTGATCACCTTCGTGCCGCGGGCCCCCGGCACGATCCAGCTGGAGCTGCTCACCCAGCAGGGCACGGACAAGAAATCCTCCCTGTTCCGCGGCAGCCCCGACATCGGTTTCGCCATCGAAAAGCTCACTCTTGCGACCCAGGCCCGCCATGTGGTCATGCCGACCGACACCGTGCTGATCCCCGCCAGGATCAGGCCCAAGGGCCTGACACCGCTGCTGGTGCGGGGGCGCAGTCAGTCCCGGCTGCTGATGCTGCACAATGGGGCGCATCTCTCCGACCCCGTTCTCGCCTGCGACATCGGGGACGAGTCCCTGCCGGCCCTTCTGGTCAAGGCACCGGAGGCCGACAAAGTCATAGGTCTGACAGGTCAAGCTTCGCTGTGCTTCACCCGAAGTGCCCGCGGGATAGAGGTTCAGGGCCATCCGGTGCTGGACGCCGCGGAGCTGGAGGACGGCAGTTTCCGGGTCTCCGACTGCTTCAACGACAGCGACATGCAGACATTGGGCACAACGATGATCTGTATCGACAATCCGGCACAGGTAGAGCAGCTGTCCAGCATCTGGATGGCAACGGGCGGGGGCTGAGACGCCCCCGCCCCCCGGCGTCAGAGCCTGAACATCGCGCGCAACCAGGGCAGGGCAGCGTCGAACCGCCGACGGTGCCGCAGCAGGAACAGCGCCCAGATTCCGGGACCGACCGGCCCGAAGACCCGGTCGATCACCGCCCGGCGCGCCGCCAGCAGCGCCGGGTCATCCCAGCGGTCACCGGTGCTTTCATGAGGGTGCGCGCCGACGGTCACCGGCACCGCGCGCCCGCGTCCGCCCGCGCGCAGGATATCGGTCACAAAGACATAATCCTCGCCGACCCCATGGCGCGCGCCCAGACCGAAGGCCGGATCAAACCGCACCCCAAGCGCCGCCGTCGCCTCCCGGCGCACCATGAATTCCGGCGCGCAGATACGGCCACTGTTGAACCGGCTGAGCGCCTGTTCCCGGGCGCCCTTGGGCAGGCGCTCCGCCCGCCAGCCCGCGGCCAGCACCAAATCGGGCAGGACCGCAAAACGATCGCGCAGCGCCAGGATACCAGCGGGATCAAGCGTCACATCATCGTCGGAGAACAGCAGCAGATCCCCGCAGGCCAGGTCCAGCGCCGCATTGCGGCTGTTGGACAGGCCAAGGCTGTCCAACGGCACCAACGTCACATCGCCGCGCCCTGCCAGCAGAGCCTGCTCCGGGGCCGGCGCCTCCTGGGGCCTCTGCAACAGGATCAGATAATCCAGCCCCGCCCTCGGGGCCGGCAGGCGGATACGCTCCAGGCCCGCCCCCAGAGTGGAGATCGCAACCGTCACGGACAGGGAGGTCGCGGACGCCGTCATCGCCGGGGTTTGATGCCCGCGTAATTCACCCGCACGTTCTCGCGCCAGCCCCCCAGCGCATCGCTTTCCACCAGATTGCCGTCGCGACCGCGCAGATCCCGGCGGCGCTCGCTGTAATCGAAATCCGCATGCACGCAGTCCAGCCCGTCGAACAGGGATTTCAACCCTTCCGCCGAAAAACGCCAGTAGTCGATCGGACAAGGGTGGTAGCGCCAAGCAAACAGGGTGCTGTGCATCGTCACCCCACCGGGTTTCAGCAACCGCTGGATTTCCTGTGCTGCCAGCCAGGGTTTGTCGATATGTTCGAAGACGTCGAAACTGAAGATGAAATCATAGCTTTCATCGGCAATATGCGGGCAGTTGGTGATATCCCCCACCGCCACCGTGACCTCGGAGTCGGGCATCTCTCTCAGGTCCAACGCGTGATAGTCGAAGGCCGGGAAATCCGTATTGCGCGGATTGAGGCGGCCGCCGATTTCCAGCATCGTGCCACCGGTGCAGCCTGCCTGTTGCAGCGCGTCCTCTGCAATCGGGCGGATCCGCTCCCAGCGCGGCACCTCATCGCGCCAGGCCAGGCGTTCTTCATCCGCCTGCCGTATCCGCTCCGCAGTCGCCTGACTGAAAAGGCGATCCGGCGTGCGGAAACCATGATAAGCTGCCCAAAGGCGTCGTTTAATAGTCATCTGCGCTCAGCTTTCGTCCCGGTTTCAGCACCCGGTCTTAGCCCGGTGCGGTGGCAATGCCAAGCGCCCCTACCCGCGCAACAGACGGCGCAACAAATGGCTGGACATGTACCAGAGCGCCTGCCCCGCAGGCAGCCCGAGATGGCGACGATAAAGATCCCAGGTCGCCCGCATCGCCCGTCCCTTCGCTGAGCTGAGCGAATGAGGCGTGACATAATGGACCGCCAGCGGCTCGTCCATGCCCCGGGCCTCAGGGCAGCGCGACAACAGCAACAGCCAAAATGCAAAATCCTGCCGCATCCGCAGCGGCGGCATCTCCAGCGGGCCGAAATAGGTCTGGTCATAGACCGCTGTCAGACAGCCGATGACATTCCCCCGCAGCAGCTGTGCCCGTGTCACCGCGGCAGGCACCCGCACCCGATGCCGCGAGACCAGGGTCTGATCCGCAGACCCACCCGCCTGTTGGCGCCAGAATCCGGTGTAGCTGAACACCGTCCCGGTCTCCTGCATGAAACCGATCTGCTTTTGCAGCTTTTCGGGCAACCAGATGTCATCGGCATCCAGAAAGGCCACGTAGCGCCCCCGCGCCTGCCGCAGCCCGGCGTTGCGGGCAGCAGCGGCGCCGGTGTTCGCCTCTTGGCGCAAAAGACGGATGCGGGGCTCCTCGACTGCCAGCCGCGCGCACAGTTCCGCCGACCCGTCCTGCGATCCATCTTCGATCAGCAGCAGCTCCCAGTCTTCAAAGCTTTGCCCCAGCACCGAGGCAACCGATCGCTCCAGCGTGGCCTGCGCATTGTAGACCGGCAAGATGACAGAGACCGCAGGGGCAAGGAAATGTTGCTCGTTAGCGTGTGTCATGCGATTTCTTTTATAGTTTGCCCGCGCTGGCCTGTCAGTTTACAAGGCTCTCATATAGGTCTCATACAGAGACAGCCACCGGCTCGCAACGAGCCCAGAGATATTCTCCAACGCATTGGACGACAGAACATGAGCGAAGACAAAACCCCCGTCAAAGTAATTGCCGAGATCGGGTGCAACCACAAAGGCGACCTGGAGATTGCCAAGGAACTGATCCGTGTCGCGGCCCATGTCTGCAAGGCAGATATCGCCAAGTTCCAGAAGCGCCACAACCGTGAGCTGCTGACCCCGGAACAATACGACACGCCGCACCCGGTTCCGGAAAACGCTTATGGCGACACCTACGGGGCGCATCGCGAATTCCTCGAGATGGATACAGACCAGCACAAGGAACTGATCCAGTGCTGTGAAGAAAACGGCATCGCCTATTCCACCAGCGTCTGGGACCTGACCTCGGCCAAGGAAATGGCCGGCCTGAACCCACCGCTGCTGAAGATCCCCTCGGCGACCAACCAGCACTATGACCTGCAGGGCTACCTCTGCGAGAACTACGCAGGCGAGATCCATGTCTCCACCGGCATGTCCACCGGCCAGGAAATCGTCGATCTGGTGAATTTCTACGCCGAGCGGGGCCGCGCCAAGGACCTCGTGGTCTATTCCTGCACCTCCGGCTATCCGGTCGCCTTCGAAGATATCTGCCTCTTCGAGATCCGCAACCTGATGGAAAAATTCGGCGCCACCGTCAAAGGTATCGGCTTCTCAGGGCACCACTTGGGCATTTCCGCCGATGTGGCGGCACTGGCCGTGGGCCGCGCCATGGAAGCGGACGGCAAGGGTAAATTCACACATATCGAACGTCACTTCACCCTTGATCGCACCTGGAAAGGCACAGACCACGCCGCCAGCCTCGAGCCCGACGGGCTGCGTCGCCTGTGTCGCGACCTGAAGAATGTCGACATGGCGCTGGCCTACAAAGGCCAAGACATCCTGCCGGTGGAGCAGGTTCAGCGCGACAAGCTGAAATGGGTCAAGGAAGAGCACGCGTCTGCCGCTGAATAAGCCCCGCGTCGCCGAAGACAGATCATCAGGGCCGCATCCATCCGGTGCGGCCCTTTTTTATCGCCGCTTTTTATCGCCGCCAGTCCCCACCATCCGCCCCCGGAATCTGGCCCCCGGATCTGGACTGACCTGTCCTGGCCTGGATTACTTGTAGAGAATGTCCTTGCTGAACCGGCGCAGCAGCAACACCCCGAAGAACATCGGGATCGCCCCCCAGAGGCAAACATAGATCAGCGAGATGTAATTCGGATCATAGCTGGCGTAGAATCCGGTGCGAATCAGCCCGGTCAGGTGGACCAGCGGATTGTACCACAGGATGTTCTGGGCAAATGTCGGCAGGTCCTCGTAGATGTAGAAGATCCCCGACACCAGCATCAGCGGCCGGGTCGCCACCCCCCAGATCGTCTTGTAGAGCGGGAAGGAAAAGCTCATGTAGGCGTTGAACGTGCCCACCCCCGTCGCCAACAGCACAACGGCGCCAAATGTTTGCAGCACCGGGGTGAAATTCATGATCACCCGGATGTCTTCGAGCGTGAACACGGTTGCAAAGACGATGGCGCAGACCATGACCTGAGTCAGCACCGCCAGCACGCCACGGGCCACAAGCGTGTCGACATAGGTCACGCGCGGATAGGCCAGCAGCGCCTGATTGAACCCGATCGCCCCGCCCACAGCGATGCTGACTTCCTGGAACATGCGCAAGACGAGAAACCCGGTGGCATAAAACAGCAGGAAACTGGTGCCCAGAGACGGCGACCGCAGCAGCACCGAGAAGGCCAGCGTCATGAGCGCGATCATCGCCAGCGGTTGCAGCACCGCCCAGACATAGCCCCCGGGGCTGCGCCCATAGCTGGTGGACATCTCTCGCAGGATCAAGGCCACGATGGCCCGGGCGCCGCGGAACCGCAACTGTGGCTGCGCTGCCGGACGAAGGGGCTCAAGAACAGGGGCCTGTGTCATTAGGACTGGTACTTTCGCTTGTCGTGTGAAATCAGAGAAGGTGTTTTGCGAGCAACTGTTTGGACCATAAACTTGGCGGACAATCAATCAAATCCCGGGACAGCGGACACGGATGCCCAAAGCGGGAAATCCGAGCCCACCCCAAAAGACGCGCCCGCGGCAAAGGCAAAGCCCAAGGCCAAGCCCAAACCGGCCGCCAAGCCGAAGGCCGAAGCCAAGCCCAAATCGGCTCCAAAGCCCGCGGCCGCCGCGGCCCAGCCGGTCTATGCGCCGGCTCGCACGGCCAGTGCCAAACCGCGCCACTGGTTGCTGTTGATCAGCTTCCTGCTGTGCGTCGGGGCCCCCCTCTGTGTCACCGCCACCTACCTGTGGACCCGGGCGGTGGACCAATATACCTCCAGCCTCGGCTTTACCGTCCGCCGCGAGGAAGCGCCCTCTGCCGTCGATATTCTCGGCGGTCTCACCAATCTTTCCAGCACCTCCTCGTCGGACAGCGATATTCTCTATGAATACATCCAGTCCCAGGAACTGGTCGAACGGGTCGATGCCCGTCTGGACCTGCGCGCGCAATACACCCGTCACTATCCCATTGATCCGATCTTCACCCTGGCCCGCGACAGTTCGATCGAGGATCTGGTCGCATACTGGCAGAAGATGGTGCTGATCTCCTACGCGCCGGGCACCGGTCTCATCGAGGTCAAAGTCAAGGCCTTCACCGCCGAAGAAGCCCATGACATCGCCGAAGTGATCTTTGAAGAAAGCTCGCGGATGATCAACCAGCTCTCGGCGATCGCCCGTGAAGACGCCATGCGCTACGCCCGCGAAGAGCTTGAGGTGTCGGTGGAGCAGCTGAAGGTCGCCCGCCAGGCGATGACCGCCTTCCGATCGCGCACCCAGATCGTCGACCCCAGCGCCGATATCCAGCTACAGATGGGGTTGCTGAACACCCTGCAGCAGCAGCTTGGCACCGAGCTGATCAATTACGACCTGTTGCTGACCAGCGTACAGGAGGGCGACCCCCGCCTGCAGCAATCGCAACAGCGCATCAACGCCATCCGGGACCGTGTCCGCCAGGAGCGCGACAAATTCGGCGGCGGCGCCTCCGACTCCGGCGGTGCGGATTACGCCACCCTGGTGGCCGATTTCGAACGGCTCAGCGTCGACCGGGAGTTTGCCGAGCAGAAATACAAGGGCGCATTGCAGAATTACGATATCGCCCAGGCCGAAGCCCAGCGTCAAAGCCGCTATCTGGCCGCCTATCTGAATCCCACCCGCGCCCAGAGCCCGGAATATCCGCGCCGCCTCCTGCTGTTTGGCCTGACCGCTCTGTTCCTGCTGATCGCCTGGTCGACCCTGGGGCTGATCCTGTATTCGCTCAGGGACCGCCGCTGAAGGAGGTGCCGCCATGATCGTGCTGGAAAACCTCACCAAGAGCTTTGCCACCCCGAACGGGCGCAAATACGTCGCCCGCGATGTCAACCTGACGATTCCCAACGGCAAGGCGATGGCCCTGCTCGGGCGCAACGGCGCCGGGAAATCCACCATATTGCGGATGATTTCCGGCAACATGAACCCGGATTCGGGCCGCATCCTGTCCAGTGGATCGGTCTCCTTTCCGGTCGGGTTTGCCGGCTCTTTCCACCGCGACCTGACCGGGGCGCAAAACGCCCGGTTCGTGGCCCGCATCTACGGGGTGGATACCGACGATATGCTGAACTTCGTGGCCGATTTCGCAGCCCTTGGCGGCCATCTTCACATGCCCGTGCGCACCTATTCCTCCGGCATGCGCTCGCGGCTGGCCTTCGGCATTTCCATGGCGCTGCATTTCGACACCTATCTGGTCGACGAGGTGACCTCTGTCGGCGACAGTGCCTTTCGCCGCAAGAGCGCCGCGATCTTCAAGGCGAGAATGCAGAATTCCTCCGCCATCGTGGTGACCCATTCGCTCATCGAGGTGCGCAACCTCTGTAATTCGGGGGCGGTGCTGGAAAACGGCGAGGTCACCTATTTCGACGATGTCGAAGAGGCCATCGGCCTGCACGTCAAAAACATGAAGCGCAGCCGCTGATAGCCGGGGCGTACTGCCCCTGCCTGCCGCCCCCTGTTACCCCCTGTTGTGCCCCGCCAGCGCCCTCGGTTGTGCTCCAGTTGCAGGCCATCGTGTTCTGTCCGCAAAAATTGGAAACAATCCACAAGACTGTCCCAGTTTTGGCCACATATCAGACACAGCCAAACCGCCCTGCTCTCGCAGATTGCCCCCGAGATCAACGACAGGCCGGGGTGGGCCAGGGCATGACAAACTTCACGACATCGCAATTCGTTCACATCACAAGCGGGCAACATGCCGCCACCGCACCACGGCTGACGATTGCGCAGGGCGGCAGCCAGCTGGAGGTGGCGCTGCATATGGGCGCCGGTGCGCAGGTGCATCACTTCCGTCTTGCCAACGACGACCTCCGCTATCGCCAGAGCGCCAGCGAAAGCGGCGAGGAAACCGACCTGTCGCTGGGCGGCGTCCGGGTCACGCTGGACAACACCGCGCTGGAGGATCTCTTTGCCACCGCGATGCCCCATGCGCGCAGCACCGCCTTCTTTGACGACCACAGCGGCTTTGCTGGGGATCGCTTCAGCCTGCTGGCCACCACCGGCGCGGGTCCGGAAATCCTGGTGGCTGCCGGGCCGGATCAATCCGGTCTGGTGACCCTTTTGCGCAATGGCGATGGCAGCTTCAGCCAGCTGAGCAGCCGCAGCGCCAGCAGCAGCACCTACCTCGGCGACGTGCAGATGATGGCCGGCGCCGTGGTCAACGAACAGCAATTTGTCTTTGCCGCCTCCGGGTTCGAGGCCGGCGTCAGCGCCTATCGGCTCGACAGCGCCGGGCGGCTTCGCCATCTGGACAGTCTCGGCGCCCGCGAAGGCCTTGGGGTCAACGCTCCCAGCGCCCTGCTGACCACGGAAATCGACGGCCGCCCGGTGCTTCTGTTGGCGGCGGCGGGCAGCAGCTCGATCTCGGTGCTGGGCATCGGCTATGACGGGCAGCTGGACCTGCTGGACCATCAGACCGACACGCTGGCCACCCGGTTCGGTGCCGTGACCGTGATGGAAACGATCACCCATGGCGGCCAGACCTATGTGGTGGCCGGCGGCGGGGACGACGGGCTGACCCTGTTTGCGCTCCTGCCCGGTGGCCGCCTGCTGGTGCTCGACAGCCTGAGCGACAGCACCGACCTGGGCCTCGACAATGTCAACGGGCTGGCGATGCAGATGCAGGGCGATACCCTGCATGTCTTTGCCACCTCCGAGACCGAGGCGGGGCTGACCCATGCCAGCGTGACGCTGGCCGGAACCGCGGTGCAGGCAGGCGGCGGTGGCGCCGACCGGATTCGGGCTGCCAGCAGCGGCGGCATCCTGCTGGACGGTGGCGGCAACGACCGGCTGACCGGCGGTGCGGGCGCCGATGTCTTCGTACTGGCCCAGGATGGCGATCGCGACGAGATCCGCGCCTTTGACACCGCCCGGGACCGGGTTGACCTCAGCGCCTGGAGCGGGCTGCACTCGGTCGACCAGCTGGAGATCCAATCCCGCGGCGACGGCGCGGAACTGCGCTACGGCACCGAGACCCTGCGCCTTTATACCGCCGATGGCAGCAGCCTCGACATCGCCGATTTCCTGCGCCACGACCTGCTGGGGCTTTATCGGCCGCAGCCGGAGGTGCAGGCGCCGGTGGTCCAGACCGGATCGGGCCAGCTGGTGGGCAACAACGGCGAAGACCGGCTGAGCGGGCGCGGCAGCGCCGACATCCTGTTTGGCCAGGACGGCGACGACCAGCTCCTGGGCGCGGGCGGGCGGGACACCCTCTGGGGCGGGCTTGGCCATGACACGATGCAGGCCGGCGACGACAATGACCTGCTTTATGGCGAAGACGGCAATGACATCATGGATGGCGGCAACGGTCATGACCACCTGGCCGGCGGCGCGGGCGACGACAGTCTGACCGGTGGCACCGGGGCCGATACGCTGATGGGCGACGCGGGCCATGACACCTTGCATGGCGACAGTTCCACCGACCTCCTGCTGGGTGGGATCGGCAACGACAGCCTCGTCGGCGGCACCGGGGACGACACGCTTTATGGCGGCGACGGCAATGACCACCTGTTCGGCAATACCGCGCTCGACACCATCTACGGCGGCGCAGGCAACGATTACATCTCCTCCGGCGATGGCGTCGATTACGTCGACGGCGAGGCCGGCAATGACACCATCTTCGGCCGCTCCGGCTGGGACAGCCTGAACGGTGGCGACGGCGACGACCTGCTTTATGGCAGTGAGGGCGACGACCTGCTGAACGGCGGCTCCGGCAATGACTGGGTCTCGGGCGGCTCGGCCTCGGATCAGATCTACGGCAACTCCGGCAATGACACGCTCTATGGCAACTTCGGGGCCGACCGGCTCTCTGGCGGCAGCGATCAGGATCTGCTGCTGGGCGGCACCGGCGACGACACGCTGGTGGGCGGCGGCGGCGATGACAGTCTTTATGGCAACCAGGGCGTCGATGTACTGGAGGGCGGCCCCGGAAATGACCTGCTGCGCGGCGGCACCCTGGCGGACAGTTTCATCTTTACCCGCGGTCACGACGGCGACGAAATCGAGGATTTCAGGCTCGGTCAGGACGAGTTGCACCTGTCCCGGTCTCTTCTCAGCGGGCATGACAGCGCCCAAGCGCTGATCTCGGCCTTTGGCGAGGTCACCAATCTGGGTGCAGTCCTGGATTTTGGCCACGGCGACCGGATCCTGTTCTCCAACCTCCAGAGCCTCGACGGGCTGGCCGCGGATATCGAGATCTTCTGAGCGCCACCGGAGCGGGGACCGTCCCGACCCAGTCAGCCAAGGTGGCCAGCCAGCCGTCCCGCCTCAGCGGTCGCGACGGAACAGGTTGCCAATGGTCTGGAACACCAGGTCGAAATCATAACACATGTTCTGGTGGCGCTGATAGATCAGGTCCAGCCGCGCCTTGGTCGGCACGCAGGTACGGGAATAGACCGCATCGGTTTCGGCCGGGGTGTCGCAGCGCGCCAGCAGCGCCGCCTCATGCCTGTGATACACGATGGAGGCAATGCCGGTGACCCCGGGGCGCGATTTCAGCACCTGGCTGTAGATCTCGGGATTGGCCTCCACATATTGGCGCAGCGGCGGGCGCGGGCCGACAAAGCTCAGGTCGCCGCGCAGGATGTTCCACAGCTGCGGAAACTCGTCGAGCCGCTTGGAGCGCAGCCAGGCCCCGGTGGGGGTGACACGGGCCGCCTTGTCGCCGCCGGAGACTCCGCTGTCGGTGTCCACCACAGTCATGGTCCGCAACTTCCACAGCAAGAAGGGCTGATCCACCCCTTTCATCCGCTCGGCCACATAGAAGATCGGGCGGCCCTCTTTCAGCAGCAACCAGATCAACAGCCCCAGCAGGATGGGTCCGAGGATCACGATCAAAAGCGTGACAAAAAAGAGGTCAAACAGGCGTTTGTCCCAGGTCATCCGTGTGATCCATCCTTTATATGTGGCTCTAACATGGCGATTTCGGCCAGCATCTCTGTGGGGTCGGCCACAGGCAGGGGCTGGTGTGGCGCCAGAAACGCCGCCAGGCGCGCCACGTCAAGCTCCACCTCCGCAATCGCGGTCTCCGGTGCCGGAACTGTTGCATAGTCCCGCCCCGCCGCCCGCAGCAGGACGGCCATCTCCACCGGGCCGGGCTGGGCAATGTTCAAGACCTCCGGCAGCCGCGGCGCCGCCAGCAGCGCGGCGATCACATCCGCCAGGGTGGCCGGGCCGATATAGCTGCGCCGCGGGCTGCGGCCATCGGGGAACTGATCCAGCCGGAACCCGGGCCGCCAGCCGCCCAGCACCGCGTCGAACCCGGCCACATTGCCGATCCGAAGCGCACAGACCGAAACCCCCAGCTCGGCCCCGAGACGGGCGGCCTGCGCTTCCATATCGGCCTTGGCCTGCCCATAGGGATGGGTCGGCGTCAGCGTGAGATCCTCGTGCAGCGCGCCGCCCCGGGCCCCGTAGACCGCCGCCGAGGAGGCCAAAATCACTCGTATCCCGGCTTCGGCGGCGGCATGGATGGCCGCCTCGGCCAGGCGCAGATTATCGCCCAGATCGCCGCCCCGGCCCGGCACTCCTCCGGCCAGGCAGAGGATCTGCCCGCTCTGCCGCGCCGCCGCCGCCAGCGCCGCCGGGTCCGCCAGCGGATCGAAGATCTGCCAGCCCGGTCCTTCCTGCGCCCGCCCCGGCGCCCGACGCGCCTGCCACAGAGCCGCATCCGGCCCCCATCTGTGGCGAAGACTGCGGCCGATCCTCCCCGAGGCGCCCAGTACGAGAGGTGTCAGCAGGAATGTCACAAACATGCGCAGCGTTGCTCTTCATGGTTTCGATTGTTGACGGTTTCGACCCCGCCGGTATGTTGCACGCAATAATCTCACAAAGATTTCCTGACTGCCATCGGGATCAAGGACTTCATGCTCAAACTTTCGCTTCTGGTCGCCGCGCTCGCTGTCGCACTCCTCCCCGCCGCCTGCTCCCGCTTGCCCGGAGGCGCCCCGGCCAGCGCGGAAATCCTGAAATCCGCAGCTGATGCGGATGCCGACTTCGCCCTGTATGCGGTCAACCGCGCCTTTTTGCCGACGGTCTCCCAATGGCCCGACACCGGCAACCTGCAGCACCTGTCCTGGATTGGCGCCAGCCGCGGCCCCAAGACCCAGATCATCCAGCCGGGCGACCGCCTGTCGATGCAGGTCTGGGACAGCAACGCCAATTCCCTTCTGACCGCCGGCGGCCAGAAGGTCGTGCAATTGCAGGACATGCGAGTCTCGGCCAATGGCAGCGTCTTTCTGCCCTACGTCGGGGATGTGAATGTCACCGGGCTGACCCCCGACCTGGCGCGTGAGAAGCTGCAAACCGAGCTGGAGGCCATCGTGCCCTCGGCGCAGTTGCAGCTTGATGTGCTGGAAGGGCGCAACAACTCGGTCGATCTGGTCTCCGGCGTGATCAGCCCCGGCACCTATCCGATGCCCGACAGGAATTACTCGGTGATGGGTCTGATCGCGGCCGGCGGCGGCATCGCCTCGGGGCTGAACAACCCCCAAATTCGCCTGATGCGCGGCGGGCGGCTGTTTGGCACCTCGGTCGGCAGCCTGCTCAACTCGCCACAAAAGGACACGTTGCTGCGCGGCGGCGACCGGGTGTTTGTCGAAGAGGACGAACGGTATTTCCTCTCTTTTGGTGCCACCGGCACCGAGGACCTGCATATCTTTACCAAGGATGAAGTCTCTGCCATGGATGCGCTGTCGATTTCCGGCGGTTTCCAGGACAGCAAAGCCGATCCCCAGGGGCTGCTAATCCTGCGCGAATACCCGGCAACCGCCGTGGCGCCGGGTGTGCGCGGTCCGCGCCAGACCCGGGTGGTCTTCACCCTGGATCTGACCTCTGCCGACGGGCTGTTCTCCGCCCGCAACTTCCTGGTCCACCCCGGCGATCTGGTCATGGCCACCGAGAGCCCGGTCAATGATGCGCTGACCATCTCGAGCCTGATCGGCAACTTCTTCGGTGTCTTCAACCGGACCGGGCTGGTCGACTGAACTGAGCTGCCTAGCGGCTCAGTCCCAGCGGCCCACCGCCAGGCAGCTCAGCCCGTCTCCCGTCTGGGCAGTTCCGGTCGGATCATAGCTGATCGGGGTGACCGCACTGGCGCTGAGCGTCGTCGCCGCCACCATGCGCGCGGCGCTCTCGGTCGAGGTCAGGGAAAGCACAGGCGCGGCGGAAAAGGCCTGCGGAAAGGTCCATACGCTGCCCGCCGACCGGCTTGCCCAGACCATCTGGGTGCCATCGGCCAGCCGCAGCCAGGCGCCATCGGCAGTGGCCCCCTGCTCCAGAACCGCCCCGGTGGGCTGACCTCCCGACAGGGCGACGCTGCCAAGCAGATTGCCCGGACCATAGCCCCAGTCTGCCCGCATCAACCGCCCCGCCGTGGTGTCATACGCCGTCGCCTGCACCGCCGCGCCGCTCAGGTGGCCGCTGGCGGGATCGGCCCGGATCGCCTCAACCCAGCTGGTCCCATCGGCGCTGACTTTCAGCGAAAACGCCGTCTCGCCCGCTAGCCCCATCTCCGCATGGCCGGTCCAGCCGGACTGGAACAGTAGGCTGGCCGTCTCGCCGACCGCAGCCTTGTTGATTTTCAGCTGATGGCCCGCGCCTGCATGGGTCAGCAGGGTGGCCGGGCCGGCGACCGCCAGCGGGTTCTGCGCATCCGGGCTGGTGGCAATGCCCAGCCGAGCGCGAATCTCGCTGTCCGGGCTGACCCAGGCCCCCTCTTGCCAGACCACCAGCTGGTCGGTCTCGCGCAGCCAGGCCCGCCACCCCTCGGCCGGGTCGAGAAACAGCCAGGCGCCATCGCTCCAGGCCGCGAGCCGTCCGCCCTGGCCCGCCCAGGCCCCCGTCGGCCCCGCCCCAAGCGCAAAGACCTGCCCCGCGACCGGATCCGCCGGTGGGGTCTCGGCCGCAATGGTCTCCATCACCAGCTGCACCACCAGATCCAGTTGCTGCAGAGCCGCGTTGTGGGTGACATGTTTCTGCGCCTGGGCAGGCATCAGATAGGGCAGATCGAGACGGTCAGAGCTTTCGGATGAAATCGGGGGCATGGGAGGCAGGTCCTTCGGTTGCAGCCAAACTGCCCTGATCCTGCCTCTGCGGCCTCAAGACCCAGACAACAGGGCGCGCGTGCTGTTAACCTTTCCGCAGGTCCGCAGATCCAAAACCCCGTGCCACAAGCAAATGCCACAAGCAAATGCCACAAAAAACGGGCCTCCCGCATCAGCAGAAGGCCCGTCTTGAAATCAAACTCAGTCGGCGGACGGCGGCGTCGTCACGCGGCCATCTCAGGCCTGATTAGTTTGTGGTTGTGGTGGTCGTGACGACTTCGTCGTCGTCGTTTGTGATAACGGAAGCAACAACAGCGGCGGCGAGAACGCCACCTGCGACAACGCCGACACTCAGACCGCCGATACCCAGGCCCGCACCAGCGCCAGCGCCAGCGCCAGCGCCACCAGCGGCTGTACCACTAGTTGCCTGAGCGAATGCGCCGGTTGCGGCCATGATGGCCAGCGCAGAAACTGCGATAATATTTTTCATAACTTAAACTCCTGTGGAGATATGGGATCCTTGCGCGACATTATGTCAGTGCCCCGCGTATTTCAATCTTTGCAATAGCATCAAGTTCCTTGATTTTTCGTTTTTATTTCGCAGTTGCAAAAAAAACGCTCAAGGTTTGGTTTACTTTGGCGTCAAACTGCCGTTTGCAGACCGTTTACGGGGCGGTTCCGGTCAGATCACCACCTGACGGGTGCGGATATACCCGACCTCCGGACCGGCCCATTGGCGGGACTGCCATAGGCGCCCACTGCGGGAATCGACCCAATAGTCATTGAGAATCACACCGCCCTCGGGGCCGGTGCAATATTCCTGCAGATGCCGGGTGGCATAGGTGATTTCCACGATGTCCAGCGGCTCCGGCCCCAGATCGCGCAGTTCGCAGGCCAGCTGCACCCGGTAGGAGCCATTGTCATCGCCAGCAAAATCATAGCTGCGCTGCCCTCCGGAGGCAGGGCCCATCGCCCCCTGCCCGTCCGCAGGCACCTCGGCCGACAACAGGCTGCCCCGCAGCCCCCGGATCGAGATCAGCATGCCATCACGAAAACCAAAGGTGATGTTGTCCACGGTCCGCCACACCTCGATCCGCCCCGGAGAATCGTCCCGGCGCGCCAGCTGCAGGGTCACGTAATCGCGCAGATCCGTCTTTTCGATCACCACCTCGATATGCGGGGCCTCGATGGTCTCCAACAGCGCCCGGGTCAGCACCGGCGGCTGCGGTGCCGCCGCCTTGCCACGGCGCTGCCGGATCTGGTCGCGAATGATCTGGCCCATCTCGATCTCAAGCGGGGTCTCTTCGGGGCCGCGGGCACAGGCCGCCATCAGGCTCAGCATGGCCACCACCCCGAGCGCCCGCATCCGCCCATTCATCCTGCCGCGTCTCATTCCCAGAACCTCGCCCGTTGTTCTTCCAGGCTCTTGCGGTGAGCCGCGCGCACAGACCCGTAAAGCCGCCCCGGCACGTGGACCCGCTGACCGCCATCGCGCTGCACGGGCCGGATCGTCAGCCCATAGGCATTGCGCGTCGGCTTGCCGATCAGCCAGCCCAGCGGAACCGTCAATGTGATGCCCTTGTCAAAGGAGCCTTCGCCGAAATCCTCGGCCGAGACATCGGTCAGGGTAAAGAAGCCCCCCAGCCGCCAGCCGTTGTTGAAGGTCCGCGTCAGGGACACGGTGGCACCGATATCGCCGGCCAGATATCGGCCTGCATCCACCTGCATGAGGTAGTTTTTCGGCAACTCCAGATAGGCCGAGGCATGGCCGGTCAGCACATCGTAATCGCGAAAGCCCAGCCGCTGGTCAAAATCCCGCTGGCGCACATAGTTCAGTTCCGCCCCAAGCCCCAGCCTGCTGTTCACCGGTTTCCACAGGACCTCGCCCGACAGGCCGCCATACATGTTCTCGAAATAGCCGACCGTGGCGCGGGCATAGAGGTTCTGTCCCGGCCGCCACCGGCGTTCGGCATAGAGCCGGTTCAGCGTGGTGCCGAACTGCGCGTACTCCCGCACCGCGGTCCGGACCTGCGGCAGGCGAGAGCTGCTCGCCCGACCGTCGGCAATATTTCCAAGGAACCGCTGGCGGATGGCTCCGGCGAAACGCCAGCCCGGCGCGGGGCTGTAGCTGGCGGTCAGATCGACCCCCACATCAAGGCGGAACGGCACCGAAGGGTCGAAATAGGACGGCGAGGTATAGGGGCTGATTGCGGTGGCAAAGGCCGGGTAGAGCTCTTCTGACCACAGGGCATCCGCCGCCACCGGCCCTGCATCCTGCACCGCAGTCACGGCCCAGAGCGCATCGCCGGCCTGCGGCGAGAATTCCAGCGCCTCCAGATCGGAGCGGCGCAGCTCCACCGCCGACACCCCCAGCCCGCCGGACATGGGCACGATCCGGAATGTCTCGACCGAGGGCGGCAGCGTCCGGGACATCGCCCGCGCCGCGCGCCCCACCGCCAACGTCACGGAACGGTATCTGGTGTTGCGGATCCGCACCTCGGCCCGGGTGCCTGTCAGCGTCACGCTTTCAAGGATCAGCCCCTCCTGCTTCAGCGCCTCGGCCAGAAGATCCCGGGCCTTGACCCGCGCCCCACGACTGTCGGCCCAAGCCTCGCTCCAGAGCGCCTCATCCTGCGCCCAGGTGCTGCGCGGCACCACTGGTGTCGGGGCGGAGACCTGCATCGTAGTCGGCGGATGGCGCGGGTTCATCTGGATCTGGGCCGAGACCCCGATCTCCGAGCCATAGAGATAATAGGCGCCGAGCCGGAGCTGGCGACTGGCCTGATATTCCACCCCGAAGTTGAAATCCGATTTGCGCTCAAAGACGTTGGATTGCTGAGTTTCCTGCGTATAGGCATCCGTGGAATATTCGGCCTTTACGCCCCAGCGCCCGTGCCGCCACTCGATCCCAGCAAAGGGGGCCACATCGCCGCGGAACCAGCGGTCCACGCCCAGCTCCCCGCCGGTATCGCCCGGCGTAAACCCCGAACGGTTGCCAAGTGTTGCCACTGCCCCGCTGGAGCCCAGACGCCCCCAGCCCAGACCGGCAGAGAGTTTAAACTGACCCGGCAGCGCCTCGGGCGTGATGGTCTTGGTGGCGACGATGTATTCGCCGCCATAAATCCCGGTGCCCGCCAGATCCTGAAGCCCCACAGCCACCGCCGGACGAGAGCGCCCCTCCTGCCAGAGACGGAATCGCAGATCGAAATTGCGGTCGTAGAAATCGCCAAAGTTGAACAGGTTGCGATCCTGCGTCTCCGTATAGCGAAAGGCCACCGACACCCACGGCAGCGCCTGCACCTGCAGGTTCATACGGGTGATCCCGCCAAAGCTGCTCACAGAGGTCGCAAATTGCGCGTCCGGCATCGTCTCGGCACTGGGCATGTCGATCACACCGGGGTTGCCATAAAAGTTGAGGCTCGGTGTCTCGGGCCAGGCAAAGCCGCGCGGCGTACTCTCATCGGCCAACAGGGCCTGCGGCAGCGCCGAAAGCCCCGTACTCAACATCAAGGCCATGAGGATGCGCACAGGTTTTGCACTTGGATAAAACCTCGGGCCACCGTTCGGGCCAGACAGGGTCGGGATCGGGAAAATCACGCGCGGCTATCCTTGCTCAGTCTTATCGTTGTTGTTGGTCTTTCCCTGCCGGGCGGCACCCAGTCGAACTTGGCCGAACTGGAGCCGACAAGCAGGAGATATCCACCTGTTGTCTTGCTTACTGCCCTACCCGTTGACGCCGATCAACGGTCAAAGCGGCTTTGTTGCAACCTGTGGCACTCAGGACGTCTTGCGGTCTGCCAGGGGCTGCACATAGCCCTCGACCCAGCGCACAATGACCCGCCGCGCGCCCTCGTCATCGCCCGCCGCAACCGCCTGCCGCAGCGCCCGCAACAAAGCCGCGACCTCGATTTCCGACAGCACCGCCTCGCGGGCACAGAAGATCTTGGGATGGCCGGTGGAGGCCAGCTCGGTCGATAGCGTCAGCTCCTCTTCGAGCTTTTCTCCCGGGCGCAAACCGATCAGATCGATGGCAATATCGCCCTCCGGATGCGCGTCATCGCGCACCGTGTAGCCCGCACTTTCGATCACCTGCCGCGCCAGACGCAGGATCGAGACCGGCTCGCCCATATCCAGCACGAAGACTTCGCCGCCCTCCGCCTCGGCTCCGGCCTGCAGCACCAGCTGCACCGCCTCGCGGATGGTCATGAAATAGCGTTTGACCCGCGGGTCCGTCACCGTCACCGGCCCGCCGCGGCTGATCTGTTCCTGAAACAGCGGAATGACCGATCCCGAAGAGCCCAGCACATTGCCGAACCGCACCATGGTAAAGATCGTATCGCCCACCGTGCCGTCGCTATGCAGACCGCACCGCGTGGCAAGATCCTGCACGATCAGCTCGGCCATGCGCTTTGACGCCCCCATCACATTGGTCGGGCGCACCGCCTTGTCCGAGGAAATCAGAATGAAGCGTTCGACGCCGAATTCCGCCGCCGCCCGTGCCAGGGTCTGCGTGCCAAAGACATTATTGGCCAGCCCCGGCAGCGGGTTCGCCTCGACCAGAGGCACGTGTTTATAGGCGGCCGCATGCAGCACCACCTGCACCTGATGGCGTTCCAGCACCCGACGCACCTGGCGCGGGTCGGTGACCGAACCAAGGACCGGCACCAGCTCGATATCGGTGCCCTCCAACCGCTGGCACAGCTCCTGATGGATGGTATAGAGCGCCAGTTCCGACAGCTCGTAGAGCACCAGCTTGGTCGGCTGGCAGGCCACGATCTGGCGGCAGAGTTCCGACCCGATGGAGCCCCCCGCGCCCGAGACCAGCACGACCCGCCCCGCATAGGATCCCGCCGCCACCTGCAAGGGCACGTCACAGGCGTCGCGGCTGAGGAAATTCTGTGGCGGCACCGGTGTCAGCTTGTCCACCAGCGCCTCTTCTCCGGTCAGCTGGGCAAAGGAGGGCAACGCCTGCACTTCCAGCCCCAGCTTCTGCATCCGCTGAATGATCTGGGCCTGTTTCGGCTGGCTTTGCGAGGGCATCGCCAGCAGCACCCGCCTGATCCCGCGCGATTGCACCATCTCGGAAATCCGGGCCGGGGCACAGACCGGCAGCCCGACCAATGTCAGCCCCTGCAGCGATTTATTGTCATCGACAAAGGCCACCGGATCGATGCCATCATGGGTTTTCAATGCCTGCGCCAGCTGGGTGCCGGTATTGCCCGCGCCATAGATCAGCACCCGGCTGCGCGGCCGCGCCCGGCGATACAGGGCCAGGACCACCTGCAGCATCACGGTCCGCACCGCCACCATCATCAACAGGTAGCTGAGGCCGAACACCACATGCACTCCCGGCGGCAGCTCCGGGCCAAAGACGGCACAGGCCGACGCCTCCAGTGCTGCTGCGCTGATCGCAACAATCGCCGTCTGGCCGACCGCATGCCGCTCATAGGCAATCAGCTGCACCTGCGGCAGCCCCAGCCAATAGGACAAGGCCGCAGTCAGGACGATGATATAGGGCAATACCGGCAGCATCTGGCCCATCAGAACCATTGTCGACACAGGCATATCCTGAAGGACAAAGGCAAACAGCAGGGCAACCGGTAACAGCAACAGATCCAGGACAAGAAAGATCGTGGCCTTTTGCTGACGCGTCAGCGCCTCCACGAATTTCAACATTCTCTCACGCACTCCAATTCCGCGACCTTACCTCTCCACGCAATGGTGAACACCTTGTTAACATCCAATCTATTGAACACAATTTCCAACCTCACAATGCATAAGGCTTATCATGATCCGCCCAAAAAAACAGCGAATTGAAAGGCTCTGCCTGTGAAGTTTACAGCATTTTTTCGCCATTGTCTGCTTCGCCTGTTTTTTGAGCAGGAGAGGGGAGGCCGCGGCTGACGAGTCCCCTCGAATACGCGCCAGAAGACCTCATAGGTCAGCAATCCTGTCGCATTGTTTCGCGCGCGAAACAATAGGTCAGCACTACTTACCCAATGTTTCGCGCGCGAAACAATAGCTCAGCACTACTTACCCAATGCTTCGCGCGCGAAACAATAGCTCAGCACTACTTACCCAATGCTTCGCGCGCGAAACAATAGCTCAGCACTACTTACCCAATGCTTCGCGCGCGAAACAATAGGTCAATACTACTTACCTAAATTACCCCCCCATTGAAACAGCAAAACAGGCGCCGCGAAGGGCGCCTGTGACATCGGGATCGGGTCGGGAGACCGGCTGTTCTCAGTTCAACAGGAAAGTCAGCGGGTCGCGAGCCAGGCCTTCAGCTCCGCCATCAGCTCAGCCGTCACGCCGTCGCCTGTCAGTTCGATCTTCTGCGCATCCGCCGTATAGCCCAACCGGACCCCCGGGGCTGCCTGCAGGGTGATCCGCTCGCCCGGCGCGGTGACGGGCTCGGTCTTGCGAATGCGGGGCAGCGCAGACGGCGCAGGCGAAGCGACAGGCTCTGCAGCGGAGGAGGGCAGGGGGGCGGCAAAATTGGAAACAGACTCTGCAGGTGGGGTTAGAGCCGCAACCTGTGCGGCCAACTCATGGGACAAAAGCGCCAGTTCCTCACTCACGCTCTGCGGACGGTGCTGGCGCAACACCTCGGCGAGACGGGCACCAAACTCGGGGTCTTCCTCAATGGCACGCGCCAGCCCGAGGCCAAGCTTTTCGGGGATCGCGGTCGGATAGCGCAGCACCGCATCCAGTGCCTGCACCACGGTGACAAAGCTGGAAATCTTGGAGCGTTTGGCCCGCGGGACATTCATGAACAAGCCCAGCAGCGCCTTGCGCTGATCCGGGTAAACCCCCTCTGCCAGCGCCCGCATGGCAATGCGCGCCCGTTCATAATGGCTGAGGTTGACCCGGATTTCGTTCTCTTCCACCATCGCCAGATAGGCGTCAGCCGCAGTTTCGGGGCGCACCACCAGCGCCTTGATCCGGGCGAATTCAGGCTCTGATGTCTCTTCATAGAGTCTGCGCAACGCCGTCAGCCGCCGCCATCCCGAAATCAGACCATGGCTCAGAACTCCGCGCGCGCCCTCAATCCGGGCCACCTCGATCGGGGTCTGCTGACCGCGGGCGCGCAACGATTCCATCAGCGCCTGCATGTCTTCTTCGTCCTGAACAATGCGGTCGCGGACCAGATAGGTCTCGTCGATGGCATCCAACGGCAACTCTTCGATCATCAACCCGCGGGCGCGGGCATTTTCCAACACGCCCGACAGTTCCTGCAGCGCCGCCGCCGCAGAGGTATCAGAGGCCACCTGCGCAATCGGCGCGGCGCCCACGGAGAGCGGCCCCGGCGCCGGGGCTGGGGCCGCATCAGAGGCGCTCAGATAGGTGGGCTGCGCAGGCGTCAGCCGTTTGCGTTTTGCCATTGTCGTCGTCCTTCCTCGTCAGCCGCGCGCTTCCAGCCTCGCAGCAAATCCTTAGGCCCCGGTCAGGAAGCCGCGCGCTCCTGCTGCAACGCCAGCTCCTCGCGCCGCCAGACGCCGGTCAACAGCCGCTTGAAGGCCGCATAGGTCTCGTCAAAGGTCTCCCGGCCGCGGGCATAGGTCTCGCGGTTGAAATCGCGGTAGTCCGCCTCGTAGATGCCATTGACCTGCTCGCCGGCCTGGCCGATCAGCGCGGTGAAATCCTGCCGGTGCGGCGACAGGGTGGGGCCCATATAGGCCTGAACCAACCCCGCCAGCTCGCCCTGCTGAGCGCTGTCATAGCGGGTGATCACGGCGCGCACCGCATCCCACTCAAACCCGATCTCGGGCCGGCCCAGAGCCCGCGCCGCGAGGTTCTCGCCCTCCTCAATGGAGGCGAAGGTGGAATGCAACATATCGAAAAACCGCCCCGTCGAGTCGAACTCCAGAAAAGACGCCCCCATCGGCACAAGGAGGATATCCGCGGCCGAGAGCCCGTTGATGGTCAGGTAGCCAAGCGCCGGGGGCGTGTCGATGAAGACCACGTCATATTGATCAAGCACCCCATCCGCCTCCAGCCGGTCGGTGAGCGCATCCCAGAGCTTCCACGAGCGCGCGGCCATCCGCCAGACGGGGATCTGGAACTCCGCCCAGTAGAGGTTCAGCTGCGCGCCGATCAGATCGATATTGGGCCAGTGAGTGGGCTGGATCACGTCCTGCGCCGTCATCTCCATCGCCGCCGAGAGGCTTTCGTCCAGCGGCTGCGGCGCGTCGCCCCGGTCGAGACGGCGCTGGTTCTCCAGCCGGAGGTGATCGCCGTAGTGGCGGGCCAGCAGCGGGAAGGCGGTCTGCCATTCGTCCTCCACCTTGCCGCCGAAAATCGAGGTCATGGATCCCTGGCTGTCGAGGTCGATCACCAGCACCTTGTAGCCATCGAGTGCGGCCGACATGGCCAGATGCGCCGCGGTCGAGGTCTTGCCGACCCCGCCTTTGAAATTCGCCACCGCCACCAGTTTCGCGGGCAGACCTTCGGGGCGGTAGGGCAGGTAGTTCTTCGCCTTCGACCCTTGCGCGGCAAAGAAGGCCCGCAGCCGCAGCACCTCGTCGAGGGTGAACCATTTGGCGCCGCCCTCGGTCTCGGACCGGCCCTGGGGCAGATCGGGATTGGCCTTCAGCACCCGCCGGAAATGGGCCTGGGCGACCGGGATCAGATAGCGGGTGATTTCCCAGGTCGAGAACAGGCGCAGGGATTTCGACCCCTCCTCATTGAGGCCCCGGCTGGCCAGATCAGTGCGGCCGCGGGCACAGGCCTGGGCGATCTCGGCAAAGCGGGCGGTATCGGTGGCCTGATCCAGATCAGCGGCGGCTGCGTCGGGGTCAATATTGAAATAGGGTGGCAGGGGGCTGCCTGCCTTCATGTGGATATCTCTGGCCATCCTGCTACTGCCTCATGCTGGAGGGGCTTCTCAGATCACGGCACAGGCCTGTGATCTGTCCTCTGATCTGAGAAGCCCGTGTATCGCCTTTTTCGTAAGATAGCACAAAAGGCAGCAGGTGGAAGCATTATGACGACCTGGATTGAATTTTCTAAGCAAATCCAGAGGTTGGATCAAGCTGGGCGGGCGCTTTGAAGGGCGGTTCCGGAAAGATCAAAAATTTCTGGTATGTTAAATTTGTGTTATTTGTAGTTAAGGGATTCCTCGTGCTGTGGCAAAGTCCTTTTTTTACTGACCAAGACCGGCGTTTTTGAACGGTCCGTGACTCTGAAACCCCGTTGTAATGACTCCGAACCCCCGATCTGCTGACTCTGAACCCCCGTTGTGCGGGGCTGTGGATAACCCTAGGGTGGGTGTAATCAAAACCACGAAACGAATCTGCGCTTTTGACGCGGGCACCACACGAGCAGCAGGACGAGGATATGACGGGCGCGGTGAGCGAGGCTGGCGGTTATCCGCCGGAGGGTCAGGGGGCTTATTTCCTCTGTGATATCTTCGATGCGATGCCGAAGAACGATCTCGCATCGATGGAGCATCCGCTGTTTTCGCTGGCCACCCGGCCCGACCGGCGCATTCTGAATTACGAACACAACGGGGCCGAGATCACCGTGACGCCGAGCGTCAAGGGGCTGGCGACGATCCACGACAAGGACATCCTGATCTTTTGCGTCAGCCAGCTGATGGCCGCCCTGAACGCGGGCCGTCAGGTGAGCCGCACGCTGCATCTCACTGCGCATGACCTGCTTGTGGCCTGCAACCGGGAGACCAGCGGTGATGCCTACCGGCGCCTGCGCGAGGCGTTTGAGCGGCTGGCGGGCACGCGCATCACCACCAATATCGTCACCGGCGGCCAGGAGATCACCTCGGGCTTTGGCCTGATCGAGAGCTGGGAGATCGTGAGGAAGGCGCGGGGGGGGCGTATGGTTTCGGTGGCGGTGACGCTGTCGGACTGGCTCTATCGTGCGGTGCTGTCGAAATCGGTGCTGACGCTCAGCCGCGATTATTTCCGGCTTCGGAAACCGCTGCAACGGCGCATCTATGAACTGGCCCGCAAGCACTGCGGCCGGCAGGACAGCTGGCAGATCTCGGTCGAGACCCTCTTGAAGAAATCCGGTTCCGCCTCACCCCGGCGGGTGTTTCGCAAGATGATCCGCGACATGATCGACAGCCAGCCGCTGCCGGATTATGCGCTGACGGAGATGCCGGGCGATCTGATCCGGTTCACGCAGAAACATGCGGTGGTCGAAGGCCCGCCCCCCACTGTGACAGAGGCCGCCCGGGACGAGGTCCGCCGTCTGATGCCGGGGGTTGATGTGCATGCGCTGGAGGCCGACTGGCGCGCGGTCTGGGCCAGATCCGGGGGGCCGCGTCTGCGCAAACCCGACGCGGCCTTCCTTGGCTGGGTGCGCAAACAGGCAAAGGTTTGACCACAGAGCTGATCCGCGTGCCTATCCCAAGCCTGACCAAAATTTTGATCGTCAAGTAGAACCGGATTGCACCGGTTCAGTAAAAACCCCTTCTCTATACAGCAGTTCGTAAGGTGTCAGACCAACAGCATCTGCGCGCATTTGCAATTCGTGTAGCTTTGCTTCGACAAGGGTGCGATACCAGTAGGCTTGCAGAAAGTGAAAAAAGAACCCGGCCTTGCCGTCGAGGAACCCACGTCCAAGGACATAGCGGTAGAAGAAGTAAAAACTTGCACGCAGAGTGGAGGGGAGCCGGGCATAAACCTGCTCCTTCAAGAACCGCTTGCGTGCCGCTTGACCAGACATGGCGACCATGCCTGTATCCTTCTCGCGGCGGCTGCGTTCAAGGATTTCGATCATGTCGTACACTTCGCGGCTGGCATAGCCATTGTGCTTGCTGATCCACCACGTGAGGTCATTCAGGTTGTGGTCCACAAGGTCTCCCTTCAGGGTGGCACTGATCGGTGCATCAAGCACGATATGCTCGTCCATCCAGCGCCGTTCGATCCGCCCCTCGCCGGTGCGCCAGACCCGCAGCATCATGGCAGGGTAAAAAAAACCGTACTGGATCGGGCGTCCCAAAAACACGATCTTGCGGCGCAGATACAATGCGTTCACGCTTGGCTGGGGCGCGATGAACCATGCGCGCAGAGCCTCTTGCAAGGCGGGTTCCAGATATTCATCGGCGTCAATCCGCATGGTCCAGTCGCTGCGGATATCGAAACTGTCCAGCCCGTGCTGAAACTGTGTCGCGTAGTTCTTCCATGGGTTCTGGATGACCTCGGCCCCCAGCGCCTGTGCCAGCTCCACGGTGCGATCCGTCGAAAAGCTGTCCACAATGCAGACTCGGTCGGTGACACCGGAAAGCGAGCGGATGCAGCGTTCGATGTGCTGCTCTTCGTTGTATGTCAGGATCAGGGCGGTAAGCATGTCGGGCATTATCTGGTCCTTTGAAACTGCTGGCGGGCCTTGACCGCTGTGGCTGGGTTGCCGCGATAGACGGTCCAGTCATCTAGGTCGATGAACGTGGCGGCGCGCGCGGCCAAAACGGCGCCCGCACCGACTTTTACCCCGGGGCCGACGAAGGTTTCTGCGCAAATCCACGCATCATCGCCGATTTCTATTGGTCGGACGCGCAGCTGGAAGCGGGCGTCGAGGATGTCATGGGTTCCGCAGCACAGGTGCGCGCGTTGCGACACGACAACGTGGCAGCCGATCCGGATTGGCGCCATGCAGTAGCATTGAACCCCGGGGCCGAGGGTTGAATGAGGGGCCATCGTCAGGTTCCGTGGCAGCCAGATGCGGGCGCTGCCGTAGACGTTCGCGGTGGAGGCAAGCTGGGCGCCGAAGCGGCGCAAGATCCACAGGCGCCATCGCCGAAGCGGCGGTGGGGTCCAGGATGCGAGCAGCAGCCACACAAAAGCGAACGCCGCCCGCTCGAGGCGATTGCGCATGGAGAAGGTCGGGGCGCCGGCGAATGGGTCGGCTTTAGTGGCATCAAGTGGTTCGGTCACAGACACTCCTTCTTGGCCACTGCGGCCTTGAAAGTCAGGTAGGGGAGACTTGTGCATCCTGCGCATGCCGACGGTACAAAAGTTTCGGCCCTTCTATGAAATTTCATGGCGTACTTGTCTCATGGTTCCTGAATAAGGTCTGCGAGGTCGGACAGCGAGCGGATATAGCTAACACTATGGAACTCGCAGAGCTAAAGAGTTGGAGAGGATCGCGTGCTGATGCTCTCAAGCACTTCTTTGAGGGCAACAGACGCGGCCTCGGCGGAGAATTGTCGTGTGTGGCACGCTTTAGCGGCGATGCGCATCTCGGCTTTGCGCTCATCAGCCAAGTCTACCCACTTTTGCAGCGCGCGGGTGAAATCGACCACATTGTCGCCGCTAATGAACCCGGCGTCCGCAACTTTGATCTCTCTCCAGATATTCACTTTGTCCGTGGTAATCACGGGCGTGCCGCAGCCCAAGGCCTCAGCGACAGCGATGCCAAAATTTTCCTGATGCGACGGGAGTGCGAAAGCCTCGGCGCCAAGATATGCTCCCCATTTTGGAGTACCGGTCACAATGCCTGGAAAGTGGACTCGTTCAGTAAGGCCCAAAGTCTGGACTTCCGCTTGCATAGAATCCATCAGCCTCGCCTCGCCGGGGCCGGCGACGACGAGATGCAGCTTTGGACGAGACGCGGTAATCTGAGCAAAGGCCTTCAGCAGAATATCAACACCCTTCTTGGGGTGGATGCGCGATAGGTACAGAAGGTAAGGCGCTGACCCCAGATCGGGGCAAAACGCCCGAAACTCTTTCTCCGCAACAGTATGATCTGAAACGTCCGGAACAGCAGATCCGTAAGCGACGACTTGGCCTTGATAGGTTATTCTTGGGAAAGCCTCCTTGGCCAACCGCATTTCCTCGGCGGATGTAAAAAGGACCTTCTGTGCTTTTGTTAGGACGCGTCCCTGCAATGCCCACAAAAAGAGCTGCTTTGCAAAGTGCTTCACCGGGTAAGCCGTTTTGAACCATGGATCCATCATGCCGTGGGTAAAGACGACATAGGGAAGGCCGGTCCTGACAAGAGCGCGGCCGCCGCCCACCGCCGCGTGGTTCCACATTCCATGCACCACCGCCGCATCGTATTCTTGCGCATGCCCGGAAATCCAGCGGCCGAGACCTGAAGAATAACCGTACCGTTCAGTGATCCGACCCATCGCATGAACCTTCGTGGGGAAAGCCGTTACATGTGGACTGTCTGGTGAATCCACCGACAGGACTTCTGTTTCAATGCCCAGGTCCCGATGGCGTAGAGCCGACTGCCGCATTCCCTCGACAGGCCCGCCATGTGCAGGGTCGACGCTGGAAATGATCCGTAAAATCTTCACGTATTCCAACTTTCTATTTAATGGTCAGGGAAACACCAAATCTGCCCGCAGCATGAATTTGGCGTTGGTCATGAAAATGACAAAATTATTAATGTGATGACAGTTTTATGTGTCCCCCTCAGTGGAAACGAAAAACCCTAGGCGTACGAAGGAAAACAATTTGCACCACAAAGACACCCCCGAAAATATTGAGCTTAAACGTAAAATGCAAGTCCTTTTGTATAGCACTCTGTCAAGGATGGTATTTATTGTGCAGCAGCTAAACGGTCGGGCGTTCTAAATTGGACATTCTATTCGCAATTAGGGGAAGCAGTGCTTCTGCTTGGGCGTTGTATAGTGAAAGATTAGGGTCAGGACCCATTGATTTCCGCGTAGGCGCGCGATTCACGGCTTCGAAAATGGAGCGGTGAACATGTCTGATCTTTCCTGGCTGACAGATGCGCAGATGGCGCGCCTTGAGCCCTTCTTTCCGAAGTCCCACGGCAAGCCCCGCCTCGATGATCGGCGGGTGTTGAGCGGGATTATCTTCATCAATCGTAATGGCTTAAGGTGGCGTGATGCGCCCGCCGCCTACGGGCCGCACAAGACACTCTACAATCGTTGGAAGCTGTGGAGCGACAAGGGTGTCTTCGCCCGGATGATGGCGGGACTGGCGGCCGAGCATACCGAAGAGAAGACCGTGATGATCGATGTAACCTACCTGAAGGCACACCGAACAGCGACCAGCATGGGCGCGAAAAAAGGGGGCGCGGACGCCTGATTGGTCGGAGATTGAAGGATCAGGATTTGATCCGGGGGATCCAATCCCCCGAAAACGGGCGGCATGAACACCAAGCTGCACGCCATCTGCGACAGTCAGGGCCGACCGCTCAACCTCTTCGTCACGGCAGGACAAGTCAGCGATTACATAGGTGCCCGCGCGTTGTTGGGCAGTTTGCCAAAGGTGGAATGGCTGCTGGGAGACCGAGGATATGATGCTGACTGGTTCAGAGAAGCGTTGAAAGACAAAGGGATACGCGCCTGCATCCCAGGCCGGAAACAGCGCAGGAAAGCCGTGAATTACGATAAGCGCAGATACAAACGGCGGAACCGGATCGAAATCATGTTCGGCAGGCTCAAGGACTGGCGGCGTGTCGCAACCCGATACGACCGCTGCCCCAAGGTGTTCCTCTCAGCCATCGCACTCGCGGCAACTGTCATCTATTGGCTATGAGTCCTGACCCGAGGGGAAGATGTTGTCGAACGTCGAGATATTCCGAATCGTGCAATAATCCAGTTGATCGAAACTGCAACGACAATGAACGGAAGCATTGGCATCAAGGACAATAGGGATTCGAAGAAGCTGGGTGGTACCTTTGATATTGAATTGGCGACAAAAACCTGAAGATAGAGCACCTGCAATATAAGACCTCCGGCGCCAAGCCACCGGGCAAAGAACACAAACAAAATGCCTGTGGCCATACCGTTCAAAACAACGCCAGCCCAGCTGAATTCACGATAGGCAACAATTCCACCGAACGCGCTTAAACTTCCGGTGCTAGCACCTAATATATGTTGCCAAGAGTATATTGACAGCTCTCCCGAAGGAAATCCGTTTGTGCTAAGTGGATAAGGTTTGAACCCTCCTGGGAAAAATGCTCTCGGAATGGCGTTCAAGAGCACGGAGGTATAATATATGGGCCCTGGTAACGGATCTGCGTCAATTTGTGGTTTCATTCTTACAGCGACATAAATGAGATCGCCCCGATCAATTATGGATTGAAATATAGATGAAAATGCATCGTCGCCATAACTGAATTCCATCAACGCATGCTGAGCGGTTTCATTTTCTTTGTCTGCCAGACTTTCACGGATAAAAACGGCGATTGGGCTAACCAGAAGTAAGACTAAAACCGTGACGCCCAACATGGATACAGCGCGTTTCGACTGTCCCGACAGAGAAAGAGCCGCTGCCAGCATTGCAAGAGGGGTGAGGAGCGCCAACCGTTGCCCGACCAGAAGTAGCATGAGCAGACAGAAACCGAACATTGCAGAGTACAAAACGAGTTCAGAACGTTTGTTGTGACTCCATGTATGCGCAATTGCGATCGCCATCCAAGCAAGCGAGAACTTTGAAAGCAGGGAAAATATTGCGTGAAACGGCCCTCGATTGTTGAAGAAGGCTTCGAAATCGTCCGCTGAATAGCTTGTCAGGGTTTGAGTCGAGTAATAGTATATGTAAAATAAGAACGCGCCGCTCGTTGTTACCAACATGCGGCGATGTAGCAGCCGGTCCAAAGTTGGCGTCATGATCGCTACAGACTTTGGGATCGACCGTCTTCCCACCCATACGCCTATGGTGATGCAGACCGCAAACAGCAGGAACATGAAGGCGATAATCGCCACCTCATATGACCTAAATATCTGAAGGGGTGAGAGCTCTTTGAACCAGATCGGGAGGCAGTAGTATCCGATGGAAAATGTCGCGATAACTCCCAGATGGAAATCCAAGATATCTCGCGCCCGTGTCATTCTAAAAAAAAGCCAAAGACATAACAAAAATAGAAGAAAGGAAGCCAGGTATTCCATGCTGCTCAGCTAACCTTTTGGGATCGGGGTTGCTGCAAGCCCTGTGCCCCCAACAATTTTCCTATCAGATCGGCCGAGAGTTCATTGATGATGGTCCGAGTGCCCATCACACTCCCATTTGGTAGTGCGCGCCTGCCGTGCCGCAAGAGTGCTGCAATCCCGGCGATGCACCCCTTGATCCGACTTCCGTTTCGGAACTCATCTCTTGCCGCACGAAACGCGACGGCGGCGTCTAAAACCTCGGTTTCCATTCTTGTGCGAACCGTCTTTGCCGTCGCCTGAAATGTCTCTGGTTGATCCTGGAACAGGTCGACTTTGGATCCGCGGTAGACGAGATAGTTCAACGCTGCCATCGCGCTGGACACTGCTTGCTCGGCTCCCTTTTCACGCGATATTCCAGTGGCGTGAATGCGGTAGGATAACAAAGCTTGGTTTAGGCGGCTGAAGCGATAGCTGTCGCTTGCGCGAAGCCAAAAATCGCGATCTTCAGCGCTCTTGAAGTCTCGATAGCCCCCCAGCGTTTCAAAAACCTCGCGGCGCATCATGACGGAAGGGTGGATGATCGGCTTCATCCGGCGTTGATACAGCAGTCCCTCGACCAGAGCTTCAGCGGTACAGTTCGGCTCGACCTGTTTGCCGGTCACGTTTCCCTCTCCGTCGATGATCGTCACGTTACTGCAGACCAGCCCTATGTCGGGCCGCTCGTCCAGGTGCGTGACCTGCAGGGCTAGGCGCTCGGGGTGCGCGATGTCGTCGGCGTCCATCCGTGCCAAGTATTCTCCCTTGGCGTGTGACATGCCCAAATTCAACGCGGCGACAAGGCCGCCGTGCGGTGCACGGATGAGATGAATGCGGGGATCCGCCATGCGCTCGATCAGCTCGGGGCTCCCATCCTCACTGCCATCGTCGACAACTATGAATTCAAAATCAGTAAAGGTCTGCGTCAAGATGCTCTTGGCCGCCGCGTGAAGGTGGATGCCGACATTATAAACCGGCATCAGGACAGTGACCTTTGGGTTGTTCATCGGGAGTCCTCCGGTGAGGGTTGTTTGTCACGGGGCCAGATAGCAGCCTTCCTTGCGCCCCATGCCAACAGTACAGAGACCAGTGCGACTGCTAGCCCCGATGTTGCTACATAGAGTGCAAATTCCTGGCCCTGTCCAGCATGTCCCTGAAAGCCCAATACATAAGTGGAAACAAGCACAGGGTGATGAATCGCATATATTGTATAGCTCTCATTCGAGAGTCGGCGTAGCCAGAGAGGTGTGCTCCAGCTGGGCAAGCTGACGTGCGGAAGAGCGCCACCGGCTAGGAGCATGCCAACCGGAATGCTGGCCACCGCTGCCATCAGCGGGGGCAGGAGGTTGGAGAGAACAAATAACACGCCCGCTGCAATCAGGCACAGACGGGAGACCTTCGAATGTCGGCCCCCAAGGCCACGTGTGAGCCCTCCAGCGAGCCACGCGATGAACAGCACAGCCCATTCGGCCCGCACCAGCGACATCAGCACCAAAGCAGCAACGAGACCGATCACGGCCTTCGGTCCGATGCGCGCGAATGCCCAGCAGAAAATCCAACCCAGGATATAGTATTGGACAATATAACCTAGCGTCCAAAGGGGGCCGTTGGATCCAAAGCTGTCTACGAAAATGGGCTGAAAGAAGAGCAGATTTCCAAAGAAGTTCTGGAGAGTGAACGTGGAGACCAGGTCGTATGCATAGCCTTGGCGGTACAGGGCTTCAGCGCCAGGTGCCAACCGCGATAGCGCGTCAATACCAGCCGTCAGGAGAATGGCCCCTATTGCAATTGGCGCAATGCGGAGCATCCGTCTCTTGAAGAAGTCCCGAGCGGCAGGAACGCGCCCTTGTTGCATATGTTCAATAAGCGGACCGGCTACCATAAAGCCGCTCAAGAATACAAACAGAAAAGCAGCCTGAGGTCCGAACCGCCAAGCAAGACGAAACATCACCTCGGGCCATGTCTGCTCCAGATCATTGAAGAGCTGGGACATGTTGGGCAGTGCTATGTGCGCCATATGGCCCAAAATGACCTGAAGAAGCAGAAACATCCGCAGGATGTCGTGTGCTCTCGATTCCATCAGGCCCAATTGCCGAGATCTCCAAACCCCATTATTATTCAATGCATTAGGCCTCTTGCATGGTGACGCAGGAGGCGGATCGTGTGTCGGAGGCGATGCGAAATTTCCTTGCGCGGAGGAAGGAGCGGGACCGGGCTAAGCTGACGTATCATGCTGGGGGTGACGCTGTTGTCTGTCAGGTTTGTGTCTTCTTCCATGGGGATAAACCCGTCTGGCGTCAGCCAGAACCGTTCGCACCCAGTCGGGGGCGGCGGCAATGTGAACCGGCGTTTCTGGAAGTGGACATACATGAAGTCCTCTGACTTTACCTGTCCAGACGCCAACCAATAGCGCATCACGCGCCCGCGGTTGAAGCCAAAAACCTGATGGCGCATATTCTTGACCCAGATGTAGTTCGAGGTGCGCCTTATGCGATAGATATTCGGGTCGATGTCTGCGAGAACGCTTTCATCCTCGTGAAACCTGCCGTTATGATGCTTCCAGATCCGATTGACGCCGATATGTTCGTCAAAGCCGCGCGGGCGTGGATCCGTCAGGATCTGGCGATAGTCCAAGCCGTCAAGGGGTTTGCGGAAGAAATTATTCGTCTCGTCGTCATTCCTGTACAGGCTGAAATGTCCGACGCCGAAAACCCGGTCATTTGTGGTCAACAACTCGGGTGTCAAAAAGGCGCAAATATCGCCGAACAGCATGTCGAGATCACAATGCCCCCAGAAATCCCACGTTCCGGGAGCCAAATCGGTCAGGCACCCGTAGAGCGGCCTGAGGTCACAGGCCTTGTATGGTCGCTCCATTGCAACCTGAAAGCCGACCTCCTCGGAAATGCGGGCCGCGAAATCGTCCATCGATATCTGCACGAAATGGACGTTGGGGGGGGGCTCCATATCTGAGATGTCAGCATCCGTTGCAACCAGCCAATCAATGCTGGGATTGAACCGGCAGGAGAGCATCCACTGCGGAAAGTAGTCGGGCAGCGGTCCGAACCAGGTTGCGATAATGAGGATGCGGGGAAAATTGCGAGATGCAGGATTCGTCATGTGCGCGCTCCCTTCATTGTACCAAGGATGCCAAGAAAATCCATGTAACGCTGTGCATATCCGCTCCAGCTCAACCGATCCAGGTCGGCGGGTTCCAGGAGGCTCCGGTTTTTGTCACCTTCAAGCGTAGCCTCGCGATCGGCCATTACCTCCAGTCCGCGCAGAAGGTCGTTTGCGTCGCCCGGTGCAACCAATTCGACCCAGTCCGGTGTCGTGATCATCTCTCGAATATCGGGGCCGCCGGTCATGTGGCTGGCGACGACCGGCCTGCCTGCCGCTAGGGCCTCGAGTAGCACCATTCCGAACCCGTCCTCCCGAGAGGGTAGGACCAAGATGTGATGTGTGTGCATCACTTCGGCCAGGCCGCCATGGTCACGGTGCCCCAAGCTTTGGAATTGGTCGCCTTGGGGAAATGGCGCGTCTGCCATAGATCCAACATGTGTCAGCTTCCAGTCTGGCCGCTGGCGCACCGCCGTGACTAGGGTATCCACACCCTTTCGCAGACTCCATTGTCCGACAAAAAGCAGTTTTAGCCGCCCTGTGGGGCGTGGGCTGGGCATGAATGCCTTCAGGTCTACGCCGAGGGGACAGACGAACAGTTTTTCACGTGGAAAGCCCTGCTCCAGGAAGCTCTCAGCGGCATGGCTCGATAGCACGGTGACGATGTCCGCAGCGTCGTAGCTGGCCAGTTCACGTTCGATATAAAGTTGGCTCAAAGGCTTCGCACCGCCTTGTACAAGGATATCATTCTGCGACAGAACGTGCCGGGAGCCTCGTTCGATGATGACCTTTGCTCCCAGTTCGCGCGCGCGCGCGGCAGAGCGCACAGCCATGGAAGAAAGGCCGATAAATATGTCGGCAGGCACCATTTGCCGCGCTAAGGCCTCATCGACCCGAGCGAGCATTCTTTCGGTCGCTCGCATCTGAATCGGCTGCGGAAGCTGCCGCGCCAGGGCGAGCGCTGAATCGGGTAGTAATTTCGGGAACAAGCTGACCGCCCATGGTGCGGCGAGGCCATCGCGGCGCAAGCGAAATCTGGGCATGGAGCTGAAGTAGCTCAGATCAACCCCCGCACGGTTCATTTCCACCGCGAGGCGGCGCAGATGGAAGCCAGTAGTCGTGCCTATTACTACCTTCATTTTTCTTCACCCTCCGCAGTGTCAACGTCCAGAACACCTGCCATGCCGTCCATCTTTTTTATTAGCCTCACGGCTATTGCGGTCGTCACACCAAGCTTGAGAGCCTCGGCAAAGATGCGTCCGATAACCCCGCCGACAAGGCCCCAGGACACGATCCCCACGGGGATCAAGACAAGTGTTCCGATCGAGAGCAGAATTTGGATCTGCAAAAGGCGACCGCTGCATCGCAGCGCCAGCATTGCATTGTCAGCAGCATGGGTCGCGATGGCAAAGGTTTGAGACAATCCGAACAGCACCAACAACAAGTGCGCGCCTTCACGAAAGTCTGCTGCAAGCATTATGCGCACGATGAAATCGCCCAGAACCCAGAAGGCCAGAACACCCATCAGGCCGATGCCCAAGGCCGCCAAAAGCCAGGTCCGCAATATACGATAGCATCCTTTTGCGCCTTCGGACGCCAGGCTCCCTTGGAAATACAGCGGCCGAAAGTAGTTGGACAGAACCGATGTCGTCAGGGCGAATGGCCTTGCGACTAACCCAGTGACAGCGACATATGCGCCCGTGGCTCCGGTCCCCAGAAACGCCCCGAGAATATAGCGGTCGAGATAGGTCGAGATCCAGCCAAGAGGCCCCATTAGCGCGACCGGCCGCCCATAGGCGAGGGCTGGGGCCAGTTCTTTTTGCGCCAGCTTGAGGTCTACAGACCGCAGGTGACCGGGAGCAAGAAGCAGCATGAACAATGCCGTATTCACCGCTCGGGCAGCGGTTTGGCCGAGCACGAATCCAATCGCATCGGCGCGCCAGAACCAGAGCGAAAGTGATATCCCCGCTAGGGTTATTAAGGCCTCTCCGGCCGTCCAAAATGAATATATCCCATATCGGCGGTCCAGCACAATCAGGCTCAGGGCGCTGAATTTCAGGGCCTCAGAGATCAGGTAGATCCCGACCGATAAAAGAAGCAATGCCCAAAAAGAATTCAGCCCTGCCATAACCGCAAGACAGGCGACGGGGATGACAACCAGAACCATGCGCACCACATAAAGCGCCAGCCCAATAGATATATGCCGCCGCGTCTCCTTGCATTCCACAGGTCCGCAACGAGACATGAGTGTCTGGTTCAGCGACATCAGGATAATGCTATCCAAAAGCGCGATCAAGCCAGCCAGGAGCATTGCTTGACCGAAATCGACTTTGTCCATCAGTTCGGTATAGGTTCGGATTCCCGCGAATGCGGCCAAGGCGACAATAACCTGTCCCCAAAAAACGCTTGCGATCCGTGCGAGTTGTTTTCCCATAGGCATTACCCTTGGCGCATTTCAGCGGGATAGCGTGATGCAGACCACGTACGCAGAAAGATCACGCTGACAGCGGGCAGGTGACGCAACACATCGACGGCTCTGTGGCGTGGCTTCTCTGTCGCGAGAGAAGCACCTTCTCGCGCAGCCACTTCATCCAAGGCGCTTTTCACGGATGCTGACAATATGGGCTTTCTTAATCATACAGCATGGTTTTACGTTTGCTGATAGCTCTGTTTTGTGGGGGCTCAGCAAGATGAAAGTCCTCAGTTATCCAAATAATCCGTGGTTATTAGGTGGGCCCGAAGGGGGCTGTCCCATGAATTTTTGTGGACTTGATTGCACGAGGGCTTGCCTAAATCGTGAAGGTATCAATATCGTGAAGGTCCTAAAACTGAGCCTTTGCTAAGGCCGGACCAGAGGCAGTACAACCCCGATTTTCGCAAATACCGACCCGTGCATGGGCCTAGTCGGCACGAAGCCGCATATTTGGGCTTCTCACAGAACATTGCATGACTTTTTAGATGTTTGATGTCGATCCCGGGCCGGGCCAGTTCGATGTCAAACATACTCTCTGGCTGCTCCTGCGATGGAGGCTGGTGGTTTCCAGCCGACAAAAAACCGGGTATGTGCTGCGCGCAAGGGTATTTAAAAAGGGAACGCCTGTGCAGATCGAAGACACCAAACTCTCCGGCGTGAAGATCCTGACCCCTGCGCGGTTTGGCGATGCCCGTGGCTTTTTCTCGGAAAGCTGGAACCGGCAGCGGATGGAAGCGCATGGGATCAATCTGGATTTCGTGCAGGACAATCACTCCCTGTCGGCCGAGGTGGGCACCGTGCGCGGGCTGCATTTCCAGGCGCCGCCCCATGCCCAGGACAAGCTGGTGCGCTGCGGGCGGGGGGCGCTGTTTGACGTGGCCGTGGATATTCGCAAGGGATCGCCCACCTACGGGCAATGGGTCGGGGTCGAGCTGACCGCGGAAAACGGCCGCCAGCTTCTGGTGCCCAAAGGCTTCCTGCATGGGTTCATCTCCCGCGCGCCCGATACCGAGATCCTGTATAAATGCACCGACTATTACGCGCCCGAATGTGACGGCGCCGTGCGCTGGGACAGCTGCGGCATCGACTGGTTTGCAGGCGGTGAGGCCACAGATGTCAGGCCGATCCTGTCGCAGAAGGATGCCGCCGCGCCGACGCTGGCGGATTTCGACAGCCCTTTTCACTATTGAGAGCGGGCGGGGCATGTCAGATCCCCGTGCCGCCGCGGCCCACCGCGCCTATCTGAGCGGCGCGCGTTTCAGCGCGCTGGACGGGCTGCGGGCGCTGGCGATCCTCATGGTCCTGATCCATCACAGCCCGCTGGCGACGACAGAGGGGATGCTGTCGCGGGGCCATCTCGGGGTGGATCTGTTCTTTGTGCTCTCGGGGTTCCTGATCACCACGCTTTTGCTGCGCGAACGGGCGCGGACCGGACGGATCTCGCTCCGGGGGTTTTACTGGCGGCGGATCTTGCGCATCCTGCCGCTGTATTATCTGCTGGTCACCGGGGTGGGGGGCTATTTCGTGCTGATCCGGGAGATGCCCGGCGCGGCGGCGCTCTGGCCGGGGTATTACCTGTTCCTTGCGAATTTCCTGACCGATCATATCCCGACCCTGTTTCCCACCTGGTCTCTGTCGGTGGAAGAGCAATTCTATCTGATCTGGCCGGTGCTGATGGTCTGGCTGCCGCCTCGTTTCTGGGGACCGGTGCTGGTCGGGGGAGTTGTGCTGAATGTGGTGGCAGCGACCGGCGCGCTGGAGGTGGTCGGAATGTCCGCCTTCGAGCTGGGACCGTTCCGGATCCGGCTGCCGGACGCCACCTATGCGCCGATCCTGCTGGGCGGGGGGCTGGCGGTGGTGTTGCACGACGCGCGCGGGTTTGAGATCTTGTGGCGGGTGTTTTCCGGCCGGGGAATGGCGGTCGTACTGCTGGCGGGTGTCGGCGGGCTGGCCGCGGTGCTGCCGCAGGTGCTGACGGGGCTGCCCTATCTGCTGGTGCATCTGGCCATGACCGGTCTGCTGGCGACGCTGGTCCTGCGCGAAGATGGCTGGATGCACCCGCTGCTGCGGCTGGCACCGCTGGTGCGGATCGGCCGGGTCAGCTATGGTATCTACCTGTTGCATCTGTTGGTGCTGCATGTGGTCAGCCTGCTGGCGGCTCATGGCGGTCCGGCGCCGGACACCATGATGTTCGTGCTGCTGTATTGGGGTGGGACAATGATGTTGGCGGAACTGAGTTTCCGCTATTATGAAAGCCCTTTTCTGCGGTTGCGTCACAAACCCTTTGGCCGGGTCGCACCGGGCCCCTATTCGTAAGAGAGCCAAGAGCCTCGTGCCGCACTGGCGGCGGAGGTCAACAGATGAGGAGTTGAGCCATGAAAATACTGGTAACGGGTGGCGCGGGTTTTATCGGCTCGGCGGTGGTGCGGCAGGCGATCCGGGCGGGTCATGAGGTGGTCAATGTGGATGCGCTGACCTATGCGGCCTGCCTCGACAATGTGGCCGAGGTCGCGGACAGCCCGCGCTATGCCTTTGAACAGGCCGACATCCGCGACCGCGCCGCGCTCGACAAGATCTTTGCCCTGCACGCGCCGGATGCGGTGATGCATCTGGCGGCCGAAAGCCATGTGGACCGCTCGATCGACGGACCCGGCGATTTCATCGAGACCAATATCACCGGCACCTTCAATATGCTGGAGGCGGCCCGCAGGTTCTGGGTTGCGGTCGGCAAGCCCGGCCATTTCCGCTTTCATCATATCTCGACGGATGAGGTCTACGGCAGCCTGCCTGCGGATAAATCGGTGCTGTTCACCGAAGACACGGCCTATGATCCGCGCTCGCCCTATTCGGCCTCCAAGGCGGCGTCGGACCATCTGGTGCGCGCCTGGCATGAGACCTACGGGTTGCCGATGGTGCTGAGCAATTGCTCCAACAACTATGGTCCCTATCATTTCCCCGAAAAGCTGATCCCGGTGGTGATCCTGGGCGCGCTGGCCGGCAAGCCGCTGCCGATCTATGGCGACGGATCGAACATCCGCGACTGGCTCTATGTGGAGGATCACGCGGCGGCGCTGCTGCTGGTGTTGCAGAAGGGCGAGAACGGGCGCAGCTATAATATCGGTGGTGAGAACGAGCGTACGAACCTCGAGCTGGTGGAAACGCTCTGTGCGATCCTCGATGACAAGCGCCCGCGGGCGGATGGTCAGTCCTACAAGGAACAGATTACTTTTGTGACCGACCGGCCGGGCCATGATGCGCGCTATGCGATCGACCCCTCGCGCATTCGCGACGAGTTGGGCTGGCGGCCTTCGGTGACCGTGGAGGAGGGGCTGGCCCTGACCGTGCAATGGTATCTCGACAATGAGGCGTGGTGGCGGGCGCTTCAGTCCCGCATCGGTGTCGGGCAGCGGCTGGGCGTGAGCGCATAAGAGCTGTCCCTGAGGGACAGCGGCCTCCGGCGGAGGTATTTGGAAAAAGATGAAGAGCGGGCGAGCATGACAATTCTGGTATTTGGAGCAACCGGGCAGGTGGCGCGGGAGCTGGCGGTTCATGACGGGGTGACCTGTCTGGGGCGCGGGGCGGCGGATCTGAGCGATCCGGGGGCCTGTGCGGCCGCGATCAGAGAGCATGGCCCTCGGACTGTGATCAATGCGGCGGCCTATACGGCGGTGGACAAGGCCGAGAGCGAAGAGGATCTGGCGACCGTTATCAACGGCGCGGCCCCCGGCGCCATGGCCGAGGTCTGCGGGCAGATGGGAATTCCCTTCGTGCAGATTTCGACCGATTACGTCTTTGAAGGCACCGGAGAAACTCCCTGGCAGCCCGGCGATCCGGTGGCGCCGCCCAATGCCTATGGCCGCAGCAAACGCGCGGGCGAAGAGGCGGTGGAGGCGGCGGGCGGTGCCTTTGCGATCCTGCGCACCTCCTGGGTGGTGTCCTGTCATGGCAACAACTTCGTCAAGACCATGCTGCGGCTCGGGGCGGAGCGCGACCAGCTGACCATTGTCGCCGACCAGATCGGTGCGCCGACACCGGCGCGCGACATCGCCGCCGCCTGTCTGGACATCGCAGGCCAGCTGGCGGCCTCTCCGGGCAAATCAGGCATCTATCACTTTCAGGGCCGTCCGCCTGTCAGCTGGGCAGGGGTGGCACGGGAGATTTTCGCCCAGGCCGGTCTGGCCTGCCGGGTGGAGGATATTCCCACCTCGGCCTATCCGACGCCTGCGGTGCGGCCTTTGAATTCAAGGCTCGATTGTTCCTCGTTAGAGACTGTTTTTGGCATTTCACAACCTGACTGGCAGGCCGGTCTGGCAGATATCCTGAAAGATTTGGAGACGTTTCATGACTGAGCGCAAGGGCATCATTCTTGCTGGGGGCTCCGGCACCCGGCTCTACCCGATCACCATGGCGGTGTCGAAACAGTTGTTGCCGCTCTATGACAAGCCGATGATCTACTATCCGATCTCGGTCTTGATGCTGGCGGGCATCCGCGAGATCTGCGTCATCACCACGCCGCAGGACGCCGATCAGTTCAAACGCCTGCTGGGCGACGGCAGCCAATGGGGCGTGTCCCTGACATATGTGGAGCAGCCCTCGCCGGATGGGCTGGCGCAGGCCTTTATCCTGGCGGAGGATTTTCTTGCAGGTGCTCCCTCGGCGCTGGTCTTGGGGGACAATGTCTTCTTTGGTCACGGGCTGCCGGAGCTGTTGGAGGCGGCGGATACCAAGCCCGCAGGCGGCACCGTCTTTGGCTATCACGTGGCCGATCCCGAGCGCTATGGGGTGGTGGCATTCGACGCCGAGGGGCGCGCGCAGCAGATCATCGAAAAACCCAGTGTGCCGCCCTCGAGCTACGCGGTGACCGGGCTTTATTTTCTCGATGGAACTGCGCCCGAGCGCGCCAGACAGGTGCAGCCCTCGGCGCGCGGCGAGCTGGAGATTACCGATCTGTTGCAGATGTATCTCGACGAGGGGACGCTGTCGGTGGAGACCATGGGGCGCGGCTATGCCTGGCTCGATACCGGTACCCATGCCAGCCTGCTGGATGCGGGCAATTTTGTGCGCACCCTGGAAGAGCGTCAGGGGCTGCAGACCGGCTGCCTGGAGGAGATCGCCTTTCATGCGGGCTGGATTACCCGCGAGACGCTGGCGGAACGGGCCGAAATGTTCAGGAAAAACAGCTATGGTGCCTATCTCAGTCGACTGCTGGAGTGAGGCCCGCCGGTGAAGATACTCTTTGTGCATCAGAACATGCCGGGCCAGTATCGCGAGTTGGTGCAATGGCTGGCGGCGCAGGGCGGGCATGAGCTGGTGTTTCTCAGCCAGCGCGGCGATGTGAAGCTGCCCGGCGTCCAGACGCTGGTCTACAAACCCTTTCATACGCCGGCCAAAGATGCCTTTGGCCTCGCCAAGGATTGGGACGCGGCGGCGGGGGCGGGGTTTGGCGCAGTACAGGCGATGCAGACATATGAGGCCGAGACCGGCTTTCGCCCCGACATCATCCTCGGCCATACCGGGTGGGGGGAGCTGACCTTTTTCAAGGATCTGTGGCCGCAGGTGCCGATCCTCGGGTTCTTTGAATATTATTACACCATGGAGGGCGGGCTGGTCGGCTTTGACCCCGAACAGCCTCCCGGTCCCCATGCGGCCTATTTCAACCGCGCCCGCAACGTGGTGCCCTGTCTCAACCGCGAGGTGGTGGATCTGGGTCACGTGCCGACGCTGTGGCAGCGCGACCGGTTTCCGGAGAGTTTTCACGACAAGATGTATGTCTGCCATGACGGCATCCGCGCCGATCGTCTGCACGCAAACCCTGATGCACAAATCACGCTGGGGCGGCTGGCGCAGCCGCTGACGCGCGGCGATGAGGTGGTGACCTATGTGGCGCGCAACATGGAGCGCGCCCGCGGTTTTCACATCATGATGCGGGCCCTGCCGGCGATCCAGGCGGCCAGGCCCAATGCGCGGGTGCTGATGATCGGCGGCAATGAGGTGTCCTATGGCCGCGAGAGCGACCACCCCGGCGGTCTGCGCGGCGAGATGGAGGCGGAGATCGGCGACAGCGTCGACTGGAGCCGCGTACATTTCCTCGGTCGGGTGCCCTATTCCGATCTCTGCCGGATCATTCAGATCTCGCGCTGTCATATCTATCTGACCATGCCCTTTGTGCTCAGCTGGTCGCTGCTGGAGGCAATGGCGATGGAGGCCACCGTGGTGGCCGCCGATGTGGCGCCGGTGCGCGAGGCGATCCGCCATGGCGAGACGGGGATGCTGGTGGATTTCTTCAACCCCGAGGCGCTGGCCGCGCAGGTGGTGGATGTGCTGGCCGATCCCGAGGCCTATGCCCATCTTGGGGGCAATGCACGGGCGCGGGTGATGCGAGACTATGATTTCCTCGGCCATTGCCTGCCCGAACATATCGCGCGGATCAACGGGTTGGTCACCACCGCGCCCCCGATCCGGATCTGAGACGGATCGGGGCGGGGCGGCTGGTCTTTTGGGCTCTGTGGTCCTACATAGGCGGCCAGTTGCGCCGGTGGTCCGCCTCGCGTTTGCCCGCCCGTGTTTGCCTGCCCGCATTTGCCTATGTTCCGGAGCCACATCCATGACCCCTCGCCAGATGACCGCCGCTGAAACCCTGGCCGAAATGGCCCGCGTGCTGACCGTCGAGGCGGCGGCGCTGACGCGGATGGCCGAGGGGCTGGGCGACAGCCAGCTGCGGGCCGTTGAAACCATCGAGGCAATGGAAGGCCGGGTCATTGTCTCCGGCGTCGGCAAATCCGGTCATATCGGCAACAAGATCGCCGCCACGCTGGCCTCTACCGGCACGCCTGCGCAATTCGTCCATGCCACCGAGGCCAGCCACGGCGATCTCGGCATGGTCACCAGCCGCGATGTCTGTCTGGTGCTGTCCAACTCGGGCGAGACCTCGGAGCTGGCCGATATCGTCACCTACAGCCGCCGCTTTGCCATCCCGCTGATTGCGATCACCCGCAAGGCGGACAGCACATTGGCGACCCAGGCCGATGTGGTGCTGTTGCTGCCCGATGCCCCCGAGGCCTGTGGCATCGGCATGGCGCCCACCACCTCGACCACCGCGACGCTTGCGATGGGGGATGCGCTGGCGGTGGCGCTGATGAAACGGCGCGGGTTCGAGCGCGAGGATTTCAAGGTGTTCCACCCCGGCGGCAAGCTCGGCGCCCAGCTGATGCTGGTGGACGCGCTGATGCATGCGGGCGACGCGCTGCCCCTGGTGGCGCCGGATATGCCGATGTCGGAGGTGCTTTTGACCATGACCGCAAAAGGGTTCGGCCTCGCGGGGCTGGTGGAGGGAGGCCGCCTGACGGGGATTGTCACCGATGGTGATTTGCGCCGCAACATGGAGGGGCTGATGAGCCGCACCGCAGGCGAGGTCGCCACCCGTGGCCCCCGGGTGATCCGCACCGGCTCGCTGGCCTCCGAGGCGCTGCATGAGATGAACAGCCGCAAGATCTCGGCGCTGTTTGTACTGGACGCCACAGACCGGGTGGCAGGCCTGCTGCATATTCACGACTGTCTGCGGGCCGGTCTGGGCTAAGGCCAACCCGGTCGAACAGAATTGGCTGGCACATAGCACAGAGGGCGCCGGATCCGATCCGGCGCCCTCTGTGGTTTTGGTCTGGGTCGGAAGACGCTTAGTGGCCGGTGGCCTTGCAGACTACCTTTACTGTTTTGAACAGGATGTTCAGGTCGCTGCGCAGGGAGAGCTCTTCATTATACCGTGCATCAAACCGTGCGCGGTCGGCAAAGCTGCTTTCATTGCGCGAGGAGACCTGCCAGGAGCCGGTGATTCCGGGGCGCAATTCATAATAATCGGTACCGGGATAAAGCTCTTTCTGGCTGATCATCATCGGGCGCGGTCCGATCAGGCTCATGTCGCCGAGCAGCACGTTCCAGAGTTGGGGCAGCTCGTCGACGGAGGTCTTGCGCAGGAACTTGCCCACCTTGGTGATGCGCGGGTCCGACTTGAGCTTCTGGGTCAGGTCCCATTCTTCCTTGGCTTTGGGGTTCTCCGCCAGATAGGTCGACAGTTTCTCGTCGGCGCCCACCACCATGGTGCGCAGTTTCCACATCCGGTAGGATCGGCCGCCGCGCCCGACGCGCATCTGCGAATAGAATGGGTTACCGCCGTCCAATGCGACGCAGACGATCATCGGCACCAGCAGCAGCACCACCAGCGGCGCCGCGGCCACGGTCAGCAGGATGTCGAGGATACGCTTGCCAAACACGCCATAAAGGCTCTTGCGCTCTCCGGTCTTGTTCCTGTCGTAATCCAGTGAGAGCACATGCGTGCTATTGTGCAATTGTACAACCATGGTGTTCACTCCAAAATGCGTTCTTAAATAAGGGCTTGCCGACGTTTAAATGACTGTGGGCAGGGACTGTGGCCTCTTCTTTCTGAATAGGGTGGGTGCTGTGACCCGGTAAAAACGGTGCTCTATCGGTCCGGCATAGGGGGACCGATAGAGCAGGGCTGTTGTCTTGGTTTTGTTCAAGTTTTCTGCCCCCCTCGGGAAGCGCGCCAGATCAAGACCGTGGACATCTGGCGCATGCCGACCATCACCAGGCCGACAAGCGGCCAAACTGCGCACAGCAGCAGACCCAGCAGACGCAGTTCCGAAGTTTCTTCCGGATTTTCTTTTTGTTCCCAATGCGTAAGGAGAAGTGCAAGCAGAACTGTCGGCACATACATGGCAGTGAATATGAACAGGAACTCCACAATGATCTCCTCTTGAATTCGTACTAAAATGTTATCGGCTCTCAATTCTTGAGCGGCGCATCGCGGACCAACTTCAGCGCCATATTCATCACTTGCGGCTAGGTTTAACTCAAAAACATGACAAACTTTAGTCTAATTTGCCATCAATTTAGACTTTTGCACCTTTCCGGCGAGAACCCACACACCTCCGGGTCTGCGCGCGGACCACCCTTAGGTGATTGAAGTTTATGTATTTATATGAAAATTTCATCGCTGCGCGCTGGGGGTGGCAGGCGGCAGGGGAAAATATCGCGCCAAAACCCAGCGAGGAAGATTTGGTCGCAGATGTTAAAAAAAGGGCGCTGCGTGGATCGGCGCAGGCGATTTGCAGGTGCCTGCTCCACTTATGCGGTGCGCCTGTACTCAATCGTCGTATAGGTTGGGCAAGTCTCGGCTTGGGGGGAATATCACAATCTTCCGTCCCTTGTGTTTTGACGGAAGCCGTGTATGCGAATGGCAACCAAAGGGCGGAACCGTATTGATAAGGTATTTTTGAGTTTATGAAACAGTCTCCTTTGAGCGAAGTCTCCTCTGTTACGCGGCTGCAGACACAGAGCCCTTCTGCCAACGACGACATGATCGATCTGGGGGCGCTGCTGGGCACCCTGTGGCGTGGCAAATGGACGATTGTTCTGACCACCATGGTGATGATCTTCGTGGGGGGGTATCAAGCCTACATCGCGTCAACACCGCTTTATACTTCCACTGCGGTGGTCATGCTTGAAACCGAGCAAAAGAGCGTTGTTGATCTGCAAAGCGTGGCCACCGGTCTGTCCGGAGACTCGTCTGAAATCAATTCCGAGCTGGAAGTCCTGAAATCCCGCGGATTGATGGGCAAGGTCGTGGACAAGCTCAACCTGACGGAAGATCCGGAATTCAACTCCGCTTTGCGGGTGCCTACCGGCTTCAGCGCGTATAAGGAACAAGCAACGGCGGCGTTGAAAAACGGCGTCAAATCTTTGCTGGGGATGAGCACCGGCGCGACAGACCCGACAGGGGATCTGGTTGGCCAGAGCCCTCGGGATCGTGTTGTTTCCTCGTTGATTTCCTCCGTCTCGATGCGGAACGTGCCCAACAGCCTAGTGCTTCAGGTCACGGTCGAAACGGAACACCCGGCCAAATCGGCGCGGATCGCGGATGCCATTGTCGACCTTTATGTCCTGAACCAGATCGAGGTGAAATTCGAGGCGACCGAGCAAGCGACCTCCTGGCTGACCGACAGGGTGTCGGAGCTGCAGGTGCAACTGGAAACCGCTGAGGCCGAGGTGAATGAATTCAATTCCGGGACCACCCTGATCTCTCCAGAGGCCCTGCGAGCCCAGGAAGTGCAACTGAAGGATCTGCGCGAGCGGATCTCTCTTGCCTCCTCAGCCGAAATAGCGGGCACAAGCCGTCTCGCGGCGCTGAACGGCGCCGAGACTCGGGCCGAACAGGCACAGGTCAGCCAGGATCCGCAGCTTCAGCGCCTGCTTGACGGCAGTGAAGCAGATGCGTCCGTGGCCGCGGAGTTCGACGCCGCCTTTGAAAGGCTTCGAGCGCGCGCCGCTCTGGAGGCGCGTCGCGCCGAACAGCAGATCCAAGCCCTGCGCCTGTCCGAGATGGAGTTAAGTGGGCAAATCGAGCGACAGAGCGCCGATCTGATCACCCTGCAGCAACTGACGCGGGAAGCCGAAGCGGTGCGGCTGCTCTACGAATATTTCCTGACCCGGTTGAAAGAGACTGCGGCGCAGGAGGGAATTCAGAAGGCCGATAGCCGGGTTCTGTCGCGTGCGGTGATCCCGAACGGACCCTCGGCACCGAGGAAATCACTGATCCTGGCGATGAGCGGTGTGCTGGGAGTTCTGCTGGGCACAGCGCTGGTATTTCTTCAGGAAACCCGGCGCCGGGGCTTCCGCTCCAGCGAGGAACTGGAGCGGCGCACGGGCTACAGCGTTCTGGGACAGATCCCGGTCGGCGCCGTGCGCGGGCGGCGCAAGGTGCTGGAATATCTCGCGGCCAAACCCTCCTCCGCCATGGCGGAATCGATCCGCAACCTGCGCACATCGCTGATGCTGTCGAATGTGGACCAGCCGCCGCAGGTGGTGATGATCACCTCGTCGCTGCCAGGTGAGGGCAAGACCACTAATGCGCTGGCGCTGGCGCAGAACTTTGTCGGGATCGGCAAGAAAGTCCTGCTGGCCGAAGGTGACATCCGGCGGCGCACGATGACCGCCCAGCTCAGCAATGTGCCAAGCAAGGGGATCGTCTCGGTGCTCTCCGGGGAGGCGACAGTGGCGGAAGTCCTGTTCACCGACCCGCTTCTGGGCTGCGATGTCATGGCCGGAGAGCAGACCTCGGCCAATGCGGCGGATCTATTTGCCTCCGATCGTTTTTCACGGATGCTGAGCGAGCTGCGCGAGGTCTATGACATCATCCTGATCGACACGCCGCCGGTGCTGGCGGTCTCGGATGCGCGCCTGATTGCCCGCAATGCCGATGCAATTCTGCTGGCGGTGAAGTGGAATGCCACTGCGGAGCAGGAGGTGATGGAAACCCTGCGGCTGTTCCATATGGACAACCAGCGCCTGTCCGGCCTGATCCTTGGCCAGATCAACACGCGCCGGATGAAGCAATATGGATACAGCTACGGCACGTACACGTCCAAGTATTATTCCAACTGAAGGGCTTATGTTCCAGATTGCCCCGGTCGAGATTGGCCGACGCGCAGATGCTCTGGCCATCATGATGATCGGCCAAGGCAAAACGGCGGGCCGCGCGACAGGGGGGAGACCAAAATGATGCATGGCAAAAGGCGGGCCCTTATGGGCGCGCCTTTTTTAAATCTTGCAGAGCACCAAATTGGGTTTAGTTAGTGCTGGTCGTGCTGGTCGTTGTCGTGGTGGACGTGCTACCACTGGTTGCTGCTACCACACCTGCGGCTGCCGCAACCGCACCAAGGGCAGGCGCTACGAGGGGAACAAAGCCAGTAATGCCGGCTGCTGCGGCAGCGCCTGCAGCACCTGCGCCTGCACCGCCAGCACCTGCACCTGCGCCGCCAGCACCTGCACCACTACTACCACTCGTTGAGGCACTTACGCTACCAACATCCTGAGCGGATGCACTGGTCGCGGCCAAGGCCAAGGCCAACAAGGCAATTCTGATCATACTCAATCTCCTAAAAACACATTTGCACCTAACTTATCACGAAGCCCGGGCGCTGAGAATGCTGCACGACCCAGAAGAGGATCAGATCTCGGCGGAAACCCGCTATTTTTTGCAAGAGCGCGCAAAAAATGAAAGACTTTCGCCGGGCTGGCCGCCTAGTTGTTTAGTCCCGGCATTTGGTGGATCGGATCGAGAATGAATCGATCTGGCTCTGATGTCCAGATTTTGCAGATGTATTCGTAAGGCGTGAGCCCGTTGAGGGTCTTCAGCCTGCGGGCAAAGTTGTAGGTGAGGAGGGATCAACCGACAGTCCAGTGGACTGTTGCTCCCGACGCAAGATGAAGTCGGTAAGGATCGTATGGATGCGATAGGGAACGACCTTCAGCAGGTGCTCCAGGAACTCCCACGCTGTCTTGCGATCAATGCCTACGAAGAGATGAAGCTTGCCCTCCACCGTCTGAACTTCTGCGATGTCAATGTGGAAGAAGCCGATGGGGTAGCGCTTGAATTTTTGCCGCGTTGGCTTGTCGCCGTCGACCTCCGGCAGGCGCGAGATCCCATGTCGCTGAAGACAGCGATGCAGCCCTGACCGGGTCAGATGCGGGATCGACGGCTGCAGGGCATACAGGCAATCATCCAGCGGCAGCAGCGTGTGCCGCCGGAACGCAACGATCATCGCTTCTTCTGCCTCGGTCAGGATAGTTGAACGCGGCTCCTTCGGCCCGGTCTTGCGATCCTCGACCGACTGCCGCTTCCGCCACTTGGCGACCCTCTTGGGATTGATCCCGAGCTCTTCGCTCAGCTTCGAGAGCGAAGCTTGCGATCGCTGTATTGCCGCTCTGACGGCGTGCGTGGTCGTGGCGCTCCCGTGCGAACTTGTCCCATAATGCTTCCTTCCAAGCTTGAGAAAGGATCGCACCATCAAACTGTGGGATCAAACATCTAAGACCTCATCGAGGCTATTTTCATATGATTTTCGGGTTGTGATAAGCAGATACGCCACAGATCGGAAGCCATTTTCGCGTGATGCCCGGCCGGGGTGGTGTAGGTGTGCTAAAACACGGTAAATGAAGAGAAACATAATATTGTGGTGACATGACGCGATTGAAATCGATACGTTTGCGCGGGGGCATTGCCCTGTTCATGAGTCTTACCCCCGCGGGGCTTGGAGCCCAGACCGTTTCCAATTACGGTACCCCTGGCTTGATCGATATCCCGACAGCCGAGATGCTCGAAGATGGCACGCTTGCTTTTACTGCCGGTTATTTCGACAATACATTACGAGCAACCATGACCTTCCAGATGCTACCTTGGGTGCATGGCAGTTTTCGGTATGCATATATTGCGGATTTCGATTCAGCTGGGGGAAGTACGATCTTTGGCGGTGACCGGTATGACCGCAGTTTCGACCTTCATTTTCGGCTGCGCGAGGAAAGTCGGCGGGCCCCAGCAGTCACCCTTGGGTTGAGGGACTTTGGCGGCACCGGCATCTATGCATCGGAGTATCTGGTGGCGACCAAAGTGGTTCGAGATAGGTTCAAGGTGACCGGAGGGGTCGGTTGGGGTCGACTGGCCGGTCGGGGGGCTTTCTCAAATCCGCTGGGCGCGTTTGCGGACCGGTTCGATACGCGTACGACGGAGGGCGCGCCGGAGACCGGGCAGCTTGATTTCGGGAACTGGTTCAGCGGCGATGCGGCGCTGTTTGGCGGGGTCAGCTGGCAATATAATGACCGCCTGACGTTGCTGGTGGAATACTCCTCGGACGCCTATACCGAAGAACAGGCCAATACTTCATTCGAAGTGAATTCGCCCTTCAACTTCGGCGTTCAATACAAGTTCAAAAACGGCTCCCAGCTAACCGGGTCTTACATGTACGGCAGCACGCTGGGGCTGAGTTACACCTATTTCCTCGATCCCCACAAGAACGTGGCACCGGGGGGGCAGGGGCCGTCGCCATCGCCCTTGCTTCCGGTGGATGCGGTGGCGCTTGCAAGCTGGAACCTGCCCGGGGCTGGCAATGGGGCAGTGGATGGGACGAAACGGCGCCAGGCTGTGCTGGGGCGCTACCTCGAAGAGGAAGGGCTGCGGCTCGTCTACCTGGAGGAGCGCGGCAACAGCGTTGTCGTCGGAATCGAGAACGGAAACTATGGCCAGGCAGCGCAAGCGGTCGGTCGCACGGCCCGGCTGCTGGCCAACACCCAGCCCCCCGAGGTCGAACGGTTCGACATCGCGCTGGTGGCCAATGGCGTGCCGCTCAGCGTGGTGCAGGTCAACCGCGCGGATCTCTACGAGCTGGAGCATGATCTGGACGGTGCCTGGCGCAGCTTTACCCGGGCCCGGGTCTCCGACAGCCTGCCGCTGGTCGAAGGGGGCTTTGTCGACGGGGCCTATCCGAACCTGAGCTATCGCTTCGGGCCCTATTTGCAGGCCTCCTTCTTCGATCCGGTTTCCCCCCTGCGCTATGAGGTGGGGGCCGGGCTTGGTCTCGATTATACCATTGCGCCGGGGCTCAGCCTGTCGGGGGCCATTCGCCAGCCGCTGATCGGCAACCTCGACAATGCGACCCGCCAGTCCAACTCCGTCCTGCCACGGGTGCGGTCGGACTGGACCCGCTACGCCTCCGAATCCGGTTTGCGGGTCGAGCACCTGACCGCCGAATACCTCTGGCGGCCGGGGGCAGACCTTTATGCGCGGACCAGCTTTGGCTATCTGGAACAGATGTTTGGCGGGCTGTCGGCAGAGCTGTTGTGGTTCCCAGTGGACAGCCGTATCGCCTTCGGGGTGGAGGCCAACTACGTCAAGCAACGCGATTTCGACGTGCTGTTCGGCTTCCAGGACTATTCCGTCGCCACCGGGCATGTATCAGCCTACTACGACTTGCCCGGCGATTACCATGTGCAACTGGACGTGGGGCGCTACCTTGCCGGGGACCATGGTGCGACCGTGTCGGTCGACCGGGAGTTCAACAACGGCTTCAAGGTCGGTGCCTTCTTCACCCTGACCGACGTCAGTTTCGAAGAGTTCGGAGAGGGCTCCTTTGACAAGGGCATCCGGCTGGAAATCCCGGTGTCCTGGCTCACGGGGCGTCCGACGCGCAACCGGCTGGGCCAGGTGATCCGCCCGGTGCTGCGCGATGGCGGTGCCCGGCTTAATGTGCGCAACCGGCTTTATGGGGTGACCCGCGAGGCGCGCAGCCAGTCCCTGGCCCAGGGCTGGGGGCGGTTCCTGCGATGAAGATGCGTGGTTTCCTGTTCCTGATCCCCTGTCTGGCGGTGCTGGCCTGCGGCGAGGCCGAGGATGACCTGGACCTGTTGCGGGGCGCCATCCGCCCCGATGCGCCCCGGTTCCATACGCGCGCCAATGCGCTGGCCTCCGTGCGGCCGATCCCGCCCCGGCTTGAAGTCGGGTTTCCCAACCGCGACCTGAGCGGCGTGATGCTTCTGGAAGCGGAACGGGACGGGGTCCAGACCTGGCTGACGGCGGATGGCGCGACCATCACCATCGAGGCGGGGTTGCTGACATCGGCCAAGGGCTTTGGCTCGGGGCTGGCCGCGTCCGATGTGCGCCAGAGCGCGGCCCTGATCGGGGCCGGCCAAAGCGGTCAGGTCGAGCGGTTCCACAGTTTTCTCAACAGCAATGACGAGACCGAACTGCATGCCTATCGCTGCGAAATCCGGCCGGTGGGGGACGAGGATGTCTTTCTTCAGGGCCTCGCGGTGCCGACACGGAAATGGCAGGAAGACTGTTTCGGCGTGGCAGAAAAGTTCACCAATGCCTATTGGCTGCGCAAAGACACCGGCAGGATCGTGCAATCCTTGCAATGGACCGGTGACTTTCTCGGCAACCTCTTTATGAAAGTGGTGCCGGAATGAATTTTGAAATTATGACTTTTGGAGGACGCACTGTGCGCCGCATTCCCTTTGTTTTCTGCGCACTGGCGCTGACCGGAGCCTTGGCCGCCGGGTGCTCGACCATCTACCGCAGCCCATCGGTCACCGCAGGTGTCAGCAATACGGCAAAAGTGCGGGTGGTCAAGGTGACGCCGGAAACCGTTCTGGTGGCCAACCGGGCTCCGTACCAACCCAAGACCCTGCCTGCCGTGTTCCGCGTCTCGGCCGGGTCCGGTGTCGGCAGCAGCCCGCGCGGCGGCGGGACTTTGCCCAATCCGCCCTCCACGCAGGACGCGTCGCGTCAGGGGCTGCGGCTTGATCCGCCGCCGGCCGTCGATCCCGGCCCCTATACCATCGGCGTTGGCGATGTGGTCGTGCTGTCGACCCCTTCGACCCAGGGCACCGTAGGAGAGCTGTCGGGCCTGTTGGCGGCGCAGAACAGCCGCAATGGCTATACCGTGCAGGATGACGGGTCGATCAACATCCCCGATGTCGGGCGGGTGCGGCTGTCGGGGCTGACCGTGGACGAAGCCGAGGCGCTGCTGTTCCAGCGCCTGGTGGAAAACCAGCTCGACCCGACCTTCAGCCTCGAGGTGTCGGAATTCAATTCTCGCCGGGTGTCCGTCGGTGGTGCCGTGGGCCAGCCGGGCGTGCTGCCGATCACGCTGACTCCGCTGACCTTGGGCGAGGCCCTGGCCGCAGCCGGTTCCGTTTCGGTGGCCGATATCGATCTCAGTTCAGTGCGGATCTACCGCGATGGCAGCATGTATCAGGTGCCACTGGAGGATCTCTACTCCCGGTCCGATCTACAGAACCTGCAGCTGATCGCCGGGGATTCGGTTTTTGTCGACACGGATTACGACCTCGGCCGGGCAGAACGGTTTTTCGAACAGCAGATCGTGCTGCGCCAGGCCTCTCTCGCGGGGCGGCAGACCGCGCTTGAGGAACTGTCCACCGCGATCAACCTGCGGCGCGCCAATTACGACGAGCAGCGGGGCAATTTCGCGCAGGCGCTGGAGCTGGGAGCGGTCGATCGCGATTATGTCTACCTGAGCGGCGAAGTGCGCACCCAGGGCCGGTTCACGCTGCCGTTTGACCGCAGCGCAACGCTGGCCGATGCGCTGTTCGACACCGGCGGCGGTCTGGCCAGGGAAACCGGCGATGCCTCCGAAGTCTACGTGCTGCGGGCCTCGGATGATGTGCGCGAATTCGGCGCCATCACGGCCTGGAACCTGGATGTGCGCAATGCGGCCCATCTGGCAATGGCGGCCAAGTTCGAACTGCGTCCCGACGATATCGTCTTTGTTGCCGAAAACCCGGTCACGCGCTGGGGTCGAACCATGAGCCAAATAATCCCGTCCCTGATTACAGCGCCGATCAACTCGCTGTCGGATTGATCGGGGCGTGGGATGTCATCCTGACAAACGGGCGGAGCCTCCACAGCATCATTGTCCGAGTTTTGGGGTTCTCATCCGGGGTCGGCATGCACAGGTAAGCCAATTTGAAGACCCGCCGCGACAGCGGATCACGGAGAGAGAAATTCGCTGCATTTCTTTGACGCATGACCTGCGCTGAAAGATCAGCGGAGGACTGCGCATCGGGGGTCTGGCCAGTCACGGGAAGGGGCCGCCTCACACTTGGTTGGTCAGAAAGTCCTGATAGGCATGGGCAATACCATCCTCAAGAGACCGGCTGTTGTTCCAGCCCATCGCCTGCAGGCGGGCGCTGTCCATCAGCTTGCGCGGGGTGCCGTCGGGCTTGGTGGCATCAAACACCAGGTTGGCCTCGTAGCCCACCACGCGGGCAATGGTCTCTGCCAGCTCCCGAATGGTGACCTCCACGCCGGAGCCCACGTTGACATGCTCGGGCGCGGAATAGTCCTTCAGCAGGAACACCAGCGCATCCGCGAGATCGTCACAATGCATGAACTCCCGCAGCGGCGTGCCGGAGCCCCAGAGCTCGACGCTGCTGGCGCCCGCGGCCTTGGCCTCGTGGAACTTGCGCAAAAGCGCGGGCAGCACATGAGAGGAGTTCAGGTCGTAGTTGTCGCCGGGCCCATAGAGGTTCGTCGGCATCGCCGAGATCCAGTCGCGGCCGTATTGCTGGCGATAGGCCTGCATCAGCTTGATGCCCGCGATCTTGGCAATGGCATACCATTCGTTGGTGGGCTCCAGCGGGCCGGTCAGCAGGCTGTTTTCGGGGATCGGCTGGGGCGCCATCTTGGGGTAGATGCAGGACGAGCCGAGGAACAGAAACCGCTCCACATCCGCCTCATGGGCGGCCTGGGCAATGTTGGAGACAATCATCATGTTCTGATAGAGGAAATCCACGGGGTTTTCATTGTTGGCCTTGATGCCACCAACCTTTCCCGCGGCCATGACGATAGCATCGGGGCGCATCTCCTGCATCCAGGCCCGCACGGCGGATTGCTCCACCAGGTCCAGTTCAGCCCGCGTGGCGGTGAGGATCTCACAGTCTTCCTGCGCCAGACGGCGCACCACAGCGCCCCCCACCATGCCGCGATGACCGGCGACCCAGATACGTTTTCCTGTCAGGTCAAATGTCATGATCTGCGCCCTTACCCTTCCACGCTCATGGGCATGTCATAGCCGTGCTCTTTCAACAGCGCATGACGGCGGGCGGTCTTGAGGTCGTCCGCGACCATCTCCGCGCACATTTCCTGAGCGGTGATTTCCGGCACCCAGCCCAGTTTTTCCTTTGCCTTGCTGGGGTCGCCCAGCAGCGTTTCCACCTCGGCGGGGCGGAAATAGCGCGGATCGATCTGCATCACCACATCGCCGACCTTGAGCGCCGGTGCCTTGTCGCCCTCGATCGCGGTGATGGTGGCAATCTCGTCCACCCCTTCGCCGGTGAAGGACAGGGTCAGGCCCAGTTCGGCCGCCGACCAGGTGATGAATTCCCGCACGGAATATTGCACGCCGGTCGCGATCACGAAATCCTCGGGCGTGTCCTGTTGCAGCATCATCCACTGCATGCGCACATAGTCCTTGGCGTGGCCCCAGTCCCGCAAAGAGTCGATATTGCCCATATAGAGACAGGGTTCGAGACCCTGAGCGATATTGGCCAGGCCGCGGGTGATCTTGCGGGTGACGAAGGTCTCGCCCCGGCGCGGGCTTTCGTGATTGAACAGGATGCCGTTGCAGGCATAGATCCCATAGGCCTCGCGGTAGTTCACCGCGATCCAGTAGGCATACATCTTTGCCGCCGCGTAGGGCGAACGCGGGTAGAAGGGCGTGGTTTCCTTCTGCGGGGTTTCCTGCACCAGACCATAAAGCTCCGAGGTGGAGGCCTGGTAGAATTTGGTCTTCTTCTCCAGCCCCAGAAAGCGGATCGCCTCCAGCAGGCGCAGGGTGCCGATGGCATCCACGTCGGCGGTATATTCCGGCGCCTCGAAGGAGACGGCGACATGGGATTGCGCGCCGAGGTTATAGACTTCGTCGGGCTGCACTTCCTGCAGGATGCGCGTCAGGTTGGAGGTATCGGTCAAATCGCCGTAATGCAGTTTGAAGCGGGCATGATCGGTGTGCGGATCCTGATAGATATGATCGACCCGGCCCGTGTTGAACAAAGAGGCTCGACGTTTGATGCCATGCACCTCATAGCCTTTTTCCAGCAATAGCTCTGCCAGATAGGACCCGTCCTGACCGGTGACACCCGTGATAAGCGCTTTTTTCATGAATAATGATCTCGACTATTTGGTATCTACATTGCGCGCGCCCAAGGTGCTGGACGCAATTTCAAGCTCGAACTGTTTTTTCAGGCGCGACAGGATCGCTGTCATGTCCCAGCGCTTCAAAGCCCTCTCGCGAGCGACCCGCCCCAGCTCTGCCCGTTTTTCGGGCGCGGAAAGAAGCCCGTCCAGCGCGGCTGCCATGGCGGAGGCATCGCCCGCAGGCACCAGAACCCCGGCGCCCTCCACCTCCTGGCCGAGCGCGGTCTCGGGCGAGGTGGTGGCTAGCACGGGACGTCCCGATGCCAGCATATTGGTCAATTTCGACGGCAGGACCAGCTCTTCAGCGCCGGCGATCTGCGGCAGCAAATGCACATCAGCCATGCCCAGAAGATCGCTCAGCCGGTCGATCGGCTGCAAGGGGAAGAAACGGATCATCGGCACATCCGCCGCCAGCTCCTGAAGGGTTTCGCGCATCGGGCCGTCGCCGCAGATGGCAATGGTCAGATCCTTGCGATGGGCCAGTTGCCGCGCCATCTCGGGCAGCACTTCAAGCCCCTGCTTGTTGGCCAGATTGCCGGAATACAGCGCTACATGCTCCGTTTCAATCCCCAGCTCCGCCTTCAGCGGCGACGGGCCGGTCAGCGGTTTGACCTTCTTGATGTTGGCCCAGTTGCGCAGCTCCATGATTCGCGCCTCTTCGACACCTTTTTCACGCAGCTTGCGCAGCATCGGCGCCGAGATCGAGCTGGCCCGGTCAAAGCGGCGCAGCACCCAGGCTTCGAACGCCTTGGCGGCGCGCCCGATGCGGCTGTCTTCTTTCAAAAGCCCGGTGGCAAAGGCGGCCTCCACCTCGTAGTCCTGCACATGCAGCCAGGCGCTGGCGCCGCTCAGTCGGGTCGCGGCCAGCGCGCCGGGGGCGATCATGATCGAGGGCGCAATCACCACCACGATGTCGGGCCGCCGCACCAACGCCTTCCACAGAAGGATCGGCAGCGAGGTCGCGGCAAAGCTGATGTAATGCAGAATTCGGCGCAGGCCGGTTGGATTGGCCGGCACGTAGATCGGACAATGCACGATATTGACATCATTTTCCTGGCGCCGGGTCCACCAGGGACGGCGCCAGCCCTCGAAGGTCCGCCAGGCCGGGTAATAGGGATGTGCGGTCACCACATCGGTTTCCACACCCTCCTGGGCCATGAATTCGGCCAGTCCGGTCGTATAGACCCCTGTCGCAATGATCTCGGGCGCATAATTGATGCCAACGATCATGAGGCGCATGTTTTTTCCGGTCATAAGGTCTGCCCCGTTTCGTATCGATGATTGAAAGAAAACGCGCAGGTCCGACCAGGTGACATCCCGGCCTCGACCAGCTGTCGCCTGGCGGGATCGGCCTGCGCTGTTAAAATGACTGCTCTGGCGCTCTTATTACTTAACATAACAATGATTATGGGGCGCTCAGAAGGAGGCTGAAAACCCCATCAAAGCCTGGGCGATATGTTCCCGCTGTCTGTGTCATAAGGCCTTTTTCAGTAAACATGCGATCGGCCGTACGGCGACCCTGTGAGCAATGAGCGGGTTTAAAATACAATGCAGTCCCCTGCGCATCGGCCGCCGGAGAAGAAATTCTGCCATACCGACGCAGCGCCGGGCCGGAAGCGCCAGTATTTTCATCAGATCCGGTCCGCATGTGTCGCAAAACGCGCCCGAGGGGAACATCGCGCAGCCCCCCTGCCGTTCCTGGCCGATTTTTGCCGGCCCGCCCGCGGCGCCAAGGGGGCCCGGGCAGGTCTGGGGATGTGGGACCGGGAGGCCGTTGCGGATCACGGGTGTCAGTCTCCGCCAAAGAGATCGCGAGTAAAGACCTTTTCGGCCACGTCCGCAATGTCGTCGGTCAACCGGTTGGCGACAATCAGATCGGCCTCCTGCTTGAACGCCGCCAGATCCGCGATCACCCGGGAATGAAAGAACTCTTCCGTGTCCAGGACCGGTTCGTAGACGATGACCTCGACGCCCTTCGCCTTCAGCCGTTTCATGATTCCTTGGATCGAGGACTGGCGGAAATTATCCGATCCCGCCTTCATCACCAGTCGGTGAATGCCCACCACCTTCGGGCCCCGCATCAGGATCTGGTCGGAGAGGAAATCCTTGCGGGTGCGGTTGGCATCGACGATGGCTCGGATGAGGTTCTGGGGCACGTGGTTGTAGTTGGCCAGCAACTGTTTGGTGTCCTTGGGCAGGCAATAGCCGCCATAACCGAAAGACGGGTTATTGTAATGGCCGCCGATGCGCGGATCGAGGCTGATGCCTTCGACGATCTGGCGCGTGTCCATGCCGTCGGCCATGGCATAGCTGTCCAGTTCGTTGAAGAAGGCCACCCGCATCGCGA
>NZ_VCNK01000031.1 GCF_006265095.1 Phaeobacter sp. B1627
TCAATGGGTCCTGAGCCTAAGAACCTAACGCAGCATATCAGCAAACGCCGCGCCCAGAGCGTTGTCGCCGACGTTCGCGAAAAGATAGCAGCGAGTGGCTACGTGATTCATGGATGGAGATACACCGCGGCCAAGGAACTGGCAGAGGCGGGCTGTTCCGATACATAGATCCAGTCGGTCACCGGCCACAAGTCTCTTGAGATGGTCAAAAAATACCGACAGCAAGCCCGTCAGAAACTGCTGTGCAAGGCCGCCCAGATGCGCAGGAACAAAACGCATACAGACTAGGAACACCAAACGAAGTGTAAAACAAATTGTAAAACACAAAAACGACCCAGCAGGACGCCAAGTACAAATTCGTGATTTTCCGTTTAAAATCAATGTGGTGCGGGTGAAGGGACTCGAACCCCCACGCCATAGGCGCCAGAACCTAAATCTGGTGCGTCTACCAATTCCGCCACACCCGCACGACTGTCGGAACCAGGTCCGACGTGAGGCCGCTGAGTAGCAGAGGTTTTCTCCGGATGCGAGAGGAATTTTCGGCATCCCGCCAATCACTACCGCAGCACGGGCGCAGATCCCGAACCGCCCGCCGTCAAGAGCGGACACCGGAGCCCAAAGGCCGACCGCCCCCCCGGTGCAGGCGCTGCGCCCGGCTCCGCCTGTCTATATTCCCATCCATATGCCCGATCGGATGCCTGCTCAGATGTCCGCCGTTTCGGTGCCTCCCTCGCTACAGTCCGAGCCTGCGAAATACCGCTGGCAACTGCTCCGGAAGATCTTCGGCAATCAGTCCCGGCCCAAACGCGAGCGCAGAGTCCACATGCAACCACGCTCCATGGGAGGCCGCGTCAGGAGCCGCGAACTGGCGCGCCAGCAGTCCGGCAACGATCCCCGCCAACACGTCCCCCGCCCCTGCGGTCCCCAACCAGGGGGCAGCCCGCTCGTAAACAGCCGCATTTATCCGGCACAGGCCGCTCTGGTCCGCAACAACCGTATCCGGTCCTTTGAACAGAACAACACAGCCCGCCCGCCGCGCGGCCGCACGTGTGGCATCGACTTTCGAATAGGCCGGGCCGCTCTCTGCCTGGGCCCCGAGACGCGCGGAAAGATCCGGAAACAGACGCGCAAATTCGCCCGCGTGTGGGGTCAGCACGCAGTTGGGATGCAGCATCCCGAACAGACGGTCCGGATCATCGCCATAGGCCGAGAGCGCATCCGCATCCAGAACAACCGCGCGCGCAGGATCGCTCAGAATGATCGGCGTCAGCTCCCTTGCCCGCTCGAGGCCCAGACCGGGCCCGAGACAGACCGTGCGAAGACGCGGATCAGACAGCACCTCCTCCAGCGCCGCCCCGCCGCCAACCTCTGCCACCATCACCGCCGTGACCTGGGCTGCGACCTCCGCCATCGCATCCGGCGGCACCGCCAATGTCACCAAACCCGCGCCGACCCGCAAAGCCGCCCGGGCGGCCAGCCGCGCCGCCCCGGTTCTCCCGCCCCCACCGGACAGCACGACCACATGACCATGAGCGTATTTGTGTGCGCCCTTTCCCTTCGCAAGGTGAGGTGAAAAACCCTCCGCAAAGCGACAGACATGTCGCCCGATCCTTTCGTCCTGATGCAGGTCAACAAGGGCATCCCGGGACGTGGTTCCCGGTTCCGACGTCGTCGGCAGACCGATATCCACACAGCGCAGCTCGCCGCAATGCAAAGGGCCATCCGCCAGAACATGGCCCGGCTTTGGCGCATGAAAACTCACCGTCAGATGCGCATATGCAGCTGCCTCCTCCCCCCGGTACGCCTCATCCAACGAGTCTGCTTCCTCGACCCCGGCCACAGGAGCGAGGACCCGTCCGCTATCGGCACAAACACCGCTGGGCATGTCCACCGCCACAACCACAGTCTGCCCCTTCGGAAGCGCCACACCAGGGCCAGTCCCCACCCTCGTTGTGCAAACCAACTCCCGCAGGCCGCGAAACAGCTCTCCCAATCCCTCGACCGGCCGACTGAGACCGGTTCCGAACAGCGCATCCACCAAAAGATCGCAGCCCCACCCCGCCGCGCCATAGTCATAGTCACTCAGGTCCTGAACCGTCCCGATCTGCTGCCATCTCCGGTAATTTTCCAGAGCGTCCGGCGGCAACCCGTCCGCAACACCGGCCAGATAGACATCCACGTCCCAGCCGCTCTCCTTCAGGCACCGCGCCACCACAAATCCGTCGCCGCCGTTGTTTCCCGGCCCGCACAATACCACGGCCCTGCGAACTTCACCCCGACGCCCGCATTCATCTTTTTCCAAATACCTCGGGGAGTGCGAGGGGCTGGCCCCTCGCCCGCTGTCCTGCGGCGCAAGCTCCGGCCATTTGCGAAAGATCTCCTCCACAACCCCCTGACCTGCCCGCTCCATCAGCGCCAGCCCGGACACCTGCCCCGCAACAATCGCCGCAGTTTCAATCGCCCTCATCTGGGAGGCTGTCAGGATCTCATCCATAGCTCTTCCATATCTCTGCCCTTGCACCGACGCCCCTTTCATTTTGCCCATATTTTAATCGCCACGACTATTTTTTAATCACACGACAGGAAACGCCTCAAATCCGCCATAACCTCTTTGGCTTTCGCATTGTGAGCACCAGTTGAAAATGATCTGACCTCTCTCGACAAGGTTGCGAGGAGCCCGGACATGAAAAAGATCGAAGCCATCATCAAGCCCTTCAAACTGGACGAGGTGAAGGAAGCGCTGCAGGACGTTGGCGTACAGGGTCTGTCTGTGATCGAGGTCAAAGGATTTGGCCGCCAGAAGGGGCACACCGAACTCTACCGCGGTGCAGAATACGTCGTCGATTTCCTGCCCAAAGTCAAAGTCGAGGTGGTTCTGGACGACGATCAGGTCGATGCCGCGATCGAAGCCATCGTATCTGCCGCAAAGACCGACAAAATCGGTGATGGCAAGATTTTTGTCAGCCCCGTAGAACAGGCCATCCGGATCCGCACCGGCGAATCCGGCTCTGACGCGCTGTAATACCAACACCCAAATACCAAAAGTTTTCTGACGGAGGAAAAACTTCAAATGAGCAAGGACGCAGTTCTCAAGCTGATCAAGGATGAAGAGGCGGAATACGTCGACATCCGTTTCACTGACCCGCGCGGTAAGTTGCAGCACGTGACCCTGATGGCGGATCAGGTCGACGAAGACTTCCTCGACGAAGGCTTCATGTTCGACGGCTCCTCCATCGCCGGCTGGAAATCCATCGAAGCTTCTGACATGAAGCTGATCCCGGACACCGAGTCCGCCTATGTGGATCCCTTCTACGCCGAAAAAACCATCTGCATTCACTGCTCCGTTGTCGAACCCGACACTGGCGAAGCCTACGAGCGCGATCCGCGCGGCACCGCCGAAAAAGCAGAAGCCTACCTGAAGTCCTCGGGCATCGGCGATGTCTCCTACTGGGGTCCCGAAGCGGAATTCTTCCTCTTTGACGATGTGCGCTTCTCCAACTCCATCAACAAAGTCTCCTATGAGGTCGACGCAACCGACGCCTCCTGGAACTCTGACGCGGAATTCGAGACCGGCAACATGGGTCACCGTCCCGGCGTCAAAGGCGGCTACTTCCCGGTGAACCCGGTCGATGAAGCCCAGGACCTGCGCTCCGAGATGCTCTCCACCATGAAGCGTCTGGGCATGAAAGTGGACAAGCACCACCACGAGGTTGCCTCCTGCCAGCACGAGCTTGGTCTGATCTTCGGTAGCCTGACCAAACAGGCCGACGAGCTGCAGAAATACAAATATGTGATCCACAATGTGGCCCACGCCTACGGCAAAACCGCGACCTTCATGCCGAAACCGATTGCCGGCGACAACGGCACCGGCATGCACTGCAACATGTCGATCTGGAAAGACGGCAAGCCGCTCTTTGCCGGTGACAAATACGCAGATCTGTCGGACGAAGCCCTGTGGTTCATCGGCGGCATCCTGAAGCACGCCAAGACCCTCAACGCCTTCACCAACCCGTCCACCAACTCCTACAAGCGCCTGATCCCCGGCTTTGAGGCCCCGGTTCTGCGCGCCTATTCCGCCCGTAACCGCTCCGGTTGCGTGCGTATTCCGTGGACCGAATCCCCGAAGGCAAAGCGTGTGGAGGCCCGCTTCCCCGATCCGGCGGCGAACCCCTATCTGGCCTTCGCGGCGCTCCTGATGGCCGGCCTCGACGGTATCAAGAACAAGATCGATCCCGGCGAAGCCATGGACAAGAACCTCTACGATCTGCCTGCCGAAGAGCTGGCCGACATCCCAACCGTCTGCGGCTCCCTGCGTGAAGCGCTGGAATCCCTGGCCGCCGATCACGATTTCCTGCTGCAGGGCGACGTGTTCACCAAGGACCAGATCGAAGGCTATATCGACCTCAAGATGGAAGAAGTCGAAACCTACGAGCACACTCCGCACCCGGTTGAATACCAGATGTACTACAGCTGCTGATCGCAGCCGTATCTCACAATTGAGGAAAGAGCGCCCCGTTGCGGGCGCTCTTTTCATGTCGCGCGCCTCTCACATGATGCTCCGCTGATAGGGCGCTCTTGGCTCCCAGCGATGTGCAATTCCTGCGCCCCACGCTGCAATTTCGGTTGAGATGAGCCGGGCGCTGCTGTAGGGCTGCCCGCCTTGATCCGCGCGAGGTACCGCTCATGACCCACCCGAACACACTTGGCATCGACTTTGGCACCTCCAATTCTGCGGCCGGTGTTGCGGTGTCCGGGCGCCCCTGGCTGGTCGAACTGGAACCCGGCGAAAACACCCTGCCCACGGCCGTCTTCTTCGACGCCGAGACCAAGGCGATGCGGATCGGGCGCGGGGCCACGCGGGCGCTGATCGACGGCGACGACGGTCGCTTCATGCGCGCCCTGAAGAGCCTGCTGGGCACCCCGCTGCTGTATGAAAAACGCCGTCTCGGTGGCAAGTTGATGGATTTCACCGACGTCATCTCGCATTTCCTGAGGGAGGTGAAGACCCGCGCAGAAACCGCGACGGGGATGGAATTCACCCATGCGCTCTCCGGGCGGCCGGTCAAGTTCCACTCCAGGGACGAGACCCGCAATGCAAGGGCCGAAGAGGATCTGCGCATCTGCTACCTGAAGGCCGGCTTCACCGATGTGCGGTTCCTGTTCGAACCCGAAGCTGCGCTGCGCTCTGCCCGCCCGCATCCCGGTATCGGTCTGGTGGTGGACATCGGCGGCGGCACCTCGGACTTTACCTGTTTCGAACAGGAGGCTGACGGCCAAACCCGCATCCTTGCCAGTCACGGCCTGCGCCTCGGGGGAACCGATTTCGACCGCCAGATCAGCATCGATCACGTGATGCCGCATCTGGGGCGCGGCGCCATGATCCGCAACAGCTTTGGCGGCGGCGCCCTGCCCGCGCCCAACCGCCTGTTCAACGATCTGGCGACCTGGGCCATGATCCCGTTCCTCTATGGTCCCGAGAGCCGGCGGGCGGCGCATGATCTGGCGAGAAACGCAGAAGACCCCGCCGTGCTGGAGCGGCTGGTGCGGGTGCTGGATGACGAACTGGGCCACGATCTGGCCTTTGCCACCGAAGCCGGGAAGATCCGCTCCAACAGCGACGGCGGCACAGGGGACGCCCGGATTGACCTGCGCCTGATCGAGCCGGGTCTCGCCGCCCCCCTGCCCCCCGCCGCCCTGGACCAGAGCCTGTCCGCGATGGTGCAGGAGATCCGCACCGACGCCGCCGAGACGCTGCGGCTGGCGGGAATTTCCCCCGACAAGGTTGACCGCTGCGTCATGGTCGGGGGCTCGGCGCTCTTGCAATCGGTGCGGGCTGCCATCCAGGATCTCTGCCCCAACGCGGAAATCGAGACCGACCGGGCGATGACCGCGGTGGCCGACGGGCTGGCCCTTGCCGCGCAGGATGCCACGTTTTGACAGGAATTCCCCCCACATCCGGGGGTGATCCGGGGCCATGATCCGGATAGGCTGGAGACCACTCAGAATTGGTTGCCCGAGGTTTTCATGCGCTCTTTTTGCTCTGCCATGCTGCGGACCGCCGTACTGCGGACCGCCATATCTGCTTCCCTATTGCTCGCGCCCGCCGGGGCGCAGGCCGCTACTTGCGGCAATACTGCTACGGGGTTTGAGGCGTGGAAAGGCAGCTTTGCACGGACCGCAAAACGGGCGGGCGTTGGCCAGGCCGGGCTGGCTGCCCTGGCGCAGGCGCAATATGCGCAAGGGACTATCAACGCCGATCGCAATCAAAAAAGCTTCAAATACGCGCTGGACAAGTTCATGCAGATCCGGGGCGCCACCACCATCGTGGCGCAGGGAAAGAAGAGAAAAGCCCGCAATGCCGCCTTCTTTGACGCGCTGGAGAAGAAATATGGTGTGCCCGCCGGGATCCTGATTGCCATTCACGGAATGGAGACCGCCTTTGGCAGCTACATGGGTGACAGCCAGGTGGTTTCTGCGATCGTGACGCTGACCTATGACTGCCGTCGGTCGTCGTTTTTCGAACCCCATGCCCTCGGCGCGCTGAAGCTCGTCGATCAAGGCGCCATCACATCCGCCACCCTCGGCGCCAAACATGGCGAGTTGGGTCACACACAATTCCTGCCGGGCAACGCCCTGACCTACGGGCAGGACTGGAACCGCGACGGGCGGGTCAATTTCTACGATATGGGCGATGCGCTTGCCTCCACCGCGCATTTTCTGCGCAAGAAAGGCTGGAAGCGCGGACGTGGCTATCAGCCGGGTGAGCCGAACCATAAAGTCCTGAAACAATGGAACGCGGCCACGGTCTATCAGCAGTCATTGGCCATTATGGGACGCCAGATCGACGGGATCTGACAGTCGCCAGAGCGTTAAAAACAATCAACAGAGCATCAGGGCGATTGTAAAGCCTGGGGCGTCAATATGGCGGCAAACGGCCGCGCTTTGGCCACATTCCAGCAGGGACCAAACGTAAACTTACAGTCAAACCACTGTGTAGAAAGGGTTTTCTTCCTGCCTTGTTTCGCCTCCGAAGGCAGGGAGATCAAACGCAAAAACCGGCGCAGCCGCCAAACTTTGTACTATTTCAAATTTTACATTGTTTCTGGACACAACCGATGGAGGACTTCACGGTGCTGGATCAGAAAATACAGAATGTTTCCGCCACCAGTTTTCGTGGCAAACTGGGCTTCGCAGACCGCAGCGAAACGACGCTGAGCACGGCCTCGACCATCGTGGTGAACACCCTGCAGGAATACGGTCACGAGGTCGATCAGTTTCAGGCCAGACGCGCCCATCGGATCAGTCTCGACTGCGATCAATATACGGTCGGGATCTGCCACCGCCGCAGCCCGACCCCCATGCGCCAGCTCGACGGCGAGGCCTGTCGCAGCTCTCTGGCGGTGACGCTTACCCCCCGCTATCCCGACCACACCGATGAAGAACTGTCAGAGATGTTGATGGCGCGGGTGCTGTACGACCTGCTGGGCGAGCTGGATGCCACGACCGTGGAATGGCTGGACACCGGCGTAGTGCTGGACCGTGCGGCCTTTCTTGCCGTGTTTGCGGCAGAGGGCGTGCAGGTTGCGCAGGACATCCAGACTCCCATCGATACCGCCACCGCAAAGCCGATCGGCCGCACCCCGCCGCTGCTCGTTGGCGAGATCCTCGACCCCGACACCACCGCCCGGCCCGCGCCCCGCAGCGCGGCAAAATCCAGACAGGCCTCGCGCCGGTCCCGATTTGCGTCGGTCGAGGAGACCTTTGGCGGCCTCACCCTGGAATGTGATCGCATTATTGAACGGCGCGACACCAGCAGGGACAGCGGCTTCACCCAGGCCTGCCGCAAGCTGACGGATTTTGTGTCACCGCAGGCCTGGACCCCGAACAAGGCATCGGCCTGGGTGATGACGGCGATCCTGGCAATTCTGGCCTTGCCTTTGGGGATCACGGCAGCCGCAGTCAACTTGGTCCGCGGCGGCGATATCCGCTTCAGCGTCCAGATGATGCTGGTGCTGGCCTTCATCATGTTCCTGCAGTCCTCGGGGTTGGGTCACGCTGGCTTGCGCTGACCGCGCGCACAAACTGCCCACCCGGCCCCGCACCCCTCTGGGTACGGGGCCTTTTGCTTCTCTGCCCGCCACAACGAATGGCAGCGCCGAGCCGGTTCACGATTGCGGCAGGGGAGAGCGGATCTCCGCCAGAAGACCGTGATGATCGGAGGTGAACTTCGGCAGCACCGTGATGTGTCCGGCGCCTGCGGGGGCAAGCACATGGTCGATGCCGATGGCGTAGCCCAGCGGTGGCAAATCAAAGGTCCCCACATAGGGGCCGACCCGCGCCATCCCACCTGCGCGCGCAATCCGGTCCAGCGCATGGGACCAGCCCACCGCATTGAAATCTCCCGCCAGAACCATCGGCCCATCCAATGCGCTCAACTGCGCAACAGTTGCATCGACCTTGGCATTCTGCTCATGCGGCCAGGGCCAGGGCAGATGCAGCGCCGCCACCCAGAGCGGGCCTGTCTCGGTCGCCAGCCGAACCGCCGCCAAGCCCAGATCCGGCACACAGTCGAGGCGCTCGACCACCCGATGCGCCCGCGCCAGAACCGCAACGCCACCCACCGCCCGAAACGGACAGACCTGCTGCACCGGATACTGCGGCTGCAAGGTCGCCAGCACCGCCATGTTCTGCGCGGAGACCTCCTCCAGCGTGATCACATCCGGCTGCAGGTCAAGAATCGACTGCACGAGCGCATCATTGCCCTTGTTGTTGAAAAGCATGTTCTTTTGATAGAGCGTCAGCCCGGCCGTCGCCGAGGGATCCTCTGCCCGCGCCATATGACTGAGCCAGCTGGTCAGCACCACCGATGTCGCCAGAACACCGCAGAGGGCCGCGCGCGGATCCCGGCGCAGGGCGAAGGCGCAGATCATCGCCACTCCCGCAAAGGGCAGCCGGAACACCGCCAGGCTGTCACCGAGCGGGTGCAACCACCCCAGGAACCCGCCCAACAGGCACACAAGCGATCCCGCCAGCACGACCCAGCCGCACAAGCGCAGGGGTGCGGTCCGCCGCATCACGTCTCCTGCCGCTCCTGCCGCGCGCGAGGGCCGGAGCAAATGCCGGGCAGCCTCCGCCGAACGCCCCTGTCCGCCCTGCGATGCCTGCCGATACCGCAGATCACGCGATCTCTCATGTGACGTTCCTTCACCTTCCCGTGACGGCGATGACCGGTCTCTTGCCGTGTCCTGCCAGCCCGCGCATCTTAAAAATGAGCGCCCGTGAATGCCAAGCCCCCAAACCTCCCGAAAGCCGCCTGAAAGCCGCCCGATGCCAACCGAACGCATAACCTTTCCCGGTCACGCCGGTCATGATCTCGCCGCGCGGCTGGATCTGCCGACGGGGCCGACCCTCGCCACTGCCCTTTTTGCCCATTGTTTCACCTGTTCCAAGGATATTCCGGCGGCCCGGCGGATTGCGGCCCGGCTGGCGTCCATGGGCATCGCCGTGCTCCGGTTCGATTTCACCGGGCTGGGGCATTCCGGCGGCGAGTTCGGCAATACCAGCTTCAGCTCCAACGTCGAGGATCTGATCGCTGCGGCGCAGTATCTGGCTGCGCGTGGCATGGCGCCGGACCTGTTGATTGGCCACTCTCTGGGCGGTGCAGCCGTCTTGCGGGCGCGGGCTGGCATTCCCTCGGCACGGGCCGTGGTCACGCTGGGGGCGCCCTTTGATCCCAGCCATGTCGCCCATCACTTTGATCACGCGCTCGGTGTCATCGCCCAGGAGGGACAGGCCGAGGTGAGCCTTGGCGGACGCCCGTTCATGATCGGACAGGGCTTCATCGACGATATCCGCCGCACCGAGTTGGGCAGCGCCCTGGCCGATCTGCGGGCAGCTCTGCTGGTCATGCACGCGCCACGTGACATGACGGTCAGTATCGACAATGCGGCAGAGATTTTTCAGGCCGCCCATCACCCCAAGAGCTTTGTGACGCTGGACGATGCGGATCATCTGATCTCTGACCCCGGTGACGCAGAATATGCCGCCGGCGTCATCGCCGCCTGGGTCGCGCGCTACGTGGACATGAGCCCGCCCGCCCCGCCGCCGGGGGCGCCGGAGGGCGTATTGCGGGTGACCGAAGCGGACCCCGAGGGGTTTCTGCAGGACGTGCAGAACGGGCCCTACCACCATCTCTACGCCGATGAACCCGAGGCCTATGGCGGCACCAACCGAGGTCTGTCTCCCTACGGGTTTGTGGCGACGGGGCTTGGTGCCTGCACCTCGATGACCCTGCGGATGTACGCGCGCCGCAAGGGCTGGCCACTGGACGGCATCCGCGTCGAGGTGAGCCATGACAAGGTCCACGCACAGGATGCCGCGCCCTCGGGCCCGGCAAAAATCGACCGTTTCACGCGCATCATTCACCTCGACGGCAACCTCGACCCGGATCAGCGCCGCAAGCTTCTGGAGATCGCCGACAAATGCCCGGTGCACCGGACGCTGGAACACAGCTCCCATGTGGAGACAAAACTGGCGCCCCCGCCCGGTCCCGGGGATCCTACCGCTCCGCCCGATGCGCCTGCCGGCGCGACCCCGCTCACCGCGACCGCCCGGTCAGACTAGCCGGGACGGTCGCGCCCCCTGACCTGCCCTGCTCTTGCCGTTTGCCGCGACGTCGCATATGACGCCGGATATCTGCTGCGCAAATCTGACAGAGGTCCATTCGCCTATGATCCCCCGCTATTCCCGCCCCGACATGGTTGCCATCTGGTCGCCCGAGACCAAATTCCGCATCTGGTATGAAATCGAGGCGCATGCCTGCGAAGCCATGGCAAACCTCGGTGTCATTCCCCGCGAAAATGCGGATGCGGTCTGGAAAGCCAAGGACGTGCAGTTCGATGTCGCCCGTATCGACGAGATCGAGGCCGTCACCAAACATGATGTGATCGCCTTTCTCACCCATCTGGCCGAACACGTCGGCAGCGACGAAGCACGTTTCGTGCATCAGGGGATGACCTCCTCGGATGTGCTGGACACCTGTTTCAACGTGCAGCTGACCCGCGCCGCTGACATTCTGATCAAGGATATGGAAGGCCTGCTCGCGGCGCTGAAACGGCGCGCGCTCGAGCACAAGGAAACCGTCCGGATCGGGCGGTCCCACGGCATCCACGCCGAACCCACCACCATGGGGCTGACCTTTGCCCGCTTCTATGCGGAAATGGACCGCAACCTGCGCCGCCTGACCGTCGCGCGCGAGGAAATCGCCACCGGCGCAATTTCCGGCGCGGTCGGCACCTTTGCCAATATCGATCCCCGCGTCGAGGAATATGTCTGCGAACAGCTCGGCCTGCAGCCAGAGCCCGTCTCCACTCAGGTCATCCCCCGCGACCGGCACGCCGCCTTCTTTGCCGCCCTCGGCGTCGTCGGATCGTCGATCGAGAATATCTCCACCGAAATTCGCCATATGCAGCGCACCGAGGTTCTCGAAGCCGAAGAATTCTTCTCCAAGGGTCAAAAGGGCTCCTCGGCGATGCCGCACAAGCGCAACCCGGTATTGACCGAGAATCTGACCGGCCTCGCCCGTCTGGTCCGCATGGCCGTTGTGCCCGCAATGGAAAACGTGGCGCTCTGGCACGAGCGCGACATCTCCCACTCCTCTGTCGAGCGCAATATCGGCCCCGACACCACCGTCACACTCGACTTCGCTTTGGCGCGCCTGACGTCCGTCGTGGACAAACTCGTGATTTACCCGGAAAACATGCTGGCAAACATGAACAAATTCCGCGGTCTGGTCATGTCCCAGCGGGTACTTCTGGCCCTGACGCAGGCCGGTGTCAGCCGCGAAGACAGCTACAAACTGGTGCAGCGCAACGCGATGAAGGTCTGGGAAGAAGGCAAGGACTTCAAAACCGAGCTGCTTGCGGATGCCGAGGTCACGGCCGTGCTCTCCCCCGAGGAGATCGAGGAAAAATTCGACCTCGCCTATCACACCAAACATGTGGACACGATCTTCAAGCGGGTGTTTGGCGACTGAACCGTCCAGCCCGCATCTGTTGAACACTCCCATGACCCCGCCGTATCTCGGCGGGGTTTTTTGGGGGCTGTTTTCGTGCCTGTTGGTTGCAGCTGACGCGGAAACCCCAGATATCACGGCTTCGTGATCGAAGAATTTGCCCAACCACCGTGTTTTCATCATAGTCACTCATGACAAGCGCACAGGAGGTTTTCATGCGTCTCACAGCTCTCGCACTTGCCATCGCCCTACCGGTTTCCGCATTCGCCGCCGGCAGCGATTCAACCACACCGCCGACCCCGAGCGAAACCACCAAGAAATGCTGGGGCAAACGGGTCTGGGACGCCGAGGCGCAGAAATGCGTCAAGCCGGAAGAGTCGTCCATGAACGGCCATCAGCTTCTCGAAACAGCGCGGGAACTGGCCTATCTCGAACGCTTTGACGACGCTCAGGCGGTGCTGGCCGCGCACCCGGATCAGGCCGACAGCCGCGTCCTGACCTACTGGGGCTTCACAAATCGCAAGCTCGGACGCCGGGAACTTGCCAATGATTTTTACCAAGAAGCGATCGCCCAGGACCCCGACAATATCCTCGCCCGCAGCTATATGGCGCAAGGCTTTGTCGCCAATGGAGAATATGCCCAAGCGCTGGCCCAGTGGAAGGAAATAAAGGCCCGTGGGGGGACCGGAACATGGGCCGAAGCCTCGCTGCGGCACGCACTCGAAACGGGTGTGACCGTTAACTACTAAACTTCAGGCTTTCTTTACTGCTGAAAGACTATCGTGCCCTATGACAGAAAGAGAATCTTTTCGGGTCTAGGTTCAAGAATGGAACAATCATCAGCCTTAGCGCTTCCCATGCCGTCGATGGGCGACGGACTTGGTGACTTCGGGTCGCCATCTCAGCCGCCTGCGCTCATGGGAGGGGCGTCCCAGCTTAGTGGGAAAGCCAAAGCCGCGATCGTCGTGCGTCTTCTGTTAAACGAAGGCGCCGACATACCGCTCGAAGAGCTGCCGGATGATCTGCAGCTCGAACTTACCCAGCAAATGGGCAAGATGCGTCTGGTTGATCGCCAGACCGTGCAATCGGTTGCGGCCGAATTTGCCGAGCAGCTTGAAAACGTGGGGCTGTCCTTCCCCAATGGTCTGGCAGGTGCCCTGACCGCCATGGAAGGCAAAATCAGCCGTCACACCCACTCCCGCCTCCGCAAGGAAGCAGGCGTGCGTCAGTTTGGCGATCCCTGGGAACGGCTGCGCAAGTTGCCGCCCGAGGAACTGGCCGAATTGGCAAAAGCCGAAAGCACCGAAGTTGCGGCGGTTCTGCTGTCCAAGATCGACACCAACAAGGCCGCAGAAATGCTGCAGTATCTGCCGGGCCCGATGGCGCGGCGCATCACCTATGCGGTCAGCCAGACCAGCAATGTGACACCGGAAACGGTGGACCGGATCGGTCTCTCTCTGGCCTCGCAGATCGAAGCCCGCCCGGAAGTCGCCTTTGCGCAAACGCCGGGCCAGCGGGTTGGCGCGATTCTCACGCAGTCTCAGGCCGCCAAACGGGAGGAAGTGCTCACGGCGCTCGACGAAGAGGATATGGAATTTGCCACCGATGTGCGCAAATCCATCTTCACCTTCGCGCTGATTGCCGAAAAAGTCGAAGCCGTCGATGTGCCGAAACTGGTCCGGGCCCTGGGTCCCCCGGAAATCACCACCGCGATCGCATTTGCAACCGACGACGCCGATGTGGCCTCGGTCAACTTCCTGCTGGAGAACATGTCGTCGCGGATGGCCAACAACCTGCGCGAAGAAGCAAATGCCCTTGGTCGTGTGAAACGCGCGGATGGCGAGGCGGCCTTTGGCATCATCGTCAATATGCTGCGCGAGATGGTGGTCAACGGCGACATCGAACTGAAGTCGGACGAAGAAGAAGAAACCTGATCTTCGGGTGCCCGCAAGGGCGCCCGTCAGTCGCTATGAACAGCGATCTGCTTTCCGGATCCCTGACCCGACGGGAAACCCGCGCCTTTTTGGTGCGGGTTTCTTGTCCCCGGCTTCAGGCCGGCCTATGGTCCGGCCGTGCGATTTTGCCACCAAGGACAGACCAGACCCTATGCCCGTTGCCCCGTCAGAGCTGACTTTTTCCCAACGCGCCAAATACTTTGGTGTGAACATCGTCCTGCGGGGCCTGATTGGCGGCCTCAAACTGATCCCCTATCGCTGGCGGGTGCCGACGATGGGTTGGGTGCTGCGCAAGATCGCGCCCTTTGCCGGGTTCCACAAACGCGTGCGGCGCAATCTCGCCTATACGCGGCCCGACCTCAGCCCGTCTGAGATCGAACAGCTCTGCCATCAAGTGGCCGACAATGTGGGGCGCACCCTGGCGGAACTCTACGCCGGCACCCCATTCTGGGAACGAGCGCAGGCCGCAGACATCCGCGGGCCGGGGTTGAAGGCGCTGCAGGAGGCCAAAGCCGCCGGCCGCCCTGCGGTGCTGGTCACCGGGCATTTCGGAAATTACGACGCCGCGCGCTCAAAGCTGGTGCAGGTGGGGTTCAACATGGGGGCCCTCTATCGCCGCATGGCCAATCCCTATTTCAACGACCACTACGTCAAAGCCATCTCCGCGACGGGCAAGCCTATGTTCGAACAGGGAAAACGCGGCATGGTCGAGATGGTTCGCCATCTGAAATCCGGTGGCAACATCGCAATTGTTGCAGATATGCATGCACAGGGCGGCGAGTATCTGCCGTTCTTCGGGCGCCCTGCCCTGACGTCGACCGTGCCGGCCGAGTTGGCCCTCAAATACAATGCCGCCTTCATCCCGGTCTATGGGCTGCGTCAGGAAAACGGGCTCGATTTTGCGATCATCATGGCCGATGAGATCCCGCATTCTGACCCTGTCACCATGACCCAGGCCGTGTGCGACGATCTCGAACGCAGAGTGCGGCAGAACATGGGCCAATGGTTCTGGGTTCACCGGCGCTGGAAACCAATGCATGATACGCCGCATCCTGACGATCCGAACGGCGGCGCCGAAACGATCGGATCCTGAGCGCGCCTAGTCCACCCGGGCGGCGGCAAGAACCGGACCATGGGGCCATTCCTGAACCAGAATTGCGGCGGGCAAATCGTCGGGCAAGGTCGCTGACAGCTCCAGCGGAGTGCGCCCGTCCCATTCGGCGAGGACGTCATGGCTCTTGACGATATTGGCATAGTCCAGCGTGTGACCGGCCAGCTCGCCTCTTTTGATTTCCACCCGTCGCATCGGCATATAGCGCACCAGCTGCACTTGTAGCGTGCCCTCAGCAGCCCCCGGCACCGGCGGCACAGAAATAGAAGCAACCGCCCCAACGCGATCCACCGAGATATTGAGCCGTGATTTATGGCCGAGATATTGCACCATCGCATCCGCCACTTGCATGGCGTCGGCCCCCACCACATCCTCGCGGCCCATTATGATCATCTGCGGTGTATAGACCATGTTGCGCCCGGCGACATGCGCATAGCCGCGCTGCCGCTCGGTGTGTTCGGGCGCAGCAAAGGCATCCGCCCAGCCAATATAGTCCCAATAGTCGACGTGATAGGCAAGCGGCAGCACATCCCTGCGCTGCGCCATCCGTTTCAGCAACTCATCCGCGGGCGGGCAGGAGGAACAGCCCTGCGAGGTGAACAGCTCCACCACCACCGGCGAGGGATCTGCCGCCGCTGGCTGCGAAACTGCGCAAACCGCCGCAAAAAACAGTGATGAAAGCGAAAAGTAACGCATGAGTCGCCTGTAAGGTTGTTAGGATTATTGGTGTAAGTCTCCCCCTCAACGATAGCCAATCAATCATTCTTGAGAGGTGTGACAGCAAAAAGTGTGAAAACTGTGTACTATTGCATACAAAATCTCAATCCGCCTCGTTTCTGCTATTGAATGAGACGTCTGCTTGATGCAGATAAGCCGCAGCGAAGTCCCTATTTGTCATCCATGAGGGAGGCCAACATGCCTATCACCGTCGGACAGGATTCTACCAAGACGCGCAAATCGCTCAGCGTGAATGGTAAATCGATTTCATATTACTCAATTCCCGCCGCAACTGCTGCTGGACTGGGTGATTTTACCAAACTGCCGGCGGCCCTGAAGGTTGTGCTGGAAAACCTGCTCCGGTTTGAGGACGGCGGCTTTTCCGTCTCGACCGATGACATCAAGGCCTTTGGCGAGTGGGCCAAGAACGGCGGCAAGAACCCGCGCGAAATCGCCTACCGCCCCGCCCGTGTGCTGATGCAGGATTTCACCGGCGTTCCGGCCGTTGTTGACCTCGCAGCGATGCGCGACGGCATCAAGAACCTCGGCGGTGACGCCAACAAGATCAACCCGCTGGTGCCCGTGGACCTGGTCATCGACCACTCCGTGATGATCGACGAATTCGGCAATCCGCGGGCGTTCCAGATGAACGTCGACCGCGAATATGAACGCAATATGGAACGCTACCAGTTCCTGAAATGGGGTCAGGGCGCCTTTGACAACTTCCGCGTTGTGCCCCCCGGCACCGGCATCTGCCACCAGGTGAACCTGGAATATCTCGCACAGACCGTCTGGACCGACACCGACCAGAACGGCGAGGAAGTCGCCTATCCCGACACGCTCGTCGGCACCGACAGCCACACCACCATGGTCAACGGCGCCGCCGTTCTGGGCTGGGGCGTTGGCGGGATCGAGGCAGAGGCCGCGATGCTCGGTCAGCCGATCTCCATGCTGATCCCCGAGGTCGTCGGCTTTGAGCTGACCGGCCAGATGGTCGAAGGCACCACCGGCACCGACCTCGTGCTGAAGGTCGTGGAAATGCTGCGCGAATTGGGCGTGGTCGGAAAATTCGTTGAATTCTACGGCAGCGGTCTGGACCACCTGCCGCTCGCGGACCGGGCCACCATCGCCAACATGGCACCGGAATACGGCGCCACCTGTGGCTTCTTCCCGATTGACGGCGAAACCATCCGCTACCTCGAGAACACCGGCCGCGACAAGGACCGCATCGCCCTGGTCGAAGCCTACGCCAAGGAAAACGGGTTCTGGCGCGACGAGACCTACGCACCAATCTACACCGACACGCTGTCGCTCGACATGGGCAGCATCGTTCCGGCAATCTCCGGCCCGAAACGGCCGCAGGACTACGTGGCCCTCACCGCAGCCAAAGACGCCTTCCGCTCCGAAATGGAAGAGACCTTCAAACGGCCCATGGGCAAGGAAATCGCCGTCGCCGGCGAGGATTACACCATGGAAAGCGGCAAGGTCGTGATCGCGTCGATCACCTCCTGCACCAACACATCCAACCCCTATGTGATGATCGGCGCGGGCCTCGTTGCACGCAAGGCCGCCGCTCTCGGACTGGATCGCAAACCCTGGGTGAAAACATCCCTCGCCCCCGGTTCACAGGTCGTGTCCGCCTATCTGGAGGCCGCGGGCCTGCAGGAAGATCTCGACAAGGTTGGGTTCAACCTGGTGGGCTATGGCTGCACCACCTGTATCGGCAACTCCGGCCCGATCCAAAAAGAACTCTCCGACGCAATCGCCGAAGGCGACCTTGTCGCGACCGCGGTTCTGTCCGGCAACCGCAACTTCGAAGGCCGTATCAGCCCCGATGTGCGCGCCAACTACCTGGCCTCCCCGCCGCTGGTCGTGGCCTATGCGCTGGCCGGCACGATGGACATCAACCTGGCGACAGATCCCATCGCGCAGGACAAAGACGGCAATGACGTCTACCTGAAGGACATCTGGCCAACCACCAAGGAAGTCGCGGATCTGGTTCAGCAAACCGTCACCCGCGAGGCCTTCCTGTCCAAATATGCCGATGTTTTCAAAGGCGATGAAAAATGGCAGGGCGTGGAAACCACCGAGGCGGAAACCTATGACTGGCCTGCCGCGTCGACCTACATTCAAAACCCGCCCTATTTCAAAGGCATGGGTCATGAGCCAGGCACCATCTCGGATATCGAGGGCGCCAAGACGCTGCTGATTCTCGGCGATATGGTCACCACCGACCACATCTCTCCGGCCGGGTCATTTGCGACCACGACACCGGCGGGCAAATACCTGCTGGAGCGGCAGGTGCAGCCGCGCGAATTCAACTCCTACGGCTCGCGCCGCGGCAACCACGAGATCATGATGCGCGGCACCTTTGCCAACATCCGCATCAAGAACGAGATGCTCGATGGCGTCGAAGGCGGCTATACCAAAGGCCCGGACGGGGCGCAGACCTCTGTGTATGAGGCCTCTATGGCGCATCAAGAGGCCGGAACGCCGCTGGTGGTCTTTGGTGGCGAGCAATACGGCGCCGGCTCTTCGCGTGACTGGGCGGCAAAAGGCACGGCGCTGCTTGGGGTCAAGGCTGTGATCGCCGAGAGCTTTGAGCGGATCCACCGCTCCAACCTTGTCGGCATGGGCGTCATCCCGTTTGAATTCACCAATGGCGACACCCGCAAATCGCTGAAGCTCACTGGTGATGAGACGGTCGACATCAAGGGGCTGCAAAGCGTCACGCCGCTGCAGGAGGTGGCCTGTGACATCACCTATAGCGATGGCAGCACCAAGACCATCACTCTGAAGTGCCGGATCGATACCGCACCAGAGATTGAATACATCGAAAACGGTGGCGTGCTGCACTACGTGCTGCGCAAGCTCGCCAAGAGCTGATCCTCCCCGAAAAGGATACAGATTCGAAAGGGCAGCCTCAGGGCTGCCCTCTTTTTGTGCATCGTGCTGTTGCGTCATGATGTGATCGTAATATTAGCATAACCAAATCTAGCGTACGCTTTACGCGAATGCAGAAACATCACGATTCGGGACATCAGAATGATCGCCGTCATGACCAAATATCGCCCACAGAAACACAAGTTTGACGAGGTGATGACCTTCGCCACCGACCTGGCGCAGGATAAAAAGGGGTTGAGAAAAGGCTGCATTGAGACGCAGTTGTTTTTGTCAGTTGACGCCGAAGAGATCCGGACGCTCAGCTTTTGGGAAAGCCGCGAGGCCTTTGATACCTACCTCGATATCGCCGTGAAAGGCGACGCATTGATGGAATTTCAATCCACATATCTCCGCGAGGAAATCCAACCGCAGATCTTTGATCCCATCAACCTGCGAGAGAGTCGGTTCCTGCCCCAGGATAACACCGTGGTCCCTCTCAGAATATCCTGACCTCTCCGGCCTGAACCGGCCGGCGCGCCGGCCTGCTCCCTTGCGCTTCGGCAGTTGATGCACTTGACTGGGCCAGACTGCAGGACGCGGGACGGGAGAGGACCCAGGCATGACCAAAACGGTAATCGTGACCGGCGGGACATATGGGATCGGCCGTGCAATAGCGTCCGATTTTGCCCGCGATCACAACGTCGTGCGATCATTCCTGAAAACGCCGCCGCAGGACGTGCTCGACACTGCGGCCCCCGACACACAGGTCCGGGACACACAGGCCCCGGGTACACAGGCCCCAGGGACACAGGCAAGTGTGATCTCGGTGCCTTGCGATTTGCTCCAGGACGGCAGCGCGGCCAGTCTGGTTGCCGCCGCGATGGACGCATTTGGCCGGATTGATGTGATCGTGAACAACGCGGGCCTGGTTGAGTCGACGCCGCTGGATCACTTTGATGCGGTCTCGCAACAGCGGATATTCGGGCTCAATACGCTGGCCCCTCAGGCGATCTTGGCGGCGGCTCTGCCGCATCTCGGCCCCGGCGCCGCGATTGTGAACATCTCCTCGGTCAACGCGGAATTGCCGCCCAGGGGCACGGCCACCTATGGTGCCAGCAAGGCCGCGCTGAACCTTTGGACCCGTGCCATGGCGAAGGAGCTCGGCCCCTCCGGGATCCGCGTCAATGCGGTCGCCCCCGGCGCCACCAACGTGCCAGAGGCCCCAAGGCCGGAGGATCTCACCGCCCTGTTTGTCAAGGAAACCGCGCTGGGGCGCATCGGCCTGCCGGAAGACATCGCCAGGGCCGTGCGGTTTCTCGCCTCCGATGATGCGAGCTTTATTACCGGCGAAATCCTGACTGTGAGCGGCGGTTACCGGCTGTGATGGCCCCGACAGGCCGGCCCCGATGCCGCAGCGCCGCTATTGCGCCGCCTTCTCCATTGCCGGGCGAATGGTCTCTGCCAGCACCCGCGATGTGATCGGCCCCGCAAATCGCAGGATGACGGTGCCATCGCCGTCGATCACATAGGTCTCCGGCACCCCGTAGAGCCCCCAGTCCAATGCCATCCGGCCGCTCGCATCCTGCCCGATCGCCGCATAGGGGTCCCCCAGTTCCTGCAAGAAGCTCTGGGCATTGGCGGTCTGGTCCTTGTAGTTGACCCCGTAGATCGCCACCCCCTCCGCCGCCAGCGCCTCCAGGTTGGGATGTTCGGCGCGACAGGGGCCGCACCAGCTGGCCCAGTAGTTCACCAGTTTCACGCCGCCGTCCCGCAGGGTGGCATCGTCAAAGCTCTGTTTGCCGGGGAACGGGCTGACGGCAACCGGCGGGGCTTCCTTGCCTTCGCGCGCCGACGGCAGGCTGTCGGGATCGTCGCGTCCCATACCAACGAGGGCCAGCGCCACAAAGCTCGCGAAAACCGCAAGCGGGATCGCCATCATCGGAGAGAATTTAGCCATTGCGTCCCATCCTGTCTTCGACCTCGCGCAGGGCCGCGCGCACCTTTGCTCCGCGCCTGAGGGTCAGCAGGAGCAGCACCAGCAACAGCAGCAGCGAACCGCCATAGGCCGACAGAACCGTATCGCCGTATTTCCCGAGATCAGGCATCACTCGCTCATCCTTTCACGCGCCAGAAGCGCCGACATACGTCGCGCGCGGATTTCGGTTCCGGTGCGATAGAGCACCAGCACAATGAAAAAGAGAATGAACCCCGCCATACAGACATAGAGCGGGTAGGCAAAGACGTCCGCGACATTCTCCTCCTTGTCGAGCGACAGCGAGGCGCCCTGATGCAGGCCCTGATTCCAGAAATTGACCGCATAGCGCGACAGGACCGCAAACACAGAGCCGACAAGACAGAGGATCGACGTCAGATCCGCCGCGGTATCGGGATCGTCGATGGCCTGCCACAGCGCGATATAGCCAAGATAGAACAGAAACAGCACCAAAAAGGACGTCAGCCGCGGGTCCCAGGCCCACCAGGTGCCCCACATCGGCTGGCCCCAGATTGCGCCGGTCAGCAGCGCAATCAGCGTCATGACCAATCCGACCGGAGCGGCGGCCCGGGCCGCCAGTGCGCTGACATGGTGGCGCCGGATCACCCAGATCAGAGAGGCCACGAGCATCATGAACCAGGCGTTGATCGCCATCAGCGCAGAGGGCACATGCAGGTAGATGATCTTGACCGTGGCGCCCTGCCGGTAATCATCGGGCGTGAAGAAAAACCCCCAGATCAGCCCCCCTGCAATCAGCACCGCCGAGGCCAGCCACAGCGGCGGCAGGACCCGCTCGGTGGTGCGCAGGAACTTCTTCGGATTGGCATATTCCCAGATCGACATGATGGCTATCTAGCTCTTGTTTTCGGTCTTCACAATCTCTGCCGCTAGCGCAAATTGACGCGCAGCACAGCGGCAGAGGCAAATGGCAACAGCGCGATGGTCCCGAGGGAGATGCCCGCCAGCATCAACAGCGGCGTATCTCCGGAGAGCCCCAGCGCCCCCCGCCGGGCCGCCTCGGCGCCAAAGATCAACGTCGGCACATAGAGCGGCATCACCAGCAGCGACAACAGCAGGCCGCCGCGTTTCAGCCCGACCGTCAGCGCCGCGCCGAATGTGCCAATCACCGACAGCGCCGGCGTCCCGATCAGAAGCGACAGCATGATCCAGAAATACCCCGCCACCGGCAAGTGCAGCAGAACGCCCAGAACCGGCGCGGCCAGCACCAACGGCACCCCCGTGGTCAGCCAATGGGCCAGCGCCTTGATCGTCAGCACTCCCTCCAGCGGCAATGGCGCCGTGGCCAGAAGATCCAGCGAGCCGTCCTCCCAGTCAAGACTGAGCAAGCGGTCGAGCGACAGCAGGCAGGCCAGCAACGCGCCGAGCCACAGGACGCCCGGTGCAATGACCGCAAGCCCAGCCGCATCGGGTCCCACCGCAAAAGGCACCATGACCGTCACAATCAGGAAAAACGCCAGCCCCAGGCCAAACCCGCCCCCCGCACGAAAGGCCAGTTGCAGGTCTCGGATCAACAGCGCGATCACAGAAAGCCTCCGTCATCCGCATCACTGAGCGAGAGCCTGGCCCTGAACGGCCGAAGGTCCAGAACACGCCCCTCGATCCCGAGGTCTATATGGGTGGCCATCACCGCCGCTCCGCCCGCCCGCAGATGCGTCCGCACCGCCGAGGCAAACAACTGCACCGACGCCGCATCCAGGCTGACCGTTGGCTCATCCAGGATCCACAGCCGCCGCCCGGTCACCATCAGCCGCGCCAGCGACAAGCGCCGTTTCTGCCCGGCCGACAACCCACCTGCGACCCGGTCTTTCAGGCCATGCAGGTCAAAATCGGTCAACGCGCGCTCAATCTCCGTGGCTCCAAACACCCGCGCCCAAAATCCGAGGTTCTCCGCCACCGTCAGCGTCAGCTTGACCCCATCCGCATGGGCCGCATAGGCGAAATCCTCTGGATCCCCGAGGATCTCGCCCGCAAGCGGCGGCTGCAGCCCGGCCAGCGTGCGCAGCAATGTGGTCTTGCCGCTGCCGTTGGGCCCGTGCAGAATCAGCGCCTCCCCGGCGGCGAGCGAGAAATCCACCCCCCGCAGCACCGGCACAGCGCCCCGGCTCACCCCCAGATTTCTGACGTCAATCATATGCTGCCGACTGCTCTTGCCTCACGCGCCGTTCAATCCCGCTCAGACCGGCAAGGCCGCAAGGGCAATCCGGCGGCCTTCGGACAGCAGCACATTATAGGTCCGGCAGGCCGCAGGGGAATTCATCACTTCGACGCCAATGCCTGCGGTCTCCAGGGCCTGACGCAAATCTGCGGGAATATGGGCAATTTCGACGCCGGTGCCGACAAACAACACATCGACATTCCCGGCCAGCGCCAACAGCGCGGCGCGGTCCTCATAGCCGCCCCAGGATACGGTCCCCGCCGCTCCGGTCAGGATCGCCCCTTCGCGGATTGCGCCACCAACCCGAAAGAACCCGGCCCCATAGCCATCAACCGGCACTGCATCCGTATAGACCACTTCATTGAGCCGCATGCTGTCTCTCTCCCTCGGGACTGTCTGTTACGTGAAATAGCACGCAGACCCGGCTGCCGAAACAGCCAAAGTCAGTCCCCCGTCCCCGCCGCCGCGTTTTCCTGCTGGCCGACGGCCCTAAACGCAAAACAGCCACGGACAGGTGCCCGCGGCTGTTTCGAAGGTCATTACCCGCCTGGTCAGGCGTCGATGTCGATTCAGGCGTCGATATTGGCGAACTGGTTGCCTGCGGTATTGTCAGGCTTGCTCCAGTCGCGCTTGACCCCGAGCCACAGCAGAATGGTCGAGGCCACAAAGATCGAGGAATAGGTGCCGACCACAACGCCCCAGATCATGGCAAAGACGAATCCACGGATCACATCGCCGCCGAGGATATAGAGCGAAATCAACGCCAGAAGCGTGGTGACAGAGGTCATCATCGTCCGGCTCAGCGTCTCGTTGATCGAGATATTGAGCACTTCGGCCAATGGCTTCTGTTTGTAGCGCCGCAGGTTTTCCCGCACCCGGTCAAAGACCACCACCGTATCGTTCAGCGAATAGCCGACGATGGTCAGCAAGGCGGCAATGATCGCCAGATCGAATTTGATCTGCAGCTCGGAAAACACGCCGATGGTCAGGATCACATCATGCACCAGGGCCGCCACCGCCCCGAGCGCAAACTGCCACTCGAACCGCAGCCAGATATAGACCAGCACCGCACCAATGGCGAGCGCCACCGCCAGAATGGCCGTCTGCACCAGCTCGCCCGAGACCTTGGGTCCGACGCTTTCAACCGAGATGAATTTGATCCCCGGAGCGACCGCATCCAGCGCCGCCTGAACCTCGGCGATCACCTGACTGGAGAGCGCCTCGCCATCCGCCTGCGCCTCGATCCGGATCATCGCAACGTGCTGATCCTCGTCAAAGGATGGGTCGAAGACCTCGGTGATAGTAATGTCGCCCAGCTCCAGTGGCGCGATCGCATCGCGGTAGGTGGCAATATCGAGGTCCTGAGTCGCCTCGGTCCGCACCGTGGTGCCGCCCCGGAAATCAATACCGTAGTTCAGCCCCTGCAGCGCAAAGGAGGCAAAGCCGACCACGACCATCAGGGCAGAGATCCCCAGCCACAGTTTCCAGCGTTTGAAGAAATCGAAGGACGTGCCTTCGGGAACAAGTTTCAACCGCATCTGTTACACCTCGATGGTTTTGGGACGGCGACGTTCGAACCACATCACGATGATCAATCGGGTGACGAAAATCGCGGTGAAGACCGAGGTCAGAATGCCGAGACCAAGGGTGATGGCAAAGCCGCGCACCGGACCGGAGCCCATGGCAAACAGGATCACGGCGGTGATGAAGGTGGTGATATTGGCGTCCACAATGGCCGAGAGCGCCTTGGAATAGCCCTCGTCGATGGCCCGCGCCGGACCGCGCCCGGCCTTCAGCTCCTCGCGGATCCGTTCAAAGATCAGCACATTGGCATCCACCGCCATGCCGACCGTCAGCACGATGCCCGCGATCCCCGGCAGGGTCAGCGTGCCGCCGATCAGGCTCAGCGCACCGAAGATCAGCGTGATGTTCAGCATCAGCGCGATATTGGCAAACATCCCGAACAGCCCGTAGCTGAGTACCATGAAGACCAGCACCGCGACAAAGGCCACAACCGTCGCCACCTTGCCCGCGTCGATGCTGTCCTGGCCCAATTCGGGGCCAATGGTGCGTTCCTCAAGGAACTGCAGCTCGGCCGGCAGGGCACCGGCGCGCAGCAGCACCGCCAGATTGGTGCTTTCCTCGACGGTGAAATTGCCGGTGATGATGCCGGAGCCGCCTGGAATATGCGACCGGATCACCGGTGCCGAGATCACCTCGTCATCGAGCACGATGGCAAATGGCGCGCCGATGTTCTGCGCGGTGTAGTCGCCAAACTTGCGCGCCCCCGATGTGTTGAAGCGGAAGTTCACCGCCGCCTGACCGTTCTGATCAAAGGCCGGCTGCGCATCGACCAGCTCCTCGCCGGTGACGACGGGGGCGGATTCGACCGTGTAATAGGTGCCGGGTTCATCCAGCGACGGGATCACCTTGTTGCCGACACCGGCATTGGCATCGCCATCCGTGCCCCGGCTGACCACCGGGTTGAAGGTCAGCTGCGCCGTGGTGCCGATGATCTTTTTCAGCTCTGCGGCAGAGCCGATGCCCGGAACCTGGATCAGAATCCGGTCGCTACCCTGGCGCTGAATGGTGGGCTCACGGGTGCCGACCTCGTCGATCCGGCGCCGGATGATTTCCAGCGATTGCCGCACGGTGCGATCATCAGAGGCCAGTTTTTCCTCATCCGAGAGCGCGATGGTGATCACGTCCCCCGCGCCGCTGACCACGATATCGGTGGCGCCTGCCCCCGTGAGCGAGGTCACCGGATTGGCAAGGCCGCGCACCAGTTCCAGACCCCGGGACAGCCCCGCCGCATCCGACAGGCGCAGACGAATCTGATCCGCAGGCCCGCCGGGGATACGGCGGAACGTGCCGACCGTGGCCCGTTCATCGCGCAGTGTGTTGCGCACCTCGGGCCACAGCGCATCCATGCGCGCGGCATAGACGTCTGCGACCCGCACTTCGGCGAGCAGATGCGCGCCTCCCCGCAGGTCCAGACCGAGGTTCACCAGCCCAGACGGCATCCACTCCGGCCAGGCGCCTGCCATCTCCAGCCGTTCGGGCGTCTCGCCCTGGGCCTCGATCGCGGCGACGGCGTCATTTGACTGTTCTACACGGCTGTAGAACGCATTGGGCAGGGCGAGCAAAAGGCCGGCCACACAGACCAGCCAGATAAGCACCCTCTTCCAGGTATCAATTTGCAGCATTACCCTGCCTTTTCAAAAACATGAGAGGCGAGGCTCAGGATGCGGGCTCGGTCTTGTTCAGCACCTGTGCAACGGTGGATTTCACCACGCGCACTTTGACACCCTCGGCGATTTCCACTTCGATTTCGCCATCTTCCTTGACCTTGGAGACCTTGCCGATCACGCCGCCCTGGGTCACCACCTGATCGCCGCGGCGCAGGGCCTGAACCATGTTCTGGTGATCCTTCAGCTTCTTTTGCTGCGGCCGGATCAGCAGAAAGTACATGATCGCAAAGATCAGGATCAGTGGCACAAACTGTGTGATTGCGTTGGCGTCCATTAATGAAGGTCCTTTTCGTCGTTGGGGCGCGAAACGCAAGAAGCGCCCGAGTTCGGCGCGAACCTATGTGTTGATTGGCCCAGATGCAAGATCTGCAGGCCATAGACCTGTGCCAGAGCCGCCCTTGCCTGTGGATTAACCCACCGGAAAGATTTCACCGTCATACTCCGGCGGACGAAAAAGCGCTTTGAACACAGCTATCGGCCTTTTTTGTACGTTGTCTTTTCCCTATCGAGGTAGTTCTGAAATGCCCCTGACCCTGCGCACTGTTCTGAAGCCGCTCGCCGTCGCGCTCAGCCTGACGCTTACTCCTCTGCTCTCGCCCATTGCCTCCGCGACAGAGGTCACCGTCTATTCCGGTGTGCTGCCGCCCTTTGCCAATGGCGAAGACGCCGACACTCCGGGCCTTGCGATTGAAATGGTGACAGAAATCGTCAACCGCGCCGGGCTGGAGCTGAACCTGACCTACCTGCCATGGGCACGGGCGCTGAAAACCACCGTATCCGAACCCAACAGCTTTGTGGTGCCGCCGGTCCGCACCCCGATGCGCGAGGCAGACTATTATTGGGCGGTCGAGCTGGTGCCATCAAACCAATTGTTCGTGACCGTAGGCGATGCTGTCAACAGCTACGAGGAGGCGGCGGCACTGGAGAAAGTCGCGGTACTGCGCGGCAGCATCATGGAGAAAATTCTGATTTCCAAAGGGATGACCAATCTGCATCCGGTTGCAACAACCGTTCAGGCCGTCAAGCTGGTGAAAGCAGGGCGCGCCGATGCCTGGTATGGTCTCGATGTTGAAACCTATGGTGTGCTGACCGCCGCGGGTTTCCAGAAAAGTGATTTCACTATCGGTGCCAGCGTGCTGGCCTCGGAACACTGGATCGCAAGCAACCACAGCTTCGACGCAGATGTAGTTGCCGCTCTGGCAAAGGCCCGCGAAGAGATGGTCGCCGATGGAACCTTTAAAGCGATCTATGACCGCTACGTCCGGTAAACGCCCCACCGCGCAGAGCGGGACAGCCTGATCCCAGGGGACATATTGCCCTGCTCTGGCGACCTGCCCTGACATCAAGGCCGGGCAACCAAACGGCCCCGCCTCCGAACCGGACGCGGGGCCTGAGGGCGGGCCTGAGGCCTGGCGGCAACGCGGAAAACCGCGCCCCCCCCCCCCGCCCGGTCGGTTGGGCCTTCGGGGTCACGGGCATGAAATTCCTGATCTCCTGTCGCGCTTGGCTCTTTCGCTTTCTGGTCTGCTCGGGCATAGCTCTCACACTGATTCAAACCCGATCAAGAGGAGCAGACCCATGCATGACATCCGTGCAATCCGCGAAAACCCAGCAGCGTTTGACGCCGCTTTGGCACGCCGCGGGGAGTCTGCTTTGTCGTCCGAGGTGCTTGCTCTTGATGAGGCGCGGCGGGCGAAAATCCAGGCCGCCGAGGCCGCTCAGGCGGATCAGAACAAGGCCGCCAAGGCCATCGGTGCCGCCAAGGCCAAGGGCGACGACGCGGAATTCGAACGCCTGCGCACCGAGGTGGCCGCCAAGAAGGCCGAAGTCGCCACCATGCAGATCGAAGCCAAGGCGCTCGATGCGAAGCTCACGGACATGCTGGCCCGCATCCCGAACAGCCCCGCCGAGGATGTTCCCGACGGCGGCGGCGAAGAGGACAACGTCGAGGTGACCCGCTGGGGCGATGTGAGGGATTTTTCCTTCACGCCAAAGGAACACTTTGACATTGCCGGTGTCGCCAAAGCGATGGATTTCGAGACCGCCGCCAAGATCTCGGGCGCCCGTTTCGTGGTGCTGAAGGGCGCCGTTGCCCGCATTCACCGGGCGCTGGCACAATTCATGATCGACACACATGTGGATGAGAACGGCCTGACCGAGGTCAACTCGCCCGTTCTGGTGCGGGACGAGGCGATGTATGGCACCGACAAATTGCCGAAATTCGGCGAGGACAGCTATCAGACCACCAATGGCTGGTGGCTGGTGCCGACCTCCGAGGTGCCGCTGACCTATTCGGTGGCGGGCGATGTGCTGGACGAAAGCGCCCTGCCGATCCGCTATGCCGCTCACACGCTGTGCTTCCGCTCCGAGGCCGGTTCGGCCGGCAAGGATACCTCCGGCATGTTGCGGCAACACCAGTTCGAAAAGGTCGAAATGGTATCGATCGTGCATCCCGAGGCCTCCGACGAGGAGCAAAAACGCATGCTTGGCTGTGCCGAAGGCATTCTGCAAAAGCTCGGCATTCCCTTCCGCACGGTGATCCTGTGCACCGGCGACATGGGATTTGGCGCGCGCCGCACCTATGACATCGAGGCCTGGGTGCCCGGGCAGAACTGCTATCGCGAGATTTCCTCGGTCTCGACAACCGGCGCCTTTCAGGCCCGCCGCATGAACGCCCGTTTCAAACCGGCGGACGGTGGCAAACCGGAGTTTCTACACACGTTGAACGGCTCCGGCCTTGCGGTGGGACGCTGCCTGATTGCGGTGTTGGAAAATGGCCAGCAGGAGGACGGCTCGGTCACGCTGCCCGCCGCACTCGCCCCCTATCTTGGTGGCAAACTGACCCTCACAGCGGAAGGGGTGCTGATCTGATCAGCCGCCCCGCCCGCAGCGTCCACCAATCACCACGGCCTGTGTCACAAAGGTCTGTAGCCGCCCCTGTAGCCTTTACGGTGGGGTAGCCTTCAAGGTGAGGCAGACAACGAGTGAATTGCCGGGCTGCACCGCGAGAACTCGCCGCCAGCCCGGCATTGCATCAACGGGAAAACCGAAAGCCAGATCGCTCCGGTTTTCCCGGTAGGTTGTCCCTATTGTCCCAGAGATACGCCCTGACAGACTTTGCCTATGGGCCGACACCGACTGAGGTGGCCGCTTCCCGTTCGGGCGCGCTCCCGTCTGGCCGCCGTTCTGGCCGCCGTTCTGGTTTGTCGCGGTTGTGGGTGGTCCCCCTTGCGGCAGGCCCGCAACCTGTCAGCCGCCGCCAGGTCGGGCCGCAGCTGACGCTTGTACCTAATTTTTGCACCTATTTGGCTTTTTTGGCCTTCTTCTTTTTCTTCTTCTTGCTGTCCGGTTTTTTGGTATCTGACTTTTCGGTGTCTGATTTTTCGGCAAGGATCTTTTTCGCCTTGGCTTTTTCCTTGGCGATATCGGACTTGGCCTTGCCCTTTTCCGTCTTGGCTTTGGACTTTGCCTTGACCTTCGCCGCCGCAAACTCTGCCATCAGCGCCTTTGCCTTGCGGGCCGCCTTTGCCGCCTTTGCTTCGGCCTTCGCGGCCTTTTCCTCGGCCGCCAGACGTGCCGCCTCTGCCGCGGCAATGGCACTGTCGATCCCGGCGCGGACCTGCGTCGTCGCTGCCGCCGCAGCGGCGCCCGGGTTGGCTGTATTGTCGTCGCCGTCAGGTTTCGCCGCCCGCTTGGCCACAGGCCGACTGCCCGGCTTGGACGTCGCCGCTTTGGCGGTCCCTCTGGCCGCCCCAGTTGCTGCCTTTCTGTTTCGCGCCGGTCTGGCCGCTGCCGCCGAGCGCGTGGGTTTGGGCCGTGCAGCAGCCGCAACCGTGCCCGAAGACGCCAGTCCGATGATCCCGGCCCGCAGCCGTGCAATCCGACCGACCCCCAGACCTGGGATGGTGATCAGCATCTCATCGGTTTGTTGTGCAAGGTCTTCGACCGATTTTATGCCATGGTCTTGAAGCGCCTTGGCAAGCGCGGGTCCAACACCGGGAAGCGTTAAGAGCGGGGTCATGGGTCAGTACTGCCTCTGGAAAATTCATATGTCGCAAGAGACCGAGACTAGCACCCCATCTGGCATTTTGTCCAATCCCAGTTGGAGTTACCCCGAAATCACGAAGGAAACGGCACCAATCTGCGGCGCTCCTCATCCCAGAGCTTCAACCCCAAGGCGCGGATCGCCTCGCCGAATTTGATCCGACGCGGGGCGACCTCCTCCGGCAGATTGTAGTGGCACTGACGCAACCGGTAGCTGGGGATGCGGGCGTTGAAATGGTGAATGTCATGCAGGGTGATATTGGCCACGGCGAAATCGAAGAACCAACCGAAATCCAGACAGGAGGAGCCCTGTAACGCCGCCACCTGCGGGTTGAGATCCGGCCGCCGGTCCCAATAGGTATCTTCAAAATTATGCTGCAAATAGACCAGAAAAACCCCGAGCATACCGCCCAGAAAGCTGAACCCCAGCCAGATCAGCAGCCCGCTCGTCCCGGCCAACGCATAAAGCAGCGACAACCAGCAGATGATCGCCAGATTGTGCAGGATCACCGGCAACACCCCAAAGCTCTGGGTGTTCTTGGGCCAGCGGTAGCGAATGAAGTAGGTGAACGCCGCCCCCAAGGGCACCAGCACAAACGGGTTGCGATAGAGCCGGTATTGCAGTCGGTCCCACCAGCTGGCCCGGTTCCATTCCGCCAGGGTCATGGTGTGGATCTCGCCTGCTTCGCGATGTTCGAGGTTCCCGACATTGGCATGATGCAGGTTGTGGTTCTGCTTCATCACCTCGAAGGGGGCGAAGGTGAAAGGCGACAGGGCCTGCCCGGCCAACTCATTCTGCCGCCGTGTCTCAAACAGGGAATGATGCCCGGTATCATGCTGCAGCACATACAGGCGGACCGCGCTGAAGGCGAAGACAACTCCCGCCGACCAAAGGACATACCACTGATGAGAATAGGCGATAGCCAGGGAAAGGGCTGAAAAATAGACTGCAAATGTGCCAAAGTAACTCAACGCGGCAAGCCGGTTGTCTTTCTGAGTATACTGGCGTGTGTAGGCTCTCAGATCCATATCTGACCCCATAAATACGCTCTGTGACACCCGCATGACGCTGCGGGAGAAGTATCAATGCTCTTTTGTCAGGTAATATGCATGCCTTCTATTGCAAGAGGCAAGCCCGCAGGAAATTCACCCCCGGGCGGAGCAGTGCCACACGGCAACTGTCCGCCGAAATGGGCGGGGCCAAAAGCGGCGGACCACAGACAGCGGCAGCCCGCGGGGGCTGATTGCGCAGGATTTTCCACATGCCGCGGCTCCCCCGCGCCGCAGGATTGCACCGAACCTCAACGGAGGTCACTGCCCGGCCCTGTCCTGATTGGCGGTCCCGCAGAGCGGGCGCAGGCCGGTTCAGCTTTTGCGGCCCTCAAGGTGCTTGCGCAGGCGGGACGGCCCCGCCTTCTTGCGGCCCTTGTAGGGGTTTTTGTCGCTTTGGCCCCGCAGCGTCAGACGGATCGGCGTGCCGGGCATATCGAAGTCCTGACGCAGGCCGTTCACCAGATAGCGATTATAGCTCTCGGGCATTTTGTCGGGATGCGAACACATCACCACGAAGCCCGGAGGCCGGGTCTTTGCCTGGGTCATGTAGCGCAGCTTGATACGCTTGCCCTGCGGCGCCGGCGGCGGGTGCTGCTCCAGCATTCCCGCCAGCCAGCGGTTCAGAGCCGCCGTCGGGATCCGCCGGTTCCAGACATCATAGGCCTTGAGAATAGCGGCATTCAACCGGTCGAGCCCACGCCCCGTCTTGGCCGAGACCGTGATCAGCGGCGCGCCGCGCAATTGCGGCAGCAGACGCTCAAAGGATTCCTTGAGATCGCGCAGTTTTTCCTGCTTTTCGTCCTCGATATCCCATTTGTTCACCGCCACCACCACAGCCCGGCCCTCGCGCTCGGCCAGATCCGCAATCCGCAGATCCTGTTGCTCGAACGGGATCGCCGCATCCAGCAGCACCACCACAACCTCGGCGAATTTGACGGCCCGCAGACCATCGGAGACAGATAGTTTTTCCAGCTTTTCCTGAACCTTGGCCTTCTTGCGCATGCCTGCGGTGTCAAAGATGCGCATCGGGGTCCCGGCCCAGTCGATCCGGAGGCTGATGGCATCACGGGTGATCCCGGCCTCCGGTCCCGTGAGCAGGCGATCTTCGCCCAGGATCTTGTTGATCAGGGTCGATTTCCCGGCGTTCGGCCGCCCCACCACCGCCACCTGAAGCGGTTTTTCCATTGTAGGAACGGGGGTTGCGGCGATTTCCTCGCCCGCGTTGAATTCCGCGTCGGCCTCTTCGTCAAAGGTCACGTCGGTGATGGGCGCGGTCTCTTCCGCCAACTTCTCGAACCGGTCAAAGACCGGCCTGAGTTCGGTGTAGAGATCGTTCATCCCCTCGCCGTGTTCCCCCGACAGGCGGATCGGCTCACCGAGCCCGAGACCATAGGCCTCAAGCACGCCGGCATCGGCAGCGGCCCCTTCGGATTTGTTGGCGGCCAGGATCACATGCGCGGATTTCTTGCGCAGGATTTCAGCAAATACCTCGTCGGTTGCGGTGACACCCACCCTTGCGTCGATCATGAACAGGCAGACATCGGCCATTTCAACCGCGCGTTCGGTCAGGCGGCGCATGCGCCCTTCAAGGCTGTTGTCGGTGGCATCTTCCAGGCCGGCGGAATCGATCACGGTAAACCGCAGGTCGCCCAGCCGTGCTTCGCCCTCGCGCAGGTCACGCGTGACACCGGGCTGGTCATCGACCAGCGCCAGCTTCTTGCCGACGAGACGGTTGAACAATGTGGATTTGCCCACATTCGGGCGCCCAACGATGGCGAGCGTAAAGGACATGGTTCCGGGCTTTCAGTGATTTGAACCGCGCGCATATCGCATCTTGCGCAGCCACGCCAGCAAAAAACGGTATCCCGCGCCGACCGGAGCTGCCTTTGCCACCCGTGAGCCGCCCCCGGTCGCTGAAATTCCCCGGCGCGCATCTGTCGCCGGTGGCTCTCCCGTCCCTTTACGCCGGAGCTTCCAGCTCCGACATAAAGCGTTGGGCCGGGCGGGGGCCGCGCCGAAGGCGCGGCCCCCGCCCCC
>NZ_VCNK01000032.1 GCF_006265095.1 Phaeobacter sp. B1627
ACATAGTGCAGCGCAACCCCTCATGCGACGCGCATTTCGCGTTAGCGATAGGCCACCAGGTCGCCGTCTCCGGTCACGACATAAAGCGTCGCGCCTGCCACGACCGGCTCGGTCGAGGCGCCGCCGCTGATTGCCACACTACGGGTCTGGCGCCCATCGACGGGATCAAAGAACCGCAATTGGCCATCATTGGAGGCCACCACCAGTTGGCCGCCCGCCAGAACCGGCCCGTGATGGGCCACGATTTCAGCCCGCTTGCGCGGCTTGTCCTTGACATAGCCCGGCAGAGCCACAGACCAGATCACGCTGCCATCCCCGGCATCCAGACGCATCAGCTGGCTTTTGTCACTCACCAGGAACACGCTGCCCCCGGCAACCCAGACCGGCCCGAATGTCCCTTCAAACGCGGTCCACAAGCGGGTGCCGGAAGTTACGTCAAACGCTGCCGTCCGGCCCGAATGATTGCCCACATAGAGGCGGTTCCCGTCAAGGAACGGCGCCCCCGTCACATCGCTGATCTGCGAAATCGCGCTGCCGGTGCGGCTGCCGGAGACGGAAGCGATCCAGCGGCGGAAGCCTCCGCGGCGGAAGGTCCCGATCAGATCACCTGACCCGAAGGCAAAGACCGCAATATCGGGCCCGACCACCGGTGCCGGCGCCCCCAGAATATTGGCGACGCTGGGCGAGGCCTCGAGCTGCCAGGCGATCCGTCCGGTGCTGGCATCAAGAACCCAGGCGGTGTCATCGCCCGCCACCAGATACAACAACCCGTCGCGCAGGGTCGGGCTGCCGGAGCCTGTGGCGTCAAGCTCCTGCCGCCAGATCTCCGCCCCCGAGGTGGCATCCAGCGCCGTCACCACCCCAAAGCCCGACGAGACGTAGACAACACCACCGGCAAAGGCGAGCCCCCCCGCCGTTGCGTCGCCTTCCCCATCGGCCGAGGGCAGGATCGATCTCTGCCACAGCACCGCACCGGAGGGCGACACGGCAGTGACCTTTGCCGCACTGTCCAGCGTGTAGATCCGCCCGCCGCCGACAACAGGGGCCGCCGTCACGCGCTGCTTGCGGCTGTCGCCGCTGCCGATGCTGGTCGACCAGATCAGCGAGGGCGCCTTGGACAGCGCCGCATGGGTCGTGCGGGTCGCGGCCTGTCCGGGGCTTTGTTCCCATGCCGCGTTCTGAACCATCGCAGGCAACGAAACAGGCGCCGCCCGGTTGACCACATCGCCGCCCTGCCCGGCACGGATATCTTCCCGCGCGCCCCGGAGGATTTCTTCCGGCTCGGTACAGCCCATCAGGACTGCCGCTATCGCTGTGGCCATCACGCTTGCGCGGAGACCGAAACCGCCTAGAACTGCCGTCATCACCCTGCCCCTGTCATTCTTCATGGGTCACATTATTGGTGTCATCGGATCCGCTTTGACGCGGATCTCACCCCTCCTGAGCGTCCGCATCCAGCGAACCGCCAAGTGCCACAATCACTTGAGACACCCGGTCTTGCAAGTCCCGCGACACGCCTTCTGACGCAGCGATCTCGCGCAGACGGGCCAGCGCGGCCTCCGTCTTGCCTTCTTCGAGATCCAGCAGCGCCAATTGCTCGGCGGCGAGATACTGCAGGCTGCCACCCGGTGCGGCGAGCGCCTCAAGCTGCAGACGCCGGTCCTCGGCGGCGAGGCTGTCGGCCTTCAAAAGAACCGATTTGAAGGCCGCAATATCGCGGTAGACCTGTGGCAGATCGCCGTTGGTTGCCACGCCATCCATGACCTCTGCGGCGGCGGCCGACTGATCCGCTTCGGCCAGGGCTGCGGCGCGCGCCATGTCGACCACGGCCTGCGCGCCGGCACTGTCGCTGTGGATCGCGGCCAGACCTTCGGCCCGGATGGCGGCGTCCTCCGCAGACAGGGCCGCCGTCATCGCATCGCCCACGGCCTGCGCATTGCTGCGCGCCTGCGCCTGGCTGTATTCGCGCCAGGCCGCACCGCCCACGATCAGAACCACCGCAACCGCGCCGATCCAGCCATAGCGTTTTAGCATCAGGAACAGCCGGTCGCGACGGACCTCTTCTGTCACCTCTTCGATGAAACTGTCGGTATCGCTCATGACTTGGGCCCTTGCTTCTGTCGCCGGACGGTGCCGGAAATTACGCATGCCGATGTGCCATAGCCTGTGCGATCAGACAAGCCAAGTGCGCGGCGCAGCGCAACAAAATCCGCTGAGACTGCCCTCTTGACCATCGAAACCGGGAAAAATCGGTATTTTTGTCGGAGTTTCGGTAAAAACAACTGCCAAGTGTATTCCGTTTGACGCGTCAAAGGCCTAACTCTGACAGCAGGTTTTGCCCCCAAAAGCTCGATCTTGCCTTCTGTGACCTGCATCACAGTTTCTGAAGACGGAACATGAGTATATTCACAAAAGCGTGTTCAATCCGGAGACAACGTTTACAATGCGTATTATTCCCCCTCTGACCGCCTTGGTCGTGACCGCTGGCCTCTATTCTCTGGTCATGCAGCGCGACAATCTACTGGCCTTTGCACGCGGCGAGGATGCGACCGAACTCGAAACCTCTGATCCCGCCTCCGCCGGGGAGCAGACAGGAGCCGCCGTTGAACAGACCGATCTCGGCGTCCGTGTTGCCGTCGTCGCGGTCCACAGCAGCGCCCGCGCCATCGACAATGCGGTGATCGTGCGCGGCCAGACCCGGGCCATGCGCGAGGTGAACGTACAGGCGGAAACGACCTCCACGGTGATATCGGAGCCCCTGCGCAAAGGCGCCCGCGTGAAGGCTGGCGATCTCCTGTGCGAACTGGACCCCGGTATCCGGCCCGCTTCCCTGCTGGAGGCCCGCGCCCGCCTGAAAGAAGCCCGCGCCAAGGTCCCCGAAGCAGAGGCCCGGCTGGAAGAAAGCCATGCCCTGCTGGAAGAGGCCCGCATCAACCTCACCGCCGCGCAGAAGCTCTCCGAGGGGGGCTATGCGTCAGAGACTCGGCTGGCCTCCACCCGCGCGGCCGAACGCACCGCGCAGGCGGCAATCGCCTCGGCCGAGGGCGGCCTGGAATCGACCCGGGCCGGCATCGAATCCGCCACTGCCGCGGTCGCATCGGCCCAAAAGGAAATGGACCGGCTGGTGCTGCGCGCGCCCTTCGACGGCATCCTCGAATCCGACACCGCGGAAATAGGCAGCCTGTTGCAGCCGGGCAGCCTCTGCGCCACCGTCATCCAGCTCGATACCATCAAACTGGTCGGCTACCTGCCCGAAACCGCCATTGACCGCGTCACGCTGGGGGCCCGCGCCGGGGCGCGGCTGGCCACCGGTCAGCAGGCGAGCGGCACCGTCACCTTCATCAGCCGCTCGGCCGATGAGGACACCCGCACCTTCGAGGTGGAAATTACCGTCCCGAACCCGGACCTGCGGATCCGCGACGGCCAGACCGCCGAAATCGTGATCTCGGCCGAAGGCACCAAGGCGCATCAGCTGCCGCAATCGGCGCTGACCCTCAACAATGAGGGCCAGTTGGGCGTTCGGGTGGTTCGCAGCGACAGCACCGCAGGCTTTGTGCCCGTCACCCTGTTGCGCGACGAAGCCACCGGCGTCTGGCTCGACGGCCTGCCGGAGCAGGCGGATGTGATCGTCGTGGGTCAGGATTTTGTCACCGAAGGGGTCGCGCTTGACCCGACTTTCCGGGAGTTGAGCAAATGATCGGCGTCGTCAACTGGGCCGCAGACCGGGCCAGGATGGTTCTGGCCTTCATCGCGATTTCAATCCTTGTGGGCGGGTTCGCCTATGTCAGCCTGCCGAAAGAGGGCGAGCCGGATATCGAGATCCCCGCCCTGTTCATCTCGGTCTCCTTCCCCGGCATTTCCGCCGAGGATTCCGAAACCCTGCTGGTCAAGGTCATGGAGACCGAACTGGCCGATCTGGACGGTCTGGACAAGATGTCCTCCACCGCCGCCGAGGGCTATGCGGGCGTCGCGTTGGAATTTGATTTCGGCTGGGACAAGACCGCAATCATGGCCGATGTGCGCGACGCCATGGATGCCGCCGAGGCGGATTTCCCCGAAGGGGCCGAGAAATACTCGATCACCGAGATCAACTTTTCCGAATTCCCCATCGTCATCGTCAGCATGTCCGGCCCGGTGCCCGAACGCACCATGGCCCGTCTGGCCAAGGACCTGCAGGACGATCTCGAAGCGCTGGATGCGGTGCTCGAGGCGGGGATTGCCGGCAATCGCGACGAAATGGTCGAGGTGCTGATCGATCCGCTCAAGCTGGAGGCCTATAACGTCACCGCCGTCGATCTGATCTCTGTGGTGCAGAACAACAACCAGCTGATCGCCGCAGGCGAGGTCGACAGCGCCCAGGGTTCCTTCTCGGTCAAGATCCCCTCCTCCTTTGACAGTGTCGAGGATATCTACGGCCTGCCGGTGAAGACCAACGGCGACCGCGTGGTGACGCTGGGCGAGCTGGCCCAGATCAATTTCACCTTCGAGGACCGCGAAGGCACCGCGCGATTCAACGGCGCGGATACGGTCGCCCTGCAGGTGGTCAAACGCAAGGGGTTCAACCTCATCGATACGGTTGATCTGGTCAAGGAAACCCTCGCCAAGGCGCAGGAAAAATGGCCCGATGAACTGAAGGCCGCCGTCCGGCTCAGCACCTCCAACGACCAGAGCCGGGTTGTCGGCTCCATGGTGAGCCAGCTGGAGGGATCTGTTCTGACGGCTGTGGCGCTGGTGATGATCGTTGTGCTTTCTGCGCTCGGCAGCCGGGCGGCGCTGTTGGTGGGCTTTGCCATCCCGACCTCCTTCCTGCTGTGTTTCGGCTTTCTCGCCATCATGGACGTGTCGATTTCCAACATCGTGATGTTCGGCCTGATCCTCGCGGTGGGGATGCTGGTGGACGGCGCCATCGTGGTGGTGGAATATGCCGACAAGCGCATTGCCGAGGGCACCGGCCCGATGCACGCCTATGTCGAGGCCGCGCAGCGGATGTTCTGGCCGGTGGTGTCATCGACCGCGACCACGCTCTGCGCCTTTTTGCCGATGCTGTTCTGGCCCGGCGTTCCGGGCGAATTCATGGGCATGTTGCCTGTGACGCTGATCTTTGTGCTGTCGGCCTCGCTGGTGGTGGCGCTGATCTACCTGCCGGTCATGGGCGGCGTCACCGGTCGTTTGTCGCGCGTCCTCGGCGGGGCGTCCGACGTCCTGCGCCGCCGCCTGCCCTGGGTGCTGCGCGCCGCTCTGGTGCTTCTGTCGCTCTGGGGCATGTTCGTCGGCGCCATGCAGCTGCTGAACCCCGCCTACCTGATCCCCGGCGGCTCCGGCACCGGCCCGACCCTCCTCGGCGCGGCTCTGTTCCTGATCGCCGCCGCAGCCGCCTCTGTCACCCTCGGTGCCGCCGAATTGCAGCGCCGCCCGCGCCGGGTCCAGGCGGGCCAGCGGCTCGGGGCGTTTGGCTGGGTGATCAAGCTGATCGTCGGCAACCCGGTGATGCCCATCGTCACCCTCGCGGCGGTCGCCTTTGGTATCGTCACCGTCTTCGGCCTGTTTCAGGAAAACAACTACGGCGTTGAATTCTTTGTCGAAAGCGAACCGGAACAGGCCACTGCCTATGTCCGCGCCCGCGGCAATCTCTCGCTCCATGAAAAGGACGAGATGGTGCGCGCCACCGAAGAGGTGGTGATGGCGCACCCCGCGGTCATCAATGTATTCTCCTTTGCCGGCGAAGGCGGGCTCAACACGGATGCCTCCGGCGCCGGCACCCCGCCCGATACCATCGGTCAGGTCCAGTTCGAGATCATCCCCTGGGAGGATCGCCCGACCCAATCCGAACCCATCTTCGGGGGCCTGTTTGAGCGTGAAGTCACTGCCGACGCCTATGACGGTGACACGGTGCTCGAAGAGCTGGGCGCCATGGTCGCGGGCCTGCCGGGCTTTGAGGTGGAGATCAAGGCGCTCGAGGGCGGGCCTGCCTCCGGCAAGCCCCTGCATCTGCGGCTCAAGGGGGACAACTGGGCCCCTCTGCGCGCGGCCACCAATCTGGCGCGCACACAGTTCTCCGAGACCCCCGGCCTCACCCTGATCGAGGACAGCCTGCCACTGCCCGGCATCGACTGGGAGATTGACGTGGATGTGGCCAAGGCCGGGCGCTACGGCGCCGATGTCGCCACGGTTGGCGCCATGGTGCAGCTGGTCACGCGGGGCATTCTGCTGGACACCATGCGGGTCGACAGCTCCGATGAGGAGATCGAGATCCGCCTGCGCCTGCCGGAACATCAACGGGTGCTGTCAACGCTCGACACGTTGAAACTGCGCACAGGCGAAGGGCTGGTCCCGCTGTCGAATTTCGTCACCCGTCAGCCCGTGCCCAAGCTGGCCACCATTTCCCGCGTCGAGCAGCAGCGCTACTACGATGTGAAGGCCGATGTGGAGCCGGGGCTGAGCGAGATCTTCACCACCGATAGCGCGGGCGAGGATGTCTCGCTGGCCATCGTCAAGGCGCTGGCCGATGGGGATACCGCCTCCGGCCAGACCATCGAACTGGCGAATGGCACGCTGACGCAGGTCTTCTCACTGACCGGCGCCGGCTCGGTTGCGGCGTTGACAGAGGCCATGGCGGCGGCGAAAACCCATGTGGTGCCGATCAACGCAAACGAGCGGATCGCCATGCTGACGGAATGGCTGGAAACATCGCCCTTTGATCCCTCGATCGATTGGGAATGGACCGGGGATCAGGAAGAACAGGCCGAATCCGGTGCCTTCCTGATGAATGCCTTTGCGGGCGCGCTCGGGCTGATGTTCGTGATCCTGCTGGCGCAGTTCAACAGTTTCTACAACTCTGTGCTGGTGCTGCTGGCGGTGGTTCTGTCGACCACCGGGGTGCTGATCGGCATGCTGGTGATGCAACAGCCCTTCTCCATCATCATGACCGGCACCGGCGTCGTCGCCCTGGCGGGGATCGTGGTGAACAACAACATCGTTCTCATTGATACCTATCAGGAATTCAGCCAGCAGATGCCGCGGATCGAGGCCATTATCCGCACCGCCGAGGCCCGCATCCGACCGGTTCTGCTGACAACCATCACCACGATGGCGGGTTTGGCGCCAATGATGTTCGGGGTCAGTCTCGATTTCATCAACGGCGGCTATTCCATCGACAGCCCCACGGCCCTGTGGTGGAAACAGCTGGCGACGGCCGTGGTCTTCGGCCTTGGGGTGGCCACTGTGCTGACGCTGGTGGTGACGCCGTCGCTGCTGGCAATGCGGGTCTGGCTCGGCACCTATGTGTCCTGGATCGCGCGCCTTCTGAGCCGGGTGTTCGGCGGTCGCGGTAGCCGCGTCGCCCAGGATGCGATCCTCGCGCGCAAGACCCGGCGCCTGCCCTCCACTGAAATCCATTGGTCGGATCTGTTCCAACCCGCAAGCGCGGCCGCCGCGCCCCCCGCTGCGCGCGCAGAGGGCGACGGTGGGGCTGCCAGTGCCGGTGAAGATGGCAGCGGTGACAGCTCTGGCGACGCGGATGCAGAAGCCAACCGGGATCAGGCGCCGCAGGGCAGCCCCCCCGTGCGCGCGGCAGAATAGGGCGGAATAGACCGACACCGCCAAGGGCTGTTGTGACGATCAAAAACAGGCCCCGTCAAATTTGGCGGGGCCTGTTTCATGTTCGGCAGATCTGGCACATATCGACCCCCACAGGCCCAGAAGGCCGCCGCATCAGACAAACAGCCCCGGCGAAGCGAGAGACGACACCCGGCCGCCCCTCTCTTCCCCCTGCCCGCGCAGTCCGGGCGTCTGTGGGATCCGTGGGGCTTGTCCTGTGGTGGGTGGTAAATCTTGTTGATCAGCCGTTGCTGACCAGCAGACCGGCGTCCTGCGCGGCGGTGACTTCTTCGACGGATGCCTCGCCATCGGCGTCCAGATCGATGCGGACGAATGTCTCTTCCGTCAGCGCCGGATAGGCCATCTGCAGCTCCTCAAGCGACAGGCTGCCATTGCCATCGGCATCGACTTCGCTGGCAAAACCGGCGGCCATCGCGGGGGCTGCGGCCAAAGTTACGACTGCGGCTGTGGTCAGGGCAAAGGTTTTCATCGGGTGTCTCCAGGTTCAGAGTTGCGGTTCAGCACAGGGCGGCACCATGCCCCCTGCGACAATGAGGACGGTAGATCGCCCTCAATCGCAGCTCCAGCCCGGGACGAGCCCCGCCATATTTCCGGCAGAACCCGGCCATTTATCCGTTTCAAACCGGCAACTTAACGCGGACAGCTCAGGTGCCGCCCTTTCCCCGCCGACCCCGTCGCCGCAAACCGGCAAAGCGCCGCGCAAATGCCCGGCTGTCCAGAAATTGCCGCCCTAGGGGGGAACAAAATCCCCTGCCACGCCGGACCGTCTCAGCCGGGGTCCTGATCGGCCTGCTGGCGTTGCCACAGATGCGCGTAGCGCCCGCCCCGGGCGAGAAGATCCTCGTGGGTGCCGGTCTCGCAAATCTCGCCCTGTTCCAGAACCACGATCTGATCCGCCTCGGCGATGGTGGAGAGGCGATGCGCGATGGTGATCACGGTGCGCCCCTGACCGGCTCTGGCCAGTGCCCCCTTGATCTCGCCCTCGGTATCAGTGTCCAGCGCCGATGTCGCCTCGTCCAGCAACAGGATCGGCGGATCCTTCAGCAGGGTCCGGGCAATCCCCACCCGCTGCTTCTCGCCGCCCGAAAGCTTCAGCCCACGTTCCCCCACCTGCGTCTCGTAGCCGTCCGGCAGCTTCATGATGAAATCATGGATCTGGGCATCGCGCGCCGCGTCAAAGATCTCGGCCTCAGTGGCGCCGGCGCGGCCATAGGCGATGTTGTAGCGGATGGTATCGTTGAACAGCACCGTATCCTGCGGCACCACGCCGATGGCCGCATGGAGGCTCTCCTGCGTCACATCCCGCAGATCCTGACCGTCGATGGTCAAGCGCCCGCCGGTGACATCGTAGAAGCGAAACAGCAACCGGCCGATGGTGGACTTGCCCGAACCGGTAGAGCCGACAATCGCCACGGTCTGTCCGGCCCCGACCACCAGCGACACCCCCTTCAGGATCTCGCGGTCCGTCTCATAGCCAAAGCGCACGTCCTGCAGCCGGATCTCGCCACCGCCGACCTCTAGCGGCACGGCGCCGGGCCGGTCCTCCACATCCGGCGGCTGTGACAGCAGCTCGAACATCTCGCCCATATCCACCAGGCTCTGGCGGATTTCGCGATAGACCGTCCCCAGAAACCCGAGCGGGCCGGTGATCTGGATCATATAGGCGTTGACCATGACGAAATCGCCGACGGTCATCTCGCCGCGCTCGACCCCGGTGGCCGCCATCACCATCACCGCAATCAGCCCCGTGGTGATGATCACAACCTGACCAAAGTTCAGCGCCGCCAGCGAATAGGAGGTTTTCAGCGCCGCCGCCGCATAGCCCTTCATGGCGAGGTCATAGCGCGCGGCCTCGCGGTCCTCGGCGCCGAAATATTTCACCGTCTCGTAGTTCAGCAGGCTGTCGATGGCCTTCTGGTTGGCATCTGTGTCCTGTGTGTTCATATCCCGGCGCAGCTTCACCCGCCATTCCGTCACCGCGAAGGTGAACCAGATATAGAGCGCAATGGTCACCGCCACCGCCACAAGATACCAAAGGTCGAACAGCCAGGCGAGCACCACAGCCACCAGGATCAGCTCCAGCAGCAAGGGGCCGATTGACAGGATCAAAAAGCGCAGCAGGAATTCAACGCCCTTGACGCCGCGCTCGATGATCCGGCTCAACCCGCCGGTCTTGCGGGTGATGTGATAGCGCATCGACATCGCGTGGATGTGGCGAAACGTGGTCAGCGCCAACTGCCGCAGCGCCCGTTGCGTCACCGGCGCAAAGACCACGTCGCGCAATTGCTGAAAGCCGGAATTCATCACCCGCGCCATGCCGTAGGCCACGGTCAGCCCAACCGCCCCGAGCGCCAGCATCGGCACCCCCTCGGCGGCCAGCGCATCCACCGCGCCCTTGTAAAACAGCGGCGTCACCACCGCGATCCCCTTGGCGCCCATCAGTATCACCAGCGCCAGCACCACCCGCAGCCGCACCGTCGGCGCATCCTCGGGCCAGACATAGGGCCAGACCCGGCGCAACGTCCGCAGACCCGAGCGTCTTTCATCTGCGGCAGAGGGGAGCGCATCAGGGCTGGGGCTCTGACTGGCGCTGGAACTCTGACTGGAACTCGGGCTGGGGCTCGGGTTGGAACTGGGTCCGGAACTGGAACTGGGTCTGGAGCTCATTCGTCTTCCTCGCGGTCAATTCGGTCCACCGGACACACAGCCCGACGCAAAAGCGCGCCCCCACATCGGGAAGCGCGCCCTCTTTCGCTGCTATCTAGGGATTTAATCGGGCAGAGTGAAGATCTGTCCCGGATAGATCAGGTCAGGATCGCGGATATCGCCCTTGTTGGCCTCAAACACCCGCACAAAAAGGAACCCGCTGCCGTAGCGGTCCTGCGAAATTGCCCAAAGCGTGTCTCCCTTTTGCACGGTGACCGCCTGGATGGTGGGGGCATGGCCGCCTGCGGCGGCTTCGCCGGTGATCACAGGCGCCAGCGCCTCGGGGGCTTCGCGTTTGAACGGGGTCTCGAGGCGGCTCAGCACCTTGCCCCCCAGCGCGTCGATCTCATCCAGCCGCAACGTATAGATCCCCGGCGCGACCGATGTCAGGCTGCCGGACCAGCGCCCGCCGCCGTCGGTCGCAATATCCGCAACCGGGGTGTTGTCAAGGTAGACCCGGACCAGCGCCTCGGGCTGTGCCCGGCCGGCCAGCTGCACGTCGCCGGTCTCCGAATAGCTGATGGTGTCCAATGCGATCTTGTCCAGCAGGTCCGGTGCAACCGGGGTGCCCGGCTGGATCAGGGTCACGCCATCCTTGTTCGCGCGCAGGACCGCCACGGAGACCTCCGGTCTCGGGGCGGGGGTGGCATCGGCCGCCACCGCATCGTCATGCGCGGCGATTTCCGGCTCCGCTGTGGCGGGGACCTGCAGTTGCGGCGCATCCACGCGCTCGGCGATCTCAGGCAGCCGCACATCCGGCGACCCTGTTTCAGGTGCCTGCGTCGTCGGCGCGCCGGAGGCAACCTCGGCTGTGGGCAAGCGGATCTCTTCCGATGCCCCGTCAGATGCCCCGTCAGCAGTCCCGTCAGATGTCCCGTCGGCAGCCCCGTCAGATGCCATGTCTTCGGCAGCCCGCGCAGACCTCTCCTCTCCAGCCCCCTCTGCGGTCGCATCGGCAACTGCGACGGCCGTTCCGTCAGACGTGCCTTCCGCCGTGCCCGAACCATCCCCCTCCTGCGTCTGCTGTGTCACCGGAGATTCGGGTGTCGTGGCATCCGCAACCGCCGTGTCAGCTCCGTCCGCGGCGCTCTCCTCCTCCGGGGCGACCTGCGCCACCGTCCCGGCATCTGAGTCCGCTGCGTCACCGGCATCTGTGGCAACCGGCAGGCGCTCGGTGTCCGGCAAGGAGGCATCATCCGCCAAGCTGACAGTGGGCAAGCTGACATCGGGCACAGACCCGCCGAGGGTGTCCGAAACCGCTGGCGTGTCTGGCGCTTCGGGCGCGGCAACAGCCCCCGTCTCGGCCACCACGGTTCCGGTCTCGGGCGCGGCAGGGTCCGCCCCGGCGCCGTCCGCTGCCTCCGCAATTTGCGGCACAGTCTCTTGCGCAACAGGCGCTGCGACCGGGGCCGCAGCCTCCGATGTATTTGCCGCCACATCCACATTCAGCGGTGCGAGGATGAAACTGTCTTCGGAGGCAAGCTGCTGGCCGTCGAACCGCGCCACCAACGACACCACGCGCGGCGCGGTGCTGGGCGTGATGGTCACAAAGGACACGAACTCGCCGCCCTCCGGCACCACCTGCCGGTCCAGAACCGCGCCGTCCAGCAGCACGCTCACCTCGACCCCGGCCTGCGCCGACCCCGCAATCAGGCCGCTGCCGTCGGTTTCAAACCGCGCCAGACCGAGCACCGGCGGGCTCAGGATGAACCCGGTCTCCTCCGACTGCGGCTCCGCGCCGGTCTCTGCATCCTCCGCAAGCGCCGCGACTGTGGTATCGGCCGGGACCTCCGCCGTGCCTTCGCGGTCGCCGCCCTCCTGCTGCTGTGGCGCCAAGGGGGCCAGAACCGGCTGAGGCACCCGCGTCACGATCGGCGCCGGCATGTTCACCAGCCCCAGCACCGCCAGCCGGCGCTCCAGCATCTCCTGCGCATCCGGGCCAAAGACACCGCCCTTGGCCAGAAAGAAACCGCCCCCCACAATGACCACCGTTGCAGCCGTTGCAATGGCGAGCCCGGATCCCGCTCCTATCCCGCTTGTCTTCGTCATCTTGCGTTCAGTCCCTTTTGTCCCTTGCCACCGGCGAACTGTTTCCGTCCCCTCGGTTGAGCAAACCTATCAACACCGCTATGAGGGGTCAAAGCACGATGTTTCTTCCCCCTTGTTCAAAAAGACAAAAGGTGCGCCATGGTCGTCACATCCGTCTGCGTTTACTGCGGCTCCCGCATGGGGGCCAATCCGGCTCATGCGGGAGCTGCCGAAGATCTGGGCAGGATGCTCGCACAGGCGGGGCTGCGGCTGGTCTATGGGGCGGGCGATGTCGGGCTGATGGGCACCGTGGCCCGCGCCGCACAGGCCGCCGGCGGCGAGACCTTCGGCGTGATCCCCCAGCATCTGGTCCGGCGCGAGGTCGGCAAGTCGGACCTCACCACCTATGTGGTCACCGAAACCATGCACGAACGCAAAAAGGTGATGCTGTATAATTCCGACGCCGTGATCCTGCTGCCCGGTGGCATGGGCTCGCTGGACGAGCTGTTCGAGGCCATCACCTGGCGCCAGCTCGGTCTGCATGACAAACCCATCGCGATCCTGAACACCGATGGCTATTGGGAGCCGCTGCGCGCGCTGATTGATCACGTGGTGGCCGAGGGTTTTGCAGATGCGGCACACAGTGCCGTCCTGCACTGGGCCGAAACGCCCCAGCAGGCGGTGGCCTGTCTGACGGGCACAAAGATACAGTGAGACCGCATGACAAAGGGGCCACTTCACAGAGTGGCCCCTTGTCTTTTCGGTTTTCAACGCGGTCAGAACTGGTTGATCAGCGCATTCACATTGTTGGTGGTGTCAGCTTTGGCAATCGAGCCTGAGTTGGCCTTTGCATCCGCGACCGGCGGGGCATTGCTCTTCTGCACTTCACTCCAATCGACGGCACACCCGGTGAAATTCTCGTCTTCGGCCTTGGCCAGCGCTTCGAGTTTGCGACAGGCCCGGTTCACCTTGAACAAAAGCGCCGCAACCTGCACCTTGGAGAGCGTCCAGGGCAATCCCGCATTGATCGCCGCCTCCGAGGCATCAAGCACGTCTTTGATCGGGCGTTCCTCGCTTGCGATATCCGCATCAAGGGTACGCGTCCTGTTCATCAATGCCTTGAAACTATAGTTCACATCTTGGCAGGCAGTCTCAAATTTGGTCTCCCAGCCCGTTTTGGGGCCACACGACTCGGCAACCGAATGACCAAACACCAGCGTCACATCCCGAAACGTCGCCAGATAGTCCATCAGGATCGGAACCAGCCGACGGGCGTTGAACACGTTCTTCAACATGTCCGACGGACTGAGCTTTACAAAGGATTTGGCACCCGCCTTGATATTCAGATTGTCATAGGCCTGTTTCAGCGCATCGTTGAGCGACTTGGAAACCTCGAGCGACAGGGTCTCAAAGTGAAAGCTGCTGCCTTCCGTCGGGGTGATCTGCTCAATCGTGCAGGCCCCGTCGCCGGTGACCAGAAGCGTACCTTCCGCGTTCAGGGCCAGTTTGCAGATATTGGCCGCTTTTTTCAACTTGCTGATCGCCGCATAGAGGTCGGCAATCCGGTGCGACGACAGTTTTGCCTCGCCCGAAGTCCGTGCCGTTTCGGCGATCAACGGCGCCACCAGCGCCAGTGAAATCAGATGCCGGTTGACCCGCTCCTCCTGGCCCTTTGCAAATATGGCATGCCGATCTGCGAGATATCCCAGATTGCCGCCGGGATACCCCGCTTCGCGTTCGATCGTCGAACATTGCGCCACCAACAGGCACGTGGCCAAGGCAGCCGTCATTTTTCGAAAATACACAAACATAATACAATCCTCGCTTTTTTGAATAGAGCAAGGCTAGCATCCGCAATTGCGGCCGCAAAACCGCATTTCGTGAGCCAACGTCAAATGGGGTCAGATGTGACCTCAGCTGCAAAAACACCCGCTGTCTCCAGCGGGTGTTTCCAAGGACCTCAGATGTGGCTCAAAGGTCCGTCAGCACGCGGCAGCCGATTTACAGGCGCGATGCGACGTTTTCCCAGTTCACCAGATTGTCGAGGAAGTTCGACAGGTAGGCCGGGCGCTTGTTGCGGAAATCGATATAGTAGGAATGTTCCCACACATCACAGCCCAGCAGCGCAGTCTGACCGAAGCACAGCGGGTTCACACCGTTCTCGGTCTTGGTAACTTTGAGCCCGCCGTCGGTATCCTTGACCAGCCAGGCCCAGCCGGAGCCGAACTGACCCGCACCCGCGGCAGAGAATTCTTCCTTGAACTTGTCAACGGAGCCGAAGGACTCGACCAGCGCCTTTTCCAGCTCGCCCGGCATCGCGCTGTCGCCCGCGCCCATCATTTCCCAGAACTGGTTGTGGTTCCACAGCTGGGAGATGTTGTTGAAGATACCGTTCTGAGCCACGGCATCCTTGTTGTAGGTGCCGGTGATGATCTCTTCGAGAGATTTGCCGTCCCACTCGGTGCCGGCGATCAGTTTGTTGCCGTTGTCCACATAGGCCTTGTGGTGCAGGTCGTGGTGGTATTCCAGCGTCTCGGCGGACATGCCCTTGGACGCCAGCGCATCATGTGCATAGGGAAGGTCGGGAAGTTCAAAAGCCATGAGGGCCCCCTGTCAATTTATGTTGCGGTCCTGATGGATACATGCGGCCCTGCCCCGGTTTGGTCAAGTCCCTGAGCAGGAATTTGCCCGACAGCCTGCGCCGGAACCTGCAGGCAATACTCGCAAGCTCCCCCTGTGCACGCTTTCGGCCAAAGGCCAATCCAGCGCGAGCCTGCGTTTGCGCCCCGCCCTCGCGATCAGCCGCAGGCTGGAGGCTGCATCAGAGCCCTATTTTCGGGCCGCGCAGGTCCCTGTACCGCTGTCCCTATTGTCGAAACTCGGTAAGTTGAGCGTGATGAAAGCCTTGTTCTTGTGTTTGTCGTGAACCACCGAAAAATGCATATCCGTCGCCAGACCTCCCTGGAATTCGACATCCTGCACAACCCAACGCACGCGCAGGTTCTTCGTGGTGTTTTTGACGAACTTGGCCAATTTTGGCGCCTGTTCGAAATGGACAAGAAACGGATCCATCACCATCGCCGTCCCGTCAGGCCGAAGATCAAACAGCACTTTTTCGGGGATGGTATTGAACCGCGTTCCTGCCTTGAAATCACATAGCCAAACTTCGGCCTGGGCCCCGCCTCCAGCGCCTACAGAGACCGACAGGCCAAACAAAGCCGTCCAGATTGAATTTCTGAAAAAAGCCATCGTTGAAATTTCCTTTTTACTGCAGATGGATATGTTCAAAAATAAATGCGGCCCCAGCAAGGGACCGCATATTTAAATCTCCACCTGTTGCGCATTGGCGTCAGGTCAGCTGTAGACCCCGACCCTGGCCTGCGGATGCGCTGCGGTGCTCAGCAGGTTGAACATATAGGCCGCGACCGAGCGGAAACAGACGATATGGAACACATCCGCCTCGTCGAGCCAGAACGCCCCGGCCACCTGGGCGAACCGGGTGCGGCGGAAATCACCGGGCGCGAACTGCCCGGGCGCCAGATCCACCGGCGCCACCTTGGCGATCACCTCACGCGCGGAGGCCCCGTTGACCGTGAAACAGGCACGCGCGTCCGAGACATTCACCGCCATATGGTGTTCGCCCGCCAGATCCCGTGCCAGGCTTGCCGTCACCGCCGCCGCCTCGGCATAGTCCACCAGCAGCAGCAGCTCGTCCGGCGACATCCAGGCCACCGCGCCCCTGTCACCAAAAGCAATCCTGCGGGTGTCGGGCAGGTCGCCTCCAGTGGCCGTCTTGACCGCGGCGCGAAACGCTGCGGAGGCGAAATCGCCCCGCAGGGTGATCATGCCGCCAAGGCCGGTCTCTTCGACCCGGGCCAGACCGGCAAAGCTGGCCCCGTTCAGGGCACTCACGGCTTCAGACATTCTGCTTTTCCCCATCCTTGTCGTAGAACACCGGATCAACGATCCGCGCCTGGTAGGTTTTCCCGTCCAGCCCGGGGAAATCGATCACCTCCCCCATGCGTTTGGGTCCGTGTTTCACCAGCCCCATCGCAATCCCGCGATCGAGCGTGGCGGAATAATAGGTCGAGGTCACCCGGCCGATGGTGTTCTTCTGACCGTTGGCGTTGACCCCGTTGCCCACCGCATAGGCGCCATCCGGCAGCACCGAGCCATCCAGCGTCTCCAGCCCGACCAGCTGCCAGCGGTCCGGGTCGGTCATATGCGACCGGCTCTGCGCCCGCTTGCCGAGGTAGTCGTCTTTCTTCTTCGACAGCGCCCAGTGCAGGCCGAGGTCCTGCGGGATCACCGTGCCGTCGGTCTCGTCTCCGATCATGATGAAGCCCTTTTCGGCGCGCAGGATATGCAGGCATTCGGTGCCGTATGGCATGACCCCGAATTCGCGCCCCGCCTCGATCAGCGCCGACCAGAAGGCCTGTCCCTCCGAGGCCGAAACCGCGATCTCGTAGGACAATTCCCCCGAGAAGGAGATCCGGTAGGCGCGCGCCTTGAAGCCGCCGATCTCACCGTCCTGCCACTCCATGAATCCGAGCGCCTCAGGCGATAGATCCATGCCGCCGCCCGCCTGTCCTCCGCCAGCCTGTCCGTTCAGCTTTTCCAGAACCCTGCGGGCATTCGGGCCGACCACGGCCACCTGCGCCAGCTGTTCGGTGACATTGGCGACATAGACCTTCCAGTCCCACCATTCCGTCTGCAGCCATTCCTCCATATGGGCGTGGATGCGATCCGCGCCGCCAGTGGTGGTGTGGCAGAGCCAGGTGTCCTCGTCGATGCGTGCAACCACGCCGTCATCCGACAAGAACCCGTTCTCGGAACACATCAGCCCATAGCGGCATTTGCCGATCTTCAGAGTGCTCATCATATTGGTGTAGAGCATGTCGAGGAAGCGACCCGCATCCGGCCCTTTGACGATCAGCTTGCCCAGCGTCGAGGCGTCAAGCAGCCCGAGCGCCTCCCGCGTGTTCTTCACCTCGCGGTTGACGGCCTCGTGGAGGCTTTCGCCGGAGCGCAGATAGGCATAGGGCCTGCGCCAATGGCCGACCGGTTCCCAATGGGCGCCGTGGCTGTCGTGCCAGTCATACATTGGCGTCTTGCGCAGCGGCTGGAAGATCTCGCCACGCGCCTCGCCACCGATGGCCCCCATTGAAATCGGGTGATAGGGCGGCCGGAATGTGGTGGTGCCCACCTGCGGGATTTCCGCGTCCAACGCATCAGCAAGGATCGCCAAGCCATTGATATTGGAGAGCTTCCCCTGATCCGTGGCCATGCCAAGCGTGGTGTAGCGTTTGGTATGTTCGACGCTTTCATAGCCCTCGCGCGCGGCGAGCTGCACGTCGGAGACCTTCACGTCATTCTGATAATCGAGCCAGGTTTTCATCCGCAGCTCGATGTCGGCCTTTGCGGGCATCAGCCAGACCGGCTCCATCGGCGCCTCGGTGACCTCGGAGGTGGCGATGGGGGTCACGGTGCGGGCCGGACGACCGGCTGCCTCGGCCGCTTTGGCCCCTGCGGCAGCCGCATCCGCCATCACCGCCGCCAGCCCAAGCGGGCCGGAGGCCGAACCTGCCGTCACCACAAAGGGGGCGCCGTCATGGCCGGTGGGCGCACGGTCGGGGTCGGGTCGGAAATGCGCCTGCGTTTCGTCCCAGGTCAGCTTGCCGCCGCAATGGGACCACAGATGCACCACCGGCGACCAGCCGCCGGACATGGCAACCGCATCGGCCTCGATTTCCTCGCGGGCGCCGCCCTCGCCGTTCTGGGCGCAGATCGCCACTTTGGTCACGCGCTTGCCATCCTTGACCTTGGCTATCGCACGGCCGCATTCGATGCGGATGCCGAGATCCCGCACCCGGTCGGACAGTTCTCCACCGCCGCTTTCGCGGGCGTCCACGACGCGGACCACCTCGACACCGGCCTCGTGCAGGGCAATGGCGGTGCGGTAGGCATCGTCGTTATTGGTGGCCACCAGCACCTTCTGGCCGGGTGTGACGCCCCAGTTCACCAGATAGTCCCGCATCGCCCCCGCCAGCATCACCCCCGGCACATCATTGCCGGCAAAGGACAGGGGCCGTTCGATGGCGCCGGTGGCGGTCACGGTCTGCTGAGCCCGGATCCGCCAGAGGCGATGGCGCGGCCCCCCCTGTCCCGGCGCGTGATCCGTGAGCCGCTCATAGCCGAGGATATAGCTGTGATCGTAGACGCCCGCCCCCATGGTGCGGCTGCGCAGAGTGACATTGTCCAGCGCCTCCAGCTCTGCGACGGTTCTGGCGATCCATTCCTCGGCGTCGAGACCCTCGATGGTGCCGCCATCGACCGGCGTCCGGCCACCCCAGCAGGATTTTTCCTCAAGAACCAGCACCTTGGCGCCGGTTTCTGCGGCAGATTTCGCAGCCTGCAGCCCTGCCACACCGCCGCCGATCACCAGAACATCGCAGAAGAAATAGAAATGTTCGTAGGTGTCTGCGTCCTTCAGTTCCGTATCCGGCGCCTTGCCGAGGCCTGCGGACTGGCGGATGAAGGGTTCGTAGATATGCTTCCAGAAGGGGCGCGGGTGGATGAACATCTTGTAGTAGAAACCGGCCGTCAGAAAGCGGGAGAACAGCTTTGAGTTCACCTCGCCGATATCATATTCGAGGCTCGGCCAGTGGTTTTGCGACTGCGCCGCAAGACCCGCGAACAGCTCTGTGGTGGTGGCGCGCTGGTTCGGCTCGAAGCGGTCGCCGACACCGAGGCCCACCAGCGCGTTCGGCTCTTCGGCGCCCGAGGCCACGAGGCCGCGCGGGCGGTGGTATTTGAACGAGCGCCCGACCAGCATCTGATCATTGGCAAGAAGCGCCGAGGCCAGCGTATCCCCGGCAAAGCCCTTGAGCTTTTTGCCGTTGAAGGTGAACTCGATCTGTTTGGAGCGGTCGATCAGCCGGCCCTGTTTGGCGAGACGCGTGCTCATTGAAGCGAACCTTTCGCTGATGGTGGCGTGACCCCGTCAGTGCGGGAGCCTCCGGCGGAGATATTTATGAAAAGATGAAGCATCACCGCTCAGTCCGAGAGGCCGCGCCAGGTCCAGCCCGGGCGCTTGGCGGAGATGGCGTCTGTGATCTGTTGCGGTGGCTCTGTGGTCTGGGCGCTGTAGGTGCCGAAGACCTCGAGCGTCTGGGTGCAGCGGGCCGCGTGGAACCACTTGCCGCAGCCCGAGACATGGCGCCAGCGTTCGAAATGCACGCCGCGCGGATTCTCACGCATGAAGAGGTAGTCGTGGAAATCCTCGTCCGAGGAGCCAGGACCGAAGCGTTTCAGATGTGCTTCGCCGCCGGCGTGCAGTTCGGTTTCTTCGGCGCGTACGCCGCAATAGGGGCAGTCTAGGATCAGCATGGGGGATGCTCCGGCGAGAGTGTTTCAACGCGGTCGATCACAGGGAGGCGGTCGGGATGCTGGGTCTTGTGCTGATCCAGAGGCCGACTGTGACAGGTCTGGCAGGCCTGACAGGCCTGACGGGCGCGCGCGGGCGCCGCAGAACGCATGCAGGCCAAGACAGGGCCCATGGTCCATGGGGCCCTGATCCGCGTGGCAGATCGTATGTTGTGAGGGGACGGACCCAAAGCCCGCCGGACATCGGCGGGGCCCTCGGCAAGAGACACGGGTCGGGTCAGACCGGTGCCGCCGGAGATCGGCGCGCGACAAAAATCTGCCGCGCACCGATGGAATGAAACATTCGACTGAGCGGACGGCTTAGTTGCCGCCGCCCTCGACTTCGCCTTCGATGACACCCCCGCCTGGCAGCTCGATGCTGATGTCGGGTTTGTCGACCGGGTTTTCGCCGCTGAGGACGAACCAGCCGACCACGGCCAGCGCGACGACGACAGCACCGAGAATGAAAGCAAGCGCCGTGTTGCTGTTGCCGTTGCCGGACGAATGTTGAGTTTGGTCAGACATGAATGCCTCCTGCGTGAATTACGGTTCGCAGGCTCAACGCCCCACCTCACGCAAATGTTCCCTGTACCATGGCGCAGATCGGATATCGCATCCACGCGCCGCAAGACCGCGCCCATCAGTGCGCCACCCCCGCCGCGACGCTCTCGTCGATGAATTTGCCCTCTTTGAACCGGGTCATGGAGAATTCCTCGGCCAGGCTGGAATGCCCGGTCGCCATCAGCTCTGCCATGGCCCAGCCCGAACCGGGGATCGCCTTGAAGCCGCCCGTACCCCAGCCTGCGTTGACGAAACAGTTCTGCACCGGGGTTTTTGAGATCAGCGGCGAGCGGTCGCCGGTCACATCGACGATGCCGCCCCATTGGCGCAGCATCTTCAGGCGCGACACCATCGGGAAGGTCTCGACCAGCGCCCGCACGGTTTCCTCGATGTGGTGGAAAGAGCCGCGCTGGGTATAGTTGTTGTAGCCGTCGGTGCCGCCGCCGATCACCATTTCGCCCTTGTCGGACTGCGACATGTAGCCGTGCACTGTATTGGCCATGACGACCACATCCATGCAGGGTTTGATCGGCTCGGAGACCAGCGCCTGCAGCGCCACGCTCTCGACCGGCAGTCGAAAGCCCGCCATCTCGGACAGGACGGAGCAATTGCCCGCCACCACCATGCCCAGCTTGTCGCAATCGATCGCGCCCTTGCTGGTGTCGACGCCGACGACGCGGCCACCTTCGCTGCGCACGCCAGTGACTTCGCATTGCTGGATGATGTCCATGCCCATTTCGGAACAGGCCCGCGCATAGCCCCAGGCCACCGCATCATGGCGCGCGGTGCCGCCGCGTTCCTGCCAGAGCCCGCCAAGCACCGGATAGCGTGGGCCTGCGAGATTGATGATCGGCACCAGCTCCTTGACGCGGGCGGGTTCGATCCATTCGGTGGAGACCCCCTGCAGCGCATTGGCGTGGGCGGTGCGTTTGTAGCCGCGCACCTCATGTTCCGTCTGCGCCAGCATGATGACGCCCCGGGGGCTGAACATGACGTTGTAGTTGAAATCCTGGGACAGCCCCTCGTAGAGGCTGCGCGCTTTCTCGTAGATCGCTGCCGACGGATCCTGCAGGTAGTTCGACCGGATGATGGTGGTGTTGCGGCCTGTATTGCCGCCGCCAAGCCAGCCCTTCTCGATCACCGCCACATTGGTGATGCCGAAATTCCGGCCGAGGTAATAGGCCGTAGCCAGACCGTGGCCACCGGCGCCGACGATGATCACATCGTAGTGGCGTTTGGGCTCGGGCGCACGCCAGGCGCGCTCCCACCCGGTGTGATAGCGCAGGCCTTCCCGCGCCACTGCAAAGGCTGAATAGCGTTTCATGAGCGAATCCAATGCGTCGTGTCTGGTGTCAGGTATGCCCGCGATCGCCACAGGAACCGCGCCGTTAATCGTCGTGTTTCGTCAGGTTTGCGACATCACCCGCTGCCGCATCTTCGGGCGCGGCGAGCACTGTTCCCGCCTGAGCCGGCACAGGGCCACAGCGGTTGAACTCAATAAACAGGACAGCAGGTCGCAGCAATAGGGCTTTTTTCCGGCCCCGTCCCCCTATAGATGGGATGAAACGGCGGAGAGACGATGGCATTTTGGATTTTGACCGGTCTGGTCACCCTCGGCATGGGCGGTATTTTGGCGCTGGTGCTGCTACGCAATCACAACGGCCCCGGCGAGCCTGCGGCCGCCTATGACCTGCGCGTCTACCGGCAGCAGCTGACGGATCTCGACCGCGACATCGCCCGCGGCGTCGTCAGCGCAGAGGACGCGGATCGTCTGCGCACCGAAATCTCACGCCGTGTCCTCGCCGCCGATGCACAGGTTCAGGCCGCCGAGGCCGGTCAGCGTCGCCCCAATGGCCCCGGCAGGATCGCAGCCGTGCTCGTGGTGCTGGTGATCGCCCTCGGCACCGGGGGGCTGTATCTGCGCCTTGGTGCGCCGGGCTATGGCGATCTGAGCCTCGACCGGCGGATCACCCTCGCCGATGAACGCGCCAGAAGCCGCCCCAGCCAGGCCGAAGCCGAGGCCCGCCTGCCCGCCGCCGCCAACCCGCAGGTTGATGCCACCTATCTGAAGCTGGTCGAAGATCTGCGCAAGGTCACCGCCGAACGTCCCGATGATCCGCGTGGACAGGCGTTGCTGGCCCAGCACGAGGCCCGGATCGGCAATTTCAAGGCCGCCTATGACGCCAAGGCCCGGTTTATCGCGTTGCAGAACGGCGATATCAGCCTGTCGGATCTGGTGGATCAGGCCGAGCTGCAGGTCATGGCAGCCGGAGGCTACGTCTCGCCCGAGGCCGAAGCCCTGTTGTTGCGGGCCCTGACGCTTTCCCCCGATGACGGGCGCGCGCGCTATTATCTGGGCCTGCTGATGGGTCAGATCGGGCGCCCCGACCGGGGATACCAGATCTGGGCGGACACGCTGCGCGCCGGGCCCGACACCGCCCCCTGGACCCGCGCCATCGCCGCGCAGATCCAGGACATGGCGGCGATGGCCGGGGTCGAATACCGTGAGATCACGCCGCCGCCCGCCGCGCCCGAGAGCGCCCCGCTTCCCGGCCCGGACGCCGAAGACGTGGCCACGATGCAGCAGATGTCGCCCGAGGACCGCCAGCAGATGATCGAGGGCATGGTGTCCGGTCTGGCGGAACGTCTGGCGACCGAAGGCGGCAGCCCGGCGGAATGGTCCCGTCTCATCACTGCGCTCGGGGTTCTGGGGCGCATCGGTCAGGCACGCGAAATTCACGCCGAAGCGCTGGACGAATTCGCAGGTGACGCGGCCGCGCTCGACCTTCTCAATACAGCCTTCAACCGGGTGGAGAACCAGCAATGAGCCAGGATGATTTTGCCGATTTTGCCGCCGCCCTGCCCCCGATGTGCGCCCTTGTGGGGCTGGACTTCGGCGAGAAGACCATCGGCATCGCCGTCTCTGACCGCATGCGGGGGGTCGCAACCCCGCTGGAGACGATCCGGCGCAAGAAATTCACCCTCGATGCCGCCCGCCTGCAGGAGATCATCGCCGACCGCGACATCGGCGCCATCGTGCTCGGCCTGCCCCGCAACATGGACGGATCGGAGGGGCCGCGCTGCCAGTCCACCCGCGCCTTTGCCCGCAACCTGTCGCGCATTATCGATCTGCCCATCGGATATTGGGACGAACGCCTGTCGACGGTGGCGGCGGAACGGGCCCTGCTGGAGGCCGATACGTCGCGAAAACGTCGCTCCGAGGTGATCGACCACGTGGCCGCATCGTATATCCTGCAGGGGGCGCTCGACCGTTTGCGCCACATGAGGAGCGACGGCTGAGCATGGCAGATCACGTCTGGAAAAGGGCCGAGGTCCAGAGCCCCTGCATCAAGCTCTGCGTGATCCAGCCGGAGACACGGCTCTGTACCGGATGCGCCCGTTCCATCGACGAAATCACTCGCTGGTCCAAGATGACCGAGGCCGAACGCGCAGAGATCATGGCTGAATTGCCGAACCGCACGCCCGCGCCCAAGGTCCGCCGGGGCGGACGCGCCGCCCGTCTGAAACGCGACTGATCCCCGCGCCCGCAGGCCGCAAAACCGCCAGCGCACCGTGGCAACCGCGCTGTGGAAACTTCCGTTGCGCCGCCGCAGGACGCCCGCGTAACGCCTTGAAAATCATGCGGAACTGATGCTGACCTATTGTTTCGCGCGCGAAACATCGGGTCAGTGATCCTGACCTTTCCATCGCCCCCCCCCCCGCTGGGTCTGCACCCTGCGATCCTCTCCGATCCAGTCCGGCAGATCCCATCGATCACGCGCCCTGCAGGTCTTGCTCCGGCTGCGGCGCGCGATGGGTGACCAGCGCCAGCGCTTCCTCGACCAGCTCGGGACCCGCCCCCTTGCGGGCCGCCCCCTCGGACAGATGCCGACGCCAGTGCCGCGCGCCCGGACGCCCCGCAAACAGCCCCAGCATATGCCGCGTCACCGCATGAAGCCGCCCCCCGTTCTGCAGTTCCCGCTCGATATAGGGCAACATCTGCTGCACGACCGCGACCGGGTCCGTCACCGTCCCACAGCCGAAAATACGCGGATCCGCCGCACAGAGCACATCTGCCGGCTGATGATAGGCCGCCCGCCCGATCATCACCCCATCAAGCCCCCGTGTCAGGTGCGCCTCCGCCTCGTCCAGCGTGGCAATCCCGCCGTTGATCGAGATATGAAGATCCGGGAAATCCGCTTTCATCTGATGCACGAGATCATAGTCCAGCGGCGGAATATCGCGGTTCTCCTTGGGAGAGAGCCCCTGCAGCCAGGCCTTGCGCGCATGAATTGTGACCCGCCTCACCCCGGCCGCCCGGATCTTGTCGAGGAAATCCGGCAGGACCTCCTGCGGGATCTGATCGTCGACACCGATCCGGCATTTCACGGTCACCTCCACCGAGACCTCCGCCGCCATCGCCGCAACGCAATCGGCCACCAGGTCCGGAGTTTGCATCAGAATCGCACCGAATGCGCCGGATTGCACCCGGTCGCTCGGACAGCCGCAGTTCAGGTTGATCTCGTCATACCCCGCTTCGGCCCCAAGACGCGCGGCTGCGGCCAGCTCCGTGGGATCAGATCCGCCGAGCTGCAAGGCCACCGGATGTTCGCTGGCATCATGATCCAGCAAATGCATAGCCCCCCCCCGCACCAGCGCCGGAGCCGTGACCATCTCCGTATAGAGCAGCGCCTCTTTGGAGAGCAGCCTGTGCAGATAGCGGCATTCGCGCGTGGTCCAATCCATCATGGGTGCAATAGAAAGTCTAGCGTGTTGATTTATTTGCATTTTTGTGTATCTTCAAACTGTTGGTGGCGGTTGCTGACACGCTGTACTACGCCCCAATATCCCCGAATTTGCCCCTCTACGACGACTCATTGCACACACAGCGCACACGAAAATGGCCTCCATCACCAAGCTTCCCTCCGGTGCCTACCGGGTCCAGATCAGACGAAAGGGCCGCTACGCGAGTGAGACGTTTCTCCGTCGCGACGACGCCCATCGTTGGGCCCGCAAGGCGGAGACCCGGGTGGATCAGGGGTTGGCGCCGAACAAGTCGTCAGTTTCCCGCCTGACCACCTTCGGCGATCTCATCGATCTCCACATAATCGATATGTGCGAGGTAAGCAAACCGCCGCGTCGCAGCAAGGCCGCCACGCTGACGACGCTCAAGCGCAATCTGGGCAAGGAGAACGTCGGGCACCTCGACCGGCAAAAGCTGATCGACTACAGCAAGATGCGGGCTGAACAAGGTGTGGGCCCGGTGGCTCTCGGGATCGATGTCGGCGTGATCAAGATGATCATCACCCACGCGGCAGCCGTGCACGGGCTCGATATCTCTCCGGAACCAGTTGATCTAGCGCGCGTCGCGCTCAAGCGGCTGGGCCTCATCGGCAAAGGCACCGAGCGGGATCGTCGCCCCACCAGGGATGAGTTGAACAGCCTCTTCCGTTGCTTCGGTGACAACAAACGCCTGACCCTGCCGATGACACGGATCGTGAAGTTCGCGGTGGCCACGGCCATGCGGCTCGACGAGATCTGCCGGGTCGAGTGGAGCGATCTCGACGTCGACCGCCGAATGCTCATGATCCGCGACAGGAAGGACCGCGCAACAAGACCGGGAACGCCACTCTTCGCCGCCACGGGGTTCGGTGCCTGGGCGTTGGTCACCGAACAGGCCAAGGAGCTCGGGCACGCAAGAGGCCGGATATTTCCCAACAACTCGAAATCGGTCGGAACGGCCTTCCGGCGCGCCTGCGTCGAGGTCGGCGTGAAGGACCTGCATCTCCACGATCTACGCCATGAGGGCACAAGCCGCCTGTTCGAGGCCGGCTTCGCCATCGAGCAAGTCTCGCTGGTCACCGGCCACAAGGATTGGAAAATGCTGCGCCGGTACACGCATATCCGGCCGGAAACGCTGCACCGGCTCGCCGCGTCGCGCGCCCCTTCCCCGCTCGAGACCCGCGCAGCCGAGTGATCGGAGAGTTAGAGGGGTGCCGTCCCGGCCCGTGACGGGTTTGGAGGTCGAGAGAGAGGCTTTCGACCGCCCGTCGCGGGAGAAAACCCATGAATACCGAGATTATCGATGCCGGGCGTGACATGAGCGGCGGCTACAAGGTGGATGTGTCGCGCGGCACGAATGTAGACCGGGTGTCGTCCGAATGGTTCTCGCGGCCCGACGATGAGCGGTATCTGTCGCTCGACGATCCCTTCGCCTCGGTCCAGGGCCGGGCGGAGCGGAGCCGGACGCGCACGGTGGAGAGCGCGGCGATACGGGTCGAGGCGCATCGCGACAACCCAGAGAGGCTGGGGCTTGTCCTGCCTGGCGCGGATGAACCCATCGCGCCGACGCATTGGTCCTTTTTTGGCCAGCTCTCGAGCCTCGTCGGCGCGCCTGCAGCCTATCTGCGCCGCTGGCGGGCATCAACCTGCAATACGGGCTGACGAACCACCGGGCCGAGCAGATCAAGACGATGGAGGTCGCGAACGGCCGAACCGAACTGCGCGCAGTCACCGGCCCCGACTATGGCCGCATCTACGATCACGAACTGGTCTCCGCCGTCCAGCGTATCGCCGGCAACGGCATTGGCGACACGCGCTGGAAGGTGCCGGGCGTACGGGACCGGCCCGCGGTACTCGAAAATCGGCGGGCGTGACGTTTATGCGGTCGACGATTTGCAGGCCTGGGTCACACGGGGCGAGAAAAACTCGACTTCGGACGAGACCGAGGACCGCGTCCTGCCTGCCAAACGCCATGCAGCCGTTTCGTCGGCCTATCTGCGGCGGGGGCGCTGAGCCGATGCAGACACTTGTCCACCTCACCTGGATCGAAGGGTGCATCGAGCGCTGGATCCGTTTCGGCCGGATTTCCGAGGAAACCATCCTGACACGCACGGAAAAACGCGTGGCCTTCGCCCCCGGCGCAATCTTCGCGCTCGTTCGCTGGTCGTCGAACGACCACGGCACTGTTGAAAGCTGGATCGACATTCTGCGCGCCGTCGATGAAGGCGAGCCCTGCTCGACGGTGCCCTGTGTCACGCCAGGCGGAGAGCTTTTGCTGCGCCTCTCCGGCTGGCCCAAGGTCGAGGCGGCCCTGCAGTCCGTCGATATCGTGGAAAGCTATGGCATCGCGCCGGAAGATGTATGCCCCGATCATTGGCGGCACGTCCACAACCGCCTGACCGCGGCAATGGCGCCCCGGCCCTACACTCCTGCCCGGCATGCGGCTTGGCTCAAGCGTCGCATGGTGACGACATGAGCGAGGCGGCCCCTCCCCTCCTCGCGGCCGGTTTGTCCCTCGGTTTGCTCGCAGTCGCACAGATCGACCACGCACCGCGTCTTATCTGGAATACCTCGGCAAGCGTGCCGGTCGGACTTTACGTTGTTCGAGCGTCAAACCCGCCATCGCTGGGCGATCTCGTTGCCGTGCGCCTGCCGGAAGACCTGTCATCCTGGGTGGTTGAGCGCGGCTATGTCGGTGCGGATACCTTGCTGTCGAAACGCATCGTAGCCTTCTCGGGCATGACCATCTGTCGCGATGGTCTCGATATCGCCATCGGCGGCACCGTTGTTGCCCAGGCAGCATCGGATGACCGGCACGGTCGCCCACTTCCCCGTTGGACGGGATGTGTCACGCTGGAGTCAGACGAGGTTTTCTTGCTCGTCACCGGTGTCGCCGACAGCCTCGATGGACGCTATTTCGGGCCCTTGTCAGCGGATACATTCCTCGGGCGTGCCATCCCTCTTTGGACATTTGGGGGGGCGGAAGATGCATAGTCTTGAACTCGGGCACAGGCGTCGGCACGCGGGCGTCACGACCGCGCTTGTACTGATCCTCTGCATGCCGATCACCGTGGCACCGTCCGCCGTGATCGCTCAGGACCGCAGTGTTTCAGCATCTGAGCAGCAACCCATCGACATCCATATCGCAGACGCCGCGCGCAGGTTCGACATCCCGCAGCCCTGGATTCGTGCCGTCATGGAGGTCGAGAGTGCGGGCAATCCGCGCGCGGTGAGCCACGCGGGCGCCATGGGGCTTATCCAGATCATGCCCGGCACCTGGCCCGAGTTGCGCGTAGCCTACAGGCTTGGCAATGACCCTTTCGATACACGCGATAACATCCTGGCCGGTAACGCCTATCTGCGGCAAATGTACGACCGGCTCGGGTCACCGGGCTTTCTCGCAGCCTACAATGCGGGCCCTGCACGGGACCAGAACCACCTTGATACCGGGCGCGCCCTGCCGCGCGAAACCCGCAATTACCTCGCCATCCTCGCGCCACTCATCGCAGGTGGAACCGACGTCGCGCGGGCAGTCAGCCGCCCGCACAGGACACAGGACTGGCGCGACGCCCCGCTGTTCGCGGCAACGGCTGAGGCAGGTCCCCCCCCGGTGACACCCAATGGATTGCGTCTGACGCGTCTCGAAACGGCATCTTCGTGCCTCACAGCCGGGGGCAAACGCCATGATCCGCGAAATCGCATCATGGCGCGGTCTGGAATGCCCGGTCGCAGGAATGTGCCGGAGAGAGCCGACGCGAAGGGTCTCAACAGAAAGAGCGCGAGATAAAAGAAGTGCCGCAAGCAGACCTCAAGCTGTTGTTTCTCTGCGAGGATTTGCGCGGCACATCCAAGCTGCATGCCGCAGGACTTCTTCTAGAGATATGATATATTTTAGTTTTTTAAGCGGCAGCTGGTCGTGGAAGCGAGTGCAGCCATGACTCGGCGCGACAATGACCTGCCCATCCGCCCCGGGCGTATCCGCCACGGCGGCAGGACCTCGAAGCAACCGACACGTTTCGTCAACGAGGTCATGCGAGCTGCGCGGAAATCCGGAAATACCGGCTATCGCATCGGCGCGGGCAGCATGCGCCCCGGCAACACCTCTTTTGGACGAGGACGGTTTGCCCGAACCGCCAAAGGTCTGACCCGCACGTCCCGACGCGTCGTCGTGAAGGCCCGCGTCGTGCGCCACCAAGGCAAGCGTTTTCGCTCCGCGCCCATGCCAGTTCGATCAATCCCAGAACAGTTTCCGGTCGCCCTTGTGTGGCGTGATGTGATCCACATCCGTGGCGGCCTCGATCACGCCAAGCTCGCCGCAGTCCGCGCAAAGCGGATGCTGGCGCAGGAAAGTCAAACGCGCCGCTTTCCATTTGGGATCGCCGTAGAGCACCCGAGCCAGCACCGCCGCCGCCGAGGTCTGCGCCCTGGCCCGCCGCGCCTTCAACTTCGCCTGCCGCTCAGCCTCATGCGCCGCGCAATGCGACAGCCCAGACATTGCGAAGTCCTCACAGCCCGACGCCGCGCAGATCTTCAGTCGCGCCAAGGGAAGCCCTCTCGATGTACAGGAACCACAAACGACAAACGCCCGGAGCAGGATCTCTGCACCGGGCGCACGTTGGGTGACTGCAGTATGTCAATTAGGCTACCGTATGCAATATCGTCACCCGCCGCGACCTCGACCTTCGGGGCGAGGCTTTCAACAAATTCAACGCCCTGCGCACCGACTTTGATGCATGGCGGGGCCGGATCGCAGCACCGCGGGACGGGTGTCTCCATGGCTAGGGCCCTGGTCGCATGCGAAACCAGCGGCATCCTACGCCGCGCCCTGTTGGGCTTGGGCCATGACGTTTGGTCCTGCGATGTCAAACCTGCTGAGGATCAGACGAACCGGCACATCATCTGCGATGTCCGCGACGGCATCCTGGAGGAAGGCTGGGATCTGCTGGCAGTCCTGCACCCGCCCTGCACCCGGCTCTGCCGGTCGGGTCGCCGGTGGAGGTCCGGGCCGGGCAAATGGACCCACCCCAAGCAGCTGCCAAAGGGGCGCAGCTGGGCGGACCTGAAAGCCGAGTTTGAACTTGGCGTCAGCATCTTCAACGCCTGCGTGTCAGCATCCCACCC
>NZ_VCNK01000033.1 GCF_006265095.1 Phaeobacter sp. B1627
ATCGGCGCGCAGCTGAACCTCTATTGGGCCGAATTCCAGATCCCGGTCTGGCGGATGGGGCTGCGCAGCTGGCCGCTGTGGGATGCGCTGAATAATTTCCTGCAGGACGATGGCGTGCTGGACGACTATGACATCGTGTTCCTCGACACCCCGCCCGCGCTTGGCTATCTGACCATCAATGCGCTCGCCGCCGCCGATATCCTGCTGGTGCCGCTGGGGGCGTCTTTTCTGGAATTTGACTCGACGGGGCGGTTCTTTGACATGCTCTATTCCACCTTCGCCTCGATCGAGGAGGGCGAGAACGTTGCGCAGCGTGCGGCCGGTTTGCCTGAAATTAAGTTCGAATGGGATGTAGTACGGGCGCTGATCACGCGCTTTGACGCCAGTCAGCAGACGGACATGGCGAATGTGATCCAGGCCTATTTTGGCGATTTCATGAATGCCTACCGTCAGGATGTGACGGCCCTCGTGGGCCAGGCGGGAGAGCAGGTGAATGGGATCTATGAGGCGGATTATCGCGACTTCAACCGCGATACCTATGTACGCGGGCGTGAAACCTTCGACCGGACCTATGCCGAGTTCAAAGAGCTGCTTATCGGCAGCTGGTGGCGCGACGTTCAGATGGAAGGGGCAGAGTAAAATGGCAAAACGCAGACGACTGAGCGCCCCGGATGCCGCCGAAATCGAAAAGATCGAGGAAGGTTTCGCCGCGAAACCGGGGGTGAACCCCTTTGAAAACCCGCAATCCGGGAGCTTGCCCGGGGCGCTGGCCAAGGCACCGCCGATTGCCAAAGTTTCGGCCGAGGCGGCGCAGCTGCACGGGATGACAGCGGTGGCCGACCGGGTCGAGCAGGCCCGCGACAAGGCGGACGCCCGCAAATGGCGCGACGCCGAGGACGCGGGTCAGGCCGTGGTGATGGTGCCTTTGGTCCGGATCGACCGCGACTATCTGCGCCGCGACCGGATGCAGCTGGCCGAGGAGGAACTGCAGGAGCTGATCGGCTCCATTCGCGACAACGGCCTGCGCAGCCCGATCGAGGTGGTGGCGCTGGAGGACGGCGCCTATGGTCTGGTGTCGGGATTCCGGCGGCTGGAGGCCTTTGCCCGGCTCAACCGCAGCCGCGAAGGGTTCGAGGAGATCCCGGCCTTTTTGCGGCAAGGCACGGAGCGCGCCGAGGCCTATGTGGCGATGGTCGAGGAAAACGAGCTGCGCGCCAATCTGACCCCCTATGAACGCGGCCGTGTTGCGGTGCTGGTGGCGGGGCAGGGCGTGTTTGCCACCGTCGAGGAGGCGGTCGAGGTGTTGTTTGCCGCCGCCTCCAAGGCGAAACGGTCCAAGGTGCGCAGCTTTGCCGCCGTGCATGAGGGGCTGGGCGATCTGCTGTACTATCCGAACATGATGTCGGAAAAGGTCGGGCTGAAGCTCGCGGCGGCCTTGCGCTCGGGCGGGCAGGGGCCTCTGCGCAAGGCGTTGGCGGCGTCTGCTCCGGAAGATGCCCGCGCCGAGACCCGCCTGTTGGAGGCAGCCCTGGCCGCCCTGGACCCGGCGCCCAGAGAAAACGCCCGCGGCGGGCGCCCGCGTCAGGTCACCCGGATGGGCGCGCGCAGTCTGCCCGGTGGTGGTGATCTCAGCGCGGAAATCGGCCTCAATGCGCTGCGGATCGATCTGAAAGGGCGCGAACTGGACGCAACAGCGGTTGAGGATCTGCTGGCGCTGATTGAACGCCACCTCGGATAGGCGGAGCGGGATCCCGACACAGGATCCGTGCCCATGGTAAAATATAGCAAAATCGAGATGTGTTTTCTTGTTTGAGATCAGTGTCCGGTTCCGCGTCCGGGGATTGATCAATGTCAATCGCATCTCCCCATGACTGTCCAGAGTGTGATCACCGGACAGAAGGCCGCCCGCAAATCAGGGGTCTCTGCTGCCGCCGCCCCGAGGAAAACGACAATGGAAAAGCAAAATCAGTTCAACTGGAGCTTCTGGCTGGTCGCGGCCGTGGTCTGGCTTGGGATCCAGGCCTGGGTCGGATATCGCGATGTGATGACGCTGTCGTACAGTGAATTCCGCGACAGTCTGGACGCCGGTTCAATTGCCGGTCTGACGGTGACGGAAACCCTGATCGAAGGCAGTTTTACCGAGCCTGTGGAGGGGCGTGACCATTTCGTTGTGCACCGTGTGGACCCGGATTTCCTGTCTGAGATGGCGCAATATGATGTCGCCATCACCGGGGCCTCGGACCAGACCTGGCTGACAACGCTCTTGTCATGGATTTTGCCGGTTCTTCTGTTCTTCGGCCTCTGGATGATCCTGTTGCGGCGCATGTCCGGGTCTCAGGGGTTCGGGAGCCTCGTCAACATCGGGAAATCCAAGGCCCGGGTCTATCTGGAGACCAAAACCGGCGTCACGTTTGCGGATGTTGCAGGCATCGATGAGGCCAGGGGCGAGCTGCAGGAAATCGTTTCCTTTCTTCAGGACAAGGAAAAATACGGACGGCTTGGGGCCCATATTCCCAAGGGTATTTTGCTGGTCGGCCCGCCGGGCACCGGCAAGACGCTGCTGGCCCGCGCGGTGGCGGGGGAGGCGGGCGTGCCCTTCTTCTCGATCTCGGGTTCGGAGTTTGTCGAGATGTTTGTGGGGGTCGGGGCAGCCCGGGTGCGCGACCTCTTTGAACAGGCGCGGCAGGCGGCGCCCTGCATCATCTTCATCGATGAGTTGGATGCGCTCGGGCGGGCGCGATCTGCTGTCGGGGGCTATGGCGGCGGTGACGAGAAGGAGCAGACGTTGAACCAGCTTCTGTCGGAGCTTGACGGGTTCGATCCTCGGGTGGGAATTGTCCTTCTGGCGGCGACCAACCGGCCCGAAGTGTTGGACGCTGCCCTGTTGCGGGCGGGTCGGTTTGATCGCCAGATCGTTGTTGACCGGCCCGAGCGCAAGGGCAGGGCGGCAATCCTGAAGGTCCACGCCAAGGGCATAGCCCTCGCCGATGATGTGGACCTCGATCAGGTGGCGGCGATTACGACCGGCTTCACCGGGGCTGATCTGGCCAATCTGATGAACGAGGCGGCCATCGTTGCGACGCGGCGCGATGGCGACAGGGTCGGCATGTCGGACCTGACGGCAGCGGTGGAGCGGATCGTGGCGGGGGTGGAGCGCAAGTCGCGGGTACTGGGGGAGGCCGAACGCGCTCGCGTTGCCCATCATGAAATGGGACACGCGCTGGTTGCCGCAAACGTGTCCCATGCGGATCCCGTTCACAAGGTCTCGATCATTCCACGGTCGATCGGGGCTCTGGGCTATACAATGCAGCGCCCCACCGAGGATCGCTTTCTGATCACGTTTCGCGAGTTGAAAGACCGCATGGCCGTGTTGATGGCGGGGCGGGCCGCGGAGGCGCTGATCTTTGACGAGGTCTCCACCGGCGCATCGGACGATCTGGTCAAAGCGACTGATATCGCGCGCGAATGCGTCACCAGATTCGGCATGTCGCCGGAGGTTGGTCAGGCTGTCCTGGAGGAAAAGCCCGGCCAGTACCTCAACCAAGGCGGATCGATGCGGATGGCGCGGGACTATTCAGAACAGACCGCGCGCGAGATCGACCTGGCGGTGCGGGCTTTGCTTGAGCAGGCCTATGACCAGGCGAGGGCGGTTTTGTCGGCGCATTTGGCACAGCTCAGGGCAGGGGCTGCATTGTTGCTGGAGCGTGAGACCATCACGCCAGAGGATTTTCCGCCCATTTCACGGCCCGCGCATCCCACGGACAGCACAGGCCCATGTGGCCGGAATGCATCTGGTGACCCATCCGGCGCCCCACCCAACGCTTGCGCCCATTTCGCAGAATGATTTGGCTCAACTCTCTGACGCATGGCTGCACCGGAACCGGTGCAGGTGTTTCGCTGGATCGGACTGGAAAATAACGAAACTCAACGTGAAATCGAGGGCGCCCTTGGCCTCGGCACAGAAAAACACTCCCGCTTGCGATGGCTGGGCAGCGGAGGCACCGCAGCTCAGATCGAGGCCTGCGGCGTCAGTGAGCGCGGGTTCACAGGGAACGCAGGGCGAAGCGCCGGAACGGCCGGGCGCGCCGGGGACGGTGTCTCTGTGGTGCAGTCATGCGACCACGTGGTAGCCGCCATCGACGTAGGTAATGTCGCCTGTCACCTTGGCGGACAGATCGCTGACGAGGCCGGTGGCCACATGGCCGATGTCTTCGAGCGACACGAGGCTGCGCGTCGGAGCGCGTTTGCGGGCGTCATTGATCAAGGCGTCAAAATGGGCGATCCCCGAGCCCGCGCGGGTCTGTACCGGGCCGGGGGACAGCGCATTGACCCGGATCTGTCGCGGGCCAAGCTCAGCCGCCAGATAGCGCACCGTACCTTCAAGTGCCGATTTCACCGGCCCCATGATGTTGTAATTGTCGACCACTTTTTCCGCGCCATAATAGCTCATGGTCAGGATGCTGCCGCCGTCCGTCATCAACGGCACGGCCAGCTTTGTCAGGCGGATCAGAGAATGGACCGAGATGTCCATGGCCTCGGCGAAGCCCTCTTTCGAGCATTGGCTGACCGGGCCGTGCAGATCGTCGCGTGGGCAGAAGGCCACAGAATGCAGGAGGAAATCCAACCGCCCCCAGTCCGAAGCGATCCTGTCGAACACGGCCGCTGTTTCGGCGTCATCCTGAACGTTCAGCGGCAGGAAGATGGCGGCCTCCAGCGCCTCTGCCACGGGCGCGACATAGGGTTTTGAGGTCGCGTTGGCATAGGTGACGGCAAGGTCGGCCCCGGCGTTGCGGAAGGCATTGGCGCAGCCCGCAGCGATGGAATGTTCATTGGCGATACCGACAACCAGCCCGCGTTTGCCCTTCAGGAGAGTATGGGTCATAGCTGCTTACTCCTGCAAGACATAGGTGCCTGGTGCATCACATAGCGGGGGATAGCCGTGGTCGGGCGCCCCAAGGGGCGGCGGCGTTGTCGGCGCGCCCGACTGTTCGGCCAGCCAGTCGGTCAGCGCGGGCCACCATGATCCCTCGGTCGGGCGTATCTCGGCCATCCAGCGATCCGGGTCGATATAGGACGCGTCTTTTGTGCCCGACGCGATGCGGTAGTGGCGGCGCGGGTGCCCCGGTTCCGAGACGATGCCCGCATTGTGCCCGCCGCTGGTCAGAACGAAGGTGACGTCGGTGTCGGACAGCAGGTTGAACTTGTAGACGGAATGCCACGGCGCCACGTGGTCGCGTTCTGTCCCGACCAGAAACACGGGCGCGCGGATATCGGAGACGGTCACCGGGGCTTTGCCGACCTGGTAGCGCCCCTCTGCCAGATCGTTGTTCAGATAGAGCCTGCGCAGATATTCGGAGTGCATCCGATAGGGCATGCGCGTGGCGTCCGAATTCCAGGCCATCAGGTCGATCATCGGGGTGCGCTCCCCCATCAGATAATCATGGATGATATAGGACCAGATCAGATCGTTGGAGCGCAGCAGCTGAAAGGTTCCCGCCATTTGCGATGTGTCCAGATAGCCCTGGTCCCACATCATATCCTCAAGGTAGGTCAGCTGGCTTTCGTTGATGAAGAGCTGCAGCTCTCCGGCTTCGGTAAAATCCGTCTGTGCCGCCAGCAGCGTCAGGGTCCGGAGCCGGTCGTCCTGGTCGCGCGCCATTGCGGCGGCCGCAATCGACAGCAGCGTGCCGCCCAGGCAGTAGCCAACCGCATGCACCTTTTCGTCGGGAAGGATGGTCTGCACCGCGTCCAATGCGTCCATCACCCCATGGGTCACGTAATCGTCCATGCCCAGGTCTCTGTCCCCGGCATCCGGGTTCATCCAGGAGACCATGAACACGGTAAAGCCCTGAGCGGTCAGAAACCGGACCATCGAATTCGTCTCGCTCAGATCAAGAATGTAGTATTTCATAATCCAGGCGGGCACGATCAGGATCGGCTCGGGTCGCACGGTGTCGGTGGTTGGCGCGTATTGGATCAGTTCGATCAGCCGGTTGCGATAGACCACCTTGCCGGGAGTGGTCGCCAGGTTCTCGCCAACCCGGAATGCCTCTGCGCCGACGGGCTTTTCGCCGGTGGCCAGCCGGGTGGCGTCCTCCAGATAGTTCTGCCAGCCACGCACAAGGTTCCATCCCCCGTCCTGAGCGGTCTTTTGCAGCACATCGGGGTTTGTCAGGATGAAATTGGACGGAGAAACAAAATCAAGAATCTGGCGCGAGACGAATTCCATGACGTTTTCGTGCTGTTTGGTCATGCCAGCGACGCCGGTCGTGGCGTTGTGCCACCATTGCTGGTTGAGCAGAAAGGTCTGGTGGATCAGATTGTAGGGCCAGGCCTTCCAGGCATCGCTGCGGAACCGTTTGTCCTGTGGCAGCGGTTGAATACAGGTGCGGGGGCTGTCCGGATGGCTGGCGCAGGTGGCCGCATAGCTGGCCAGTTTCGCAGATTTCTTCGCGGCCTTCTCAAGAAGCTGAAGCTGCTTGCCGGGCGCGGATGCGAGATGCAGCGCCCAGTCCGAGCAGGCGGCGGCAAGCGCGATCGGCGACAGCCCTGCCGTAGACTTTGCGATTGCGGCCTTGAGCCCTTTGTCCAGAGCCTCTTCCAGCGTTGTGTGCGCCTGCGAAACCGGCATGCTGTCCGGGTCCGCGCCGACAGGCTGCACCAAAGACCGCGTCAAAGGCTGCGGGGCCTTGCGGGGCGCTGCTTTGGGCTTGGACGGTTCATGAAGTGTGGTGACGCTCGCCATGTGATGGCCTTTCCGGGAATCCTGAGATGCACGATCTGGTTGCGTATGATCTCTGATTACTGCGGCGGGACTGTCGCCGATTGATCTGTGTCAATCCGCGAACGCCTACAGATGGCAGATGCGGGGCAGGAAAGGGCGAACGGCGCTTCGTTCGCCGGGTGGGGCAGGAGTGGTCGCGATGGGTGACAAAGAATGAAACGGGTTTGGTCTATCCTTGTGATCGCTGGTTTGCTGCTCGCCGGGGCAGGGGCCTATTGGTGGCAAAGCGCCATGGCGCCGACGCTCCCGGAGGGCATCGCCGCATCCAACGGGCGGATTGAAGCGGGGCGGATCGGGATCGCGACCCGGCTTTCCGGGCGCATCGACGAAGTGTTCATCGACAAAGGGGATTGGGTGGAAGCGGGTGCTCTGATTGCGCGTATGGATACGCTGGAGCTGGCGGCCGAGCTGCATGCGGCGCAGGCACTGGTGCGTCAGGCGCAGCAGCAGAAACTTCAGGCAGAGGCCCTGTTGCGTCAGCGCCGCTCGGAGGGTGTCACGGTGCAGGCGGAATTCAATCGGGTTTCCCAGCTTTTTGAGGACGGTTTTATCAGCGAGGCGCGGCTGGATGGCCAACGCACGGTTCTGGAAACGGCCCAGGCCGCCCTTGCGGCGGCGGAGGCAGGCATCCCGCTGGCCGACGCGACGATTGCGGCGGCCGAGGCATCTGTTGAACGGCTGCAGTCCCTGATCGACGACGCCAATCTGACTGCGCCGCGCGCCGGACGCGTGCAATATGTTCTGGCGCAGGAAGGCGAAATTCTGGGGGCGGGGGGGCGTGTTGCAACGCTGACCGACCTGTCGGACATGTATATGTCGATCTTCCTGCCGACGCGCGCTGCCGCCCGGCTGGCCATCGGTGCCGAGGCGCGGATCATCCTTGATGCGATTCCCGAATATGTCATCCCGGCCACTGTGACCTTCGTTGCCAGCTCGGCGCAGTTCACCCCCCGCTCTGTCGAGACAGAGGAGGAACGCGACGGGCTGATGTTTCGGGTCAATCTGACCATCGCGCCCGATCTGCTGATGACCTATCGCGACCGCGCCCGCGCCGGCGTTCCGGGCATGGGGTATGTGCGCGTTGACACCGATGCCGACTGGCCCGCAGAGCTTGCCGTGAAGCTGCCGCAATGACACGGCCTGCCGCCATTCAGCTGTCAGGCGTGACCCATCTCTATGGCGCAATTGCCGCGCTCGACGATGTCAGCCTTGATGTTCCGGCAGGCTGCATGGCGGGGCTCATCGGTCCGGACGGGGTGGGGAAATCCACGCTGCTGGCGCTCTCTGCCGGGGTGCGGCGGCTCCAGACCGGCGGGCTGCAGGTTTTGGGCGCCGACATCCGGGACCCAGACCATCGCAGGGCGTGCAATCACCGCATCGCCTATATGCCGCAGGGGCTTGGGCGGAACCTCTATCCGACGCTGACGGTTGCCGAGAACCTTGATTTCTTTGGCAGACTCTTTGCGCAACCGGCCGCGGAACGGCGCGCCCGCATCAGGGATCTGCTTCTGGCCACAGGTCTTGACCCGTTTCCCGACCGCCCCGCAGGCAAGCTGTCGGGCGGCATGAAGCAGAAGCTGTCGTTGTGTTCCGCGCTGATCCACGACCCGGATCTGCTGATCCTTGACGAACCGACGACGGGTGTCGACCCGCTGTCGCGCGCGCAGTTCTGGGATCTGATCGACCGGATCCGGGCCGACCGCCCCGGGATGAGCGTTCTGGTGGCGACGGCCTATATGGAAGAGGCTGAGCGTTTCGACTGGCTGGCGGCGATGTCCGGCGGACAGGTTATTGCCACCGGCAGCCCGGACGAATTGCGCGAAAAGACCGGACAGGAGACCCTGGACGGAGCCTTCATTGCCCTGCTGCCCGAAGAGATGCGCTCCGGTCATGCAGAGGTGGTGGTTCCGCCCTTCGTGCCTTCGGGTGATGGCCCTGCCGTGCAGGCGATCGCGCTCACGCGCAGGTTTGGGGATTTCACTGCCGTCGACAGGGTGGATTTTGAAATTGCCAAGGGCGAGATCTTCGGCTTCCTTGGCTCGAACGGCTGCGGCAAGACGACCACGATGAAGATGCTCACGGGCCTGCTGCCTGCGAGCCGGGGCGAAGCGTTGCTTTTTGGCGAACATCTGGACGCGGGTGATATGCGGACGCGTCAGCGCGTCGGCTACATGTCGCAGTCCTTTTCGCTCTATTCGGAACTCACCGTGCGCCAGAACCTGGAACTGCATGCCGAACTGTACCGCATTCCCGCCGACGCACGGGCTGCGAGGGTGTCCGAAATGCTGGAGACCTTCGAACTCTGCGCGGAGGCGGATGCGCGGCCCGAGGCCTTGCCGCTCGGGATCCGGCAACGGTTGCAGCTGGCGGTTGCGGTGATCCATCGCCCCGAAATTCTGATCCTTGACGAGCCGACGTCCGGCGTCGATCCGATTGCACGCGACGCCTTCTGGCGGCTTCTTGTGGACCTGTCCCGCGGGCAGGGCGTGACGATCTTCGTCTCGACCCATTTCATGAACGAGGCGGAACGCTGCGACCGGATTTCGCTGATGCACGCGGGCCGCGTCCTGACCGTCGGCACCCCGCACGAAATAGTCGCAGCGCGCGGAGCACAGAGCCTGAACGCGGCTTTTGTCAGCTACCTGCGCGAGGCTGGATCGGAGGCTGAAGCGGAAGCGGGACCGGTGGCCGGAGCAGAGGCCGGAGACCCTTCGCAACCGGTTTCGGCGGTGCCGCCCCGCGCCACCCGCAAAGGGGAGGGCCCGTTTGATCCGTTGCGCATCTGGGCATTCGCGCGGCGGGAGGCGACAGAAATCATGCGCGATCCGCTCCGGCTTGCTTTCGCCTTGCTTGGGCCCGTCCTCCTGATGCTGACCTTCGGCTACGGCATTTCGTTTGATGTGGAAAATCTGCCCTATGCCGTTGCGGATCAGGATCAGAGCGCCGAAAGCCGTGCGTTGCTGCAGGCCTTCTCGGGTTCGCGTTTCTTTGAGGAACACTCCGCCGCCCTCGGCAGGGCGGAACTGGATGCGCGTCTGCGCGCGGGCGAGATCGCCATCGCCCTTGAAATCCCTTCCGGGTTTGGACGTGACATCCTGCGCGCAGACCACCCCCCCGAGATCCGCGTGGCCATTGATGGGGCCATGCCGTTTCGCGCCGAAACCGCGCGCGGCTACCTGCAGGGGCTGGCGCTGTCCTATATGGAGGAACAGACCGAACGCACCTATGGCGAGGTCATCAGCACAACCGGCGCCGGGATCGAGACACGATTTCGCTACAACCAGTCCTTCGAGAGCGTGAATGCCATGGTGCCCTCGGTCATCATGATGATGCTCGTGCTGATCCCGTCGATGATGGCCGCAATGGGTGTGGTGCGGGAAAAGGAAACCGGCGCTATCGCCAATTTCCGCTCGACGCCGGTGACGCGGGGCGAGTTCCTTCTGGGCAAGCAATTGCCCTACATCGTCATCGCCATGATCAGCTTTGTCACGCTTCTGGCCATGTCCTACTTCGTGTTTGGCGTCGGGATCAAAGGCTCGGCAGTGACGCTGTTCACGGGGACGTTCCTCTACATCCTGGCGACCACGGGCTTTGGTGTGCTGGTCTCCACATTCACCAGAACGCAGGTCGCGGCGACCTTCGCGACCGCGGTGATCGCCATTATCCCGGCGGTCAATTTCTCGGGGCTTCTGGTCCCGGTCTCATCGCTTTCGGGCGGGGCGCGGCTTTTCGGGCTCGCCTTTCCAGCGGCGTGGTATCAGCAGATCAGCATCGGAACCTTCACCAAAGGTCTCGCCTTTTCAGAGCTTTGGCTGAACTTTATGGCCTTGGGCCTGTTTGCGGTTCTGTTCCTCACGGCTGCCATCGTTTTGCTCAGCAAGCAGGAGAGGTGATATGGGACGTTGGCTGATCAACATCTGGCGTCTTGGGGTGAAAGAACTGCGCAGCCTGTCGGCCGATCCGATATTGCTGCTGCTGGTTGCGTATATGTTCAGCTTCGCCATTTATGCCGTCGCCACCGGGGCCAGAACCGAAGTCCGCAATGCTGCTGTCGCCTATGTCGATCTCGATCAGTCCGAGCTGACCGGGCGCATCGTGGATGCCATTCTGCCGCCCGAATTCGAGATCCCGCAACGGATCGCCCTGCCGGAGTTGGGGCAGGTCATGGACCGGGGCACGTTCGTGTTTGTCCTGTCCTTTCCGCCACGGTTCGAGGCGGATGTGCTTTCGGGCGCATACCCGTCTGTGCAACTCAACGTGGATGCAACGGCAATGACGCAGGCGGGCAACGGATCGATCTACCTGCAACAGATCATCGCAGCCGAGATCCAGCGGTTCATCACCGGGGATGACGGTTCCGAAAGCGGGCTGATTGACCTTGTGGTCACGGCGCAGTTCAATCCAAACCTGCAATCCATCTGGTTCACCTCTGTGATGCAGATCATCAACAACGTCACCATTCTGGCCATCTTGTTGACGGGTGCTGCCCTCATTCGGGAACGGGAACATGGCACGATCGAGCATCTGCTGGTGATGCCGGTGACCGCGTCGGAGATCATGCTGGCCAAGATCTGGGCCAATGGCCTCGTGATCGTGATTGGCGCGATCCTGTCGCTTATCTTCGTGGTGCAGGGGGTGCTGGATGTGCCCGTTGCGGGCTCTGTCCCGGTCTTTGTCGCAGGCACAGTTCTGTACCTCGTCTCGGTCACGGGCCTTGGCATTTTGTTGGCCACATTCACAACGTCGATGCCGCAATTCGGCCTGCTGGTGATCCCGGTTCTGGTGATCATGAACCTGTTGTCGGGGAGCACCACGCCGATCGAGAGTATTCCGGCCTGGCTGCAAACGCTCATGCAGGCCGCGCCCTCCACCCATTTCGTCGCCTTTTCCCAGGCAATCCTCTACCGTGGCGCGGGGCTTGAGACGGTTTGGCCTGAAATCCTGAAGATGGCTGCGGTGAGCATCCTGTTCTTTGTGATCGCGCTGATGCGATTTCGGCAGACGATGGCGCGCCCCTAGAACATTGCGGGAGGCGGAGCTTTGCGGCTCCGGCGCCTGGTTGCGGGTGGTTTTGCAGGCTTTGGCAACCGCCACCATGATGAGATCCGGCCCTCCGCCTCAGTCAGCCCACGTGGACTGCCCTGGCCTCCTCGAATGAGCGCGTCGCGGCGTCCGCCAGAAGCTGCGCGCGCAAGCCATCCTCAATTCCCGGTGAGATTTTCGTCCGGCCCGCCACGGCCGCCACGAAATAGGACATCTCGGCCCGAAACGCGGCCTCATATCGTTCGAGAAAGAAGTGCTTTGCCGGGGCCTTTGTAAAGCCCGCAGGCGTGGCGACCTCGACGGTGTTTTCCAGCATGTTCTCGGCCCGTAGCATGCCTTTTTCGCCATGCACCTCGATCCGTTGATCGTAGCCGTAGCTGGCGCGCCGGGAATTGGTGATCTGGCAGATGCGGCCGCTTCTTGTGGTCAGCGTGACCGCTGCGGTGTCCACATCGCCGGACTGGCCAATCTGTGGATCGACGAGCGATGCGCCCACCGCATAGACGGTCACGGGCTCTTCACCGAGCAGGAAGCGGGCCATATCGAGGTCGTGGATCATCATGTCGCGAAACAGGCCGCCGGAGCTTTTGATGTAGCCGATGGGGGGCGGTGACGGATCGCGCGATTGGATTGTCACGATTTCGACATCGCCGATTTCGCCGGATTTCAAACGGGTCTGGAGACTGGCAAAATTGGGGTCGAAGCGCCGATTGAACGCGGTCATGAACGCAACGCCTGCGGTCTCGACCGCCGTGATGCACGCGCGGATCCGGTCGGCCGACATGTCCACCGGCTTTTCGCAGAAGATCGCCTTGCCGGCGCGCGCAGAGGCCTGGATCAGGTCAAAATGGGTGTCTGTCGGGGTGCCGATGACAACGGCATCCACCTCGGCGCTGGCAATGAGGTCTGCGGCCCCCATCGCCGCCGCGCCGGTTCTGTCCGCCAGCGCCCTGGCCGGCGCGTCAAAGGCATCGGCCACCGCAGTGACGCGAACACCGTCGATCTGGCTGATGGAGCGGGCGTGCACCTGCCCAATTCTGCCGCAGCCGAGAAGTCCGATATTCAGCATGTCATGCCCCTTTGAAGGCCTGCAGCACGGTACGGGTGGCCGCGACCAGCGGCGTGTGGGTCTCGCGAAGGATCTGAACCCGGTCAAAGCGATCCGGATCGCTGTTCACCGCAGAGCGCAGCGCGGTGCCAAATGCCATTCGCAGCTCTGTCCCGATGTTGAACTTGCAGATGGCCGAACCATGCGCGAGCGCCCGGCGCTGAGCCACCGGCACGCCGGAACCGCCGTGGATGACCAGCGGAACCTGCGTGACCGCCTCGATGGCGCGAATGCGGTCCTCGTCCAGGCCGCCTTGTTTGTCCTGCTGCAGATGTACATTGCCGACCGAGATCGCCATCGCATCCACCCCGGTCTGGCGCGCGAATTGCTCTGCTTCATCGGGGTCGGTGCCGGCAGAGCCTTCGCCGCCGGAATAGCCGACAAAGCCGATCTCGCCCTCACAAGAAACGCCCGCCGCACGGGCCATTTCGACGATCGCCGCCGTTTCATCGATGTTTTCCGCCAAAGGCTTGCGTGAACCGTCGAACATCACCGAGGTGAAGCCGCTGTCGATGGCGATGCGGCAGTCCTCGGCTGTATAGCCATGGTCGAGATGTGCCACCACGGGCACCGACGCGCCTTCGGCCAGATGCCGGAACATCGCTCCCAGCACCGGCAGCGGCGTGTGGTCGCGACACGACGGGCCGGCCTGCAGGATCACCGGCACAGCCTCGGCTTCGGCGGCGGCCACATAGGCGCGCATGTCTTCCCATCCCAATGTCACCAGGCCTGCCACAGCATGACCTTCGCGCAGGGCCGGTTTCAGAACGTCTGCAAGGGTTACAAGGGTCATTTGAACTTTGCCACCATGTCCATGATGCCGGGGATCGTGTGCAACTGCTCCGCATGGGTCGGCTGGAAGTATTGTTTCAGCGAGCGTTGCGACAGACCCCCGAGGATGGTGAAATAATACATCTCATAGCCGGGCAGGGCGCAGCACGGGTGGTAGCCCTTGTCGATCAGCACCGTCGAGCGATCCATGATGTGATAGGCATCGCCCGGCTCATTGTCCGCGCGCTGCAGCATCTGCAGGCCGGAGCCCTTGTTGGGTTTGAAGCGGAAATTGTAGGTCTCGTCGTGGCGCGTTTCAATCAACGCGCCGCTGTCGGCGCGGCGGTCGGTGTCGTGTTTGTGGCTCGGGAAGCCTGACCAGCCGCCCGCCCCCACGGTGTACAGCTCACTCACCAGCAGGCGACCGACCTTGTCATGCTGGTTGGCGCCGAGGATGTGCTTGATCTTGCGATGGGTCTTGGTGTCGTCGCTGCCATATTGCACGAGGTCAAGCTCGGCCTCGCGAATGTCGAAAGGCTCCAGCACCTTGTCATATTTGGCGCCGGCAACAAACACCTCTGCCGTGTCGCTGACACAGGTCATCCGGGTCCTGGCACCGGAGGGCACATAGACCCCTTCCGGCTCGCCGTCCCAAACATCGACGCCGCGGTTGCCGAGCCTGTCAAAGCCCGCCCCGTCCACATCCACATCGACGGTTCCGGTCGCGGGGACGATACAGGTTTCATAGCCCGGCACGGCATAGTCGAATGTTTCGCCTTTCCGGAGGGTGACGATATTGAAATAGTTCAACGGCACCAGGTCGTGATTGGCGTCAACGATGGGTTTGTTCTGGTTGTCATGCGGCGCGATATGCATCCTGGATTCCTCTCAGACGTCCGTAGGGCCCGAGCGCTCTGCCAGAAAGGCGTCAAGCTCGGAAGTGGTGGGCATGGCGGGGGCGCAGCCAGGCTGGCTGACGACGATGGAGGCGCAGGCAGAACCGCGCAGGACCGCGTCCTTCAGGGTGCGGCCTCCGGCGATTGAGGCGAGGAAACCCGCCATGAAGCTGTCGCCCGCGCCGTTGGGTTTGATGGCCGTGACCGGGTAGATGCCGGTACGGATTTCCGCGCCATCCGCCAGCGTCAGGGCGCCTTCGTGGCCCATCTTGTAGATCACCATCTTGCCCTTGGCGGCCAGTTCGCGGGCCTTGTCCAGCCCCTTCTCAATGCCGCCCGCCATAAAGCCGAATTCTTCGTCGTTGCCGACAATCAGGTCGCTTTCCTCACCGGCGCGGGTCAGCACTTCGGAGGCAACCTCGGCCGAGGGCCAGCTATAGGGGCGATAGTCGATGTCAAAAATCACCGGCAAGCGGGCCTTGCGGGCATTCTCAAACGCGCGGAAGGTGGAGCCGCGCGAAGGCTCCGCCGCAAACACCGTGCCTGCGGTGATCAACGCGCCGAAATCAGCGTAGTTCACCCGGTCGACGTCCTCCTCCGTCACCTGAAAATCCACCGCGTTGTTGCGATAGATGCAGAGCTGGAATTCCTCCAGAACGCTCTCATAGACCGCGAGCGAGACGCGGTATTCGCCGCCCAGGACCTTCACATACTGCGTATCCACGCCGTAGTGGCGCAATCGGTTGGTGCAGAAGCGTCCGACATTGTCATCACTGACCGAGGTGATCAGCGCCGATTGCATCCCGAGCTTGCAGAGCCCGGCGCAGATATTGGCCGAAGAGCCCCCCAGATCGGCCCTGAACATCTCGGCCTCGTCGGCGCGGGTGCCCGGCGGATCCGCGAACATGTCCATGCCCGCCCGTCCGAAGACCGCGAAATTGCCCTTGCGGATCCCGTCAATCAGCGCAGTCATCTAGACGCCCCGCCGTTGCTTGGCTCGGGAGGATTCCCAGTCCTGATGTGCCACGCGCACCCGGTCACTGTCTGTCACATGCGGCGTGCCGACCTCCCACCAGGCGTGGCCTTCGGTGGTCCAGCCTTCGTAGGCGTCGACATCCATCACGATCACATAGCTCCTGTCCGATGCCTTGGCCCGCTTGAAGGCCTCGCCCAGTTCCGCCGGGTTGGCGACCTTCTCGGCCTTGGCTCCCATCGAGGCGGCATGGGCCACGAAATCCACGCCGAACGGTTCCGGGATGGTCGGGCAATCTTCCAGCAGGTTGTTGAAACTCTCGTTGCCGGTATTGTTCTGCAGCTTGTTGATGACCGCAAACCCACCATTGTCGAGCAACATCACGATGAGCTTCTTGCGGCTGAGCGCCGAAGAATAGAGATCCGAGTTCAGCATCATGTAGGATCCGTCACCGCAAAAGGTGATGGTGTCCCGTTCGGGTTCCCGCTCGGCCTGCGCGATGCGGGCCCCCCAAGCGCCCGCGATCTCGTAGCCCATGCAGGAGAAGCCAAATTCCACATCCACGGTGCCGATATCCAGCGTCCGCCAGTTGGCGGTGACTTCGGCAGGCAGACCGCCGGCCGCAGCCACAATCCGGTCGCGGGGATCGCAAAGCGCGTTCACCACGCCGATGGCCTGCGCGTAGGAATTGGGCCGGTTGCCGGGCTCGATGTTTTCGGCAACATATTCATCCCATTTGCGGCGCTCGGCCTGCGCGAAACCCACCCAGCTGTCCGGCGCCTTGTAGGCCAGCGCCGCGTCAAGCGCCGTCAGAGAGAGCCTGGCATCGCCCACAACCGTCAGGGAGCGATGTTTGGCCGCGTCATGGCGCGCGGCATTGATGCCGATAATCTGCGCGTCCTTGGCAAAGGCGGTCCAGGATCCGGTGGTGAAATCCTGCAGCCGCGTGCCAACCGCCACGATCACATCGGCTTTTTCTGCGATTGCGTTGGCGCTGTCGGATCCGGTCACGCCGATCGGGCCGATGTTGAGGTCATGTGTCGCCAGCATATTGGCACGGCCGGCGATGGTCTCGACCACGGGGATCTGATGCGCCTCGGCAAAGGTTGTCAGCTCCTTGACCGCACGCGAATACTGCACCCCGCCACCGGCGACGATGATCGGACGCTCGGCGCGTTGCAACGCCGCGACCGCATCTTGGATCTCGGACAGATCGGGCGCCTGACGGCGGATGCGGTGGACGCGACGTTCGAAAAACACCTCCGGGTAGTCATAGCTCCAGCCCTGCACATCCTGCGGCAGGCCAATGAAGGCGGGGCCGCAATCGGCGGGATCGAGCATGGTGGCAAGTGCGGCGGGCAGGGACTGGATCACCTGCGCCGGGTGGCAGATGCGATCCCAATAGCGGCTGCAGGGCCGGAACGCATCGTTCACGCCGAGGGTCGGGTCGTAGTAGTTCTCCATCTGCTGCAACACCGGATCGGGCAGCCGCGTAATGAATGCATCACCGCACAGCATCAGCATCGGCAACCGGTTGGCATGGGCCAACCCGGCGGCGGTCAGCAAGTTGGCGGTCCCCGGTCCCGCGCTGGCGGTGCAGAACATGAAACGCTGGCGCAGCCATTGCTTGGCATAGCCCGCGGCGGCGAATCCCATGCTGGTCTCATTCTGGCCCCGGTACAGCGGCAGCTCCTCCCGCAGGCCATAGAGCGCCTCGCCGAGGCAGGTCACATTGCCATGCCCGAAAATGCCAAAACCGCCCCCGCAGACCCGGAGTTCTTCGCCGTCGATTTCGATATACTGATTGGCGAGCCAGCGAATGATCGCCTGGGCCGTGGTCAGCCGGATGGTGCCGTCTGTCGTCGTCATGTGAGCGATCCCTCCCCTGGAAATCCTGAACGTCGGTGAAATGACGCTTGCGAGATGTCTAGACTCAAGATACACCGTTTGCAACCGGTTGCAAACTGAAAACGCGTCCGGTGATTGCCGGCGAGGGGAGGGCAGGGAAATGGCGGAAATCGGAGTGGGCATTCTGGGCGGGGGCTACATGGGCAAGGCGCATGCGGTCGCCATGTCTGCGGTGGGCGCGGTTTTTGACACCGCCCTCAAGCCGCGGCTTGAGATGGTTTGCGCAACCTCTGAGCAAAGCGCCGAACGGTATCGCGCGGCCTATGGCTTTGCACGGGCCACCGACGATTGGCGGGTGTTGGTGGAAGACCCGAAGGTCGAAGCCATTGTGATCGCCACGCCGCAGGAAACGCACCGCCGGATTGCGGAGGCGGCCTTCTGCCTCGGCAAGCCGGTGCTCTGCGAGAAGCCGTTGGGCGCGTCGCTGGAAGACAGCGCGGCCATGGTGGCGGCGGCCGAGTCTGCGGGCGTGGTCAACATGGTGGGATTCAACTACATCCGCACCCCCGCCAGCCAGTTCGCGCGCAAGCTGATCGCCGATGGCACCATCGGCGAGATCACAGCTTTCCGGGGAGAGCACACGGAAGATTTCTATGCTGATCCCGAAGCTCCGGCGACCTGGCGCACCAGCGGCATGGCCAATGGCACCATGGGCGATCTGGCGCCGCATATGATCAATGGTGCGCTGGCTCTGATCGGGCCCATTGCAAAAGTCATGGGGCTCTACGAAACCGTTCACGCCGCCCGTCCCGGCGGCGCGGTGACCAATGATGACCACGCCCAGATGATGTGCCGGTTTGAAAACGGGGCCATGGGGCAGATGTATTTCAGCCGCGTGGCCACCGGGCGCAAGATGGGCTACGCCTATGAAATATCAGGGACAAAAGGCGCGATTCGCTTTGATCAGGAGGATCAGAATGCGCTCTGGCTCTATCGCATGGACGGGCCGGAGGAGATCCGCGGCTTTACCAAGATCCTGACCGGCCCGGCGCATCCGGACTATGAACATTTTTGTCAGGGGCCGGGGCATGGCACCGGATACCAGGACCAGATCATCATCGAGGCCAAGGATTTCCTGACCGCCATCGCAGGCGGCGAACCCCGCTGGCCCACCTTCCGCGACGGGCATGAGGTCAACCGGGTCATCGCCGCCACCCTGGCCTCTGCCGACAGTGACACATGGAAAGACATCAACGATTTTTGATGATGGGAGACATCGAATAATGACGATCAGAATTGGCAACGCGCCTTGCTCATGGGGGGTCGAATTCGCCGAGGACGCGCGCAACCCGACATGGCAGCATGTGCTCAAGGAATGCGCCGCTGCCGGGTACAAGGGTATCGAGCTCGGCCCGGTCGGCTTTATGCCCGAAGATCCTGCCGAGCTGGGCGATGGCCTGGCCGAAAATGGTCTGGAGCTGATCGGTGGCGTGGTTTTTCGCCCTTATCACGACCCGAACGCATGGGGCGATGTGCTGGATGCAACGCATCGCACGGCCAGGGTGCTGAAGGCCCATGGGGCCAAACACATGGTGTTGATCGACTCGATTTCACCGCGCCGTGCGCCGACCGCCGGCCGTGTCGGCGAGGCCGAGCAGATGGACCGCGCCGAATGGACGGCCTACCGTGACCGCATTGCGCAAAGCGCGCGTATCGGCACGCAGGAATACGGGCTGACCGTGGGCATCCACGCCCATGCTGCGGGGTTCATGGATTTTGAGCCGGAGCTGGAGCGACTGCTGGATGAGGTCGATGAATCGATCCTCAAAATCTGCTTTGACACCGGCCACCACTCCTATGCGGGGTTCGATCCCGTGGCCTTCATGACGCGTCACATAGGGCGGATTTCCTATATGCACTTCAAGGATATTGACCCAAAGGTAAAGGCAGGTGTGATTGAGAACCGCACGGGATTCTACGACGCTTGTGGTCAGGGTATCTTTTGCAACCTGGGGGAGGGCGACGTGAATTTTCCCGCCGTTCGCCAGTTGCTGCTGGATGCGGGCTTCGAAGGCTGGTGCACGGTCGAGCAGGACTGCGATCCGACGCTTGATCCCGACACGCTGGGGGACGCCCGCAAGAACCGCGAATATCTGGAATCCATTGGCTTCAACTGAGGGGCAAGGACATGACAAAACTGAATTGGGGCATGATCGGGGGCGGCGAAGGCAGCCAGATCGGACCAGCGCACCGGTTGGGTGCACAGGCGGATGGACGCTTTGCCTTCGTGGCCGGAGCGCTCGACCATCGCGCGGAAGAGGGCCGGGCCTATGCGCAGCGGCTGGGGATCGAAGCGGGCCGCGCCTATGGCGACTGGAAAGAGATGCTGGAAGGCGAGCGCGGCCGCGCGGATCGCATCGATCTGGTGACGGTCGCGACGCCCAATGCCACGCATTTCGAGATAACCAAATCCTTCCTCGAAGCGGGCTTTAACGTGCTGTGTGAAAAGCCGATGACAATGACCGTCGAAGAAGGCGAGGACATCGTCCGCGTGGCCGAAAAAACCGGCAGGATTTGTGCAGTAAACTACTGCTATTCCGCCTATCCCATGGTCCGGCAGGCCCGCGCCATGGTCCGCAACGGCGAGATCGGCAAGGTCCGCCTGGTGGTCACAAACTTCAGCCACGGCCACCACGGCGACGCCACCGATGCGGATAATCCACGTGTCCGCTGGCGCTACGACCCCAGGATGGCCGGTGTTTCCGGCCAATTCGCCGATTGCGGCATTCACGCGCTGCATATGGCGAGTTTCGTCTGCGATGACGAGGTTGAGACGCTGTCCGCCGATTTCGCCTCAACCATTGCAAGCCGGGAGTTGGAAGACGATGCGATGGTCAACTTTCGCATGGCTGGCGGCACCGTGGGCAGGCTTTGGACCTCATCCGTGGCGATTGGCCGACAGCATGGGTTCGACATCCAGATCTTTGGCGAAACAGGCGGCCTGCGTTGGGCGTCTGAACAGCCGAACCAGCTGATCTATACGCCGGTCGGAGGCCGCACCCAGATCATCGAAAAAGGCGAGGGCGGCCTTTGTGAGGAGGCGACACGCCTCAGCCGCGTGTCGATTGCCCATCCCGAAGGGTTCCCGCTCGCCGTGGCCAATATATACTGCGATCTTGCGGATGCAATTTCGGGGGCGGCGCGGGATGGCCTGCCCGGTGCAGAGGCCGGTGTGCGGTCGATGGCGGCGGTACATACCGCTGTCGCCTCCGCCCGGCAAAACGGCGCCTGGATGGACGCGCGCCCGCCTATGTTCCGCTAGGCTTTGGCAGCGGGGCGCAACGTGCCCCGCTCCACCACAGAACAGGAAAATATCCGCGCCTCCGGATATCGGTCAGGGTCATTCAGCGTCGCTGCCATCAGCTCGATGGAAGAGGTGATGATCTGCCGGATCGGCTGTCGGATCGTCGTCAGGTTGATGTTGTTCCACCGGGCCATTTCCATGTCGTTCAGCCCAAGGATGCCCACATCGCGCGGACATTCGAGCCCACTGTCTTCTATCGCTGACAACGCCCCGATCGACAGCACGTCATCGCCGCAGAAGTAGGCTTCGGCGGGATCCTGTTTCAACAGGCGCAGCATCTCTTCCCGCCCGGCATCAAAGGAATAATTCCGGGCATAGGAACAGCTCAGCGCAACCCTCGGATGCTTTGACATTTCTGCGTTGAAGCCGGCATGACGGTCCTGGGTCGAGGTGGCAAATTTCGGCCCGCCCATGAAACCCACCCGGGTATAGCCACGCTGCACCAGGGTTCGGGCGGCCAGTCGCCCGGCTTCCTGGTTGTCGATGCCGACCACATGGACGTCAGGGGCGGCGGAAAATCGGCCAAAGGAATGCACAACCGGCACCCCCGCATCGCGAAATCCGGTGCCAAATCCCGGTGGCAGGGTTGACGAGGCAACGATCACACCATCGACAGAGTACTGCCGCAGCATCCGGACAGAGTTCGCAGGATCGACCTCTTCCGACAGGTTCACAAGCAACGGGCGCAGGCCCCGCTCCTGCAATCCACGGGTGAAGAGGTCAAAGACCTGCAGAAAGATCGGGTTGTGAAAGTTGTTGGACACCAGTCCGATCAGCTTGGTGCGGCCGGTTGTCAGGGAGGACGCCAGCGCATTGGGGCTGTATCCCAACTCTCGCGCGGCCTTTTCGACCTTGCGCCGCATACTCTCTGAAACGGACGCGCCATCGGTGAAGGTGCGCGATACGGCTGACCGCGACACACCGGCCTTCTCCGCAACCTCTTTCAATGTCACTGCCATTCATCTCTGCCCGCGTTTGACTGCAATCATGTCAACCTACTTCAAATTTGAACCTGCGACAGCCGAAAATGCAGTTCCGAATTGCAACCGGTTGCAAAAACTCTGGGTTGCCGTTACGGTAGGCTGCGAGGCCGGGGAATGACTCGCCTCGCAGGACGGGACTTAAGGGAGGAAAACATGAGTTCGATAATCAAAACGCTCGCGATAGCGACCACTTTTGCGGCAGCGCCGATGATTGCGGCGACCGGCGCACAGGCCGAAGGCGAGAAATACATTCTGGTCAGCCACGCGCCCGACAGCGACAGCTGGTGGAACACCATCAAGAACGGCATCGCGCTGGCTGGCGAGCAGATGGACGTCGAGGTCGAGTATCGCAACCCGCCCACCGGCGACCTCGCTGACATGGCGCGAATAATCGATCAGGCGGCAGCCTCTGGCCCCAATGGCATCATCACCACCCTGGCCGATCCCGACATCCTGGCAGGGCCGATCCAGAACGCTGTCGACAGCGGCATCGACGTGATCATCATGAACACCGGCAGCCCCGAAAAGGCGCGTGAAATCGGCGCCCTGATGTATGTCGGGCAACCCGAATACGACGCCGGATATGCCGCTGGTCTGCGCGCCAAGGGGGACGGCATCCAATCCTTCCTCTGCGTGAACCACTACATCGTTCAACCCTCATCGCAGGAGCGCTGCCAGGGGTTTGCGGACGGTCTCGGTGTCGAGCTGGGCAATCAGATGATCGATGCAGGTCAGGACCCGGGCGAGATCAAGAACCGCGTCATGGCCTATCTGTCGTCCAATCCCGACACGGATGCGGTACTGACCCTCGGTCCGACATCGGCCGATCCGACGCTGCTGGCGCTGGAAGAAAACGGCATGGCCGGTGACATCTATTTCGGCACTTTTGACCTTGGTGGCGAGATCGTCGAGGGCATCAAGTCCGGCGTCATCGAATGGGGTATCGACCAGCAACCCTTCCTGCAGGCCTACCTGCCGGTTGTCGTCATGACCAACTACCATCGCTACGGCGTTCTGCCGGGCAACAACATCAACTCCGGCCCGGGCTTCATTACCGCCGAGGGTCTTGGGAAAATCGAGGAGTTCGCGGGCGAATACCGCTGATCCTCACCCCGGAAAGGTGCCGCAGAGACGGCACCTTTCCGCCTTGGAACCTTGAAGTCTAGTCATTGGGGAGATGTCGCATGACAAACGCGACCCAACCCACGGCAAAACCCGACGAACGCATCAAAGAGATTTCTGCGTTTCGCAAAGCGTTGATCCGTCCCGAACTGGGCGGCATCGTCGGAACCATTGCCGTGTTCACCTTCTTTCTGCTGTTCGCGTTTGACAGCGGCATGTTCAACAGCCAGGGCATCATGAACTGGTCTGTCGTCTCGGCACAATTCATGATCATCGCCGTCGGCGCCTGCCTGCTGATGATCGCCGGGGAATTCGACCTGTCGGTCGGCTCGATGATCGGGTTTGCCGGGATGATGATCGCGATTTTCTCGGTCACCTATGGCTGGCCGGTCTGGATGGCCATTCTCGCAACCTTCGTTCTGTGCACCGCGATTGGCGGGCTGAATGGCTGGATCGTCATACGCACCGGGCTTCCGAGTTTTATTGTGACTCTGGCGTTTCTGTTCATTCTGCGGGGCTTTACCATTTTTCTGCCCCAGGTCATCGAGCGCAAAACCATTATTGGCGGCATCAATGACGTGTCCGAAGGCGACTGGCTGGCCGCGGTCTTTGGCGGCAAGATCCTTGGCAGTGTGTTCACCTGGCTTGGCGACGCCGGGATTATCGCCACATTCGAGCGGGGCACCAAACAGGGCCAACCGGTCGTTGACGGCATCCCGATGCTGATCGTCTGGGCCGTTGCGCTGATCATCTTTGGCCATGTCCTGTTGACCAAGACCAAGTTCGGCAATTGGATCTTCGCGGCTGGCGGCGATGCTGAGGCCGCCCGGAATTCGGGTGTTCCGGTCAACCGCGTCAAAATCCTGATGTTCATGTTCACCGCATTTTGCGCCACTGTCTTTGCCGTCTGTCAGGTGATGGAATTTGGCTCTGCCGGCGCCGACCGCGGTCTGCTCAAGGAATTCGAAGCGATCATTGCGGTCGTCATCGGGGGCGCGCTTCTGACCGGGGGATATGGCTCGGTTCTGGGGGCGGCACTTGGCGCGCTGATCTTTGGCGTGGTGCAACAGGGCCTGTTCTTTGCCGGAGTCGAAAGCTCGCTGTTCCGGGTGTTCCTGGGCGTGATCCTTCTGGGGGCCGTTATCCTGAACACCTATATCCGTCGCATCATCACAGGGGAGCGTTGAAATGACTGAAGTAACACCGTTTCATCACGGCGACCCACGCGCCGACCTGCAGCCGATCATCGAGATGCGGAACATCAAGAAGCACTTTGGCCGGGTCATCGCCCTGGCCGGGGTCAGTTTTGATGTGAAGCCGGGCGAATGCCACTGTCTTCTGGGCGACAATGGCGCCGGCAAATCCACCTTCATCAAGACCATGTCCGGGGTGCATAAACCCACGGCCGGAGAGATCTATTTCGAGGGCAAACCGCTGCACTTCGAGGATCCGCGCGATGCGATTTCGGCCGGGATTGCCACGGTGCACCAACACCTTGCCATGATTCCGCTGATGAGCGTCAGCCGCAACTTCTTCATGGGCAACGAGCCCGTGAAAAAGGTCGCAGGGATCACGCTTTTCGACAAGAAGTATGCCGATGAGGTGACCATGGAGGAGATGCGCAAGATGGGCATCAACCTGCGCGGACCTGATCAGGCGGTCGGGACCCTGTCGGGGGGCGAGCGCCAGACAGTGGCCATCGCCCGCGCGGTGCACTTCGGCGCCAAGATTCTGATCCTCGACGAGCCGACCTCGGCTCTTGGCGTGCGTCAGACATCGAATGTGCTGGCAACAATCGACAGGGTGCGCAAACAGGGCATCGGTGTGGTTTTCATCAGCCACAACGTCCGCCATGCCCTGGCCGTGGGGGACAGGTTCACGGTTCTCAACCGCGGGCAGACTTTGGGTACAGCGAAGCGCGGCGAGATCACGCCAGAGGAGCTTCAGGACCTGATGGCCGGCGGCCAGGAACTTGCGCAGCTCGAGGGGTCACTCGGCGGAACCGTTTGATCCATGCGAAATTCACCAGGGTGAACTTGATCGGAGCGCAAACAAGACGTGATCTGATCCCAGAAAGCCCGGTCTGCCGCAATCACGGCGGGGCTTTTCCCGCGGGGGGGCTAGAATACAGCCCGCGCCGCTCCGGGATGTGCAGCGACCGGGATGCAGGTCATGTAACGACACCAGACGCGGTTCCGCCGCGTGGTCGCTCGCTGCCTCCATAGCTAAGGATAGCCCGGCTGCTGAGGAGGCATCTTGCCGGTGTTCGGGCCTGGTAATTTGCTGTGCCGGTCCGCGAGGTTCGACGTCGCGCTTGGGCCGCCCGTCATTGCGTCTTGCGCGATACGGATGCGACAGCTGTCTGCGCCGCGTGACAAATGGGAATCAGTCAGATCGCCTTGAAGATGATAAAACCGTTCGCCACGAAAAGAACCGCGATTGCGAAAATTACAAAGTAATAGTTTCTTTTTGCTGCAGCCATGAATTTGTCGCTGCGCCACCTGAGTAGGGCTGCACTCAGAAAAAGGGCGAGCGGCATCACAAGCAGGCCAACCCAAGCAGGCATGAATAAATCAGGGGATCCAGTGAGATCCCAATGGACCGGTATTATTCTCAGAGGTCCAATTAGAAAAAGCGCTATTCCTGAAACAAGCAGCAAAGCTGCTCCGGCGCCGGTAAGGAAACGTATTGATCGGTTAAGCCAAAACATAGGTTCCTCATTCCTCTCTTTCCTGAACTTTGCGGTCACTGGATGCGGGGCAGAGTACCAGTAAGCCGCTCTCGTGTATAGTATATTCGACCCCGAACCCCGGAAAGGGCGCACCTCGATGAGAGGCGACTATTGTTGATAAGCCGCCGCCCCAGCCGAGTATTGCCGTGTGCAAGCCTTCTTCTGTTCCCTGATCAAGATGGGATGTGGCTTCGTCCAGCAAAACCACTTTGGGATCCCGTAGAAAGCAACGCAAAACTCCAACTATCTGACGTTGCCCTTCTGAAATTCCAGATCCGTCAGCATTAATTCTCGTATCCAAGCCAGAGGGAATCCCAGAAAGGATATGCGCAATGTTCAGGTTTTCAGCGATATTTATGATGTCGATATCATTCTTATCGAGCCCAAGCAGAATATTTGAGCGAAGGGAGCCTTTCATTAAAAAGGGCCTGGAGCCGAGATACAGAACTGGCTGTGAATGAGGGTGGGAAACGGCGCCCTTCATCGGAGGAGGGTATTTTGCTAGAGTTCGAAGCAGGCGAGTCTTTCCGGAGCCAACAGGAGCATTCAGAAAAATCATCTCGTTTTCATAGATTGAAAATTCGTTCAGGCGAATTGGGTTTTTATGCCCCCGTGAGATGAGCAAATCTGTTGCAGTCAGTGAAATTTCAGGTTTCAGGTGTTCAGTCGCAGTGACCGGTGCGTCCGTTTTCATCAACAAGGGCTCCGCACGCAGCAGGGAAATCTGAACGCGTTTCCAGTCATCTGCCAAGCCTGCTACCAACGTAAGGGGGTTCGTGAGCCGTGACAACATCAAGTAAAACGCCATCAGCCCTCCGATGGTCAGATTGTCTTGTAGGATTGAAAATGCTCCAATCACCAATACAGAAATTTCAACAACTTTGGTATTTGCGGCGCCAAGGCTGGAGAATTTTGCTGCTATTTTCTGAATGGAAAATTGACGCCGGAAAAGTCCTTCTTGGCGCCTGATGATTGCTTGCTCAATCCAGCGGGCACCTCCGAAATGCCCGGCCTCTTGCCGGTTCTCGATCCCTGAAATCAGCAATGATACATACTCAGCCTGTCGTTGTAGTGTTCTTTGTGTCGGGCCGTGCACCATACGTCCGTTGAGGCGCGCAATGTAAAAGGATACTGGAAAGCCAATCCATGCCAATGCGGTGAGAAGCGGATTGAGGTTGAACGCGTAGAAGGTTGCAGCGACCAAGAATAGGACCTCGGTAACGGTTCGCACTGCCGCGTCCGTTATGCCGATATGAAGTTGAGAAACGTCCTGCATTCGGCTCGTGATTTCTCCCACGGGCATATTTTGTCCACCGCCGAATACTACCGAGTGGACAAGCTCCGATGTCAGCTGCCGTCCCATTCGCATGCATGATGCGGCACGTTGGACAGCCGCCAAGTAATTCAAAATGAGCAGAAATATGGCAACTGCCGCGAGCGTCCATAGTGCATTGATCGCTTCCGCTCTGGATCCGATCGTCAACGAATCAAATAGCTTTTGGATCATAATGATTGAAATAAGGCTGCCTATTGCCGCGATGAGTCGCATCCCGATGCGCAATGCAATTCCGCTTGCTTCGAAGCGAATTGCATTATATAGCCATCTTTGCGATAGTGGGGAATTGTTCGCCACGTCACCAATTGGTTTAAATGTCATGGAAAATGCTATTCTGATGAAGGGTGTCAGCTTTAGTTGGGACACAAAGGAAGGTCCCAATGTGGTTTTTAATGACTTTTCGCTCGATCTTGATATTGGAGAATCCTGCGCAATCATGGGCCCTTCCGGAAGCGGAAAGTCTACACTTTTGAATGTGTTGGGTTTGATAGAGAGTGGAAATTCCGGTGAGTATCTTTTGTTTGGTCAAGATACCGCATCGCTTTCGGAGCGCGCACGCGTGAAGCAGCGGTTGAGTAATATCGGTTTTGTATTTCAGGATCATCTCCTCGACCCCGCGCTAACGATCATGCATAATGTTGGGCTTCCACTTTTATACCAAGGTATACCAAGAGCCAGAGCATTAGAACGGTCCAATATAATTCTCGAAGAATTGGGGTTGAGTGGTCTCGAGCGACGGAAACCAGAACAGCTATCTGCGGGGCAACGCCAGCGAGCTGCAATCGCACGTGCCTTATGTAGCCAACCGAGAATTATTATTGCTGATGAACCAACCTCGGCATTGGATTCAAAGAATGCTGATATTGTAACACGACTCCTTGTCGAGAGCGCGTCACAGCGTTCTTGCGTCATTATCGCCACTCACGATGCGCGGGTCGCGGCCGCTTGTGATAAGATTGTGACCTTGAATTAGCCATCTGTTGGCGCAACCTATGAATTAATGCGGATTGTGGACCCGAAAGAACAGACCGGTCAGTTCCCAGGAGTCTGTGCTGCCTTCCAGATAGATGTCTTCTTCTAATATAACTTCCTCATATGGGGTAATGAAACGAAAGTGGCATACGCTCCCGCTCGTTTCCTGCTCGGGGATGTTATTCGTATGCGTGAGCTGGCGCATGTTTGTATCTGGCGTTCCAACACTCTTGTGAAGGCCATTGATATCGCCGTTGAATGTGCTCCGTTTCATTTTTTCTTTGAACTCTTCTGTCGCATAGTTCTCGTAGACATGATCAGGACCCTCTGCGCTGATCGCATACAATATCTCAAATGCGCTCCGCTGTCCCATATCACAATTTGAACTCTGTGCAGTCACTGGCGCAAGAGTGAGCAAATAGACAGACAATACGGCAACGACGGGACGCCACGTTATCGACAGTTTTTTGTGTTTCACTTTTCATCCTTTCCTTACATGTTTTTCCGAAGCAAGCTTTCGAATTCGCTCTGAGCGATCATCAAAGCGATATCGCCGGGTTGTACATCCGGGGATTGGATGACTGAGCTGCCCCCGAAATTGCCTACCCATTTCACAGGAACGATTTTATTTTCCTGATCCGCATTGTCTTGCACAACTATGAAGTGACCATCCTCCTGTCGAAACACAGCCAGTTGAGGAACAAAAAGACCGTTGCTGAGCAAGGGAAACTCATAAAAGTCAACGATTGCCGACATGCCAGGCAACAAGGCTCCGTCAGGATTGGTGGCGACCAGTTCGGCGTCATACAAAACGATGGAATTGTGATCCGCTGCAAATGGGCTGACGGAGAGCAACTCCGCCTGCAGTCGCCGCGCGGGCAAGGAGTCGGCTGCGAAGAGGATCGCAGCTGCGCTTTGCACCTTCAGGACATCGATCTCGTTGACGGCGGCGATAATTCTGATCTTCTTGATGTCAGGCACCAGAGTGAAAAGAATATTGTTTTCGCGCTCTCCCCAAACGATCTGACCCTCTTCGACGTCACGCTTCATAATCCACCCGCTCGCGGGTGCACGGATGATCGATTTCTCGATCTCGTCCTCGATGCCTTCCAGTTGGATTTCAAGTTCCTCGACATTCGCGCGGTTCGTCTCGGCATCTATTGTGCCGGCAATGGCGTTGAGTTTCGCCGCTTCCCCATCGAGGCGTTCGGTCGCGACCTGTGCATCGATTTCCTGGATCGCGGCCTCCAGTTTCGCGACATTGACCGCCAATTTTCGGCGCTCACTTTCTCGTACCAGATCGCCCAGTTGGGTTGCTCTCTTCAGCTCACTCTGTGCGAGCTCCAAATCAGAGACCGTCGCGGAACGACGTGCGGTCAGGGAGGCTATTCTGGAGGCATTCATCTCCGCCAGTTTTCGCAGCATGTCTACTTCGAGTTCACTTCGCTTCGTCTGGAGGCGTGAGGCCGTCAACCGGGCACGGAGCACCCGTAGCTCCAACATCAGCGTATCACTGTCTATCCGCGCCAGTTCGTCACCCTTTTCGACGAATTCGTTTACGTCGGCAGTCACCGATATAATGCGCCCGTCAATGCTGGGCCAGACATGGACCGGGTCCAAAGCCGCGATCTTGGCGGTGGTCCGTATGAGTGGTTTTGGTGCATATTCCTGCACGGCCGCGCTCAGAGCCGGGCGCGCGGGCATGGGGACGTCTGAGGCGAACGTGGTTTCGGGTTGCATAATGCTGCTGCCCAGAAAATACATTGCGACCGCCGTGCCCGAGCTGAAAACCATGACAGCTATCTTAAGCAAACCAGCCTCCGTAGTCGGTCTGGCCGAAGTCCAAAACTGAAATGCGCGGGGCTGATGACCGCTGTCCAGACACGTGAAAGCAATGTAGCCACTTTATGTCATGCGCTTTGATGTAATTGCTGATCTCCACCGATGAGGTTTGCCGGTCCGCCTTGCCATGCATAACCAGGCTTGAGACGAGCTGGGCGAAAGCGGGGGTGCCTTCCGCACAATCAAAGGTCCCGGTAACCACCATGAGCAGATCCATGTCGACAGAACAGGCGCTGCTGAGGTCCTGCGCAAGTGGCCCATAGGCGCTCGTGTCGTAGGAATATCCCACGAAATGGATGCGTCCCGTCTCTGTTAACCAATCATCCAGCCGCCCGAGGATCTTTCGGGTTACCCAAAGCCCGTCGGGCCCCCCGTCGCCGCATAACACATAAGAGATATCCTGCGGAATTGGAACGAGCGGAGGATTGGCGATCAACATGTCGAAGCGCCCCTCGAGCTGAACATCGACGAGGTCGGCACAGATAACTTTGATATTGGTCAACTGGTTGAGTGCAGCGTTCAGTGTCAGCAGTCCGGCGGCGGCTGGGTTAATTTCAACGGCCACGACTTCGCGCGCCTTGCGCGCAGCGACCAAGGTCTGAAAACCTGGTCCGGCACAAAGGTCGAGTACACGGGAGCCAACTTCGGGATCAATGCGCAGGCCAAGCGCCACGGATTCCGGGCCGAAATAGAGCGTCATGGTTGCGCTGGGGCGCTCGTGCCAGAGGAGGACCCCATGGCTCCAATTCAAGACAAAGCGCTCGGCTGACGCAACTCCGCTTGGGGAAATGACCAACATCCCTAGATCAGCCAGCTTCGGTAGAAATGGCCTGATGCCTGCAGGGAGCTCCTCAATCGGCACCTTCTTGCCGCGAAAGAACAGGTCAACGCAGGCGGCGAGCGCAGGCCTTGGGATATTTGCAAGCCGAGGCAGCTCTTGCCGCCAAGGATAGAGCGGGAACAGCGCGGCAATGGTCGGTTGATAGCCGACGCTGGACAACGCATTGGCAAAGGACGCCAGCCAGCGCAAATCAGATTCAGGAAGGCTGCGCTCCTCCACGTTCAATGCCAAATTTTCGTTCATTCTGCTGCAACCTGTTGATCGATGAAGAAGCGCGCCAGAATGGGGGTCGCCCGCATCAGCGCTTTCCTGGCGTCCGGCCGCTGAGTTACGTCAAAGCAAATCTCGCAAATCGAGTTGTAATCATCGCGAAAAGGCACTTCCGGCGCCACGGATTGCACGACCTTCATAACCCCGAACGGACCAATCGATGCGATCGCGTTCAGGATCACACCGTCATAAGCTGCGCTGATGATTTCATCCACCGGTTGTTCTTCAACGCTGCCAAAGCGCAATGGAGAGTCCGCGTCAAACTCAAACCCGCAACAGGCAAGGAGATGGCCATCAGGCGACATGGAAATGGATCTCCCCGCATAGGGGCAGGGCCTGTTCAGGTCCGCATCCCCAACCTCCCAACTTTGAACATCCTCTTCAAAGCCATAACGAACGCGCTGAATATTCGCGTTTGATAACCCGTAGAAGGTCTTGCCCTCAACAGTATCACTTATTTGCGAATTTCCATCATCATCAAACCGGGTGGGGAGATCCTCACCGAGTTCATTCTTGATCCATTCAGGGGTGATCACGGAATTCGGTCCCGCACAATTCGCAATCAAGACACTCGAAAAATCGAATTCTTTGGCCGCGAACCAAAGTGTTTTAACCCGGTCAAAGGCGATAAACGGCAGATGATAATCGTCCGCGCTGATGTTCAATTCTCTCAGCCCGGCCGCGCGAAGCTGCGAGAGTTTCTCGCGTGCCTTTTCGGGCGTTGTGGCCCAGGACGCGTTTGTTACAATTCGGGTGTTCAGGCCCATGTCGCTTGCGGCGGAAATGGCGGTCAACAGGTCCTCCTTGAGGAGGGTTGGTTCACCGCCTGCAAAAACAACAGTATTCAGGGATCCGTGTTCTACCAATCCCGCTAGTGTGCTAATTATGCTATCGGCGTCTAATTTTCCACGCCTTTTAGGTCCAGAATTCATGCAGCAATGAGCGCAAGCTGCGGTGCAGGTGTTGGTTGTCAGTATCGTAATGGAGTGAATGGGTGCGTTTTTCGACATACAGTATCCCCCCGCAGCACTGAAGGCGCCAGGTTGAAAATATTTTGCGAAACAACCCCATTTCAGGCGTTTTTGCCCTATGGGTTTCGTTTATTTGAGGGTCGTTATACTACGAGAAGCTGTATAGCGTGTCCTTGGTGTCGTTGATTAAATCTTCATATTCTTCCTCACTCAGAGGGAACATGTTATGCGCGACAACGGCAACAAAGGCCACCGCGACGACATTGACTGCTGCAACCACATTTACGCCCACCACAGCATTGACGGCCGCCGCCGCATTTACCACCGCGCCGCCGCTGCCATGGCAAGGTGTGCACTGTGCTTGAAGGACTTCACGAACCAAACCGTCGTCGGGCTCCTCTTTTTTGATCTGAGGAGAATTCCAAGCGATTAGAGTGTCTAACAGGGCGTCTCGCTTCGCCTCGTCAAGGGTCACATTTCGATCAGAGCTTTCCTTCTCAATCCAGCTTGAGAGTGAGTCACGGTCCATCGCTCCGCACTCGTCTCCGCTTTCATTCATCTCTTTGCAGGCGTCCATAGCAAGCTTCCAAAAAGAGAGGGAGTCGCTGGCTAGTTCGGTGTGCAGCATGAGGTAAAATCCTTTCCAATACAAATGTGAAATTCAAAAGCGGTGCCCCTGAATTTTAGCAGTAATGCCTTATTGTACTAAAACCCTAAGTCTCATATTATTTCTTTGTCAAGTAAGAGTTGACGTCATAGATATTCCATAAGTTGTATTTGAAGTTGGGGGCCCAACATTTGTTCGATCTTGTCACAGCTCGGCTAAAGCACGGATTTTGGGGGAATTTTTTTACCTCCGCAGTCTTGGTATTTTCCTCCTTCGCAGTGGTAGCCGTCCTGATGGTCGGTGCTGCTACAGACGCAAAGGTTGACTTTCAAATCGATAAGATCGCTGCGGATTTGCTTGTGGTGGAGGAGGTCTCTACAGAGAGATTCGAGGGGGAAAGGCCGGTTAGGCTATATTCGTCAGATGTCGTTGAATTGCGCAAATCATCCGAGATCGCGGCAGCATCTGCAATTGTTCGGCAATTTTCCGTTCTTGCGGGCGGGGCAGAGCGGCTTCCGACTGACATCTATGGAATTGATCATGACTACATAAGTGTAATGAAACTGCAGGTTGAGGCAGGCCGCGTGCCCGACATGACGGCTTCAAGTTCGGTAGCGCAGGCGGTCTTGGGTTCAGAGGCCGCGCGGCGCATGGGCGTTGACCCTATGAGACTACCCGCGACGCTGCGGGTTGGAGGCCAGCCAATTGAGATAATAGGGATATTTGCAGATCGTGGCTGGATCGGAGTACAGAACATCGACCTCGGAGTTTACCTTTCGCGCAAGGCGTTGCGCCAGCGAATCGGCAATTTCGATGTGGCACGGGACGACCCGATCAATGCTTTCATTGTGCGGGCAGCCCACCCAAATCAGATCATGGCTGCAAGAAATGAAATATATGACCACTTCGGCTCTTTTTCGGCTGTTTCTGTTTCGGATTCACTCGAACTTTCTGAGAATGCCCAAAATATACGCAATGCCTATAATTTTTTCCATGGGAGTGTTTTTTTCACCACTGCGGGATTGGCGCTCGGGCTGTCATTGTTGTTTTTCTTCTCGCGCATCGCGTCAAGGCGGCGCCAATTCGGTATGGCGTTAACGATAGGCGCGAGCCGCTCTCGCCTGGTCGCGGAGACGATAGTTGAAGTCGGATTTCTGACAGTCACGAGCGTCTGCGCGGGGGTTTCCCTCGCCACTGTGTTCTTGAGCAAATTCGGGAGCCGATTGAATTTGGTGATCGAGGTTTCAGTGCCCTTTGCAGGCCTGATCGCGCTCGCGGGCGTTTCCATAATTCTTGTTTCCGTTGCTCTATTTACAACTCGCCTTCTAGTTGCGTCACCTGCTAGGTTGATCCGTGTGTAGGGATGCAAGGCTGAGAAACTGGAGTGCACATGTCACACGATGCATTTGATATCGTATTTCACGGTGAGGTCATAGGGTCGACCCACACCCTATGCAGGCGTGAAGAGGGGGGATGGGCGCTCACCAACTGGCTTGAATTGCTGGAAGTCAAGAAGCTCAATCAACGCGGGTACCGCCGAAGGAGCAATTTGCTGATGGATGCTGATTTTCGCCCCGCTTACTTAAGCGGTTCGGATGATGTCGGAAATTCCTACAAGCTCAATGGGGCCGATATGCAAGGCGCTGAGTTTGCTTTTGAGAGCAACATGATCGGACAGTTTGCGGCCCTTTCACGACATCAACAGCCAGGGAGTGGTTTCCGGGGCACCGCGCCGTTTTCCCTCCTCTGCTATCTGTTTGATGCCTGCAGAACCCTGGAACTTGTGTTCGAGCGAGACGGAGCTCACTGGGTATCCAACATAAACGAGCGGTTTTTATTCGAAGATGGGGTGTTGCAAGAGCTTCAACCTGCGGCGGTTGGCGTGTCGTTTGTGCGAACGGATAGCCCTTGCCCGGACTGGAGCATTGCCGAAGTCGCAACCGAAGCTGAGTATGAGTTTCCACCTCAGCTCAAGGTCAGTCCGGTTCAATTCGGATCAAAGGACACGGAGGCGGTTTTTGTGTCCCCCGAGGCCCCTTATGCAGAGGCGCTCTTTATCGGCGGGTCGGGCAGATTTGACATGCATGGCCGCCATGGCAATCAACATCTTGGCTACGGCCAGCTTCTGGACCAACTGGCTTTGTCCGGGCTGGCTTCTTTGCGCTATGATCGATTGCCACAGGATCCGACCGTCACCCCCAGTTTTTCAGAGCTTCAAAGCCAGGCGTCGGAGGCTTGGACCTCAGCATCTTCTCTCAGCAATGGTTTGCCAAAACTAATTGTCGGACATAGCCTTGGCGCGCTGATCGCATTGAATATTGCAAGCAATGACCCTTCGGTTGACGGACTAATTCTTATCGCCGCACCGGGCAGGCCGCTCAAAGACGTTTTGCAATCTCAGTTCGAGTGGATGGTCGGTGATGTGGGCTACAGCGATGGTGAGATCGCAGAGGTGGAAGATCGTCGCAACGCGCTACTCGACGCTTTGTTTGAACCGAACCCGGACGCTCCACTGCCCGACGAATTCACACTTATGGAACCCGCCAAGACATTCTTGAGAGAGCTCATTCGTATCGATCCCATTGAAATGCTTAAAGGAATTAAATGCCCGTTGGTGCTCGCGGATTGCGAGTATGATGTTCAAGTCCTGGCAGAGGACACAGTCAGACTCCGCGATGCTGCGCGGTCATACGGGATAGATACGGAGCATCTGCGGCTTCAGCACGTAAATCACATACTGCAGGAGGTCGCCGACCGGGAGGATAACGCGATTTTCCACTATTTTGACCCGGACCGGGAAATCTCAACCGACGCCATCGAGCAAATCAGCATAGCTGCGAAGAAGCTGGTGCAGAAGCATATGTGATGAGGCGCGATGTTCAGCTCAGCCAGAGCACGCCCGAATTGCGTCATGCCTGTGATATGTGCATTGGACTTGCGAACCGGAAACACCGAGTGTTTATCGCCGTAAAAGGCGAGGAGGAGGCATGCTTCAGCAAAATTCGTTCCAGCGCCTCGAAGTCGCTGAACGCGCTTTCTGAGATCACAAAGCGCAGTTCCATCAATGTGCAGACCATAAAGGCGAGCAGGGTGCACGGATCGCAGCGACCCTCGAACCCTCGGCGGTCTGGCCCGTCGATCAGGATTAACTCGTCAAAACACTCTCGGCGCAGATGCGGCTGGTGGAAAGTGCGGCACTGTTTGCGCGACAGCCTGATGCCATCCTCATCCTCACTGATTTTTGAGGGCAGAGTGCCATTCCTGATTTTCTCATCGGTGCTATTTTAGCTGTGCGGCTACAAAACAGAAGGCCCATAAGCAATATTATGTAATGTATACACAACCGCCGAAGGGTCAAAACCGGGGTCGGCCATAGCGGCGCATGTACTTGAACGCGGAGCCCAGATGGGCGGCCCGGCACTTGATCCGGATCGATCCCGCTCCGGCCCGCTCCGACCGGTCGCAGCCTGCGTGATTTCGGTTGCGGCCGGCTCCGGGAGCGAGATTTCGCGAAACAAAGACGCCGGCACTGCGTTGATGCTGAAGACCCGCTCGAAAAAGTCACGTCAGCGACCCTGATACAGACCCTGGCACAGACACCGTGATCCACCCGGATGAAAGGAATTCGAAATGGACCAAGATCGCCGCGAAAAAGCACTGCAGGATCCATCCTCCGTCTATGCAGAACCGGCAGAGATACTGGCCGATGATCGGCTGGCCCGCGAGGAGAAAATTGAAATACTGCGGCGCTGGGAATATGACGCGCGGGAAATCAGCGTCGCCGAGGAGGAAGGTCTTCCCGTCGGGAACGGTGAGAATCTGAAGAAAATCCTGTTGGCGCTGCAAGAGCTTGTGGGCGAGATCGATCCGCAGGAGACAGCCCCGACGAAACAGGGGGGATTGGTGCGCGATGCGGTGACGCCTGCGCAACCCGTGCAAGAAGAGTCATAATCTGCCACAGGCACAGGCAGACCCGGATTCATGATCCGCCACAGGCGAGCCCGGGAATGGGCGCCTGTGGCGTTGTATTCTACGTCATTATGCGTCTGCGATGACGTCCTGACGCTGGCGGCCAAGACCCGCAATGCCCAGTTCCACCACATCGCCCGCCTTGAGAAAGCGCGGCGGTGTCATGCCTAGGCCAACGCCCGGCGGGGTTCCGGTCGAAATCACGTCGCCGGGGTGCAGGGTCATGAACTGGCTCAGGTAATGCACCAGATAGGCCACGCCATAGACCATGGTGCCGGAAGAGCCGTTCTGCATCGTTTCACCGTTGACCGTCAGCCACATGTCCAGGCTCTGCGGATCGGGCACCTCGTCCTGCGTCACCAGCCAGGGGCCGATCTGGCCGAAGTTATCGCAGCTCTTGCCCTTGGTCCATTGCCCGGCCCGCTCGGTCTGGAACGCCCGTTCGGAGACGTCATTGGTGATCGCATAGCCCGCGACATGGCCCATCGCGTCGGCTTCGCTGACGTATTTCGCAGGCTTGCCGATGATCACCGCCAGCTCCACCTCCCAATCCGTCTTGGTGGAGCCGCGCGGGATCACGATCGGGTCATTGGGACCGCAGATGGCAGAGCTGGCCTTCATGAAGATCACCGGCTCCGGCGGCACATCGAGACCGCTTTCGGCGGCATGGTCGGCGTAGTTGAGGCCGATACAGATGAACTTGCCCGTCCCGGCGACCGGCGGGCCAAGGCGGGGATTGCCCTCCACCACCGGCAGCGCGTCCGCATCCGCCCCGGCCAGCCCGGCCAGGCTGTCGGGCGCCAGCGCCGCGCCGGAGAAATCGTCAATCAGGCCGGAGAGGTCCCGGATGGTGCCATCTGTGTGCAGCAATCCCGGTTTTTCGGCTCCCGGCGCGCCATAGCGAAGCAGTTTCATAATATGTCTTTCCCTGGTCTCTTCAGTCGTCCGTCACAGGCTCCAGCCGCCGTCAATGCAGCAGGCCTGGCCGGTGGTATAGGTGGCGCCCGCCAGATAAACGGCGAGATCGGCGATCTCTTCGGCGTCGGCGATGCGGCCAATGGGCTGGCGCGCGATAAAGGCTGTGCGGGCGGCATCATAATCGCCGGTCTCTGCCAGCCGCTGATCGAGCGAGGGCGACTGCACGGTGCCGGGGCAGATCGCGTTGCAGCGGATGCCCTCGCCCACATAATCGGCGGCGATGGATTTGGTCAGGCCCAGAACGGCGGCCTTTGTGGTCGAGTAGACACAGCGGTTGGGCACCCCTTTCACCGACGACGCCACCGAGGACATGTTGAGGATCGCGCCCGACTTGCGCGCCAGCATCCCCGGCAGGACCGCCTGCACCATCCGCACCATCGCCTTGACGTTGAGATCATAGGCAAAGTCCAGATCCGCCTCTGTACTGTCCAGCACGGTGCCGCCATGGACGATGCCCGCGCAGTTGAACAGCACATCCACCGGCCCCGCCCCGGCGCAGACCTGCGCCACCGACGCTGCGTCGAGCACATCCAGCCGGGCGGTGTCACAGCCCTCCAGCTCCCTCAGCGCCTCTTCGTTGATATCGGTGGCCAGCACCCGGGCCCCGGCCCGCACAAAGGCCTCGGCACTGGCGCGGCCGATGCCCTGCGCCGCCGCAGTGATCAGCACCCGTTTTCCGCTCAGATCAATGGTCATATGTCTTCCTCCTTCGCGCGGTGTTCACATCACCGCGCCGATTTGCCAGGGCACGAATTCCACCGCGCCAAACCCCTGCGCCTCGCTCTTGGTTTCCGCGCCCGAGGCCACCCGCAGCAGCAGGTCAAAGATCTCCTGCCCCTTGGCCTCCAGGCTGACCCCGTCGAGGATATCGCCGCAGTTCACATCCATATCCGCCTGCATCCGCCGCCACAGATCCGGGTTGGAGGCGATCTTGATCGAGGGCACCGGCTGATAGCCCGACACGCTGCCGCGCCCGGTGGTAAAGGCGATGAGATTCGCCCCCGAGGCCGTCTGCCCGGTCACCGAACAGGGATCGTAGCCGGGGCTGTCCATGAAAACAAACCCCGCCCGATCAATGGGTTCTGCGAATTTGTAGACGCCGGACAGGGGCGCGCTGCCGCCCTTTGCCACGGCCCCCAGCGATTTTTCCAGGATCGTCGTCAGCCCGCCGCGCTTGTTGCCGGGCGACGGGTTGTTGTCCATCTCGCCGAAATTGCGGGCGGTGTAATCCTCCCACCAATCGATCAGATCGACCAGCTTTCGGCCCGTGGCCGCATCCACCGCGCGCCGCGTCAGCAGGTGTTCGGCGCCGTAGATCTCGGAGGTTTCCGACAGGATCGAGGTGCCGCCGTGGCGCACCAGCAGATCCGAGGCCACCCCAAGTGCGGGGTTCGCCGTGATCCCGGAGTATCCGTCCGAGCCGCCGCATTGCATGCCCAGCACCAGATGACGGGCGGCGGCGGGCGCGCGGGTGGCCTTGTTCGCCTCTGCCGCCAGCTCTCGCAACAGGCCCAGGCCCTTGTCGACGGTCGCCCGTGTGCCGCCTTCGTGCTGGATCGTCATGTAGCGGAAGCGGGCGCTGTCCTTCAGCGCCTTGCGGTCGATCAGATCGGGGATCTGCATCACCTCACAGCCAAGGCCGACCATCAGGATCGCGCCGAAGTTGGCGCTGTGGCCGTAGCCCGCAAGGGTGCGGAACAGGGTGTCATAGCCCTCGCCCTTGCCGGACATGCCGCAGCCCGATCCATGCACGATCGGCACGATGCCATCGACATTGGGAAAGGCCGTCAGGAGGGTCTCGCGTTGGGCGGCTTCGGCGATGAAGCGCGCCACCGACCCGGCGCAATTGACCGAGGTCAGGATGCCGAGATAGTTCCGTGTCCCCACCCGCCCGGAGGGGCGGTGATAGCCGAAAAACCGGGCCTCTCCCTCCGGCTCTGGCAGGGGGCGCGCCGCCGCGCCAAAGGCGTGATCCTGCTTGTGCTCCCCCATGCCGAGGTTGTGCACATGCACGTGACCGCCCGCCGGGATGGGGGCGGTGGTGGTGCCGATGATCTGGCCGTATTTCAGGATCGTCTCGCCCGCCGCCACATCGCGCAGGGCGATCTTGTGGCCCGCGGGGACAGATGCGCGCGCGGTGATGCCACCGGGCAGGGGCGTGCCGTCGGGAATATCCCGCAGCGCGACGAGGACATTGTCTGCCTCATGCAGGCAAAGCGCAAAGGGCTGGTCGGTCATCTGTGTCTCTTTCACGGTGTCACCAACACCTTGATCAGGTGGTCGCGGTCATGGGCAAGGGCCGCAAACTGCGTCGGCAGATCCGCCAGCGGCACCACCGCAGAGGCAAGCGCGCCGGTCGCCACCTCGCCCGCACGGATGGCCGCCATGACCCGGTCGAAATCCGCCCGCAGCGCGTTACGGCTGCCGATGATCTGGCTCTCGCGCTTGTGGAATTCGGAATCGGCAAAGGTGATGCTCTCCTTCACCACGCTGACCAGAACGGTCATGCCGCCGTGCGCCACCAGCGGAAAACCGGCCTCGATCGCGTCTGCATTGCCGGTGGCGTCGAACACCACGTCAAACCCCTCGGCCAGATCGCCGCTGAGGATGTCGTCGCCCGGCTGATGGGTGGCGGCAAATCCGAACAGGTCGGTCGCCGCCGCGAGGCGCTTTGTGCTCAGGTCCATCAGATGTACCTCCGCCCCGGCGATACGGGCAAACAGCGCGGTGCCCAACCCGATGGGACCGGCGCCGGTGACCAGCACCCGGTCGCCCGCGCCGCAGCCCGAACGCGCCACCGCATGGGCGCCGATGGCGAGAAACTCCACCATTGCGGCCTGTTCCGGGGTCAGCCCTTCGGCCGGGTAGAGGTTCTCCTCCGGCACCGCGATCCGGGCGCACATGCCGCCATCGGTATGCACCCCCAGCACCGCGATGGACCGACAGCAGTTCGGCTTGCCACGGCGGCAGGCGCGACAGCTGCCGCAGGACAGGTAGGGGTTCACCACCACCAGCCGCCCCGCATCCGGACCATCGGCCAGATAGCCTGACAGCTCGTGGCCGATGACGCGCGGATAGTTCAGAAACGGATGCTTGCCCTCAAAGATATGAAAGTCGGTGCCGCAGATACCGATGGCGGCAATATCAACCAGACGGTGCCCCGCCGGGGCCTGCTGCGGCCGGGCGCGCAGGTCCAGCGCAAAGGTGCCCGGCTCCACACAGACGCCGCAGGTCATCCTGTCCTGTCCGCGATCCTTCATTGCGCCGCCTCCGGCGTGCGGGCGGACCAGTCGGCGGGCAGCTCGCCCTTGACGATCAGGCTCAGCACATCGTCCTTGGTGACCTCATCGATGCCATGCGCCCCCGCGAGGCGGCCCTTGTTCATGACCACCACCCGGTTGCAGAGGTCAAAGACGTCATGCATGTCGTGGCTGACCAGCAGGATGCCGATGCCCTCGGCCTGCAACTGGCGGATCAGATCTGCGACCATCGCGGTTTCCGACGGGCCGAGGGCCGCGGTGGGTTCATCCATGATCAGCACCCTGGTGTCGAAATAGATCGCCCGCGCAATCGCGATCACCTGCCGCTGCCCGCCCGACAGCGACGAGACCGGATCCGTGAGGTTCTTGAAATTCGGATTGAGGCGCGCCAGCACCTTGCGGCTTTCCTCCAGCATCCGCGCATCATCGAGATTGCCGAACCGCGTCTTCAGCTCGCGGCCCAGAAACAGGTTCGACGGCGCATCCAGATGGTCAGCCAGCGCCAGCGTCTGATAGATCGTCTCGATCCCGGCCGCGCGGGCATCATTGGGATCGCTGAACTGCATCGGCGTGCCATTGACCCGGATGCTGCCTGCGTTGGGGATCATCGCACCGGCCAGAATGCGCATCAGGCAGGATTTGCCGGCCCCGTTATGGCCAAGCACCCCCACCACCTCGCCGGGATACAGATCGAGCGAGACGCCATCCACCGCCCGCACCCCGCCAAAGTGCTTTTCGATACCGATCATCTCTACCAAGGGGGTCTGCGACATGGTCTGCCTTTCTGCCGGGGTCGTGGTCGGGGCCGTCCGGGGGGCCCGTCATCGGGAATTGGGAACCGGAGGGCATCACGGGGCGCCCTCCGGAGAAACGCGGTCAGTAGAGCACGTTGCGGGCCTTGTCGGAATCGATATTGCCCTGATCCACCAGCACCACGCCGGTGTTGATGAACGGATCGACCGTCGCCCCCGACAGGATGTTCATGACAGTCGTCACGCCCATCTCGCCCATCGCAAAGGAGCCCTGCACGGCCGTGGCCGCCATCAGCCCGTCGCGGACGAATTGCTGCAGATCCGCGTTGCCGTCAAAACCGAGCGCAACCAGCTGACCGGCCTTGCCCGCCTGCATGATGGCGCGGCCCATGCCCACGGCGGTGGGTTCGTTGGCCCCGAAGATGCCCACCAGATCCGGGTTCGAGGCCAGAATATCGGTGGTCTGGTTCAACGCCAATGCCATCTGGCTCTGGGAGTAGTAGGGGCCGACGATCTCAAGGCTGGAATGCGCCGTCAGATAGTCGGAGAAGCACCCCACCCGGCCGATCTCGGAGCCGACCCCGGCGACATAGGACATCACTGCCACTTTGCCCTCGGTGCCTGCTTCGGCGATCATGCGCTTGGCGACTTCCTCGCCTGCGGCGCAATTGTCGGTGGACAGAAAGGCCTGGTAGGTGCCCTTGGCGCTGTCAGCCAGGGCGCTGTCGATGATCACCACCGGGATTGCGCTTTCAAACGCCCGCTTCACCACCGGGGCCAGCGCCTCTGGGTCGGAGGGCGCCAGCACGATGCCCGCCACGCCGCGGTTGATGGCGTTTTCCACCAGGTTGACCTGATCCGCCACCGCGCTTTCGGTGGCCGGGCCGTCAAAGCTGAAGCTGTGCTCGGACTGGCCCGCGATCGCCGCCTCCGCGCCCTTGTTCACGTTCTGCCAGAAGTTCGAGCTGGTGGTTTTCACGATCACCGCGATTTCACCCGCCTGCGCCATCCCGGCCGACAGGGCCATCACGGACGCAAGCATTCCAAGTTTTAAGGACCGCATCTCATTCCTCCTCTGTAGAGATATTGGTTTGTGTCAGTCTTTCGGTCTTGCCTGTCCGGACCCGCCCTCCTCTGCGGAGCCGAACCTGTTTGCCACCGTCAGCGGCGATTGCGCATCTGGTCGATCCAGACCGCGCCGATCACCACCGCGCCGATCACGATCTGCTGGATAAAGGCGGAGACCCCCGCCATGTTGAGCCCGTTGCGCAGGATGCCGATGATGAAGGCCCCGATCATGGTGCCCGAGACCGCGCCCACGCCGCCCGACAGGGAGGCGCCGCCAATGACCGCCGCCGCGATAGCGTCGAGTTCATACATCACCCCCTCGCTCGGCTGGGCGGTGACAAGGCGCGACATCAGCACATTGCCCGCAAGCCCTGCCAGGGCGCCCGACATCGCATAGGCATAGAGCTTGGTCTGATCGACGCGCACGCCGGACAATCGCGCCGCCTCCTCGTTGGAGCCGGTGGCGTAGATATGACGGCCGATCTGGCGACGGCGCAGCATATAGGCCGCAGCAATCGCCACCACCAGCAGCAGGATCGCCGGATAGGGAATGCCGGGAAAGATCACCTTGGGAAAGCCGTTGGGCTGCATTTCAACCATGCGGAACAGGGCGCCGTTGCCGAGACGTCCAAAGGTCTCGCCCAGTTGTGAAATCGGCGCCGCCCCCGTCAGTTGCAGCGCCAGGCCCCGCGCCATCAGCATCATGCCCAGGGTTGCCACGAAGGGCGGAATCTTCGCCTGGGTCACCACCAGACCGTTGATCGCACCGCAGGCCGCCCCGATCACCACGCCCAGCCCCATCGCCAGCCCGACCGGCACCCCGGCCTTGACCGCCATCGCGGTGCCGACCCCGGACAGCGCCAGCACCGAGCCGACCGACAGATCGATGCCTCCGGTGATGATCACCATCGTCATGCCAATGCCCAAAAGGCCGATCACCGAGGTCTGAAGCAGCACCGTCAGCGCGTTGTTGACCGAGAAAAACGCCTGGCTCGCCAGCGAGAACCCCGCAATCAGCAACAACAATGTCAGCAAGGCAGAGAGGCGGTGCATCCTGGCCGCGTCCGGCATCAGGGCCGCAAGCGGTGCCGGTGCCCGCCCGGTTGCGGGTTTGATTGCTTGTGACATACGCCTCCCTTTCGCAGTCTTGCATTTAATTATTTAATACATAAACAGGATGCACTTGATTCCTGTCAATTGTTTTTTATAATAATATACAAATACAGAATTCGCCGCTGGGGCGAGCATGAGGAAAGGCAGATTTATGGCGCGCAGCGACACCAGATACCGGGAGGCCTACAATCAGATCCTCGCCTATTGCGAAACGCTGCCCACCGCCGCTCCGATCCCCGCCGAAACCCGGCTGGCCGAGATTGCAGGCGTCAGCCGGACGGTGATCCGGCGCTGTCTTGCCCGGATGGAGGAGTTGGGGCTGATTTCATGGCAGGGCCGCGACAAGCACCTGCTGCGCGCGCCCCTGGCCGATGACCGAATTGCGGTGCCCGATGCGCCTGCCGACAAGAGTGATTTTGAACAGAGATTCCTCGATTGGGTGCTGCGCTTTGACGTGCCGGCCAACACGCCCCTGTCGGTGGCGGAGCTGTCGCGCACCTTCGACGTGGCCCAGCACGACCTCAAGGAATTCCTCGCCGGGCTCAGCCGCTTTGGCCTCGTGTCCCGTCGGCCGCAGGGGGGATGGATGCTGCTCGGCTTCACCAAGGATTTCGCCATAGAGCTGTCCGATTTCCGCTCCGTGCTGGAACACAACGCCGTGGCCCAGGTGGCGGATGCGCCGGTGGACCACCCGGTCTGGGCCGCCCTGGCACAGCTGCGGGCCGATCACCTGGCCTTGAAACAGGCGATCGATACCGATTTTCACGAGTTCTCAAAGCTCGACGAACGGTTCCATCGCTGCATCAACTCAGTGGTGAAGAACCGCTTCATCGCCGAGTTCCAAAAGGTGATCTCGCTGATTTTCCACTACCACTACATGTGGGACAAAACCGAGGAAAAGCACCGCAACGCGGCCGCAATTGACGAACATCTCGCGATCATCGATGCGCTGGAGGCCCGTGATTCCGAGGCCGCCCAGGCCGCAGCGCTGCGCCATCTGCGCACCTCGAAGACGACGCTGCTCTCCTCGCTGCGGCACCACGATCTGGGCTAGGTGATCCCAGTTTGATCACCGAGTGTTCACGGGGCAATCACCGGGTGCACACGGGGAGGGGCGATCAGGCGAACAGCGCCTCCAACCCTGCAGGAACACTGGCCCGCAGCGCCTTCAGGTTGCGGGTCAGTGACTGCGGCCGCGCGGTGCCCAACAGGACCGACGCCGCCGCCGGATGCCGCATCGCGAAGTGCAGCGCCGCCGTGGCGAGGGGCACGCCCAGGGCCTCGGACTGGCGCTGCAGGGCTCCGACCCGCTCCAACACCGCAGGCGACGCCGGCCCATAGTCGAAGGTGGCCCCCGCCACCGGACCCGTGGCCAGAATGCCGGAGTTGAAGATGCCGCCCAGCACCAGACTGGTGCCCGCCTCGGCGCATTCCGGCACCAGCTCCGCCTCGGCCGCGCGGTCCAGAAGCGTCAGCCGCCCGGCCAGCAAAATCACGTCCAGCGGCCCCGCATTGCGCAGTACATCCAGACACACCGCGCATTCGTTCACCCCCAGCCCAAAGGCGCGGATGCGGCCCTGCTCCTTCAGCCGCACCAGCCGCGCATAGCCGGAACCGAAAAAGGCCTCCCGGTGCCCGGCGTTGCCTGCGACGCCATGGGTATATTCCCCGATATCATGGACATAGAGGATCTCCAGATGACTGCGCCCCAGCCGCTCGCAGCTCTGTTCAAAGCTCTCTTCGATGCCCTCGCCAGAGTAGTCGTAGCGCACGTCATTCTGCGCCGGAGCGACAAAGCCGTCGGCCTCTGCGATGGGGGCACGGGCGGGCGACAGCACTCGTCCGACCTTGGTCGAAATCACCGCCTCCGGGCGGTCTCGCAGGAACCGGCCAAGGCGCTGTTCGGACAGGCCACGCCCATAATGCGGCGCGGTGTCAAAGTAGCGGATCCCCGCGTCCCAGGCGCAGGACAGCACCGCATCGACGTCTGTTTCGCTCGCCTCTCGGTAGAGGTTACCAATGCTCGCGCAGCCAAAGGACAGCTCCGTCACGGCAAGCCCGGTCCGGCCTACGGGTCTCGTTTTCATCGTCAGTCGCCCTCCATCGCGGCGTGCAAGCCGGGCTTTGCGCCCCTGTCGCCATGATCCGCCGCCCAGGCCAGAAAGGCCCCGATCCGGCGCTGCAGTTTCTCGGTGTGGTTTTGCGCGATGTCTTCCAGCCTGTGCGCCAGAAACGGGTTCGCAAACCGCTCCATCGTGGTGTCGATATAGGCCGCCAGCCCTGCCTCCTCGCCCGCAGCGGCAAAGGCAGGCACCACCTCTTCGGCATAGAGCCTGCGCAACTTCTGCGCCCAGTCCGGATCGGCCATCACATCCCGCACATGGACCGCGCCCTGCCGTCCGGCCGCCAGCCAGGTGGACACCATCCAGCTGTGGCCGAGGTTCAGCACAAACAGTTTGCGCCGCTCGATCACGCCCAGATCCGGCACCACCTCAATCGACGGGTGGGGGCACGGAACCTGCAACCCGCGCTGCGCCTCCATCGCCCAGAGCGCATAGGGTTCGGCAATGGCGCCGGCGGGGTACAGCGGTTCCGACACGATACGGTCGACGAGGGAATTGACCCAGACCACCTCCTCCGTCAGCCAGGCGCGATAGGCCCTGTCCATGGCAGAGGCGGCGTCCAGCACCAGCCCGCGCAGAGTGTCGCCATTGTTGCGTACCAGCTCGGTCGGCATCACCTGAAGTCCCCGCGCCCCGGCTTCGAACCGGCCCCGCAGCAGATGCGCCAGCTTGGCAGGATAGGACATGGCAGGGTCCAGTTTCGGCCCCGCATCCGCCGCACAGGGGCGAAACCCTGCATCCGCCGTGTTCGACAGGATCATATCCGCCTCCTCGGCCACCAGCCTCTGGACCTCTGCCATGTCGGGCCCGAAGCACAGACCGCGCGCAATCGGCGACACCCGTCTCAGCTGATCCACCGGGGCGCCCGCCTGCAGGCCCCGGATGCGCAGGTCATAGCCGCGGGTCAGGGCCTGAACCCGCCCTGCCCGGCTTGGGTCTCCGCTGCTTTGCACCACGGTCACCGGCTGCGCATCCGGCCAGCACTCGGCAAAGAACAGATCCGCATGCGCCTGCAGGAACCGACTGGTGCCGAACTGCACAACCGTTGGATTTGACATTGACGGCCCTCCCTTTTTGGTTTGTTATTATTTAGAACAGTTCAGCTTGCAAGGAAAAACCGTGATCATCGACGCGCATCAGCATTTTTGGCGGATCGACCGGGGCGACTACTCCTGGATGGATGACAGCGTCGCCGCCATCCGCCGGGACATCCTGCCCGACGATCTCCGCCCCCTCACCCGGGCGGCGGGCGTGACCGGCACCATCGCGGTTCAGGCGGCGCCGACGGTGGAGGAGACGGAGTTTCTGCTGTCCCTCAGCGACCGGGACCCGCTGATCCGCGGCGTGGTCGGCTGGCTGGACCTGACCGGCGACGTGACGGGTCAGCTGGCCCGGCTGCGCCACCCCCGGCTGAAAGGCATTCGCCCGATGCTGCAGGACATTGGCGACACCGACTGGATCCTGCGACCGGATGTGCGGGCCGGTTTGCGTCAGGTGGCTGCGGCGGGGCTGCGCATGGACGCGCTGGTGACGCCGCGCCATCTGGAAGCGCTTGGTGTTCTGGCCGAGACGGTGCCTGAGTTGCCGCTGATCGTCGATCATTGCGCCAAGCCCGCCTTTGTCGGCACCGACCCCGGCGCCGGGTGGCGTGACGGCCTTGCCGCCCTCGCCAGACATCCGCAGGTCACCTGCAAACTGTCCGGCCTGGCCAATGAATACGGGCCCGGCTGGTCGTCGGCGACGCTGCGGCAGGTGTTTGACCAGGCGCTCGACATGTTCGGTGCCAGCCGCCTGATGTGGGGCAGCGATTGGCCGGTGCTGGAGTTGGCCGGGGCCTATGCTGGCTGGCTGGAGGTCGCACAGGACCTCTGCAGCGCGCTCAGCGCGACCGAGCGCGCCGATATTTTTGCTGGAACAGCAATCCGCGCCTATGATCTGGAGATCGGAGAGTAACATGCAACGCATGGCCCATGTCATCGGCCTGAAGCCTGAACACCGCGCAGAGTATCTGCGTTTGCATGCCGAGGTCTGGCCTCAGGTCCTGCAGCGCCTCCGGGAGTCCCATATTACCAACTACAGCATCTTCCTGCGCGAGCCGGAGATGCTGATGTTCAGCTACTGGGAATACCTCGGCACGGATTTTGAGGCAGACGCCGCCGCGATCGCCGAGGATCCGGTGACACAGGAGTGGTGGAAGATCTGCGGCCCGATGCAGGCGCCTCTGCAGAGCCGTGCGGAAGGGGAATGGTGGGCCGAACTGCAGGAGGTGTTTCACCTGCCCTAGGGTCGGATCTGTTGCGTATCGCCCATTGAGACGCGCCCCGCGCCAAGGCCGTGTGCCCCCTGCATTCCGCTGCGCTTCAGTGCGTTTTGTGGTGCCTCAAGAGGGACTCGAACCCCCGACCTTGTCCTTACGAAGGACCTGCTCTACCAGCTGAGCTATTGAGGCATCCTTTGTCCCGTCGGCCTGAAACCTGCCCCACAGGTGATGTGCGCCTTCTCTAACTTACCGGTCGCAAACGTCAATCATGAAATGAAGCCCCGGTTTTGAAATCTTCTGCGGCCACGGAAAAGGCGCACCCACCCGGGATGCGCCCTCCTGTCTTTCGCGGTCAACTCACCCAGGTCAGGTCAGCCGTAGACCAGCCTCGGCAGCCAGGTGATGATCTCCGGGAAGACCATACACAGCACCAGCCCGAAGATCTGCAGCCCCAGGAACGGCAGCGCCGCCTTGAAGATATCGGTCATCGGGATTTCCGGCGGGGCAACCCCGCGCAGATAGAACAACGCATAGCCGAAGGGCGGCGACAGAAAGCTCATCTGCATGTTGACGAGGTAGAGCACCCCGAACCACAGCACCAGATCCTCTGGTGTTTCCAGCCCGAAGGCCTGCGCCCCGAGGGCCTTGATGATCGGCACGAAGATCGGCACGCACAACAGCAAGATCCCCACCCAGTCGAGGAACATGCCAAGGACCACCAGCAGGATCTGCATCAGGATCAGGATCCCCCAGGGGCCTAGCCCGGTTGCCGCCAGCGCGTCCTGCACGAACTGCTGCCCGCCCTCCAGGACATAGAGCCCGACAAAGATCGTCGCGCCGAACATGATCCAGATCACCATGGCCGAGGCCTTCAGCGTGGTGATGCAGGCCTCACGCACCGTGGGCCAGTCCAGCTTGCGATGGATTGCCGCCACCACAAAGGCGCCAAAGGTGCCGATGCCCGCGGCCTCGACCGGCGTTGCGATGCCGGAAAAGATGATGCCGAGAACCACGACGACCAGGGTGATCGGCGCTGTCATCTTGCCGACCAGCCGCGCCTTTTCACGGTTGGAGATACGTTCCTCCACCGGGATCGCCGGGCCGAGGTCGGGATTGATGTAGCAGCGGGCGGTGACGTAGAAGATATACATCCCCGACAGCAGCAGGCCCGGGATCACCGCGCCGATGAACAATTCGCCCACCGACTGCTCGGCCACCACCGCGTAGATGATCGCCAGGATCGACGGCGGGATCAGGATGCCGAGCGTGCCGCCCGCCATGATCGACCCCATCGCGATCTTCGGATCATAGTGGCGCTTCAGCATCGCTGGCAGGGCGATGATGCCCATGGTGACCACCGCCGCGCCGATCACACCGACCATCGCCGCAAGGATCGTCGAGGCAATGATCGTGGCCGAGGCCAGCCCGCCCTTCACGCCGCCAAGCACCTTGTAGATCACATCGAACATATCGTTGATGATCCCTGCCCTCTCGAGCATGGCGGCCATGAAGATGAACAGCGGGATCGCCGAGAGCTGATAGTTCGTCATCAGCGGAAAGATCCGGCTGGGCACGATATTCAGCGCCCGCGCATCGCCCAGTACGAACAGGAACACACAGGCCAGACCACCGGTCACAAAGGCCAGCGGCAGACCTGCCATCAACAGCGCCAGAAGGCTGCCGAACATAATGAGCGTGAGAAGCTCGATACCAATATCAATTCCCATGCTCAGTTCCCCCGTGCGATTTCACGGATGTCTTTCGACAGTTTCGATACGCCTTGCAGCACCAGCAGCACCCCGCCCATCACCATGACCCATTTCATCGGCCACAGCGGGACCTCCCATTCATTAAAGCTGATTTCGCCCCAGCGGACGTTCGGATCGGTCCATTGTCCCGCGTTCAACGACGCGATCATCTGGCCAAACCCGATCTCATCGCGCGCCCAAGCGGAAATGACCGCATTGCCCGACGGCACCGCAATGGCATCCATCGCAAAGATCCACGAGGTCACAAGAAGAGTGCCCGCAAAGATGAAGAAGAAGATCGAGGTCAGCAAATCCACCCAGGCCTTTTTCGGCCGCGACAGTGGCGCGTAGAAGATGTCTACCCGCACATGGCTCTCGGTCATCATCGCGTAGGAGCCGGAGATCAGATATTGCATCCCGAACATCAGATACATCGCCTCATGCGCCCAGTTGGTGGGCGAGCCGAAGACATAGCGCGCGATCACCTCGTAGTAGTAGACAAAGACCGCGATCACCGCCCAATAGGCGACATACTCGCCGCAGAACAGCGACAGGCGGTCGATCCAGTTCTCGGCGTATTCGTGATCCTGTTTCGGCCGGTCAGCCGCTTCGGCCGCCAGCAGCGCCTGTTCGGCTTCGCTGATCTCCTCATGGGGGGGCAATGCGGCATTGGCCCGCGCCACCAGTCCCGGCAACAGAACCAGATCCACCGCCAGCAGGATGAGGATGGCATAAAACGCATAGGCCGCAGCATTTTGCCAGAACGCCCGTGTGGCGGCGGCGGCATCGCGCAGCGGTGTCACCTGCTCCATGGTCTGGCGGGCCTCGATCAGCCGCGCCTCGCCCTTTTCAATGGTGTCCTGCGCCCGCTGCAGACGCTTTTCCGCACTCTTCTGCGCAAAGGAGCCTGCCTCGGCGGCCGTCACCCGGGCCTCCAGATCGGACAGCCCGGCGCGGGCGTCCTCGACCCGGCCGACCTCGCGCTCCAGCACCCGTTCCGCGACGCGGATCTGGTTGGCATGGTTTGACAGCACGGTCCGCGCGTCATGGGTCTGGCCATTGGCATAGAGCACAAACAGGAAGATCGGGAGATAGACGATCCCGAGGAGGTTTTTCAGATAGAAGCGATGCAGACCGATGATGCCGCCGGTGACGGCAATCATATAGGCCAGCGCAAGAGTGTAGCGCCGCTCTTTTGGCTGTGGACGGCGCGAAAGCACCATCGCCACGATCGGGAAGACGATCAGCCCGACCCAATACAGCCAATGCGGCAGCGTGAAGCTGAGACCCGGCATTGGGATCCTCTTTCTGGGTATGTGTCAAAGACCGCCCGACGCGCGCAGGCGTCGGGCGGCAAGGTCAATGGTGGTCGCCCGTTTCCGGGCCGGGACCTCAGAGCTTCAGCTCGAGCCCCTCGATCAGCGCCGGATCCACATAGCCGAGCGAGCCCGACAGCATGTAGTCCAACTGGATCTTGAACACCCGCGCCGCATTCGGATCGCGGTTGGCATAGTCGAACCAGATCGGTACGGCCACTTCGGTCATCAGCTCCACATCGTCCTGGCTGAGGCGGGTGACCTCGGTGCCGTCGGCCTCGAATTTCTGCCAGGCCTCCTGGTCGGCGGATTGAATCGCGGCGTGGTGCATGTCGGAGTAGACGTGGGTTTCCATCTCGACGAACTGCTGCATCTGCGGTGACAGCGCATCCCAGGCGGCGCGGCCGACGGTGATATCCATGATGTCGACCGGCTGATACAGCGACATGAAACCCGGAGGGCCCATGACGATATAATCCGTCACCTGGCTGAACCCGAGCGCATAGTTCACCGCCGGACCCACATAGTCGGCCACGTCAATGGTGCCCTTCTCCAGCGCCGGGAAGATCTCCGAGCCCGGCAGAACCGTGGTCTCGGCGCCGATGGCGTTGAAGATTTCCGCAACCATTCCGCCCGGCAGGCGCATCTTGCGGCCCGCGAAATCATCGATCGACCGGATCGGCACCTTGGAGTGGATGATGTTCGGTCCATGATGCACCGGTCCGACAAAATGCAGCCCCTGAGCGGCATAGAGTTCGCGCGCGATATCGATCCCGCCCAGACCATAGTAGAACACGTCAAATTCGTGCGGATTGCGCAGACCCAGCGGGATCGAGGTCAGGAATGTCGCCGCCGGAATGATCCCCTGCGCGTAGATGGTGAAGGGGTTCACCGCCTCCAGAACGCCGTTTTTCACCGCGTCATAGAGCTGAAAATCCCCAACGACATCATTGGCGCCAAAGGGTTGAAAGGCCAGCTCGCCGCCGGTCTTTTCTTCGATTGTGGCGCACCACTCCTTGAAGATCTGCAGCCCGGCGCCGCCCGGCCAGCTGGTCTGGATCTTCCAGGTCTTGGTCTGGCCCTGCGCGGTCGCCAGATAGGGCGCGGCCACGGTGGCGGCCCCTGCCCCCGCAAGCGTGCGCAACGCCGCACGACGGTTGGTGATCAGTTTTTTCATGAAGTTCCTCCCTGTTTTTGTCGGGCCGGCAGATCAGTCTCCTCCAGGATCTGCGGCTGACAGGGGCACGGTAGCGCGAAAAGAAAAAATTGGTAAGAAAATTCTGCCAACAATCATTTTTTCGATAAATATGCGCCCATGCATTCAATTTTTCATATTCATATGAGGACCCAACCCCGTGGAAAAAAGTCCGGCTTATCAGTGGTAATCTGCGGTAGGTGGACAATTTGTCCCACGCAACTGCGCCGGAACCACAGGAGCCGACCCGGACCCGCTCAGGTCATATAACCTATCCAATTTTTCTCAGCCCCAACCGAGGCGGATCGCGCCCAGCTCGCAAAAATGTTTGCGCCAACAAGTTTGCGCCAACAAAAAGACCCGGCAACGGGCGGCCCGAAATGCAGACCGAGAGCCGCCAGCCAACCGGCCAATCAGGACCTCACCACGCCGACGTCCGTATTCCCATCCGCCGCAACCCATGCGGCACTCCGGGTCGACATCCGCGCCCTATTCGGCGGCGCTCTTCAGCGAGGCCATCAGCTGGTGGAATTTCTCGCCCTGAACCGCCACGTGATTGCGCAGCGCCTCTGCGGCAGGGTTGGCCGCGCCGTTTTCCAGCGCCCGCACGATCTCTTCATGCTCGGCCATGGATTGCGCCATGCGACCGCGAAACCGGAGCTGCTGACGGCGAAACGGCTGCAGCCGTTTGTGCAGCTTCGCCGCTTCCTGCGCCAGGAAACTGTTGCCCGATTGTTGATATATGATGCTGTGGAAGCGTTCGTTCTCGAAATAATACGCATCCGCGTCGCGGGCCTCTACCGCCTGCTGGCAGCTCTCATTAGCGGCACGCAGCTCGGTCAGGGCGGTATCCGAAATCCGGCGCGCGGCAAGGCGGGCACAGACCGCCTCCAGCTCCGCCATGACCTCGAACATTTCCAAAAGCTCCACCGGCCCGGGCTGGCGCACAAAGGCGCCGCGACGGGGAATCAGCTCCACCAAGCCGGAAAGCGCGAGCCTCTGGAGCGCCTCCCGAAGCGGGGTCCGCGACACGCCGAAGTGTTCAGCCAGACGGACCTCGTCGAGGCGATCCCCATCGGCGTAGACGCCGCTGAAAATCAGCTCCTCCAATTCTTCGGCAATGGTGTCTGCGCGGCGGTGTTCCATGGAGAATGATCATTACCTCCCCACCCCTGAAATTCAAGAGACCTATTCTTGTATACAAAAGTATTGACTTAAAAAACACCTGACGCCTACCCTTACGGCACCTCCGGCCAGCCCGGGGGACCAAAAGGGAGGATACCATGAATAGATTTCTGAAGGCCGCGATTGCGGGCCTTGCGATGACGGCTGCCGGGTCCATGGCCAGCGCCACCGAGCTCCGCCTGTCTCATCAATGGTCCAACAATGACATCCGCCACAAAGTGGCCCAGATGGTTGCGGACGATGTTGCCGCGGCTGACGTTGACCTGTCGATCCGGATTTTCGGCTCCAAATCGCTGTTCAAACCGCGCGAGCAGTACAAACCGCTGAGCCGAGGCCAGCTCGACATGACGGTGCTGCCGCTCTCTTATGCCGGTGGTCAGCAGCCCGCCTACAACCTGACACTGATGCCCGGTCTGGTGAAAAACCACGACCACGCCGCCCGCCTGTCCGACTCGCCCTTCATGGAAGCGCTCGAGGCCAAGATGGCCGAGGATGACGTCATGGTGCTGGTCCACGGCTATCTCGCCGGTGGTTTTGCAGGCAAGGACAAATGCATCACCGCCCCCGAAGACGTCGCGGGTCTGCAGACCCGCGCGGCTGGCAAGTCCTTTGAGCAGATGCTGGCAGGGGCCGGCGCATCGATCGCCTCCATGGCCTCGTCCGAGATCTACAACGCCATGCAGACCGGCGTCCTGCAGGCCGCCAATACCTCGTCGTCCTCCTTCGTGTCCTACCGGATCTACGAGCAGGTCAGCTGCTACACACCCGCAGGCGATGTCGCGCTGTGGTTCATGTATCAGCCGATGCTGATCAACAAGACCGCGTTCGAGGGTCTGAATGACGCGCAACAAGCCGCCCTGCTGGCCGCGTCCGAAAAGGCCCAGGCCTTCTATCTGGAAGAGGCCAAAAAGGAAGACGCGGCCTCTGCCAAGGTCTTTGCCGATGCAGGTGTCGAAATCGCCGAGATGTCCTCTGCCGATTTCGAAGCCTGGCGCGAGCTGGCGAAAGAGACGTCCTACAAGCAGTTCGTCGAGGATGTGAATGACGGCCAGGCGCTTCTTGACCTCGCGTTGGCAGTGGAGTGACCGGAGTGCGTCAGACCGGCCCCCGCGCCCCTGACGCAATCCGACCGACCCCTCACTGCGGCAAATCCCGGAGCGGCCCCCGCGCCGCTCCGCTTTTCCCGATCCTCTGACCCATAAATTTCTGGAGGCGAAGATGGCAAGCCACAGTTCGGCAGCTATAGCCCATACGGGCAACAACCCCTTTCTCCGCTTTGTTGCGGCCCTTTCCACCCTGGCGGGCTGGTGCTCGGCCGCCATGATCGTCGCAGCCGTTGCCATCACCTGCCAGATGATCATCATCCGCTTCGTGCTGAACGGCTCCACCATCTGGCAGACCGAGGCCGTGATCTATCTGGTGATCGCGGCCACCCTCGTGGGGCTGCCCTATGTGCAGCGGCTCCGGGGCCACGTGAATGTCGATCTGGTGCCGCTGTCCCTGCCCTCGCGGGCGCGGTTCGTGCTGGCGGTTTTCACCTCCGTCCTGTCGATCACCATCATGGCGATCATGCTGTGGTACGGCTATGAATACTGGCACTACGCGATGGATCGCGGCTGGCGGTCCGATACCGTCTGGGGCGTCCGCCTGTGGATCCCCTACCTCTCCATTCCCGTCGGTTTCGGCCTGTTGCTGCTGCAGCTGATTGCCGATTTCATCGCCCTGCTGACGGGCACCGATAAACCCTTTGGTCTGGAGTAACGGACATGGACCCGCTTCTGCTGGGCGGCATCGTTGCCGTCGTCACTATCCTTGTCCTGTTTTCCGGCGTCTCGGTGGCCATTGGCCTGCTGATCGTCTCCGCAGGGTTCCTGATCCTCTTTGACGGCCCCCGCGCGCTGGAGCTGATGCCGGAGATCCTCTTTGGCAAACTCGACAATTTTGCGCTGCTGTCGATCCCGATGTTCATCATCATGGGGGCCTCGATTGCCTCCACCCGGGCCGGCGCCGATCTCTATGAGGCGCTGGAGCGCTGGCTGACCCGCCTGCCCGGCGGCCTGCTGATCTCCAACCTCGGGGCCTGCGCCCTGTTCGCCGCCATGTCCGGCTCCTCGCCTGCGACCTGTGCAGCCATCGGCAAGATGGGCATCCCCGAGATGCGCAAACGCGGCTACCCGGACGGGGTCGCGGCGGGCTCCATCGCGGCCGGCGGCACCCTTGGCATCCTGATCCCGCCCTCGGTCACCATGATCGTCTACGGCATCGCCACCGAGACCTCGATCGGGCGTCTGTTCCTGGCCGGAGTCCTGCCGGGGCTGCTGCTGGTGGGCCTGTTCATGGCCTGGTCGCTCTATTCCACCTGGCGGTCGGGCAATTCGGCGCTGCTGGCCTCGGGCAGCTACAGCTGGGCCGAACGGTTCGAGATCCTGCCCCGCGTGCTGCCGTTCCTGGCGATCATCTTCGGCGTGCTCTATGCCATGTACGGCGGCATCGCCACACCATCGGAAACCGCCGCCGTCGGCGCACTGCTGTGCCTGCTGATCGCGGTGATCATCTACAAGCTCTGGAACCCGCGCGATCTGTGGGTTGTGCTGCGTGACAGCACCAAGGAGAGCGTGATGATCCTCTTCATCATCGCCGCCGCCGGTGTGTTTTCCTATATGCTGTCGTCGCTGTTCATCACCCAGTCCATTGCCGAATGGATCGGCACGCTGGATGTGAACCGCTGGGTCCTGATGGGGGCGGTGAATGTCTTTTTGCTGATCGCGGGCTTCTTCCTGCCGCCGGTTGCGGTGATCCTGATGGCGGCGCCGATCCTGTTGCCGATCATCACCACCGCCGGGTTTGACCCGATCTGGTTCGCCGTGGTGCTGACCATCAACATGGAAATCGGGCTGATCTCGCCTCCTGTCGGGCTCAACCTCTATGTCATCAACGGCATCGCACCGGATATCTCGCTGCGCACGATCCTCACCGGCTCCCTGCCCTTCGTGGCCTGCATGATCCTGGCCATCGTGCTGCTGTGCCTGATGCCCGGACTGGCGACCTGGCTTCCGAACCTGGTGATGGGAGCCGCGATATGAGCATTCTGGCGGAACTCCTTTCCACCGTTTTCGAACGCCGCCACCGCACCGTGCAGTCCGCCGCTTCCGACGGGCGCCCGCTGGAGGAGCTGGCCGATGCGCTGGTCGGCTCCGCCGGGGAGACCTCGGGGCTGGCGCTGGCGGGCGAAATCCTCGCCCGGTTCAAAACCCTTGACGATGACGGCAAGCTGGCGTTCTTTCGGCATCTGGCAAGCGAGATGAATATCGCCCCGGACGAGGTAAGGCAAACACTTGATACATATGAGAAAAATCCGTCTCGCGCCTCCTATCGGGCCTTTATGGCCGCCTCGGAACCCCGCCGTCAGGAACTGGTGCGTCGCCTCAACCGGCTGCCGAACGCCACCGGCGCATTGGTGCGGATGCGCGCGGATCTGCTGCGGCTGGGCCGGGGCGAGCCGGAACTGGAGGCGTTGGATATCGACTTCCGCCACCTCTTCCTCAGCTGGTTCAACCGGGGCTTTCTGGTGCTGCGCCCGATCAACTGGGAAAGCCCCGCGCATATCCTCGAAAAGATCATCGCCTATGAGGCGGTGCATGCCATCGACAGCTGGGACGACCTGCGCCGCAGGCTGGAACCGGAGGACCGGCGCTGTTTTGCCTTCTTCCACCCCTCAATGCCGGATGAGCCGTTGATTTTCGTCGAGGTGGCCCTGACCAGAGGCATTCCCGGCTCCGTGCAGGCGCTGCTCGCGCAGGACCGCACGGCAATGCCCGCCGCCGAGGCCGATACCGCGACCTTCTATTCGATCTCCAACTGTCAGACCGGGCTGGCCAGCATCTCCTTTGGCAATTCCCTGATCAAGCAGGTGGCCTCTGACCTCGCAGCGGAACTGCCGGGACTGGCGACCTTCGTCACCCTCTCGCCGATTCCGGGTCTGGTCAAATGGGCGCAGTCCGAGGGTCTGGATCGCGATATCACCGGCCCCGATGCCACGCCCGAGACCCTGCGCGCGCTGGCCGCGCATTACCTGCTCAACGCCAAACGCCCCGGCGGCCTGCCCTATGATCCGGTCGCCCGCTTCCACCTTGGCAATGGCGCCATCGTCCACAAGGTTCACGCGGATGCGGATACCTCCGACAAAGGCCGGGCCCAGTCCGGCGGTGCGATGGTGAACTATCTCTACGATCTTCAGAATGTGGCCCAGAACCACGAACGTTTCGCGACCACACAAGACGTGCCTGCCTCCGCCGAGGTCAAAAGCCTCGCCAGCACGGCACGCAGCGTCCAGGCATAGAAAGGCTCGACCTATGGCAAATCCGTTGTTTGACCGCTTGTTCGGCACCCACGCCGGAAAGGCGACCCCCTTTATTCGATTGGCCGACGGCACGGTTCTGAGCCATCAGGACTTTCTCGGCACGGCGGCGCAGATCGCCCATGTGCTGACCCAGACCGGACTGACCCCCGGCGACCGGGTGGCCGTTCAGGTGGAGAAATCCCCCGAGGCGCTGGCGCTCTATGCGGCCTGCGTTCAGGCCGGGTTGATCTTCTTGCCGCTGAACACCGCCTACACCGCCGACGAGCTGTCCTATTTCATCGAAAACAGCGGCGCCTCGGTGGTGATCTGCGACAGTCGCAACGAGGCCACCCTGACCCCGATCGCCAAATCCCTTTCGGCCGGGCTGGAGACGCTGAACGCAAATGGCTCCGGCACGTTGATGGATCAGGCCGCCGCAATGCCGCTGTCCTTTGTCACCGTGGACCGCGAGGGCAGCGATCTGGCGGCCTTTCTCTATACCTCCGGCACCACGGGCCGGTCCAAGGGCGCGATGCTGACGCAGGACAACCTGCTCTCCAATGCCGAAACACTGGCGCAGGAATGGCGTTTCACCGCTGACGATGTGCTCCTGCACGCGCTGCCGATCTTTCACACCCATGGGCTGTTCGTGGCCAGCAATGTGACCCTGATCGCAGGCGGCAGCATGATCTTCCTGCCGAAATTCGACCTTGAAACCGTGCTGGCGGCCCTGCCCGATGCGACCACGATGATGGGCGTTCCCACCTTCTACACACGCCTGCTGGGGGACGCGCGGTTCAACAGCGATCTGACCGCGCATATGCGCCTCTTCGTGTCGGGCTCGGCGCCGCTGCTGGCGGAAACCCATGTGCAGTTCGAAACCCGCACCGGCCACCGTATTCTCGAACGCTATGGCATGACCGAAACCAATATGAACACCTCCAACCCCTACGAGGGCGACCGGCGCGCCGGGACCGTTGGCTTCCCCCTGCCCGGCGTGGAGTTGAAAATCACCGATCCCGCCAGTGGCGAAACGCTGCCGCAGGGCGACGTCGGCCAGATCGAGGTGCGCGGTCCCAATGTGTTCAAAGGCTACTGGCAGATGCCGGAAAAAACCGCCGCCGAACTGCGCGCGGATGGGTTTTTCATCACCGGCGACCTCGGCAGGATCGACGCGGACGGCTATGTCCATATCGTCGGGCGCAACAAGGATCTCATCATATCGGGGGGCTACAATATCTACCCCAAGGAGATCGAGCTGGTGCTGGATGAACAGCCCGGCGTGTTGGAAACCGCAGTGATCGGCGTGCCGCATCCGGATTTTGGGGAAACCGTGCTGGGCGTGGTCGTCGCAGCCCCCGGACAGACCCCGGACACCGAGGCGATGATGGTTGCCGTGCAAAAACAACTGGCGCGCTTCAAACATCCCCGCAAGCTGATCGTGATCGACGAATTGCCGCGCAACACCATGGGCAAGGTGCAGAAAAACATCCTGCGGGACAGCTACAAGGACATGTTCCAGACCTAGTTTCAGGCCTCGGCCCCCGGCCCCTCAAAGGCCTCCGGCTCCATCTCCTGCCAGAACGCGATGATTGCACCGGCATTGAGAGCCGAGCGCCAGCCGTGCTGCCGGAAATGCTCCCGGTCGAGGTCGCTGTCCAGACGGGACAGGAACAGCCGTTTGTCGGCGTCGCGCTGGGTGGGGTTTCGCCGCGAAACCAGACTCTCGACGACATCGAGGTGCCGCGCCCGGTCGCGACGCTCGGCAACGCGCGCCTCAAAGGCGGCCGCCTCGGCTGCGGCTGCGGCGTCGCGCGCCGCGCGGTCTGCAGCCATCCGGGCCTGGGTTTCAGGGTCCGGTGGCGGCTTTGGCGCGGATCTGGTGCCGGGGTCGAGGAAATCCCCTTTGATCGCCGCGCGCAGATAACCCGCACGGGATTTCACCTCCCCCTGCCCCGCCACGTAGTCCAGCTTTTGCTGCACATAGTCCGGCCCGTGTTCGGTGATCCATTGCCGCGCCAGCCGGTCCGAGATCCCCTGCCCGCGCAAGGATCTATAGACCGCCAGATTGCGCACCCCGTCGCTGTCGTCGATCTGGAACATGGCCATCTGCGGATTCTCACGGATGAGAAACCGGATCTCGCTGACGGCGCGGCCCTTCTTGCGCGTTTGCGGTTCAATGATGATGTCGGAATTCTTGTTCACCTCGGCGACCGCCGGTTTGATGATCTTTGCATTGAGATGCTTGAACGTCTCGTAATAGGTGGAGCCATCCACCCCCATCAGTTTGCGGAACATGTCGAGCGTCCACCAGCCGGTCGATCCCGTCCGCACGAACCGATAGCAGTTCTCGTAGAGCGCAAGCCCGTGGCCAGAAGTGAAATTGCGTTGGATCTTGACGTTGATCAGGGCGTAGATCTTGGGATCATGGAGCTTCTGCGCCAGCGCCGGGGAATAGGCGTATTCACAGATCCCGTTCTTGAGCTTGGCAAAGCTCAGCAGCGCCGAGACTCCCCATTCCTGATGGCCCTGCTCGTCCAGCATATCCCATTCGGCGACCGTTTCCGCCAGCGCCCGCAGGCTGGATCGCAGACTGTCCATATCGTTGGAATTGTAGCCCACCATCATCGCCAGAGTCCGCGCGTCGATGGTGTGACTGCGGGCGGAGGTCAGCGTATCATAGGCATTGAGCAACAACACGTTCGACAGCTTGCGCTGCAGCAATGTCAGCTTGCCACTGATGTGAATCGCGGCCACGTTCTTTTTGACCGTCTCGCGCGTCAGCGCACCGGTCAGGCGATCCGTGTCGAAACCCTGCTCTGCCATGGAATCATATGCCTCGTATTTTTATCCATACTCTGCCATAAAAGGCACCCAAGTGACAATCGCGTCAGGGTTCCTTTGGTGGTGATCAACCGGCCGGGCGCGCCAGCGGCGAAAGGTACCCATGAACGGGATGAAAGCCAGAAACCCAGTACAGCGCCCGGGTCATCACCCGAATCACCGCACCCCTGCGGCAGCGCCACCCCGGCCGCAGCGCGCCGGAGCGCCTCGCAGAGCGCAGGGTCTAAAAAGGCCGTTCAGACTCTTGCAAAGGGCCCATTCCCCCTGCAGATCCCTCTTGGGTCGGCTCCGAGGGCGACGGGCATCCGGGCGACCCCATCCCGAGAATCGGCACCTTTGGCCCCGTGTTTCGGTGCTCTTTATCCTGCAAACGGGTCCCTTTCATCCTGTGACCGGGTCCCATTGATCCTGAATACAGGCACCCAATGGACGCTATCCAATTGAATCACAATGATTATATCAGGGCAAAGATTCTATAGACTCTGAAAGAACATAAATGTTTGGTTGCCATTGATTTGGATGATGTGATGGAAATACAGCGGTTTGGCGCCAGTTTCGCGGCGAAACCGTCTTTGGGCACCTGAGAAATTTCACCGACAGGTCCGTATGGCCTATGCATGCGCCAGGATGTTCTCTACTCTGGGCCATATAAGCAAAAACATAACACACGAGCCGAGATCGAGCACCGTCATGACATCTCCGACGTTACCGCCCTATTTCAATCTGGACCCGAAAAAAGCCGCAAGCAAGCTGCCCGATCCTATTCAGACCAGCCGCTTTGCCAAGGCGGCCGCGCTTTGTGGCAAGGGCCGTGAGGATCTCGCCCGACGGGGCTATGCGCCCGATGGCGAGAAACGGTTGCGTAAATTTTCAACCTGGGAAATCACCCGCTATCT
>NZ_VCNK01000034.1 GCF_006265095.1 Phaeobacter sp. B1627
AAAATACCCGCAACCCCTTTTTTTGACGTTTGTGTAAAAATCCAAATCCCCGCGCAAAAAGTGATCAATAACAATACACTGAATGTGATTTCATTCGCGCGCCGGAACATTTTCGGCCCTTGTAGGCTTGGATGCCACGTCTTTGAATCGTGGGTTGGATGACCTGATTTCAATATCTGGTGGCCGAATGCTCGCGGAGCACAAGTCGGGAGTACCGTTTTCGAGTCGGGCACCCTGTGAAATGCGGGACATTGCGTGATTCCTCGAGCGACGAGTCGCAAAAAGAGGTCACAGATCGATCTCCAGAACCCCGTCGGGTTCAGCCGCCCGTGATTTACACAAGATGATCTCGTCCGCCTGCTGCGCCTTGGATAAAACAAAGTCGCGGTGCTCGACTTCGCCGGACAGGACATGGCATTTACACACCCCGCATATCCCGTCTGCACATTTCACATCCACGCTAATCCCATGCGCCTGCAGTGCCTCTGATGCCGTCTGGTCGGCGCGGACGGGAATTTCGCGGCCAGAGCGCCTGAGCCGGAGAGTGAAAGCATGGTTTTCGAGGTCAGGCTGCTCCGGAACAGCGAAATATTCCCGGCTGCAGGCCTCGTCAGGGTAACCTGCCGCACGGGCGGCATCCATAACGGCCTCCATGTAGGGGGCAGCGCCACAGGTGTAGACGCGGCGACCGGGTTCATATCGGCTCAGGATGTCCTCAAATTTGGCGCGGGTGCCTTCGCTGGAGATGTGCACCCGGACCCGGTCGGCCCAAGGTGCGGACGCCAGATCATTGAGAAAGCCGCCACTGTCTCGGGAGGAAATGGAATAGTGCAGCTCGAAGGGACGGGACAGACTATAGAGCCGGTGCGCCATGGCGATCATCGGAGTGATCCCGATGCCGCCCCCCATCAGGAACGACTTGCTTGCCGCTTCGTCCAGCGGGAAGTGATTGATCGGCTGAGAGATGAAAATCCGGCGACCTTCGGTAAAAATTCGCTGCAGGAGCTTCGAGCCCCCGCGCCCGGCCTCTTCGCACAGCACACCGATCTCATAACGTGTGCGGTCGGCAGGGTTGCCCGACAGAGAATACTGGCGCAGGAACTCCGGCGCCACCACAATGTCGATATGGGCACCGGCCGTCCAGGCGGGCAGCTCACCGCCGTCGATGGCGCGGAATTCATACTTGGTGATCCCTGCCGCCATCATTTCGACCTTTGAAACCAAGACCTGCAGCACCGGGCTTGCGCGGTCATTGCGGTATCGGTGATCCCAAGTGCCACTCTCCCCGCGGGCGCGGCGCGCCTGATAGTCCCCGGCGGTCACCATCGCCTGATAGGCCATGATCCCGGCCTCGCGATCCATCGGGAACGGATAGGGATAGGGGTGCGGCGCAAGGTTGGCCGGATAGACCGCCAGCGTCTGATCGCGGTATTGCAAATCAAGGTCCTTCGCCAGACGGCGGTGATTCACCGGGTGGCGGGTCGGGCGATATGCACCATCCTCCTGCAGTTCCAGATCCCACCACCACTTCTTGGCCGGGTTCATTTCGCCATGCCCCAGCGCATCATCAAGCCGCGCCAAGGCAGGCGCCGCCTTTGGCAATGTCATCGCGGCCCAGCGAAAGGGCTTTTCGGCAAAAAGTCCCTCAAGGTTCCAGGGACAGGTCTTCATACAGCGACCACACATCGCACCGCCCGGCGTGGTGATCCGGTAGGTTGTGCATTTCTGACTGTCCGACTTCCAGATTTCATATCCGTTGAACATCAGTTTCGGCCCGGCGGTAATCGCGCCCGCCGGGCATTCACGGGCACATTTGTTGCAGGCCTGACAAAACGCCTGCAGGCCAAAGTCGATGGGCTTGTCATGCGCCAGGGGCATGTCGGTGGTCACCACGCCGGATTTCAGGCGCGGGCCGAGAAAGGGATTGAGGATCACTTCGCCAATACGGGACACTTCGCCCAGCCCCGACAACAACAGAAGCGGAGGCTGCAAAACCTCGCCATCCATGACCGTGTGTGCCTTTGCTTTGTAGCCAAGATTTCGGATCTGCCTGGCAATGACGCCGCCCAGGAGGGAAAACCGCAGGTAGGCGCGCATGGATTGCGCCACTGCGATCCAGTCATCGCCGGATGTGCCCTCGGTGGTGTCGAACCCCTGATCTATGATCATCGAAATCGCATGCGGCTGGTCTGGTACGATCGGAGCGCCGGTGGCGTCGTGACTGTACCAGGTCCAGTCCGGGCAGCGGCTGATCCCGACAGCATCCACCCCAAGCCAATAGGAGGCCGCTTTGACCGACAGCGCATTGCGCGCGGGATCCACAGGGCGCGCTCCTGCAGCGGGGACTCCATCCTGCAGCAGGACAAAGGCGCCCAGCATGCGGCGCTGCGCCATTGAGGGGGCCGCCTTCCGCACATAATGGCCACCGGTGGCGGCCTTTTGATTGGCCGGCCCCATATCCCCGAATTGAGCGCGCGCGAACATATCGGTGCGCTTGGGCACGCGGGCGACACGCGCCTCGTCGATATAGGTGGTCGGAACATCGACCCGCTTCAGGGTCTCAAACGGATGCGGCCCGTCACAGAACGCACGTTTTTCATAGGGGTCGCCGTTCAAGGCCGAGCGCGGGGCGCCGGATCCGATCCACCAGCGCAGATCACGCCCCTTGTGCCCTGGTTGCTGCGACAGCGGTGCAAGAGGGCGGTCCTCGGCGAGATCCAGATCAGTGGTGACGACCGCAAGGCCAAAGCGGGTACCGAGATAGGGCGCCACCAGCTTTCCCTCCTCGACACGGGCAATCCCGGCAGCCACAGCCAGCCGGTTCAGATCCACGTCCGACGATGTGCCTGTATGCGCCTTTGCATCCCAACCGAGCAACCTGATGTAATTGGCGATGACCACTGCGGTCTCTGCGCTGCGCAGGCAGGCACGATGGGTTTCCGCACCCCTGATCCACTCACAGCCCTCTTCTTCGGCCCTTGGGGACCGAGGCGTCTCGTACAGAAATACGATTGCGTGTTTATGCGCCCCGATCGTCGTGGGCGGCGCCTGCAGAGCATCTTTGAGGTCGGCCATGATCACATCGATGCCGGAGGCCAGCGTCTTGGTCTGACGTGATCTGAGATCCTCTGCCAGTCGATCGATATCCGGGTTGCGCCAGGGGACCGACAGGCGCGCGCCTTCATCCATCGGGCCAATCCCGACCATGGCGGCATCCGCGAAATAGCCGAAGGCCTTGATATGATCGGACCGTTCCCGCAGGTCCTCGGGCACCTCGGCCCGCGCCCCATTCACCAACCCATCCCGGATGGCATCCATCATCGCCTGATATTCACACATGGCGTTGACAATATTCGCGGGCTGGTCGGGCTTGCGGAAACTCAATGGCTCGGCCGAAGGCACATCCGACATATCCACCCGCGCCAGACGTTTGAGCCGCTCCAGCGGAAATGGCCCCAGAGGCACAGGCCGGTGCCTGGAGGAAAAGAAACGTAGGGACATGCTGGCTCTCCTGCTCGCGGACCTGACTGTGGCCTGACGCCATAGTCTAGCGGGCTGCAACAGCGCCCATAGGAAAACACCAGCCGCATGCCATAGAGTGGCACGCGCAGGCAGAGCCCGGCGCTGGCGCGCATCCCCGCTCGACATCGCGGCACAGCAGCATACTCCCCACCCCGAAGATGCTGGTCCGCCCGGCCGCCTATCGGTCAAGCATCGGGAATTAAAATGTCCAAAGCGCAAAATCGGACGTACAACAGTGTGATTACGCAACAATCGCCGTGACAGCGCGTTACGTAGAAAATTAGCTTCCGTTTCGACGGAGCTTTGTCGGAAAGTCGTATAAAGACAAACGGTGCCGTTTACCGAACTCAGAAAATTCAAGGACTCGCATGGCCTACTCGCTGCATCCCCTGCCCTCCACTCTGAACCGGATCTGCGCGGGGGCGCTGGTCCCGTGCCTGAGCCTGTGTCTGTGCCTGAGCCTCTCCCTGCCCGCCCAAGCCCAGCAAAGGCCGGGGGCCCAGGGACCACTGACCGCCGGTGTCATCACGCTCGAAGAAGCGCAAGTGCCATACACCGTCACCCTGCCGGGGCGTGCCGTCGCATTTGAAGAAGTCGACATCCGCCCCCGCGTTGGCGGAACCATCAGCGAGATCCTGTATGAACCCGGCCGCCAGGTTCAAAAGGGCGACCTTTTGTTCCGCATCGAAGGCGACACCTTCGAAGTTGACGTCGAAGCCGCAGAAGCGGAAGTGGCCCGTGCCGAAGCCGCCGTGACCGCATCCGAGGCAACGCAATCGCGCTATGAGCGGCTGCAAGGTACCGGCGTCACCATCGAAGATCTGGAAACCGCCCGCGTTGCCGTGCTGCAGAACAAGGCAGAACTCAGCAGCGCACGCGCCGCGTTGAAGCTGGCCCAGCTTGATCTGGAACGCACCGAGATCCGCAGCCCGATCACGGGGGTCGCTGCGGTTGCCAATATCTCGGCCGGAGCGATCGTGACCGCCAACCAATCGGATGCGCTGACCACCGTGACCCGGCTGGACCCGATTTATGTCGACGTCGAAGAATCCAGCAAGCGCATTGCCGAGGTCCGGGCCCTTGCGGAAGGTGGCACGCTTCAGCGGGGTGATGACCTTGATCTGAGCCTGCAGCTTGAGACCGGCGCGCAATATGCCCAGAAAGGCACGCTGGCCGCCCCGGGCACGCAGGTGTCGACCACCACCGGAACATTCGAGTTCCGCATCCGGTTTGACAATCCCGAGCGCAGGATCCTGCCGGGACAATTCCTGCGCGTCGAAGTCGCCTTGGGAACAACCCGCGCCGTGCTTGTGCCGCAAGGCGCAACTACGCGTTCGGCAGAGGGGATACTCACGGCGTTTGTGGCCGCCGACGGCAAAGCAGAGAAACGCGAACTGACTGAACGTGGCAGCTATCAAAACGCATGGATTGTGACCGAAGGCGTATCAGCCGGTGAATTGCTGATCGTCGACGGGCTGATATCCTTACGCGATGGCGCCGACGTGACGACCACGCCGGTGACCATTTCGGAGACGGGAATCGTTTCCGATCTGCCCGCCGCCACGAACGACGAGGGCTGATCGATGGGAATATTCTTTATCCAGCGCCCGGTTTTCGCCTGGGTGCTCGCTCTCATGACCATGCTGCTTGGTGCCTGGTCCGTCTATTCCCTGCCGGTCGCGCAGTATCCCGAGATCGCGCCGACCACGGTGCGGGTATCTGCCAGCTACAAGGGCGCGACCGCCGCCGCGGTGGAGAATTCCGTAACCCGCGTGATCGAGGACGCGATGACCGGGCTGGACGGTATGATATATATGACGGCCCGTTCCTCTCAGGGGTCTTCCTCGCTGTCGATTACCTTCGACGAAAGCGTCGAGCCGGTGGACGCACAGAACGAGATCCAGACCAAGATTTCTCAGATTGAAAGCCAGCTCCCGACGGCAGTACGCACGCAGGGTGTCAGCGTCTCACGCTCTTCCTCCTCCATCCTGATGGTGGGCGCCATCGTCGCTGACGATGACACCTACTCGACCGTCCAGCTGGGCAATATTCTGTCAGAGCAGGTCGAAGGCGCGATTCAGCGCACCGAAGGTGTCGGCGGCGTCAATGTCTTTGGCTCCGGCTACGCCATGCGGGTGTGGTTGGATCCGATAGCATTGGCGAGATTTCAACTCACGCCTCAGGATGTTGTCAGCGCGGTAGAGGAGCAGAATACGACTGTCTCGGTTGGCTCGCTTGGCAGCCAGCCGACCCTTGCCGGGCAGCAATTCAACGCCACGATCACCGCCCAGAGTCAGATGACCTCTGTCGGAGAATTCGAGCAGATCCTGCTGAAGGCGGATGAGAGCGGCGGCGTGGTCCGCCTCGGTGACGTGGCCCGGGTGGAGATCGGCCAGGAAAGCTATGGCGGAGACTCGCGGTTCTCCGGCAAGAACGCCACCGGATTTGGCGTCAACCTCGCCACTGGCGCAAATGCCGTGGATACTGCGGCAGCGGTTCGGGACACGCTGAACCGGCTGGAGCCTTCGCTGCCGGATGGGGTTCGCTTCGAGGTCGCCTATGACACCTCGCCCTTCGTCGAACTCTCTATCGAGCAGGTCTATCATACGCTGCTGGAAGCGGTGGTCCTCGTTTTCCTCGTGCTGCTTCTCTTCCTGCAGAGCTGGCGCGCGACCCTGATCCCGCTGATCGCGATCCCGGTGGTTCTTCTGGGCACATTCGCGGTCTTGTCCGTGGGGGGCTTGAGCATCAACACGTTGACAATGTTCGCAATGGTACTGGCCATCGGCCTGTTGGTCGATGATGCAATCGTTGTGGTGGAAAACGTCGAGCGCCTGATGGAGGACGAGGGCATGTCAGCCCTCGAAGCCACCCGGACAAGCATGGCGCAAATCACCTCGGCCCTATTGGGAATAAACGTCGTCCTGGCAGCGGTTTTCCTGCCGATGGCGTTCTTTGGCGGCTCCACCGGGGTCATCTACCGTCAGTTCTCGATCACCATGGTGTCGGCCATGTCGCTGTCGTTGCTGGTTGCGATCATCCTGTCGCCACCGATGTCTGCCCGCCTGTTGCGCCCCAAAGACGGGCCGCCCCGCTTTGTTCCGTTTCGCTGGTTCAACAGCCTTGTGACGCGGGCAACCGCCGGATACGGCGCCGGCGTCAAAGGCAGCCTGCGGCTTCCGATCCTGATGCCCGTGCTGCTGGTCGCCGTTCTCGCCGGGGCATGGGTTGTCAATCAGCGCCTGACCTCTTCGTTCATTCCGACAGAAGATCAGGGCGTCCTGATGACCATGGTTACCCTGCCCGAAGGCGCGACAACGGCCCAAACGACAGCCACAGTTGAGAAAATCGAGGCGTATTTCCTTGGCGAAGAACCGGAAGCTGTCCAAAGCACCTTTGCCGCCCTGGGGTTCGGATTTTCCGGAAGCGGGCAGAACCGTGCCATGGTGTTCGTAAAACTGAAGAGCTTTGACGAGCGCGACGGACAGCCGGACCTGGCTGCCGACCAGGTCGCTCAGCGCGCCAATATGGCCTTTCGTCAACTGCGCGACGGTCAGATCTTTGTCATGCAGCCCCCGGCGATCCGGGGCCTTGGGAACAGCGGCGGCTTTGAAATGTATCTGGTTGACCAATCGGGTGCCGGCTCCGATGCCCTGCAAGCCGCCGCCGAGCAATTGATCGCAGCGGCCGGGCAAAGCGACAAGCTCATCAACCTGAGCAGCAACGGCACCGAGGAGGACAGCGCGCTGAAGCTCTCGATCGATCGCGCCAAGGCCGAAAGCTTTGGCCTGACGCTTTCGGAGGTGAACGGGATGCTCTCGGTCATCTTCGCAGGCTCCGAAGTCAATGATTTCGAGCTCGGGGCGGGGCTGCGCCCTGTGATTGTTCAGGGCGAAGCTGCCAGCAGGATGCAAACCGAAGACGTCTTTGACTGGTACGCCCGCAACGCGAAGGGTGAAATGGTGCCTTTCTCGGCCTTTATGTCGACCTCATGGGAGCCGGTCGCACCGACACTGGAGCGCTACGACGGGACTTCCGCGCTTCAGATTTCCGGCTCGCCGGGGGCCGGATACAGCTCCGGCGCGGCGATGGCGGAAATGGAATCCCTCGTGGCCGATCTGGACGGCGGATACGCCGCTGCCTGGACAGGGCTCAGCTACCAGGAACGGCAATCTGGCGATCAGGCACCGATTCTCTATGCGGTGTCGGCGCTGGTGGTCTTTCTGGCGCTGGCCGCCCTTTATGAAAGCTGGTCGATTCCATTGGCAGTGATGCTGGCAGTGCCCGTCGGCATACTCGGTGCCTTGTTTGCAGCCTGGGTCTTCGGCCAGTCGAACGATGTTTATTTCAAGGTCGGCATGCTGACGACAATCGGCCTGGCCGCACGAAATGCGATCCTGATCGTGGAGTTCGCAGAAGAATTGCGGCGCAAGGGGCGCAGCATCGCAGAAGCCGCAATCGAGGCATCCCGCCTGCGCCTGCGACCAATCCTGATGACAGCGCTGACTTTCATCCTTGGTGTGTTGCCCCTCGCCTTGGCAACAGGAGCGGGTGCCGCATCGCAGAACGCCATCGGAATCGGCGTGATCGGCGGCATGGTTGCCTCGACCTTCCTTGGCATTTTCATGGTGCCCGCATTCTACGTCCTGATCATGAGACTCACACGTTCTCTGTCAAAACAGGAAGAACGGCAGACCACCTAGGACACACATACTTGAGACACGTATAATCGCGGGGCGCCCAGCCAATGGGCGCCCCCTGGTCTGACCGCCGCAGACCCGGGCACAGACCCTAGCACAGAGGCAGAACGCCCCCGCCCGGTCAGCCCGGTCAGAACGGCAGACCCACGCGGCATCCCTGCGCCTTTGATACGACACAAAGGGTGCGACGATTGTTTGCTATCGACACTACTGCGTTCGGAGAGCGCTGTATTTGGGAAAAGTGGCGGACCGAGGAGGATTCGAACCCCCGACCCCTTGATTCGTAGTCAAGTACTCTATCCAGCTGAGCTATCGGTCCACTGAGCGGCGGTTTAGTGATCCCTGCGGAGAGGCGCAAGTCGAAAAGTGCGGCAGTCCAAAGATTTTGTGACAGGCAGACGACCAGAAAACTGACACGGCTCTGTGCCACTCTGGAGGTGCCTCTGTCCGGACAGGGTTGTTTGGCCGGACAGAGTTTTGCCTGCAGAATCACGATAGGCGCAATGGGATAGACCCGTTACGCACCATGCAACAGCCTCTGGTTGCTTATTATTTTAATAAGTGGCGGACCGAGGAGGATTCGAACCCCCGACCCCTTGATTCGTAGTCAAGTACTCTATCCAGCTGAGCTATCGGTCCACTGAGAGCGGGAACTACCCCCGCGATCACGGCGGCGCAACCCCCAAAAAGAAAATAAGTCTCCAAGTTCCTCAGGAAGTGAGCTGACACTCGTAAACAGTCCCATCGCCCTTGGGCAAACAGATTTCAAACACTGTTCCCTCCGCTCCGGTGGCCCCCAACCGCAGCTGCCCCCCGTGCCCTTTTATCAGCTCAGCAGCAATCGCGAGCCCAAGACCGGACCCGCCCTTTCGCGCACCGCCCTGAAAGGGGGTAAAGAGATTGTCCCGAGCCTTTTTCGGCAGACCCGGCCCATTGTCCGCCACCAAAATCCACCAGGCATCATCCTCTTCGCGCATCGAGATGGTGATGCAGCCGTCCCGCCCCGTGGCCGTAATCGCCTGGCGCGCATTGCGGACCAGGTTCATGATCACGCGAAAGATCTGCTCCTTGTCGCAGCGGATCATGGTGGGGAGAGGCACCGAATTGATGATCTCCACCTCCACATCCGAGGGCACGAGATTTTCCCCCTCGGCCACATCATCCACGATTTCATGCAGACACACCCGGCCGAATGTCGGCGCAGGCTCCTCTGCGCGGCCGAAGGCCAGCGTTCCCTCACACAATGAGACGGCCCGGGTGATCGAATTCACCAGCTTGGGCGCAAGACGACGCACCAACGGGTCCTCGCTCATTTCGATCCGGTCGGTAAACAACTGCGCCGAGGTCAGGATGTTGCGCAGATCATGGCTGATCTTGGCAACGGCCCCGCCCAGCTGCGCCAATCGCTCCCGCTGCTTCAGAGCATGCGTCAGCTCGATCTGCAGCTTCTGCAGTGCTTCCTCCGCCTCGCGCAATTCGATCACCCCGGCTGTCGGCGTTATGATCCCGCGCGCATCTTCCGGCGCCGCCGCGTACCGCTGCATATAGCCAATCACGCCCTTGATCGGCTTCACCAGCACTATGCGCACCGCCACGAACAGCAAAACCGCCGTCAGAACAGAGATCACGGCGGACAACAAAAGGATGCGCACGCCGTAGTCGATCATTGTGTCCCGAAGAGGCGCCGTTTCGATGGTTATCTCGATCAGAAGCCCGGCGTCGCGCACCGGGGCGCCGATCACGCGGATGATCTCGTTTTCGGGATGAATGAGCCTGGCCATTGCGTCGCGGATCAGGATCAGGGCCCCGGCCTCGCGAAGATCAAAGGTCCCCCCGATCGGATGCGGAATGGGCGAGGACAACACCAGTTGACGCATCTCGTCGCGCCGCAAGACGACGTTATAGACGCCTGCGTTCTCCAGCAGCTCTTTCTCAAGCGCGCCGTCCAGCATGTCGTCGGCCAGTAATGCCAGCGAGGCGATCTGTGCCCGTTCGAGCCGGTCTTTCAGATAGTCCTCGCGGAAACGGGCAATGGAGGGGACAAAGATCAACACTTCGGCCAACATCACGAAGACCGTTGTCAGGATCAGGAATCTGCCCGAAAGCGTGTTTAACATAGGTCCCAGTCTTCGCCTCAGGGTATCCAGCGCTGCACCAGCCAGACCCCTCGCTTTACGATGGAATTCTCAAATAGTCTCGGGGAGAAATACGCTCCCGCAACCCGTTTGTTAAGCTCTGCAATCGTCGGATAGGGTGCGACCATTGCGGCGATTTGGCTCATCTTCAGCCGATTGGCGAGTGCCAGCGACCAGGTGGCGATCAATTCCCCGGCCTGAGGCCCGGCAATCGTTGCTCCCACCGGACGCCCCCGAACCACCATGACCTTTATGAACCCTTCTGTTTGCCGGGTCGCGATGGCCCTGTCGTTGTGGCTATAGTCAAATCGGGCGACCTCGAGTCTCGCGCCATATTGTGCCCGGGCCTCTGCTTCTGTCAGCCCCACCTGGGAGAGTTCCGGGTCGGTATAGGTTGCCCGGGGGATATGGGCGCTGCGGGCTTTGGATGGCAGGGCAAACAGCAGGGAGCGGATAATCACGCTGGCATGATACCCCGCGAGGTGCGTGAACTGCCCCTGCCCTGCCACGTCGCCGATAGCATAGACCTTGGCGTTGGTTGTCCGCAGGCTCGTGTCCACATGGATCCCCGCGCTGGAGGTCTCAATGCCTGCAGCCTCCAGGTTCAACCCGTCGACATTGGGCTGCCGCCCCACAGCCACCAACAGATGAGAGCCTGAGATGTCGCCTTTGCTGGTCTCGACGACGATGTGATCACCCTCCTGCCGGACCCGATCTGCGCTGGTCTCCTCCAGAATTTCGACGCCCTCGCCCCGCAGGCGATCCAGGACAAGGCCCGCCGCTTCGGGATCGTCCCGCCCCAAGGCCTGCTTGGCCTCAAGCACGGTCACTTTGCTCCCTAGGCGACGATGCGCCTGGGCCATCTCCATTCCGATGGGACCTCCGCCAATCACGATCAAATGCTCTGGTTGCTCGCGGAGCTCCCACAGAGTTTCGTTGGTGAGATAGGCGACCGAACCCAGTCCCTTGATCGGAGGCACCAAGGGGCGCGACCCGGTGGCGATGACGATCCGGCGCGCGGTGATGCGGGTGTTCCGGGCCTCGACCTCGGTGTTGCCGACAAAGCGCCCGGCCTCTCGGATCACATTGACACCCAGCCCCTCGAACCGGTCCTGGCTGTCGACGGGGGCGATCTTTTCAATCACATTCTGCACATGGCCCTGCGCGGCAGCGTAATCCACTTCGGCCGTCCGATTCCTGATCCCGAAAGCGGCGGCATGGGATTGGGCATGCGCCATATGGGCGCTGGCCAGCAGCGCCTTGGAGGGGACGCAGCCATAGTTGAGACAATCCCCGCCCATTTTATGACGTTCAAGCAGCACAACATCGGCCCCCATCTGGCTGGCCCCCGCAGCAAGTGAAAGCCCCGCCGATCCGGCGCCGATAATCAACAGATCACAAGAGAGTTTTTCCATTGGTTCAGACCTCTGCTTTGCCGCGTATCAATTTTATCAGGATTGGCAGGGCCGCCAGCCCGCAGAGCCCGAGGATCGGGCCAATAACCTGGGGTTCCCACAACAAAGTCAAATCCGGACTATCCCCCCGATCAAAGACCTCGCCCAGTCCTACGCCGATCCAGGTGAAGACGATGGCCCCGGGAATGATCCCGACCCCGGTGGTCCAAAAGAACGTCCACGCGCGCACCCCGACCAGGGCAGGCAGCAGATTGGCAACGAAGAATGGCACCGCCGGAACCAGGCGCAACAGCAGAAGGACTTCGACCTCGGTCTCATGCAATGCGGATTTCAGCCGCCGGATACGCCCTTCGCCGGCCTCCATCCGCGCCGACAGGGTTGCCCCCAAACCAAAACGCGCCGCAAGAAATATCGCCATTGCGCCAAGAGTAGCCGCCACGACGTTGACCGTGGTGCCGACATATATCCCGAATAAAAACCCGCCCGTCACCGAGGCTACGGCCGCACCCGGCAGGGAAAACGCCACGATGGCGACATAGGTGATCACAAACGCAAGCAGGAGGCCCGGATAGTTCGCATCCCGAAACGCCAGAAGCGCCGCTCGGTTGTCTCGCAGCGTGTCAAAAGACAGCGTATCCCCCAAAGCCAAAGCCCCGATGCCCCCTACGCTGACAAATATCAATATCGGCAGGAGGCGCATCAGGCGTCCGCGCGATGCGGTGGGGTCTTGATCATTCATCTTTGGGGGTCCTTGTCGACGCGGGGTACCACAGGCATGGCTGCCTGTTTGCACTACCCTCGAAGATGGGCGCATGACGAGGCCTGCAGATGCCGCCTCACGTGCGCTTGAAAGGAGATAGGCATTTTGTGAGAAATCGGGGCGCGACGGCAAAAAACTGTAACAATTGGCGCGCCGGTGATTCTCTTCACAAGCGCCAGCACGAGCCCGGCGCGAACAATGAGGGCCGTTTCAACTGCAAACAGCCTCAACCTTCTCTGTGATTTTAACAGAAATGTAGCAGGGAAGCCGGAAAACCCGGTCAATGGGTTTGACAGACCGGGGTCAGGGGTCTAGAGACCGGGCTTCGAGATAGATCACGGGGGTGCGATTCCGCGCCATACCCGACGTTAGCATTTGGAGACCGGAGCGATGAAACGCACCTATCAGCCTTCGAACCTGGTTCGCAAACGCCGCCACGGCTTCCGTGCGCGCATGGCCACCAAGGCAGGCCGCAAAATCCTCAACGCACGCCGCGCCCGCGGCCGCAAGGAACTGAGCGCGTAAGTTTCGCGCCCAGGTTTCCAGACGGATATGAAACCGCCGGAGGCTCCCATGGACGGCACAGCTGACCAGGGGACAACGCCTCCGGCGGTTTCCGTTTGCGCCCCTCACATGCCCATGTCAAAATCCCCTCCCCCCTCGCCGAAACCTCCAAAGGTGCGTGCGGGCATGGAAGTGATGACAAAGCGGCGCGATTTTGTCGCCGCCGCACGGGCGCGAAAACAGGGCACGCAAAGCATGATGGTTCAGGGGCGGCAGCGCGGCGACGACGCACCGTTGCGTGTCGGCTATACCTGCTCGAAGAAGGTCGGCAATGCCGTCACCCGCAACCGTGCCAAACGCCGCTTGCGCGAGATCGCGCGGCTTTTGCTGCAGGAACACGGCAGACCCGGATGGGATTACGTGCTCATTGGGAGAGCAGGGGAAACCACCACGCGGCCGTTCTCGCAGATGCAGAAAGATTTCCTATATGCCCTGCGCAGGATTCACGGAGGCTGACCTCTGCGCCCGGCTTGGTTGCACCTGCGATAGCGCTGGTCTATCTCAGAAACCATGCAGATACTTGCGCGCATCATTGCCCTTCCCATTCACGGCTACCGACTGATCTTCAGCCCCTGGGTCGGGTTCAATTGCCGCTATCAGCCGACCTGTTCTGCCTATGCTCTGGAGGCCCTGAACCGGCATGGGCCATTGCTCGGCACCTGGCTGATTGTCCGGCGCATTGGCCGGTGCCACCCCCTCGGAGGGTCGGGCTATGATCCGGTTCCAGGCAGCGATCCGGATCATGACCGCAGCGTGGCAAACGACGGCTAGTCCTGCGTTATCCGTGACACCCTCCTGTGACTGAACCCCAGGTCCGAATACGGTGCCACACCTCTGATCGTTTCAAGGGAAGAGGCGGCTGTGGCAACTGGGTTTCCCCACGAACAGGCCACTTCGCCCGATCAGCCGAATGTGTTTCACCATTTGCCCAAGTTTTACTTGGCTTTCGCTCGGCCAGACGCTACGCGGAAATTCATGCTGGACACTGATACCGACGAGATTCACCCGCTCTTTCAGGGCGCGCCGCAAACCACGGAGTTCAAAAAGCTCCGGAAACGCATCGTACGCTATACGCGCGAGGCGATCGATCAATATGGCATGCTGGAGCGGCGCGAAGATGGATCGGTTCCCAAATGGCTTGTTTGCCTGTCAGGTGGGAAAGACAGCTACACCTTGCTCGCGGTTCTGCATGAGCTGAAATGGCGCGGCCTCCTGCCTGTCGATCTCCTCGCCTGCAATCTTGATCAGGGGCAACCCGGATTTCCCGCGACAGTTCTACCGGAATTTCTGGAAAGGATGCAGGTCCCGCATCGGATCGAGTATCAGGACACCTATTCCATCGTGATGGACAAAATCCCACAGGGGCGCACATTCTGCGCCCTGTGCTCCCGCTTGCGTCGTGGAAATCTCTATCGAATTGCAAGGGAAGAAGGGTGCTCGGCGGTGGTGCTTGGCCATCACCGCGATGACATTCTGGAGACATTCTTCATGAATCTCTTTCACGGCGGCCGCCTGGCGACAATGCCGCCGAAACTGGTAAATGAAGAAGGCGATCTCTTCTTGTTTCGGCCGTTGGCGCATGTGGCAGAGGCCGATTGCGAAAAATTTGCGCGGGCGATGAACTACCCGATTATTCCGTGCGACCTCTGCGGCAGTCAGGATGGCCTGCAACGCCAACAGGTCAAACAGATCCTTGACGGTTGGGAATCAAACAGTCCCGGGCGTCGGCAGATCATGTTCCGAGCCCTGATGAATGCACGCCCTTCGCACCTTCTGGACCCAAAACTATTTGATTTCACTGGGCTTGAACTCAAAAATTTCGATAATCCGATGGAATCTGAAGAAATCCCGCAGCTGCGTTAACTCTGCAGTCAGACCCGGGACCTAGGTTGTTTGACAGCCACCGGCGAAGTCGAAAGGTCCCATCGCTATGAAATTTCCGAATTCATGTCTCTTCAGTCGGATCAGAGACGGGATTGCACAAGTGGTATTTGGACCGCCCATTCTGGCGTTCCTGCCGGCGGCAACGCTTGGGGCTTTCTGGTTCGGAGGCGAAATGGCGCTGTTGGCCGCCGCATTGGGGTTACCTTTGCTGTTTGCCATACTCGGCGGGTTCTCGCAGACAGACATCACAAAACCGGACCGCGACGGGCTCACCGGTCTGATGCTGGCAGCCGACTTTGATACACATGTCAAAGATGTGTACCTGCGCACCGAGGACAGCGGTTTGAAATCCGCATTGGTGATAATAGAGATCGACGACTTCGACGATCTGGTTTCCGCGCATGGGCATGATGCAGGCGATATCGCCATGCAACGCTGTGGGGAGCGCATCGGATCTGCCCTGCGCCACCGGGACACGGTCGCGCGCATCGGACGCAACCGCTTCGCCATTTGCCTGACGCCAATCATGCAATTGGATCTGGAGCTGTGCATTCAGATGGCCGGTCGCCTGCAGGCCGCCGTCGAAGAACCGATTGTTGTCGACGGGGCCTCTTTGTTTGTATCGTGCTCCATCGGCATGTGCATGCGCCACCGCGCCCCCAAAGATGCGCCAGGAAGCTGGCTTGAATGTGCCGTCGCGGCGCTGGATGAGGCTCTCAGTGTTGGTCCCGCCAGCATGCGCGCCTATTCCAGCGGCACCCACGTTCACCTCAAACGCGGCGATGATTTGGTGGAAGACGCCGCCGAAGCTCTTGAGAACGGCATGATTCAGGCCTGGTTCCAGCCGCAGATCAGCACAGACACTGGCCGTGTTTCTGGTTTTGAGGCGCTGGCGCGGTGGTGCCATCCGGTAAAGGGGATGATTCCCCCCTCCGCGTTCCTCCCCGCGCTGGAAGAGGCCGGTTTGCTGCAGAAGCTCAGCCAACAGATGGTGCAGCAGGCCCTCACCGCAATAAAGTCCTGGGATGCCGCCGGGTTGAGCGTCCCATCGGTCGGAGTGAATTTTGCCACGGATGAACTGCGTGACCCCGCATTGGTCAATCGGATCCGCTGGGAACTTGACCGGTTTGGATTAAGTCCGGACAGGCTCACCATTGAAGTTCTCGAAACGGTCATGACTGACCAGCCGGACGAAGTGGTCGCGCGCAACATTACCACCCTCGGAGAGATGGGATGCCATATAGATCTTGATGACTTTGGCACCGGGCATGCCTCAATCGCCTCCGTGCGCCGGTTCCGTGTATCACGGATCAAGATTGATCGCTCATTTGTCACCAAATCGGACCATGATCCGGAACAGCAGAAGCTCATTGCAGCAATCCTGACGATGGCTGAGCGGCTGGAACTCAAGACTCTCGCCGAAGGGGTCGAAACCGTCGGGGAGCATGCCCTGCTGGCGCAACTGGGCTGCGATCACGTTCAGGGCTTCGGGATCGGGCGCCCGATGCCCTTTGATCAGACCTTGGACTGGGTGGTGAGCCATGAAGCAAAGTTGCAGGATGCGCCCATGATCGGGCGGCTGCGTCACTAGCTGGCGGGCAAGCGAGCGACTCCGTTCAATCGCCATTGGCTGGCCATGTTCCAGGCATTGGTGCGCATTGTCCGGACATTGTCGGGCATTGAGCAGCCATAGAATCCTCCCTTCCGCTTTGGACGCGCCCCTTTGGAGGGGAGTGAGCGAGCTTTGCTGCTGCGTTTTGCGATCTGGCGCTTCTCTCTGCTCCCGGGGCCCACTCTCGCCCCCGCGCCCACCGCACGACAACAGGCACAGAGCTGGCAGCCAGCCTGCGGCGACCGGCGATTTCTCATGTTTTTCGGGTTTTGCCGACCTCAGTGCAATACGAGCCCCGGATTTCCCTTGACCTTACCGACTGACCTCTGTTGAACCACACCCTGTCTTTGCATGCATGAGGTGGCGGTCCAGATGGACGATCAGAATAAGAATCTACTTCTCGCAACTGCCCTGAGCGCGGTGGTTCTCCTCGGCTGGTACGCCTTTGTTCCCCAGCCGGAACCGGTGCCGGAACCGACCGTTGCGGTCAGCGAAACCGCCCCAGGCGCGAGCAATGAAACGTCCTCGGCCACGGCTCCCAGCGCAGGCTTGGCGACCGGAGGTGCCTCTGCGGATGCGACCTCCTCCCCTGTCGACCCGGTAGAGGACGCTCCGCGCCTGTCGATCGACACGCCGCGCATCGCCGGTTCGATCTCCCTGAAGGGGGGGCGCATCGATGACCTGCAGCTCAAAGACTACCGTGAAACGCTGGACGACGACTCGCCCATCGTGACCCTGTTGTCACCCGCAGGTCAGCCCAACGCCTATTATGCGTTGTTTGGCTGGGCGCCCGGAACGGGCCTCGGCATAGATGATGTGCCGGGCGCGAATACCCTCTGGGAGGCAGAAGAAGGCGCGCTCCTGTCGCCGGACAGCCCCGTGACCCTGACCTGGGACAACGGCAGCGGCCTGACCTTCACCCGCGAAATCGCCGTCGATGCGGACTATATGTTCTCAATCACGCAGGCGGTCTCCAACACCAGCGACAGCGCGGTCTCCCTGGCTCCCTATGGGACGCTTGCCCGTCACGGCCTTCCCGCAGAGTTGGCGAATTTCTTCATTCTCCACGAAGGTGTCGTGGGCATGGCCGACGGCGAATTGTCCGAGATCGACTACGACGACATGACGGATTTCGACCCGGACCCGCGTGACGGTTCGCGTGCACAGGTGACGGCGGTGGCCGACAATGGCTGGATCGGGTTCACCGGCCACTACTGGATGTCCACGCTGATACCTGCGCCCGGAGAGAGCTTCCGCGCCATTGCGAAATACGACGAGCGCCGGGATATCTACCAGACCGACGTGGTATTGCCGACGATGACGCTCGCCGCAGGCGAGAGTGCCCGTGCCGAGACACAGCTGTTCTCGGGCGCCAAGGAGTGGGCCGCCATCCGCGACTATGAGCGCGGCGGCATTGAAGGCTTCCTCGACAGCATCGATTGGGGCTGGTTCTTCTTTTTCACCAAACCCATCTTTGCCGTTTTGCACTGGCTGCATGGTGCAATTGGCAACATGGGCGTCGCCATCATCGCGCTGACCTTCCTGTTGAAGATCCTCGTCTTCCCCCTGGCCTATAAATCCTATGCCTCCATGGCGCGGATGAAGGAACTCCAGCCGGAGATGGAGAAACTGCGCGAGCGGGCTGGCGACGACCGCCAGAAAGTCCAGAAGGAGATGATGGAGCTCTACAAACGGGAAAAAGTGAACCCGGCTGCAGGCTGTTTGCCGATCCTGATCCAAATCCCGATCTTCTTCTCGCTTTACAAGGTTATCTTCGTAACGCTGGAATTGCGTCACTCCGCCTTCTTCGGCCCCTTCCGTGACCTCTCTGCTCCGGATCCGACGTCGCTTTTCAACCTCTTCGGGCTTTTGCCCTGGGCTGCCCCGACTGCCGATTCCCTTCTGGCGCTGGTCTTTATCGGCATCCTGCCGATCCTCCTGGGCATTTCCATGTGGCTGCAGCAGAAACTCAATCCGGCTCCGACCGATGAAACACAGGCGATGATCTTTGCCTGGATGCCATGGGTGTTCATGTTCATGCTGGGCGGTTTTGCCTCCGGTCTCGTGGTCTACTGGATCACCAACAACGTGATCACCTTCTCGCAGCAGTATCTGATCATGCGCAGCCACGGCTATTCGCCGGATGTGTTCGGCAACATCAAGAAGAGCTTTAAACGCAAAGAAAAAACCGAAGAAAAGTAAATCTTCGCAGCACATCCTGAAATGCCGCGCCCTGTGCGCGGCATTTTCCATTGTGGCCGCGCCTCTGGCGGTGCTAGAAGACGGCCCATCCTGCCAGCCAAAAGGCCACCACCATGCAACTGCCCTTCCCGCTCGCCGAAGAGCCCGACGCCTTCGCTCTCGAAACCGGGCGCAAGCTCTTTGCCGGGCAGTCAGAGTTCCTGAAGGGTGTGGTCGCGATGTCCGGCCTGCCGCCTGCCGACAGGATCGAGGTCTGTTTCGCAGGCCGCTCCAACGTTGGGAAATCCTCTCTGATCAATGCGCTGACCGGAACAAAGGGAATTGCACGTGCCTCCAACACGCCGGGCCGGACGCAGGAAATCAACTTTTTCGTGCAAAGCCCGGAACTCTACCTGGTTGACCTTCCCGGTTATGGCTATGCGAATGCCCCCCTGTCTGTCGTCGAAAAGTGGCAAAAACTGCTGAAGCAGTATCTGTCAGGCCGACAGACGCTGCGGCGGGCTTTTGTGCTGATCGACAGCCGTCATGGCGTGAAAAAGGTGGACGACGAAATCATGTCCCTTCTGGACAGCGCCGCGGTGACCTTTCAGGTGGTGATGACCAAGGCGGACAAAGTAAAAGAGCAGGATCGCGCAAAAGTGCTGGATCAAGTCCGCGCTGCCCTCGCCAAACATCCCGCCGCCTATCCGGAACTCGTTCTGACCTCCTCGGAAAAAGGCGATGGCATCGCAACGCTCCGCTCGATCATTGCGCATCTGGATTAAACCCTGCGCCGCATTCTTCCATATCTGGCGCTGATCGCCATTTTTGCGGCGGGGATCATTCCTGCGGGCTTGATGCCGTTTGTAAATGATGACGGCAGGGTCCTGTTGGTCCTGTGCACCGAGGACGGCCCGCAGGAACGTTGGGTCGATCTCGGCGAGCCACAGCAAAAACAGCCGCACCAAGACAGCGAGGACGGCCCCAGCGGTTGTCCTTTTGCGCTCCACACGCCTGTCGTCCATCACACATCAGTGGACCTCCCCCTACCCCTTATGGGGCCAGGGCAGGATCTGTGGCTTCGAAGCCCCTTCACCCATCACAGCGCCGGTTTTTACTGGCATTACGACGCGCGCGGACCGCCCGCACTCTCCTGACCCCAAAATCACATTCACTCTGATATCCCGGCCCCGCACGGCCCGGATCCCTTTGGTCTGGAGAATCCCTCAATGGCAATGAGCCAAACCTCAAGCGCGGGCAGCCGTCCGTCGCCGAAAAACCTGTCGCAAAAATTTTATTTCGCCGCGTGGCGCTGGCATTTCTATGCTGGCCTCTATGTGATCCCGTTTCTGTTGATGTTGGCCATCACGGGCCTGATGATGATGTTCATCACCCAGGTCGATGGCCGCGACGGTGAAAAAATCCACGTGGAGCCTGAGGCGACCGAACTGCCCATCGCCGCTCAAATGCAGATTGCCCGCGCCGTGCAACCCGGTCAGATCGTCGAATGGATCGGGCCGAAGGCCGAAAATCTGGCAGTTGTCTATCGCATTGCACCGCAAGACGGAGGCAATCAGATGGTGGCGCTTAATCAATACACCGGCGAGATCATCAAGGTCTGGGACCGCCGGGCCGGCTGGTACGACTGGGCGGACAATATGCATGGGTCCTTGCTGATTGGGGATACCGGGGATCGGTTGATCGAAATTGCCGCAGGTCTCGGTCTGGTGCTGGTCATGACCGGCCTCTATCTTTGGTGGCCGCGCGGCAATTGGAGCGCGGCCCTGGTTCCGAACCTGCGCGCGCGGGGGAGGTCGCTCTGGAAGAACCTGCATGGGGTACTCGGGTTCTGGATCTCGGCGCTGCTGATTGTCTTCCTGATCTCTGGACTGTCCTGGACCGGCGTCTGGGGCGCCAAGTTCGTGCAGGCCTGGTCCACCTTCCCGGCGCAGAAGTGGGATGCTGTGCCCCTCTCTGACGTGACCCACACTGCGCATCTGAACCACGGCAACACGAATGATGTGCCCTGGGCCCTGGAACAGACCCCCATGCCGGCTTCCGGTTCGGATGCGGGGATCACCGGCCTGCCTGCGGGTCGCGAGGTCACGCTGGAATCGATCATCGGCCTTGGACGCGATCTCGGGATGGAGGGCCGGTTTCGGGTTGCGATTCCCACCAGCGACAGCGGCGTCTGGACCCTGAACCGAGACAGCATGTCCGGCGACGGCGAAGATCCTTTTATCGACCGGACCGTGCACATCGATCAGTTCACCGGCAAAATCCTCGCCGATGTCAAATATGATGACTATTCATGGGCAGGCAAAGCAATGGCAGTCGGGATCCCGCTGCATATGGGGTTGGTCGGGCTGTGGAACTTCGTGTTGAATGTGTTCTTTTGCCTGGCAGTAATCTTTGTCTGTTTCTCGGGACTGGTGATGTGGGTCAAACGCCGCCCCACCAAAGCCGGTCGCCTGGCGGCACCGCCAATGCCCGCGGATCTGCCATTCTGGAAAGGTGCGGTACTGGTCGGCCTTTTCACCTCGCTGGCGTTCCCTCTGGTCGGGATCACGCTTCTGGCGGTCCTGGCAATTGACGTTCTGATCCTGTCAAACCTGCCCGCGCTTAAACGTGTGATAAGCTAGTGACCCTGGCCCGGATCTTTTTGGGATCCGGGCCTCATTGCGCAACGTCAGACGTGCTGTGCTCCGTTCACTTCGATCTCGGTTCCCGAGATATAGGTGCTTTGATCAGAACAGAGAAAGTAGATCGCATCCGCAACCTCTGACGGCTGACCAAGACGCCGCATCGGCAGTTGCGCAACGATTTTCTCGGTCCCCGGACTGAGGATGGAGGTTTCCACCTCACCCGGCGCAATCGCGTTGACGCGCACGCCCAACGGACCGAAATCATGCGCCATTTCGCGTGTCAGCGCCGCAAGGGCCGCTTTGGAAGTCGAATATGCGGCACCGGCAAAGGGATGCACCCGGCTCCCTGCGATGGAGGTCACGTTGACCACCGCCCCTTTGGCGGCGGCCAATTCTTCCCGCAGGCCACGCGCGAGAACCACCGAGGCAAAGAAGTTCACATGGAAGACCTTGGCCCAATCCATCAAATCCGTGGTGAGCGTGCTCAGCCGCTCCCCGTCCGGGCCCTTCGGAGAAATACCGGCGTTGTTCACAAGCGCGTCCAGCTTGCCATCCTCCAGCCGGTCCTGGATTTCGCCCACGCCGTTGATCGTGTCTGACGGGTCTGACAGATCAAGCTGTACGTGATTCTCGGCCCCCCCGCCCCAGGGGCATTCCTTTGGGAATGGGTGGCGCGAACAGGTGATGACCCGCCAGCCTTCCGCGTTGAACCGACGTACGGTCGCATGGCCAATACCACGACTGGCACCAGTCAGAAGCAGGGTTTTCCGGCGCATAATAGGGCTGGTCCTTCTCGCGAAGCAAATGCTGCAGCTGCAACACTACCACCACAGTCCGGCACTGCAATGGGAATGGGCGCCCGATCCTCCCTTGGCAGGCCGGTCAGAAATGCGTAACACCCTTTTAACACCCCGCGCCCTTTTTCGGGCCGCCTCAGGACCTGACAGCGATGAAGACCCGTGACATGAACCGCGACTGGATTGCCACTGCCGAAACCTTGTCAAGCGCGCTGCCCTACCTGCAGCGTTACGACGACGCGATCGTCGTCATCAAACTTGGCGGCCACGCAATGGGAAGTGACGAGGGCATGGAAAGCTTTGCCCGCGACGTCGTTCTGCTGCGTCAGGTCGGAGTGAACCCCGTGATTGTGCATGGGGGCGGTCCAATGATCAATTCGCTGCTGGAACGGCTGCAGATCAAATCAGAATTTGTGAACGGCAAACGGGTCACCGACAAGGCCACGATGGATGTGGTGGAGATGGTGCTCTCGGGCATGGTCAACAAGCGCATCGTGCAGGCGATCAACGCGCAGGGCGGCAAGGGCATAGGGCTCTCCGGCAAGGACGCAAATTTGATCACCTGCGAAGTGACCGATCCCGCCTTGGGTTTTGTCGGAACACCCTCTGCGGTAAATGACGAAATGCTGCGCAATCTCTTCGAAAAGGAATTCATTCCTGTCATCGCGCCCATCGGGGCAGGTGCGGAGGGCGAGACTTTCAACATCAATGGCGATACCGCCGCTGGCGCCGTGGCGGCAGCGCTGAAGGCCGACCGGCTGCTGCTGCTGACCGACGTCGCTGGTGTCAAAAACGCCGAAGGCGTGGTGGTGACTGAACTGACAGCCGCCGACGTTGAGAGCATGACCGTGACCGGCGTCATCGCGGGCGGCATGATTCCCAAGACCGAAACTGCGGTTCATGCCGTGCGAGGCGGCGTCCGCGCCTGTACGATCGTTGACGGACGGGTGCCAAATGCGGTCCTGCTGGAGCTGTTCACCGACCACGGCGCAGGATCCATGATCCGCGGCTGAGCCACCGGCCTGTCGCCCGAAAGAGGCAGGCTCGGCATCCATCCTTGCCAAGACTGCGAAGCTGCGGCTAGCTGGAGCCATGTCGGCAAACGCCCCTCCCTGCCCCACTGGCGGCCTTTACCAACGTCTGTCCGAAGTTCTCGCCCCATTGGGGCTGACGATCTACGGGGCGCTGCATCCTGAACATGTTCCTGTACCAGATGCGAAACAGGGTACGCTGATTCTGATTGGCACAGGTTCCGGCTTCTGGTCTGTCCTGACGTCTGCGCCCGAAGGGCAGGATGGCGAACCCGACCCCGTCGACCGCTGGTCTGCACGCGTGATTGGACGCCTCGCGGACACCTTTGGTGCTCGGGCGCACTATCCCTTCTCTGGACCGCCCTACGCCCCGTTTGTGTCCTGGGCGCTGGCCTCGGGGCGCGCTTTCACATCTCCGTCGCAGATGATGGTGCATGATGAAGTGGGCATGATGATTTCCTATAGAGGAGCGCTCCTGTTTGACGAGATCTTCGAAATACCGGAGCCTCGGATGGCTGCCTCTCCCTGCGAAAGCTGTGCGGACAAACCCTGCCTTTCTGCTTGCCCGGCACACGCACTGGTTGACGGAGGCCCCTACAAACTGGCAGCGTGTCACAAGCACCTTGATACGCGTGAAGGCGCAGCGTGCATGACATCCGGATGTGTAGCACGCCGGGCCTGTCCCCTCAGCATCGGTGCCGGGCGCCCGCCCGCGCAGACAGCCCATCACATGAGGTATTTTCACCGCCTATGACCTGTACCCTCGTCTTGACCCGTCATGCCAAGTCCGCTTGGAACAACGACTCCCCAAGTGACCACGCCCGCCCGCTCAGTGCCCGGGGCCGCCGTTCCGCCGAAGCGCTCGGAGTCTGGTTGCGAGATCAGCCCGTGAAGCCGGAACACATATTGTCATCGTCATCTCAGCGCACGCGGGAAACCTGTGATCTGATGAAGATCGATGCACCTGCCGTCTATACTGAACGGCTGTATCACGCGACGCCTCAGATCATCCTCGAAGTGCTGCGGGAAGCCAGCAAACCCCATGTTCTCATGCTGGGGCACAATCCGGGGCTGCAGGAATTTGCCCATCAGATTGTAAAATATCCGCCACCTCATTCCCGTTTCGAGGACTACCCCACAGGTGCCACCCTGCTGGTGGAGTTTGACATCGAGGCCTGGCAGGAACTGCAACCCGGGACCGGCAAGGTGCTCGATTTCGTCGTCCCGCGCGAGCTTCTTGGCGAATGACGATCCGTTGCTTGGATCGCATCCGGTGCAGATCGCGGGCATAGGCGCGTTGTAACAGAGAGATGCAACCCCTTGCGCCCAATGGGAGCGACGCCCGACAAAGCAAGAGGCCAGGCAGTGATGCCTGGCCTCCTTTCAGTTCTGGCAAACGTCGCCGCGATAGTCCCAGCGACAGACTCAGTGACAGCCTCAGTGACCGAGGATCTGGCTGAGGAACAATTTGGTCCGTTCGCTTTGCGGGTTGTTGAAGAATTCCTCAGGCTCGTTCTGTTCCACGATCTGACCGGCATCCATGAAGATAACCCGGTTTGCGACCTGACGGGCAAACCCCATCTCGTGGGTCACGCACAGCATGGTCATGCCTTCCTCCGCCAGCTCGATCATTGTATCGAGCACTTCCTTGATCATCTCCGGATCCAGCGCCGAGGTCGGTTCATCAAACAGCATGATACGCGGCATCATGCACAGGCTGCGCGCGATGGCGACCCGCTGCTGCTGGCCACCCGACAGTTGGCCCGGGTACTTGTCAGCCTGCTCCGGGATTTTCACTTTCTCAAGGAAGTGCATCGCGCGCTCTTCGGCCTCTTTCTTCGGCGTTTTACGCACCCAGATCGGGGCCAGCGTGCAATTCTCGAGAATTGTCAGATGCGGGAAGAGGTTGAAGTGCTGGAACACCATGCCGACCTCTGACCGGATCTTGTCGATGTTCTTGAGATCATTCGACAGTTCCGTGCCATCGACAAGGATCTTGCCCGCCTGATGCTCTTCCAGTGCATTGAGACAGCGGATCAGCGTGGACTTTCCCGACCCGGAAGGGCCCGCGATGACGATCCGCTCCCCCCGGTTCACCGTCAGGTTGATGTCACGCAGCACATGAAAAGATCCGTACCACTTGTTCATGCTGGAGATTTGGATCGCGACCTCATCAGAGACCTGCATCTTGGATCGGTCGATTTCGCGTTCGATTGCCAGTTCAGACATATGTTGAACTCCTTATCGGTGATCGGTGGCGAGACGACGCTCGAGCCACTGAGAGTATTGAGAGATGCCGTAACATACGACGAAGAAGAGAACCGCAGCGAAGCCAAGAAGCTCCCAGTAGACCCCGTTCCACTCGGTCGAGGCGAGAATGGGACCGCGGATCATACCCACCAGGTCAAACATCGAGATGACGGAGACGAGCGTGGTGTCCTTGAACAGACCCACCGCCACATTCACGATGCCCGGAATGGAGATCTTGAGCGCCTGTGGCAGGATGATCAGGCGCATTGCCTGCGGATAGTCCAGCCCGAGACTGTCGGCGGCCTCATACTGGCCTTTCGGCAGCGCCGCCAATCCACCCCGGATCACCTCGGCGATATAGGCCGAAGAGAACATGGTGATCATGATCACCACCCGGAGGAACAGGTCGACTGTCGATTCCGGCGGGAAGAAATACGAGAGCATCACCGACGCGACGAACAGCAGCGTGATCAGAGGCACACCCCGCACGAACTCGATGAAGACCACGCAGATCCACTTGATCAATGGCATATCCGACTGACGACCAAGCGCCAGCGCGATACCCAGCGGCAGTGACAGCGATACACAGGTGACACCGAGCATCAGGTTCAGCATGAAGCCGCCCAGATCACGGGAGGGCACAGCCGAGAGCAACGCATTGTCAGAGGCGCTTTCCGGGACCAATGCCCCGCCGACGATCCAGACCACCAGGGCAGCGGCGATTGCGCCAAAGAACCCGATGGCAAAGCTCTTCTTGCCGTAGGTCTGGAATATCACAGCAGCCGCTGCAAAGCCAACGAAGGCCAGGATCGGTGTCAGGATTGTGCCGCCCCAGATCAACCAGAAGGCAATGAACGGATACACGGCCGTAAACGCCAGCATCTTGCGCGGCAGGTCGAAAAACAGGACCGGCGCCGCGGCCACGAGCAGCAATACGAGCGCGAAATTCGGCCGCCAATATGCATCAGTCGGATACTTGAAGCCGTAGAGGAGCTGGTGCCAGCGCTCGGTCAGAACCGAGAAACAGGCGCCCAGCTTGTTGTCCAGCACCTCGCGACACTCATTGAGCGAACTGGTGGTCCAGACACCATTCAAAATCCACGGCAAAGTGCTGCTCAGCAGGACGTAGATCGCCCAAAGAGACACCAGTGTCAGGATTGAATTCGGGATGTTGGAGAACAGGTTCTGGCGCAGCCATTTTATGACACCGGTTTCACGCGCCGGAGGCGGAAGCTCCGGCAGCATGGTTTCGGCCACATAGGCGACGGAGTTGGTTGTTTGGTCACTCATGTCTCAGCGCTCCTTCAACTTGACCGAAGAGTTGTAGACGTTCATCGCCATCGAAATCAGCAGCGACGCAGTCAAGTAGAACAGCATCAGAAGAAGGACGCACTCAATGGCGCGGCCAGTCTGGTTGAGGGTAATCCCCCCCAACGTCGCGGTGATATCCGCATAGCCCACAGCGATCGCCAGCGAGGAGTTTTTCGTGATGTTGAGATACTGGGAAATCAACGGCGGAATGATGACACGCAGAGCCTGCGGCAGGACCACCAGGTTCATGATACGGCCCTGACGCAGGCCGAGCGCGGCCGCTGCCTCTGTCTGACCTTTGGAAATCGCCTGAATGCCTGCACGGACGTTTTCTGCGATGAAAGCGCCTGTGTAGATCGACAGAGCAAACCACAGGGCAATCAGCGGGCCGCCGATCTTCAGGCCACCGGAAAAGTTGAACCCCTTGAGCTCGGGGAACTCCCATGCCAGCCCCATGATCAGCATTAACAGTACAAAGGGGATCAACCAGACACCGAGGATCATCGCCCTTGTGTTCGGCCGCACGCCGGTTGCCTCTTGTTTGGCTGTGGCCCAGGCGTTGATTTTACGCGCGCCAAAGAACGAAGCGACGAGCACGACAAGAACCAGAAGCCAGTTCAGCGCCGCGTTGGCGAAAATGCCGTTCTCGAAATAGGGGCCGGGCGTGTAGATCCCGCGGTTGGTGAAGGCAAAGGCATCAAACAGCATGCTGCTTGTGGCATTGTCACCCCGAAAGGCGCGGGGTCCCGGCAGGACGGCGGTCATGATCGTGAAGATGATGATGATCCATATCAGAACCGGGATATTTCGAAAAATCTCCACATAGATCATCATCAACTTTGAGACGAGCCAGTTCTTTGACAGGCGCAGGACGCCCGCGATCACACCGAACACTGTCGCGGTCACACAGGCAAGAAATGCCACCAAAAGCGTATTCAGAACGCCGACCAGAGCGGCACGGGCGTGACTGGACTGGCTGTCATAGTCAACCAATCGCTGGTTGATGTCATAGCCGGCCGGATCGCCGAGAAAGTTGTATGATATATTCAGCCCCGCTGCGCGCAGGTTCTGGATCAGGTTGTTGCCGAGGTACCAGATACACAGGGCAAGAACGATGGCCGCGATCACCTGAAACGTCAGGGAACGATAGCGGGTATCGTTAATAAGCATAGACAGCCGAAAACTCTCTTTCGGCGGGTCAGACAAGGTCGACATATGAAGGGATCCCCGAGGCCTGCGGTTCCTGTCGTCTCGGCGGGGTTTGCCCCGCTCTGCGATCTGCCGCAGCGTTCGTTTTTTACTAGGAATAAGGGCGTGGGATCATCCCACGCCCTTTCCGGATGCTATTTTAGCGGAACGGCGGTGTGTAGAGCAGGCCACCGTTGGTCCACAGCGCGTTCAGGCCGCGCGCCAGACCGATCGGAGTGTCTTCACCGATGTTTTTCGCAAAGATTTCACCGTAGTTGCCACCTACGGACAGAGCGTTCACAGCCCAATCGGCTTCGAGACCAAGCATCTCGCCCAGGTTACCTTCGGTGCCGAGCAGACGGTTGATTTCCGGGTTGTTGGTGCCGGACGTCATTTCGGACAGGTTCGCGGAGGTGACACCCAGCTCTTCAGCTGCGATCAGAGCGTTCAATGTCCAACGTGCAACATCACCCCATTCGTTGTCGCCATGACGAACAAGCGGGCCAAGCGGCTCTTTGGAGATGATTTCCGGCAGGATCGCATGCGCTGTCGGATCGTCGAAGGTCGCGCGTGTCGAGGCCAGGCCGGACGCATCAGTTGTGTAGACATCGCAGGCACCGGCAAGGTACTGCTGCTGCGCTTCGGCGTTGGTCTCAATCGGAACCGGCTCATAGCTGATGTTGTTGGAGCGGAAGAAATCCGCGAGGTTCAGCTCGGTCGTGGTGCCGGTCTGGATGCAGACGGTCGCGCCATCAAGTTCTTTCGCGGAGGACACGCCCAGTTCTTTTGGAACCATGAAGCCCTGGCCGTCGTAGTAGTTCACACCGACGAATTCGAACTTCAGGTCGACATCGCGCGAGAAGGTCCAAGTTGTGTTGCGGGCCAGCAAATCGATTTCACCGGACGCCAGCGCGGTAAAGCGGGTCTTGCCGGTGGTCGGGACGAATTCGACCTTGGTCGAGTCACCCAGAACGGCAGCGGCCACAGCGCGACATACGGCGACGTCGAAACCTTCCCATTCGCCGTTTGCATTCGGCGCGGCAAACCCGACGAGACCGGTGGTGACGCCGCAGTTCAGCTTATCGCGGGCCTTGACGTCGTCCAGCGTACCGGCAGCAGCGGCACCGGCGGCGAGACCGGCCACGGTCAGCGCACCAAAGAATACGGAGTTGTTCATTTTTACCTCTTCCTGACTACCCACCTGACTACGGTGGTTCTTTGTCGCCTCCCCCGTCACGGGACAGGCTGTATGAAACGGGGTTCGCCCCGTTTTCGAAGCCGAGTTTGGGCGAATTCATCAACAAACGTCAAGGGTAGGATCACGGGAATCAATGGGCTTTTGGGCATCCCGTCGGGGCTTCTGGCAAATTTTGGGCGTCTTATTAACGTTTTCAGCTGTCAGGCTTGCGACAACGGCACCGCAGCGCGGACCGATTGTCAGACATGGAATCATCTGCCCCTGCCGTGATCTGTCCCGCCTGCCCCACGTCTTTGCGCACGGGAGGATCCCAGGCGCCTACTCAGGCATGTCCATAGAACGCGGCAGCGTGAAAAAAGGCCTGTTTTTTCACGTCTTCCTGGGCCTGAGCTTCTTCATCGACGCCCCAGATTTCTGCTTGCCAATGTTCATCAAGACGGGAAATGGACCAGATTTCATCCAGCGGTCGCCATGCCTTCGTCGCGGCAAAGCCAAGGATCAGCGAGCCGCTCAGCCCGACCAGATCGTGAAAGGCCGCCAGCTGAAATGCCGTCATCTCATGCACCCGCCCGCGCAAAATCTGCAGCGCCGCCTCGTCCTGCGGGGCATGCAGCAGGCCCGACCGCGGCAACAGCCGCGCGCCCAGCGCTTCGTTGGCCCAATCCAGTGCTGGATCCCAAAATTCAGTCTGGCGCGCCACCAACTCCTCCGGGGACTCCGCCCGGTAGCACAGCAGATCACTGTCTCCGTATTCAGCCAGCATATCCGCGACTTCGCTGAACTGTGGCCTGACCTTGTCCAGCGCCGCATTGGCGGATCGCGTATTGGGCATCGACAGTGGGTTCACGACATCCTGCTGGGCATCCCATTCGGAGGCAATCGCCTGCGCCATGGACTGGCTCGGGACGAGCAAGGTCGTCTTGGCCGGTGTTTTCACCCGCCTGCCATCCAATGTAACCGCGAATCCGCCATCCGTGGTCTCGACGTCTACGGATGTCCAGAATCGCTTCTGTTTCCACTCACTCATCTGTCAGTGTCCTTCTTCGTCTGTCGCCCAGAGCTGCTGCAGCAAGCCGGGCAGCCCGTCAAAACTCTTCAGCATGTGATCGGCTCTCAGGCGCTCTGCCGGGTGATAGCCCCAGTCAACGGCGATTGTTGTCACCCCTGCGGCCCGCCCCATGTCCATGTCAAAACTGGTGTCCCCGATCATCACTGCGCTTTCGGGCGCGATCCCCGTTTCAGACAGCGCCGTGAGCACCATCGACGGGTGAGGTTTCGACGGGTGGTGGTCGGCGACTTGCCGGGTCACGAACATATGCAGGCCATGCCCCTCAATCAGAGCATCGAGACCGCGCTGCGATTTGCCGGTGGCGACCCCCAGGATATAGTCCGGGACCGCATGCAGCGCCTCCAGGGCCGCGCGCGCGCCAGGATAGAGCGGCGAATGCGCCGGGCCTTCCCGCAGACGGCCCGCCTGATAGGCACGCTTGTAGCCCTCAACGAGCCTGTCCTGCATCCGGGCAGAATGCTCTGTCGCCAATTGAGCCAATGCCTGCGGAAGCGACAGCCCGACGATGGAAAGCACTGCCTCGCGCGAGGGCGGCGCCAAACCTTCGGCCCGAAAGGCTTCGTCCATACAGGCGACGATAGCACCCTGACTGTCCACCAGGGTGCCGTCCACATCGAATAGGATCAGGCGCAACGGACCGTCCCGGGGCTCTTTTCGTCCGCCCTCGCTCAAAACAGGCTCTCGAATGGGTCATCATCCGCCAGATCTTCGGTCCAGCCGAAGGTGTCCCAGCTTTCTTTCATATGCTCCGGCAGAGGGGCGGTCACAGACAGGACCTTGCCCGTGATCGGGTGTTCGAACTGCAAGCGCCGTGCATGCAGGTGCAGCTTCTTCGAGATCAGCCCGCCCATCTGCGCGCCCCAGCCGTCACCGAGGTTCTCCTGACCGGAGCCACCGTATTTGCCATCCCCGACGATAGGGTGCCCCATGCCCGCCATATGGGCCCGCAGCTGGTGCGTCCGGCCAGTCACCGGCTCCATCGCTACCCAGCTGGCCCGGCTCGCCACGCGGTACAGGGTCGCATAGAATGTATGCGCCCGCTTGGCGCCGGGGGTGGAATTGATGTCCTGCGGATCGACGGGGATCATCTTCTCACCCTCGCCCGACTTGCCGTGCCCCGGCGCCTTGACCAGACCGGTCTTGATCTCGCCCAGGTAGGGTGTCGGCACCCCGGCAACCAGCGCCCAGTAAATCTTGCGCGTGTTTTTATGCCTGAACGCGGCCGTCAGCCCCTGCGCCGCTCGGCGCGTCCGGGCGAGCACGAGGATACCGGAGGTGTCTTTGTCCAGACGGTGCACCAGGCGCGGCTTTTCCTCCGCGTCAAAGCGCAGCGCCTCGGACAAGCCATCGACGTGTTTGGTTGTCCCGGACCCGCCCTGCACCGCGAGGCCCGACGGTTTGTTCAGAACCAGAACGTCATCATCCTTGTAGACCACGCAGTCGCGGATCATCTTGGCATCGGCCTCGGAGATATGCACCGGACGTGGTTCGGCCGGCTTCAGATCGGACTCGGCCAGGGGGGGGACGCGCACAACCTGTCCCGTCTCCACGCGGGAGCTGGCCTTGACCCGCCCGCCATCGACACGCAGCTCGCCCTTGCGGCACATCTTTTCGATGCGGCCCTGATTGACATGCGGAAACAGACGACGCAGCCAGCGGTCTATCCGCTGGCCGCCGTCGTCTTCGGTGACGGTGATCATTTGCACGCCGCTCATGTCAGCACTCCTCTGGCCGCCATCATGCCAAGGGCAAGGGCTGCAATGGACAGGCCTACGGAGAGGCCAATGTAAAGCGCGGCATGGCCATAGGCCCCGCGCTCAATCAAGGTGACAGCCTCCATCGAAAAGGCCGAAAACGTCGTGAACCCGCCCAGTAGCCCCGTCATCACGAAAGGCGACATATGGGTCAGGCCTTTGTGTGCCGCGAGCACGATGAACGCTCCCATCATGGCAGAGCCGAGCACATTCACGCTGAGAACCGGCAACGGCAATGAGGTCGGCCCCAGCAGGCGCATCATTCCCAGCCCGACCAGATACCGGCAACTGGCGCCGATTGCGCCACCCAGCGCCACATTCAAAATGGATATCAACATGCAGGCGTCCTTCGCGCGGAGCGAGGCGGATGTCAAGTTTTGCGGAGCCATGGCCGCATTGCGCACGGCGCAGGACAGGCTGTCCGGCAGCGGGTGCACACGCCTCTCTGCACTCTGGCGACCCAGTGCATCACACCCAAAGGCATCACAATTCCGAAAGCTTCCAGTGGATGGAGGACTTGTCCGGCCTGCCGGTTTGACTACCCTCAGATACAGATGACAAGGAGACCCCGACCTATGCGATCCAGCCGCCGACGGTTTCTCGCGGGCTTTGCTGCCCTTTCGGCTGTGCCCGCGATGGCACGCCCCGCCCGGGCCTCGCAGGCGCGCCAGTTCATGCTTGAACCCGCCCGGCAACAAATCGCGCCGGACGGCTACCCTGAAACCAATTTGTGGTGTGTGAACGGTTCGATGCCGGGCGAAACCCTGCGGCTCATCCAGGGCGACAGATTGCGGGTGGAGGTGGAAAACCGCCTGCCCCAACCCACCAGCCTGCATTGGCACGGCATCCGCATCGACAACGCAATGGATGGGGTCCCCGGTGTCACGCAAGCCCCGATACAGCCGGGAGCGCGGTTCACATATGATTTCGCACTGCCGGATGCAGGCACATATTGGTATCACTCCCACGCACAATCCGTGGAACAGGTCGAGCGCGGCCTGCAAGGTGCCTTGATCATCGCCGAAGCCGTGTCCCCGGACATCGATCAGGATCTCCCGCTGGTCATCGATGATATGCGCGTCACCGCAGAGGCGCAGGTGGATGAGGCATTCGCGGCGCCCCATGACCTGTCGCATGCCGGCCGCCTCGGGAATGTGCTTCTGGTCAACGGCCGTCTGCAATCCGAGCATTCGGTCCGCCGTGGTGATCGCCTGCGGCTTCGGCTGATAAACACGGCCAATGCCAGAATATTCATACTGGGACTACAGGGGCTTGAAGGGTGGGTCATGGCCTATGACGGCATGCCCCTGCGGACGCCGCGCGCAATATCCGACCGATTGACACTCGCCCCGGCGCAGCGTGTGGATCTCTTTGTTGATGTCACGGCATCAGAAGGCGAGGACGCCTTTCTCCTTCAGTTCGAGCAGGACGGCGGTTATGAGATGGCCCGTTTCACGGTCACGTCCGGCACCGCAGTCCGCCGCGATCCGCCCGCCCCCCTCGCGCCGAACCCACAGTTCCCGATCGATCTGCCCTCCGCCCGCCATGTCGATCTCAGGATGCAGGGCGGTGCCATGGCCTGGCTGACAAGCGCGCAGTTCAAAGGGGAAGAGCTGGAGGGCCGGGAGTTGGCGCAGAGGGGACAGTTCTGGGCCTTCAACGGCACAGCCGGCCGTCCCGTAGACCCTTTGATTACCGCGAAGCTTGGTGAAACCATCCGCATCCGCATGTTCAACGAAACACTGTTCCCCCATGCCATGCATCTGCACGGCATGCATTTTTCCGAGGTGCATTCCGATGGCAGCCTCGGGCCCCTCCGCGATACGCTCCTGATGCGACGAGGGGAAACCCGCGAGATCGCGTTTCAGGCGCACAATCCCGGCGATTGGCTTTTGCATTGCCACATGCTGTCCCATCACGCGGCGGGCATGGGCACATGGGTCCGCGTTCTGACATAGCGGGCGCGCACAAGCCGAAGACTGCCACGTTCAGCTCAATCCGCCAAAAAAATCACAAAAATCAATCACTTTTGTCACCTCGTTCCTGCCGAAGCTTTTCAAAATAGCGAACTCTCTTCGATAGTTCCCGTTCAAAACCCCGTTCTACGGGATCGTAATGCTGGGGCCGTTCCATACCTTCTGGAAAGAAGTTCTGACCAGAGAAACTGTCCGGCGCATCGTGATCGTATTGATATCCTTTGCCGTAACCCAGGTTTTTCATCATGGCAGTAGGCCCATTTATGATGTGCATGGGCGGCGGCTCCGATCCGCTCCTCTTTGCATCGGCGCGGGCCGCTTTGTGGGCAACGTATCCAGCGTTCGACTTCGGGGCCAAAGCGAGGTAGATTGTGGCTTGAGTTATGGCCAGATCTCCTTCGGGGCTGCCAAGTTTTTCATAAGTATCCCAAGCACTCAGGCAGACACGAGACGCCTCTGGATCTGCCAATCCAACGTCCTCCCATGCAATCATTGTCAACCGCCGCAGAACAAAGCGCGGATCTTCTCCTCCTTCAAGCGCCCTATGGACCCAGTAGATCGCGGCCTCGGGGTCGGAGCCCCTAATCGACTTTTGAATGGCGCTTGCGATTGAATAGTGCCCATCGGAGGCGCGATCATACTGCGCCGCGCGTCGTGACAGACGGCTGCCGACTTCCTTTGCAGAATAAATATGATCTGCCGGCCAAGTCAGCACGCTTTCGACCAAGTTCAACAAGGCGCGTCCGTCACCATCAGCCATAGCGCATAAAAGCCCTTTGGCTTCGTCCTCCAACGGAAGAGACGTGTCCAGTTCCGCTTCGGCGCGCCCGATCATCGCAGCCAACGCGTTCTCATTGAGGCGCTCCAGTACCATCACCTGACAGCGACTGAGCACGGCTTTATTCACCGAGAATGACGGATTCTCTGTCGTAGCACCGCAGACCGTGACGGTCCCGTCCTCCATAACGGGCAGCAAAGCGTCAAGCTGCGTTTTGTTGAACCGATGGATCTCATCGATGAACAGAAGTGTTCCCTGCCCGAGCCGTAGGCGATCCCGCGCCGCCTGAAATGCCTTCTTGAGGTCAGCCACCCCACTGAAAATCGCGCTAATCTGTTCAAAGTGTAGATCCGTTTTCACAGCCAGCAATCTGCCGATTGTGGTTTTCCCGACGCCGGTTGGGCCCCACAGGATCAAAGAGGAGATCTTCCCAGCCGCCAACATCGCCCCCAATGGGCCATCTTCGGCAAGCAATTTTTCTTGACCGATCACCTCTTCTATTGCCCGGGGCCTCAGCATGTCGGCCAAGGGGCGGGTCCCCGCCTCGGCCGGTAGGCGCTTTGTTGTACTGCCCGACTCTTCAAACAAATCCATACGCCGTTCCATTCAGTTTTTCCCGTCGAAGGAGACGGAGCTTCGCTTGAGGTAGACGCTCATCATAATCCGTAAACAGGCAACCTCAAAAACCTGCATTCAAATGATGTAACAAGTTCCTTTTGCGCCGGAAGACAACTGAGCCCCGATCCACGGCTTTCTGGACCAGATCCATGTCCTCACAGCGCACAATACGCATTATTTGAGCGCATGTTACGCCGGTATAGAGAAGCGTCCTCTCCAGCATGCATGTCGCACCCCGGCGCAAAACAAGAACCAGGTTTTTCCAACTGCGCCCCTTGTGATTTGTGAATTGCCATTGCGCGACCAAGATTGATCTTGTCCAACATGTCCGCGCCGAGATCAATCGTCCGGCCATCGATCTTCAAGAAGCCAAGCCGTCCGTCTTCTGTGGCCTCATCGAAAACCCTCCCGATGGTGCCGAGATCGCCGTTGCGGATGCCAAGCTGATCCTCCGCAACGGGCCCGGTTTCGACCCGGTGGTCAGTTCAGCGCGGGTCACCGGACGACCTGACCTTGGAACTCTCACGGGGGAGGAACCCGCTGGGCCGACCGGTCTGGTGCCCGTTGCCCAGGGCAACGGAGTTCTCCGTGGTCGCGCCCACAAGCAGCAGGGTGCCGTCTTCCATATGCGGCAGAAACCCGTCCTGCGCTTTGTTGAAACGGTGGGTTTCAACCACAAACTACAGCCTGCGCTGACCATTCTGTCGCCTATCCGGGCGGCCTCAAACACCTTTTCAGATCCGGAACGCCGGTAAAAATGGCTGAGATCTGAACGAAATGAAGATCACTTGCCCCAAGCAAGGAGGCCCGCGATGGTAGTTCTCCCCCCGGGAGGCCCCCAAAAGATGACCGATGAAAGGTTGCCTGACGCCAGCATCACGCCCAACGGCGCCTCGGGGCCCAAGACCTGTTCCTGCCCGATCACCTCAGCGAGGACCCGGGGCCGCAACCGGTCCGCGAACGGGCGCGATGCGCCTCTGGCCCCGATTTGCCCGGTCTCAGCGCCCGCACCTGCGGCGGCAAAAAGATCCGGCATCTGATTACAACCGGAACCGCAGGGACACGCGCTGGCCCTGACGCGCCAGATCCAGTTGCATCCAGCGGCCGCTGTCGCGCAGCAACCTGGGCACATCGGCCGGATGCTCCACCAACTGCCCGTTGATCGCGGTCAGAATATCGCCAAGCTGCACCCCCCCGCGCCCCGCATAGGGGCCGGGATCCAAAACCACGACCCCTTCGGCAGACAACGGCAGCTGCAGCCGGTTTATCACGCGGGGGTTGACCCGTGCCACCACCAGACCGGGCATCGGCGTCTGGTCATTCAACACGATAGGATCCGAAGCCGGGTTGTCCGGCGCCTCACTCAGCGTCACCGGAATAATGTCCACCTGCCCCTGACGCACCCGTGTGATCTGGCTCTCGCCGCCCAGCCTCGCCACCGACAGGCGGAATGCCATTTCGGAAGGAGAGTTCACCGGTTCACCATCGACGGCAGTGACGACATCGCCCACTTCGAAGCCAGCCTGCACAAAGGGGCTTTGCGGGTGGAGTTCCGAAATCAGCATGCCATCCACCTGCCCCATACCCAGCGCCTCGGCCAGATCGGCATCCACAGGCTGGCCGGTCATCCCCGCCCAGGGGCGCCGAAACTCGGTGCTGCCACTTTGCGCCTGGCGTACGAATTCCCGTACCAAATTCGCCGGAATGGCAAAGCCGATCCCGTTGGAGCCGCCCGACCGGCTCAGAATGCGCGTATTAATTCCAATCAGGTCTCCGTTCACATCAATGAGCGCCCCTCCGGAATTGCCCGGATTGATCGGCGCGTCGGTCTGAATGTAATATCCAAATCCCTGCCCGCCCCCGGTCCCGGTCCGGGCCAGACCCGAAATGATGCCACTCGACACCGTCTGCCCGACCCCAAACGGATTGCCGATCGCCAATGTCAGTTCGCCCACTTCGACGGCATCACTGTTGCGCAACTCAAGATAGGGCAGCTCGTGCGCGTCCTTCAGCTGCAGGATCGCAAGATCCGACGCCTGATCTGCCAGAATGACCTCGGCCTCATACTCGCGCCGGTCGTTGGTCACCACACGGATATCCGAGGCCTCTCCCACGACATGGTAATTGGACACGACAATCCCCTCGGCCGACAGGATAACGCCGGACCCGAGCGAATTCTGTACCCGGGCCCGAGGTTCCGCGAACTGGCGGAAGAAATCGTCGAAAAACGGGTCATTGGCGAAAGGGCTGCGACCGCGGTCCTGCCGCACAATCTTGGCGTAGATATTCACCACTGCCGGCGCGGCTTCTTTGACCAGGGGGGCAAAACCAAGCGAGAGTTCAGCCTGGCTTTGCGGGACTTTGGTTTCCGCCTGACCAAGCAGCGGCAGGCTCAGAGCCAGCGCAAGTGACAAAGTGGTGGCAAGGACACGGACCATGAGGCCTCCGATCTTATGGCATTGGTTCCAAGCATATGCGGAGCGTCAGAGTGAAATGCAAGGCGCCTCTCTGCAACAGGTATATCCCGGCCGCCCCGACGCATTCGGTCCAGTCGCAGGACCGGACGGGCACAGGACCGGACAGGCCACACCGGGGCAATTCTGGCAAGATTGCCCCGGCACCGTCTCAGCCCGCTTGCTTCAGAGCGGCACTACGCCGATCTTCGATCGCTTGTGCGAGGGCACGCAACTGGGTCTCAGTTTCTTCCCAGCCGATGCAACCATCGGTAACCGACTGACCAAAGGTGAGTTTTCTCAAATCGCCGTCTTTTGGCAGATCCTGCCGACCATGCACCAGATGGCTTTCAATCATCACACCTGTGATACGGGTCTCGCCGCCAGAGATCTGGCGCGCAACATCACCCAGAACCTCGGCTTGTCGCGCCGGATCCTTGCCGGAATTGGCATGGCTGGCATCGATCATCACCTGCGGGCGCAGACCATCCATTTCCGCCGTTCTGCAGGCTGCATCAACACTATCTGCATCATAGTTGGTGCCGCCGCCGCCCCGTAGGATGATATGACAATCAGGATTGCCGGATGTTGCGGCAATCGCAGCCAGCCCCGACTTTGCCAGCGCCAAGAAGTGATGCGGCGTCGCCGCAGACCGTACCGCATCAATCGCGATCTGAACGTTCCCGCGGGTGCCATTCTTGAACCCGACAGGACAACTCAGCCCGGAGGCCATCTCGCGGTGTATCTGGCTTTCGGTGGTGCGTGCCCCGATTGCAGCCCAGCTGACCAGATCAGAGAGATACTGTGGCACCGAAGCGTCCAGAAATTCAGTACCGACCGGCACGCCTGTCTCGTTCAGCTCAAGACACAGCCTGCGGGCAAGCGATAGCCCCTTGTTGATCCGGAAAGACCCGTCAAGATCAGGATCATTGATCAGCCCCTTCCAGCCCGCAATTGTGCGCGGCTTCTCGAAGTAGACCCGCATCACGATCTCAAGTTGCTGCCCCAGCTCCTCGCGCAGGGGCGCCAGTCGGCGTGCGTATTCGATGGCAGCTTCGACATCATGAATCGAACAGGGCCCCACAACGACCGCCAGCCTGTCGTCCGAGCCCTGCAGAATGCGTTGTAGGTTCGCGCGTGCGGCCAGCACAGTCCCGCGCGCGCCGTCGGTGAGCGGATGCTTCACCGCAAGGGCATCGGGGCAAATCAGTTCCTGCATATCAGTTATCCGGAGGTCTGTGGTCGCGTGGGCGGGCGAAGTGGTCATTGTTTGGGTCCTTTTGAAGAAGAGCCCCTGTCAAACCTGGTCGGAAACGAAAAAACCGCCCGGGTCGGGGGCGGTCTGGTGCAGTAATCTGGAATTTCTGTCAGTCAGTGTCAGAAACGAGAAAACCCTCCGTCCGCCATGTGGCGCGGATAAAAGTAATACCAAAACTGGACATACTGCTGGGTCATGGCGAAACGCTAGCCGAGATTCGCAACTCTGTCGATCCCCATTTCCACATGTTTTCCCCCACAGAAGGCAGCTGGCGCTGGAACTGTCAGCGATCAGTGAGACAGAGCTTCAGGCTGGCTGGTTCGTTTCCCCGGATCATAGCACGGGCCTAATTTGCGGCCGAACGGCCATAGCCTGGACGGCCAGTCCCGCTTTGTGCGACGTCAAAATTCCATACGATGATCAGGTTTGTGATCAGCGCACCGATGAAGGAATAGAGCAGCTGACCGGGCGACAACACCAGCGCAGCGGCGGCAAAAACCCCCGCATCAATTAGCAACTGAAACCAGCCCGCCTTAAACCCGCTGCGTTGCTCGATCAGAATGCCCAGAATGGTCATCCCGCCGGCCGAGGCGTTGTGGCGAAAGATCGCGATCAATCCAACTCCGCTACAGGCACCGCCCAGGACGGCCGCGAGAGCAGGGCTCAGGGTGTTGAAACTCATGTACACAGGCAGGATCTGAGCACCGGCGGAAATTCCGACCACCACAATGATCGTCCGCACGGCAAATCCGGCACCGCGTTTGGCCCACGCAAGGATCAGAAAGGGCAGGCCGATTGCGATGAACAACGGCCCGAATTCAATCGGCAGCAGGTAGGATAACAGCAAGGCCATCCCAGCCGTCTGCCCCGTCACCAAACCCGCCGATTTCAAGAATACGACGCCAAGACTGCACATGAGGATCCCGAACAGCAATCCTTGCAGGTCGAATAGCAAGTGGGGAGATTTCGGCGACGACAGCGTCATTTTCAGATCCTCGGATGCGGCGAATACAGGGCAGGCCACCTGTGATACGCGGCGGTGGCGGCAAAAACAACGACCGGTCTGGACCTTGTCGCCGTTAACGCTATCCTCGCGCCAGCACTTACTCGGGAGGACCACAATGCGCATTCTTTTCACCGGAGGATCCGGCAAGGCCGGACGTCACGCCATCGCATATCTGCTGGCGCAGGGACATCGTGTGGTCAACGTGGATCTGACCCCGCTTGATCTGCCTGGTGTGGACAACCGATTGGCCGACATCACCGATGCCGGCCAGATGCACGATGTGATGCACGCCTGGGCCGGATATGACGAAATGGAAGACCACCGTGAACCGCCGCGATTCGATGCGGTCGTGCATTTCGCGGCGATCCCGAGGCTTTTGATGAAATCGGACAATGAATGTTACCGGATCAATACCATCGGCACCTACAACGTCATTGATGCTGCGCTGAAGGCCGGGATACGGAAAGTCGTCTTTGCCTCATCGGAAACCACTTATGGCGTGTGCTTTGCCGGCGGTGAGCGCAAACCGGAGTACCTGCCCGTTGACGAGGAGCACCCGGTCGTCCCGGAAGACAGCTACGCCATGTCCAAGGTCGCAAATGAGGTCACCGCACAGTGTTTTCAGCGCCGCACAGGTGCCGATATTTACGGCCTCAGGATAAACAACGTTATTGAGCCACACGAATACAAAGAGAAGTTTCCCGCCTATATGGCGAATCCGGATGTCCGTCAGCGCAATATCTTTGCCTATATCGACGCGCGGGACCTCGGCCAGATGGTGGAGCGTTGCCTGCAAAAGGACGGTCTGGGGTTTCAGATCTTCAATGTCGCGAATCGGGACCACTCGGTGAACCTGACCACCACGCAGATCATCGAACGCTACTATCAGGATGTCCCCGCGACAGAGATGGGGCCGCGGGAAACCTTCTATTCGATCCGCAAAGCCGAGAATATGCTTGGGTTCACCCCCGAGCATCACTGGCGCATGTATCTTGACGATCCCTCCGAGGTATAGGGGCGGCCACTATAATCTTGCTCATCCATGGGCCGAACCACTAGGCGGGATTATTATATGAGAGTAAGGACGCTGTATGATCGAAGCTTTGCCCCCCTGCCCCGCCTGTTCCTCCGCCTATACCTATCAGGTGGATGCCCTGCTGAACTGCCCCGAGTGCGGCCATGAGTGGGCACCCATGCCCGATGGCGCGGCGGAGGACGACACGATTGTGCGCGACAGCGTCGGCAATGTCCTTTCAGACGGCGACACCGTGACTGTGATCAAGGATCTCAAGGTGAAAGGATCCTCAGCAGTGATCAAAGTCGGCACCAAGGTGCGCGGTATACGTCTGGTGGATGGCGATCACGACATCGATTGCAAGGTGCCCGGTGTCGGGCCGATGGGCCTCAAAAGCCAGTTCGTGAAAAAAGTGGCCGAATAGGGCTAGAGCCTCTTCGGCCCCGAGGAAACCTTCGCATTCAGCGCTTGTCCGGAATGGAAAAACCCCGCTCTGTTTCCAGAGCGGGGTTCCGTTTAACGGTCAGCGGACCGAAAACTTATTCTTCTTCGGCCACTTCGATTTCCACGAGGCGCGCCTTGTCAGCAGCACCTTTCGCGGAAACGTCGCGGTCAACGAATTCGATGATCGCCATCGGAGCCATATCGCCGTAGCGGAAGCCTGCTTTGAGGATCCGGACGTAACCGCCGGAACGGTCTTTGTAGCGAGGTCCGAGAATGTCGAACAGCTTCGCAACGTCCTTGTCTTGCTTCAGCTTGGACGCCGCCTGACGGCGCGCGTGAATGTCACCGCGCTTTGCAAGGGTAATCATCTTTTCGATGATCGGGCGCAGTTCCTTTGCTTTTGGCAAGGTCGTTTTGATCTGTTCGTGTTCGATCAACGAGCCAGCCATGTTGGAGAACAGGGCTTTACGGTGCTCGTGTGTACGGTTCAGGCGGCGATAGCCACGTGCGTGACGCATTGTTGAAGTCCTTATCTTGCGTGTTTTGCTTTGTCAGGCAGCTGATGCGTGTCAGCCACTCACCTTGGGGCAGATGCCCGTATCTTCCCCGGCAGGTCCGGGAATTGCTTGGGGAGAGCCGGAGCCCTCCCCTCAAAGACGCTTAGAAGCTATCTTCGAATTTCTTGGCCAGCTCTTCGATGTTGTCCGGCGGCCAGTCCTCGACGTCCATGCCAAGGTGCAGACCCATGCCCGACAGCACTTCCTTGATCTCGTTCAAGGACTTGCGGCCAAAGTTCGGCGTCCGCAACATCTCTGCTTCGGTTTTCTGGATCAGGTCCCCGATGTAGACGATGTTGTCGTTCTTCAGGCAGTTTGCCGACCGTACGGACAGTTCCAGCTCGTCCACCTTCTTCAGCAGCAGCGGGTTGAACTCCAGTCCGTCATCTTCGTCCTGGCGGCCAGCGGCTTCCGGCTCGTCGAAGTTGACGAAGATCGACAGCTGATCCTGCAGGATGCGCGCGGCAAATGCCAATGCATCCTCGGGCGCGATGGAGCCATCGGTCTCCACCTTCAGCGTCAGCTTGTCATAGTCCAGCACCTGGCCCTCACGGGTGGGCTGCACGTCGTAAGACACGCGTTTGACCGGGGAATAGATCGCGTCGATCGGAATAAGGCCGATCGGTGCATCCTCAGGCTTGTTCTTCTCGGCAGAGACATAGCCCTTGCCGGTGTTGACGGTCAGCTCCATGAACAGATCAGCGCCATCGTCGAGGTGGCAAATCACATGTTCACGGTTCAGAACCTCGATACCGGCGGTTTCTGCGATGTCGCCGGCGGTCACAACAGCAGGACCCTTGGCATTGATCGAAAGACGCTTTGGCCCTTCGACTTCCATCCGCAAAGACACTTGCTTGAGGTTCAAGATGATATCGGTCACGTCTTCGCGGACACCGGCAACACTGGAAAATTCGTGCAGCACGTTGTCGATCTGAACGCTGCTGATGGCGGCGCCCTGAAGCGAGCTCATCAGAATGCGGCGCAGGGCATTGCCAAGCGTCAGGCCAAAGCCACGCTCCAGCGGTTCTGCGACCAATGTTGCCTGACGCGCCGGATCATTGCCCGGCTTGACCTCAAGCTGTGTGGGCTTGATCAACTCTGCCCAATTCTTATGGATCATGCGTTCCCTCCATTCCTGTCTGAACCCCATGTCCAAAGGATCAGACGCCCGAGGTTTCAAATGACGCACTGAGGCCCTGCGCACGGCAAGGCCTCAGTGAGTGGTAATGTCGCTTAGACGCGGCGGCGCTTCGGCGGGCGGCAACCGTTGTGTGCGATCGGCGTAACATCCCGAATTTGGGTGATGTTGAAGCCGATTGCGGCCAAGGCGCGCAGCGCGGATTCACGGCCGGAACCCGGGCCCTGAACTTCGACCTCAATGGTCTTGACGCCATGTTCCTGTGCCTTGCGGCCTGCATCTTCTGCAGCCATCTGCGCAGCGTAGGGCGTGGACTTACGAGAGCCCTTGAAGCCCATGGTACCAGCGGAGGACCAGGAAATCGCGTTACCCTGAACGTCGGAGATCAGGATTTTCGTGTTGTTGAACGAAGAGTTCACATGTGCAACGCCAGAGGCGATGTTCTTGCGCTCTTTTTTCTTCGTGCGGGTTTTATCACGTGCCATCTGTCAGAACCCTCCCTTACTTCTTCTTACCGGCAATGGCCTTTGCGGGGCCTTTGCGGGTACGAGCATTGGTGTGAGTACGCTGACCGCGGACCGGCAGGTTACGACGGTGGCGCAGGCCACGGTAGCAGCCAAGATCCATCAGGCGCTTGATGTTCATCTGCACTTCGCGACGCAGGTCGCCTTCAACAGTGAAGGTCGCATCGATGTGCTCACGGATGGCCAGAACCTCGGCATCCGACAGCTCGTTCACACGACGGGTAGCGTCGATGTTCACGGCCTCGCAGATTGCTTTGGCGGAGGATGGGCCGATGCCCGTGATATAGGTGAGGGCGATTGGGACCCGTTTGGAAGTCGGGATGTTAACGCCGGCAATACGTGCCACGTGTCACTTTCCTTTTGGTTGCGGTTCCGTAACTCCAGAACCTTTTTTCACAACGCTCAACCACCTGCCTGTGGCACGACAGTCGAACATGTATCGAGGTAGTCAGGGGGACAACAAAAATTGCCCGCCTGGAATGATTCCCAGCAGGGATGTTGGTGGATACGGTCTGTGCCGGATGCAGTCAAGGGGTAAACACTTGTATATCAAGTGCTGCGGCAACACCTGGATCGCAATCAGATCGCAACGAGAAAGGCCACCCGAATGGATGGCCTCTGTCAAACCGGCCAATGCGGGTCGTTTTCGATCCGCACCCCCGATCAAGTCCAGCGTCAGATCAAGGCGCCTTACCCAGGATCCAATCGATAGAGTCCCGGACCTCATCGATCGATGCCAGCCCATCAAGGCGCTGCAGATCACCCTTGGCCCAGTAGTATCCGATCAACGGTGACGTCTTCTTGTAGTATTCCATCAACCGCGTCTTGAGGCTTTCTTCATTGTCGTCGGGACGCCGCTTTACCGTGGTTCCGCCGCAGTTGGAACATTTTCCGTCGGCAGGCCATGGCTTGGTTTCGTCGTGGTACACTTCACCACAGTCGGCGCAGGTCGAGCGCCCGGTGATCCGAGCGACCAACGCCTCGTCGTCAACCTGCATCTCGATCACCGCATCGAGTTTTTGCCCCATCTCGTTCAAGAGTTTTTCCAACGCATCAGCCTGGGCGAGCGTCCGTGGAAAGCCGTCAAAAATGAACCCGCCTTCGGACCCTTCCTGCAGCTTCTCACGGATCAGGCCAATGACGATCTGATCCGTGACCAGCTTGCCTTCGGCCATGATCGCCGCGACCTTCTTGCCCATTTCAGAGCCCGAGGCCTGAGCGTCCCGCAGCATATCGCCGGTACTCAACTGAACCATCTTTCGGGTTTCAACCAGATGACGCGCCTGCGTCCCTTTTCCCGCACCGGGCGGGCCCATGAGAATGATGTTGGTCATCGACGTGCAGGCCCCCGTTTGGTGCGTTTTTTATTGCGACCGCGCAGCTGGCTCTTTTCAATCAGGCCTTCATACTGATGCGCGAGAAGATGGCTCTGAACCTGCTGGATCGTATCCATGGTCACAGACACCACAATCAAAACCGATGTGCCGCCGAAATAGACGGGAATTGCAAAATTCGCCCGCAGCACTTCGGGAAGCAAACAGACCAGCGCAAGATAACCGGACCCCAGAACCAGGATACGGTTCACGACATACTCAATATATTCGGCAGTCTTCTTGCCCGGCCGGATACCCGGAACAAAGCCGTTCTGGTTCTTCAGGTTCTGGGCAACTTCTTCCGGCTTGAACGACACGTTGAACGTATAGAAATACGCAAAAAACACGATCATCGAGATGAAGAACAAAAGATAAAGAGGTTGACCGGGGCCGAAGTTCGCCAACAGCCAGCTCATGACGGGGCTCGAGGCCGAGCCCTGGCTAAAGGTGGAGATGGTCGTCGGCAACAGCAACAGCGAGGAGGCAAAGATCGCAGGGATCACGCCGGCCGGGTTCACCTTGACCGGAAGGTGGCTGGACCCGCCGTCATAGACCTTCATGCCGACCTGACGGCGCGGGTACTGGATGTGGATCTTGCGCAGCGCCCGCTCCATGAACACGACGAACATGATCACCGCAACAACCATCACGATCACGGCGATGATGACCGCCGGGCTGATCGCACCGGAACGACCCGAGGCAAAGAACTGGGCGATGGCCGCCGGAACTTCGGCAATGATACCGACGAAGATGATCAGGGAAATGCCGTTGCCGATGCCGCGATTGGTGATCTGCTCGCCAAGCCACATCAGGAACATTGTGCCACCGACCAGGGTGATCATGCAGGACAGTCGGAAATACAGCCCGGCGTCCAGCGCCAGATCGCCCGCTTCGAGCGAGGCCGCAAGCCCATAGGACTGCGCAGTCGCCAGCAGCACCGTGCCGTAGCGGGTATACTGGTTGATCTTCTTGCGCCCCTGCTCGCCCTCTTTCTTGAGTTGTTCGAGCGCAGGCACCATGGAGGTCAGCAGCTGCACGATAATCGAGGCGGAGATATACGGCATAATGCCGAGGGCGAAAATGCCCATGCGCCCGAGCGCACCACCGGTAAACATCGACACCATGCCGCCAATGCCCTGCCCCGCGGTTTCCATGAACTGACGCAGCGCATCCGTGTCGATTCCCGGAACGGGAATCCACGTGCCCAGACGATAGACAATCAAAAGTCCGATCGTGAACAGGATGCGGTTGCGCAGATCCGTGGCCTTGCCCAGGGCAGCCCAGCTGGTGTTGGCCGCCATTTGTTCTGCTGCTGATACCATGAAATAGGTCTCTTCTTGCGAAAACGCCGCCCGGAACCGTTTTCCGGCTCGGGCGGCGTATGGGAAAACTGATGACTTATGTAAGCGGCATCGGCGCCGCTCACAAGCCGTTACTCAGATGCGGCTTCTGTTGTTGCCACGGTCAGAGCGCCACCCGCCTTTGAAACAGCCTCGACAGCCGCCTTGGAGGCACCGGTCACTGCGATCGTCGCCTTTGCGGTGAATTCACCTTTTGCGAGAACGCGGACACCGTCAAGCTTGCGACGGACAACACCGGATGCGACCAGAGTGTCTTCGGTGATGGTCGCGGCATCAAGTTTGCCTGCGTCGATGAATTTTTGGATCAGACCAAGGTTAACCACCGCGTATTTCTTGGCGTTCGGCTTGTTGAAGCCACGCTTTGGCAAACGCTGGTAGAGGGGCATCTGGCCGCCTTCGTAGCCTTTGATCGCTACACCGGAACGGGATTTCTGACCTTTGATACCACGGCCACCCATTTTACCCTTGCCGGAGCCGGGGCCACGGCCAACGCGGGTGCGTTTCGGGGTTGCGCCGGGATTGTCACGCAGTTCGTTGAGTCTCATTTCGCTTCTCCTAGAGCCGGAAGTGACCCCATGAAGCGAAGAGGGTCAGACGCGGCATTTTTTGGTTTTGTTTCAGAATCAGAGTCCGGGGCCCGAAGGCCACCGAGGGCGTATAGACGGATTGCCACCGGGGATCAAGGCTTCAACCGGTGCGCCTGTTGGCAGACGGCTCCTGCCCCCTCTCGCGGCATCGGTCTATTCAATGGCGCAGGAGCTCATAGAGCCCCCAAAGGTCCGGGCCTCGCCCGAAATCGCCGAGGATTGGTCACAAAAAAACGCTTCCACAAATTGCGAAAGCGTTTCTTCGGTGCAGACGGACCCGAGGGAGGAGGAGAGGCCGTCCGCGCGGTCTGCGGGTTTTATGCGCCGTAGACATGTGTCCGGGCCAGATCGGCGATATCGCAGCGGCGAATGCCAATGTCAGCCAGATCCCGGTCAGTCAGCATGTCCAGCTCGTTAAAGGTGCGTTTGTATTCTTTGTGCAGCTCCCAGGAGGCGCGGGCTGTGTCAGCCATCGCGCGCAGACGCGCAACGAGGGAGGAAGAGGCGAAGCTTGTGTTCAGTGCATGTGCCATGGGGCAGGTCCTTTCTCTAGCCGGGACGGGTTTCCTCGGCTCTATTTCTTTGGTGTGTTTCACTTTATGTCCCAAAGATAGGTCACGCCGTTCGCGCTAACAACTGACAGTTCGTTAGACCCGTTATGCACCTGCAGCATAGAAAACATCCGGAAAATTAATGCGATCTTCAACAAATGGACGTTCGCACGCACGCCTGCCCACAAATACACCTATAAAAGAACTCTTGGCGCGCGCGGCCGACGAGACGCGATTTTAATTTCACATCCAAAAATGCGAAACGCCCCCGCATGTCTGCGGAGGCGTTCCAATTCAGCGGTCAGTACACCGACGAGCTTAGTCGCGCTCTTCGATGATTTCGACCAAATGCGAGATCTTGTTGACCATACCGCGAACCGAAGGCGTATCTTCCAGCTCACGGGTCTTGTGCATTTTGTTCAGGCCCAAACCGATCAGGGTTGCGCGCTGTTCGGCGGGGCGACGGATCGGCGAGCCGACCTGTTTCACGACGATTGTTTTAGCCATGGAACGATCTCCTTACGCTTCTTCTGCGACTGGGCTGGACGCGGCCGGAGCCTCGTCCCGCTTCGGCAGGATGTCCGCAACCTTCTTACCACGGCGCTGAGCAACGGCACGGGGGCTTTGCTCTTTCTTGAGGCCGTCGATGGTCGCACGGATCATGTTGTATGGGTTCTGCGAGCCAACCGATTTGGACACCACATCCTTGATGCCGAGCATCTCGAAAACGGCGCGCATCGGACCACCAGCGATGATCCCGGTACCTTCAGGAGCCGTACGCATGACGACCTTGCCTGCACCGTGACGACCATACATGTCGTGATGCAATGTGCGGCCCTCTTTCAGCGCGACACGGATCATCTGACGCTTGGCCTGCTCGGTTGCCTTGCGGATCGCCTCGGGGACTTCCTTGGCTTTACCTTTGCCAAAGCCGACGCGGCCTTTTTGGTCACCAACCACAACGAGTGCGGCGAAGCCAAAGCGCTTACCACCTTTTACGGTTTTGGACACGCGGTTGATAGCGACCAGACGATCTGCGAATTCCGGCGTTTCTTCACGATCGCGGCGATTGCCACGACGGTTATCACGTTCTGCCATGAGGCATTCCTTATACAGGTGGCGAAACGGACAGACCGCCTCGCCTTTTCTCCAATCCTGGTGAGAGACGATAAAGCCCGCTCTCCCGGATCATCGGGGCCGCCCGTGAGGGCGCCCTCTCTCAACTTGAAACGGACGCCCCGGGATCCGGGGCGTCCGAAACTTTAGATTTTCAGACCGCCTTCACGCGCAGCGTCGGCCAGAGCCTTCACTTTGCCGTGGTACAGGAAGCCACCGCGATCGAAGTACGCTTCGGTCACGCCAGCCGCTTTCGCGCGCTCGGCGATCACGGAACCGACTTTGGTTGCCGCTTCGATGTTGTTCTTGCCGAAGAAGCCCAGATCCTTTTCCAAGGTCGAGGCCGCGGCCAGTGTCACACCGTTGACGTCGTCGATCACCTGAACAGAAATATTCTTGTTCGAGCGGTGCACGGAGAGACGCAGACGGCCTGCGTTCACCTTGCGAAGTTTGTTCCGGACGCGCAGGCGGCGCTTCAGAAACAGGGTACGTTTGCTGCTTGCCATTGTTGTCGTCCTTACTTCTTCTTGCCTTCCTTGCGGAAGATGAATTCGCCCTTGTAGCGGATGCCTTTGCCTTTGTAGGGCTCGGGACGACGCCAGTCGCGGATTTTCGCCGCCACTTCGCCTACCGCCTGCGCGTCTGCACCTTCCACAACGATTTCAGTCTGCTTCGGCGCGGTGATGGTAACACCCTCCGGAGCAACGTAATCGACGTCATGCGAGTAGCCGAGGTTCAGCTTCAGGGTGTTGCCCTGCATCTGAGCCCGGTAACCAACACCCTGGATTTCAAGCTCTTTCTTGAAACCCTGGGTCACGCCTTGCACCAGATTGGCAACCATGGTGCGGGACATGCCCCACTGCTGGCGCGCGCGCTTGGATTTGCCGCGCGGCTCAACTTTGACCAGGTTGTCCTCAACGGTGAGGGTCACATCGTCGGTTGCGGTGAAGGTCTGGGCGCCTTTCGGGCCCTTCACTTCGATGGTTTGGCCGGACACGCTCGCGGTAACACCGCTGGGCAGGTCGACCGGTTTTTTACCAATACGGGACATTGTGCAAAAGCCTCCTTAGAAGACGGTGCAGAGCACTTCGCCGCCGACGTTGGCTGCGCGTGCGTTTGCGTCCGACATCACACCTTTGGGGGTGGAGACAATCGACACACCCAGGCCCTGACGGACCGACGGGATGTCATTGACGCCCATGTAAACGCGACGACCGGGTTTGGAAACCCGCTTCACTTCGCGAATGACAGGTTCGCCTTCGTAGTACTTGAGGCTGATTTCCAGCGCCGGATGGCCGCGTTCGTCAGTCAGTTTCTCATAGCCGCGAATGTAGCCCTCGTCCTGCAGCACATCCAGAACCCAGGCACGCAGCTTGGAAGCCGGGCTGAGGACGGTGGATTTGCCACGCAACTGAGAGTTACGGATACGGGTGAGCATATCGCCGATAGGATCGTTCATATCTGTCTCTCCCTTACCAGCTCGACTTCACCATACCGGGGATCTGGCCATTCGAGCCCAGTTCCCGCAGCGCGATCCGGCTCACCTTCAGCTTACGGTAGTAAGCGTGGGGACGGCCGGTCAGCTGACACCGGTTGTGCAGACGAGTAGCCGAGGAATTCCGCGGCAATTTTGCCAATTTCAGGCGCGCTTTGAAACGCTCTTCCATCGGCAGGGTTTCGTCATTCGCGATCTCTTTGAGCTCGGCACGCTTTGCGGCGTATTTTGCCACCAGGCGCTCGCGCTTCTTCTCGCGTTCGATCATTGCTTTTTTAGCCATGGTCTCTTCCTTCCCGCGCTCAGCTGTTGAAGGGCATGTTGAAAGCTTTCAACAGTGCCTTCGCTTCAGCGTCGGTTTTAGCGTTGGTGGCAATTACGATGTCCATGCCCCAGGATTCATCGATTTTATCGAAATCGATTTCCGGGAACACGATGTGCTCTTTCAAGCCCATGGCGTAGTTGCCACGGCCGTCAAAAGAGGTGCCGGGAACGCCGCGGAAGTCGCGGATCCGAGGCATCGCAATGGTGATCAGGCGGTCGAGGAATTCGTACATCCGGTCGCCACGCAGGGTCACCTTTGCACCCATCGGCATGCCTTCACGAACGCGGAAGCCAGCGATCGAGTTCTTTGCAACGGTGGTGAGGGCTTTCTGGCCAGCGATCTTGGTCAGGTCTTCCTGAGCCGATTTCGCTTTCTTGCTGTCTTTGACGGCAGCACGACCACAACCGATGTTGAGAACGATTTTCTCCAGCTTGGGGATCATCATCTCATTGGAGTAGCCGAATTCCTCTTTCAGGGACGCACGGATGCTGTCCTTGTAAGCGGCCTTCAAGCGCGGGGTGTAGGTTGCATCGTCAAGCATCAGACAGTCTCCCCGGTGGTTTTGGCGAAACGAACCTTCTTGCCGTCTTCCTCACGGAAACCGACGCGGGTTGCTTTGCCGTTTGCGTCCAGCAGAGCCAGGTTCGACAGGTCGATCGGCTGCGCTTTGGGAAGGCGGCCGCCCTGAGACGTTTGGGTCTGACGGGTGTGGCGGATCGCCATGTTCACGCCGTCAACAACGGCTTTGCCAGCCTTCGGGTCAACGGAAGAGATGGTCCCTTCCTGGCCCTTGTCCTTGCCAGCCAGAACGACGACCTTGTCGCCTTTGCGGAGTTTAGCAGCCATGGTTACAGCACCTCCGGAGCAAGCGAGATGATCTTCATGAAGTTCTTCGCGCGAAGTTCGCGAACAACCGGGCCGAAGATACGGGTGCCGACCGGCTCACCGCTGTTGTTCAGAATAACAGCCGCGTTGCGATCAAAACGGATCGCGGTGCCGTCTTCACGACGGACCTCTTTGGCGGTGCGAACGACGACGGCCTTGCGGACGTCCCCTTTTTTAACGCGACCGCGTGGGATGGCTTCCTTAACCGAGACGACAATGATGTCGCCTACGGATGCGTACTTACGCTTGGAGCCACCCAGAACCTTGATGCACTGAACTCGGCGAGCGCCGGAGTTGTCAGCGACATCCAGATTGGTTTGCATCTGGATCATGTGGTTTCTCCCGACCTTTGGGGCGCCGATGCGTGGCGTACTCCCCCAGGGTTTCGACTAAACTGAAAAGTCAAGTCGCCAGGAGTCTCGGGGTACGAGACTCTTAGGCTTCCAGAACTTCCCAGCGTTTCGTTTTCGATTTCGGCGCGCATTCGATGATACGAACGGCATCGCCGACCTTGAAAGCGTTCCGTTCATCGTGAGCCCGGTATTTTTTGGACTTACGGATGGTTTTCTTCAGAACCGGGTGTGTGAAGCGGCGCTCCACGGACACGGTTACGGTCTGAGCGTTTGCGTCGGAGGTTACGACGCCAGACAGGATACGTTTGGGCATACGATGAGCTCCTTATTCAGCCGCTGCTGCGGCTTTTTCGTTCAGGATGGTTTTCACACGGGCAGCATTGCGGCGGGCCGCCTTGATGCCTGCGGTGTTTTCCATCTGACCGGTCGCTTGTTGAAAGCGCAGGTTGAAGCTCTCTTTTTTGAGGTTTGCGAGTGCATCGCGGAGTTCGTCCACGGTTTTTTCGCGCAGATCCTTGGCGTTCATCGCCTAGCGTTCCTTTCCTTGGCACCAGAAGGCCCCTTTTGATGGGTCACCTTGGGTCTGGTGGGTTATGTCAATGTCTGCACGCGGAGGTGCAAAAAAGAATCGCCCGACGCCCTTCGACTCGCGAAGCACGTGAAGCGATGCGTCCCTCTACAGGAGCACAGGGGCCGGGGCAAGGGAAACTTGGGGTTTTCCCGTTTCAGTCGCTGACATGCTGCCGCCGCCCTGCCCGTTCTCAGATAATTTCGTCTTCGTCAAACATCGCCGCACCATCGAGCTGCGCGTTCAAGCTCTCGATACGGCTTTCGGCTTCATGGGTGTTGACCACGCGCGCAATGTGGAAAAGGGCGTCGCCCTCATTCACGACCGGTAGGTTCGTGCGGCCAATGATAAGGCCGGCCTGACTTGCCAGAAGCTCAATCTCCTCCTCGCCGAACGGGTCGGCGACAATTCCAAGAACATCGCCCTCCGCAACCATCTCACCCGTGGTCTTGAAGGTGCGCAGCAAGCCACCGACCGGCGCACGCTCCCAGCTGGACTCACCTGCACGCACCGGCACCACCTCTGCCAGCGGCACGCCGTCCTCAGGGATCATGGCGAGGGCGTGCATCACCCTCAAAATCCCGGCAACACCGGCGCGGGCGGATTGCTCGTCAAATCGCAACCCCTCCCCTGCTTCATAGAGCAGGATATCCACGCCCACCTTCTTCGCCTCCTGGCGCAGGCTGCCATCGCGCAGGCCCGAACGGATGACCACCGGAGCGCCGAAAGCATCCGCGTAGGACAACGTCTCCTTGACCTTTGGGGACACACGGATCTGCGGCATGTTTGTCCGGTGAATTGCTGCCGAATGAAGGTCGATCCCCAAATCCGACCGCTCCACGATTTCTTTCATGAACAAGTGTGCAAGCCGACTTGCCAGCGACCCCGTTTCGCTGCCGGGAAAGCACCGGTTCAAATCACGCCTGTCCGGCAGATAGCGGGAGTGGTTGAGGAAGCCAAACGTATTGACGATCGGCACCACGATCAGCGTCCCCTTGAGACGGGCAAACTGGCGACTGCGCAGCAAACGCCGGGCAATTTCCACGCCGATCACCTCATCCCCGTGGACGGCAGCTGATACAAAAAGCGTCGGGCCCTCCTCGGCGCCATGTATGACGTGAGCAGACATGGTGACCGGCGTATGATCGGACAGGACGCTGACCGGGAGGTCAACAGTCCGACGCGAGCCCGGAGGAATCCGGAACTCACCAATTTCAAAATCAGAGCGGCGCGCCATGGAGAAGCCTTTCGGAAACACAATCCCGAACGGCTTAACAGGTCTGGCGGCTTTGACAATCTCGCAGGTGATCAGTGCGACCGCGTCCGAGGCAACAATCGGCCGACAAACGGTGCTTCTTCTCGCGGCTTTAGCCGCGGTTCGCCGCGGCGACCATAGCCGAAGTTTTTAAAATCTTCGGCAAAGTACCAATCCAGCAGCGCGCAGCTGCGGTCGCTGAGGTCTTCGACCCGCGTCCCGCCGCTCGGGATGGTCTTGTTCTTGACCGTGAGGGATGCATCAGTTTCTGTGAAGTCCTGGATCGTCTGCCAATCCTGATCGATCTCTTCCAGACGGCAAACTAACTTGACCATGGGGTTGCCCTCCCCATCCAGCACCCAGGGTGAACAGGGATGGAAGGTATGGAACAACTCCAGATCACTGGGATTTTGTCCGGCAAAGGTATTCAATACCCAGTCATCAATCGACGCGCCCCTCATGTCAGGGTTCAATTCTCCAATAGCTTCGCTGTAGCGAAACAGCGAACACACACGCTCATACGGGTGGCGGACCAGGGCAAAGGTGTTCAGGTCGGCCCAGAACTGCGCTCCAACCTGCGCCACCCATTGCGCGGCCGTACCATGCAAATAAAATCCCCCCAACGCGTCGCCGACGGATGTACCGCCGCATTTCGGAATATGCACAAAGAAGTAGGGCCGTTGAAGCGAAGCTAGGGTCAGTTTTTCCGAGAGCTCCTTGCTCATACGGTACTTGGGAGCGGCGTGGACGGGGTGAGTCAGCACTGGGGCCTCCTTGGACTTATCTTTCTGCGGAAAGACTTTCACACAACCCTTTCGCTAGGGTGAAAGGACGCACCAGGGCGGCTCAAATCTGAGCGCTTTTTACTCAGTCCTCACGCAGTTGCCCGGACAGGATGTCGGATCCCCTGAACAGATGCGACCGGACCGGACTTTCAAAAGCCCGAGGCCAGCACAGTTTTCCGCGCAGTCGTCGGTACAGTTTCGGGTAGGATCGATTCCGGTCTATATTTGCTTCATGCGCGAGAGACCGAAGTTCTGGCGTCCCACCACTTTGTTGCGGCCCCTGATAGGAATGGTGAGCTGCCGCGGCCGGCGCAGCCGTCCAGTCTGAGAGCTCCATTTCAGCAGTCCAGAGTGTGGTCTTTTTTCGCTCGCCCTACGGCGCAGGCCGCAGAGCTTCCGAAACGTCATGCGACACGGTGCGGCGTGCCCGGATTTCCCCCACAGCAGCGCCGTTAGGACGGCGGACCGGTGCGACTAAGCCCTCTCACGCCCATGCATAATTGAAGGAAACCGAAATGCGCTCTTCTTCCGACATGCTCATCGGAACTTCGTGGCGCACGAAACTCTCCCACAGCAAAACATCCCCAACCTTTGGCGTCTCATAAACGAAGGTCCGCAGTTCCCGGCGACAGTCCTTGAGGCGCGGCGGGTGGGCCATCATCATGGCGTGGCGCGGATCTTCGAGTTTCAATGCGGAGGCACCGTCGGGCATTGCGACATAGGTGGTTCCGGAAATTACCGAATGCGGATGAATATGGCTCGCATGCGTTCCACCCTCCGGAAGTATATTGATCCAGAGGTCCTCAAGCCGCAGATCACGCCCGTCCAGATTGAGCTCCAGATCCTCCGCAAATGCCGCGACATGGGCATCGAGGGATTTCACGAGCTCGGCAAATATCGGAAACCGCCAGGGCAGGTCCGTCAGTGATGCGTATGACGTATAGCCGGGATACCCGTTTGCTTCGCACCACTCCTGTCCGGCCTCGTCGTCCTCGGCAATGGTCAGGCAGGACACTTCCAATTCCTGCGAATCTATTTTGGGATCGTGCTCCGCCAGCGGCGCACGGTAAAGACGGGTCACAAAGAGAGAATCGATCTGGGGCATAATCCGGTCATACCCCAAGCATCTGCCCCTTGGCGAGGGGGATACCGCCGCAGCACAGCAGCGGGCAAACGCCCTTAGGCGCCTCGCATGAATGCCCGGCCCGCATGCCCTCCTTGCTGCTCAGATTGCAGGATTGGGGATCTCGTCATCCGCCCTCCTGAAAGACAATGGTGCAATCATCGCGCATCCGGTCCAGACGGGGAGACAACGGGTTCGCAACCAGAAACCATCGCCAACCGCCTCCCGCTCCGGGCGCTGGGGAATAGGTGCACCCATTGGCCAATGTCCAATAGGTAGCAAAGTCATGCCTATAGGGGGCCTGGCTCACCTCCGTCAGCGGCTCACTTCCGGTCACACCGCGAATGGCCGGACCCGGCGCATCGGAAATAGCGCAGGCCCCCAAACAGGCTACCAAGACCAGAATTACGAAACTGAGCTGCACGATACCCTCCTGCCGTCACCGCCCCACGGTAGGAACAAAATGTGAACAATTTCTGCAGAGGTCAAAAAGCTGTCGCAAAATGAAAAAACCTCCCACCAGGTGACTGGCGGGAGGTTTTGAATTTTGTACGTGAGACTGGCTTTACCAGTCTTCGCGAACCACGACGCGGGTCTGGACCGGCAGCTTCATAGCTGCAAGGCGCAGAGCTTCGCGGGCGATATCTTCACCGACACCGTCGATTTCGAACATCACACGGCCCGGTTTCACTTTGCACGCCCAGAAGTCCACGGAACCTTTACCCTTACCCATACGCACTTCGACGGGTTTGGAGGTCACAGGCGTGTCCGGGAAGATACGGATCCAGACACGACCCTGACGTTTCATGTGGCGGGTCATTGCACGACGGGCAGCTTCGATCTGACGGGCGGTCACACGCTCGGGTGTGACAGCCTTCAGGCCGTAGGTGCCGAAGTTCAAGTCGGATCCGCCTTTTGCCAGGCCTTTGATCCGGCCTTTGTGCATCTTGCGGAATTTAGTACGCTTTGGCTGAAGCATGTCGCGTTCTCCTTAGCGATCGCCACGACGGTTGCCGCCTGCACCGCGAGGTGCCGGACCGTCCTGGAGTTCCTGAGCTTTACGGTCACGCGCAGCGGGATCATGTTCCATGATCTCACCTTTGAAGATCCACACTTTGATACCAATGATACCATAGGGGGTGGACGCTTCGGAATGAGCGTAATCGATGTCTGCGCGCAGCGTGTGCAGCGGCACACGACCTTCGCGATACCATTCAGTCCGCGCGATTTCTGCACCGCCCAGACGACCAGCCACGTTCACCCGGATACCCAGGGCGCCCATGCGCATGGCGTTCTGAACCGAGCGCTTCATTGCGCGACGGAAGGACACACGACGTTCCAGCTGCTGAGCGATGGACTCGCCGACCAGAGCTGCGTCGAGCTCCGGCTTGCGCACTTCAACGATGTTGAGGTGCAGCTCGGAGTCCGTCATCGCGGCCAGCTTCTTGCGAAGCACCTCGATGTCAGCGCCTTTCTTGCCGATGATCACGCCCGGGCGTGCGGTGTGGATGGTCACACGGCACTTTTTGTGCGGACGTTCGATGATCACGCGGGCGATACCGGCCTGCTTGCATTCATCCTTGATGAACTCACGAATTCGGATGTCCTCAAGAAGAAGATCACCGTAATCCTTGGTATCGGCGTACCAGCGGCTGTCCCAGGTGCGGTTGACCTGAAGGCGCATGCCGATTGGATTGACTTTATGTCCCATTAGGCTTGCTCCTCAACTTGACGCACCTTGATGGTGATCTCCGCGAACGGCTTCAGGATCTTGCCGAACCGACCACGGGCCCGCGGGCGTCCGCGTTTCATGGTCATGTTCTTGCCAACCCAGGCCTCGGCGACGATGAGCTCATCGACGTCCAGGTTGTGGTTGTTTTCAGCGTTCGCAATAGCAGACTGCAGGCATTTCTTGACGTCCTGCGCGATCCGCTTGTTGGAGAACGTCAGGTCCGTCAGGGCCTTGTCCACCTTCTTGCCACGGATCATCTGTGCAACCAGGTTCAGTTTTTGCGGGGAAGTACGGAGCATGCGCAGTTTTGCCATTGCTTCGTTGTCTGCCACGCGGCGGGGGTTCTTATCCTTGCCCATGACTTACTTCCGCTTCGCTTTTTTGTCAGCGGCGTGACCGTAATAGGTCCGGGTCGGCGAATACTCACCGAACTTCTGACCGATCATGTCTTCCGTGACGTTGACAGGAATGTGCTTCTGACCGTTGTACACACCAAAGGTCAGACCCACAAACTGGGGCAGAATGGTGGAACGACGAGACCAGATCTTGATCACTTCATTGCGACCCGAATCGCGCGCTGCTTCGGCTTTTTTCAGCACGTAAGCATCGACAAAGGGGCCTTTCCATACAGAGCGAGACATGTATTAGCGCCCTTTCTTCTTGGCGTGACGCGAGCGGATGATCAGCTTTTGCGACGCCTTGTTCTTGTTACGGGTACGTGCGCCCTTGGTCGGCTTACCCCAAGGAGTAACCGGGTGACGACCACCAGAGGTCCGACCCTCACCACCACCATGCGGGTGATCGATCGGGTTCATGACCACACCACGGACGCTTGGACGTTTGCCCTTGTGGCGCATACGACCGGCTTTACCGTAGTTCTGGTTGGAGTTGTCGGGGTTGGACACGGCACCAACGGTGGCCATGCATTCCTGACGCACGAGGCGCAGTTCGCCCGAGGACAGGCGGATCTGAGCGTAGCCACCATCACGGCCAACGAACTGAGCGTAGGTACCGGCTGCACGGGCGATCTGGCCGCCTTTGCCGGGCTTCATTTCGATGTTGTGAACGATGGTACCGATCGGCATGCCCGAGAACGGCATTGCGTTGCCCGGCTTGATGTCGGCCTTTGCGGAGGCTACGACCTTGTCGCCGACGGCCAGACGCTGCGGTGCGAGGATATAGGCCTGTTCGCCGTCCTCGTATTTCACCAGCGCGATAAAGGCTGTGCGGTTGGGGTCATATTCAATGCGCTCGACGGTTGCGGCGACATCAAATTTATTCCGTTTGAAGTCAACGATCCGGTAAAGACGCTTTGCGCCGCCACCACGGCGGCGGGAAGTAATACGTCCGGTGTTGTTCCGGCCGCCCGATTTGGTCAAACCCTCAGTGAGAGACTTGACCGGACGCCCTTTCCAAAGCTCCGAACGGTCGATCAGAACCAGCCCTCGCTGGCCCGGCGTCGTCGGCTTATACGACTTAAGTGCCATGCTTTCTGTCTTCCGTTTAGCTACGGTGAGTTGCCCCACCGTTGCAGATCCACAAGGCGAGGTGCCATCGGATCCGCTATGTTAAAGCCCCCTGCCTGATCTGCGCGACGTATCGCTGGTGCAGACGGGTTCAGGTGACCGCGGTTTATAGGGCCCCGAAGGTCCCAGGTTCGTATTTCCCGGCAAAAGATACGGCCCCGGAACGAATCCGAGGCCTGCGGGATGGACGGTCATTAGCAGAGGTTGCCGGGGCTGGCAATGGCCATAGCACACCGGCTGAGAGGTTCCCGCCCGTGCGGGCATAGATCCTCCCTCTCCGTGCCATCCCCCTGCGTCTCTCCGGTCAAGGGGGCCAGCATGCCCCCGCGGCCCGGCCCCATTTCCCGGTCCGGCAAACAGCGAAAAGGCCCCCGCGCGAACGAGGGCCTTTCCAAATCTCAAAGAGGCAAATCTCAGAGTCCGGTGGACACGTCGATTGTGTTGCCCTCTTCCAGGGTCACATAGGCTTTCTTGACGTCTTTCCGACGGCCCAGCGAGCCACGGAAGCGCTTGACCTTACCCTTGGTGATGGTTGTGTTGACCGCTTTCACCTTCACACCAAAGAGCGCCTCGACGGCCTCCTTGATCTGGGGTTTGTTGGTGTCGATTGCCACTTCGAAAACCACGGCACCGTTTTCGGACGCCATTGTGGATTTTTCAGTGATGATCGGCTTGCGGATCACGTCGTAATGTTCTGCCTTCGCGCTCATTTCAGGCGAGCCTCCAGTGCTTCGACAGCCGACTTCGTGAGCACAAGTGTGTCACGTTTCAGGATGTCATAGACGTTTGCGCCCATCGACGGCAGGATATCCAGACCTTCGATGTTCTTGGCGGCACGAGCGAAGCCTTCGTTGACAGCTGCGCCATCGATGACCAGCGCGCGTTTCCAGCCCAGGTTTGCAACCTGTTTGGCCAGAGCAGCGGTCTTGCCTTCGGACTCAGCATTCTCGATCACGACCAGCTCGCCCGCTTGTGCTTTGGCGGACAGCGCATGGCGCAGGCCCAGCTTGCGGAACTTTTTGGTCAGATCGTGGCCGTGGCTACGCGGGGTTGGACCTTTGTAGATACCACCCTTGCGGAAGATCGGCGCGTTCCGGTCACCGTGACGTGCGCCACCGGTGCCTTTTTGGCGATAGATCTTCTTCGTCGAGTAGGACGTCTCGGAGCGGGTCTTCACCTTGTGGGTGCCGGCCTGCGCATTGTTGCGCTGCCAACGGACCACACGGTGCAGGATGTCCGCACGCGGTTCCAGACCGAACAGGTCTTCGGACAGTTCGATGTCGCCAGCGACGCCGCCGTCCAGTTTGATCACGTCAAGTTTCATGCTTCACCACCTTCCGCGGGAGCTTCGGCAGCAGATGCCTCGGCAGCAGTTTTCAGGGCGGCCGGGAACGGCAGACCCTCGGGGGCTTTTTTCTTCACGGCATCTTTGACGGTGACCCAGCCGGATTTCGGACCAGGAACAGCGCCTTTGATGAAGACCAGACCACGGTCGGCGTCGGTACGGACGACTTCCAGGTTCTGAGTGGTCACACGGGCTGCACCCATGTGGCCGGCCATCTTCTTGCCTTTGAAGACTTTGCCCGGATCCTGACACTGACCGGTGGAGCCGTGCGAACGGTGAGAGATCGACACACCGTGAGACGCCCGCAGACCACCAAAGTTGTGACGCTTCATCGCACCGGCAAAACCTTTACCGATAGAGGTCCCGGTGACGTCCACCTTCTGACCCGTCAGGAAGTGCTCGGCGGAGATTTCCGCACCCACTTCGATCAGGCCTTCAGCGGGAACGCGAAACTCGACCAGCTTCCGCTTCGGCTCGACTTTCGCAGTTGCGAAGTGGCCGCGCATGGCTTTGGAGACGCGCTTCACCTTGGCGGAACCAGCACCGAGCTGAACAGCAGTGTAGCCGTCAGTTTCTTCGGTACGCTGAGCCACAACCTGCAGACCATCCAGATGAAGAACGGTCACAGGAATCTGCTTGCCGTCTTCCATGAACAAGCGGGTCATGCCCACTTTTTTAGCGATAATACCAGAGCGCATATATTCTACCCTCCGATCTTAAGACTGCAGCTTGATTTCGACATCAACACCAGCGGCGAGGTCGAGCTTCATCAGCGCGTCCACGGTCTGGGGAGTCGGATCAACAATGTCGAGCATACGCTTGTGCGTACGGATTTCGAACTGATCGCGGGATTTCTTGTCGACGTGAGGACCACGCAGAACAGTGAATTTCTCGATCTTGTTCGGCAGCGGAATCGGGCCGCGCACCTGCGCGCCGGTCCGCTTGGCAGTGTTGACGATCTCTTGCGTGCTGGCATCCAGAACGCGATAGTCAAATGCCTTCAGCCGGATACGAATATTTTGGCTTTGCATTTCATAGCCTTATCTTAGGCGTTGGAGTTGAGAGGAAGGCCCGCGACCACCGCAGAACCTTCATCGAACCCAAAAGGCGGGAATCACCCCGCCTTTGCCCCGCCTGGCGGGATGGCGCTCTATACGTCCGATTGTGACCTGAAGCAAGGGGGAAGCGCATGTGATCCCTCGCGCCCGACGCAGGTTCCAGGGCGGGTCTCGGGGCAAGTCCGGGAGTAGTCCCAGAGCAAGGCCCACCGAGTGCCCGACGGGCCTTTTGGCGAGGCCCGCTCCCGCCTGTCAGCCTGGCACGAAAAAGGGCGCCGCGGGGG
>NZ_VCNK01000035.1 GCF_006265095.1 Phaeobacter sp. B1627
TGAGGAACAGCAACTTTGCAAAGCCCGCTTCCTGCGCATTGCTGACCTTAATGCAGTGCGTAGCATCGCTCCGGGGGGCAAGTGGATTGGAATGGCCGCAATTCCCTTTGGGACATGTAGCTTTCGCAGGTGCAGAGAACGCGGGGAATCCGCCCATTGTATTGATCTAAACAGACTGCCCTCACAGCTTCTCAATGAGCTCCGGCCCATCATCCGCTGGCCGAAACCGCTTGCCCGGGTGGTCGCGCAATACAGCGCCCGCACCGAGCCGCGTGTCCGAACTGCCACCCACAGGCGTCCCAATTCAACGGGTCAAGAATGACCGGGATGCTTGGTGTCGGGGCGCTGGTAATACTTGTTTCACCGAACCAGCCGGGTAGTCTTTGCTCGCAATATGGAGCATCGCAAATGTTGAGAATCGTTCTGGCCTGGATCTTCCTTTGCTCTGCGGTTGCAGCCGGAAACGTTCCGGACTGCGGGCTGTATGCATATCGGGTTGAAATCACCCGCGTGATTGATTGCGACACTATTGTCGCAGACATCGACCTCGGCTTTGATATTTGGCTTCACAAAGAGCATTTGAGGCTCTTTGCGATCCAGGCAGAAGAGCGAAACGAGAAAGGATTTATGCCTGCAAAGATCGCCCTTGAGCAGCGTCTCGCGGGCCAGGATGTCTATATCTGCACGGTCAAGAGCGCGCGTTCCGAGGCTGAGAGAACGGGTTCATTTGGTCGATATCTGGCGACCGTATATGTCAACGGCGAAAACGTGAATGAATGGCTTGTGCGCGAAGGTCACGCGACCCGGTACGAGGACTGCGGGAAACCATCGGTTGGTGACGCGATGACGGCAGGTAGCCGAATCGCGACGTTCATACAAGGCGCAGTGAAGGCTCTCCACTGCACAGATACCTTCGGGAATTACTTCGGGACTCAGACTCCCGAAGCTACCATTTTGTTCCCTATTTTTCCCATTTCAGGGCCACGAAGCGTGCCGCACTTCAATGAAAGTTGGGGCGTAAGTATCTCATGTTGCTGAATTTTGTTTGGAGTCCTTTGGAGCGGGTAGCGAGAATCGAACTCGCGCGTTCAGCTTGGGAAGCTGACAGGCTACCATTACATCATACCCGCGCCCGTACCGCAGAGCTTTATGCGGCGCTGCGGAGGGCGTCAATAGCGCCGCTCCAGTTTTCTCGCGTCTAGCCGCGCCGCCGTCGCCGCCGTCCGCCACTGGTGTCCGCATCGCCACCGCCCGCATTAAAGGACACATCCGGAAGCCTGACGACAGTCTTGAGGATCGGGTAGGGTTCCGTGGCATTGGGAATCGCCGAAGCATTGACGAAATGCTCCTGAAACCGGGGCTCTACCGCAGTTTCGATCTTTTCGATCTGGCGAACGGTTGCCTCGATTTCCCGCCGTGCATCAATATTCAACAGGGCGATGCGGGCCCCGGTTCCGGCCGCATTCCCGGCGCTTGTCACCTTGTCAAGCGGGCAATCCGGGATCATGCCCAGCACCATGGCGTGTTTGGCCGAGATATGGGCGCCAAACGCCCCGGCCAGCACCACACGATCAACCGTTTCAACGCCGATCTTGTCCATCAACAGGCGCGCTCCGGAATAAAGCGCGGCCTTGGCCATCTGAATCGCGCGAATATCCGGGTTGGTGACAGTGATCCTCGGGCCGCCCTCGGCCGTCCCATCCCACAGGAGATAGGCATGTGTGCGCCCTTCCGGCACGCAGCGGGCGCTGCCGGTCTGGGCCGCCGACCCGATCAGGCCCGAGGCATCGAGCAGGCCCGCAAGGCGCATTTCAGCAATCACCTCGATGATGCCAGAGCCGCAGATCCCCGAAATTCCGGTCGTTGCGATGCTTTCTCCGAACCCCGGCTGGTCAGACCAAATCTCGGAGCCAATCACCCTGAACCGGGGCTCCTTGGTTTCGGGATTGATCTCCACCCGTTCAATCGCCCCGGGGGCTGCGCGCTGTCCTGAGGAGATCTGAGCCCCCTCAAAGGCCGGGCCGGTGGGAGAGGAACAGGCGAGAACCCTGTCCTTGTTGCCCAACAGGATCTCCGCATTGGTGCCGACGTCCACCACCAGAACGAGATCGTCAGATTTGTCGGGCGCCTCAGAGAGCGCAACCGCGGCGGCATCGGCACCCACATGACCCGCGATACAGGGCAGCAGATACACCCGGGCCGCCGGATGCAGGTCAAGATTGAGATCATGCGCCTTGAGGGTCAGCGCATTGGAGGTCGCCAATGCAAAGGGAGCCTGCCCCAGCTCGAAAGGGTCAATGCCGATAAAGAGGTGGTGCATGACCGGATTGCAGACAAACACAGCATCCATGATCAGCGACGGATCGATTTCGGCCTCGGCGGAGATCTGCGCGAAGAGGGCATTCATCCCCTCCTGCACCGCCCGGGTCATTTCCTTGTCGCCGCCCTTGTTCATCATCGAATAGGAAACGCGGCTCATCAGATCTTCGCCAAATCTGATCTGCGGGTTCATGATCCCGGAGGAGGCCACAACCTCGCCGCTCTTTAGGTCACACAGGTGGGCCGCAATGGTGGTGGAGCCGAGATCGACCGCCAGCCCATAGATCGTGCCGTCATAGTAGCCCGGCCAGATATGCATAATGCGCGGTGGCTGATTGGCGTCGCCCTGATGGAGGGCAACAGTGACGTTCCAGCCGCCTTTGCGCAGCACGGGCTGAAGCGTTTGGATGACATGAAGGTCGCAATTTACATCTTTGATTTGCCACTGTTTGTCCAGTGCTTCACACAGCCGTTCGAGGTCTCCGGTCGGCTTGTGCATGTCAGGTTCTTCCACCTCGACATAGACCAGACGGACGGATGGATTGAGGGTGATATCGCGCGCCTCGGCCCGTTTGCGGACAACTTGTTTGTGGACCTGACTTTCGGGCGGAACGTCAATGACCACGTCCTTTTCTATCTTGGCCTGACAGCCAAGGCGACGCCCGTCGATCAGGCCGCGCTTGTCCTTGTAGCGCTGTTCAACCTTGTTCCACTCCGACAGCGCATCATCGGCAACGCTCACCCCGTGTTTGGCGAAATCCCCATAGGACGGCGTAATCTGGCATTTCGAACAAATGCCGCGCCCGCCACAGACAGAATCCAGATCCACGCCCAGTTGACGTGCGGCGGTCAGAACCGGGGTGCCTGTCGGGAAACGTCCGCGCTTGCCGGATGGGGTAAACACAACGAGGGGATCGTTTGACATGCCTCTAGCCTTTATGTTCCGAAACTCATGCGGAGCATATGTCACTTTTTGCAGCGTGAAAGGCAAGCACCGTCACTTCCTGTTCCAGGGGCGGCATCGAGGTTGCAAATCTGCATTGAATTCCGCGCTCAAAGGAGCGGTCACGCCCGAGACAGGCGCATCTACGGGCGCATCGATGGGCGCGTCTTTGAGGCGCTAAGATGCGGGAAGCTCGCGAAAATGGCCGCAGCCTCTTTCCCCTGTTGGGAAACTGTGCAATAGGGTCACCGCCAAACGGTATTATGCATGGGGAAGACAGATGCAGATTCGTGAGGCTCTCACATTTGACGATGTTTTGCTGGTTCCGGCCGCGTCCAGCGTGCTGCCAAATACGGCGGATACGCGCACTCGGGTGACCCGCGCGATCTCGCTCAACATTCCGCTGCTGAGTTCGGCCATGGATACGGTCACGGAATCGCGCATGGCGATCAGCATGGCGCAGGCCGGGGGGATGGGCGTGATCCACAAGAACCTCGATATTCTGGAGCAGGCGCGACAGGTACGCCGGGTGAAGCGGTTCGAGAGCGGGATCGTGTACAACCCGATCACCCTCCGGCCCAACCAGACGCTTGCGGATGCCAAGGCCCTGCAGGAGCGCTACCGGGTGACAGGGTTTCCGGTCGTCGACGAAAATGGCCGGGTCGTGGGCATCGTGACCAACCGTGACATGCGCTTTGCCTCTGATGATCGGACGCCGGTTTCCGTGATGATGACTTCGGAAAATCTGGCCATGCTTCAGGAGCCGGCAGAGCGCGAAGAAGCAATATCCCTGATGAAAGCCCGGCGGATTGAAAAGCTGTTGGTGACCGACAAGAACGGCAAACTGACCGGGCTTTTGACCCTGAAGGATACGGAACAGGCGGTCCTGAATCCGACCGCTTGCAAGGACCAGCTGGGCCGGTTGCGTGTGGCGGCTGCCAGTTCTGTCGGCGATAGCGGCTTTGAACGGTCAGAAGCGCTGATCGATGCGGGCGTCGATATTGTGGTGGTTGACACGGCCCATGGCCATTCCGCCGGGGTTATCGAAGCCGTCAAGAGAATCAAAGCACAATCGAACGAAGTTCAAGTGATTGCGGGCAATGTGGCGACCGCTGCTGCGACCCGGGCACTGATCGATGCGGGCGCGGATGCGATCAAGGTGGGCATCGGACCCGGATCCATCTGCACGACCCGTATGGTGGCGGGTGTCGGGGTGCCGCAATTGACCGCGATCATGGATTGCGCCAGTGCCTCCGGGGATACGCCGGTGATTGCCGACGGCGGTATCAAGTTCTCCGGCGATTTTGCCAAAGCGATTGCGGCGGGGGCATCCTGCGCGATGGTCGGCTCGATGATTGCGGGCACAGACGAAAGCCCGGGCGAGGTCATTCTCTACCAGGGGCGCTCGTTCAAATCCTACCGGGGCATGGGGTCCATGGGCGCGATGGCCCGCGGCTCGGCGGATCGGTATTTCCAGAAAGACGCCGCTAGCGACAAGCTTGTTCCCGAAGGCATCGAAGGGCAGGTCCCCTACAAAGGCTCTGCCGGTGCGGTCATTCACCAGCTGGTGGGTGGCTTGCGGGCTGCTATGGGGTATACCGGCTGCGCCACCGTCGACGAGATGCGGACGAACTGTGAATTTGTGCGCATTACCGGCGCGGGTCTGAAGGAGAGCCATGTGCATGATGTGCAAATTACGCGCGAGTCGCCGAACTACCGCATTGGCTGAGCTGCTGCTGGCCACCTGTGACCATCCCGGAGCCCGCGCATGACCCCGGCTGCTCGCATTCAGGCCGCGATCGAGTGTCTCGACGACATATTCGCCGGAACCCCGGCGGAAAAGTCGCTTACCAATTGGGCGCGGCGGAGCCGCTATGCCGGATCCAAGGACCGCGCGGCGGTGCGGGACCACGTGTTTCAGTCGCTGCGCTGTCTGCGATCTCACGCCGCCCTTGGGGGCAGCAAGACCGGGCGCGGGCTTCTGGTCGGCGCGTTGCGGGAGGACGGGATTGACCCGGCCGGTGTCTTTACCGGAGAGGGCCACGCGCCATCCCCGTTGAGTGACGCCGAACGCGCGGCGTCCCAGAGCTTTGACACGACGGCAGAGGAATACGATATTCCCGAATGGCTCTGGCCTCTGTTCCAACGCAGCCTTGGCCAGGGTGCCTTGGATGCTGCCGGGGCTCTGCGCTCACGGGCGCCAGTGTTCCTGCGTGTCAATCTGAACAAGACCACCGTGCCGGAGGCCATTGCGCGTCTGTCAGGCGAGGAGGTCCTGGCCGAAGCCCACGGGGCAGCGACTTCGGCGCTCCGAGTGACGCAGGGCGCGCGCCGGATCAAGAATACCCAAAGTTACCTCCAGGGCTTTGTGGAATTGCAGGACGCAGCCAGTCAGGCCGTTGTCGATGCCCTTCCACTGCAAGACGACATGCGGGTTCTGGACTATTGCGCGGGCGGCGGGGGCAAGGCTCTGGCAATGGCGGCACGGGCGCGGCTTGCGCTCTTTGCCCATGACATCGACCCGCGCCGGATGAAGGACCTGCCGCAGCGGGCTGAACGGGCAGGGGTCCGTGTGACCACTCTGACGACCGAAGACCTGACGAATGTGGCGCCGTTTGATCTGGTGCTGTGTGATGCCCCCTGCAGCGGCTCCGGCTCGTGGCGGCGTGATCCCGAGGGGAAATGGCGTCTCAGCCAGGATCGGCTGGAGGAGCTGGTCGCGCTTCAGGCGTCCATATTGGATGAGGCCGCCGGGCTTGTCAGCGCGCAGGGCCGACTTGCCTTTGCCACATGCTCGATGCTGGATGTGGAAAATGGTATGCAGGCGGAGCAATTTCTGAACCGCAACCCCGAGTGGCAGCAGCTGTCCGAGGTCTTTTGGCAGGTGCAAAATGGGACAGACGGGTTCTATGTTGCAGTGTTCCAGCGTAGAAAGTGAATTAATCCCTTGGAAAGTTTTGTCATCCGGGCCGTTAGTTAACTTCGCTTTAACCAACAATGCCGTGATAGTGCGGCATGAAAAATGCTGACGGAGCCGAAATGATCGGTCGCCCCACCTCGATTGTACCGGACCTGAAGGGGCAGAGCCCTGAGCAGATCCGGCTGATCGTGACCCTGTGTCTCGCGGGAGGTCTTGTGATCGTCCCTTGGATATTGCCGGTTCCCGACTGGGCCGCCCGCGCGGTGATCGCGGTTGGTCTGACATTGGCGGGGGTCGCGACAATCATCCTGTACCAGACGCGGATTCAGGGGCGCGCCCGGGCCATGGCCAGTGAGCTGCTGAGCGGTTTTATCGACAAGGACGCCTCGCCCAGTTTCGTGACCGATGAAGACGGGCTGATTCACGCCTGTAACACCTCGGCCCTGAAACGGTTTGAAAGCAGCGAAAGCGAAACCTTGTCAGGAACTATGAGGTCGGTTCTGGCAAATCCGTCGGCGGTTTTGTTTCGCTTGCAAAGCCGGGCGAAACTCGAAGGATCAGCGCGCGAAGATATCGTGACAAGGCGGGGTCATGTCCGCCTGTCGGTGCATGAGATGGCCAATGGAAGTTTCCTGTGGCGCGTTGAGGACATGGGCGACCGCCCGGCCGGACGCACTGCGGATGCCAACCCGGTTCCGATGATCTCGGTCGGGCGCACCGGAGCGGTCTTGTTCATGAACGAGGCCGCCCGCAGCCTGATCGGCGAACGGGTGAAATCCACCGACCGTCTCTTTACATCGCTTCCGGTGGCGCCGGACCGGATCAACACCATCATGACAAAAACCGGACCCGTTGAGGTTCTGGTGAGTGAACAGGGGCGCGGGCAGGGGCGCAGCGAACTGTATTTCATGAAGGCCGAGGTCGAGGACAGTGGCACGCATACCGGGGTGGAAACATTGCCGGTGCCGCTCCTGAAAATCCGGCCGGAGGGCGAAGTGGTTCTGGTCAATCGCATGGCGATGCGTCTGCTTGGGATCGAACAGGCGGAGGGCGTGCATCTCGGCCAGCTCATGGAGGGGCTGGGGCGTCCGATGAACGATTGGCTGCATGAGACAGCGCATGGGCTGGCGCCGCATAAATCCGAATTCCTGCGCGTCAGCCGCAAGGACAAGGAGGTCTTTGTGCAGGTGACCCTGACCCGCGTGATCGAAGACGGCGAGACGCTGTTGATGGCGGTTCTGAACGATGCCACCGAGCTTAAAACGCTCGAGGCGCAGTTCGCACAAAGCCAGAAGATGCAGGCGATCGGGCAGCTGGCTGGTGGTGTCGCGCATGATTTCAACAACTTGCTGACTGCGATTTCAGGTCACTGCGACTTGTTGTTGTTGCGTCATGATCAGGGTGATCAGGATTTCGGGGATCTGATCCAGATTCATGAAAATGCCAACCGTGCCGCCGCATTGGTGAGCCAACTTCTGGCCTTCTCGCGGAAACAAACCCTCCAGCCCGAAGTTCTGGATATTCGCGAAACCCTGTCGGATCTGACACATCTCCTCAATCGGCTGGTGGGCGAGAAGGTCTCGCTGACGCTGAGCCATGATCCGGTCATGCGGTCGATCCGGGCGGACAAGCGTCAGCTGGAACAGGTCTTGATGAACCTCGTGGTGAATGCGCGCGATGCCATGCCGCATGGCGGCGAAATCCGTGTCGAGACCGAAGTCGTATCGCTGGACGCAACGCTGGAGCGGGATCGCGCTGTCGTGCCGCCCGGCGAGTGGGTCACCATCCAGGTCCATGACGAAGGCACCGGCATCGCGCCGGACAAGCTGCAGAAGGTCTTTGAACCTTTCTATACAACCAAGCGGACCGGCGAGGGCACGGGCCTTGGTCTGTCCACGGCCTACGGTATCATCAAGCAGACCGGCGGGTTTATCTTTGTCGACTCGGTGGTGAACCAAGGCACCAGATTCACGCTGTATTTCCCGGTCTATCGCAGCGATGGCGAAGAGCTGGACCCGACCCCGGAGCCGGTCCAGAAGGCGAAGGTCACGGCGCAGCACGGCGAGGGCGTGGTGCTGCTGGTCGAAGACGAAGCCCCGGTCCGGGCCTTTGCGTCGCGCGCCTTGCGCATGCGGGGCTACACGGTTCTGGAGGCCGAGTCCGCCGAGGACGCGCTGCACACGCTGGAAGACCCGAACCTGAGCGTCGATGTCTTTGTGACGGATGTGATCATGCCGGGGATGAATGGCCCCAGCTGGGTGCGCGAGGCGCTGAAGGAACGTCCGGGCACCAAGGTCGTCTTTGTATCCGGTTATTCCGAGGGCGCCTTTGGCGAAGCGGAGCCGGACATTCCCAACTCGGTCTTCCTGGCCAAGCCATTTTCGCTCAGCCAGCTGACGGAAACCGTTCATTCACAATTGCAGTGAGTGGGCGGGTGGCGGCTAGGCCCTGATCCTGGCGTAAAGCGCAAACTCCTCCGGGTGTTTGCGCTTTAGCTTTTCCAGCATGTCTTCGTGCAGCGTCACATCCGCCTGGGGGCTCACATTTTCAGGTTTTGTCTGGTAGGAAACGCCGATGCGATCCTGCAGGAAGGCGTGCAGGGCCTTTTGGTTTTCATAGGCAAACAAATGAGAGACGTGACAGCCATTGGGCTGTGCTTCCAGGAATTTGGCCTGGCTACCCACATTGGCATGCGGCGGCCGTTTTCCCCGGCAATAATCGTCAACGAAGGCATCAAAGCTCATCCCCTGCGTCGAAGTGGGTTGCCCGTCAAGATGCGGGCGTCTGCGAAACCGATACCAACTGCCGAGCCAGTCCACGGGCTCGCGCATTGTGGCCACCACCTCAAGCTCGGTGCCGCAGACCTTGTCAAACATCGGGCGGACCCATCGATTGTAGCGGTATACGGGCGAGTGTTTGAGCTCTGGCGGGTCCGAAATCACCATATCGGCATAGGGCCGCAGCGCCGTCATCAATGCGGTGGTTCCGGTTTTCGGGACCGACAACAGCACAAGCCTTGCGTGGAAAAAGACCATCATGACGTTAAAGCCCCGGTAATACTTCAAAGTGTTCCTGCTTTGTAAACTATTCTTTAACTCCGTTGCCAGTCCCTGAATGCAGGTGGATTTGGCTTGCAATGTTCTTGTTTTGACCCCATAAGGAACAAGAGGAGAACAAAGCAGTGATTGTCGTCCGCCTCCGGGTGTGACACATAGAGAAGGATACGGGTATTATGGCGGATCTATTGACCATGAAGGACGACAAGAAGAGCGGCGACAAGAAAAAGGCTCTGGACAGCGCGCTGGCCCAGATCGAACGGCAGTTCGGCAAGGGCTCGATCATGAAGCTTGGGGACGGTACGGCTCTGCAAGAGATCGAAGCCAGCTCCACGGGCTCGCTGGGGCTGGACATCGCGCTTGGCATCGGCGGTCTGCCGATGGGCCGGATCGTGGAAATCTACGGGCCCGAAAGCTCGGGCAAGACCACGCTGACACTGCACTGCATTGCCGAACAGCAAAAAAAGGGCGGTGTGTGCGCGTTTGTCGATGCAGAGCACGCGCTGGATCCGCAATACGCCAGGAAGCTTGGCGTGGATCTGGACGAATTGCTGATTTCCCAACCCGACACGGGTGAACAGGCGCTGGAGATCACGGACACGCTGGTGCGTTCCGGTGCGGTCAATATGGTGATCGTCGACTCCGTGGCGGCTCTCACTCCGAAGTCGGAACTCGAGGGCGACATGGGCGACAGCAGCGTGGGTGTGCACGCGCGTCTGATGAGCCAGGCAATGCGCAAACTCACCGGTTCGATCAGCCGGTCCAAATGCATGGTTATCTTTATCAACCAGATCCGCATGAAGATTGGCGTCATGTTTGGCTCGCCCGAGACAACGACAGGCGGCAATGCGCTGAAATTCTACTCTTCGGTGCGGCTGGACATTCGCCGTATCGGCGCCGTCAAAGACCGCGACGAAGTGGTCGGAAACAGCACGCGGGTCAAAGTGGTGAAGAACAAGGTGGCCCCGCCGTTCAAGCAGGTGGAGTTCGACATCATGTACGGCGAAGGGATCTCCAAGATGGGCGAGCTGCTTGATCTTGGCGTGATTGCCGGTGTCGTGAACAAATCCGGGGCCTGGTTCTCCTATGGGGACGAACGGATCGGTCAGGGACGGGAAAACGCCAAGACCTATCTGCGCGAGAACAGTCGCATTGCACTGGAAATCGAGGATAAAATCCGGGCTGCACATGGTCTGGAGTTCGATATGCCGCCAGAAGAAAAAGATGACGACGTATTATTTGAAGGCTGACAATGCCCGTCACTCGTGAAGAACTGGACGCGGCCCTGCCGCATGTGATGGCTGCCCCAAAGGACGGGGCGGCCATTTCCATGTTGTGCTTGCGGCCGGGGTATAACCAACGCAATTTCGTCGATGAAATTTCGGTCACACCTGAGGCGGGCATTGCGGGCGAGCGTTGGTCCACCCGCCCCTGGATGCGGCTGGAAGACGGCAGCCCGCATCCCGGCATCCAGATCTCCATTCTCCCGCAGCGGGTGTTGGATCTGGTCTGGCTGGAGCGTGAGACGACCACGCATCCGGGAGACACATTCATTGTCGATATGGATCTCTCAGAAGACAACCTCCCTGCGGGGCAATTGCTGCAGGTCGGATCTGCCAGGCTGCGGGTGTCTGATATCTTCAATGACGGCTGTGTGAAATGGAAAGTCCGCTACGGCGCTGAGGCGAAAGACTGGGTCGCGACACCGGAAAACCGTCCCCTGCGCCTGCGCGGTATCCTGTGTTCCGTGGAAAAATCAGGCACATTTCGGACCGGCGATCACCTGACAAAGGCATGACTCTGTCTTCGCGGGAGCATTCCCGTGAAAAACAGGGGAATAGGGTGCCTGTGCTTTGGGCGGTAGACAGGCCTGCGCGGGCGCGATAAACCGCCTAGGACTGTCACATTCACTTCAGAGAGCCGCGTTATATGCCCAGCTTGAACGACATCCGGTCGACCTTCCTCAATTACTTTGCCAAGCAGGGCCACGAGGTTGTGGACTCCAGTCCGCTGGTGCCACGAAATGACCCGACTTTGATGTTCACCAACTCCGGCATGGTTCAGTTCAAGAACTGTTTCACCGGGCTGGAAAAGCGGGACTATGTGCGCGCGACAACGGCGCAGAAATGCGTCCGGGCCGGCGGTAAGCACAACGATCTGGACAACGTCGGATATACGGCGCGCCACCACACGTTCTTTGAAATGCTGGGGAACTTTTCCTTCGGTGATTATTTCAAGGAGGAGGCAATTCCCTTCGCCTGGGAGTTGATCACGCGCGAGTTCGGAATTCCGCAGGACAAACTCTATACCACGGTTTATCACAACGACGACAAAGCCTTCGAAATTTGGAAGAAAGTCGGCGTACCAGAGAGCCGGATCATCCGTATCGCGACCTCTGACAATTTCTGGCAAATGGGCCCGACCGGTCCCTGCGGACCCTGTACCGAGATCTTTTTTGACCACGGCGACCATATCTGGGGCGGGCCTCCGGGCTCTGCGGAGGAAGATGGCGACCGGTTCATCGAGATCTGGAATGTGGTCTTCATGCAAAACGAGCAGTTCGAAGACGGCTCGATGAAGGCGCTGGACATGCAGTCGATTGACACTGGCATGGGGCTGGAACGGATCGGTGCCTTGTTGCAGGGCAGCCACGATAACTATGATACCGACCTGTTCAGATCGCTGATCGAGGCCTCGGCGGATGTCACCAATGTTGATCCCTATGGGGAGCAGAATGTCCACCACCGGGTCATCGCTGACCACCTGCGGTCGACCTCCTTCCTGATGGCAGATGGCGTCACGCCGTCAAATGACGGGCGTGGCTATGTGCTCCGCCGCATTATGCGCCGCGCCATGCGTCATGCGCATTTGCTGGGGGCAAAAGATCCGGTCATGCATAGGCTGGTGCCCGCTCTGGTCCAGCAGATGGGCGCGGCCTACCCTGAGCTGGGGCGGGCTCAGTCGATGATCGAAGAGACCCTCAAACTGGAGGAAACCCGGTTCAAGCAAACCCTTGATCGGGGTCTGAAACTTCTGGACGACGAACTGTCCGATCTTGAGGAGGGCGCGCCTTTGCCGGGTGCTGCGGCCTTCAAGCTATATGATACCTTCGGCTTCCCGCTGGACCTGACGCAGGACGCCCTGCGCGAAAAAGGGCGCGATGTGGACATCGAGGGATTTGACAGCGCCATGGCCGAGCAAAAGGCCAAGGCCCGTGCAGCCTGGGCGGGATCGGGCGAGGCGGTCGACAGCACAATCTGGTTTGATATCGCGGACAGCAAGGGAACCACGGATTTCCTTGGCTACGAGACCGAGCGGGCCGAGGGTCAGATCCTGGCCTTGGTCAAGGATGGCGCCATCGTGAACGAGGCGGGCGAGGGCGATAGTGTCCAGGTCGTGCTCAACCAAACGCCATTCTATGCGGAATCCGGTGGCCAGGTTGGGGATCAGGGCCAGATCCGCCTCGATGGTGGCAGCCTGCGGGTGACGGACACGAAAAAGGTCGCCGGCGTATTCATTCACATCGCGGAGGTTACCAATGGGTTGGTGACCACAGGTGCTGCCGCACAGCTGGAGGTCGATCACGCACGTCGTTCGGCCATTCGTGCAAATCATTCTGCCACACATCTGTTGCACGAGGCGCTGCGCGAGACGCTTGGCGATCATGTGGCGCAGCGCGGCTCGCTCAATGCGGATGATCGCCTGCGGTTCGATTTCAGCCACACCAAGGCGCTCAGCCAGGAGGAGCTGCTGAAGGTTGCAGGCGACGTCAATGCCTTCGTGCGCCAGAATACGGTTGTCGAGACCCGGATCATGACACCCGATGATGCCCGTGCGCTGGGTGCGCAGGCGCTGTTCGGTGAAAAATACGGCGATGAGGTGCGTGTGGTCTCCATGGGCACTGCTCAGACCGGCAAAGGTCTGGCGGGCGATACCTATTCGATCGAATTATGTGGGGGAACCCATGTAAAGCAGACCGGCGATATCGGCACTTTTGTCATTCTGGGGGACAGTGCCTCCTCCGCGGGTGTCCGGCGGATCGAAGCGCTGACAGGGGCTGCGGCTTTTGCGCATCTGGAACGCGAAGCCGCGCGAATGGCCGAGGTCGCGACCTCGCTCAAGGCGCAGCCGGCAGAGGTCATGGACCGCCTGAAGGCCCTGATGGATGAACGCAAGGCGTTGCAGAACGAGATTTCCAATCTCAAGCAACAGATTGCCATGGGTGGCGGGGCCGATGGCGGTGTTGAGGCGAAAAACATCGGCGGCAAGACCTTTGTCGGTCAGGCCTTGCAAGGCGTGTCCGGCAAGGATCTGCGTGGATTGGTCGATGCGCACAAACAGAAAATAGGCTCCGGTGTGATCCTCCTGATTGCCGAAGATGACGGAAAGGTCGCGGTTGCTGCCGGGGTGACGGATGATCTGAAGGCTGAAATTTCCGCTGTGGATGTGCTCAAGGCCGCAGTTCCCGCCGTCGGAGGAAAGGGCGGCGGTGGCCGTCCCGACATGGCGCAGGGCGGCGGCAAGGATTTCTCCGGCGCCCAGGAGGGGATCGCGGCGGCAGAGGCATTTCTCGCGGGCCAGTGACTGATTGAAACGATCAGTGCGGGCCATAGGGATCTGCATTGACCGGGAATGACCAAAGAAAATAGGAGGCCAGGATGCCTGCACTGTGGATTGCACATGTGACCGTGACCGATGCGGACGCCTACGGAAAATACGCCGAGCTGGCGGGACCGGCGATTGCCAAGCATGGCGGGGAGTTCATCGCCCGAGGCGGACGGTTTGTTCAGCTTGAGGGCAAGGAACGTCCCCGGAATGTGGTGGCAAAGTTCCCAAGCGTGGAGGCTGCGGTCGATTGTTATCACAGCCCTGAATATCAGGAGGCGCTTGCCCACGCGCGAAATGCGTCAGAACGCGAGTTGATGGTGGTTGAGACCAGCGACTGACAGATTTGACCGGCATTTTTGCAAGGCAGGGCACCTTTGGGTGCCCTTTCCTTTGCCTGAAACACCGTTTACCCATGTAAGCGGGACATTTGTTCTGCGCAGTGATCGAGCAACAAAAAAGGCCGCCAATACAGGCGGCCTTTTGTGGTCTTGCAGAGTTTATTGGTTGGCTTTGGCCATCCTCTTGCGCTCATGCGGGTCCAGATAGCGTTTGCGCAGACGCACGGAGCTTGGCGTGACCTCAACAAGCTCATCGTCGTTGATATAGGCAATCGCTTCTTCCAGAGAGAGCGTGATTGGCGTGGTCAGACGGACCGCATCGTCAGTACCCGAAGCCCGGACGTTGGTCAGCTTCTTGCCCTTCAGCGGGTTCACTTCGAGATCGTTTTCCCGGCTGTGCTCGCCGATGATCATACCCTGATAGATATCTGCCTGTGCGCCGATGAACATCTTGCCACGCTCTTCGAGGTTCCACAGAGCATATGCCACGGATTGGCCGTTCTCCATCGAGATCAGAACACCGGCGCGGCGGCCGGGGATCGCACCTTTATGCGCAGTCCAGCCGTGGAAAACGCGGTTCAGGACGCCGGTCCCGCGGGTATCCGTCAGGAATTCACCGTGGTAGCCGATCAGCCCGCGCGACGGCACATGGGCGATGATCCGGGTTTTGCCGGCGCCTGCCGGTTTCATCTCGACCAGTTCACCCTTGCGGTTGCCGGTGAGCTTTTCGATCACCACGCCGGAGTATTCGTCATCCACGTCGATGGTGGCTTCTTCGACGGGCTCCATCCGCTGACCGTTTTCTTCCTTGAACAGAACCTGCGGCCGGGAGATCGAGAGCTCAAACCCTTCGCGGCGCATGTTTTCGATCAAAACGCCCATCTGAAGCTCGCCGCGACCGGCCACCTCAAAGGCTTCACCGCCGGGCGTGTCTGTGACCTGGATCGCCACGTTCAGCTCTGCCTCTTTCATCAGGCGATCGCGAATGACCCGGGACTGGACCTTTTTGCCATCGCGGCCCGCCAGCGGACTGTCATTGATGCCAAAGGTTACGGTGATGGTCGGCGGATCGATTGGCTGCGCGGGCAGGGCTTCGGTGACCGAGGTATCGACCAGAGAGTCCGCAACCGTCGCCTTGGTCATACCGGCCAGAGTGACGATATCGCCGGCTTCGGCCCGATCGATAGGCTGCTGGGACAGACCGCGGAAGGCGAGGATCTTGGTGCAGCGGAAGTTCTCGATCAGCTCGCCCTCACGGGTCAGCGCTTTGAGGCTCTCGCCGACCTTGAGGGTGCCGCTTTCAACACGGCCCGTCAGAATACGACCCATGAACGGGTCGGAGCTGAGCGTGGTGGCCAGCATGCGGAAGGGATCGTTCATCTGCGCGATCTGTCGCGGAGCCGGTACGTGGTCTACGACCAGATCAAACAGCGCCGAGAGATCCTTGCGCGGGCCGTCGAGTTCCATATCCGCCCAGCCGGAGCGGCCGGAGGCGTACATGGACGGGAAATCGAGCTGATCATCATCGGCACCGAGGTTCGCAAACAGATCAAAGCACTCGTCCAATGCGCGATCGGGTTCCGCGTCGGGCTTGTCGACCTTGTTCAAGACGACGATCGGACGCAGGCCAAGCGCCAGCGCCTTGGAGGTCACGAATTTGGTCTGCGGCATCGGGCCTTCGGCGGCATCGACCAACAGGACAACACCGTCGACCATCGACAGAATGCGTTCGACTTCGCCACCAAAGTCGGCGTGGCCGGGGGTGTCGACGATATTGATGCGGGTGCCTTTCCACTCAACCGAGGTGGCTTTGGCGAGGATGGTAATGCCGCGTTCGCGTTCCAGATCGTTGGAATCCATGGCACGTTCTGCCACGGCCTGGTTTTCGCGGAACGCGCCGGATTGTTTCAGTAGCTCGTCAACCAGGGTCGTTTTACCGTGGTCAACGTGCGCGATGATCGCAATATTGCGCAGGTCCATGACTATGCCTTTAATTGGAGGTTGCCGCGCGCATACCGCGATACCCCGCCAAAGGCCAGAGGAAATGCGATCTGGAGGTGTTTCAAAGGCCGCTCTGTCGCGATGGCACTGGGTTATGGATGACCGGTGCTCGCGGAAAACAGGTGGATGACCAGAATGCCCAGGATGATGAGCCCCATTCCCAGGACGGCCGGCAGGTCGATCCTTTGGCCAAACACCACGAAACCGATCGCGGCGATCAGCACAATGCCGAGACCGGACCAGATGGCGTAGACAATCCCGACCGGCATCACCTTCAATGTGAGACTCATCAGGAAGAAGGACGCGCCGTAAGCGACGATGACAATCAGGACGGGCACCAGCCGGGTAAACTGCTGGCTGGCCTGCAGCGCTGTCGTTCCGATGGTTTCGGCCAAAACTGCGGCGAGCAGGTAGAGGTAGTGCATCTCTTGTCCTCATGCGTCGGTGTTTCAGGGTGCATACCCTTGAAATCCTGACATTCGCCCGGATGCAAGCAGAGAGTGCGGGGGGCGGTGGGATGGATCAAGGAGAGAGGCGCTATAGGCGATTATGGGCGGTAAACCAGGGCAACAACAACTCTCTGAGATGGGCCCAGACATCTGGAACGCCTCGGGCAACCTTGCTGCCGACCCGAGTGTCCAGTTGCGGCAAGCTCACATCATAATCGACCCAGCTGCCGCCGCCATTGGCGAGGTTCAACAGCACCGGCTGTATGCGGTCTATGGATTTGGCAAAAACCGCATCGCCGCTTTCGGCGGCTTCGAAGTCCTGCCAGAGTTCCATGCAGTTTTCCGCCTGCGGGAGCGGCAGCAATCCAAATATCCGCTGCGCAGCCCTGTGTTCTGCGGCCTCGATCCGCGCCGCTTCAGCCGCATCGGGCGCGGAATGTATCGGTACGTCACCGGCGTCGATTTCCACCAGATCATGCAGCAGCAACATGGTCAGCACGCGATCAAGATCAATCCCTGCGACACTATGCGGGGACAGAATCCACGCATACATCATGATATGCCAGCTGTGTTCGGCTGAATTCTCCTGTCGCGTTCCGGCGGCAATCTTCGAGGCGCGCAATACCGTCTTGAGCCGGTCTGCTTCGGCCAGGAACGCCAGCCGCGCGGCAAAGGCATCCTGGGGCAGGGAGGCCCCTGCAATCAATGCCGTCGCTGCATCATAGGCCTCGGGGAATCTGTCTTTGAGACATGTAGCCCGCCCGGTGGCCAGGTTTTCCCGCACGACCCGCATGTGATCACGGAGCGGCTGATCTGCATATAGGGTTTGAAAAATGGGCTGACAGTAATCCAGCGCCTTGGCAAAGCGGGCATCGGCGCTTTCGGCCAATTCAAATTCCACCCATAGCGCGGTCAGTTCACGCCCCTGCTCCGTCGGCAGCAGGCCAAAGATGCGGCGTTGAGCCTGTTGTTCGGCCAAGGCCACGGCGTCCCAGTCGGTCGGTTCATCAATCGGATGGTCACCGACGTCGATCTCTACGATGTCATGCAGCAGCAGCATCCGGATGACCCGCGGAATGGACACCTCCGGGGCGGCGTAGGGCGCGAGTGCGAGCGCGTAGAGCGCCAGATGCCAGCTGTGCTCTGCCGAGTTTTCCTGTCGGCTACCGTCCAGCAGCAGGTTTTGACGATCCACCTCGCGCAGGCGTTCGATTTCGGCCAGGAATTCGAATTGCCGCTGCAAGGATGTTGTCATTTCGGGAGTTTGGCCTGTTTGGAGTGTGCTTCAGCCTCAAGAGCGGCCTTGGCAGCTTCGAGGCGCGTGTTCAGGAACGCCCGCGCCTTGCGCTCGGCAAGGCGAACGCGGATTTCGGTCAGGAAGGCTTCTTCGAGGGATTGCGAGGCCGCCCCCAGAACCTGGGCGACCTCCATGAACATGCGGTCTTCGCCAAGCGCATCCTGGACCTTGAGCGTATCTTCGGCCAATTGGGCCGCCAGCTCGTCCAGCGTGGCCATCAGCGGGAGCTTTCCGTCAGCCGCCGCTTCACATAATCGTTCACACTGCCGATCATCGTGTCCATGTGGCTGTCCTGGAAGAAGTGATCCGCTCCCTCGACCTCCGTATGGGTGATGGTGATTCCCTTCTGCTCGTGCAGTTTGTTCACGAGGTTCACGGTATCCGCAGGTGGAGCCACGCGATCTGCCGTGCCATTAATGATCAATCCGGACGACGGGCAGGGCGCCAGGAACGAGAAATCATACATGTTGGCAGGCGGCGCAACCGAGATGAATCCCGTGATCTCCGGACGGCGCATCAGCAGCTGCATGCCAATCCACGCGCCGAATGAAAAACCGGCAACCCAGCAATGCTTGGAATTGTTGTTCATGGATTGCAGATAATCCAATGCGGAGGCCGCATCGGACAATTCGCCGACACCCTGGTCGTATTCGCCCTGCGACCGGCCGACACCGCGGAAATTGAACCGCAGGACCGTGAAGCCCATATTATAGAATGCGTAGTGGAGGTTATAGACCACTTTGTTGTTCATCGTGCCGCCGAATTGCGGATGAGGATGCAACACGATTGCGATCGGCGCGTCCTTTTCCTTTTGCGGGTGATAACGGCCTTCCAGGCGTCCTTCGGGTCCGGGGAAAATGACCTCAGGCATGGGTGGGTGGATCCTACTCTCTTTTGGCGGGGATGCCGGAGACAAATACTTGACGACTTTTCTCTGGCACCTTAGAACTATTCTAAAGAGGCGCGGGTTGGCACCGGCACCTTGTCAAGGTGAGATACGCATTGACAAGGGTATCGTCAATCGTTTGCTGCCTTTTCGGTGAAAGGGTGAAGAAATGAAGCTTTCGACAAAGGGACGATACGCGATGGTGGCCTTGGCCGATATCGCGATGCACCCGGCCAAGGGACTGGTCGTTTTGGCAGATATTTCCAAGCGCCAGGATATTTCCCTGCCATATCTGGAACAGTTGTTTGTGAAACTGCGCCGGGCTGGGCTGGTGGCGTCTGTGCGCGGGCCGGGCGGTGGCTATCGTCTTGCAAAGCCCGCGACCGAGATCCGTGTTGTTGAGATTCTGGCGGCCGTGGATGAAACCGTCGACGCCATGCACAAAGGCGCCGGGGTGTCCGGTGGCGCATGTGGCAGTCGCGAACAATCCCTCACCAACCGGCTCTGGGAAGGGTTGAGCGCGCATGTCTATGTGTTCCTGCACCAGACCCGGTTGTCCGATGTGATCGAAAACGATCTGGCGCCGTGTCCTGCGGTTCCGAACCTCTTTGCGGTTGTCGACGAGTAACCATATCTAACTCACTCCCGGCCGTCAGAACGTCAAAATCCAAACGTCAAAAAAGATGTCTCCATGACCCGTGTCTATCTCGATCACAATGCCACGTCGCCGCTCCGCCCCGAAGCGCGCGATGCGATGATTGCGGCGATGGAGTATTGCGGCAATCCGTCGTCGGTTCATGCAGAAGGCCGTGCGGCTAAGGCCGTGGTGGAGCGCGCCCGGGCACAGATTGCATCGGCTTTTGGTGCGGATGGTTCAGATGTTGTTTTCACCTCCGGTTCCACAGAGGGGGCTGCGCTGGCCTTGGCGGGGCGGAAATTACACGGGGCACCAGTTGAACATGACGCCGTAAGGGCCTGGATTGATGAGGATCTGAAGGTTCTCACGGATGGGCGCGTCATTGTGGATGACCCGTCGCAGAGTTGCCTGCAATTGGCCAATTCCGAAACCGGTATCCTTCAGGACTTGCCCGATGGTCTGGCCGTGACGGATGCGACGCAGGTCTTTGGAAAGCTGCCGGTGGCCTTCAACTGGATGGGGGCCACAATGGCCCTGATTTCGGCGCATAAACTCGGTGGACCAAAGGGCGTGGGTGCTGTTGTGATCAGGCGCGGGACCGAGCTCAGCGCGCAGATCAAGGGCGGCGGCCAGGAAATGGGACGTCGCTCCGGAACGGAAAATGTCATTGGAATTGCAGGCTTCGGCGCCGCAGCTGAAGCTTCTGCACGGGATTTGGACGCGGGGGTATGGGATCGGGTTGCACAACTTAGAAATATTCTAGAAAACGTGCTTGCGACGAACTGCCCTGAAACTATTTTTATAGGTCAGGAGGCGCGCCGCCTGCCGAACACCTCGTGTTTCGCGACCCCCGGCTGGAAGGGCGAAACACAGGTCATGCAAATGGATCTGGCGGGTTTTGCGATCAGTGCAGGCAGCGCTTGCTCCAGTGGCAAGGTGCGCGCCAGTGCGGTTCTGACCGCGATGGGATTTGACGAAACCACGGCCCAGGGTGCGATCCGCGTGTCGCTCGGGCCGGAGACGACGGAAACAGAAGTGCTGTGCTTTGCGGAAGCGTGGTGCGCCAAACAGAAAAAACATCGCGCCCGTTCGGCGTGAGTTCAGGAGAACACGATGGCCGCTCTGGACCAATTCGAAGCAAAAGAAGGTGTTGATCAGGAAACGGTGGATGCCGTTCGTGACGTCAGTACCTACAAATATGGTTGGGACACCGATATTGAGATGGAATACGCCCCCAAAGGCGTGAACCCGGATATCGTGCGACTGATCTCTGGCAAGAACGAAGAGCCGGAATGGATGACCGAATGGCGTCTGCAGGCCTTTGAACGCTGGACGGGGATGAAAGAGCCGAACTGGGCTATGGTCAGCTACCCCGAGATCGACTTTCAGGACCAGTATTACTATGCCCGTCCCAAGAGCATGGAAACCCGGCCGAAGTCTCTGGACGAGGTCGATCCCAAGCTTTTGGCAACCTACGAAAAGCTTGGCATCCCATTGAAAGAACAGATGCTTTTGGCTGGTGTCGAAGGCGCGGAAGATGCGCCGGACGAAGGTCGCAAGGTGGCGGTCGATGCTGTGTTCGACTCGGTTTCCGTCGGCACCACCTTTCAGGCGGAGCTGAAAAAGGCGGGGGTGATCTTCTGCTCCATATCAGAGGCCATCCGCGAGCACCCAGAACTGGTCAAAAAGTATCTCGGCACGGTCGTCCCGGCGTCGGACAACTTTTATGCGACGCTGAATTCCGCTGTCTTTTCAGACGGATCCTTCGTCTACGTGCCGCCGGGCGTGCGCTGCCCGATGGAGCTGTCGACCTATTTCCGCATCAATGCGGAGAACACCGGCCAGTTTGAACGCACATTGATCATTGCCGACAAGGGCAGCTACGTGAGCTACCTTGAGGGCTGCACGGCGCCCCAGCGCGACACGGCCCAGCTGCATGCGGCGGTGGTCGAGATCATCATCGAAGAAGATGCCGAAGTGAAATATTCCACCGTTCAGAACTGGTATCCGGGCGATGAGAACGGCAAAGGCGGCATCTACAACTTTGTGACCAAGCGGGCCGATTGCCGGGGCGACCGGGCCAAGGTGATGTGGACACAGGTCGAAACCGGTTCTGCGGTCACCTGGAAATATCCCTCCTGCATCCTGCGCGGCGAAGAGAGCCAGGGCGAGTTCTATTCAATCGCCATTGCGAACAATATGCAGCAGGCCGACACCGGCACAAAGATGATCCACCTCGGTAAAAACACCAAGAGCCGGATCGTGTCCAAAGGGATCTCGGCGGGCAAGGCGCAGAACACCTACCGCGGGCTCGTCTCGATGCATCCGAAGGCGAAGAACAGCCGCAACTACACGCAATGCGACTCTCTTTTGATCGGGGACAAATGTGGCGCCCATACCGTGCCCTATATCGAGGTGAAGAATAACTCCTCGCGCGTGGAGCACGAGGCCACGACCTCGAAGGTGGATGACGATCAGCTGTTCTATTGCCGCCAGCGCGGCATGGACGAGGAAGAGGCCGTCGCTCTGGTGGTGAACGGGTTCTGCAAGGATGTTCTTCAGGCTCTGCCGATGGAGTTCGCCATGGAAGCGCAGCAGCTGGTTGCCATTTCCCTCGAAGGGTCCGTCGGTTAACGGTCGCCATAGTCAAGGACGCAGCGGTCGCCCGGCGACGGCAGGAGATTTCGCATGGATTTTGATCCGGCAAAACTGGCAGAGTTTACCGGCCGTATGGTCGCCGGAGAGCCTGTGGGCTTTCCGGGGCTTGACCTCCATGCCTGCGACATCTCCGGCCGTCGTTTCGTCTTTGCGGTGGATATGAAACGCGACCCAATTCAGCGTGCCCTCCGCGAGGGAAAATTCTACGAAGAGGAAGAGCTCTCGCTGGTGAAGTCGATCTTCCCGTTCGGGGGCACTTTCGTGGATATCGGTGCAAATGTCGGCAACCATAGCCTCTATGTCGCGAGTTTTCTGACCGCTGCAAAGGTCATCCCGTTCGAGCCAAACCCCAAAGCGTTGAAACTTCTGCTGGCCAATATCGCGATGAACGGTCTGACGGATCGTTTCGATCTCAGCCATCTGGGGCAGGGCGTGGCGAGGAGTCCGGGCACCGGCTTTGGGATCGAGGACAGAAACAGGAACCTTGGCGCCGCCCGGATGCGTGCTGGCGAAGGGGAGATCCGGGTCACGACGGGCGACATCGCGCTTGTCAACGATGCCCCGGATTTCATCAAGATCGATGTTGAAGGCATGGAAATAGACGTGCTCTGCGGTCTTCGGGAGACAATCGCCCGGTGTCAGCCTGCTTTGCTTGTCGAAGTGGACCGTGACAATGACACAGCCTTTCATGCGCTGCTTGACGAGATCGGTTACTGCGTCGTCCAGACGTTGCAGCACTACCGACAAAACAAGAATTACGTTGTCAAACCGCGTCCGGATGACGCGGCTGGGCAAGGATAGAAGATAAATATCCGCACCTTGTGACGGATTGTCAGAGACAAAAGGACGAATAGAAATGCTTGAGATCAAGAACCTGCACGTAAAACTTGAAGAAGAGGACAAGCAGATCCTCAAGGGTGTGAACCTGACCGTGGAAGCGGGCAAGGTGCATGCGATCATGGGGCCGAACGGCTCTGGAAAATCCACCCTGTCCTATGTGTTGGCGGGCAAGGACGGCTATGAGGTCACCGAGGGTTCGGCAACTTTGGCGGGCGAGGAATTGCTGGAGCTGGAGCCGGAAGAACGCGCCGCGCTTGGTGTGTTTCTTGCGTTCCAATACCCCGTCGAAATCCCCGGCGTCGGCAATATGACGTTCCTGCGGACCGCGGTGAATGCACAGCGCAAAGCGCGGGGCGAAGAGGAACTCTCGGCCTCTGATTTTCTGAAGGTCGTGCGTGAAAAGGCGAAAACGCTGAAGATCGACGCCGATATGCTCAAGCGTCCGGTCAATGTCGGCTTCTCCGGTGGTGAGAAGAAGCGGAACGAAATCCTGCAGATGGCGATGCTGGAACCCAAGATGTGCATTCTGGACGAGACCGACTCTGGTCTGGACGTCGACGCCATGAAACTGGTTGCGGACGGGGTGAATGCGCTGCGGGATGAGGGACGGGGATTTCTCGTGATCACGCACTACCAGCGTCTTCTGGACCACATCAAACCGGACGTTGTTCATATTATGGCCGATGGCCGGATCATCAAGACCGGCGGTCCTGAGCTGGCGCTTGAGGTGGAGAACAACGGCTACGCAGACATCCTCGCCGAGGTGGCATAATGGCGCTTCCTGAGTTGAAACAATCCACGACAGAGGCGCGCCTGGCGTCATTGTCGATGCCCGCTGGTGGCTGTCTCGAGGCTGCGCGACGTGCGGCGATCTCACGTGTGCAGGCCACCGGGCTTCCTGATCGTCGGGACGAGTATTGGAAATACACCCGACCCGATACACTCACTGTCGCCGAGGCCCCGAAGGCGGCCGTCTTTGACAGCGGCGAAGAACCGATGTTCGATGCATTCGACCGCATCAAGATCGTATTCGTCGATGGAGTGTTTGACGCGGCGGCGTCCGATGATCTGGCCCTGGAGGGTGTGAGCATCGAGCGTCTCGCGGATCTTGCTGGCAAAGATATCCATTGGAGCAAGGACATATACGGCGTTCTTGAAGCGCGTGGACAATCCCCGGTGGAGCGTCCTCTTGCCGCACTGAACACAGGCTATGCCACGGATGGTGTTGTCATCCATGTGACGGGACGCCCCTCCAAGCCGATCAATCTGGTCTATCGCCACCAGAGTGACAGCTCGGATGCGATGCTTCATCACGTGGTCAAAGTGGACAGCGGTGCCGAGGCGACCATTCTGGAAAACGGCCCGGCCGCATCGCGGTTCAGTCACGTGATGGAGATCGACATTGCCGATACCGGAACGCTTCATCTGGTGCGGGCGCAAGGCCGTGACCACGAGCTGCGGAACGCAACGCATCTGTTCGCCCGCCTCGGCCGCGAGTCCGTCTTCAAGAGCTTCACGTTGACGGTGAACGGTGTTCTTACGCGCAATGAGGCCGTGATTGAATTCCTGGGTGATGATGCGGTTGCCCATGTGGCGGGAGCCTGCGTCGGAGACGGCGACTTCCACCATGATGACACGGTGTTCGTGACCCACGATGCGGTAAATTGCGAAAGCCGTCAGGTTTTCAAAAAGGTTCTCCGCAATGGCGCCACAGGCGTGTTCCAAGGCAAGATCCTGGTGAAGGAAGGCGCTCAAAAGACTGACGGCTATCAGATTTCGCAATCTTTGTTGCTGGATGACGATAGCCAGTTTCTTGCCAAGCCGGAGCTGGAAATCTACGCCGACGATGTGGCCTGCTCGCACGGGTCAACCTCTGGTGCGATCGACGAGGACGGTCTCTTCTACCTCCGTTCGCGCGGCGTGCCCGAAGCCGAGGCAACCGACCTGATGACACTCGCTTTCCTGGCCGAGGCCGTGGAAGAAATCGATAGCGATGACATTGCAGCCTCGATCAATGACCGCCTCTACGGCTGGTTGGCGCGGCGGCGCTGAGTTCGGATGGCGGTGACCTCTGATATTCTTGCAACCTATCGGGGGCCGCGAAAAGTAATCGCGCGGCTCCTGAATATGGGGCCACGCGAGGATCGGCTTTTGGCTTTCCTGATGGGGGCTTGCGTTTTGATGTTCATCGCGCAGATGCCGCGGCTTGCGCGCGAGGCCTATCTGACCGGGCAAGAGCTGAACATGCTGCTGGGCGGTGCGCTGCTTGGGATCGTGTTTATCGCCCCGTTGGCCCTCTATACTTTGGCCTGGCTCTCGCATCTGGCTCTGCGGTCTTTGGGCGGGCAGGGCGACGGATACCAAAGCCGCCTGGCCTTGTTCTGGGCGTTTCTGGCGGCCACTCCGCTTTTGCTCCTGAACGGTCTCGTTGCCGGTTTTATTGGCTCCGGCAGCGCATTGGTTGCCGTTGGCGTTCTTTGGAGTTTTGTGTTCCTTTGGTTCTGGATTTCAGGTCTGTTTCAGGCCTATTGGGGAAAAACCTGATGGATTTCAAAGCTCTCGCTCTTGAAACGGTTCTGGCACCGGCCAGTGCCGCACGCAGATTGCTTGACCGGAAATTTGACGCCGAAGTGATCTGGACCGGATTTGCGCTGAGCGTCGTGCTGAGCGTGCTTCTGTATGCCGTGCAGGGCTTTCTGCTGGGCGCGCCGTCCAATGCGGTGTTTCCCTCCCTCAGCCCGGCGATGTTCGGTGTTTTTCTCGCCTCTCTGCAATTGGCCTATACGATTTCCGCGATCGTTGTCGGCAGCTGGCTTGGGGGGCATGCGGGTTTTGTCCCGTTCTTTGGGCTTCTGGTCTGGCTTCGCTTTGTTAATATCGCGGTTCAAACCGCTGCGATTGTTATGGTTTTCATCATGCCACCAATCGCAATCGTGCTCAATCTTGCGGCTGCAGTCTATGGGTTCTACGTCTTGTTGCACTTTACCAACGTGGGCTTCGGTCTCAACTCCATGGCGAAGTCGCTCGGCGTGATACTGCTTGCGGGGCTTGGCGCAATGACCGTCATTCTACTTCTGATGGGGCTTTTTGTTCCCGCAATTCTGGAGACCTCCAATGTATGATGTCGAACAAATCCGTTCCGATTTCCCCATCTTGTCGCGTGAGGTCAACGGCAAGCCACTGACCTATCTCGACAATGGTGCATCCGCTCAGAAGCCGCAGATTGTCATCGATGCGATCACCAAAGCATACGCACAGGAATATTCCAACGTACACAGAGGGTTGCACTACCTATCCAACCTGGCGACTGAGAAATACGAAGCCGTACGCGGGACCATCGCCCGATTTCTGAATGTCGAGAACGAGGACCATATCGTTCTAAATTCAGGCACAACGGAAGGGATCAATCTGGTCGCCTATGCCTGGGCCATGCCACGGTTCGAGGCGGGAGACGAGATCATCTTGTCCGTCATGGAACACCACGCCAATATCGTGCCCTGGCATTTCCTGCGCGAAAGACAGGGCGTGAAATTGAAATGGATCGAGACAGAGGTGGACGGAAGCCTGGATCCACAGAAGGTTCTGGATGCCATTGGCCCCAGAACCAAACTGATCGCGATTACTCATTGTTCCAATGTGTTGGGGACTGTTGTTGACGTAAAAGCCATTTCTGCAGGCGCGCGTGAAAAAGATGTGCCCGTGTTGGTCGACGGATCGCAAAGCGCCGTGCATATGCCTGTGGATGTACAGGATCTCGGCTGTGATTTCTACGCGATCACGGGGCACAAACTTTATGGTCCAACCGGTTCTGGCGCGATTTATATCCGACCCGAGCGAATGGCTGAGATGCGGCCCTTTATGGGGGGCGGCGATATGATCAAAGAGGTGACGCGGGATCGGGTGATTTACAATCATCCGCCAATGAAATTTGAGGCCGGAACTCCAGGGATCGTTCAAACGATCGGATTGGGCGTTGCACTGGACTATATGATGAATGTCGGCATGGCGAACATCGCGGCGCATGAAGCCAGCCTCCGAGATTATGCATCAGACCGGTTCAAGGGCCTCAACTGGCTCAACATCCAGGGGCAGGCTCCCGGGAAAGCCGCCATATTCAGTTTGACATTGGACGGCGCTGCCCATGCGCATGACATTTCAACCATTCTGGACAAGAAAGGCGTTGCCGTTCGTGCGGGCCATCACTGCGCCGGTCCTTTGATGGAGCATCTTGGTGTGACCGCGACCTGTCGGGCGTCTTTCGGCATGTATAACACGATGCAGGACGTCGATCGTTTGGTCGACGCACTTGAACTGGCGCATGAGTTGTTTTCGTAATCAACAACATCGCGATACTCCACGCAGAATAGGCGCACGTCACACATCATAGTATAATATGGCGTGACTTGTGCCTCATAATTTTACATAATAATGATTATGAGATGTACATTGTGACCATAATGAGCTTTTGCACCCATCGGAAAAGCACAGCACCCTCTCTCTCCTTGCTAAACGCAGCGTCGATGAGCACATGACCTGGATGACGCGCAGGCATGAACGGAGCTGGAGCTTTCGGCGCATGTCGCGACCGAATTCCAACCCAAGCTCGACAGCAAGCTCGACTGTTCGGTCGGAGCGTTTACAGCAAGATGCCTTTGCGCTTTTGGGGCGCTCAGCCGCTGCGCCTTTCGCGCTACTTGCAGAAAGTCCCGCGTGTTTTAACTGTTTTTGACGGACCCTCGGCTGCTCCGTTCTTCCTTACTTTGCATTCTTGTCTGTTTGCTGCAGAGAATATGCTGAGCTTCGCGGACCTGCAAAAAAATAGGTGCGATTGGTGTTTTTTGCGCTTCGTGCGTTCGCAACTGCAAGGCGCCGTGCTGGGTATTCATAATATTTAATGCGAATTTCCTGGAAACTTGTTGTTATTTGGAGGGCAATTAACCTTAAAATTAAGACGCTGATCTCTTTTTCATTGGCCATGATCCCTGTGACCACGGCCCTCGGTTGGCCAATCCCCGCAAAATGAAGGGGCTTGCAGTTATGCAAACCCCGTTTTGCATCAATGGGATGCGTTTAGAATTAGAAGAATGCCTGCAGACCGGTCTGAGCACGCCCAAGAATGAGCGCATGAACGTCATGGGTGCCCTCATAGGTGTTGACGGTCTCAAGGTTCACCATATGCCGGATGACCTGAAACTCGAGACTGATTCCGTTGCCGCCATGCATATCCCGGGCAACCCGCGCGATCTCCAACGCCTTGCCGCAGTTGTTGCGTTTGACGATTGAAATCATCTCCGGCGCCGCATTGGCCTCATCCATGAGCCGCCCTACCCGCAGCGAGGCCTGCAGGCCCAAGGCAATTTCCGTCTGCATATTGGCCAGCTTCAGCTGAAATAGCTGCGTATTTGCCAGCGGGCGACCGAACTGGTGCCGGTCCAGACCATATTGACGGGCCGCATGCCAACATGCTTCGGCGGCGCCCATGACGCCCCAACTGATGCCATAGCGCGCGCGGTTCAGGCAGCCAAACGGACCTTTCAATCCTTCGACGTTGGGCAGCAGAGCGTCCTCCGAGACCTCGACGGACTCCATGACGATCTCGCCGGTGATCGACGCGCGCAGAGACATTTTCTTGTCAATCTTCGGCGCAGACAGGCCCTTCATTCCCTTTTCAAGAACAAACCCCCGGATCTTGCCGCCATGGGCTTCTGATTTGGCCCAGACCACAAAGACGTCCGCGATCGGTGCGTTTGAAATCCACATTTTGGACCCGGTCAGGCGATATCCGTCCGCGGTTTTGACGGCCCGCGTCTTCATGCCCGCAGGATCTGAGCCCGCATCGGGTTCCGTCAGGCCAAAACACCCGATCCACTCCCCGGACGCGAGCTTTGGCAGGTACTTCTGGCGTTGCTGCTCGCTGCCATAGGCGTAGATCGGATACATGACCAGTGAACTCTGCACCGACATCATCGAGCGATAGCCACTGTCGACCCGCTCGACTTCGCGCGCGACCAGCCCGTAAGAGACATAGCCTCCGCCAAGCCCGCCGTATTCCTCGGGGATTGTCGTGCCCAACAGACCCATTTCCCCCATTTCTCGGAAGATATCCGGATCGGTATGTTCTGTCTGGAAGGCTTCGGTCACGCGGCTTTGCAGTTTTTCCTGCGCATAGGCCCGGGCAGAGCTCTCAATCATGCGTTCGTCTTCGGACAACTGGTCAGAAAGCCGGAACGGATCTTCCCAATTGAACTTGCCCAGATCGGGCGCGTCTTTTGCACGAAGGGTTGGCTTTTGATCCGACATCAGTGGAGCTCCTCAAGAAAACTTGACACAACATTAATACCGACTTGTCCTGAAAAACAGCGAGACTTTCGCAAGCATGTATGACAATAAAGCATACATGACAGTCCCGCGCCGATTTATACCATCGATTGCATCATTGCGCGCGCTGGAGGCGCTGGATCGCCTTGGCAGTGCCTCTGCGGCCGCGACCGAACTGGCCCTCACCCAGGGCGCGGTCAGCCGCCAACTGCAGGCCCTGGAACGCCAATTGGGGTTGGATCTGGTCGTGCGGGACGGCAAGAAGCTCGCTCTGTCTGCAGAAGCCTCCGCCTATGCAGAGGAGGTTCGCCAGTCACTGGACCGGATCGTGCAGGCAACGGTGCAGCTGCAGGCTCAACCTTTGGCCGGCAGTCTGAACCTTGCGATCCTGCCGGCCTTCGGGATGCGCTGGCTGATGCCACGTTTGCCGGAGTTCGCGCGGCGCAATCCAGATGTCACGATCAATATGTCCACCCGGTTGGCGCCATTTAACTTCTCCAGAGACCCCTTTGATGCGGCAATACATTTCGGCCTCGGAGACTGGCCCGGAACCGATGCTTTGCTGTTGAAGCATGAATATGTAGTCCCCGTCTGCACGGCGGAGATGCGGGACCGCTATTCTATCGAAACGCCGACGGATCTGTTGCAGATGCCCCTCTTGCACATCCAGACCAGGCCCGAGGCATGGAACCACTGGTTTGCCCGCAACTCTGTTCCGGTAGAGGGCGAGATGACCGGAACGACCTATGATCAATTCTCAACAATCAACCAGGCCGCTCTGCACGGTTTGGGCGTCGCGTTGATGCCTGACTACCTTGTGGAACAGGACCTGGCAACCGGGCGTCTGGTCGCGCTCTATCCATCAGTCGAAGCAATGGATGGCGCGTACTACCTTGTTTGGCCTCAAGCCAAAGCCCGCAATTCCAGCCTGATGCGGTTCCGGGAGTGGTTGCAAGGGCAAGCGCAGCCAGAAGATCCCCTGCCCCGGTGACTCTGCCGCGATCCCCCGGCCCCGCTACCCTACCCCTATCCAGATACTCCGGCCCGGCAGACGGAAAACGGCCCCGCCATCGCGGAGCCGAATTTTTCGGCAATGAACCCCATACCCGCTCTAGCCAAGCGCGTAGCCCGCGCCGCGTACGGTTCGTACCGGATCTTCGCCACCATTCTGGGTCAGCGCCTTGCGAAGACGGCCGATGTGCACGTCAACGGTGCGAGTATCGACATAGATATCGCGCCCCCAGACCCGATCCAGAAGCTGTTCCCGGCTCCAGACCCGCCCCGGCTTTTCCATGAAGGTGGACAAGAGACGGAATTCGGTGGGACCTAATTTGAGCGGGTGCTCGGATCGGCTGACCTTGTGGGTTTCGGCGTCCAGAACGATATCGTCAAACTCCAGCCGCATGCCCACCGTTGCCGGGCGCACACGGCGCAGCTGGGTGCGGACCCGCGCCATCAGTTCAATCACCGAATAGGGTTTGACCACATAGTCATCGGCGCCGGTTTCGAGACCACGGACCTTGTCCACTTCCTCGGACCGGGCCGACAGCATGATGATCGGAATCGCGCGGGTCTCGGCGCGCGACTTCAGGCGGCGGCAGACTTCGATTCCGGTGAGGTTGGGCATCATCCAGTCCAACACGATGATGTCGGGCATGTCCTCGTCAACAAGAAGCAGCGCCTCTTCGCCGTTTTCTGCCCTGATCACCCGGAACCCATCGGCTTCGAGATTATAGGCCAGAACCTCACGCTGGGCCAACTCGTCCTCGACGACCAGTACTGTGGGCTGATCGACTGCCATCTCTACACCTCCTGGGGCGAAACCGATGTGGTATCTGCCTTTGTGCGTTCCTCATCAGGCTTGTTGCCTGTCACGAGATAGATCACCTGCTCTGCCATCGAGGTGACGTGGTCCCCCATGCGCTCGACGTTCTTTGCGATGAAATGCAGGTGCATGCAGGAGGTGATGTTGCGCGGATCCTCCATCATATGTGTGAGGAATTCGCGGAACAGGGCGTTGTACATCTGATCGACGTTGCGGTCTCTGTCGATCACGTCGCGGGCCAGCTCTGCGTCACGCTGGATGTAGCTGTCCAATGCGTCCTTCAGCATCAATTCAACTTCCCGAGCCATACGACGCAGCGCGGCGGCGCTGTCGGCAACCGCCGGTCCCTGAACCAGCACGCCGGTGCGCTTTGCCATGTTCTTGGCATAGTCACCGATACGCTCGAGGTTGGCAGAGATCTTCATGACGCTGAGGACCACCCGCAGGTCAACGGCTGCGGGCGCGCGGATCGCAATCACCCGCGCGGCGTCTTCGTTGATCAGCTCCTCTAGACCGTCGATTGCGGCGTCGTCCTTCACCACCTTTGCGGCCAGCTCCTCGTCCCGGGTTTCCAGGGCGCGGGCGGCTTCCATGATGGCGGCCTCGACAAGCCCGCCCATTTTCATGATCCGGGCCTGAATGGCTTCCAGATCCCGGTCGAATGCGGATGCGATATGTTGCTCTTCCATGAGACTGTCTCTCTGCCTTAGCCGATACGGCCGGTGATGTAGCTTTCGGTGCGCGGATCTTCGGGGTTGGTGAAGATCTGACCGGTGGGGCCAAATTCGACCAGATTGCCCAGGTGGAAGAAGGCGGTTTTCTGGCTGACGCGCGCGGCCTGTTGCATCGAATGGGTGACGATCACCACCGAGTAGTTCTCGCGCAGCTCGTCGATCAGTTCTTCGACCTGGGCGGTCGCGATCGGGTCGAGCGCGGAACAGGGTTCATCCATCAACAGGACCTCGGGCTCTGTTGCGACCGCACGAGCAATACACAGGCGCTGCTGCTGGCCACCGGACAGGCCGGTTCCCGGCGACTGCAGGCGATCCTTGACCTCGTCCCAGATGGCCCCGCGGCGCAGGGATTTCTCGACGATTTCATCGAGCTCGGCCTTGTTGCGGGCCAGACCGTGAATGCGCGGTCCATAGGCCACGTTGTCGTAGATCGATTTCGGAAAGGGGTTCGGTTTCTGAAACACCATGCCAACCTGCGCGCGCAGTTGCACCGGATCGACGCGTTTGTCGTAGATGTCCTCGCCGTCCAGAAGGATATCCCCGGTCACCCGGCAGATGTCGATGGTGTCATTCATGCGGTTCAGACAACGCAGAAATGTTGATTTGCCGCAGCCCGACGGGCCGATAAAGGCCGTTACCGTCTTGTCTTCGATTTCAACGTTGACGTCCTTGATCGCGTGGCTTTCGCCATAATAGACGTTGACGTTCTGCGCGGCGATCTTGGTACTTTGGGTTTCCACGGTGTTATCCACTACTGTCATATCGTTCATTGTAAATATCCCCTTTACCAGCGGCGTTCAAAGCGGCGGCGCAAGATCACGGCCAAGGTGTTCATGGTGATCAAGAAGACCAGCAGGATGATGATACCGCCCCAGGCCCGTTCGTAGAAGGCAGGGTCTGCGCGTTTCGCCCATTCGTAGATCTGGGCAGGCATGGCAGAGTTGGGCGACAACAGCCCCGAGGCGATGCTGTCCGGCGCATTGGAGGCAATGAACCCCACCATCCCGATCAGCAGCAGCGGTGCGGTTTCACCCAGCGCCTGCGCCAGGCCGATGATGGTGCCGGTCAGGATCCCCGGCGCGGCGAGCGGAAGCACATGGTGGAACACCGACTGCATTCGGGACGCGCCTACACCAAGGGCGGCATCGCGGATCGATGGCGGCACGGCCTTCAGCGACGCACGGGTGGAGATGATGATCGTCGGCAGGGTCATCAGGGTCAGCACCAGACCACCAACCAGCGGCGCCGAGGATGGCAGGTGCATGTAGTTGATGAAAACCGCGAGCCCCAGAATACCGAAGACGATCGAGGGCACCGCCGCGAGGTTGGAGATATTGACCTCGATGATGTCGGTCAGCCAGTTCTGCGGTGCGAATTCCTCAAGATAGATCGAGGCCGCGACGCCGATGGGCAGCGCCAGGGCCAGAACCACCAGCATCATGAAGAGCGATCCGAGCATGGAGACCCCCATGCCGGCGGCCTCGGGACGGGCGTCCGATGCATCCGACCCCAGGATGAAGGCCATGTTGAAGGTCTTCTCCACCACATCGGCCTCGATCAGCGCATCCACCAGGTCGAGCTGCGCGGCAGAGATGTTCTTGTCATTGGCAATGCTGTCGCGGCTCACCCGCCCCTTCAGATAGCCATCGACGCGGCTTTGCGCCAGGAAGCGGAACTCGACCGTTTCACCGATCTGATCGGGGTGGCTCACCACATATTCACGCAGGGTCGCGGCCGCGTCCTTGGACAGGATACCGGCCATGTCCTTGGCCTTGAGCGGCGTGTCGATCCCCAATGCGTTGACTTTTGTCTCGACCGCGCCGCGGATGATCGGGGCATAGCCGAAGGTTGTCACCTTCTTGATATCGTCGATATCGCGATTGCCGGTCTTGTCGAGCTTGCTTTCAAGCAGTTCGACCTGAAGCGTCACAAAGGTTTGCTGGAAGGCGCCGATCCCCTTGCTGAAGATGGTCGTGACCAGCACCAGCAGCATCAACAGACCGATGGCGATGGCGCCGATCCCATAGGCTTTGAACCGGGTTTCAGCAGCATTGCGCCGCTTGGTGCGATCGCTCAGTTCCAGCAGAGACTGGCCTTGTTTCTTTGGCATCGGCGTATCACCGGATGCGGGCGTTTGGCTGAGGTCAGTCATTAGTCGTACTGCTCCCGGTATTTGCGCACGATGTAAAGCGCGAGAACGTTGAGGCCCAGAGTGAGCACAAAGAGGGTCAGCCCGAGGGCAAAGGCCACCAGCGTCTCAGGGCTGGCGAAATCCGTGTCGCCGGTCAGCTGGCTGACAATACGGGTGGTTATGGTGGTCATGGCCTCCAGCGGGTTGGCCGAGAATTTCGCAATCGCACCGGCGCCCATCACGACGATCATGGTTTCCCCGATCGCGCGCGAGGCGGCCAGCAGAACGGCGCCGACAATGCCGGGAAGCGCTGCCGGGATCACCACCTGACGCACGGTTTCGGATTTGGTGGCCCCCAGCCCGAGCGAGCCGTCCCGCATCGCCTGAGGGACCGCATTGATGATGTCGTCAGACAGCGAAGACACGAAGGGAATGAGCATGATCCCCATCACCAGCCCCGCCGTCAGCACCGAGGTCGCCCCGGTCATCCACTCCACCCCAAGGATACCGTCTTCGCCCTGACCGAAGAACCGGACCAGCGCAGGCCCGACTGTCAGCAGCGCGAAGAGACCGTAAACGATGGTCGGAATACCGGCGAGGATCTCCAAGAGCGGCTTGGCAAAGGACCGGGTGGCGGCGCTGGCATATTCACTGAGGTAGATCGCCGCAAACAGGCCCAGCGGGACGGCCACCAGCAGGGCGATGAGCGAGACGTAGAACGTCCCCCAAAGCAGCGGCAGGATCGAGAGTTCAGAGTCGCCGCGGAAATTCGGCGCCCAGGTTCCGCCAAAGAAGAAATCCGTCCACGAGTGCAGGGTGAAGAAATTCCGGGTCTCGAACAACATCGACAGCACAATGCCGACGGTGGTCAGGATGGCCAGGGATGCCGCGATGATCAACAGCGCCATGATGCCCTGCTCCACCACGTTGCGGGCGCGAAAATCCTTGTGCGTGCGCCCGTAGGACCAGGCAAAACCGCCGACCGCCACCAGCGCCACGACGATGGTCATGATGGTGGTCCCGGTATTGGACATGGTGCGGTAGGCTTGGGCCGCGCGCATGACCTCGGGGCGAACATCCGCCCCCAGCGCGACGCCCACTTCGCCCAGGAGGCCGCGGACATCGGAAAACTCCGTGCGCAGGTTGCGCGCCTGTTCCGCGGTCATCGCACCCTGGGCGACGGCAATATCGAGCCCTTCGGCGACGCGGCGCACATCGCTCATGACCAGCCCCAGCGTGGTGCCTTCGGGAACGGCTTCCTGCGGGATCATGTTCGACACGCGTGTGTCAACGAGCATCGGCTGCAGCAGCAACCATGCGGCAAGGATGGCAAGCGCGGGCACCAAAGCCGACAGCGCTACATTATGCCCATAGTAGGAGGGCAGCGAATGGAGGTTCTTCGGGTTTCCGTTTGCGGAAGCCAGCGCGCGGCTGCGTCCGAGAAAGAACCCGGCGACCGACAGTGCGATCAGGACGAGAACAAGCCATATAGTGGGCATCAAGAGCTCCGTTCGACGGTGCAAGAGTGGTGGGCAAAGGTGGGTGTGGGCGAGAGTAGGCTACGGCGTTGGATGTGTTTGGAAACGAAAGGCCGGGGCAGCGCACTGCCCCGGCCAGAAATCCTGCGCGGGGCCGCTTAGGAGTTGCCGCCCATGGTCGCTTCAGCAGCGACAGCTTCCTGGGTCTTCGCCAGTTCCGGGTCCGCAACGAGGCCGTATTCGGCCAGCGGGCCGTCCGGACCTGCAACTTCATCGGAGACGAAGAACTCGGCGAATTCCTTCACGCCTGGGATCACGCCGATGTGCGCTTTCTTCACGTAGAAGAACAGCGGGCGGGACACAGGGTATTCACCGGTCGAGATCGACTCGGTGGAGGGTGTGATGCCGGACATTGTCGCAACCTGCAGCTTGTCGGTGTTGTTCTCGTAGAACGCCAGACCGAAGACGCCGATGCCGTCCTTGTTGGATTCGATGCGCGCCAGTGTCTCCGTGTAGTCGCCGTCGATGTCCACCGAACGACCGTCGGTCCGCAGAGCGATACAGGCTTTTTCGGCGGCTTTCTTGTCGTCACCGTTGGCCGCTTTGTAGACGTCGAAATCGCCGGTCTCTTCACAGCCTGCGAGGATTACCTTGTCTTCGAAAACTTCGCGTGTGCCGTGTTTGGTGCCGGGCACATAGGCCTGGATTTCCTGCGCTGGCAGAGCGGGGTCAACTTCGTTCCACATTGTGTAGGGGTTGTCGACCAGCGCGCCATCGACGACGACCTGCTTGGATACGGCTTTGTACCACTGAACCGGCGTGAACTCAAAGGAGTTGCCGTTGATGTCGGAGGCAAACACGATGCCATCATAGCCGATGCGGACTTCGATGATATCCGTCACGCCGGCGTCGGCGCAGGCTTTGATTTCCTTGTCACGGATGGCGCGGGAGGCGTTTGCGATGTCGATGGTGTTTTCGCCAACACCTTCACAGAAACGCTTCAGGCCGGCGGAGGAGCCACCGGATTCAACAACAGGAGTCGGGAAGTCGAAGTTCTCGCCAAAGGCCTCGGCAACGATAGAAGCATAGGGCAGAACGGTGGATGAACCGGCGACCTGCACTTGGTCACGCGCAACCGCTGCAGTGGCGGATACGGCTGCGATGGCCAGGGTGGATGCGGTCATTTTCACAAAGGACATATACGTCTCCATGAGTTTAAGAGGTTTACGATCACCCCCAAGATGATCTTGCGCCTGTCGTAGAAGGCTCAGGTGTGGCTTTTGTGACAGTTGTGTAACAGTAATATGACGACCGCCTGCCTTGAGTGAAAAAAAACCGAAATAGTCACGCTGATTTATTGCTCGGAGGGGGGAGCAGGCCGAAATCGGCGCGCCCGGTCTGCATTTCACGGCAAAATCCTTAACCTCGTGTAACAGGGTGAGTCTCTGCTTGGCGGGCAGCAGTCCACTGGGCCGGGTGGCCAGACCTCCACAGACGAGATTGAAAGCCAACGGTGCGGCGGGGCGGATCTACTGTGGCAGGATCACGGTAAAAGTGGCGCCCTGCCCGAGATCACTTTCGACCCGCAGGCGCCCACGGTGGCGGTTGATGATGTGTTTGACGATCGCCAGCCCAAGCCCCGTCCCGCCCAGCTCGCGCGAGCGGTGGTTGTCCGCGCGGTAGAAACGCTCGGTCAGGCGCGGCAGATGCACCGGATCGATACCGGGCCCATCGTCGGTCACCTGAATGCGCACGGCCGGGCAGCGCAGGGCCGGATCGCGATCCAGCACGGTCAGGACCACAGCGACCTCCTTGCCACCGTATTTCAATGCGTTTTCGATCAGATTGGTGAAGACCTGCTGGATCTGGTCCGGGTCCGCCGGGATTTCCACCGGGATCGACGGCGCCTGAAGCCGCAATTTGGTGCCCCCCGCGGCTGCCAGAGGGTCCAGCGACTTGATCGTGGACTGCAGCTGGTCAACGAGATTGATCCGGTCCTTCGGGCGCACCCGCTCTTCGCTCTCCACCCGGTTCAAAGAGAGCAGATCGCCCACCAACCGGTTCATCCGGCTGGCCTCGCCCTCCATGATGGTGAGGAACCGGTCGCGGGCGTCGGCATCATTTCGGGCCGCACCGCGCAGGGTTTCGATGAAGCCCATCAGCGCGGTCAGCGGCGTGCGCAGCTCGTGGCTGACGTTGGCGACGAAATCGCGCCGCATCTGGCTGGCCTGTTCGCGGTCGGTGATATCAGAGAAACAGACCAGCACCGCGCCGCCCCGGACCGCCCCCACACCGGGCACATAGCGCAGGGTCACCTCAAAGGTGGTGTCCTGCGCGCCGTCATTGGAAAGATGCCGGGCGGTACGGGGCTGGCGATCGAGCAAACAGGTCTCGATCGCGGTGGTGACGCTGGGCTGACGCAGGATGGTGGCAAAATGGCGCCCGATGATCTGCGGCCCCAGAAGCGTCGCCCCCTCGGTATTGGCCGCAATGAACCGCTCCGTCTGATCCACCAGAACGGAGGGCAGCGGAATCGCCGCCAATATGCCTTCGATCAACTCCTGCGTCATGCCTGTTGCCCCCTTCCCTCTTGCCCGTCACTCTTGACCCGTCTTTTTCATCGTGGCGACCTGTGTAGCCCGCCAATGTAACTATGACGTGGCAGAGCGAACCGCCTGTTCAAAGATCCCGCACAGCGTGTCCGGGTCCTCCAGACCGACGGAGACACGGAAGAAGCCTTCGTTCAGCCCCAGACCGGCCCGCTCCGTTTCGCTCAGGGCGCGGTGCGAGGAGGATGCCGGGTGCGACAGCGTGGTTCCGACGTCGCCAAGGGTCGGCGCAAAGGACAGGCCTTCGGCCCCGCGGGTAAAGGCATTGGCCACCTCGCGCCCGCCGTCCAGTTCGAAGGACACCATATTGCAGCCCCTGCCCTGCAGCAGCGCTTTGGCGCGGGCGTGATCTGGGTGATCCTCACGGGTGGGATAGATCACCCGCTTTACACCGGGCAGCGTTGCCAGGTGGTCCGCCAGACGCGCGGCAGTCGCCTCGGCCCGGTCAAACCGCAGATCAAAGGACAACATGCCCCGCTCGGCCAGCCAGCAGTCAAAGGGGCTGGGCGTCATGCCGGTGGTCACCGAGAAGATGCGCATCCGGTCGTTCAGGGCCGCCTCTTTGGCAACCACATAGCCCAGCATGACATCGGAATGCCCCGCCAGCAGCTTGGTCACCGAATGGATGACGATATCGGCGCCATGGTCAAAGGGGCGAAACGCACGCGGCGTGGTGAAGGTATTGTCCACCGCCAGCAGAATGCCCTGCTCCTTGCAGAGCGCGGCAAGCCCGGCCACATCGGCCACAGCCAAAGTCGGGTTGGAGACGGTCTCCACCAGGATCAGCTTTGTCTCCGGACGGATCGCGGCCCGCACGGCCGCCACATCCGCCGGATTTGCCAGCGTGGTGGCAATGCCCAGCCGCGGCAGGTCTTCTTTCATCAGGCGCAGCGAGCGGCCGTAAAGCTGATCCCCCCCAATGACATGATCGCCGGCCGAGAGTAGCCCCAGCAGAACAGAGGACACGGCCGCCATGCCGGAGCCCGTGACCACACCACCGGTGGCCCCTTCCATGTCATCCAGTCGCCGGGCCACCACATCGGCGTTCGGGTGCCCTTCGCGGGAATAGGTGTAGCCATGCACGCGGCCTTCGTATTGATCATCCAGCGCGTCCGGCGTTTCAGAGGCATAGACCACCGAGGGGCTCAGCGGCGTCACAACGGGATGGCTAGCGCTCTCGGGTAGTCCATGAGGGCGCATGACGGATGGGCGGGAATTCTTCACGTTCAGATCTCCTTCAACTCCGCTTTGAAGCGGCGCATGTTGTCCTGATAATGCAATGCACTGGCTGTCAGCTTTGCGACCAATTCCGCGTCCACGGTACGGACCACTTTGCCAGGGGCCCCCATGACGAGAGAATTGTCAGGAATTTCTTTGTTTTCGGTGATCAGGGCACCGGCCCCGATCAGACAGTTTCGACCGATTTTGGCCCCGTTCAGGACGGTGGCGCCCATGCCGATCAGAGAGTTCGCGCCGATGGTGCAGCCATGCAGCATGGCTTTGTGTCCGATGGTGCAATTCTCTGCGATGGTCAGCGGGTAGCCTGCATCGATATGCATGACGACGTTTTCCTGCACGTTTGAGCCGCGACCCACACGAATTTCCTCGTGATCCGCCCGGATCGTGACGCCAAACCAGACCGAGGCGCCCTCCTCCAGGACCACCTGACCAATCAGGTTGGCATCGGGTGCGACCCATGTGTCGGGGTGGATGTCGGGGCGATGATTGCCGAGCGCATAGAGGGTCATGTCAGCTCATCAAACTCCTGTTGCAGACGTCGTGCGTGCTCTATCAGCGTGGGTTGCTGAATGCGTCTGAGACGCGTGGCCTTGATGATCGTGCGGAGGTTTTCTTCGGTCTCGTCGAGGTTCTCGTTGATCAACACATGATCGTATGATCCCCAATGCGAGATTTCATCCCAGCTTTTTTGCATGCGGCGCTTGATGGTCTCTGCATCGTCCTGTCCGCGGCTTTCCAGCCTGCGGCGCAATTCGGTGATGGAGGGCGGCAACAGAAAGATCGACAGTGTATGCTTGCCAAGGTCGGAATTGGTGATCTGCTGGGCCCCTTGCCAGTCGATGTCGAACAAGACATCGCGACCTGCATTGATTGCCTCCTGCACCGGAGCCTTTGGCGAGCCGTAGAAGTTTCCGAAGACATGCGCATGTTCCAGCATCTCGCCATGGGCCACGTCATTCTTGAACGAGTCGACGGTGACAAAATGGTAGTCCTGCCCGTCGACCTCGCCGGTGCGCGGTTGGCGGGTTGTGGCGGAGACGGAAAAACTGATGTCCTCATCCCAGGCGCGCAGCCGTTTGGCCAGCGTGGACTTGCCTGCCCCCGAAGGCGAGGACAGGATAATGAGAAGGCCACGCCGATGTGCTGGTGAGTTCGCCATGAGGGGTACGGCTCCTTATTCTATGTTCTGGACCTGCTCGCGCATCTGGTCGATCACGGTTTTGAGTTCCAAACCGACTTCGGTCAAGGCCGCGTTCTGCGCTTTTGAGCACAGAGTATTGGCTTCGCGGTTGAATTCCTGCATCAGAAAGTCAAGCTTGCGCCCGATGGCGCCCCCCTGATCAATCAAAACACGCGCCGCCTCCACATGGGCGTTCAGCCGGTCCAATTCCTCGGTGATATCCGTTTTAACGGAAATCAGCGCCAATTCCTGCGCGACCCGATCTGAATCAGCGCCATCGCTGTTTTGCAGAACACGCGCGAGGTTCGTCTTCAGGCTCTGTTCCGTCAGCGGCCGACGCGCCTCGGCGCGCTGGGCGGCAGTGGCACAAAGGGCGGCAATCTGGTCAAGCTGGGCGCGCATCACAGACTCAAGAGCCGCCCCCTCTGCCCGTCGCATGTTAACAAAATCGGTCAGAAGTGAGTCGAATTCGGATAGTAGTGTTTTCAAAAGGGGGGCGTTGTCCTGATTGGGCGTGTTCATATCCAGCACGCCCCGCATCGACAAAATGTCGGTTGCACGCACCGGCGACAGCGCTACACCGATGCGCTCCGCTTCCGCCTGTGTCTCTGCGATCAAGGTCAGCGCCAGCTTCAGCGCGGCCGGGTTCAGCTGCATCTGCGCCTTGCCGTCTTCTGCGCGGACCAACCGGAGCGTGACCGAAACATTGCCCCGCACAAGCTGCTTTGAGGATCTGGATTTTATCTCTTTTTCAAGGCCTTCCAGCCACTCCGGTACTCTGGTCCGAAGGTCGAGCCCCTTTGCATTGACCGATCGGATGTCCCAGGTCCAGGTCGCGCCGTCCTGTGCGCCCTGCCCCGATGCAAAGCCTGTCATTGAGTTCAATGTCATCTGTGACCCTCCTGTCTCCTGCATACAGTCCGGCCCGCCCGGGTCAATGGCCAGCGGGTCGGTCAACAGCGCGAAAGCGAAGGCCACTATACGATAGTGTTAACCATCGCTTAAACTATTGGTCCAAACTTGAGTAAGATTGTGTCATGTTAACTCCACGGTAACTTCATCGGCGTTAACACTTGGACATGAATATCTTGCCAAGTTTCGATGCTGAAACCGGATGCAGCAGAGGACGAGAGAAATGATGTTTCGCGGTCAAGACGGCACCGACACAAAGACTGAACAGGACAAGGTGGTAGCAATGGATCGCTTTCGCAGCCGTTCAAATCTGTCACCGTTGCGTCAGGCTGAGGCCTATTGGTCAGCGCTGCGTCAGGGGGACGAGATCCCGAGTCGGTCCCAGGTTGATCCGCGCGGGCTTGAGAACATCCTCAGCCAGACCTTTATTCTGGAGCGTGTCGCACCGGGGATTGCCCGCTTCCGCCTCGCCGGTCAAAAGGTTAACGAACTCGCCGGTATGGAAGTGCGTGGGATGCCGTTGACGGCTTTCTTCACCGCGGATGCACGCAAGGACGTCAGCGCCTCTCTGGAACATATGTTCGCGGATCCCTCTATCCTGGAATTCGACCTGAAAACAGAAGCGACCCGCCTGCGCGGCAGCCGTTCGGCCCGGATGATCCTGCTGCCCCTGCGCAGCGATCTCGGCGATGTCAGCCGCGCGCTGGGCGTGCTTGTTTACGAGGGCGGAGCGAGCCGGGTGTCCCAACGCTTTACCGTTGAAAAATGCGATATGCGTCAGGTTGGCAAAGCGGTTCCTGCAGCGCGCAAAACCGAAGGCAAGACACCCCGGCGGAATCCGGAGCCGAGCCTGCAAAACCTGCCGCGCCGGGATCTGTCTGCAAAGACGCCTGCGCCAACCCAGGGGTTTGCGGAATCCCGCCCGGCCTTTGAACGCAAATCGACGAGCCTGATGGATGAGGCACGGTCTCTTCTGGATCGGGCGCGCCGCGAGAATAACGAAGCGCTGACGTCTGCGCGCCCGCCTGCCTCGGTTCGGACAGAATCTGCCCGGAGGGAGGCCGACAAGAAATCGCCGGTCTCGCTTGAAGCTGTTTCAACAACCGATGTTGAGAAACTGGTTTCCCGCCCCCCGCGCGGCGGCAAATCAGGCAAAGCGGCGTCGCACCTGCGTTTGGTCGTTTCTCGGGACTAATCGTTAAAATTATATTCGAAGTCTCGAAGAATACAATTAAGTTTCAACCTACTGGACATAGACGTTGAAGCATTGACGCCCGGGCGCAGAACGCCCCGGGCGTTCTTTTTTCAGGGTGCACAGTCTTGGCATACAGTCTGCACACAAGGCCTTCAGTATGCACGAACTCGCCGGGACTCCCAAAAAAACGGCCCGTAAAAAACGGGCCGCCTTTCGGGTCAGTTCACTTGCGCGTTCAGCGGGGTTCAGATCGCGGCGCGGCTTTCGTTGCGCGTGCGCAGTTTGGACACTTCTTCTGCGACAAGGAACGCCAGTTCCAGCGATTGGCTGGCGTTCAGGCGCGGATCGCAAGCGGTATGGTAACGATCGCTCAGGTCCTCTTCGGTCACGTCCCGCACCCCACCGGTGCATTCGGTTACATCCTGGCCGGTCATCTCGAAATGCACGCCGCCGGGAATTGTACCTTCGGCCTGATGGACCCCGAAGAAGTCGCGCACCTCACGCAGAACGGACTCAAAGGGCCGGGTCTTGTATCCGGTCGCCGACTTGATGGTGTTCCCGTGCATAGGGTCGCAGACCCAGGTCACATTTGCCCCTTCTTCTTTCACCGCCTTCACAAGCCGCGGCAGGTGTTCGCCTGCTTTTCCGGCGCCAAAACGGGCGATCAGCGTCAATTTGCCTTCTTCGTTGGCAGGGTTGAGCTTTTGCATCAGAATTTTCAAATCTTCGGCGGTGGTGGTCGGGCCGCATTTGAGGCCGATCGGATTCAGCACGCCGCTGCAGAATTCGACATGTGCCCCATCGGGCTGGCGGGTCCGATCGCCGATCCAGATCATGTGGCCCGAGCCAGCCAGCCACTTGCCGGACGTCGAATCAAGCCGTGTGAGCGCTTCTTCATATTCCAGCAACAGCCCTTCGTGGCTGGTATAAAATTCCACCGATTGCAGCGTGTGCGCCGTTTCAGTGGTGACGCCCGCGGCCTTCATGAAGTCGAGCGTATCGGTGATACGGTTGGCCATCTCACGATAGGATTCGGCCTTTTCACCTTCGGTGAACCCCAAGGTCCAGGCATGAACCTGGTGCACATCGGCATAGCCCCCGGTGGAAAAGGCCCGGATCAGGTTCAGCGTCGCGGCGGCCTGCGTATAGGCCTGCAGCATCTTTTTCGGGTCGGGAATGCGGGAGCCCGGCGTGAAGGCCAGCTCGTTGATGATGTCACCGCGATAGCTCGGAAGCTCGACACCGTTGACGGTTTCGGTCGGAGCGGACCGGGGTTTGGCAAACTGACCGGCCATGCGGCCCACTTTGACCACCGGCACTTTGGCGCCATAGGTCAGAACCATCGCCATCTGCAGCATCACCTTGAACGTGTCCCGAATGGCATCGGCACTGAATTGTTCAAAGCTCTCGGCGCAGTCGCCGCCCTGCAGTAAGAAGGCCTCACCACGACCCGCTGCTCCCAGTTGGGATTTCAGACGTCGCGCCTCGCCTGCAAAAACCAGCGGCGGGTATTTGGACAATTGCGCTTCGACAGACTGCAGCGCGTCCTGATCCGTATACTCCGGCATCTGGACCCGCGGCTTGCTCCGCCAGTTCGTTTTTTGCCAATTGCTCATGGCTTTCACTCCGAAAATGACTTTGAAACCCGGTTTTACGAAAGTAAGCGTATATAGAAGAGCGCTAACAGTGGCCAGTTTAGAATTTCGATGTCTTGACCCGGATGCAAAGCTGTGAGCAGGGTTTTCGAATTCGCGACCCTGCGTTGCCCTAAACTTCCGGCACTGTCTATCCAGACCCGTTTTGTAAGGACCCGGCCATGCAAACCAAACCAGAGGCTCGTCCTGAACTGACATCAGGTGGCAAGCACCGCCGGTTTACGTTTGTCCTGTTGGACCAGTTTACCCTGCTGTGCTTTTCGGCGGCAATGGAATCTTTGCGGATCGCCAACCGTATGGCAGGCAAGGAGTTGTATTCCTGGAAGCTGCTGGGCGAAGGCGGAGATACCGTAACCTGTTCTGCCGGAACGATTTTCCATGTTGATGCGGATCTGGAAGAACTGCCCCGGGATGACACCGTCATGCTGTGCGGCGGGATCGAAGTGCAGAAGGCCACCACCAAGAGGGTCCTATCCTGGCTGCGCCGGGAAGCACGCAAGGGGCTGACGATTGCCGGATTATGCACCGCTTCCTATTCCTTGGCCAAAGCGGGCCTGCTGGACGGCAAGCGGGCGACGATCCATTGGGAAAATTCCGACAGCTTTTCCGAAGAGTTTGAAGATGTGGATCTGACCAAGTCCGTTTTCGTGATCGACGGCAACCGGATGTCGACAGCTGGCGGCACCTCCTCGATCGACCTGATGCTGAAGATTATCGCGGAGGACCACGGGGAGGAGCTGGCAAACATGGTCGCGGATCAGCTGATTTACTCTTCGATCCGCACCGATCAGGACACCCAGCGCCTGTCTATACCGACCCGCATCGGAGTGCGCCATCCGAAGCTGTCGATGGTGATTCAAATGATGGAAAATAACATCGAAGAACCCATCAGCCCCTCGATTCTGGCCGAAGATGTCGGCATGTCCACACGCCAGCTTGAGCGGTTGTTCCGCCGGTATCTCAATCGAAGCCCCAAGCGCTACTACATGGAACTGCGCCTTCAGAAGGCGCGCAATCTGCTGATGCAGACCGATATGAGCGTGATCAATGTGGCGCTGGCCTGCGGATTCGCATCGCCCTCGCATTTTTCCAAATGTTACCGCGCGCATTACGACACCACCCCCTACCGCGAGCGCGGCAGCAAAGGCGTGCGGCACGTCCCCTAAGGCCTCGGTTCCTGCGCGCGCCCCGTGTTCTTTCCAAATCAGGCTGATCTGACCGTCAGGCTCGGCGCCGCGTGTGGTACCTGATGCGGCTCTGGGCGTGGTACGGGGCGTGGCACATGAGGCCTGCCTGCGGGGGACTGTTTCCGGATGTCAAACCGGGATTTTTCTTCTTTCATCATGAGGGTCTTGGCCGGGTGCTGCAGGTTCCGTAGCGGTGGCACGGAACCCTCTTCCCTTTCCTGCGGGGCTTGCATAGGCTCCGGTTTGAACAGCAATGTTCCAACATGGGAGTCTAGAAATGAAAAAACTGCTGACCGCGACGGCTGCCGTTGCACTGACCGCTGGTTCCGCATTTGCCGGTGGCCACGCGAAGGAAGTCAAACTGGGCGTTCTGATCGGCTTTACCGGTCCGATTGAATCTCTGGCGCCTGCGATGGCCGATGGTGCGGAGATGGCCATGGCCGAGGTAACCGACTCCGGCAAGCTTCTGGACGCTGCCAAGGTAACGCCGCTGCGTGCCGATACGGGATGTATCGACAATGGCCTGTCCACCGCCAACGGTGAAAAACTGTTGGCTGATGGTGCCAACGGCATTATCGGCGGGGATTGCTCAGGCGTGACCGGGGCGATTCTTCAGAACGTGGCGATTCCGAACGGTATGGTGATGATTTCACCCTCCGCAACGTCGCCGGGCTTGTCGACCATGGAAGACAACGGCTTGTTCTTCCGCACTGCGCCCTCTGATGCGCGTGAAGGTCAGGTGATGGCAGAAATCCTGCAGAACCGCGACATCGATTCCATCGCCTTGACCTACACCAACAACGATTACGGCAAGGGCCTTGCTGATGCGATCCAGTCGTCCTTCGAGGCGGTCGGCGGCGAAGTCACCATCGTGACCGCCCATGAAGACGGCAAAGGCGACTATTCCGCCGAGGTTGCGGCTCTCGCTTCCGCTGGGGGTGATATTCTGGTCGTTGCCGGCTATCTGGATCAGGGTGGTCTCGGCATCATCCAAGGCGCGCTGGACACTGGTGCATTTGATACCTTCGGTCTGCCCGGCGGCATGATCGGGGACTCCCTGCCCGCCAATGTCGGATCCGACCTTGACGGTTCGTTCGGCCAGATTGCCGGTTCTGACAGCGAAGGGGCTGAGATCTACGCAAAAATGGCTGCTGACGCAGGTTTTGACGGAACATCCGCCTACTCGCCCGAATCCTACGACGCGGCGGCGCTTTTCCTGCTGGCCATGCAGGCTGCGGGCTCCATGGATCCGGCCGAGTACGGTGCGAAGATCCTTGATGTTGCCAATGCACCGGGCGAAAAAATCAACCCGGGTGAGCTGGGCAAGGCGCTTGAGATCCTCGCCAATGGCGGCGATATCGACTACGAAGGCGCAACGGGTGTCGAATTGATCGGCCCGGGTGAGAGCGCAGGCTCCTACCGTGAAATCGAGGTCAAGGACGGTAAGAACGCCACCGTCGCGTTCCACTAACGCGGTCCGCGTTCCAACTTGGTTCTGACCGTCAAAACTGATCAGCCCGGGAGCCCCAGTGCCTCGGGCTGTTCCAAATTAAAAACGGTCGCACGTAAACACGCGACAGGGGAAAACATGATATGATCGTCGTCGAGGACTTGCACAAGCACTTCGGCGGGTTCCATGCGGTTGATGGCGCTTCGCTGGAAATCGCAAAGGGGTCCATTACCGGTTTGATCGGGCCAAATGGCGCGGGAAAAACCACGCTTTTCAATGTTGTAGCCGGAGTTCTTCCACCAACGTCAGGGCGTGTCCTGATGGACGGAGAGGATATTACCGGTCTGCCGCCGCACGAGCTGTTTCACAAGGGGCTGTTGCGCACCTTCCAGATTGCGCATGAGTTTTCGTCGATGACCTGCCGGGAGAACCTCATGATGGTTCCGGCGGAGCAGTCGGGCGAGACGCTGTGGAATACCTGGTTCGGGCGCAAGCGGATTGCTGAGGAAGAGCGCGCCCTGCGTGCCAAAGCGGACGAAGTGCTGGAGTTTCTCACCATCAGCCATATCGCGGACCTGAAAGCCGGTGAAATCTCCGGCGGGCAGAAAAAGCTGCTGGAATTGGGCCGCACCATGATGGTGGATGCAAAAATCGTCTTTCTCGATGAGGTCGGCGCCGGTGTGAACCGCACGCTGCTCTATACCATTGCCGATGCGATCAAACGCCTGAATGAAGAGCGCGGCTATACGTTTGTGGTGATCGAGCATGACATGGAATTCATCGGCCGCCTCTGCGATCCGGTGATTGTCATGGCCGAGGGCAAAAAGCTCGCCCAGGGGACGCTCGACGAGATCAAGGCAAACGAGCACGTCGTCGAAGCATATCTTGGCACAGGCCTGAAAAACAAAGACAAATTGCAAGGGGCGGACGCATGAGCGAACCCTTTCTGATCGGTGAAAACATGACAGGGGGCTACGGCAAAGGGCCCGATATCCTGCATGATTGCACGATCGCCGTGAACCCGGGCGAGATCGCCGTGATCGTCGGTCCGAACGGGGCCGGCAAATCAACCGCGATGAAAGCAGTGTTTGGCATGCTGACCGTGCGATCGGGATCGGTCCGGCTGGCGGGCGAAGATATCACGCAGCTCAGCCCGCAGGACCGGGTGGTCAAGGGCATGGGCTTCGTGCCGCAGACCAGCAATATTTTTGCCTCCATGACAGTAGAGGAAAACCTCGAAATGGGGGCTTTCATACGGACGGATGACTTCTCGGAGACATTGGAGCAAGTTTACCATCTGTTCCCCATTCTGAAAGACAAGCGCAATCAGGCCGCGGGAGAGCTGTCGGGCGGGCAACGGCAACAGGTCGCCGTCGGCCGCGCCCTGATGACAAAGCCCAAGGTTTTGATGCTCGACGAGCCGACCGCCGGTGTGTCCCCGATTGTGATGGATGAGCTGTTTGACCGTATCATCGAAGTCGCCCGGACGGGTCTGCCGATCCTGATGGTCGAGCAGAATGCCAAGCAAGCGCTTGAAATAGCTGACAAAGGTTATGTCTTGGTGCAGGGGCGAAATGCCTATACCGGCACCGGGCAAGATCTTCTGGCTGATCCCGGAGTTCGCAAATCCTTTTTGGGGGGCTGAGCTATGGACTTTCTCAATGCGCTTGTTGCGCTTTCGAACTTTGTGCTGATCCCGGGAATTGCCTATGGTAGCCAGCTGGCGCTCGGGGCGCTCGGGGTGACCCTGATCTACGGGATTTTGAGGTTTTCGAACTTTGCCCATGGCGACACCATGGCCTTCGGCACCATGGTCACGATCCTCTTTACCTGGTGGTTTCAGTCCCTTGGCATCAACGCCGGGCCTCTGCCGACCGCGCTCCTGGCCCTGCCTTTCGGAATTCTGGCGACGATGGCGCTTGTGGTTGCGACTGACCGCGCGGTTTTCAAATTCTACCGACAGCAAAAAGCCAAACCGGTCGTCTTCGTGATGGTCTCGCTGGGCGTGATGTTCATGATGAACGGTCTGGTGCGGTTTATCATTGGTCCCGGCGACCAGCGATTTTCAGACGGTGAGCGCTTCATCATCAAGGCCCGCACGTTCAAGCAGATGACAGGCCTGGATGAGGGACTCGCGATCAAGACCTCGCAAGGGATCACAGTGGTGACAGCCATCATCGTCGTAGCGGTGCTGTTCTGGTTTCTGAACAAGACGCGCACCGGGAAGTCGATGCGCGCCTATTCCGACAATGAAGATCTGGCCCTGTTGTCCGGGATCAACCCGGAGCGCGTGGTGATCTATACCTGGTTGATCGTGGCCCTGCTGGCGACCGTGGCGGGGACATTATATGGCCTCGACAAGTCCTTCAAACCCTTCACATATTTCCAGCTGCTCCTGCCCATTTTCGCCGCTGCTATCGTCGGCGGGCTGGGCAGCCCGCTGGGGGCGATCGCCGGTGGTTTCGTCATCGCCATGAGCGAGGTGATCATCACCTATGCCTGGAAGAAAGTTGCGCAATACCTTCTGCCGGAAAGCATGGAGCCGGACGGTCTGGTACAGCTTCTGAGCACCGACTACAAATTCGCGGTCTCCTTCGCGATCCTCATCGTTGTGCTGTTGTTCAAACCCACCGGCATCTTCAAAGGAAAAGCGGTATGACCGAGACTGTGAAACACACGCTTCTGTTCGTCGCCGTCGGTCTGTTGCTCCTGTTGGAAGGCACGACCACAGCGTTCGGGGTCTTCTCTGGATCCTGGAATTCGTCCCTCACGATCCTCAATATGGGGCTGATCTCGGCGATCATGGCCTTGGGAGTGAACCTGCAATGGGGGTTTGCGGGATTGTTCAATGTGGGCATCATGGGGTTCACGGCGCTTGGTGGGCTTGCGGTTGTGCTGATCGCAACGCCCGCTACGCCGGGTGCCTGGGACGCAGGCGGCCAACGCATTCTTCTGGCGCTCATTCTCGGGGCGACCACGATTTTCGGCGCAATTCTCGTCTATCACAAGATGTCTGGAAAACGCACGCGACCGCTTGCAATGATTGCGGTTCTGATCGTTGGTTTCTTCATCTATCGCGGCGTGTTGGATCCCGGAGTTGAAGCGGTCGAGAGCATCAACCCAGCCCTGGCTGGCAATATCGGCGGGCTTGGTTTGCCGGTTCTTCTGGCCTGGCCCGTTGGCGGTATTCTAGCAGCCGGTGTGGCCTGGGTTATCGGCAAAACCGCCCTTGGCCTGCGGTCCGATTACCTTGCGATTGCCACCTTGGGTATTGCTGAGATCATTCTGTCCGTCCTGAAGAATGAGGATTGGCTGTCCCGTGGGGTGAAAAACGTCGTCGGCCTGCCGCGCCCCGTGCCCTATGAGGTGGACCTGCAGAACAATCCGGATTTTGTGGAGCAGGCAGCGGCCTGGGGATTTGACGCCACCACGGCCTCCACGCTCTATGTCAAACTCGGCTATTCGCTGCTGTTCACCGCCGTTCTGCTGGTGCTGCTGTGGATGGCGCAGATGGCGCTGAAAAGCCCCTGGGGGCGGATGATGCGGGCGATCCGGGACAATGAGGTCGCCGCCAATGCCATGGGGAAAGACGTTACCAGCCGCCATCTGCAGATCTTCATCCTGGGCTCTGCGATTTGCGGGATCGCCGGCGCGATGATGACCACGCTCGACAGTCAGCTCACGCCGGGCACATATAATCCGCTGCGCTTCACCTTTTTGATCTGGGTGATGGTGATTGTTGGCGGGTCTGGCAATAACTTCGGCGCAGTGCTCGGCGGTCTTCTGGTCTGGTTCCTCTGGATCAAGGTGGAACCGCTGGGGCTCATGCTGATGGATATCCTCACCGCTGGCATGGCCGAAGACAACGGATTGCGTGTTCATCTACTGGAAAGCGCGGCCCATATGCGTCTGTTCACGATGGGCCTCATTTTGCTGCTGGTTCTCAGGTTCAGTCCGCGCGGACTTATTCCTGAAAAATAATGACCAGGCCTGAAAAATATGAACCAGGCCAGGCGCCGTCCGAGAGCAGGGCGGCGCCTGGCAGCGCGGGAACAGACGTCTGTCAGCGACCTTTGAACAGGCCGCCCAGAATTCCGCGGACAATGCGTCGCCCGGTCGTGCCCTTCAACTCCTTGATGACGGCCTCGGACATGGCTGAGGCAAAGGTATCCGCGCGACCGCCGAGCTTGCGCGATGTCGACCGCCCGACCCGTCCGCCGTTGTAGCGGCGCGCAGCGCTGAACTCACGGACCATCGGATCTGGTGCGGTTTCGGCGATCTCTTCGGCTTCTGCGGCCTCTTTCGCGGCCTGATCCGCACGCGCCCTGAGCATTTCAAAAGCCGATTTGCGATCCACCGGAGTGTCGTATTTTCCGGACATATCCGAGGCTTGCAGGACGGCCTTGCGTTCGGCAGCCGTTATCGGGCCCAATTGGCTGGAGGGTGGCCGGATCAAGGTGCGCTCCACAATGCCGGGAACGGCCTTTTTCTGCAGCATTGACGTGACCGCTTCACCAACCCCGACTTCGCGGATGGCGTCTTCGGTCGGAAATCGAGGGTTTTCGCGATAGGTTTCTGCGGCGAGTTTCAGTTTTTTCCGGTCCCGCGCCGTAAACGCACGCAGGGCGTGCTGGATCCGGTTGCCCAGCTGTCCAAGGATGTCCTCGGGAATATCGTCGGGCGATTGGGTCACGAAATAGACGCCAACCCCCTTGGACCGGATCAGGCGCGCGACCTGTTCAACCTTGTCAACAAGGGCTTTGGGCGCATCCTCAAACAGCAGATGTGCCTCGTCGAAGAAAAACACCAGCTTTGGTTTCTCCGGATCCCCCACCTCGGGAAGTGTTTCGAACAATTCGCTCAGCAACCAGAGGAGAAAGGTCGCATAGAGTTTCGGAGCCGCCATCAGTTTGTCCGCAGCGAGAATGTTGACCATTCCCCGCCCGGCCGCGTCCTGTCGCATCAAATCGGACAATTCCAGTGCCGGTTCGCCGAACATCTTGGCGCCACCCTGGTTTTCAAGAACCAAAAGCCGGCGCTGTATGGCGCCGATGGAGGCGGTGGAGACATTTCCATAGCGCAAGGACAGGCTATCGCGGTTTTCACCGACCCAAACCAACAGGGCCTGCAGGTCCTTCAGGTCCAGCAGCGGCAGCCCCTGTTCATCCGCCAGACGGAATGCGATGTTGAGGATCCCTTCCTGCGCTTCGCTCAGCTCCAGCAGCTGAGACAGCAACAGCGGACCCATCTCTGCCACGGTCGTCCGCACCGGATGGCCCTGATCGCCGAACAGATCCCAGAAGGTGACGGGTACGTTGTGATAGGAAAAAGCGGTAAACTGAATTTTTTGCGCTCTTTTAATGAACGCATCATGAAGAGCCGTTTCTGCGCTCCCGGCCTTGACGAGTCCCGAAAGATCGCCCTTCACATCCGCAAGGAATACGGGCACGCCTTCGTTGGAGAAACTCTCTGCAAGGATCTGAAGAGTAACGGTTTTGCCAGTTCCGGTTGCCCCAGCGACAAGGCCGTGGCGGTTGGCGTATTTCAGCGTCAGATGCTGTGGCGCCGCATAGTCCTCACCTCCGCCACCGATAAAGATTTCTTTTGGCATTCCTTCATTACTCCTAATCCCGGTTATGGAACGAAAATACAATGTTAACCTATAAGTGCCAGTCTGAACCTGCTCGCTGGTTCCTTTGCGGTGAACCGGCGGACATTTCCTCCCTGTCAGACTGGCCGTGCCTTGTGCACGGCCATTTTTTTCGCCGAACGCAAGATTGTGGCGTCTGATGTCATATTTCTTCAGTAAAAGACGCGCAAAAGGAAGCTTTAGAGCAGATCCTGATTTTTTTTGTTATTCCATGTTGACCGGGCGCGAATTCGCTCGTAACGTTCTGAATAATAACTAAGTCGGCCAGTCCGACGGGGAGAAGAATTTGCAAAAAGGGGGCTTCTGGCCCCCTTTTTCGCGTCCTGCCAGTTGACCGGCCAGTTGACCCGCCCGCCATCGGGCACGCAGCCCTGCCAGCCACACCAAGGCCAGCCCCATACACCGACCAATCCGATCGGCGGAAACCCGGGAATTGCAGGGGATTCGCCGTTATTTTCCTGACACGTCCGGGCGGTCATGGTACACGCGGACGATAGAACCAAACAGAAGAGGCATTCATGTTGAAATCCCTCAGCTCGCTCTCTTTTGCGCTTATTCTGGCGGCTGTTACGCCGCTCCATGCGCAAGAGGCGACCGATCAGGATGCTGCGGAACCATCTGCAGAAACCACAGAAAACAGCACTGCTGCGCAACCGCAAAATGCAGATCAACTGCTGGATTTGGGCACTCCGAACGACGCTGCAATGCGCGTCGGTCAGCGCTATTCCAAAGAGAAGTTCGGAGATTGGGATCTGGCCTGCGTTCATACCAGTTCCGGCGATGATCCTTGCTCCCTGCTGCAGGTGCTGCTCGACGACGAGGGCGGCCCGGTGGCAGAAGTGTCCTTGTTCCGGATCGACCAATCCGGTGGTGGTCTCGCGGTCGCCGGCGCAACAGTGATCGCCCCTCTGGAGACTTTGCTGCCTGCCGGCCTGTCAATCTCAGTCGATGGTGCACCAGGAAAGCGCTACAATTTTTCCTTCTGCAATACCGCAGGCTGTGTCGCGCAAATTGGCCTCACCGAAGCGGACATCAATGCGTTCAAACAAGGCAGCGCGGCCGTCTTCAGCCTGCGCCCGGCGCCGTCGCCTGACACATTGGTTTCAGTGAAAATGTCGCTGAATGGGTTTACGGCCGGCTACAACGCTGTGGACGTCGTCAAGCAATAGACCCGACTTGCCGTGACAGAAAACGCCCGCCTCTGGACCCCGGTCCGGCGGGCGTTTTTTATGGGGATGTGCTGGATTTTTGCGTCCCCCAGGACACTGCCCCCAGACACGAGGATTTTGAATCAGATCCGCCTGAGCGCCAGAACCGCATTCAATCCGCCAAAGGCGAAGGCGTTCGTCAGCGCGACGTCGACCTCGGCCTCGCGGGCTTCGTTTGGAACCACGTCGAGGGCACATTCGGGATCCGGTTCTTCATAGCCGATCGTCGGCGCGATTATCCCGTCTTGCAATGCCATGATGCAGGCGAGTAATTCCACGGCTCCGGTGCCGCCGATCAAATGCCCGTGCATGGATTTCGTGGATGAAATCAGCAGGTTATCTGCGTGAGGTCCGAACACATCGGCGACGGCTGCACATTCTGTTTTGTCATTTGCAGCGGTGCCCGTACCATGCGCGTTGATATAGCCGACCTCATCCGCGTTGATCCTGGCGTCCTTCAGCGCCCCCGAAATAGCGCGAGCGGCCCCTTGTTTGCTAGGCATCACAATGTCGGCCGCATCGGAACTCATGGCATAGCCAATGACTTCACACTGGATTTCGGCGCCACGGGCGCGCGCGTGTTCGTATTCTTCGAACACAAATATGCCCGCGCCCTCGCCCTGAACCATCCCGTTTCGGTTGGCACTGAAGGGGCGACAGGCGTCCTTGGACATCACCCGCAGCCCCTCCCAGGCCTTGACCCCGCCAAAGCACAGCATCGATTCAGATCCGCCAGTGACCATGACCGGGCTCATGCCGCTGCGCACCATCTGAAAGGCCTGCGCCATGGCATGGTTTGACGATGCGCAGGCGGTGGAGACCGTGAAACTGGGCCCCTTCAGGTTGTATTCCATCGACACGTGGCTGGCGGCCGAATTGTTCATGAGTTTGGGAACCACAAAGGGGTGCACCCGGTTCTTTCCATCCTCGTAGACCGAGCGATAGTTATCGTCCCATGTCGAAACGCCGCCGCCGGCAGTGCCCAGGACAACACCAGATTTCGCGGCAAGTTCGCCGGTAAACTCAAGCCCGGACTGGCGAATGGCTTCGTCTGCAGCAAATAAAGTAAACTGGGTGAAGCGATCATAGAGCGCCATTTGCTGACGGTTGAAACGGCCTTCTGCTTCGAAATCATGCACTTGCCCGCCGATCTGAATGGCGAGACGCGCGACATCGCGAAATTCCAGCTGGCCTATTCCGCAGCGGCCCTCTCGCATGGCTTCACGCGTGGCAGCGGCGGAATGTCCGAGCGCATTGATGGTCCCGGCGCCGGTGATCACAACCCGTTTCATCTTCTGTCCTCTTGCCTGGGAACATGCCCGGGTGCTCAGCCTTTTGCGGCAATCAGCCTGTCTATACCGGCAACAATTGCCGCGACATTCGAGATGTCGAAATCGCTCTCGCTTGGTTCATTCGCGTTAAAGGGGATCGAGATGTCAAATTCTTCTTCGATGGAGAAGATGCTTTCGACCAATCCGAGGCTGTCGATTCCGAGGTCTTCCAGTGTGCTGTCGAGGGTGACTTCTGACGGATCCAGCACCGCTTGTTCAGCGATGATTGCGATGACCTTGTCCTGCGTGCTCATAAAAGCGGCTCCTGCGGGATAAAAGACTGCCTGAGGTGTACTAAGTGCTGCTCTATTTGAAAACAGCCTTTTTCAGAGCATCCAAATCCCGGAGCATGCGCGGCAGTCGGCGCTGTGCCTTATACATTTCCGTATGAGTGTCCATTTTGACGGCGGGATAGCCCATCATCACCCGACCGGCAGGGACATTGGAGAGGATCTTGGTTCCCCCCCCGGCGATCACCCGATCTCCGATCGCAATATTGTCGCCAACCCCGCATTGCCCGCCCAATACAACGTTGTCGCCAACCGTGACCGATCCGGACAGGCCAGTCTGGCCACAGAGCAGGCAGTCGTTGCCGATGCGACAGTTGTGGCCAATGTGCACAAGGTTGTCGATCTTGGTGCCATCGCCGATTTCCGTGTCACGGATCGTGCCGTTGTCAACGGTCGCGTTTGCGCCAATTTCAACGTCATTTCCGATCCTTACGGAGCCAAGTGAATGTATCCGTACCCAGGATTGCGCCTTGGCTTCGCCCTGATCGCCCAAGGTCTTGCGTACGTTCTCCGCCCCCGACGTCTCGGGCGTCACATAGGAAAAGCCATCGGGTGCGATCCGGGCACCCGGCTGGGCCCGGAACCGGTCGCCGATGGTGGCGCGGGCCCCGATGGAGACCATCTCCCGCAGGATGGCGCCGTTCCCAAGGGTCACGTCCGCTCCAATAAAACAATGTGCCCCGATGACAGACCCCGCCCCGATCCTGGCGCCGGGGCCGACCACCACCAACGGCCCGATCGTCACATCCGCACCGATTTCTGCTTCTGGGTCGATGACGGCGGAGGGGTGAATGCCTGCATGTTCGCGCTGTCCCGGATCGAGCAGACGGGTGACTCCGCCCATTGCCAGACGGGGGCGAGAGACAAATATCGCGGCCTCCAGGCCCATCGCCTTCCAATCGGCACCGTCCCAAAGAAGAGCGGCCTTCGACTGCCCGGCAGCGAGCGCTTCGGCATATTTCGGCGACATCGCCATGGCGAGCGCATCAGGCCCTGCGTCCTGCGGTTCGGCCGCGTGGGTAATAACCAGATCAACGGCTCCTGCGGCCTCTGCACCTATTGCATCGGCAATCTCACGTATGGTGAACATCGGGCCATTCCTCCTGAACCGGATCTGGCGCGAGACTTACCCCTGAACGCCGGGGAGTGCCACCCCTGCCCGCTCCAGAGCCTCCCAGATTTTGGCATCCCGTCCGTAGACATCGCGGCGGAACTCAGCGCGCCCATCCTCAGAGACGAAGGCGGTCCGGTAGATGATGTGCACCGGCACTTTGGTCTGCAATTCGACCTTGGTTTCCTTGCCGCTGTTCAGGATACGGTGGAAATATCCCTTCGGGTCGTCGGTCTGCAGCGCCAAAAGCGCATAGGCAAAATCGAATGGATCCTGCAGCCGGATGCACCCATGCGAGAAGGCCCTGACCTCCCGTCCAAACAAGCTCTTTTGAGGCGTGTCATGCAAATAGATGTTGTATTTGTTCGGAAACATGAACTTGACCAGCCCCAGCGCGTTGCTGCGGCTTGGCGGCTGACGCATGGCGAATGGAAAACTGCGTGCGGTAAACTGTGTGAAATCAACGCTGTCACGGCTCACCACACGGCCGCGATTGTCGGTGATTTCGATGTAGCTATGGGCGTTGGGGTTGTTTTTCAGTTTCGGCAGGTATTCCTTGGTCACGATGGAACGGGGCACATACCAGCTTGGGTTGATGACCATATGCTCCATTTCATCGGAAAACTCCGGCGAGCGGCGGTCATGGGTATTGCGGCCAATGACCGAGCGAGTCTCGAAGGTGACTTCTCCCTTGTCGACAATCTTGGCGGTGAAATCGGTCTGATTGACGAGGACATGACGCGCGCCGCGCTCAGGTGTGAGCCAGCGTTCGCGCTCCATGGCGACGACGACAGATTTTATCCTGTCGGTCACCGGGCGGTTCAACTCTTTCAGCGTGCCTTCGCCGGCGACGCCATCAACTTCCAACCCGTGCTCGGCCTGAAACCGCCGCACAGCGTCTTCCAGCGTCAAATCGTAGGTTCTGGCAGCGGTCGGCGCCAGATATTGCATTTCCACCAGACGGTTGCGCAACGAGACAACGGCGCTGCCACTGTCGCCGGGTTCCATCTTGGTGACGGGCACCCGTGTGCCCCAGCCCCCGGCCGCAAGCAGGGTTTCCAGACGCAGTTTTTCCCGCAACAATGCGCGATACTGCGGTGAGGACGGCACCAGGCCCTGCAGGAACGCGTAGGGCCGGGCGGTTTCAATGCCACGCAGGAATTCGGTTGCATCCACTTTGCGCTTCACGCGCACGATGCCTTCGTCCACGCTTGCGGGAGTATCCACAAGACCGGTCTGGAGATCCGTCGCATATTCGACGAGCGCGCGGCTCAGCGCCACCTCGACCGCGCCGAGATCGCGGGTGGATCTGGCAGCGCGCATCTGCTCGATCAGGTTGGCGGCCCGAACGGACATGTCGGGCAATCCGTGTATGGATGCCTCGTCAAGCGCCTGCATCAGGGCGCGCCGCCGCGACCGGGCTTCAGCAGTGTCGGCGGTCCACAGTGGCTCGTAGCCATTTTCACGGTAGTAGGCCGCAACACTGTCATCCTCCCACGCCATTTCTGCGACGGCCTGGCGAAATCCGGTGGTCGATGCGGTCGCGTCTCCAGCCAGCAGCATTGAAACTCCGAAAACGGCGGCCATCAGGCTGCCGGTAACGTATGACCGGATGTGGGGCGCACGGGCGGGCGACATGTTCAGAAACTCCAAAGGCAAAACGAATAGTCCGGGTAAACCGTAAAACACAGTTGGTAAACGCTCCCCTTGCAAGTCCATTCACATTTGCATCAGGCGTGGGGATCTGGTCACCGTGATGCCGTTAAACGCCAGTATCGGGCTTTTGTTCCCTGACCCGAGGGGGAAAATTGGGCTCGCAGTCCCCTTTTGCGCGAAAATTTGCCGAAATTTAGTCACTTTCCGGTCTGTTGCCATTCAAGAGTTGGCAGCTGATTCTGCGTGTGGCATACATCAAATGCGCAACAAAGCGTGAAAAACCCGGTTCAATCCGGGGATTGTGAAACAAAAAAGCGTACGGGACAACGCTCCTCACATGGCAAAAAACACTAGCGGGTATTCCCGTCGAGCACTCTTGAAGGCCTTTGCGGCAACGACCGTCGCAGCAGCGCCCACGTATTCACAAGCTGCCGGCTTCTTGCGGGGCGGCGGTGACATCCGCAGAATTCGAATGTACTCCGGCCGGACTGGCGAACGTCTGGACATGGTGTACTGGATTGATGGCACTTATATCAAAGATGCGGTCAAGGAAGTGAACCATTTCATGCGCGATTGGCGCACGGATCAGGTGAAATCCATGGATCTGCGCACCATCGACATTATGGCGGCTTCTCACAACCTTCTGGATGTGACTGAACCGTTTTTGCTTCTGTCCGGCTACCGGAGCCCTCAGACCAATGCAATGTTGCGCAGCCGGTCCCGCGGTGTCGCCAAGAACTCGCTCCATATGCAGGGACAGGCCGCGGACCTACGCCTCGCGTCCCGCTCCGTAAGCCAGATGGCTCAGGCGGCTCTTGCCTGCAAGGCGGGCGGCGTCGGTCGGTATTACGGGTCCAACTTCGTGCATATGGATTGTGGTGTCGTGCGGTCCTGGCGCGGCTGACATCAGGTCAGAGGCGACAAGTCTCATCCTGAATACTCATCCTGAAGAATGCCGCGTGGTGTATCTTACTGCGCGGTTTCGTATTTGGGGTTTCGTTTTCTGGCGCGCCTGCAGAAATCCCGTGTTGGGAGGCTGGATTTTGATCCTCTTGCGCAATGAAATAGAGACGCATGCGTTTTTCCCATTGCAGTGCTTTTTCTCGACGCGTATATCCGCCCTCACAGACGCACCTGTAGCTCAGCTGGATAGAGCGCTGCCCTCCGAAGGCAGAGGCCAGAGGTTCGAATCCTCTCAGGTGCGCCATAACATTCAAACACTTAGCTCAACCGCAAACTGTTTGGTTTTTGTTACGTGTAACAGAAACGGATTTATTGGCGATGCTGTGCCTTCAGATCAAACGCAGCTGAGGCGGGCGTGGGACAAATCGGTCACGAACCGTTGCGATGCCAACCAAAATGGTGAGCCTGAGGACATCCTATGACAATCACCCACGAAGATGAGCTCAATGGCCTTAAAGAAATTGGCCGGATCGTCGCAAACACCATGCACGGCATGGCCAGAGCGATGGAACCGGGCATGAAGACGCGAGAGCTTGACGACATCGGCCGCGCGCTCTTGGATCTTGAGGGGGCGGTGTCCGCGCCTGAACAGGTTTATGATTTTCCGGGTGCGACCTGCATCAGTGTGAATGAGGAGATTGCACACGGCATCCCAAGCGAGCGCGTTATCCATGCCGGGGATTTGGTAAACATCGATGTCTCGGCGTCAAAGAATGGCTTCTTTGCCGACACCGGCGCGACCTTCCGTGTCGGCACGGTCAAGCCATCGCTGGATCGCCTTTGCAAGGACGGGAAACGCGCGATGGAGATTGGAATCGCGCAAGTTGGCAGCAACAGGCCGCTTGCAGGCATTGGTAAAGCAGTAGGCAAATTTGCGTCGGACCGCGGTTATACACTTATCCGGAATCTGGCCAGTCATGGTGTCGGACGATCATTACACGAATACCCGTCTGAAATCGCAACTTGGCCCACGCGGCGCGAAAGACGGCGCATGAACAAAGGGCTGGTGCTCACGGTCGAACCGTTCCTGTCCACAGGCGGCCTTTGGGCAGCGCAAGGCGATGATGAATGGACACTCTATAGCGAACCTGCCGCGCCTGTCGTTCAATTTGAGCACACGGTCGTTGCGACTGATCGCGGGCCGATTGTCGTGACGTTGCCTGATTGAACTGAATGCTCATTCAATAGACCAACCAATTCGGCCCATTCAGGCCATTCGACGAGCGCGAATTGCGCTGCAGCGTAGCTATCACGAAGCTGACGTTCGTCAGTCTGCAGGCTACGATTGACGCGCAGCAATCCGTAGGAATATTGGGGGTTTCAGGTCCGCAATCTTGGCCTTAGCCTCGCATAGAGCTGCACCTGAGCTTGGTGCTCCAGCTCGACAACCAGCGCGAAGTCCTGCCGGATCTCCTGGTCCATAGCCCAGCCACCCACGCAACGCACTACCAGATGATACTCTTCGCCGTATTGGGTTGTGTCGGCGGTAAACGAGATCGAGGCACTCTGGATCGTATTTTTGTCGCGAGCGTTCTTCTTGGGCACCAGATCACAATCGTATTTTCCCGCCATCTCCGGTGGAACGCTCCCCTCCCCCACTCGCGAGCGAAAGTGTTCGAAGACATGATCAACCGGGCATCCCCGAATGAGGCGGAAATTCATGCGCGTACCGGTATACTCGGCGCGGGTTCTTTTCACCGGTGGATCATATGCCAGAGAAACTCGAATAGTTCGTTTCCCACCCGTCTGGAACTCAGCCGGTATCGGTACCCGATAGACTGCGAAGTGGTCCATCTCCAGATTATCTTCTGCAAAGTAGACAACCCGGTGATCGTCTGAGAAGGCTGCACGTAAGGTATCGACAAGACCATTTCCATGGACTCTGGACTGGTCACGCGCATCAAAACCCGATAGCCGCTGAGTGGAAGCCTCTGGAACAGTCGCCGAGTTCGCCAAAAGTGCCTTGATCAGATTGGCTGAGGCATCAGGGAAGCGCCTGACTAACTGCGCAGCTCTGTTCGCTAACATCGGCGCGGCGAAGGAGGTGCCGCTTTTGCTGGTAAGCAACTGTCGTAAGAAATCATGATTTGTTGTAATAAGACCTGCTGTCGGCAGACGCGGGGCTGTCTGCAATCGCCGCGCCACGGCGTCGAAAACCATTGTCCCGCCATAGTCGACGAAATCCGGTTTGGTCAGACCTCCGGCACCTGGTCCGGTGCGTGTGAAAGGAGCAGGTTCGTCTTGAAGTGGTCCCAGCTTTTCGG
>NZ_VCNK01000036.1 GCF_006265095.1 Phaeobacter sp. B1627
CCCGGGGCAAGTGCAACAGCGGCTTTGGTGCGCATTCCTATTCCTCCCTCGCAAATCGGACATGCCGTTTGCCTTTTGGAAAATTATGGTCGGCAATGGTATGCAGAACAACTAAGACCAAGGTGGGTATTCCAGGGCGGTGATTTTTCCACGAAATGCGGATATGATCCGTCCATTCAGGGGGAATGTTCGTGAAGTCACTAAAATATCTGGCACTATCGCTTTTGATCTCGAACACCGCAGGCCCGGTTTTCGCTACAGATTTTGCCGACCCGACTTGGCCTTGCGTACAACGCAAGGTGGAAAAACTGTCACTGGGGTTGATGTGGCCGGTCTCGGATACGGAAATTGCGCCACCCTCCCCGGAAGCCGCCCTCGCCATCGACACTCTGGCCGATTCGCTGGCGCTGCGCCGTATTGCCCTGCCTGAACTGGAACCAAAGGTCGCGGCCTTTGTCTCTGCTGATGAAGAAAACTCCGCATTGCTGGGGACGGTCTTCGAAACCGTTTTCTCCTCCTTGTCCACACGGCGCAGCCAGATCATTCAGGGCATTGGGGAATTCTCCCAAAGCCAGATCGCATTGGCGGACAAGATCGACGGGCTGCGGGCTGGCATAGCCGAAGAAATGGCAAAACCCGAGCCCGACTACGACAAGGTCGATGCCTTGGAAGAACAGCTGGATTGGGATCAGGTGATCTACAGCGACCGGCAACAGTCGATTACCTATCTCTGCGAAACGCCCGTCCTTCTGGAGAAACGACTATATGCAGTGGCGCAGATGCTGCAGAATTCCATGGACTGATCACTCGGGCTGATCAGAGGTCACTCCCACTCCAATTCCGTAAATGCCTGCGTAGCGTTACGCGGATTAAAAGACGGGAAGAGGTGCCAATGAGGCTCTTCATCTTCAGCGATATGGGTGACCGCATCCGCCAACCGTTCGCCCGCACGCAGCGCTGCGCGGGTGTCATGGGCAAGGATCTCAAGATAGCGCTGAACCGGGCGGAGACCATCCGGCCACGGCAGGACCGGGCCACCGTGACCCGGCACGATCGCCGTGACCTCAGCCGAGGACATCTCGGCCAGGACAGATTGCCATCCCAGCAACCTTCCATCGAGCGAGGGAATGTGCTGGTCAAAAACCAAATCCCCGGCAAACAACGTTCCCGTCATATGGTCGAGAACAGTCAGGTCGTTGCTGCTATGGGCCGTCGGCCAAGCCTTCAGGGTCAGACGCCGCCCGCCGAGATCAATCTCTTGCGAATGCGCCACCGTACCAGTGACTGTGGGCGCGGCGGTTCCCGCTATGGCCTCTGCTCCAATCATCGGCACCAGGCTCGCGAGATAGTTGCTCTGCCTGTCTGCCAACGCGCGCGGCAGCGCCTCATGCGCCAGGATTTCTGCGCCCGTCGCGGCCAATGCGGTCGCACCGAAAACATGGTCCGGATGCATGTGGGTCAGGATGACGTAGCGGACCGGAAGATCGCTCTTGGTGCGGACCGCACGCCACATCGCCTCGCCCAGCCAGGCTGCAGAACCGCTGTCGATGACGGCGATACCGGTCTCGCCAACGATGAATCCGAGGTTCGACACATCGCCGCGATTGTTCCGATCCGGCTCTGCCACATCCCCTTTGTGAACAAAGACGCCCGGAGCAACTTCGGTGATCTCCAGCGCGGGGCCCTGCGTCTGGCATCGCATGCCCTGTCCCACGGGCAGCGTCGCCTGACATCCCCCCAGACTATCGGCTTCATGTCCGGGCACCAGCGCGACCCGACAAGCCCGTTCCTCGCCATCGGACACCGCAACACACAGAGTGATAACCGCTTCAAATATCAATAGAACCTCCCGGAGTTGGTTCAGTCTATGCCCTGAACAGAGGCCGTGAACAGAGAGTCTTCTGTATTAGTTTCCGAATTTGATGCATACTGTTCAGGCATCCATGCAGGAGGAGAAGGCATGGTACTAACACTGCGAAAGGCCGCTTTGGTGGCGTTGTTGACGGTTGCCTGCGTGCAGATGGCGTCGGCCACCGATGCCGTCTCCAACCCGCTCATCGAGGGAGAGACATGGGCGGATCTGAAGGGAGATATCATCGGCGATGAACCGATCCTGGATGACAATACGCTATTCAGGCTAGAGGCCCCGAACCGGGCACATGATGCGGCTACGGTGCCGGTTGTGTTGAAGCAGCTCGACCCGGCACGCCCGATCCTGGGCGCGACGGTCGTGGTCGATGAGAACCCCGCCCCGGTCGCCGCCGAGTTTGAATTCTCAGAGGCTATGGCACCCTTGAATTTTGAGCTTCGGGTGCGCGTGAACCTCTACTCGAATGTCCGCGCGATTGCGCGAACGGACGCAGGGCTGATCATGGATGGCAGATTTGTCAAAGCATCCGGTGGCTGCTCGGCGCCTGCAACCCGGGATCCGGAAATGGCTGCGCAAACAATGGGGCAGATGAAACTCCGCCTGTTTGGGCCTGATCCGCAGCTGTCCCTGCCCAAAGGGACACGGCGAGAAGCGCAGATCATGATCCGGCATCCCAATTACTCGGGCTTGCAACGCAACCAGCTGACCCAACTGTTCATCCCTGCGCATTTCATAGATCAACTGGACGTCTGGCAGGGGGATGAGAAGCTGTTCACTATGACGGGTGGGATTTCCGTGTCGGAGAACCCGGTTTTCCGCTTTGAATATACCGATAATGGCTCTTCAGACCTGCACATACGGGCCACGGATACCGAGGGGAACGCGTTTGAACAGCTTCTGCAGAAAACGGCCGGGCTTTGAGCGCGGCCGTCAGTTGCTGTGCCTCTTCACATCACTGAAAACAGAATATCACTGAAAACAGACCAGCTCGGCTTCGGCCTGCGCCCGGCGCAGGTCCGCCACGATCGTCGAGGCCACTGCTGCAGACCGAAACAGCGACAAGCGCTCGCCGCCGCCCCGCCGCAAGGCCAAAACGGTTTCGGCACTGACATAGTCTTCATACGGCAGAATTCCTGCGATCTCGTCAATCGAACAGGCGCATTGCTCCAGTATCCGTCTCGTTCGGCCGTTCGCGGACATGCAGCCAAAGATGTAATCGGCACGTGCAACCGTCGGGTAGTCATTGTATCGCGCTGCTGCCCCTTGTGCATCGGCGCGCCCCGGCTGAATGGCAAGGATCAGAACAGACAGAACAGATATCATCACAAGGCTGAGGCTGGGGCTGACCCTACCGCCTCTCCGGTTCAGGAAAGCCGTCATTTCGCTGTCTCCAGACCATCAAAGCGCAATTCAGACTGATATACGGCACCGGCCTCCGCACTGAGCGCCAGATACCAGCCCGGAACCTCTTCTGACATGACCACCTGCAGCTCCAGATCTCCGAACCCTTGCATCCGCTCGCGATTGGGATCCTCTTCAAAAGGAAACAGGCTGATTGTTTGCGTCTCGATGGTTTCGCCTTCGAACTCCCCAAGGCCCGCAGTCACGTTGCTCGGCTCCACCAAAGCCTGTTTGATCCGGTTGCGAATATAAAAGGGGCTGCCGCCTGCGGCTTCCGCCATGTCCCGAATGGTGGCTTCGTAGAAAAACATGATGACCGGGTTACCGACGCTCGCCGGAAATTGACCCAGCCCGCGGTGCCTGTCGCCTTGCCGCAATTCCAGTTTCACCAGGTCCGACGGATCACTTGGACGGATGGACAGGGCAATATCACCGCTGTCTCGTTCCGCAGCTTCCGGTTTCAACTGGTTCGTGACGGACCGGCGATACACAAGCGACGTGTCCCGCGCTATACTGTCCAAAGTCCCCTCCCGAAACAGCAGATCATACGTCCCCTGCCCGTCCAGGGTTTCCGCATTGGCGAGCCCGGCGGCAAGCATCAGCCCGAAGACGGTCGCGCAAATATGGCGTTTCATTCCTATATCCTCCCCATTCGTGTTCATCTGCCCCCCAAAAAACATCAGGCCAAAGGCGATTGCCCCCCCATGCTGGCGCGGGCCTTCCATTCAATGAGTGGTCGCAGCCGTGACGGCTGAACCGGTTTGGTCATGACCGAAAATCCCCGCTCGCGACCAAGGATCACCAGATCCTCCGAACGATTTGCTGTAATCAGGATCGCCGGCACGAATGTGCCGGAGTGGGCGCGAATCTCGGCGATCGCCTGAACCCCTGTGGCCCCATGGTCGAGGTGATAATCAACCAGCAAAATATCCGGTGGCATGCCCATGTCCCGAAGGTGCTTCAAGCCCTCTTCCACCGAGCTTACCGGCAAGACATCTGCGCCCCATTGTTCCAGAATGCGGGTCGTTGCGAAGAGCACATCTTCGTCATTCTCGATGACCATCGCAATCAAATCGAGAGGCTGACCATTTTGTGGCGGAGCCGGATTTTCCGGGTCCGTTTGTACCTGATCGCCGGGCACGCATGTCATCTCAATACAAAAGAGAGAGCCCTTGCCCGGAGTCGAATGCACCCAGAGCCTGTGACCCAAATGCCGACACGCACGTTCGACGACCGACAAGCCAATACCGACCCCGGTGACAGAGGCGGAGCTTTCAGCGCGCGTGAATTCGTCGAAAATACGGGTCTGATCCGCAGGGCTGATCCCGATCCCACTGTCCCAGACCTGCAGGATCGCCTTGTCTCCCTTGCGTCTGCAGCCCACCAAAACGCGACCGCCTGAATGATTGTACTGAATCGCATTCACCACCAGGTTTTGCAATGAGCGCAGCAGATACACAGGGTCGCTCCGCACATATAGCGAACTCGGCACAACACGAAGATCCACATTCTTTTGATTTGCAACCGCGAGCTGATCGTCAAACACCCCTTGCATCAGACTGCGCAGACCAACCTCAGCATGGGTGATTGTATCTGGCGCCGCACTTTCCAGCCGCGAGATATCAAGCAGCGCCTGCAGCAGTTGCTCCGTTGACCTGAACGCGCGCTGCAACCTCTTGACGCTGTCATGGATCGGCGTGTTCTGACTGCTCTGCACTACGGTTTCCAGCATCAGTCTGGACGCGTTGACCGGCTGCAGCAGATCGTGACTGGCGGCCGCCAAAAAGCGCGTCTTCGACGAAACCGCCGCCTCTGCCTGCTCCTTTGCCAGCCTTAATTCTTCTTCAACCCGGGCCTGGGTTTCATATTGCCCGGTCAAACGCTCGTTGGCGCGGGTCAGCTCTGCCGTGCGCTCGGCCACACGTTTTTCCAATGTGGCCGTGACCCTGCTTTGTAGGGTTACATCCTTCAATTCAACCAAAAACCCACCGTCGGGCAGTGGATTGGCCTGAAGGTCCAGAACCTGACCTTTCGGATGCTCGACCCGCATACGGAATGCCCGACCAGCCGCCATGGCGTCCCGCCAATCCTTTAGCTGACGCAGCGTATATGGACCAACCAGCGCTGAACTGCGCAAGGTCGACAGGATCTGAGAGAGCGGCATACCCCATTTTATGGCGGTCCCGGGCAAGCCCAACAGCTCGCGGAACGCTGCGTTGAACATGATGACCGTACCCGAGGCAGAAAAACTGCAGACACCCGAAGTCATATTCTCGAAGACCGCCTGCAAGTAAACGGCCTGCGCGCCGATCAGGCTTTCTTTCTCATTGCGGTTTTGACGCACGATGGAGGTGATCTCCGTCATCATCAAGACCACCCGATCTTCTCTCATCGGCTGGACCCGCATTTGAAACCAACGATCCTCCGTCAGCTCCAGAACAATTGACAGGACCGGCATGCCATTTGGTGTTCGCGTGTCGCTCTGCCCGCTGTGTCGATTGGTGGAGACAAGGGTTTTACTGGCAGCCATCAGGTCCAGATACCGCGACAAAGTCAGAGATGGCGTCAGCGCTTGCGAGATGTCCGGCAGGAGCTGACGAAACAACTCGTTGCACACCACGAAATGATTGTCGGTAAAAAGCGCAAAACCGCCCTCCATCGCCTCGAGCGCATTGTCCAGATTGGCGCGTGTGCGCTGTTGTTCATACCGGAGGCTTTCCAGTTCATTGGCCGCCGCCTCAAGATCACGGGTCTTCAAGGCGACCTGAGCGCGCAGCTCGATGGCCGACTGAAACGCGCTATAGGCGGACAGGCTGACCTCATTTTGGCGGTCCGCACGGCCGATCAGGGCCGCGATAATTTGGTTTTGACGCGCGACCTGCTCCCGAAGGGTCTGATCTGTATCGACAAAATTCAGAACATTTCTCCAGCACGAGGTTCAAAAAACGCAATTCCAACAAACGTCTGGTTCATGTGCACGCCTGCATGTTGCTCGCCGTAGGTGCTGAACCCCAGCACGCGGTGATCGCGCAAAATGGCAGACACTGGCCTCAGGAGCTGCTTTTCCCCGAATTCAAGCTTGCGCAGGATGCAGTCAAAACCAAGGATGAAATCCGGCGCTTGCCCTGCAGAGTTCGTGCGATCAAGTCCGCGGCGCAGTGTCTCGATCCGCTCTTGCCCCTGACCAAGGGTCATGATCAACCCATCATCAATCGCGGCCATGAACGACAGGGCGTTTTCATCCACCACATCCCGGACAGCCCGCACATAGTGATTGTGTTTATAGAGGATCAACATCGGATTTTCGGCAAAAACCTGCGGGCACAATCGATCAACCGGGCATCCGATGAGCCGGGCATATTCCTGAGCCGCAGGCGCACCATTGATCTCATAGACCAGTCGTTTTTCCGGATCCGCCCGTGTGATCACCAGTCGCAGGTCGGTCGGCAGGAAATGGTCGAAATTGAGGCTCTGAAACTCCAGATCCGTTTCCAGCATCAGCAGCACCGCAGTGTCCTCGTGAAACTTGCCATCGTGCAACACATATGTTGTCCCGAAATTCAGCCCGTCCGCCGCTGATCCACCAAAAATCGGCAAACCTTCGAGAACGGTATCGAGGGTTGAGGCCAGAATATCCTCCTGATTTGACATGCCGTCCGTGAACAGAAGAGCCAGACGATTCCAGCCGTGCGTGTGGCGAAACCTCTCCGCATGTTTCTTGGTAGTTTCAGCGAAATCACCTACTGAGCGCCCGCTGATCCGGTCCAGTAGAATAGAAGCGCAGCGGAAATGAGCCTTTGGAAAACCCATGACCAGAAGGCTGTCAGTGTCGTATCCCGCGCCCGTGATCTGTCCCGCTGTTGTACAGCCGAAGGCCGGTACACCATTGAGCGCCGGACCCAATTCGCAGGCCAATGAGGAGCGGTCAAATCTGTTGGGTACGAAGAACAATACAAACCGGCAGTCGTCCAGATCGATTTGTGACAGGCAGTCCCGCAGGGCCTCGACCGCAGCCGGAGCGTCCGAACTTGCATATTGCACAAACAGGGGCTGGCCAACGGAGTCCTTCATTTGCAATCCAGTGATCTATTTCGCCAAAAATGACTGTGTTTCCGGTTCCATTCCTGGGCTGGGTTTCTTCATGGCCTCCAGAAGGACCGCCGCCTGGGTGCGGTTTTTAACGCCGAGTCGACGTAAAAGCGCCGTAATATGCGCCTTCACCGTGGCTTCAGCCAAATCCAACTCATACGCGATCTGCTTGTTTGGCTTTCCGGCGCAAATCAGTCGCAAAACACGTTGCTGTTGAACCGTCAGCGCCTCAAGGCGCATGCTCAGATCATTCGGGAACGCACCGCCCGGCGCTGGCGGCTGTGTGGGCTGAAAGTTTTGATTTTGGTATTCTTTTGGCAAGACCTTTCGACCTTCGGCAATCTCAAGAAGAAGCGACTTCAGCTCCTGTGCAGAGCAGTCTTTTGGCATGAACCCTGCCGCACCCTCATCGATCAACGTCCGTGCAACCTCCGGCGAAGCTAGTGAAGAAATGACCAGAATCGGCCTGTCCGGCAGTCTGTTGCGAAGGTTCATGAACCCGGAAATCCCGGCAACGTCTGGCAGTTTGAGGTCAAACATTACCAGGTCTGGCTGGAATCCCCGATCAAGCTTTTCAAGCGACGCCCGCAATGTGCCCGCTGTCTCAATCACAACATCAGGAAAGATGCGCTCCACCGCAGCAGTCAACGCGTCGCGATACAATGGATGATCATCAACGATCATCACACGAAGAGAGCCGCCCTGAGCCATAGCAAAGGTCGAGTGTTTCATTATTGAGCCTCCCTACCGAAAGGCTAACCCAGGGACGATTGATTGCATAGAATTTTATCTGCCCATTTTTGACGGCTTTTTTCTGCAATCACGGAAGAGCCCAAACTGCGCGATTGGTTTCAAGCGGCGGCGCCCCCTGATCGACGCCCCCCTCCCACGTCATCGGTCGATCGTAAAATGCGACCTCGACTTCAGCCACACGCGACACCGTCACCCGTACGCGTCGAGGGATTTTTGCGGGCGGCTCATCCGAGCAGGAGCGAAGAATCAAGATATCGTGGGCGCGACACCGTGCCTTCGCGCCCACTCCGGATTGGTGCGGCATGAGGGCACCAAGGATTTACTCTTGGCGCAAACCGGGCCCCATACTCTATCGCCGGCTTCAAAGTCACTCCCGGCGCTGAAAACGAGGTCAGCCAGGTCGCAAATCACAGGCCCAAAAGAAGCTCCCAGCCTATGTTCGCCTCTTGACCGCTATATAGGTCACGTAGTCCCTCAGAGACGCCGGACTTTTCATATATGAACTCGTCCGAAGAATAATGTATTTCGGATATGTCCTGTGATCTATCGTCACTGACCGGATTGAGAGTTTGCAACACGTTGTCGTCGGCCGTGAGGTGAGAGCTTTGGATAAAGTGAAACCCATCTTGCGCCGCCGGGTCGTTGACCTCTGGCCTGCTTGGCCGCAATTCCGCCGCATCATCAATATTTGTGGAAGAGGCAACATGCCCCCCTTCGTCAATGAAACCTTGCCGCTCTCCGGCCGATGGAGTCATGACACAGATCCATTGATCTCCTTTGACCGGATTCTCCTCGCTTCCAAACGGATTGGGGGTCGGATCCCGCCAATAGCTGACGAGTTCGTCGATAGGCGGGCTGTCAAAACCGCCAAATTGATTGACATAAGTTAAAATCGACGTGCCATACTCATCTTCTGAAATGACCCCTCGTTGCAATAAGTCGCGTACGCCGGTTGCGCCTCTCAGATGGGCCGCTGCAAGGATACCCGTCATCGTGAGCTGAACCTCAATGGTTGCGCCCGAGGCCAATTGAAATTCCAAAACCTGGCCGACATATTCCGAGGTTGATTGCCCGGATCTGGAGAGCATACCATCCAGCAAAAACAAATTGTAGCCAAAGGCTTCGCAAATGGCCATTTCCTGAACGTCGTAATTCATAAAGTCATCCAGGCTATTTACACCATTCCGGCCGACCCAGGACCCATCCCAAAGATTTTCACTTTCTCCATTCAGATAGTATTGATCGTCTTGATAGTATCCCAAATCAATCAGCAGAGCCTCACCGAACTGAAACCCGACAAATCCAAGAGAATTCATTGATCGGCTTGCCATCGACAGCCATTCATCGGACGACAATTGCGACCATGACGTATAACCATCGAAAAAGTCAGCAACAGTACCGCGAGCCCAAGTGTTGAGTTGCTCGTCTGAAATCTGACCCAGATCATACCGTCGCCGATCCCAACCTGACTCAAAATCCAAAAGGGCATTCGTGAATTCCTGAAAACTTCCCCGAGACATTGCACCCACCAAACACAACCAAAACCGGATTCTTTATCTGGTAAAACCGTGGTAAGATTATGAAGGATTCGCCACCGGAGCCGGGTAAATAGATAGAAATTTACAAGCTGCGGGTGGGATAGAATTTTCCGTAGTATTCCAGGGGATTTTTAATCTAATAATTCACTCTTGGCGTACATAATTCAGCATTGGCGCCTGCTCTTTTAGAGTGGTATTGACGCCAAAATATTCAAGTTTTTCTGACCCTGCGGGACATTGTGCAGTTAGCCTCCCGCAGCGATGAACACGGCTGTGCCGTCATCCTGTCCCGCCGCCAAAGGCACAGAATGCCACCGCGTGGCTATAGCGGTCACACCGTCAAGTGCCAGACCATCAGCGACGGCCGAACACCAACACCCGCTGAACGACATCGGCCCGGCATCTGTAAAAGTGTCACCCTAGCCCCAAGACCACGCGCGCGCCCCATCTGTGGAGTTCCAGCGACAGCCTGAGAACAAAAGTGGCAAAGAAGGGGTGATCGAAATTTGAGCACATCCCAAGGAGGGTTCCTTCTGAAAGATGGAATTCCACGGTTGCCACAAAATATGTGTTGAGGTTCAAATGGACATGGACAAGAACTGCGGATCAAGTCGGCAGGTTACTTACCATGCTAACTTTTCTGACAAGCCCATTACAGGATATGCTATGACCCGTCTGACATCTTTGACCGCTATTGCTGCCAGCTTGTTGGCCTCTTCGGTTTCTGCGGAAACGCTGACCATCTCTTGGTGGGGCTACAACGGAGACAAGCTCAACGCGAATATCATCGAGCCGTTCAAAGACATCTGCGGCTGCGACGTGGTATTTGAGACCGGCAACAACGCAGACCGCCTTGGCAAGCTGACAGCACGCGGTGGGAAAGGCGTCGATGTCATCTACCTGACCGACAGCTACAGTCAGGTGGGGATTGAAAATGGGGTCTTTCAGCCGCTCGACCGGTCCAAACTCCCCAACGTTGCCAAGCTCTACGATATCGCACAGGATCCACAAGGCGGCTACGGTCCGGCCTATGCGGTTGGCCGTGCCGGTATTGTGTATGACAGCGCGCAGGTGGAGCCGCTGACGTCCTGGGCGGATCTCTGGCGTGAGGATTTGGCTGGGAAGGTCTCGTTGCCGGGCATCACCACCACTGCGGGACCCATGGTCGTTATGCGCGCCGGTTCCGTTGCCGGAACGGATGCTTTGACAGATAGTGACGGCGCCTTTGCACAGATCGAAAAGATCAAGCCGAACGTGGTCAAGAATTACAACACCGGTTCCGAGATGGTGAACCTGTTCTCCACCGGAGAGGTCTCGGTCTCCGTTGCTCAGGATTTCGCGCTTTATTCGCTGAAAAAGGCCGTGCCGACCATCGCATGGGCTGAGTTGGAAGATGGCGACATCGCAACCTTGAACACCGTCAATATTCCCGTGGGGTCCGAAAATGTTGATCTGGCCTATCAGTTCATCAACTTCATTCTCTCCACCGAAGTTCAGACCAAGAACGGGGCAGAGGGTGTCGACGCTCCTGTCAACGCCGAGGTTGAACTGACGCCGGACCAAGCGGCCCTGTGGACCTATGGTGCCGAAGCAATCGCGAAACTGAACCGTATGGATTATTCCGCGATGAACAAGCACAAGGCGGATTGGATCGACAGCTGGAACGAGATTTTCGGCTACTGACCGCATAGATCAGTCACACAAAACCTGGGGCGGGTCACACCGCCCCTTTGACATTGTTGGACAAATAAAATGAAACACCGCCTGCTGGCTTGGGGATTGGCTTTGCCGGCCATTCTGCTGGTTGCGATCTTTCTGGGCCTGCCTGTGATTGAAACGCTTCTGACGACCTTTGCGGACCCCAAAGGAGCGTTTGCTCCCTATATCAAGTTCTTCAATTCGGGCTTCCGACGCACCGTCCTCTGGCGGACAATGGAAGTGGCGGTGATCACAACGGTTCTGTCCGTCTTGATAGGTTTTGTCACCGCCTGGGTCGTGGCAAACGCCCCAGCCAAAGCAAAGAGCTACCTCATCATCGCAGCGGTGTTCCCATTGCTCACGGGGGTTGTGGTGCGCAGTTTCGCCTGGCTGGTCATTCTGGGCAAAAATGGCATCCTCAATTCGCTTCTGCTGGCGCTCGGTGTCATTTCGGAACCATTTTCAATGCTCTACACCCAAGGCGCGGTCATCGTGGCGATGGTCTATCTATTTGTACCGCTGATGATCCTGACCTGCGTCGGAGTTCTGGAGGGCATCCCGCAGGACCTGACGGACGCGGCGGCCTCGCTTGGCGCCACACAGTGGGGAATATTCAAACAGGTGATCCTGCCAATGGCCGTGCCGGGATTGATCGTGGGGGCCGTTCTGGTGTTTACGGGCTCCTTCACATCCTACGCCACGCCGCAGCTTCTGGGAGGCGAGCGGCAGATGATGATGGGCACATTCCTGCATCAACGCGCCATGGTCGTCTTTGACTGGGTTGGCGCGTCGACCATCGCAGCCATCATGGTTGTGGTGACACTGGCGACGGTGCTGCTCATGTCGAGACTCGCCCGTAAACTCAATCCGGTCGCAGGCTAAGGGGCGGGACATGAAACGCAAATTGCACCCCGCCCTGATCGCCTTTGCCGTATTGGTGTTCATCTTTCTGACCGGCCCGCTGGTGATCATCATCGGATCGTCGTTGTCGTCTTCCGAGTTTCTGGAATTCCCGCCGCAAGGCCTGTCGCTGCGCTGGTATGAAAACGCGTTCGATATCTCGGCCTTCCGCCGCACGATGGGGACGTCATTCTTTCTGGCGGTCGCAGGGACTGCGCTGTCCATGCTCGTTGGCGTGCCTGCGGCCTATGCCATGGCGCGCTATCGTGTAGAGCTGCCGGGCTGGCTCGGCAATGTCTTCGTTCTGCCAGTCCTGATCCCAGAAATCGTTCTGGGGTTTTCAATCATGAAAACGATCACCACGGGCTATGAGGTTCCCGTGCTGCCCAGCCTGTTGATCGGCCACGCGCTGCTGGTTTTGCCCTATTGCGTCCGCGTCACCGGGGCCTCTCTGAACTCGTTCGACTTTTCGATCGAGGAGGCAGCGGTCTCTCTCGGGTGCCCGCGCTGGAAAGCATTCTTCGTCGTGATTCTGCCCAACATCCGTGCCGGGTTGATCGCGGCATTCATCCTGGCGTTCATCACCTCTTTGAATGACGTGTCGATCTCCCTCTTCCTGACCGGCCCCGGCGTGTCGACACTGCCGATCCAACTGCTCGCCCATATGGAGCAGTTCTTTGATCCGACAATCGCTTCGGTTTCCGTTGTTTTGATGTTCATCACCGTTGGGGTGATGGCCGTCGTGGAACGGACTCTTGGCCTCACCTTCCTGACAAAGTAGCCAGACATGACCGTATCTTTGACACTTGAAAACATCACCGCCCACTACGGCAAGACCATGGTCCTGGAGGATCTGGACCTCCATGTCGGCGAGGGCGAGCTCGTTTCGCTCCTGGGTTCTTCCGGTTGCGGCAAAACCACCACCTTGCGGCTTGTTGCGGGGTTTCTTGAACCAACCTCCGGACGCATCAGGCTCGGCGAGCGGGATCTGACCCGCCTGCCATCCCATGCGCGCGATATCGGACTGGTGTTCCAGACCTATGCGCTATTCCCCCATCTGAGCGTCAGGGACAATGTCGCCTTTGGCCTGAAGCAACGCGGCATTGCCACATCCGACCGCAACAAGCGTGCGATGGACATGATTGAACGGGTCGGCCTGTCCGGTTTTGCCGATCGCTATCCGGCCAATCTCTCCGGTGGCCAGCGCCAGCGCGTCGCCCTCGCCCGCGCTCTGGTCATTGACCCGCCCTTGCTGATGTTTGACGAGCCACTGTCCAACCTTGATGCCAAGCTGCGCGTTGAAATGCGGGTCGAGATCCGGCGCCTGCAACAGGCGAATGGCACCACCGCGCTCTATGTGACACATGATCAGGAAGAAGCCTTCTCCATATCGGACCGTGTGGCCATCATGAACAAGGGGCGCATCATGCAGCTGGACACGCCCGAAGTACTCTATTCCAGACCTGCGAATGCGTTCGTCGCGGATTTCGTGGGGTTCGAGAATGTGATCGAGGCCGTCGCGACCGGCGAGGAAGGCGGCATGATCCTGGCCGAAGCAGGCGGCGCGCAGCTGAAGCTTCCGAAATCGCATTTCGAACTGCCGGCAAAAGAGTTCCTGCTGGCTGCCCGGGCCGACGGGCTCCTGGTCGCAGAAACGGGCGAAGGCTTGCCCGCCACGCTTGGATTGCGGACATATCTCGGGCGCGCCTATCAATACGTCTGCGAAACCCGCGCAGGCAACCTGACCGCGAATGGCCCGCTGGGCGCACCGCTGGAGACCGGTGCGAATGCGGTTTTGATCCCGCAGCCGGAGCAATGCTGTGTCCTGCACCGCGAGGCGCGCTGAATGTACCTGACCAACGCCCGTATTCTGACCATGGATGCGGCGCTGACCGAATATGACCGGGGCTGGATCTGCATCGAGGGTGACCGGATTACGGGGCTCGGTGCCGGAGATGCCCCCGGCGCGGGCCTCGATATGGGAGGCGATCTGATCATGCCGGGCATGATCAACAATCATGCTCATCTGGCGATGTCGCTGTTCAGGGGATTGGGCGAGGATGTTGATGATCGCCTGATCCGCTATATTTTGCCGCTCGAACGCGCATTGGTCACCGCAGAAGTGGTTGAGGTTGGAACCGCGCTGTCCACGCTTGAGCTCATTCGCGGTGGAGTCACCACCGTGGCCGATATGTACTACTTTGAGGATCGTGTCGGGGCCGTGCTTGATTGCGCTGGGCTGCGCGGCGTCCTCGGGCAGACGCTGGCCAATTTCGATGCGCCCGACCACAAGAACATGGACGAGGGCTTTGCCCGGATCGAAGCCCTGCATGATCAGTACAAGGATCATCCGCGACTGACAGCCTCTCCCGCCCCGCACGCCCCCTATTCAACAGGGCTGGAGGTCATGGCACGTGTCGCGGAGTGGAACGCGGGTTATGACCTGCCGGTTCAGATGCATCTGGCCGAGACAAAGCCGGAACTGCAATGGGCCCGGGAGACATACGGCCTCAGCACTGTCGAGGTCACCGACAAAGCCTGCCTGCTGAACAGCAATCTGGTCGCCGCGCATCTGATGTACCCATCCGAGGCTGACATGGATTTGCTGGCCGAGCGGGGCGTCCATGGCGCGTATAATGCGCGATCCAACGGCAAGGCCGGTCGCGGGATCGCGCCGATAACCGAGCTGCGCGCAAGAGGAATGTCGGTCGGGCTCGCGACCGATGGTCCGATGTCGGGCAATATGCTGGATCTGTTCTCCCAGTTCGCTCCCGCTGCGATGTTCCAAAAGATCGCACAGCAAACCCGAGGCGCCATGCCCTGCACCGACATCGTCGCCATGAGCACGTCAGAGGCCGCAAAGACACTCGGCAAGGAAGATCAGATCGGCTCGCTTGAGGTTGGCAAACAGGCGGATCTGATCCGCATCTCGCTGGATGATCCACGGCAACAACCGATCTACGACATCTATTCCACGCTGGTTTTTGCCACGCTGCCCACAGATGTGCAGGCGACCATGGTGGCAGGGACATGGCTGATGCGGGACCGGAAGGTGCTCAGCATGGACGCCCCCAAAGTGATGTCGGACGCCAAGCAGATGGCGAACAGATTCAAGGCAAGGATCGTCGAAATCGACAGGGTGCAAGCAGAGGGGAACGGCGCGAATGGTTGACGACATTCTGGACTATGCCGAGGCAAACATGCAGGCCTCGCTGGAGCGCCTGTTCGAACTGATCCGCATTCCCTCCGTCTCGACTGATCCGGCCTATCGCGCGGATTGCAGGCGCACGGCCGAATGGCTTGCAGCCGATCTGAAGAATATGGGCGCCGATGCTTCGGCCCGCGAGACAATCGGACATCCCATGGTTCTGGGCCATTTCAACGCCCCCCAGGACAAGCCAAAAGTTCTGTTTTACGGGCATTATGACGTCCAGCCCGCTGATCCGCTGGCGCTGTGGGACGGTGATCCGTTTGAACCGGTGCTGGTCACCGGCCCCGATGGCAAGCCCGATATCCGGGCGCGCGGGGCCTCTGACGACAAAGGCGCGATGATGACTTTTGTCGAGGCCTGTCGGGCGTGGATTTCTGTCCGCGGAGCGCTGCCTGTCGGTGTTTCAGTCTTGTTCGAAGGCGAAGAGGAAAGCGGCTCCCAGTCGCTTGGCCCCTTTCTGGCCGAAACGGCGGAAGAGCTGGCCTGCGATGCGGTTCTGGTCTGTGACAGCGATCAATGGGATGCAGACACCCCGGCCATCACCACCATGATCCGTGGCATTTGCGGACAGGAACTGACGGTCCGGACCGCAAATCGTGACCTCCACTCCGGGATCTATGGCATGGCCGCGCGCAACGCCCTCACCCTGATGTGCGACCTGATGGCAAGCCTGCGTGCGCCGGATGGGTCGGTGGCCATTGACGGGTTTTACGACGGGGTGGAGGAACCGGACCCATTGGTGGCCGAGGCCTGGAGCAGGCAGCATTTTGATGGTGACACTTTCCTGAACGATATCGGGCTCAGCCTGCCGGCCGGCGAAACCTCCCGCACGATCCAGGAACAGGTCTGGACGCGACCAAGTCTGGATCTGCACGGCGTCTGGGGCGGCTATACAGATCCGGGCTTCAAGACGGTCATTCCTTGCGAAGCCCATGCGAAACTGTCGTTTCGCCTCGTGGCAGGGCAGGATCCTGCACGGATCGCAGAACTCTTCCAGAGCCATATCAACGCCCGCCTGCCACAGGACTGTTCCGTTGAATTCCACGACCGCACCATGGGCCAGCCGATCGCCCTGCCGGTCAGCTCGCCCTATCTGCAGGCGGCTTTGGCGGGCCTCAAGGACGAATGGGGCACGGCGGCGATTTCTGGCATGGGCGGATCGATCCCGATCATTCCGCAACTGAAGGCGGCCACCGGTGCTGACGCCCTTCTTGTGGGCTTCGCCGCATTGGACAACCGCATTCATGCGCCGAACGAAAAATTCGACCTCGAGTCCTTTGAACGCGGCATACGGTCGTGGATCCATATCCTGCACAGGCTGTCAGAGCTATGAGACCAGTGATCATCGACACGGATCCGGGAATCGATGATGCCATTGCGATCCTCTTTGCCCTGAACCATCCCGGTCTGGAGGTGCTGACATTGACGACTGTGGCCGGCAATATCGGCCTTGATCGCACCACATGGAATGCGGGTCGCCTCGCGGCCTTTATGGGACGTGACGTGCCTGTGCACCCGGGCGCCGCGCGTCCTTTGCGCAGCGACGCAATCAACGAGGAACGTATTCACGGAGATGACGGGCTGGGCGGTGTCGCCTTTCCTGCACCCCGTATCCCCGCGTCGGACGTCGGCGCGACAGAGGCCATGGCCGATCTGCTGGACCGCCATCCGGAGCGCAGCATCACGGTGCTGACCCTGGGCCCGCTCACCAATCTGGCGCAGCTGATCACGCAGGCCCCTCAGGCCGCAAGCCGCATCGGCGCGGTTGTCAGCATGGGCGGGGCCGTGCACGAGCCCGGCAATGTTGGCGACAGGGCCGAGTTCAATATCGTCTGGGATGCCCATGCCGCCGACATCGTATTCCGTGCGGGTCTGGACCTCACGCTGGTGCCGCTTGATACAACGCGAAAATTTCGCGCCGACAAGGCCTATCTCGCCGCCTTGCGCCGCACCGGGCAGAAGGCGGCGATCGCCAGTGCGGATCTGATCGCAGCCTATCAGGATCAGAAAAACATGGCCGGGCACAGTCGCCCGCTGCATGATCCATGCGTACCAATGCTGATCACCGCGCCCGGGGTGTTCGACGTTCAGCAGATGAACCTGTCAGTCGATACAGAAACCGGTGCCATCAGATCCGGCGAGTGCCCGCTCAAGGTCTCGATGGGGCTGGATGCGGAGGCCGCGCGTCAGGTGCTGTTGAGGGGGCTGTCCTGAGCCACCTCGGCGATCACCGCAGCTCCTCTTTGACCAACGAACACCAAAAGCCGACGCCAGCCGGGATACAGGCATCGTTGAAATCATAGTTGGTGTTGTGGTGCTGGCCCGCGGGCCGCATTTCGCCCATGCCCAAATGCACATAGCAGCCTGGCACTCGGCTGCTGAACTCGGAAAAATCATCGCCCGGCGTGATCGGGTCACGCTCGGTCACCAGCATATCCTGACCAAGGCCGTTGATAACCGCACGACGGGCGATTTCCGTTGGGGCTCCGGCGTTGATGACTGCGGCGGCTCCGCGCGCATACACCACGTCGCACTCCACTCTGCCAGCCGCCGCGATCCCATTCGCAATCCGCGCGATCGCTGCTTCGATCTGATCGCGAACGTCCGGGTCGTAGCAACGCGCCGTGCCGCCGATTTCAACATCATCCGGGATGACATTCAGCGCCGCGAAATTGCCGGCCCGCAACGCACATGCGGACACCACTGCCGGTTTAAGCGGGTTCAGCTCGCGTGCAACAATACTGTTCAGTTGCGCCAAAAACAGGCCCGCCGCCGTCATCGGTTCACGCCCTTCCTGCGGCTTGGCTCCGTGGGTGCCTTCGCCCTTGAACGTGACGCGCCACCGATCCGAACACGCCAGTTGAGGACCTTTTACCGCCGCGACCTGCCCCAATTCCATGCCTGGCGCATTATGAAGCCCGTAAGCTGCATCAACCGGAAACTCAGCAAGAAGCCCGTCCTCGATCATTTTCGCAGCACCGCCAAGGCCCTCTTCGGCAGGTTGAAAAATGAAATGCACAGTGCCTGAGAAATCCTCATGCACCAGCTGTTCTGCAGCCCCCAAAAGCATGGTGGTGTGGCCATCATGTCCGCAGGCATGCATCCGGCCGGTGGTTTTGGATGCATAGGGCAGCCCGGTGGTTTCAGTCATCGCCAGAGCGTCCATATCCGCCCGCAGCAGGATCGCCCGGTTTCCGCTGCCTTTGCGCAACGTTCCGACCACACCGGTGCCCCCAAACCCGCGCGTCACCTCAATACCCGCCGCCGCAAGCCGGGTTGCTACGATTTCCGAGGTCCGATGTTCTTCAAAGCCGATTTCAGGATGTTCGTGCAGATCCCGTCGCAGCGCGACGAGCTCTCTCAGCGTCTTCGGGTCCATCTGCTGCATATTCATCAACCCCGAGCCTATCTCTTTGATTTTGTCGGCAATATACCTCAGTAAGAAATTCGAGAACAAGGGGTAAGCACGTGCGACTTGATGTCTGGCAGGACCTTCATGATGATCTCCGACCCGGGGTACAGGACGACGGCGAGACCTTTGCCGCAGAGCTGGGGCGTCAACAGCTCCTGCTGCCGATCCGGACCCTGCCAAATGGCACCAATGGCGTGGCGTCCCTCATCCTGAACCAGGCCAGTTTCAGCGTCCTGGACGCGATTGCCGATCATGTGGCGGCCCGGCTTCGCCCTCATGCGCCCGACGTCATCGTGGCAATGCCAACCCTCGGCTTGCCCCTCGGCGAAGCACTTGCGCGGCGTCTGGGTCACAAGCGCATGGTTCCACTCAGCACCTCGCGCAAATTCTGGTATGAGGATGCGCTTTCCACCCCGATTACCTCGATCACCACTCCCGATCAGGGAAAGCATCTGTACATGGATCCCCGCATGGTGCCGCTGCTGCAGGGGGCGCGTGTTGCGGTGGTTGACGATGTGCTGTCCAGCGGCAAGAGCATGAGCGCGGCGCTCACCCTCATGGCAAAGGCAGGCATCGCTGCGGATGTGATCGGATGCGCCATGCTGCAGGGTGAGGCATGGCGCGGCGTGGTGGGGCGGACGCCCGTCTGCCATGCCATTCATACACCGATCCTGACGCAGGAAAAAACCGGGTGGCGCCAATGAGCGACGCTGAACTCTCCCCGCAATATGAGGCCGATCTGCGTCGGGATCTCATCGAAGTGGCCCTCGGCAAGCGCGCTGCAGACACATTGCTGCAGCTGGACAGATTGCTGGACACCGGCACTGCGCTCTGGCGGGAAGATGTGGACATCGCCATGTACCGGGGTCGCGTCGCCTATGTCGGCCCCCGCGGAAGCTATATCGGCAAGGCCAATGAGGTGGTTGCGCGCCCGGGCCTGTCTGCGGTGCCTGGATTGGGAGAAGTCCACAAACACATCGAATCCAGCCATGTCACCCCGGAATATGAGGCACGGCTGGTGTTGCCGCACGGCAATACATGGACCTGCGAGGCAAGCCATGAGTTCTCCAATGTTGTTCCCGAAAAAACATTGGATTTTTGGGAAGCTGCGCGCAAAGCAGGCTCGCCTCTCAAGATTTTTCCCCTCCCGGGCTCGGCCGTCCCGCCGACGGCCTGGGAGCACGGGGCCCATTTGGATGGCGTGAACCAGTCACAATTCCTGTCACAATCTCCGTGGGTTGTCGGCCTGGACGAAGTCATGGATTGGCCCGCAGTCAAAGGCCGCGACAATCCCGCCCACGACCGGCTCTGGTCCATGATCATTGCGACCTGGACAGCACGCGCCGTTGTCGAAGGCCATGCGGCTGGCATTCGGGATCTTCCCAATATCAACGGATTTGCGGCCTCCGGCATTGCTTCGGATCACGAGGCCTGGACCGCAGAAGAGGCGTTTGACAAATTGCAGTCGGGCCTCTTTGTCGAAATCCGTATCCACACAGGCGAGGAGATCATCAAGGGCCTGCTGGACCGCGGCCTGAAAGACTGGTCTCAGGTCGCTCTGGCGACAGATGACCGCCCCGCCTCCGAAGTTTTTGCGACAGGTGCAACAGACCAAAACGTCCGCATGGCGATCAACGCCGGTCTGCCGCCGGAAATCGCCGTCCAACTGGTCACGATCAACCCAGCCCGCCACATGCGCTTGACCCCATGGGTCGGCTCGGTGAGCCCTGGGCGTTTTGCCGACCTGGTGCTGCTGTCAGATCTCGAAACGTTTGAGATTGATCAGGTCTGGGCCGATGGTCGGCAGGTTTCACAAGGCCCGGACTATATTGCCGATGTGCCCCATGTCGCCTGGCCGGACTGGGCCACGCGCAGCATCCATATCGGCCGGGACCTGACAGCTGACGATTTCGCGATCAAGGCGGCGCCCGGCCGCGAGACCATGCAGGCCGCTGTCTTGCGCCCTTTTCACTGGGCAGACGATTTCCTGACGTTTGAGATGCCGGTCCGCAACGGCGCGGTGCAGCGAGATACAGACAGAAACCTGACGAAATTCGCGATCATTGATCGCTACAGCGGCCAGGCCTCGGTCTCAAGAATGTTCTGGCTCGGCTGCGGGCCCCGCGATGTTAACACCGCCCTGTGTTGTTCGATGGCGCATGACAAACACAATGTCTGGTGCGTCGGGTCATCGGATGAGGCAATGGCATTGGCGGTGAATACCCTTGCGGCAATGGGCGGCGGCTGGGTTCTGGTCCACAAGGGAGAAGTGGTGGCCAAAGTCCGGTACGAAGTTGCAGGCCTGATGACCGCACGCCCTGCAGAACAACTGGATGCCGAAATGCAGGCGCTCTATGCGGCTGGCGAAAAGGTAGATTGGATGTTTGAGCCGAGCTTTCACCCGCGCTGGGCCCCTGGATTTCCCGAACGTCTGGCCTTTGCAACGCTGACCTGTTCGCCCTGGCGTTGGAATTTGGTTGCCCCGTCTCTGCATGCGCCAGACGGGTTGGTTCAGGTTCAAACGGGCGAAGCGCACCCTGTGGTCTGGTGATCACGTCGTGCCGTTCAGAAAAAGCGGCGCGGCGACGCGCGTCAGGCTCGGCCCTTGTGATTTGGGGGCCGCCGCGTGGAGACAACCGGCACGCGCTTGGTGCTATCTTGATGCGAAATGGGAACTTGCTTTGATCTACCGCATGACAAATGGGTCGGGGATTGGGGCGTCGCTGGTCCGCAGCCAAACCGCCTTGACCTTGGTGTAATCTAGCGCGGCCTCGATGCCCCCTTCACGGCCGTGCCCCGACAACCCATGCCCGCCAAAAGGCGCGATCGGGCTGACCGCCCGGTATGTGTTGACCCAGACGATGCCAACGCGAAGTCCACGTATCATGCGATGCGCCCTGGTCAAATCCTTGGTAAAGACGCCCGACGCGAGACCATACGCAGTGTCATTGGCGAGCTGCAGGGCTTCGGCTTCGGTGTCAAAACCGAGCACCGACAAGACAGGACCAAAGAACTCAGTCGTCAAACAAGGCGCAGTCGGCGCGTCAGAGCAATCAAGGATTGTCGGCGGGAAATAGTGCCCTGCACGGTCAATCGCCGCGCCGCCGGTGATCACCCTGGCGCCCGCGTCCTGCGAGGCTTTGACAAGATCAACCGCGGTCTTCAGCTGGGCCTCGGTGCACAGCGGGCCGACCTCTGTCGACATGTCATCGGGGGCGCCGATCACGATCGCTTCGGCCTTCTCTTTCAAACGTGCAAGGAAAGCAGCCTTGATTTTGTTAGAGACGATCAATCGTGAACCGGCGACGCAGCTTTGCCCGGTCGCGGCGAAAATGCCCGAGATCTGGGCATTTACCGCGCTTTCGATATCAGCGTCCTCGAACACGATGAACGGCGACTTGCCACCCAGCTCAAGGGATGTGGAGGCCAGGTTTTCCGCCGAATTCCGGACGATCTGCCGGGCGGTATCAGGGCCACCCGTAAAAGCCACATGATCCACTTTCGGATGCGCGGTCAGCACCGCGCCGCAGTCCGCGCCAAACCCCGTGATAACGTTCAAAACGCCGGGCGGAAAACCTGCCTGATCGAATATGCGCGCAAATTCCAGCATCGGTGCCGGCCCTTCTTCTGACGCTTTGAGTACGACAGTACAACCTGCGGCCAGGGCCGGTCCAATTTTGACCGCCGACAGAAACAGTTGCGAATTCCATGGCACAATCGCGGCGACAACACCAATGGGCTCACGGCGTAGCCAGACCTCCATATCAGGCTTGTCAATGGGCAGATGCGACCCTTCGATCTTGTCGGCGAGCCCCGCATAGTAACGGTAGTACTCCGCCACATACGCGATCTGGGCGGCGGTTTCGCGGATGATCTTGCCGGTATCGCGGGTCTCGAGCCTGGCCAGGGCCGGGGCATTTTGCGCGATCAGGTCAGCCAAACGGTACAGTAATTTGCCCCGCGCAGAGGCCGTCAGACCGGCCCATTCAGGATCAAGAAACGCGTCTTGGGCCGCTTTGACCGCGGCATTGACATCCTCGGCCCGCGCCTCGGGCATCATCGCCCAGACTTCTCCAGTCGCGGGATCGCGGCTTTGGAATCGGGCGCTTCCGTCCGTGAAGGCCCCGCCGATGTATTGCTGAAACTGCTGCATGGATTTTCCTTATGCGAAGGCTGGCATGACATCGTTGATGAACCGCTCAAGAGAGGCTTTCTTGCGCTCAAAGCTCATCCCGCTGTCGATCCAGAACGAATATTCGTCATACCCAAGATCCGCATAGCCCCTGATCCGGGAAATCGCCTGTTCAGGCGTGGCAATCACGTTGTCGCGCAGCATGGCCTCGGGTGAATAGAAGGGGTGCGCGGCGATCTCATCCTCTGTCAGTTCGGCAATCAATCCTTGTGATACGGGCCGTTCGTTTTTGAACCATGCGCCGAAATAGCAGTAGAAGCGATTGATTTCTTCCGCCGCGCGCCGGGCGTCTTCGGCATCCGTCGCGATATAGGTGTGGTTCAGCAGCATGATCTCAGGGCGCGCGCTATCGGGGAATTTGGCGCAGGCGGCCTTGAACGTCTCCATCAGGTTTATGATCTCGGCATCCCCCTGCCAAAGGGGGGTCACCTGCACATGACAGCCGTTCGCAACGGCAAATTCATGGCTGTTGGGATCACGTGCCGCAACCCAGATGGGCGGGCCGTTTTCTTGCCGTGGTTTGGGGGAGGACGTGGTCGCCGGAAAGGAATGATACGTGCCTTCCTGCGCGTAATCCCCTTTCCAAAGGCCCTGCACAGCGGGGATCAATTCGCGCATGCGCTGGCCTGCCTCCCAGGCGTCCATCCCCGGCATCATGCGCTCGTACTCATAGCTATAGGCACCGCGCGCAATCCCGAGATCAAGACGCCCGTCTACAATCATATCCGTCATTGCCGCTTCACCGGCCAATCGAATCGGGTGCCAGAAGGGGGCAATGATTGTGCCGGTCCCAAGGCGCACATTTCGGGTATGGCGTGCCAGATCGACAAGGTTCAAAAAGGGGTTCGGAGCGATGGTGAAATTCATACCGTGATGCTCGCCTGTCCAGATTGCGTGCATTCCGCCTTCGTCTGCGATCTTCGCGAGGGCAATGAATTCATCATAGAGACCGCGCTGGTCCTGCTCGGCAGAGGTCCGCTCCATATGGACAAAAAGTGAAAAGCGCATGTGTCTCCCCCTATGCGATCACGCGGACGTCGCCGCTGTTTTGATTTCCGTAGTAGATGCCAAAGCGGCCAGTGGCGGCCTCCCGGCCCAAGCGTTCCAACATGGCAAGATTTGCCGGATCCGAGACATCATCCAAAGCGGCCGAGGTCAGCGGGACAAAGACGCCCTGGCGCGGGGTGCCCTGTGCAGCAGAGCATAGAAATGCGATATTTTGGCGTTTGCGCCCGGTGTCTTCAAAAATTGAATAGATGAAGCCCGGCTTCCCCGTGAGGCCCGCTGCATCGATCAGGCTTTGCACTGCAGCAGTAGTGCCCTCGCCGCCGACACTCGTTTCCGGCAACGCCATTCCACCGTTGCCATCATCGATCAGCAGTACGCTGCCATTCCGCTCGATCACCGCAGAGGCGACCAGATTGCCGTTTTGAGCCAAAGCCTCGGCCGTCATGGCGGGGGTAACATATGCGCCGCGCGCGTATCCCAGACCGGGGGTCGCGGTTTGCGCAAATGCCACTACAGTGCCGATCAAAATGACGTGGTCGCCCGCATCGACCGTTTTGTGCATTGCACAATCAAACCACGCAGACACCCCAGCGATAATCGGCGATCCGTGCGGACCTGTTTTCCAGTCGACCGTGGCAAATCGGTCCTCGGCCGGACGTGCGAACCTGTTGGATACCTCTATCTGCGTTTCGGCCAGAATATTCACTGCAAACCCGGCCGCAGATGTCAAAGCATTGTAGTTCCTTGAGGTCTTGGCCAAACAAACCAACACCATCGGCGGTTCAAGTGAGACCGACGTAAATGAGTTCGCAGTAAAGCCGATCGGCTCGCCGCTGTTGCCATATGCGGTCACAACGGTCACGCCCGTCAAGAAACTGCCGAAAGCGCTGCGCAGGGCGCGGGGATCAAGCGCTGTCATGGCAGCTCCCTCATCGGATTGGGCCTCGTCAACCAGGCGATCAGATGCGTGTTCGTGATGGTTGGCGCGGTCAATGTCATCATGTGGCGGTGTCCCTCCACGATAATGGCCTGGCCATCGGACGCAGCAGCGGCCATGGCGCGGGACATGGCCGGGGTTGAGTTAGGGTCATCGCTTCCTGTGAGCGCGACAAAAGGGCATTGGATTTGGGAATACTGTGACGCATAGGTCATATCGCCCCGGGCGAAGGCCCCATAGGCCGTTGCGTACCCCTCCGGATCAACCTCACTTAGCCACTGGGCCACCTGATCGCGCGCGGCGATTTCAGAGGCGCTGTTACCAAACCAGCGTGCCAAGGGCGCTTGCGGATCGAACCTGCCGACCTGGATCTGATCTGCCCTATCTATAACCGCATCACGCGCCGCTGCATCCCGGCGAAAGACCCCGTTGATGAGGCAAACGCGCGTGGTCAACTGAGGGTGGTCCACCGCGAACCCGCCGGCGATCAACGCGCCCATGGAATGGCCTGCGATGCTGACGGGCCCGAGGCCCAAAGCCAGCACAACCTCATGACACCAAGCGACAAAGGCGCGCAAATCGCTACCAGGAGAAAGTGGGCTGCTCCCGCCGTGGCCCGGCATATCCACCGCTATGACCCGGTGCGTCCTGCTGAGCGCCTCGATCTGCGGCCCCCAGGCAGCCGATTGCATCCCGACACCGTGAATTAAGACAACCGGCGCGCCAGCCCCCTGATCGCGCAGGGCAACGCTATTCCCCGATTTAGATAGACGCAGGGTTGTCAACGTCATGTCCAAGTTCCTTCAGGTCCTGATAGCGATCGCCGATCCGGTGGTGTGGGCGCCCGCCGATGGACGCACCCAAGGCGATCAAAATTTCGTCGCTGGCAGGCGCATCCGCCACGGCGGTTTGGATCGTCAGGTAATGTGAGCGCCGCCCACCATCGTTTTTATCCATCAAAGGGATCATCAGCGGAGCATTCGCAGGCCCGCGTGTGTTGCAGAAGGACAGATAGGACTTTGCGCCGACTGCATTGCGATAGTGGTTGCCGAAATGGAGAGTGTGGATCAGCGCCGAGGCATGCTCCACCTCGCCATTGAGACCAACGATCCCTGCTTTGCCGTAGCCTTCGACCTGATCGCCGCCGCCGGCGGCATCCAGGATCATCCCCGTCAGCAAAGACCCAAGGCCAGAAGCGCAATCCCGGATTTCGGGCGACAGATCTTCGACAAACCCGCGGCCCGCCCAGGGGTTCCGGATCACTGCGATCGCCGCGATCATTTTCAAAGGTTTTTCGGCAGGCTTGCCACCTTCAATCAAGGTGGTTTCGACGTGCAGCAGTGTTTTTCTGATTTCAGCGGGCATGGACCATCTTTCATAGCGCCTGTAACTTCACCACAATGGTATACCATCATACAATATGTCAATCGTGCTGTTCATTTTTGACCATTCGGGTATGGTCGCGCCTATGGAACAGTCAAAAGTAACGCTCGAAAAAATTGAAAATGCGCCGCAAACCCTTCGGGATATCGTGCAAAACCGCTTAAGAGAGGCCATTCTAAGCGGGCAATTCGCACCAGGGGCACGCTTGGTTGAGCGTCCGCTGTGCGAACAACTGGGGGTGAGCCGCACGGTGGTCCGCGAGACTATTCGCTATCTTGAGGCCGAGGGGCTGGTAGAGATCATCCCGAACCGAGGGCCAGTTGTCGCGACGCTCAGCTGGGACCAGGCCAAGCAGGTTTATGATATCCGGCGCCAACTCGAAGGGGCTGCTGCTGTAGCTTGTGCGCAATCGCACGGGAGCGATTTCGCCCCGAAGCTATCCGCTGCACTGGCCGCGCTTCAAAGTAAAATCCATGATACGGAATGGCGCGATTTTCTGCAGGCGACAACGCATTTCTATGAGTTGATTTTTGCAGAGGCGGGCCACAGCATCGCCTGGGAGATTGTCCAGCGATTGAATGGCCGGATCAGCCGCTTGCGCACGCTCACCCTCACGGACCGCACCCGCGAACGTTCAGGCATGAGCCATATGGTTGCAATCCATGATGCCATTTTGGGCCGTGACCCTCTTGCCGCTCAGCAGGCTGTCGAAGATCACATTGCTGATGCCGCCAAGGTCGCCAGCCGGTTTTTACAGACCTCCGACGCGGAGGTTGACCATGGCTGAAGGGAACGGGACGGCTCCCCCTCCTTTTAGACCTCGCTCTGCATTTTGACCGCACCCTCACCAGAAGGACGCCGCTATGGGCACATTTGACGAAGATCTGTTTCTGAAGGGGCTGGATCAGCGCAAAGCAACGCTGGGCGCTGACTATGTTGAAACAAACCTAGCCGCAGCCGACGATTTCACCAAACCATTTCAGGAAGCGATGACGGCATGGTGTTGGGGATTTGGCTGGGGAGATGACGTTATCGACGCCAAGACCAGATCAATGATGAACCTCTCCATGCTCGGCGCTTTGGGAAAGATGTCAGAGTGGGAATTGCACTGCCGCGGGGCGATCAACAACGGTGTCTCCAAAGAGGAAATTCGCGCCATCATCCATGTCATTGCGATTTACTGCGGCGTCCCGCAGGGGTTGGAGTGTTTCAGGGCAGCCAGAAAGGTCTTTGATGAGGATTGATCACCCCCTGCGGGAGCTGCGGCCCTGCGCCCGGCCCGCCCTGACCGTCAATGAAGGCGATCATCGCTTCAATGGGCGGTCGAGTTCCGCCTGAGCAAAACAGGCTGACGTCTTGGGCAATATCTCATTCGCCTGGCGCAGCACGCGGTCCTCACGTTCGAGAGCTTTTGCCCGATCGCGGTCCCCGGTTGCGAGACCATCGCGCATGGGGTGGGCTCATGTATCCCAGCAACCACGCTGGAGTCACAACGAGATCTACTCGCCACCTCCACTTACAGCATTGAATTGATCAACAAATAATCGGATGTGGGCAAAAAGCCTATGACACCGACGAATGGGCTTTTCCAAAAGAGACCCGGAATTCTCGAAAGAGAGCCGCGGCTCTCCTTTGCCGGAGCGAAAACAGTTCTGCCAGAACACTGGCGCAGTTTTCAAACCGATAGAGGATTATCAAATGTCTGATTACACAGCCGCCGAATTGCAGGAAATGGAAGCAGAATTTTCGGCCATGGATGCCGAATTCGCGGGCCTCGGCCTGGAAGAACTGGACAGCGAATTCGGTGAGGCCTTTGCCGAATTGGACGCTGAACTGGACGCCGCAGGGATCAGCACGCTGGATGTCGAGGCGATGTCCATCGGCGAGATGGCCGAGAATGACTACGATGCTCAGTTCATCGGGCGCTTCCTGCGCAACAAGGCCAAAAAGCTGATCGCCACCGTCGTCCGTCTGGTCAAGCGCTATGGCAAATGCGCCAAATGCGCACCCAAGGTCCTGGCCGCCGTGAAGTACTTCAAGGCGAAGAAATATGCCTCCGCGATCCGCGCCGCCTATGACGCCTATCGCTGCATCCGGGCTTGCACCAAGACGTAACGCCCGCCCGCGAGACCATGCCCTCCCTCATGGTCTCGCGGCCCTCTTCGCCTGGACCCAGAAAACGGCTGGCATGCCCAACAGGAGCTCCCAATGACACGCCCCATCCTCCCAAGCGATCAAGAAGTGATCGATGCGTTTCTCGCCGAACATGAGGCGGCCGAGACCGAACCGCTGACACACGACGCCTCCATCGATCAGTTGATTGCCCAGCTTGAGGCCAGTTTTGCAACCGTCAAACAACTGACCGAACCCGAACCGACCGGTGAAGACCGATTGCGTGACGCGGTGCGCGACCTCGCGACGCGCCTTGAGGAGATCGCCACTGATCTGGCTCAGATCAATCAGCAACTCAACGACTAAAGGATAATGCAATGCACGAGGTCACATCCCGCAAAGATCGCAAACCCACGCGTCAATTCATCATTGGGAAGCCAGCGACCCCGCCCGCCCATTTGCAGGAGGTCGATCTGGAAGCTCTCGGTGAAGAACTCACGCGGCGCCAGGTGCAAATCGCGGCCCAAACCGTTGAGGGCGATGCAACTGCCCCTCTGGCCTTCAAAGCGATGCGCGACCCGGACAGCCATCAAATCCACACCCTCCAGGTCGAGCTGACAGAGGCCCATGCCGATGAACTGCGCGCGCGCCATGGCGAAGCCTTGATCATCGAAGAAGATCACGACCTTGAGATGTTCACCATCAGCCCCGGCGCTGACGCTTTCGAAATGAGCATGGCGCGCCCTCTTGCGGCCCAAAGTGACGAGCTGAAAGTGACGTTGAAAGTGGTGGACGAAAACGATGCCCCGCTATCAAAGGTGCAGGTCGATCTTGCCGGTGATCTGTGGTCGGATCGCCAGTTGACCAGCACTCAGGGCAAGGTCACGCTCAAGCTGTTCGGCGAAACACTCGACAGCCTGACCCAGCTGCGTGTGAAGCCCGCAAATGGGTATTGGAGCCGCGTCATTGAAAGCCCGGCACTCGCAGCGCAAAACAACGTGGTACGGCTCAGCCCGTTGCCGGTCTCGCTTGAGGGACCACAGGCCGATATGTGGGGAAACGAAGCGGTCGGCAATGTCGTGATGCCCGAAGGCAATCGGGTGCGCGTCGCAGTGATCGACAGTGGATTTGCCGATGGGCACCCCGATGTGGTCGCGGCAGGTGGTCGCGGTTTTGCCGAAGGGGGCGATCCGGAAGAGGACTGGAAGACCGATGACAGCGGGCATGGCACCCATGTGGCCGGCACCATCGGCGCGCTGAACAATGCCATCGGCATGCGCGGTGTGGCAGACAAGGTCGATATTTTCGCGCTGCGCGTTTTTCCTGGGGCCAGCATCTCCAAGCTGATGGCCGCAATCGATACAGCCATCGAATTGCAGGTTGATGTTGTCAACATGTCTCTGGGCGGCCCCAACCCCAGCGCGCTTCTGCAACAGCGCATGCAGGCGGCGCGGCAAGCGGGAATTCTTCTGGTGGCGGCTGCAGGCAATAATGCAGGCCCGGTGATGTACCCCGCCGCCTACCCTGAGGTGATGGCCGTGGCGGCGATCGGGAAGCAGGGCACATTCCCCGAAGACAGCTTCCACGCCCGACATATCACCCAACACACCAGTACGGACGGCACCTATTTCGCAGCCGGCTTCACCTGCCGGGGGCCGGAGATAGATGTCTGTGGACCGGGGGTCGCGGTAATTTCAACCGTGCCAGGCGATAGTTATGTGGCAAACGATGGCACATCCATGGCTTCGCCCCATATCGCCGGTCTCGCGGCCGTCCTGCTGGCGCAAAACCCGGACATCCAAACGATGCCGCGCAGTGATGCCCGCTCTCAGGCATTGTTTCAATCGATTTTGAATGCGGCCCGCCCTCTGGGCCTGCCCGCTGAATTTCAGGGACGCGGCCTGCCTGTCTTGACCGGAACCACGCCCCCTGCGCCCCAGCCTGGCGGTGGCGAGACGCCGGCACCTGTGGAGGACACTGGCCTCGATACGGTGGCCGACCTGATCCAAAAGGCGCTGGATGCGGCCAAACTGATCAAGGAACAAGCCTGAGAAATCACCCCAAGGCTGCAAACATTACAGACTCCGCAGGGTGAAACCTTGCGGAGTCTTGAATTTGGGATCGTAGCCTCGTTCAGCTGTGCCGTATCGCCCAGATATAATGTCAGGCATAATGCAACGTGGACTGTTCTGCCTTTCCCAATCCCGCCTGAACCGCCGATACTGCCAGCGCCGTGCGGTTCGCGGCACCTGTCTTTTGCATAATGGATTTCACATCACTCTTCACTGTGGTGAGCGGCACGCTCAGTGCGTGGGCGATCTCTTTGTTGGGCGCTCCGCGCAGCAACTGACCCAGGACTTGGGTTTCGCGTTGCGTCAAACCGGTCTGGATCGCCCGCAAACTGGCCAGCGGCCGGGTGCTTTGCACAAGCCGATGCAGGACATCCGCCGCCCCGTCCGGCAGCACCCGCTGACCTTCGGCAGCCAGCCGGATATACTGTGGGAACGTCGACAGCGGCGCGCAGGACTGAACGCAGCCTGCAGGTCCGCAGGCAAAGATCCGGGCCAACTGCGCCGCGTCAAACCCCGGAACCACCAGCAAGGACCGCAACCGGGGTTTGTCCTGATGCAACTTTGACAACGCGCGAAAAACCACCTCCGACAGCCCCTCGCCCATATCCACCACAAGCACATCTGCCGCGCCCGAGGCGTTGCCCCCGCACCTGCAAAGCGTCAGAAAATCCTCGACTGAGACGGCAAAGCGAATGCCATCCTGCTCCAGCACTGCGCCCAAAGCCGATGTGAAAAACGAATTTCTAGACACCAATAAAACCTTCATGGTGCGGTCCCCCGTTGAAAATGCAAAATTTTAAAACACAGCCATGATGGCGGAGCCGCGTTAGTCCGCCGTAAAGCTTCCTCAGCGTGAGCTTTCGAGGTCGAGCGGGAAAAACAAACTGAAAGCTCAAGCCAGTGCGCGACACAGACGGTCCCGCAACTGCGCCTTTGGCCATCACGTAACGCGGCTGGCCGGGAAACGTTAACGCTTCACTAACGGCAGCCTTGGCAAAGTGATTCCTGCATTTGGACGGGAAGTGGAAAATGCTTTTGAACACAGAACATTTTGAATACGCCTTAGACGCAAGTGGAAAGCCGTCCTTTTCGCAGCCCGATTTTCCATCAACACATGGATCCGGCGCTGCGAGCACGAGGGCGCACGTTAGTCCCTCTTCTCTTCCAAATGCACCAGTTTCTCCACATAATCAGGGCATGACAGCGCCAACACAGACCGTTGCGAGGCTTTTTGTAATCGGACCGCTCAGGCTGACTGACGGGGCCGGAAATTCGGTCACGCCCCGCAGCAAGAAGGCCTGTGCGCTTCTGGCTCTTCTGGCGCTGGCACCCCGTTGCCAACGCACAAGGGTCTGGTTGCGCGACAAACTCTGGAGCGAAAGTTGCGAACGCAAATCCTCCACAAGCCTGCGGCAACTGCTCTTCGAGCTGCGCCGTGATCTTGGCGGGCTGTTCGATGCCATGCTCGAAGTGGATCGGCACGCCATCATGCTGAGGCGCGATGCGGTCTGGATCGACATCCGCAACGTCGAGACAGATCCAAACACGCTGACAGCGCTGAGGATCACGCCGGACACCGACCTGCTCGAAGGGATCGATGTGGCGGACGAAGAATTCGAAGACTGGTTGCTGCTCGAACGTCAGGCCTGGCACAACCGCGCGACGGACCTCTTCGCGCAAATCACGGACCTGTCCACGGCTTCTGCCGCGCGCAGCCTGCCACAGGCGGCACTCTTTGCCGAAACGATCCCGGAGCCCCGGCTGCGTGTGGGGGTGCTGCCGAATATCCAGCAAGGTTGCGATGCCGATACCGCCTTTGTCGCCGACCACCTTGTCGAGGGGATCGTCAAAAACCTCAGAGAGTTGCACCCGCTGGACATCTACGACTTGCGCGATACCAGCGGCCCGTCCGACGGGCTCGTAGGCTCCGGCAACACGGATCATTTGCTCCGGGTTCGGGCGCTGCAGATCCGCCATACCCTGACATTGACCTTCTTCCTCTACTCGGCCAGGAACATGTCTCTGGAGTGGAGCCAATCCATTCAGACAAGCGTCGACGAGGCCCTGAACTTTGACAGCTATGTGCTGGCGGGGTTCATCAACCAGAACGTCGACCGTATCTCGCGCCATTTCGAACAGCGTCAGACAACCGAATTGGCGGAACAGCCCAAGCCAATTGTGGCCGCCATGTCGGCGCTGAACATGATGTTCCGGCTTGACGATCGCGCCCTGGAAAACGCCGAAGCCATGCTTCGCAACCACGCAGATACTGCCTCATCGGGTCTATTCGATGCTATGCGCGCCTATGCGGCCAGTTTTAAAGTGGGGGAAAACCTTGGCAGGCTTCAGTCTGATGACGTGAACGCCACAAGTGATCTGGCCCGTGGCGCTCTGAGCGGTAACCCGTTCAATTCCATCTCGCTTGCCTGCCTGGCGCATGCGATGGGCTATGTGTTCCATGAACATGGGCTGGCCAGTGATCTTCTGGACAAGGCACTGCGGCTCAACCCCAACCAGGCGTTTGTGTGGGATCACTATGCGCTCAACCGCATGTATGTGGGCGATTACGAAGCGGCCCACAAAGCGGCCGAGCGCGCGGTCTATCTGGGCAGTTTCAGCCCGCTCAGCTACAGCTATGACACCACACTAGCGATGACCTCGACGATGCTCGGCCGCAATCAGCTGGCCATCGCATCCAGCCGGAACGCTTTGCGCAAACAACCAAATTTTGCGGCAGCCATGCGATATCTGCTTGTAAACCTCTCAAAAACCGACCGCGAGGAAGAGGCCCGCAGCACCTATGCGGCGTTGTTGAAACGCGATCCCGATTTTGCTGACCCAGAGATCCAGAAAACCCGTTTCCGCCTTGTTCAGAAAGGCACTGAAACCGACCTGATTTCAACAATCAAAAAATTTACATAAAGGGAGACGACATTGGATATTGAAGAGATTTTGACCCAGCACAGGTTCACTGTGACATCCACTGGCCTGCGCCTTGACGGTCAGACCGAAGCGCCGGTTGACAATCCTGACACGGCGGCAGCCGGAGGCGCGGCATTGTCGCTCTTGTCTCTGAACCGCAATCGCAACAGGAACAGAAACCGCAATCGGAACAGAAATCGCAACAGGAACAGAAATCGGAACCGGTCGCTTGACATCGGGACGAGCGCAGCGCCGCAGGAGCCGTGGAAAGAACGCGAACGGTTGCATGATCTACGCTCCGAATGGCAAGATCTGCCTTTGCCGTTGCCGCCGAACGCCGAAGGGCTGCGCAGGCAGGCGCTCGATCTGCTGGTCAAGCAAGCATTGCGTGCGACACCGCAGGAGGCCAGTCGTGAAACAGAAATCTTGCGCGAGGCAGCTATCGAACTCTCCGGCTATCTGCGCCCCTTGGGGGTCGAAGAACTCGGCAGCTACGGCGCCACCGAAACTCTGTTCTATCTTATCCTGGCCCTGACCGACGAAATTGGCCTGCGCTATAAGGATCGCTACAACGTTCTGCGTCCCAACCAGATTGAACCGCGCCTGCGTCCAGTCCTGCCCAATCCGCCGCATCAATCCTATCCGTCGAACCACTCCTTCCAATCGTTTTCGATCGCATTTTTGTTCTCGCGGATCGTGCCGGAACACCCGGCCAGCTCCGAGTTGTTCAACAGTGCGCGGCGGATTGCGGAAAACCGCGAATGGGCCGGATTGCACTACGCTTGCGATACGCAGGCGGGGTATCAACTGGCCCGTATGGTCGCGCCGGTTCTTGAAACAGTCTGCAAAGAGCAAATGCTCGCAGCCCAGGCGGAGTGGCTCTGATGGGAAAATATGAACAGGATATCGTCGCAACCGGACAAGGGAACTATCCGGATTACGACGCGCTGTGGCACTTGCAAACCTTGGGCGTTCTGGACGCTCGGCATGCGCCGCTGGACTGGTCGCCCAGGCCACCCGTGAAGCCCACGCGGGTGGCGGTGATCGATACCTCCGTTGCAGTGGAACACCCCAATCTGAAAAACACGATCAACACAGAGTTGACGATTGATTTCTTCTCAGCGCGCCTGGGGTCCTTTCCATATCGCGGCGCACTCGATGCGCTCGATCTGAATTGGGACACCAATATCGCCGATGGCCTGCCGCATACAGTCCGCATTTTGACAGAGTTCATTGACAGGCTGTCCAGCGGTTCTGCCGCCCGTCACAACAGGGTCCAACCCTGCGTGCGGCCGGATTTCTCCGGTCATGGCACCTGTATTGCCGGTCTTGTGGGCGCCCGCCCCTGCATAACAGAACAGCGCCTGTCGTCCGGCCGGACGGCCTCGCTTGCGCTGCCCTATACCGGTGTCGACCCGACGTGTGAAATCGTCCAGATCTCCACCAATTTTGACCCGGAGCCCGAGGGCATGATTCTCGCCTTCCTCTACGCGGAATTGATTCAGGCCGACGTCGTCCTGTTGCCGCGCACCATCTCGGACCCCAGCCGCATGATCCCTGAACTGGGAGACGTGATGCTGGGCGATCAAAGCGTCAGGGATCTCGTCCGTCAGGTCGCGGCTTCGCCAATTCAGGATGAAATGTGGAGCGAACTGGCCCAGTTGATCGTCAATGTATCCCAAAACCGCCCCGTCGTCTGTGCTGCGGGCAACGCGAATGAAGAAGGCGCGATCTACCCGGCCAATCTTGCCACGGATCACAACGGCATCATTTCGGTCGGCGCGGTCAATGCCAAAGGCTTTCCCAGCAGCTACTCGGGGCGCCAGAACATCACTGTCTTCGCCCCGAGCAACGACGCCGAAGCCTTTGACGCCAGTCAGGTGCGGCTTGATGAACAGAATTCCGAATACGACCCCATCGGCGTGCCGGTCAGCAACGACAATGACAAGTTCTCTAGTTTTGATGTAATCAGTACCGATGTCCCTGGTCCTGCCGGCTACTCGGGCAGCACTTTTGTCGGTATGCCGCAAACTGGCGAGATGCGGGAATATGGCTCCTATTTCAGCCGGTTCGGGGGGACGTCCGCCGCGTCCGCACTGGTGGCAGGCTTCATGTCACTGGGGCGCTCCATGGGTGAGTACCCGACCAATTCGGGGAATGCAGCCAAATCCTGGCTCCTGTCGAAGAGCCATGAACAACAAGGGTGTGATATGCCCTTTGGCGTGCCTTGCTGGTCTGGCGCCCCCAGCTTTCCCGACACTTAAATCGAAGGCGCGTGAGGTTATCAAACCGCACGCGCCGCGCCATTTTCGCTCCTCCCGCAAGCGTGTGACTTGGTATTCCTGCATTTGAAGGCAGCGCTTTGCGCGAGTGCTCTGCCTCCTGAAAACGTTCTCGTCTTTGGATAGAACTTTCCGCCAAATTTCCCTTGGCGGGGAGGTCTGAAGTGCTGAATCCCAAGATCCGCCCGCCTCTGATCGGCGGCCGCGCGAAGGGGCCCGGGGGGCACGTGCTGACTGGGCTGCGAATCTCGTAGCTGAGAATTGGGGCACACAGTATATTTGCTGACCATCGTTTATTTAATTCACCCCCTTCCCGAAGGATTTTTGGGGTGCCCGGCTTTGATGATGTATCCGCCCCCCGACCTAAAAAAATTGTAATTTCGCAATGCGTGTGTGACCTTTTGAAAGGTTGGTCGGGCCATTGGGAGGAAAAGGCGTGAAACATGAGGTTTATGGTTGCTCTTGCTGCAGCGGGGCATTCGGCAATCTGTTCAAGAACAATCGCACAGTCCGAAAAATTGCCGCATCCGATCCTGCCAGGGGGCTTCCGATGATCGCGGGCATTGCCAACAGACGCGACGTGCTCAAGGGGGCAGCGGCGGTTATCGGCGCGGCCAGCCTCATGTCGCGCGGCGCTGTCGCCCAGACTACAGGACAGACTACAGGACCGACGGTGTTTACGGGCGGTACGATTCTGACGGTCGACGAGGATTTCTCGGAGGCTGAAGCCATAGCCATCACCGGCAACACGATCGTCGCCGTGGGGACCGAGGCCGATGTGCGCGCCGCCGCCGGACAGGGCGCTGCGGTGGTCGATCTTGGCGGCCGGACGATGCTGCCAGGCTTTTGCGAGGCGCATACGCATCCGATCTCGGGCGCCATCGTCGATGCGACGATGGAATACATCGGGATGGCGCGTTTCCGGACCACTGACGAAGTGCTCGCCCGGATTGCCGAACGTGCCGCGGAAACGCCGGCGGGGGAGTGGATGGTCTTCCGGAATTTCGACCCGGCGGTGCAGGAGGGCGTTGACGAACTGACCTTTGCCGATTTCGACGCGATCACGACCGAACATCCGATCTTTGTTCTCAACGCGTCCGGGCACCTGGGCTATGCCAACAGGATGGCCATGAACGCCGCTGGCATCGGCGAAGACGCCGAGGATCCGGAGGGGGCCGAATACGTGCGTGACGCCGATGGCAAATTGACCGGCGTCATCAAGAACCAGGTGGCTTTTGTCCCGGTTGTCATGGCCTATCCCGCGTTCTCGGAGGCCGACCCGATCGATGCCTTCATCGGCCTGCTCGACAAGTGGAGCGAACAGGGCGTGACGACCTGCAGTGACCTTGGCCATGGTGCATTGACCCAGTCACCCGCCGATTTTCAAATCATGATGGCGGCGGCCTCGACCGGGCGCTTGAAGTCACGCATCCGGGCCTATCCCTTTTACAGCATGGGCGCAGAGACCTGGGATGCCGCCGGGATTTCCATGGGCGATGGCAATCCGATCGCGCGCATCGCGGGCTACAAGCTGGTCGCTGATGGGTCGAACCAGGGGTTCACCGGTCTGCAGCGAGAGCCCTATGTCGGAACCGACAGCCGGGGCCTTGCCTATATGGACCTGGATTGGCTGACGGGAGAGGTCATCGACCGCGCAAGCAAGGGGTGGCACATTGCGATCCACGGCAATGGGGACGCCGGTATCGACAATATTCTCGACGCGTTCGAGGCCGCCCGTGACGCCGGTATCGACCTGTCGGACGCGCGTCCCCGGATCGAGCACTGCTCCATCCTGCATGACGATCAAATCCAAAGGATGCGTGACCTCGGCGTTGGGGCCAGTTTCCTGATCGGCCACGTCTACTATTGGGGCCAGTTCATGCGCGATGAGGTCTTTGGCGAGGACAAGGCGCAACTGCTTGACCGTGCCAAAAGCGCGGAGGATGCCGGCATAGGCTTCACGCTTCATTCGGATTTCATGGTGACCGATCCGGTGCCGCTTCACATGATCGAGATGGCCGTCACCCGGCGTCTGTGGAAAGAGCCGGACTATGTGCTTGCCCCGCAGGAGCGGATTTCGGTCGAAACCGCCATCCGGGCCATGACCATCAATGCGGCCTATCAGATGAACTCTGAAACCGAGGTCGGCAGCCTGGAAGTCGGAAAACTGGCCGATTTTGTCATCCTCGACACAGACCCGCGCAGCGTTGATCCGGACAGGATCAAGGACATCAGGGTGCTTGAGACCTGGATGGACGGACAGCAGGTGTATTCCGCCTGATCAGTAATCCCAACCAATGTGCGCTGAGGCTTCTTTCTTAACGCCATAAACATGACGGACAAAAAAGAAGGGTAGTGGCCACAGTTGCTTACACTGACTTTCCCCGCGATTAGGGCCGGGTTGATCTGGAATTCTCCGGTTGGGTTTGAGTGTTGAGCGGCAGCGTGGAGACCGCAAGAGTCTCAAGCGCTGGCGCGGTGGTTCTCGTCAGAAACTCCGTAGGTGACAGATATCCAAGCGCCGAATGAGGGCGCTTGGTGTTGTAGTGGTTTCGCCATTGACCGATTTCCTCGCGCGCATGGCGCAGGGATCGGAACCAATGCTGCTTCAGGCACTCGTCGCGGAATTTGCCGTTGAAACTCTACACAAAGGCGTTCTGCACCGGCCTGCCTGGCTCGATAAACCGCAGGCGCACGCCGATCCGCTTGGATCAATCGAACAGCGCTGTGCTGGTGCCTTCGGGTCCGTTGTCGAGGATGATCTCCGCCGGAAGGCCAACGCGCAGCGCCAAGTCATCAAGGAACCGTGCCACGCGTGCACCGGGGATCGACACATCAACAATCTGGCCCGGGCAGTACCGACCGCGCAAGCCCCACGATCCGGCAGGCGCGCCGCTCGCTGAACCCACGCTCGGCCATCAGAAAGCCCACAGCTCGTCGCTTCAGCTTGGCGTTCTCCACTTCCAAGGCCCTCAGACGCCTGACGTCGCCAGCCTCAAAGCCACCGTACTTTTTGCGCCAACTGTAGAAGGTCGCTGAGCTGATGCCGTGGCGCCGGCAGATGTCATCCGTCTTCGCGCCTGCCTCGCTCTCCTTCGCCACACTGATGATCTCGTTTACATGGGCTTACGCGGCCTCGCTGGGGCCACGGTCCCATTCCAACTCTGTGAAACGCTTCCGCGTCATGAGTCTTCCTCCTTCGTGCATTCAAAGGTGGAAAATGCCAGTTCGCAATGGCCCGGATACCGGGTGGGAAGGTCAGCACCACGAAACCCTTTCTGCTTTTCAGCGGGGAAAGCGCTGCTTCAGTGATTTGCGACCAAAAGCAATTGCAATGCTGCAGATTGTTTGTTGATCAATGCGATGTCTCCCTTGCGTTGACGAACACGGCTGCTCCCTGCATCATCATGGATTGCCTTTTCTTCGCCGGTGGGTCTTTTCTGCTGCGCTCGCAAAGCGCGCACGCATGGCATTCCAAGGAGCAGGTAGAGCGGGAAAGAAACTGGCGCTGTGGGATTGAGAAATGGGCAAGGCCTGCTGGTCACATGGCGGCAATTTTGCATTTGAACTTGGTAGACATCCATCAAGCACGGCGACTTCGGTGATTGCTGCACGGCTAGGCGCCTGCGGTACCGGGCGCTCATTCCGAGCAGCCGTTCTGAAATCCGTTGTCGCAATGTGCCTTCAGCAGATCAGAGGCGTCGCTCGTCCAACCCAGGGGGTCGGTGACCTGCGCCCATGGGACGATGTAACTCTGTGCGTAGTAGGCATGCCCGTAGCCGGGCGGCGATCCAAAGGACAACGCCAGGTCCAAAGCCAGTTGGAACTGCGTCACGATGGGCATGAAGAACAAATGCTCCGACATGTCATCGGCGGCCGGGTCGCGCATCCATTCGGGCGGGCGCCAAAGTGACCTGGGGTCGTAGAATACGATCGGATCGCTGGAATACTGCAAGATGACGATGCGCATGGGACCCCAGTCGGCAGGCGCCGCAGAAGCATCGCTGGTGCGCGAGGCATAGCGCACCAGCGAGCCGTCTCCGATCTGCGGCAGAACCCAGGGGCTGCCGGGATTGCGCTGGTTCTGGACGTAATTCCAGAAACTCGACGGAAACGGCGGACCAACCCAGAAGGCGCCATCGATCGGATCGTCCAGCAGGCGAAAGATATTGGTCGCGTACATCGACGACCAGGCCCCGAGGCTGAGCCCGTGCACGTAAAGGCGCGGCCGCGCGTCCTCTGGCAGCGTTTTCCAGTATCCGTGCACGACGTCCTGAAGTGCGATGGCCTGCTCGAGGCCGGTATTGGTTTCGAGAAGCAGCGCCAGCGGCGACTGCAGATAGGAATACTGCACGGCGACGGTCGCGATGTCGCCGTTGTGCATGTACTCGACCGGATCATGCGATCCCGGGTCCATCCAGCCCGTTCCGGTTGGACTTGCAATGATCAGCACCGCGCGGTCGAAGGCGCCGAGGCGGCGAAGCTCGGCCAGCGCCAGTTCTGCACGGTCCCGGGGCGATTCTGCGTTGGCCCGGCCGACATACACGCGAATCGGGTCCAGCGCGGGCCGTCCCGAGAAGGCCGCGATGTCTTTGGCATCAGGTCCCGAGGTGATGAACTCCCGGCCCGGCTTTCCGATTGCCGTCCAGTCGACAAGAGACGCCGCGCTTCCGGTCATGCGCGGCTCTGTCGGCGGTGGCGGGGCGTCGTCGAACAGCGCCTGCGCGGCCTCGTAGCTTTCGTCCAGGGCGGTGACGACCCGGTCGAGAATGCCGTCGCGGGTGACCAGAAAGAGGATCAGCACCACCGCGATCACGCCCAGGACATTGGCCCTCCGAGGCGGCATCACCCGATAGAACTGGCCCCGGATCAGCCGGAACAGCGAGGCGACAAGCCGCCCAAGGCCAAAGGCCACCGCGAATGTCGCAATCGCAATGGTCACGATACGGACGATTTGCAAAGCGTCAGCCGGCGCCATCTGCATCTTCAGGCGAAGATCGTTCTGCCAGGTCAGACTGTAGGCCAGCACCCAGAGGAAAAGCGCGATGATCACAGCCGAGAAGACCCAGGTCAGTATCCGCGCCAGCGCGCGCGGCAAACGCGGCAGGTCGGCGGCGCGCGCGACGAGGCCGACGATTTTTCCCGACAGATACCCAAGAGCCGTGACCAGCCCGCCGAGCACACCCTGCACTTCGGGCCCGCGCGGAATGAGCGAGGGCGTCAAGGAAGCCGCGAAAAAGACAAGACCGAGCAGAAGACACGGCACGGAGATTGGCCCGAGGAGTCGCGAAAAGAAACGTTTTGTCATCCGGAGGTTGCCCTTGTGGCCGACACGCAGCGGTACGATCGGTCCGGGCGACAAGCCCGGAGCGCGTTCGGTTCAATCGAAGTCCTCCAGCGGGCTGAACGCGCTGTTCCGCGCAAACATCGCTCCGGCCCGCCGAAGGAATACATGACTGTTATCAAGCCAGAGACGCCCTAGCCAGTCCTGGCTGCTTGCGACACACGGGACCTGTCCAGCCCGTCTGTCCCTACAGCGGCAAATCGCGGTTTCCCCCGAGCGTTGCCAACACGCGTTCCAGTGCTGGCGATTGTCGCAGTGCCACCTGGCCTGCCGTTGGCAACGCGATCCGACATGGTTCAGACCGGTATGTATGTGCAGGAATAGGGTGCCCAGCGGTGCTTCCGTGGGCGTGCCTGCTGCAGTTCGAAGGCCAACTCGTAGAGCATCCTGTCGTTGCCCGTCGCAGCCTGGAACATCGAACCGACGGGCAGCCCGCTCTCAGGATCCCAGTTCAGCGGCACCGACATGGCCGCGTGGCCGGAGACGTTGACAGATGCGGTGAAGGAAAGACCCTCGTGAAGAAAGTCGATCACGGAGTCGTTGACGATCGTTTCCGCTGACCCAGGGCAGCGATCGCGTGACATTCGATCTGGGCACCGATGCCGCGTCACGACCGTGTTCTTCAACCTCACCAGGCGCTACGATTTCGGAAAATTGCCCCCCTATGCCGGTGCCGGTATCGGACTTGGCTTTGCACGGCTGACACCCAGATCCCCCCTCCTCGACGGCGAGATCGACACGTTGCACGCAGGCACCCAGGCCCTGATCGGAATCGACTACGACTTGAAGGACAACACCGATTTGGGAGCATTGCTGCGGGTCAAATACGTTGACAGGCGCCCGCTCGACGTCGGCTTGCGGTATTCGGACAGGGGGGCCACGCTCTAGCTTGGAAACAGGATCTAATCTCAGGGCACGGGAATCTCGACCTTCCTGAACTGGACGCGCCAAACCCCGAATGTAGACTTTCCTTGCCGGATCCAACCGTCTAACAGGTTCGAATGACGGACCCACAAATCATACCGATTTCCGCGTTCACGGCGCTGACGCTTGGGATCGTGACCTATTTCGTCGGCGCAAAGCTCACGCGCAAGATCCCGCTGCTGGCGACATACAGCATTCCTGAATCCGTGAGCGGCGGCTTATTTGCCGCCATCGGGGCGCTTGGGATCTACCTGATCACGGGCCGGGAGATCGCCTATGACCTGGCGGGCCGTGATGCGCTCCTGGTCTATTTCTTCACGGCGGTAGGATTGAACGCGCGCATCGGCGACCTGCTTCGCGGGGGGCGTCCGCTGGCAATCCTGCTTGCCCTGACGGTTCTGTTCATGGTCTGCCAATCCGCTGTCGGCGTCATCGGTGCCACCCTGTTTGACTACCCGCCCCCCGCTGGCATCATGCTTGGCACCGCCTCGCTTGTCGGCGGTCACGGAACGGCAATCGCATGGGGGCCATCGATCCTCACGCAGTTCAACGTCCCCGGCGCGGCGGAAATTGGCGTTGCCACCGCCACCTTGGGTCTGGTTCTGGCAAGCCTCATCGGCGGGCCCATCGCCAAGACGCTGATCGAGCGCAACGCGCTCAGATCCCCGCCGGAATTGCCGATCGACACCGCAGCCGAGCCCGACGCCTCGGAGCCTGACCGCGTGACGCATGTGTCCCTGATGCATGTGATCCTCTGGCTCCACGTTGCGATCTTTTGCGGCCTTGCCGTGTTCGAGGCGCTCGAAACGATGCATGTCAGGGTGCCAGTGTTCCTGCCGTGCCTGCTGTGCGGGATCGCCCTGTCGAACCTCGCACCCCGCATTGTCCGCCGCGCGACGTCGCCCGCTGGATCGACAACGCTGGCCGTCGTCTCAGAGTTCAGCCTCTCCGTCTTTCTGTCCATGTCGCTGATGAGCATGGAGCTCTGGGCGCTCTCCACCAGTTTCGCGCTCCTCTTTGTGACGATTTTCCTGCAACTGGTGCTGGCAGTCGCGTTCACGGTCTTTGTTGTGTTCCGCAGTCTCGGCCGGGACTATTTCGCCGCCGTCCTGTCAGCGGGCTTTGCAGGCTTCGCGCTGGGTGCGACGCCGACGGCCATCGCCAACATGACCGCCGTCACCCAACGATACGGACCGTCGCCGCTTGCCTTCATCGTCCTGCCACTGGTCTCGGCATTCTTTGCCGATATTGCCAATGCGATCATAATACAGTGGACAATCTTCCTCGCCGCTGGCTGACCCCCGGTCGTGCCGCCCGCCCGTGCGCCCGTTTTCAGATCTGCCCGCGTGCCGAAAGCATGATGACAATCGGTCGCGTCGCCGGAAGTTCGGCAAGAACGATCATCAGGCTGACGGTGAAGGGGATTGCCAGAACGGCACCGGCGATATTCCAAAGCGCCCCCCAAAAGGCAAGCGACACCAGAACGACCAGCGGGCTGAGGTTGAAGGCGCGCCCCATGAGGCGCGGTTCAAGGAAATTGCCGATGTAGACTTGAACGGTAATCAAGGACACAAGCGTGATCAGAGCCAGTTCAATGGACGCCGACTGCACCAGGCTCAGCAACACCGGAAACACCACGGCAATCCATGAACCGATATACGGGATGTAGTTCAGAACGCCGATAAGCACCGCCCAAAAAAGAGCGAACTCAATTCCGATCACATACATCACCACGAAAGAGAGCGTGCCGAGGATCAGGTTGATCAATGTCTTGACCAGCAGATACTGGCCTACCCGATCGTTTATCCGGTCGAGCAGGGACATGATCTTGCGGGCCTTTCCCGCATCCCCGATCGCCCGCTCGAGCTTTTCCGAGAAATGGATGCGTTCCGCAAAGACGAAGACCGCGTAAATACTCACCAGAAACAGCGTGACGCCCAGATCCTTGAGCCCGTTGAGAAACGGCATCAGGATCACAAAGACGTCAATCTGCCCGATTGTGGAGTCTCGCACCCGCTCCCAGCTGGGCGTGCCGTCAAATCCGAACGTATGGGCGATCTTGCCGATCAGCACATCGAAGTTTCGTTCATAACCGGGCAGTGCATCGACGACCCGCGCGACGCTGGACCCAATGAAGATGAACAGCACCAGAAAGCCGACTGTGATCGCCAGCAGCACCAGCAGCCGCAAAAGCGTCTTGGGGATGCGGTCCAGAAACGGAATGCGGCACAGGGCGGTGGTGACCCCAAAAATCAGGTACAATGCGATGATCGCGTAAACCAACGGCAACATGATCGTCTGGCCGATCCACAACAGCCAGACAACCATGATACACAGCGCCAGGGCATGCGTCGCCTTTTCAATCCTCATTCCGTGCTCCCTGCGGCTTGGCCATCATCTCGTGCCGCGTGGCAATTGTCGGCGGTTCCCGGACAGTCCATGACCGAGGCGGACGTCAGAGGATGTCATAAACCCACTGGTCCAAAGCCAACAACGTTGCGGCCAGCACGAGAACCACCATCATCACGATATGGCGCCAGCGGTTATCTCGCTTGCCCCTTTCCGTCCTTGCGACAAGCAAAGCCAGATATACCGTTGCCAGCCAGATCACCGCCAGCAGGACGATGGTCATATTGGGAGAAAGCCACATGTTCGTCTCTTGCCTCTGGATATTAGCGCCAACGTTGAAGCGCGCCTGCAAGGAATGGTTTGCGGGAAACTTCCCGATTGCGTCCCCGTCCGCGCGAAAGAGACTGCTCCGTTTGATCACAAGAGCGTTGCTGACCCAAGGGGCTCATCGCGCGGTGAGGTCAAAGGTCGGCCCACGCAGCGGCCTTGAGGACCACCCTGCGTGACAGATTGCCGGTAGACCGACACGCAGAAACAGTCCCGGCAGGGGGCAGGGACACCGAAGGCCCCCGGCATCAGAATGATATACGCAGCCGCATGCCAATTTGCACGTACTCCTTCGCCGTCGGCGTCGCCGGGTCAAGGTAGATCGCGTTGACTCCCACACGCAGGCTGTCGGTGATCTCGGCCTCGTAAAACGCCTCCATTCCGTATTCATCGTCGAGATCCAGGTTATTGGCGTTCAACGCATCGATCAAGGCACGCGACCAATCCGTATAGGACAGTGCGATCCCCCAGCGATCACGCCCCCTGCCCTGGATCGGGGATGTACCGCCAACCCCGAGAACGTAATTGGCATCCAGCAGGTGGGGGTTTCCGTCGCCGATGCCGATCTGTCCGAAGATACCCCAGCCGCCGCCCGGCGTGGTTGGGTCGACGGACAGGTACTGCTGAAATTTCAAGGCGACATAGGTTATCCCGCGCGTGGTGCTCGCGAAATCCGCGGCATCGGGAGGCAGCAGCAGGCTGTCCAGATCGGTGGCTTCCGCGGTGCTGTGCGCGACGTTCAGGGTGTAAAACCCGGGAAGATTGCCGATTGTTGTCTTGTAGGTGGCCGAAGCGTTGTACACGATGCCTTCGGAAAACGGCTTTTTCCAGAAATCGCTGCCCTGCGCGTTGCGCGCGTCGTAGATGAACAGGCTGTAATTCACCGGATCGGTCGTGACCGAAAGCAAAGCGCCAAGCGCGTAGGGCGGAAAAACGAGGCTGGGTGTCGCGGCGATGCCGGTATAGAGGAAACCGCCGAGGTCTCCGCCTCCGGCCAGCGGGGTCCCGCGTGCCATTTCGGTTGCGCTGAACTTGCCGATGCTCAGGCGCGTGGACGGCGAGAGTTCCTGGGTCAAGTTCACCGACAGGGTCGCGTTGGTATCCGCCAACGCGCGTGGCGCGATGGAATAGACGTTCGACGGCCATGCAAGGCCCGATTTCAGCTCGGTGATGTCGTCACCCCCGGCAACCTCAAGCTGTGCGCTGAGCGTCGCGCCCGCCCAGACATTGCTCCAGGTCAGGAACCCATCGAGCCGTCCGCTGAACTGGATGGCGCCGTCGGCATCTCCGGACACCGCGCTGTCCGCGTAAAGCGTCGCGCGGAACCGCAGTTGCACATCGTCCGACTGGGCAAGCGCCGCCGCCGGGGTGACAAGAAGGGTGGCGATCAACCCGCCGATCGATTTTCGCATATTCGAAACCTTTCGTGGTATCGTCAGGTTCGGGCATTCTTCGGACGCTCAACCTGCGTTTGTCGCAACGCGGCACTCGGAAACGATCCGGGTGTCGCGGTCTTGCTCAGGCGACAAAGGTCTGCCGCCCGTCCATCCAGGTTTCCAGCACCTTGATGGTCCTGATCTCGTTCGGGACGACGTCGCGCGGATCCTTGTCGAGGATCACCATGTCGGCATATTTACCGGCCTCCAGGCTGCCGACCTCATGATCCGAGAACAGCTGCCAGGCGGCTTCGGACGTCAAGGCGCGGATCGCCGATTCAACCGGGATCGTTTCCTGCGGCGCAAGCACATAGTCCGGTTCCTTCCAGGTCGTGCGCGTCACGGCCATCTCGATCATGTGCAACGGGTCCGGGTCGATCACCATGAAGTCCGAGTGCAGCGTAAAGCCGACCCCGGCTTCTTCGACGCTGCGGCAGCGGTCAAGAAGCTGGACTTTCTCCTCGCCAAAGACCTCGTCGCGCAGGGCCACGCCCCAGTAGTGGACATGACCGATCAGGAAGCTGGCCGAGACACCCAATTCCTTCATGCGGGCAATCTGGTCATCGTGCAGGATCGAACAATGTTCGATCCGCGCGCGGACCCGGGACATGTCGATGCCTGCGTCGCGCAGGGCCTCGCAGGTGTTCAGGATGTTGTCGATGGCCGCATCGCCATTGCCGTGCAGTGCGAGATGCCAGCCTTTTTCGGCCCGCTCCATCGCCAGTCTGGTCAGTTCATCAGGCTCGAGATAGGCAAGCCCGCGATCCTCGCTGTTCAGGTAGGGGTCGCGCTGAAGCCCGGTGAACCCCTGGTTCGACCCATCGGCGATCAGCTTGTACCCCGCGATGCGCGCCATGGCGTCGCCATCGCCCTGGCTTACGCCGCCGTCATCCCAGTTTTCCGCCCCGATACTGAAAAGCGGATAGGCGCGGATACGCGCCGCCAGGCGGCCGCTTTGCGACGCGGCAGCCAGCACTTCGGCATCGGCGGGCGACTGGGTCAGCGCGCCGAGGCTCAATTCGCTGATCGTGGTCAGGCCGAGCGCGCTCCATTTCTCCAACAGCGCGATCAGCGCCTCCAGCGGCTGGGCTTCAGCCAGCGCGGGGTAGGCCCCGAGAACCCGAAGGTAGGAGATGTTGTTCTTCATCGTGCCGTTCAGAGTGCCATCGGCGTCGCGGACAAATTCGGCCCCCGGCGGATTTTCGATGTCTGCCGGGATGCCTGCGGCCGCGAACGCCGCCGAATTTGCATAGGCCAGGTGACCCGAGGCGTTCAGTACAAAGATCGGATGATCGGTCGAGATCGGGTCAAGGTCTGCGAAGGTCAAGGCATCCAGCCCGTCCTGCACCGCGGGGTCAAAGTTGCGGAACACCAGCCATTCCCCGGCCGGCGTTTCGGCCACGCGCGCGCGGATGTGATCCAGCACCTCGTCCGAGGTCCGGAACCGGATCATGCCGACATAGTCCATGATGGCATCGACAACGCTGCCAGTGACGACATGCGTGTGCGCATCGATGAAGCCCGGCAGCATGGTCTTGCCTTCGAGATCAACAACCCTGGCACCGTCACCCGCGACAGCGCGAACTTCGCCTTCGGTGCCCACGGCCAGAATGCGGTTGCCGCGAATGGCAATCGCGTCCACCTCCGCGAAATCGTCATCCACCGTCAGCACCGTGCCGTTGGTGAAGATCGTGGTGGATTGGTCCTGTGCCCGCGCCGGTTCGGGAAGCATGGCCGCAAGCCCGGCGGTGGCAGCACCACCCTTGAGGAAATCCCGGCGCCCTACGATGCCCCAGTCAATGCCCCAGTTACAGGACCAGCCTCCGCCGCTTTCGGCTTTGGACTTCAGGTCGCGGACCTCTTTGTTTTCCTGAAAAACCCGGTCGAGCAGTCCACTGCAGCAAGGGCAGCCGTAAGTTTCCCTTTTCATCGCAATCCTCCCAGTCACTAGTCCAGTTTCCGAGGCAATAATGAATATGTGCCACAAATGATATTGTAGACGGAATTTTTCCATTCTTACCGCACAATTTGCCCTTCCGGGGAAGTTTTCCAGGTCACATTGGCAAATGGCGGAACCAAAGACGGATTGAGGTGATGTCGATGAATCCGGCTCTGATGATGTAATCGCCCCCTGAGACCTTCCGCAAGGCCCGCGA
>NZ_VCNK01000037.1 GCF_006265095.1 Phaeobacter sp. B1627
CCCGGGGCAAGTGCAACAGCGGCGCGGGTTTTCATCATCGGTGTTCCTTCTTGTCTGACTTTTCAGACCCTTGGTCCCGATAGGCGGAGAGGTGGATCGGGTATCGGGGCGGGTCTCATGGGCGAATGTCACACCCGGAACTGCATGGACCGGGCGTGGTTGAGCTAGGCCTACATCACTCATCGGGCGGGGCGCAACTACGGAAGAGAGGGCGGAAGCGCATTCCGAGTTTCAGGCCAGAGCGTAGGCCAGGGCCTCAGGCCGGAGCGTCAGGCCCGAATTTCAGGCGGAGTGCCAGGCTGTTGTTTCGAGGCTCGCGGATCAGCCCTTCAGGAAAACCCCTTCTCAGGGCCCCATACTGTTGCAAACCTGTCAAGTTTACGTTGAGTGGCTTGAGATTGCGGGTGGGTTTGCCCATCTTGAGGAGTGTAGGGCGCGGGCAGCCGCGTGGGCGGACCAGGGAGGTGCAAAGACATGAATATCGGCGATGTCGCGACCAGATCAGGGCTGCCGGCCAAGACGATCCGCTATTATGAGGATATCGGTCTGATCCGCCCTGGCCGCAGTTCCAATGGCTATCGCTGCTTTGAGGAACGTGACCTGCATAAGCTGGCGTTTCTGGCGCGCGCGCGGGCGTTGGGGTTTTCGATCGAGGATTGCCGCGTACTGCTGGGCCTCTATGAGGATGAGAGCCGTGCCAGCGCCGATGTCAAACAGCTTGCGCAAACCCATCTGACCAAGATCGAGGCGAAGATCGCTGACCTTGCGGCGATGCGGGCGACGTTGAAAGAGCTGATCACCTGCTGTGCCGGTGACACCCGTCCCGATTGTCCGATCCTGAAGGATTTGTCCGGCGAGGGCGCGGGCCAGTCGTGACGCGCGGGGCGCGGCCCGCCCGCCGTGGCTGTCCTGCCACGGCCGTTGGCCCGGACGCCGACCGCGCAGTCGCCGAGCGGATCAGAGCGTGCCGGGCCAGACCGGGTTTGACCAGGCGCGTTTGCCTGCCCGGTCGATGACCGTCACCCGCAGCCAGGGGCTCTTGCTCAGTCGCCCGAGTTCCACCCGGACGTCGGTCATGGCGTCGCCAACGGCCATTTCGGCGGCGTTGCCATGGGCCTGGACAACCACAATGGAGGCCGCTGAACAGGCAACGCGAACCTGGCTGTCCTCCAGCCAGATGCCATGAATCTCCGGCCCCTGTGAGGCGTAGAAATGACCGGCCTTCAGGGCGGCGAGCAGATGCTCCGGGTCATTTTCAGCCGCTTTGACCATGACCCAGCCTCCGAAAGCGTCCGGCCCTTTGAAATGCGCGTCGTCAGTTGCGATCAATGTCAGATCGCGCCCCTCGGACAACAGCAGCTCCAGCATTGGCATCCCCGTGCCACGGTCGCTGAGGCTGTGGGCGCCGTGATTGTAGATCTCGACCGCATGGGCTGCGGTGATACTGCGCGCATCCTCCATGGTCAGCCCGGACCATTGGGGATGGGCGATGGCGACAAAAGCGCCGGCCTCCCGGGCGCGCATTGCGATCTCAGCTCCGGTTTCCTGACCCGCGACCGGCTGGAAGTCGGGGGAGTTGGAGGGGGCGAAATCCGCAGGAAGACCTACGGCCAAAAGATGCCAAAGCTCACCGTTGGCCTGCGCGCCGGAATGCAATTCTGCGCCGAGCAGCGTCGTGAACCGGTCGTCCCGAAATGGCAGGGTGTCGGTGATCGGATAGTCCCAGCGGCCGACAAAGTGATCCGTCAGAGAGATGAAATCATAGCCTTCGGCTTTGTATCTGCGACAGACCTCAGCAGGGTCCAGCGCCCCGTCGGTCACATTGGAATGCGTGTGCAGGTTGCCCCGGAAAAAGGATCCGGCAGCGGTGAAGGGGGGCAGCAGCATGGTAGGGCTCATTTCCTCAATCGGGGTGTCGATCCGCCCGACCTACCGAGTCTGTGCGACAGCCGTGTGACCGGCTTGCGGTCAAGCGCATGCAGGCCCTGAGCCTTCATCGCGGCCCCGGTGGAGCGCGGTGGCCGTCGGCTTGTCTTTTTGTCGGTGATTCTTGGACATTTGAGAAGGCGGCTGAATCTTCCCGACTGCAGCAATGTCCGGCAGGGAACGATCAATCCGGTTTACCGAGGACGCGCCACTGCGGCGATGGAATCAGAGTCTTTTCGATCAGGGCACGCCCTTCTGGCCTCGGGCAGGGCGCCGTGCGATCCGGTTGACCCTAGGTAATCTGCGGCGGCAGTGGAGGAAACCAAATAAAAACCTAGATTAAAAATTAGGCTATTCGTCGGATGGCGATTTCCAAGCAATTTCATATAATTCCGCTCGCGGCAGCGTGAAATTGCAATACATGTTATGCAAGTTCAGGTTGTGTTGCCGTGTGGTCTGTTAACCATTTGTAGCGAGTGTTTACAATCTGTTAATAGGCTGAAAGGAAAAGCTTTTATATAATGTCCCTTTTTTTGTTGGCCGGTCGCGGTTTTGGTGGTTTAATGGTGGCGTGAGGTTGCTCATGGGCAATTTATGAGTTTTTTGCCACAGCGTCTCTGGTAATGGTTATGGCGAGAGTGTCCAATGGTAGTAGTTTTAAAAGTCCGTCAGTGCGGTGCGTTTGGTGTATTCCGACCTGATGGTGAGTCTATTCAACTCGGTGCAAAACATCAGGCGCTTATGGCGCTTTTGATCACGGCCGAAGACGGAATCCGAACGCGTGCATTTCTAGAGCACATTTTATGGAGTTTCGCCCAGCCGGAGCAGGCCAAGGCCAGTCTGCGAACAGCGCTTTCGACCTTGCGAAAACACATTGGCCCCCTGGCTTCCGGCGCATTGATCGCCAACCGGGAGCGGGTCACGCTCGACCTCAGCATGATCGAGATCGAAGCCGACGCATCCCGTGGTGATTTCATGGAAGGCTTTGAATTGCCCCATGAACATGTCTTTGCGGACTGGCTGGCAGAGATGCGGGCGCAGACCGACAGTTCCACCAGCCAAGGAAAAGATCTGCCCTGGGCGCCGCGCGACCGGAGCCGGATTATTCTGGACGAGCTACTGCCGTCTATTGCAGTGTTGCCCTTCGTACAGCGATCGCCCGGAAACGCCACGGCGCCGCTGGGGTCGATCCTGTCGGAAGAGCTGTCGCGCCAATTGTCGCGGAGCCAGGCGTTTTCTGTCACCTCCTACATGGCCTCCCGGCAATTCAGTATTGAGGATGTACGCCCGGCAGACGTGTCCTCCGTCGCCGGAGTGAGCTATCTCGTGTCCGGATCGGTTTTTATCGATGGCCATGATTTCATTGCGCAGATAGATCTGCATGATGCGCATCGCGAAAAGGTGATTTGGTCGCGGGAATTCAAAGGGTCGCTGTCGGATCTTCTGATGGGACAGAGCAGCTCTCTGCGCGAGGCGACCAGCCAAATTGGTCAGACCGTCGTCGGAGAAGCCGTGCGGTTGGTCAGCTTTCGCCCTTTGTCCAATCTGGCCAATCACACCTTGCTGATGGCCGCGATCGTGATGATGCAAAGCAAACATCCCGACCAGTTCGAAAAATCGAACGAGATTCTCGATACCCTGCTGGAACGCGAAATGCACCATCCCGTGGTGCTGACCTGGGCTGGGATCTGGCATGTGATGCAGGTTCAAAAAGGTCTCTCTGCTGATCGCCACAAAAGCACCCTGATGGCTGAAAATCTCGCCAGTGCCGCGCTTGCACAGGATCCCGCGTTTTCGCTTGCCCATACTCTTCGCGGGATGATTGCCAGCTATCTGACGTTCGACTTCGACACCGCGCAATATTCCTATGACAAGGCGCTGCAGGACAATCCGAACGAGGCGTTGGCCTTGCTGCTGAAGGGCGCGACCCGGGCAATGCAGAACCACCCGGATGAGGGGCTGCGTCTGACCGAGGCGGCGCGAAAACTGACGCCTCTGGGGCCACAGCGCTACTACTTTGACTCTTTGGCGGCATCCGTGAATTTGGCCGCCCGGGACTATGACCGCGCCATCGAACTTGCGGACCAATCGCTGCAGGAAAACGATTCCTACCCATCGACGCTGCGCACCAAGGCGATTGCGTTGCAGATGTCGGGCAGGGCGGATGAAGCGCGCGATGTCGTGGCCTGTCTGATGCGGGTCAGCCCGGACTTCAGCCTGTCGCGATACATGCAGGAACACGCGGCCGCCTTCACGCCTTCAGGGCGGGACTGGGCCAGTGCGCTGCGGGAAGCGGGCGTCCCTGAGTAGTCCTTCTGGCGCTGATGCACGGGATAAACAGAGGGCCACCCGCCCTCTGTTTACGTCTTTGAAATCATTGTGACCCGGAGTTTAATATTCTGATTTTGTTGAGAAAACAGCTTTGGTCGCTCGGGTGCGCACTTTTTTCGCAAAAACCCCTTGCAGCGCTCTGCAACACTCATTAGAAGGCCTCTCACACAGAGCGCTGGGATGTAGCCAAGTGGTAAGGCAACTGTTTTTGGTACAGTGTACCGTAGGTTCGAATCCTACCATCCCAGCCAATTTCCTCCAGAAAACGAATGCGGCCCACCGCGATAGCATGTAGCGCACCGGCAAACCGTCGGTCTCCAGATCGCTGTCGCTGGTAAACAGGGGCGCGGAGCAGTGGTGCGCAAACTGGGTTTCATAGACCGGGATGCAGACGGGGATGCAGACGGCGCGCGCTGTCTGGAAGGCGGGTGTTACCTCGCGGGAAAATCCTCTTTGCAACGCTGACTTCTGTGAAGCAGTCGTGTCGCTCAGTCGCGTTCCTCGCCCAAACCTACGGGACGCGGGACGGGTTTTCAAAACGGTACGATGCGATCCGCTGAAATGGCATAGGCGATGTCAGCCAGTTGCGTCGAGGTCGAAGCGGTGCCGAACATGCCCGTGACGTTCACGGCTTCAAACAGGCCTGTTGCTTCGTAGGGCTTTGCGGTGGTGACAAACACTAATTGGTTCGCGGGCGGCGGCGGGACATGGACGCAGGCGCCGACAAATGGCACCAGGATAAACGCAGTCACGCCCGTCCCGGAGTATTCGATGGGGACAATGTAGCCGGGCAGCCGCACTGTCTGGCCGTTCCAATCCGTGCGCACCCCGTGCGACGGGGGTTGCTGGCGTGTCATCGCAGGGGTGTCATGCTGAATGAGGCCCTGTACGAATGGCGGGACCCTGGGCTGCCCCTCCGGGATCAGATCGGTCCATTTGAGGTCGATAATATCTTCGGCCATTGCACCGGATGGTGCAACCGCCAGTGCTCCGAATGCCGCCAGCACGGCCCTGCGGTCCAGGCGCCGGATTACCATTGGAACACCTCGATCAGATCGGCGTCCTGCGCATCGCCAATGTCAGCCAGGGAAGGGGGCGGGCATGTGGTCGGGCAAGTGAATTGACGTCGGTGTCGCATCTGGCCACCCGCAGGCGGAGGTGGCGCGCATGGTGCAGCAGCTGCGATCAGAGGCCGAGAGGGCAATTCCATCATATCATTCCGTCTTCTAGATCCTGACCATCATACCATCCGCCAGTGACATGCGGTAGGCTCTCAGCGCAGGCCCGACACTCACAATCGCGCCAGCGGCGACCACGCCCAGCACCACCTGAAGCTCGCGCAGCGATGGGGGCTCTATCGGGAGCCACAGGCCGAAGCTGGCATCAATTGCGGGCTGGGCGATCAGCAACCCCAAGTAAAGCATCCCCAGTCCGGCTAGCGCTCCGATCGCGGCCATAACAGCTGCCTCGATGATCAAAAGACTCAGGATCACGCGCGGGCGCGCGCCCATCGCGCGGAAAATAGCCATCTCGCGGCGGCGCTCGTTCAAGCTGGAAAATATCGTGGCCATCATACCAATCAGGGCTGTGACGACCACCATCCCGGACACGGCAATCAACGCTGTTTCTGCGATCCCGACGATCTGCCACAATTCCTGCAGCGCAACGCCGGGCAAAATCGCCAGCAACGGCTCGTGTGGGTAGTCATTTATCGCGCGTTGCAATCCAAACACCTGCAGTCGGCTTTTGACGCCGATCAGGGCGGCGGTCACCGCCTGCGGTTCAAGCGCCATCTGCCGGATGGTCTGCGCCGATGTGGACTGTCCCGGGATCGCTGCACCATTTTGCCAATCCACATGAATGGCCTCGATGGCACGAAGGCTGACAATCACGGTCCGGTCGACGGGCGTCCCGGTTTTTTCCAATATGCCAGAGACGCGAAACGGTTGATTGTCGTGGTCCACAAAGGAGGCAAGCCCGTGTGCCACGACGATCGGATCGCCGATCGCGTATCCCAATGTCGCCGCGACATCGGCGCCGAGGACGGTGTCAAACACATCGTCCATCACGGCGCCCTCTGCAAGGATCAGGGATCGGCCCGCGCGGAATTTGTAGCGATCAAAGAACTCCGTGGTTGTTCCCATCACCCGGAATTGCCGGTGGCTGTCTCCCAGAGAGATGGGGACAATCCAGTCCGTTTCGGGGCGAGCGGCAATGTCCTGGTAGCTTTCCCATGTCAGATTGTTGGTCGCATTCCCGATGCGGAAAACCGAATAGAGAAGCAGTTGGACCGAGCCTGATCGCGCCCCCATGATCAGGTCGGTCCCGGAAATCGTATCGGCAAAGCTGGCTTTTGCGCCAGTGCGCACCTTCTCGACCCCTGAAAACAGGGCAACGGACAGGGCAATGGCGAGGATCGTCATGCCCACAGTCAGCAAACGGGCGCGCAGCGACGCAAGGGCAAGACGCAGGATCATGGGCGGACCTGCATCGTTTGCGTGATGTCAGCCATCCGGACGACACGATCAAATTGCGCCCCGAGGCGGGCATCGTGGCTCACCATCAACAGGGTGCTGCCAGAGGCGCGCGCCTGGGCAAACAGCAAGCTCAGGAAGGTGGCCTGTGTCGCGGCATCCAATGCCGATGTCGGCTCGTCCGCGACCAGCAACGGCGGTGCCCCGATGAGGGCGCGCGCCGCCGCGACGCGCTGTTGCTGCCCGACGCTGAGCCTGCCGGCCTGTGCGGTCAGGGTTTCCGGCGGCAGCCCCAGGTCAAGGCACAGTGCCCGTGCCGCCGCGCGAGGAGATGGCACGCGGGCGCGGCGCATCGGGGCGAAACGCAACGGAAGAAGGATATTGTCGAGGACAGTTGCATAGGGCAACAGATTGAATTGCTGAAAGATCAACCCGATATGCTCCGCCCGGAACCGGTCCCGCGCCCCTGCCGACAAGGAGGCGATGTCTGTGCCGCCAACCCTGACCGTGCCCCTCTGCGCGGTTATCGTCCCACAGACCAGCGATAACAGCGTCGATTTGCCGGACCCGCTTTCCCCCAGAAGCAAGACGCTCCCGGCCTTGGACAGTTGGAAGTGCGGAATGTTCAGCGCAAAGGAGGCCCGCCCGCCCCAGCGGTAGCAAACGTCCTCTAGCGACACGACGGGTTCATCCTGTTCCACGATCGGGCCAGGCCTCAGAACAATTCGCGCAGATCGAGCGTGGGGGCGTCCCGCATAACCTCAAACGCGGTCGCTCCGCGGTCCGTGATCACCTGAACGTCCAGCTCCATCGCCTTTGGGAAGGCCTCAAAATATGCAAATGTGATGAGGCTTGCCCGGGTGGGGTCATTACATTCCAGCAGGTATTGCGCCTGAAATTCGCTATGAGCTGGCTCCTGCCCGTGGCTATCATGCTCATGCTCATGCTCATGCTCATGTTCATGCTCGTGATCCTCTGTCTCATTCTCGCCCGGCAGAGTCTCACCCCTGTGCCCGCCCATCTGCTCGCTCGACTGCCCGTCTGTGTCATGCTCCTCGTGCTCCGCCTGTCCTGCTTCGCTTTCAAGGGAGGCACTCGCTTCAAGAACACTGCATCCGGCCGCGTCAGGGAGGGAGAACAAGTCGAGCGGACGCGCCAGACGGGCAACCGCCTCATTCACCTTCGCACGGTCTTCACTGCTTTTGGCCGCATATTCAAAGCCTGTGATATCGGCGCCCGGGACATGAAGCGCCATTGCAATGCGGTCGCCGTCAAAGGCGATGTCCAAATGGCCTACACCGTGCTCGTGCGCGTCCAGCTGGCGCATCCCCTGAGCAGTGACAGCGCCGGCCGAGAGAAGAACAAGGAGGGTGGAAACGGATTTGATCATGGGCTTGCCCTTCGAGACGTTTGGACGGGTACATACCGCGTGGTCATTGCAGCGGTGGTGAGATTCAAAATGGGTAGAGAGGATCACAGCCTATGGGGCTCGATGGCCGTGTCTGGCCTGTGGGATATGCTTCGGCGGCATCCCAGCCTCTGCATTTGCGGCCCCTGAGCTGGCGGCCCCTGAGCTTGCGGCCCCTGGACTTGCGACCTGTGGACTGGCCACCTGTGAAAGCCTTGCCTGCGGCATCTTCAGGTCCCCCGCATGTCTGAGATGGAGGTTTCGCGGAGCTTCTGAACAAGGCTGTGCTCGATGTCCTCCAGCACGCCCGAGACGGTTCTGTGCAACGCGTTCTCCACCGAGCAGCCGGACGCATGGGGGCTTTGGTCACTGGCGACCAGCCGCTCATCCAGCGCGAGATAGACATCTGCCAAGGTGATTTGTTCAGGAACGCGCGCCAGTCTCCAGCCGCCTGCGTGGCCCTTTTCCGACGTCAGCAGTCCCGCCTTGCGCAACCGTCCTAAAACGCGGCGCACAACAACTGGATTGGTGCCTGCGTGCTCGGCAATATCGGCAGATGTCCGCATTTCATCCGGATTTCCCGCCATATGGCTGAGGGTATGAAGAGCCAGGGACAGGCGGCTGTTTCGCTTCACGGCAGATCTCCGAATATTTCTTGACCCTCACGTAACATTTCAGGTTGCGTGGCTCCAGTAACTTCTCTAGTTACGTGAAGACTTTTCAACTCCGAGCGACACAATGCCCTCACAACATTCCCGCAACCTGGGTCAGACAAGTCTGCGCGGCAAGCGGCGTGCGGGAGCGCCGATGCAGACCTATGACGCATTGCCCGCGCCCCTGCGGCTCTGGCTGGGGCAGGCGGTGCTTCCGTGGTCACCTACCTCTGCGCGCCGCATCTGGAACACCGCCCGTGCCCGCGGTCTGAGCGAGAATGACGCATTGTCGATGCTCTCGAAAGCCGAAGCCAAAACACTCTCCCGCGATACGTTCAGCACGCAAATCCCCCGTAATTTCTAGATCCGCCCGTAGCCTAAATCCGCCCGTAGTCTAAATCCGCCCGTAGCCTAAATCCGAAGGACGCCATTATGTCACTCTTTGAGAGCCTCGCAGCATCCGCCCTGATCGCGCTGAGCCTGGCGCAACCCGTCTTCGCACAGAAGGCTGACCAGAAGGCTGACCTGACGATTGCAGTCGGTTTCGGTCCGACATCGGATGTGCCTGATCCACGTGCGGGATACAATGGCTGGATGTCCAACCAGACGGGCGTGACAGAGACGCTGATGGGCATCGACTATGATCTGAAACTCTATCCGCGTCTGGCACAAGTCATAGACCTGATCCAGCCGACCACATGGCACGTCACCCTTCGCGAGGGGGTCAAGTTCCATGACGGAACCCCGGTGACCGCCCAAAGCGTAACCGATGCGATTGCGCCGGTGCTTGACCCGAGCCATTCGGCGTATAATGCGAGGATCGCCGATCTGCTGGATCTGGCCTCCGTCACGACGGTCGGCGACCGTGTTGTCGTGTTTGAGACAAACAGCCCGAACGCGGCCTTTCCATGGTCCCTTTCCGAGCCCGGTCTCGCCGTATTGGGGGCCGGATCCGGGGCGTTTCCCATCAACGGCACCGGCCCGTATATCTTCCGAGAGGCGATCGCCGGGCAGCTCTACCGCGTCGAGGCAAATCCGGATTACCGCCTTGGCGCCCCCGGTCTCAATGAGGTGCGCGTGGTGGCGATTTCGGATCCCGGTGCTGCGGCGCTGGCATTCGAGGCGGGGGACGTCGATATGGTGATCAACTACCCAGAAACGGATTTCACCCGCATTCAGGCCACCGGCGCGCTTGGGTTTTCCGCCCCGACGGGGCGTTTGTATTTCTACACGGTCAACGCCGCCAGCGGCCCGATGAGCAATCCGCTGATCCGCCGTGCCGTCTCGGTCGCAATTGATCGCGAGGGGATCGTGGAGGCGGCCTTGTCGGGTGTGGGCGGTGTCCCGGCGGGGACGATCTATCCGGCCGGAACGGGATGGGCCGCGGATATCACTCCTGTCTACGACCCGGCCATGGCAGAGGACCTGCTGGCCGAGGCGGGAGCCGTGAAGACGGCGGGGCGCTGGTCCCTGGAGGGAGCGCCGCTGGAAATCGACATTGTGACATATGCCTCCCGCGCCGCATTGCCGCCCACCGCAGAGCTGACCCAGGCTTTTTTGCAGGCGATCGGGATCACGGCAAATATACGCATCGGCGAGTACGGGGCCAGTGCCGATGCCATTTCCGACGGAAGCGCGGACATGTTTCTGCAGGCCTGGGTCACCGCGCCGCAGGGCGACCCTGGTGCGGTCCTTGAGACGCTGTTGGGATCGGGCGGCGGGTCAAACGCGGGCGCCTACAGCAATGGCGAACTGGATCAGCTTCTCGCCGACGGCCGCAGCACCTTTGATGAGGGCGCGCGCGCGGACATCTATGATCGTGTCCAGCACATCATCGCATCCGAAGCGGCGATGATCCCCGTTTTTCATGTGAGCCAGACCAATGTGGCGCGCGCGGGATTGACCGGTTACGCGGTGCACCCGACCGAGACCTACTGGATCACTCATGAGACGGCTTTGACAAAATGACGATCCGGGCCACTGGCCTGAGCGGTATCCGCGCGGGTCGCATCATTCTGCATCCCACCGATCTGGAGATCAGGGCCAGCGAACGGGTTGGGCTGGTCGGCCCGTCGGGATCCGGTAAATCAACGCTGGGTCATGCGCTGGTCGATCGCCTGCGCCAGCAGGGGCGAGGGGTGTCCCACGTCCCGCAAAGCCCGGACGAGGGGCTGGATCCGTTGCGCTCCATGGCGTTTCACTGGCGCGAGGCGGCGCGGGCGATCGGGGTGTTGCCTGACCCTGCACAGCAACAGGCGCTGTTCTCGGCTCTTGGGATTTCGGGCGGCAACATGCGCGACCGCCCATGGGGATGGAGCCGCGGCATGCAACAGCGGTTTGTGATTGCAATGGCCCTTATTGGCCGCCCCGAGCTTCTGGTCATGGATGAGCCGACCTCGGCGCTAGATCCGGTGGTTGCCGCCGATACCATGGATTTATTGGAGGGCTATCTTGCCACGCGCAGCACAGCACTTCTGCTCATTACCCACGACCTTGGCCTGGCGGCACGTCGGGTGGCGCGGCTGATGGTTATGGACCAGGGCCGCATCATCGAGGACGCCGCAACCGCTCACTTCCTGACGGCCCCGGAAACCCATGTGGGCAAAATGCTGTGTGGGCATCGAAACTGGCGCGCATTTCCATGCTGAACCTAGATCGTGTCTGCGTGCACAGGGCGGCCAGGATGACCCTTGATACGGTGTCGCTGAGCCTCGCTCCGGGGCGCACGCTTGCTGTTGTCGGACAAAGCGGAGCGGGAAAATCGACGCTCATCAACGCAATTCTCGGGCTGGTGCGCTGCAGCGCGGGAGAGATCACATGGCAAAATGCACCTCTGTGCCGTTGCCGACCCGCCGTTGTCCTGCAAGAGCCGCGCAGCGCCTTCAACCCGCGCCTGTCACTGCGCCGCTCGGTGATGGAACCGCTGGCCGCCCGCCGACGGACTGCAGATCCCGCGCGGTTGGAAAAACTGTGTGACGGGCTTGAAATAGCGCCTGCGCTGCTGGAGCGCCGCCCGGCGCAGGTCTCTGTCGGTCAGGCGCAGCGGATCGGCATTCTGCGGGCGCTGATTGCGCAGCCCCCCCTTGTCTTGTTTGACGAGCCGCTCTCTGCCCTGGACGCCATAGCGCAGAAACAGACGGCCCGTCTGATCGCAGATCTGCAGCGCGAGGAGGGCTTTGCCGCGTTGATCGTCACCCATGATCTGGGCTATGCGGCCGCCTGTTCCGATGACATTGCCGTGCTGCGCGCGGGGCGTATCGAAGAACTCAGCCGCACGGAGGCCTTTGTTGCCGCACCTGAGACGGCCTATGGTCGCACTCTGCGCAATGCCGCCTTCGCGCTCGGCGCGTTGGAGCACGCTGCATGACGGGGCTTGTGGTCGGGCTCATTCTGCGCGCCGGTGTGGTGCTCACAGGGGCGGCGCTGGCGACATTTGCCTTGCTTTGGCATGCCCCGGGGGACCCGGCGCTTGCGATTGCGCTGGCACGATTTGACACGGTGGTGCCTGCGGCGGTGATCGATCAGCTGCGCGCGGAGGCCGGACTGGACGGCGGCTTCTGGCAGGCCTTTCTGGCCTGGGTGGCGCCATTGCTGGTGGGCGATTTCGGGCAGTCGTCTGTGACGGGACGCGACGTCTGGCCGGACCTCGTGAGGGCAATGTCCTACACTCTGCCGCTCGCCCTCGCGGGGCTGCTGGTGGGTCTGATCATATCTCTGCCGCTGGCGCTGGTGGCGACGCGGCGGCCGGGGGGCTGGCTTGATCGATGCGCCGTGGGGGTGGCGGCGCTGGGAGCGTCGATCCCTGCCTATTGGCTGGGTCTGCTGCTGATTATGCTGTTTGCGGTCCGGCTGGGCTGGTTGCCCGCCACGGGGGCGCGGACGCCGGTCCATATTGTGCTGCCCGCTGTGACATTGGGGCTGGGGGTGGCCGCGTCGTTCACGCGGATCCTGCGCTCGGGTATTCTCGATGCGCGGGCGCAGCCTTTCCTGCCGGCCTTTCGTCGCCGTGGCGTGGCCTGCCGTGACATCGCGCGCGCCCATGTCGCACCGCATGCGGCCATTCCGGTCGTGACTGTATTCGGCCTCGAATTGGCCTTTCTTCTGGAGGGGGCCGTCATGGTCGAGACCATTTTTGCCCGTCCGGGGCTGGGCAGTTTTCTGGTCGGCGCGATTGAGGCCCGCGATTTTCCCAAGGTACAGGCCGTCGTCGTTTTCTCCGCGCTCCTGTTCGTGACCTTCAATATGATCATCGACCTGATCTACCGCGCCATTGACCCGCGCATCGGAGAGCACAATGCGTAGTGTCGGCGGTCTGGCTGCCCTCTTTCTGCTGCTTGGGATCGCGGGACCGTGGCTTGCGCCGCATGATCCGACACAGATCAATATCGCGCACCGCCTGAGCCCCCCGGGCGCCGAGTGGCTGCTGGGAACGGATGCTTTGGGGCGCGATATTGTGTCGCGCCTTCTGCATGGGGCGCGCTGGTCGCTTGGCCTCGCCTTTGTCATCTCTGTGGCAGGCCTGTGTATCGGCACCCTCGTGGGCCTTGTGGCTGCCCTGGGGGGAAGACTGGCCGATTGGGCCCTCATGCGCACAACCGATACGTTTCTCGCCTTCCCGGACCTTGTGGCGGCGGTGGTCATTGCCGGGGTTTTGGGCGCGGGAACAGGCAGCCTGATCTTTGCCCTCACCGTGACAGGGTGGATGCGATATGCCCGCGTTGCACGGGCGGTCGGGGTCTCGCTCCATTCGCGGGGATATGTGGTGCAGGCCCGGTTGGCCGGCCTGTGGCCTGCAGCCATTGCCTTCTGGCACTATCTGCCGTCGCTGCTGTCCTCGCTCATGGTGGTCTGGACCGGGATGTTCGCCCGCGCGGTTCTGGGCATATCGGCGCTGGGTTTTCTCGGCTTCGGGGTTCAGCCTCCTTCGCCAGAATGGGGCACGATGCTGCTTGACGCCCGCATTCATATGCGATCAACACCGCTGCAAATGCTATGGCCCGGTCTTGCGGTGGTTGGCTGCGTTCTTGCCATCAATCTGACGGGAGATGCGCTGCGCGACCGGCTTGCCGAAAAGGATGGTCACCGATGACACAGAGGGACCCGTCCAGCCTTGGCATTGGCCTGCGCGTGCTGTCTGGCGTGTTGATGGGCGGTATGTTTGTCTGCGTCAAAACGGTCAGCGCAGATGTCCCCTTGGGCGAGATCGTCTTTTTCAGATCAGCCTTTGCGTTGGTCCCGCTGATCCTATTCCTGTGGCTGCGGCGCGAATTTCCGCAGGGACTGGCGACAAAGCGGCCCCTGGATCATGTTCTGCGGGCCAGCTTCGGTGTGATTGCGTTGTTTGCCTCCTTTGCGGCGGTTGCCAGGCTGAACCTCGCCGAAGCAATCCTGATCGCGCAGCTGTCTCCCGTGATTCTGGCCGTCGCCGCATGTGTTCTGTTGCGCGAGCGGCTGACGCGTTGGCGGGTTGGGGGGCTGGCGCTGGGCTTTGCGGGCGTGGTTGTCATGGTGTGGCCGGAGCTTGACAGCGCCGCCGCGTCCGACAAACGCATCACCGGGCTGTTGCTTGCGGTGCTCTCTGCCGGGATGTCGGCATTGGCATTGATCATGGTGCGACGCCTGAACAAAACCGAAAGTCCGGGCGCGATTGCGCTGTACTTTGTCCTCGCTTCGATGGTCGGGGCATTGGCCACGATACCGATGGGGTGGAACCTGCCAAAGGGTGCGACACTTCTATGGCTGATTGGGGCGGGCCTGTTCGGCGGGTTTGCCCATATCGCGATGACCCTTGCCTTTCGCTACACAGAGGCGTCAAGGCTTGCTCCCTTCGAATACATCGCACTCCTTTGGCCCCTGCTGGCGGATCTTTTGATCTTCCGGCTGCCGCTATCGAGGAGCTTTCTGTTCGCTCTGCCCCTTGTTCTGTTGGGCGTCATGATTGCTTCCGCAGAACGGAGCCCGGCGGCCCGGGCAGGGCCCGGCGGATGGAGACTGCGACGCCGCTCAACTGATCCGCGACGACCAAATGATGGAAAATTCCCCCGTCCCGAAGTGGAAGCGCCCGAGGCATGACCCCTCCCGGAGGCTGATTTCCGGGCCGCCCAACTCCAAGCCGCCGATGCCTGTCACGATCCGACACCCCGAGAGGGGAAATCCTGAAAACCTACTGCGCGCACAGGCCGCGCAATCCAGCGCTGTGATGGGGTTAGTGCACTGAAATAATGGAATAGACCTGCGATCGCGATACAGGCTGCACCGCAAGTTTCCACTTAACTTAAAATTATTTCTTTGGACCTATCTGTTTTCCGAGAGCGGAGAAAAAGCCGCGTATATGGATCCGGAGAACCCGAGGCGTGCAGTTTAAATCGTATAACCAGCCTGTTTCAGACCTGCGCAAGCCACCTATGGCGACTGTGTTTTGCGCAGTGTGGCATAAACAGGCGGACAAACTGGATCTGTTGCGGTCCCATTGGGAAAACCTGAAGGCGCAGTCATTGCCGGTCGAGGCCTGCTATATTTTCGACAATGGGGATGAGGCACCGGACTGGCTTGATGCAACGTGGCATAGTTTTTCCGAGCCGCTGACCATCTATGAGGCCTGGGCGGCCGGGGTCGCGCTGAGCAACACCAAATATACCATGAACCTCAATATGGATGATCGCCTCGCCACCGATGCGGTGCGGATGATGGTCTCCACTGCCGAAGCGACACAATCGGCACTCGTTGCCGGCGATTGGTTGGTCAGTTTCGACAAATCGCATCTCAACGCAGAATTTACAGTGACGGATCTGTGGGGGACGCATCATTCCCCGGAATGGCCCTTGATGGCACAGCCCAATTTGCGATTGGGCAGCGGCAGTGGCGATCGCGGCACCTTTGGCCCGGCGACGCTGTGGAATCTTGACATATTGGGGAAATGGTATCCGACCCATTTCAACAATAATACGCCGATCCAGTCGATCGGCGACCAGATATTCTGGAAAGTCGTACTGCAGAACAAGCAAAAGGCGACCCGGCTGCCGTTGATCATCGGGCGTTACTTCTCCGATACCAATAGCCAGGCGGAGTTTCGACCGCACAATGACAACGCGTTTCTGAAGACATATGGTGTCAACCCTGTGTCGTTTGCGCAATGCGTGACCTCTGGTGATTTTTCCAAACGTCCGGGGCAGGCTGGCGCCGCGCTGGATGCAGAGGCGCGGGATGCGGCTGCGCCAGAGGCGCTGAATGCGGTTGAGCAGGCCAGCGCCCAACTGGCTGAAAAATTCCGCGCCGCGGGCCTCGGCGCCGGGGCCGGGCCAACGCCGGGAATATCTCGATGATGCGGGTCCTTCTGACTGGAAGCGGCGGCATCGTCGGCAAGCATGCAAAACGGGCGCTTGCCGAGCTGGCACCCGATGCAGAGGTCCTGTGCAACACCGCCGATCTGACCGATCTGGCTGCGACGACGCGGATGGTTGAGGACCTGGGCCGGATCGATTTGGTCATCCATCTTGCCGCCCTGGTGCCGGTGGCCGAGGTTCGATCCAACCCCGCCCGGGCGTTTGCGGTCAATGTCGGCGGAACCATGAACCTCTTGTCGGCGCTGACGGATAACGCGGCCCGGTTCTTGCTGTGTTCCTCCAGCCATGTCTACGCGAGCAAGGACGATGCCATTGGGGAATGTGATCCGACCGTCCCCGTTTCGGTCTATGGCCAGACCAAGTTGCTGGCGGAACGGGCCGCAGATCAGATCTGCAGCGCCACCGGGCGGTCTCTGTGTCGGGCGCGGCTCTTTTCCATTCATGACCCGCAGCAGACAGGGAGCTACCTGCGGCCCACATTGCAGCGGCGCTTTGCCGAGGCTGACCCCGAGGCAGAGTTTGAACTATATGGCGCGGGAAGTGTGCGGGATTTCCTGACCGCGCAAGAGGCCGCGCGACTGCTGGTGCAGCTGGCCCTGTCCGGAGCCGACGGGGTGGTGAACGTGGCGTCGGGGCAGGCGATCACCGTGGCGGATTTCGCGCGCGAACTGGCGCCATTCCCGCTAAAAATCAGGCCCCTGGGCCAGAACGACACCCTCAAAGCCGATGTGACTCGCCTGCGGGCGATCCTTGGAGAATACCATGCCTGAAAAACAGATTTCGCCTGAAAAACAGATTTCGATCGTCATTCCCACCTTCAACCGCGCGGATATGCTGCCAAAGGCGATTGACTGCTCGCTGGCGCAGACGATGCCCTGCGAAGTGCTGGTCGTCGATCATGGCTCCACAGATGCCACGCCGGAGGTGGCGGCCGCCTATGGTGACAAGATCACCTATATTCGCCGCGAAAAGGATTTCGGCCCGCATTTCTGCTGGCTGGAGGGGGTTTTGCATGCAAACGGGGACTATGTTCACCTGCAGTATGACGATGACTGGATCCACCCGACATTCATCAAGAAATGCTTTGCGGTGATGGCGGATGACGTCGGGTTTTCGTTCAGCGGTGCTGAGGTCATCGACGACAAGACCGGGCGCCAGATGATGACCCAGTTTCTGGAGTGGTTGCCCGATACCGGAGCCTTCGAGAACCGCCTCGCCGAGGAAAAGATTGTCGGCTCGCTGATCTCGCCCGGCGCTGCATTGTTTCGCCGCCAGGTGCTGATCGACGCCCTGTATCAGGGACGGCTGCCGCTGCAGCAGAGCGAATATCATGGCGTGGGGCCGGATATTTTCGCCTCGCTGCTGTCGATGCTGCGCTATCCGAAAGTCGGCTTCGTCAAGGAGCCTCTGGCGAGTTTCCGGGCGCATGACGGCTCCATCACCATCGACGCGTTCAAGGATCAGGCCAAAAAGGCAAGCATCGCCGCCGCCTACAACGAAGTGCGCCGCTACTATGTCGAACTGAAAGCCATGCAATCTGTGCGGGGAGCGCAATGATGAAGAGTGACGTAAAGCCTGTGACCCTCGCAGAGGACACGATTTCACAGGATGAACTGGAACAGACGGCAGCCTGGATGCTGGCAGGCAACCGGCTCACCAAGGCCGGGCTGACGACGCTCTTTGAGGAAGAGTTTGCGGCCTGGATGGGGTGCAAACACGCCGTCTTCGTCAATTCCGGATCCTCTGCAAACCTGTTGATGATCTATGCCGCCCAGGAGGCCGGCCGTCTGCGCAACAAGAAGGTGATCGCACCGGCTGTCAGCTGGGTGACCACTGTCTCGCCCTTGATCCAGCTCGGCTTTGATGTCCGCCTGTGCGATTGTGACCCGGTCAATCTTGGTCTCGATCTGGAGCATCTGGAAACCCTGTGCCGCGAGGACGCGCCGGCGATGCTGATCCTCGTTCACGTCCTCGGCCACGCAAACCACATGCGCGAAATCCGCGAGATCTGCGACCGCTACGGGGTTTTGCTACTCGAAGACAGTTGCGAGGCGCTGGGGTCGACCTATGACGCGCGCAAACTGGGCTGCCATGGTGTGGCGGGCAGTTTCTCATTCTACTACGGCCATCATATTTCCACGATCGAAGGTGGCATGGTGGTGACCGATGACAGCGAGCTGCATCAGGTGATGCTGTCCCTGCGCTCGCATGGCTGGAGCCGTGATCTCGATCCGGCGCGGCGCGACAGCCTGCAGCAGGAACACGGGATCGATGATTTCCGCAATCTCTACACCTTCTATCACGCGGGGTTCAATCTGCGCTCTACCGACCTGCAGGCCTTTATCGGGCGTCTGCAGATTGCCAAACTGGATGACATCTCCTGGGTCAGACAGGCGAATTTCAATTCCTATGCCGCGCAGCTCCCCGATTTCTTCCGCCAAGAGAGCGACGCAAATCTGGTGTCCTCCTTTGCCTATGGAACGCTGGTCGAGAACCGGATGGAGGTCTACGCGCATCTGAAGCGCCAGCAGATCGAGTGTCGCCCTCTGATTTGCGGCAACATCGCCCGCCACCCCTTCTGGACCCGGCGGTATGGGCATCAGGTGTTGCCAAACGCAGATCTCATTCACGAATTCGGCATCTACCTGCCCAATCATCACAATCTCAGCACTGCAGATGTGGAGCGGGTGACGACGGCTTTCAATGCAGTGGCCCGGCCAAAGGGGCTGCAGGCTCAGGCTGCCTGACGGGCCGCCCGACAGGCCACCTGAAACGCCGCAGTGGGAACAGGCCTCACAGAGGGCCGCAGGACAACGGACGATATGCAATGAAAAAAGCTCTGATCACTGGCGTCACCGGACAGGACGGCTCCTACCTGGCTGAACTCCTTCTCGCCAAAGGCTACGAGGTGCATGGCATCAAACGCCGCGCCTCGTCGTTCAACACGCAGCGCGTGGATCATATCTATCAGGATCCTCAGACTGACCACGCGCGGTTCCGGCTGCACTATGGTGATCTGTCAGATACCTCGAACCTGACACGGATCATCTCTGAAGTGGAACCGGACGAGGTCTACAACCTCGGGGCCCAGAGCCATGTGGCCGTGTCCTTTGAGGCACCGGAATATACGGCGGATGTCGATGGCTTGGGCACCCTGCGGATGCTGGAAGCGATTCGTTTCCTCGGTCTGGAGAAAAAGACCCGGTTTTATCAGGCCTCCACGTCAGAGCTCTATGGTCTCGTTCAGGAGATGCCACAGCGCGAAACCACGCCCTTTTACCCGCGCAGCCCCTATGCGGTGGCCAAACTCTACTCCTATTGGATCACGGTGAATTACCGCGAGTCCTATGGCATGTATGCCTGCAACGGGATCCTGTTCAACCATGAGAGCCCGCGCCGCGGCGAGACCTTCGTGACGCGCAAAATCACCCGGGGCCTGGCCAATATCGCGCAGGGTCTGGAAGAATGCCTCTATATGGGCAATATCGACGCGCTGCGGGACTGGGGCCACGCCAAGGACTATGTGCGCATGCAGTGGATGATGCTGCAGCAGGATAATCCCGAGGATTTCGTGATCGCCACGGGCGAGCAGCATTCGGTGCGACAGTTCATTCTCTGGGCGGCGGCAGAGCTGGGTATCACCCTCGAGTTCCGCGGCGAGGGAACCGAGGAACATGCGGTGGTGGCCGCCCTCACCGGGGACAAGGCCCCGGCGCTTCAGGTCGGGGACGTGATCCTGCAGATCGATCCACGCTACTTCCGCCCGGCCGAAGTGGAAACGCTGCTCGGCGATCCTTCGAAGGCCAAGAAAACCCTCGGTTGGGAGCCGGAAATCACCGTTCAGGAAATGTGCGCCGAGATGGTCGCTGCGGATCTCGACTGCGCGCGGCGTCATTCGCTGCTGCGCGACCATGGCTTTGACATGCCCGTCGCACTGGAGGCATAGCGGGCGACACGCCCCCACGCAGGGAGCCGGGCGTCGCCGCATCCCCGACGGCTCCGATGGCCAGTGACGTGTCGGCCATGTCGCCGTAGGCGCCCGATGCCACGCGCCCAATGTTACGCAGCCGATGCCCGCGCCGGGGCGGCGGCGGCCGCAAAGGCGGTGAGCGTCGTCAGCGGCGGCAGATCAGGGTGGCGCCGAGACAGGCCGGGCGCCCGGCCTGGGGCTTGGGGCAGGGGGACATGAGGCGAGCTCCGGCGCGTATGGGGCCTCCCCAATGGCTTGGCGAGTAGGCCTCCCGACAAAAGGCCGGTTGGTTCTGACATTTGGGACTGGCATTTCGCAGCACGCGCTGGCAGGGATATGGCATGACTGACCTACGCGATGTTTCGCCCCAGGCGCCCCATGCACCGGAGGCGCAGGAGTGGCCCCATGCACCGGAGGGGCCTGAATGGCCCCGGGTGACCACCGCCGGTTTCGACGGGTTTGTGGTGCGGTTTGGCGACGCGCTGAGCGAAGCGGCCAACCGGGCTGCGCTGGCGTTTCGAGCGGCGGTGGATCTGGCCGGGTGGCCCGCCGTGGCAGAGACCTCGACCTCGCTGGTGTCGACCTATCTGCGATTTGATCCCTTGGGCACCGATCATGCGGTGATGCGCAGGCAGGTGCAGAGCCTTCTGGCCACCCAGGACTGGTACGCCGCGGCGCTTCCGCAGGGACGCAGGTTGTGGCGGGTTCCGACGGTCTTTGGCACCGGATACGCGCCCCAGCTTGACGAGGCTGCCGCCCGCGCCGGTCTGACGGCGGCAGAGGCGATCCGCCAGATCGCGGCGACACGGTTGCGGGTGCAGACCATCGGCTTTGCCCCCGGTCAACCCTACCTCGGCGAATTGCCCCCGGCATTTGACATTCCCCGCCAGACCGAGCTGACACCCGAAGTCCCGGAAGGCGCGGTGGTGGTGGCGATCCGCCAGATTGTCCTGTTCTCTGTCACCACACCGACGGGCTGGCGCCATATCGGGCAGACCCGGTTCCGCCTGTTCAGGCCCGACGCCGACGACCCCTTCGTGCTGCGCCCCGGTGATGAGGTGCTGTTCGAGCCGATCTCACCGGAACGCTACAGCGCGTTGGCGAAGGCCGGACCCGACGGGGGCGCGCTCAGCGAGGCGCTGAAATGAGCAGGACCCTCACCCTTCATACCGCCGGGCCCGGGCTGACGGTGCAGGATCTCGGCCGTCCCGGCTACCTTGCCTTCGGCCTGTCGCGTGGCGGGGCGGCCGACCGGCTGGCGCTGGCAGAGGGCGGCGCGCTGCTCGGGCAGGACACCAGCTTTGCCGCGATTGAAATGGCGGGCCTCGGCGGCACCTTCGAAGCCTCCGCAGAGATGCGCATTGCGCTGACCGGCGCGCCGATGGGGGCTGCGCTGGATGATGGAACCGCGCTGCGCTGGAACGCCAGCCACCTGCTGCCAAAAGGCGCGCGGTTGACGGTGGGGGCCGCGCGGCGGGGATCCTATGGCTACCTGCATGTGGGCGGAGGGATTGCCACGCCGGACCGTCTTGGCGCGCGCGGCGTGCATCTTGCCGCGGGCCTTGGTGCGCGGCTACAGGCCGGGGCTGTGCTGCCCGTCGGGGACGATGCCGGTGGTCCGGTCAATATGGCTCTGGACCCGGAGCCGCGTCTGGAGGGGGGGGGGCTGCGGATGGTGCCGAGCCTGCAAACCGAGCTGTTCGGCCAGGCGGAGCTGATCCGGTTTCAGCACACGACCTTTGTGCGCGACAGCCGTGCCAACCGGATGGGCGTGCGGCTGCTGCCCGAGGGCGCTGGTTTTGCGCTCGATGGCGGGCTGAGCGTGCTGTCCGAGGTGATTGCGCCCGGCGACATTCAGGTCACCGGCGACGGCACGCCCTTCATTTTGATGAGCGAGTGTCAGACTACGGGCGGCTATCCCCGGATCGGCTCGGTGATCCCCTCGGATCTGCCCCGGGTGGCCCAGGCTCCGGCCGGGGCGGCGTTTCGGTTCACGCTGGTATCGCTGGCCGAGGCCGTGCAGATAGAGCGTCGCGCCGCCGAAGACAGAGCGCGGCTGCCCGCTCGCCTCGCGCCGCTGTTGCGCGATCCCGCCCAGATCCGGGATCTGCTGGCCTATCAATTGGTCAGCGGGGTCACCGCCGGGACCGATCTGGATGATGACGATCCCGACACAGAGGAGGGCCGCCGGCCATGACACGCACAGTAGATCTGAACGCGGATATGGGAGAGAGTTTTGGCCCCTGGGTGATGGGCCGGGACGCCGAGGTTCTGGACGTTGTGACCTCGGCCAATGTGGCCTGTGGTCTGCATGCGGGGGATTGGGACGTGATGGCACAGACTATGGCCGCCGCAACCGCGCGCGGGGTGGGGATCGGGGCGCATCCGGGGTTTCCGGATCTGCAGGGCTTTGGCCGCCGCAAGCTGCATCTGCCGCCGCAGAGTCTGGCGCATCTGGTGCAATATCAGGTCGGTGCGGCGCAGGCGATGGCCCGCGCCGCAGGGAGCGAGGTGCGGCATCTGAAGCTGCATGGGGCGATGGCGAATATGGCGGCGGCCGACCGCGAGATGGCCCGGGCCTGCTACACGGCGGCGCTGGCTGTGGCGCCGGAGATCATCATCATGGTGATGGCGGGCACCCAGCAACAGGCCGCCGCCGCGGAGCTCGGATGCGGGGTTGCCTGCGAGATCTTTGCCGATCGGGCGTATAATGCAGATGCGTCACTGGTTGATCGCGCCCTGCCCGGGGCGGTGATCCACGATGCGGAGCGCGCCGGGGAACGGGTGGCCCGGATGGTAGAAGACGGCGCGATTTTTGCCGAAGACGGCAGTCGCATCCCGACCCGCATCGATACGGTCTGCCTGCATGGCGACACGCCAGAAGCCCTTGATATTGCGCGCAGTGTCCGGACCCATCTGACAGCAGCCGGGATTTGCCTGCAGATGTTCGCCGGGGCATCGCTGACGTCTGCCTGACTGGGGCTGACCCGTCATGACTGGGGGGCCTCCCGCCCATCTGCCGTGGCCATGCGGCCCCGCCATCCGGTTGGGCCCGGCGCAGCGCGCGCCCGTCCCGGGCGCGCGCTGCGCCGGGCGCTTCGGGCAATGCCCGAAGCGCAACACCTCATTTTCAGAGGATGGTTCTCCATTGCCGTGACACAGGATCGCCGTGACACAGGATCGCCGTCACACAGGATCGCCGTCACACAGGGTCTGAAGATGCCAGCCAGTTGGTGATTTCTGTTTTTGCCGCCTGGCAGGCCGTTTGCAAATCGCGCCCCAGCGCCAGGCCACAGGCAATTCCGGTGGCGAGGCTGCATCCTGTCCCCCTGCGCGCCCCTGGCATCCGGGTGGCGTCAAACCGGGCGACGCCCTCGGGCCGGATGAGGGTGTCGGTCGATCTTGGCCCCCCAGCATGCCCCCCTTTGATCAACACGGCCCTGCAGCCCACAGCCAGAAAGGCCTCGCCCTGGTGCTGCAGATCTGCATCGGTGGCGGCGATGGTCCGCCCGGTCAGCGCGGCGCTTTCCGGCAGGTTCGGCGTGAGCAGCGTGACCCGCGCCACAAGCGGCAGGAGCGCCTCCCGCGCGCTGAGCATGCCCCCGGAACTGGCCCGCAACACCGGGTCCAGAACAATCGGGATCTGCGCCGGTAGCTCTGTCACGAGAACATCGATCTGCTCCGCCGAGGCAACAATGCCGATCTTGATCGCGGCCGGTCGCGGCGCGGCGAGCGCGGCGCGAAGCTGTGCCCTCAGGGTATCTGCCTCCACCGGGTTGATGGCCTGCACCGCCTGGCCCGTTTGCACCGTGACCGCGGTCACGACTGGCTTTGTCGCGGCGCCCATACGCGCGGCCATGGCCGCATCCCGGGTCAGCCCGGCACCACCGCTGGGGTCGGTGCCGCCGATGGTCACGATATGCGTCATGGCGCGTTGACCGCGTGCAGCGCCAGATCGCGGTACCCCAGCTCCTGCAACCGTCGCGCCGCCCGCCAGGCCCGCAAGCCGCTGCTGCAGGCCAGGATCACCCGCCGGTCCCGGGGCAAACCGGCCTCGGCAACCTTGTCCGGCGACAGGCGACGGGCGCGCGGGGTGGCCAACTGCGGCGCTTCGGTGGCGGCGCGCAAATCCACCACGAGGTCCTTGCCACCGCCGAGCGGGACAAAGCGCAGCGCCGCCTCCGGTTCCTTGGCGGTGTCAAAGCGAAACCCCGTAACCTGCAGCCGGCCCATGTCAAACGACAGCATCTGACCGACAACCGGCGGCGTGGTCCCGAGCAGGTGCTGCAGCACCATCTGCGCCTCAGCGGCCCCGATCATCCCCACCAGAGGCCCCAGCACTCCGGCGTCTGAACAGGTGGCCGCCTGCTCCGGCAGATCGGGAAACACGGCCCGAAGGGAGGGCGCGCCCCCGCAAAACCCACCGACATAGCCGGCCACGCCCAGCGCCGAAGCCGAGATCAGCGGCTTGTCGGCGGCGAGACAGGCATCTGACAGGATATAGGACACGGCAAAGCTGTCGGCGGCGTCGACGACGATATCGACCGGCGCGATGGCGGGCGCGGCATTGGCGGCGCCAAGGGCGGTGGCGTGCAGGGTCAGCCGCAGCCCGGGGGTCTGGGACCGAAGCCGCACCCCTGCGGCCTCCACCTTCATTGCGCCGACATCGCGTGGCGTAAAAAGCGGCTGGCGGTGCAGGTTCGAAAGCTCCACCCGGTCAGGATCCATCACGGTGATCTGACCGAGGCCCGCCGTTGCGAGATAGGTCAGCACCGGACAGCCGAGACCACCGGCGCCGACCACCAGCACATGCGCGGCGGCAAGACGCGCCTGACCCGCACGGCCGACCTCGGGCAGGGCAATCTGGCGGGAAAACGGGCTCAGGTCCTGCATGCCGTAATCCACTCCCGCGCTCTCGCCTCCGGGTCGGTGGCCTCCTGGATGTCGGTGACCACCGCCGCACTGTCCGCGCCGGCGGCAAAGACAGGGCCCAGGCGCTCCGGTGTCAGCCCGCCAATCGCCACCAGCGGCACCGACCCGGCGGCGGCTTTCCAGCGGCTCAGCCGGTCCAGACCCTGCGGCGCCCATTTCATCTGTTTCAGCCGGGTGGGGTAGACAGGCCCGAGCGCAACATAGGCCGGGTTCAGCGCCAGCGCCCGGTCCAGCTCGGCCTCGTCATGGGTCGACAGCCCGTAGCGGACCCCGGCCCGGCGCAGCGCCTGGATGTCGGCTTGGTCCAGATCCTCCTGCCCGAGGTGGACAAAATCGCACCTCAGATCCAGCGCCGCCTGCCAATAGTCATTCACCACCAGCTGCGCGCCATAAACCGCGCAGAAATCCCGGGCGCGGGCAATCTGTCGGCGGACCTCGGCGTCGGGCTGATCCTTGAGGCGCAGCTGCACCAGTCGCACGCCCTGCGGAACCAGCAGCTCCAGCCGGCCGACATGGCCCACGATGAGGTAAAATCGCTCCATCAGATCAACTCCGCCAGGCCGGGAACAGGTGTCGAGGGCACGGCCATGTCGCGCCGGTCCATGGGGTCGGCGTGATGGCCCAGACGGCCGGCCTCCACCGCCTGTGCCATGGCGCGGGCCATCGCCACCGGGGCGCCTGCGCGCGCGACTGCGGTATTCACCAGCACCGCATCCATGCCCAGCTCCATCGCCACCGCCGCATCCGAGGGTCGCCCGATGCCCGCATCCACCACCAGCGGCACCCCGGGGAAATGCGCCCGCATCGCGCGCAGCCCCTCGGGATTGACCACCCCGCGGCCAGAGCCGATCGGCGCGCCCCAGGGCATCAGAACCTCGCAGCCGGCCGCCAGCAGATGTTCGCCGACCACCAGATCTTCGGTGGTGTAGGGAAAGACCTGAAACCCGTCGGCGCTCAGAATGCGGGCGGCCTCAACCAGCCCGAAAACGTCGGGCTGAAGGGTATCCGCATGGCCGATGACCTCCAGCTTGATCCAACGGGTGCCAAAGACCTCCCGCGCCATATGTGCTGTGGTGACCGCTTCGCGCACGCTGTGACAGCCGGCGGTGTTGGGCAGGATGCGCACACCGGTTTCCTGCAGCAGGTCCCGAAACCCCGCGCCAGAGCCATTGGCGTTTTCGCGCCGCAGCGATACCGTCGCCACCGCGCAGCCACTGGCCCGGATGGCCTCCTGCAGGATCGCAGGCGAGGGGTATTGCGCGGTGCCGAGAAACAGTCGGGACGGCAATTCCGTATCATAGAGGATCATGCGCTCATCCTCCCTGCATCGGGGCCAGCACCTCGATGCGGTCGCCCGCCGACAGGGTCTGCTCGCCCCGTCGGTCGCGCGGCACGAAATGGCCGTTCAGCGCGGTGGCAAAGGCGCCACCGCTGTAGCCCAGTTCCTGCAGGGCGGCGCTGAGCGTCGGTCCTGCGACCTCACGCGGTTCTGAATTCACGAGGATTTCCATGCCTCATCTCCATTATTTTGTCTGCAGCAGCCTCGGCCATTGCCGGGGCCAGCAGAAAGCCGTGCCGATAGAGCCCGTTGAGGAAAAGCGTGCCGTCACGCCAGTCGAGCCGGGGCAGGTTGTCAGGAAAGGCGGGCCGCAACCCCGCACCGGTCTCGATCACCTCGGCCTCGGCAAAGCCGGGCGCGAGGGCGAAGGCGGCGCCCAGCAGCTCCATCAGGGCGCGCAGGGTGGGGGGGCCGTCGTGGTCGCTTTCCACCATTGTCGCGCCCAGCATGTAGATCCCCTCGCCGCGCGGAACGAGGTAGATGGGGGTGCGCGGATGGAGCAGCCGCAGGGTCCGCGTGATGCGGATCTCGGCACTGCGCAGCACCGCCATCTCGCCGCGGACGGCACGCAGATCCGTCAGGGGCGCGCTGATGCCGGTGCAGTCCAGGTCCACCCCGGCCGGGGCCGCCGTTCCGAGCCGGATCTCGCCGCCGCGCGCGGCGACGGCGCGGGCCAGATCGCGCAGCGCCCGGCGCGGGTCCAGATGCGCCTCCCGGTCAAAGAACAGCCCTGCGTCAAACCGCCCGGCCAGCTCCGGTTCCAGATCGGTGATCTCTGCGGCGTCGAGGTCGCGAAACCCACGGGTCCTGCGGGCGAACCGGCGCAGTTCGGCCCGGTCGCGACGCGGCGCCACCACCAGCGTGCCGCGCCGATGCACCGGGGTGATCCGGGCCCACCAGTCGAGGGCGCGGCATCCGAGCGTGATCACCTCCTCCTCGGCGCTTTCGCGTTCGCACCATGGCGCCAGCATGCCCCCCGCATAGCGCGATGCGCTGGCGGCTCCGATCTCCTCGGCGCGGTCATAGACCGTGACCGGCAGGCCGCGCGCCAACAGCTCATGGGCGCAGGCGAGACCGGCCAGACCCGCACCCGCAATCGTGATCACGTCCGCGCCTTGGCCGGTGCTGCAACCGGCACATATAATTCTCCGCCCTCCCGGAATTTCGCGGACATCGCCTCGAACCCTTCCTTCTGGGCCTCGGCACGGATGTCATGGCTGATGCGCATGGAGCAGAATTTCGGTCCGCACATGGAGCAGAAATGAGCGACCTTATGCGCCTCTTTGGGCAATGTCTCATCGTGAAAGCTCTGCGCGGTTTCCGGGTCCAGCGAGAGGTTGAACTGATCCTCCCATCGGAATTCGAACCGCGCCCGGCTCAGCGCATCGTCGCGCCGCTGCGCCCCCGGCAGGCCCTTGGCCAGATCGGCCGCATGAGCCGCGATCTTGTAGGTGATCACCCCGGTTTTCACGTCATTGCGGTCCGGCAGCCCAAGGTGTTCCTTCGGCGTCACGTAGCACAGCATGGCACAGCCGAACCAGCCGATCATGGCCGCCCCGATGCCGCTGGTAATATGGTCATAGCCTGGCGCGATATCGGTCGTCAGCGGCCCCAGCGTGTAGAACGGCGCCTCGTGACAGCACTCCAGCTGCTTGTCCATATTCTCCTTGATCTTGTGCATCGCCACATGGCCGGGCCCCTCGATCATCACCTGACAGTCCCTGGCCCAGGCGATTTTGGTCAGCTCGCCCAGCGTTTCCAGCTCGGCAAACTGTGCGGCGTCATTGGCATCGGCAATCGATCCGGGCCGCAGCCCGTCGCCCAGGCTGAAGGACACATCATAGCGGCGGCAGATCTCGCAGATCTCTTCAAAATGCTCGTAGAGGAACGACTCGCGGTGGTGATGCAGGCACCATTTCGCCATGATCGACCCACCCCGCGACACGATCCCCGTCACCCGGTTTACGGTCATGGGCACCATATGCAGACGCACGCCCGCATGGATCGTGAAATAGTCGACGCCCTGTTCGGCCTGCTCGATCAGCGTGTCGCGGAACACCTCCCAGGTCAGATCCTCGGCGATGCCGCCCACCTTCTCCAGCGCCTGATAGATCGGCACGGTGCCGATCGGCACCGGCGAGTTGCGGATGATCCATTCGCGGGTGTTGTGGATGTTGCGCCCCGTCGACAGATCCATCACCGTATCGGCCCCCCAGCGGATCGCCCAGACCAGCTTGTCCACCTCCTCCTCCATCGAGGAGGTCACCGCCGAGGTGCCCATATTGGCGTTGATCTTCACCATGAAGTTGCGGCCGATGATCATCGGTTCCAGCTCCGGGTGGTTGATATTGGCGGGGATGATCGCACGCCCCGCGGCGATCTCGGAGCGCACGAACTCCGGCGTCACATAGTCGGGGATATTGGCGGCAAAGTCATTGCCGTCCCGCGCGCCATGGCCCGCAGGCAGCTCCCGCAGCTGGTTCTCGCGGATGGCGACATATTCCATCTCTGCGGTGATGATCCCCGCCCGCGCATAGGCGAGTTGCGTCGGGGCGGCCGTGCCCTTTGCCCGCCGTGGCGCGGGGCGCACCGGGAATTCCGGCACCAGCCGATCCCCCGACACGAAACCGTTGTCCGCCGCCGTCACATCGCGTCCGACATAGCGCTCCACGTCGCCGCGTGCCTCGATCCACTCGGTGCGCAACGGTGCCAGCCCCGCGCGGATATCGGGCAGGATCTCAGGATCGGTATAGGGGCCGGAGCTGTCATAGACCGGCAGTGGCGGCTCTGCGGCGGTGGGATGGGTGGAGATCTCGCGCATCGGCACGCGGATGCCTTTGTGCATCTCGCCTGCCACATAGATCTTCCTGGAGGCGGGCAGCCCGCCGGTGGTAATCTTCGGGTTGGGGACGTTCATCTTGGTGCTCCTCGAGGCCAAATCTCAAAAAGACACCAATTGAGCCGGGCCGGAGGAAAACGCGGGCAGGGGGTACAGGCCTGCCTGTTCGGCGCAGACGGTCCCAACCTGTACAGGGGTGGTCACGGCTGTCCTAGCTTCCTACGCCAGTATCAACTGGGTCAGGTTCTAAGGGTCGCGTCACCGGGATTTCTCCCTGTCAGCCTCTCAGTCCCCTCGGGCGGGACTCCCCTGCGTGCCCTAGGGGTAGAGGAGCGGGCCGCAGAGCGTCAAGAGGATTTTTACGCCGCCCATTTGCCCGCCTGTCGTGGCGCGGGGCAGGGGGAACTGCCACTGGCGGGCCTGCGGCATCCGCGCTAGGCTGTGATGGGTTCGGGCCTGCGGCTCTTGCACGGATCTGACCCAAGCTGGCCACACAAGGAATACTGGAAATGCAGCTCGCCTATGTCATGACCGCCGAACGGGGCGCCACGGACCGTCTTTTGACCGCACTTGCCGAACGTCTGGCGGCCAGGGGCATCCGGACGGCTGGCATCGTGCAGACCAACACCGAATGCTATGACAACAAGCTCTGCGATATGGATGTCCGGGTCCTGCCCGATGGCGAAACGATCCGGATCTCCCAATCCCTCGGCGAGGGTGCGCGCGGATGCCGTCTCAATCCCTCCGCCCTGGAACGTGCGGTCGGCCAGGTCACCGGCGCCCTGTCAGAAACCCCGGCGCCACAGGTTCTGATCGTCAACAAATTCGGCAAACACGAGGCCGAGGGGCGCGGCATGCGGCCGGTCATCGGTGAGGCGCTGGCCATGGGGGTGCCGGTGATCACCGGCGTGAACCGGATGAACGTCAGCGCGTTTGATGGCTTTGCCGAGGGGCTGGCCGAGGAAGCCGAGGCCGATCTGGAGGCTCTGGTGGCCTGGGTCGAAGTGGCCATCGCCGAGCCCGCCTGAGGCGGGTCGCGAGGGAATGCCCATCTGGCGCGTGGTCAAGTCATGGAGTATTTCGTTTCATCTTCACGCCTTGCGCAACATATTGAAGGTGCAGGTGGTGGGGGCGCCACCGTTCTCCGGTATTCATGAGTCAGTATGTGTAAACATACCTTTTGTATCACTTGCTTGGTGCGTACATGCGCAAACATGTGTTGCCCACATGCATTCTCCCTTTGTGGGGTATGATGTGGTGATGAAATGCCGAAATAGGGTCCCGAACTATCCCCCATTGCCGCGCGGCGGCTCACGCACCCGGGCTATGGCGTGAATGTGATGTTCGCCGTCTGCGGGGGCTGCGGGGGCTGCGGCCTGCATCTGCAGAGTGCGCATCCACCGCAGCGCGCGTTGGGCAACTGTCCGATATGAGTATTTGCAAGGGGATGCGAGATATGCAAAAGCGCGCCGCAACGTCGGCGAAAAGGGCTGGCGCGGATGCGAGCACCGTAGGCTGGCGGGATAGGCAAAGCGGCGCGCTTGCTGCGCCGCACGCCTGCGCAGCACGTCCCGAGATTGGGCGGCGGAATTCACTGACTATCCGCGCGATCTGATCGAGATCGCCTTGGCCCAGGAAGTCAGGTCAGAGATTGAGCGGAGTATCGACGCGGCGATGCGGCCTCTGTCGACACTGCGGTTTACGAGGTTGTTGGCCATCATGGTCTCCATGCAACACGAAACGACGCATCGGCGGCTGTCAGCGCGTGTGATACTGTCGCCAAGCCGCTCACTGATGCTCATTCAACGATGACTCATTCGCCGAGATGAAGCGGATATACCTTGAGGTATCGCGGTGGTTCCGCGAACGCAGCAATCCGCGCTTGAGGGTGGCTGTGAGAAACGAGTTGATAAAATCCACGACCCGCTGAGTATATGTACATATCGGTCAGCATTCTTGGCAAAGTGGATGCAGATACTGTGTACATCAACGACAAAGACTTTGCCGCGCCTTACGGCGTCACCCGTCAAGCCATTTGGGCGAGAACGCGGAATTTGCGCAGCCTTCTCGCCTGTCCGGGAAATGCACCCGCTGGCGGCTGTCCGAAATTGAAGAATGGGACGCCTGCCAGGCGCTGGTGGTTGAAAACGAATACCCGCCAAATAGGCCAATGCCATCCAGAATAACGGCTTGTGTAGCATCCATTGTCGTTTCTCCAAATATTGGCCGGACCGTAGGGCTGCCATTGCTTTAGAAAAAGCGAATACATACGATGAGGCCCATGAATGAAAACGAACGCATGCCCATCGACAGCGATTTGCTACTCACATTCGTGCGCATCGCGGAATGCGGCAACCTCACCGTTGCCGCTGGAAAACTGGGACGCACGCAATCGGCAATCAGCGTCCAACTTCGCAAGCTTGAAGATGGCTTGGGCGTGACGCTCTTTGCGCGGACCGCAAAAGGCATGGTGCTGACACCTGCCGGAGAAACGCTGCTGTCGCGCGCCACTATTATCATCTCTGAGATACGGGAAACAGCACAACTGTTCCGTGAGCCGCTCACGGGGTCCATTCGGGTGGGTTTGCCGGATGACTTCGATGACGTTGTCCTGGAACGTATCCTTGCTCACTTCTCCAGGGCGCATCCGGGCGTCCAGGTACTCGCCCGGTCAGGTTGCACATCTGGATACTCTGCCTTGATCCAAAACGGCGCGCTCGACGTTGCCGTTTGTTCCGGCCTGAATGATCCGGGGGGGATCGCCCTTGACGCAGATGAAATCGTCTGGGCCGCCCGCGAGGGCATGGATTGGTCCAAAACAGACACCCTGCCGTTGGCCGTGCTCGACCGCCCGTGTTATTGGCGGGATTTGCCAAAACAACTTCTCGACGCGCAAGGGCAAAAGCACAGGGTCGCGTTCCAAAGCGGCAGCTTCACTAGCCTTCAGGCGGCCCTGCGCGCAGGTATTGCGATAGGTTTGCTCCCGAAATCCTGCCTTGGTGACGGCTTGCAGATACTGACCGAGACAGACGGATTGCCTCCGCTACCGACCTCATACCGCGCCATTCTGACATCGGACAACGCGCCGAAAGACATCGTGATGGCAATGGTGAACGCGACCCGAGCCGCGTGCCAGCTTTAGAATGCGGCCATTGATGCGATACGCAGTATCGGTGACTTCGGGTTGATGCCGTGGAAAATCACCCGATCGCGGGCGCAGAATTTCGTCGCTGGAGTTGGGCGCGGGCGCCTTTCCTATCAGGCTTTGCGTGGTTGCTGCGGTGCAGGAAAGATCCCTCGCGTACATTGGCTTTGCCAATACCCTGCCGGGCAATGCTTGGCCAGTTTGCGGAGGTTCTGGGCAGTTGCGGCGAGGAGGAGTGAGCCGGGACCGTGGCCCCAGTGGGGCCGCGAAAGCCCGAAGCGAACGTCATTTGCACCGCATGGGCCGCGCAATCGCAGGCGTCCCAGCCCGAGGATGCGTTTGAGGTGGGCGAAGAGCATCTCGATCTTCTTCCCGAGCTTCATTGAGAAGGTTCTCTGATTGCGGCTATGTCAACAGCAGTTTGCATTGCCTCTGTGGGGCATGGTGCTCTCCGAGGTGGATGGTGTTCGCCTCGTGATGGCTTCCGGCCTCTGACCGTCTCCATATGTCGAATGCGCGTTCCATTCGTACCGGCGCTGTTGCGCAAATCTGAAACTTGCCGCAGTTCCCCTTTCCCCCGACACACTTAGCCAGCAGCAATTGTGACGGGTATGCCGAGTGCCGTGAAACGGTTCAGAACCGCGGCGCGGATCTGAACCTCGGCCACCTGGCGGTCAAAGTCACGGGCCATAAGGCGCTGACCGAGGATCTTCACAGAGTTCATCTTCGTTTCAACACGACTTCGTCGGTGATACTCACTCCAGCGTCTCCAGAGCGCTCTGCCGAGATATGTCGAGGCTCACAGCGCTTCATTTCTGGCTCTGGCTCCAGCAGTTGTCGGCTTCCACGGCTTGGCGTTCCGGCGCGGTGGAATTATTGCTGCGGCGCCACGGTCAGCGATAACATTGTGGCATCGGCGTGTGTTATGGACGCCGTCAGCGGTGACGGTTGCGATGTCTTGGTCCGGAGCAATCTGCTCCAGAAGAGCTGGAAGCATCGGCGCATCTCCAACGTTGCTGGTGGTGACTTCAACGGCTCGGATTTCCAGTGTTTCTTTGTCTATTCCGAGGTGTATCTTACGCCAAACACGCCGTTTGAGGCCGCCATGCTTGCTTGCGCGCGTGCCACTCACGTTCACCCTCCACCTTGATCCCCGTGCTTTCAATCAAGAGGTGTAACGCCCCCTGCGACTCCCGATAGGGAATGTTCACGGCAAGGGTTTTCTGACGGCGGCTCAGGGTGCTGAAATCAGGAACGGACCAGTCAAGGCCTGCGAGTTTCAACAAGCTCGCCGTGAACCCGGCCGTCTGTCGAAGCGCCATGCCAAACAGGACTTTGATCGTGAGGCACGCCTGGATGGCAGCATCGCTATAGGTCTGCTGGCGGCCACGTTTGCCGGAGGGCGCTGACTCCCACACCATCGCCGGATCGAACCAGACGGTCAGCGAACCACGTTGTCTCAGTGCTCGAATGTAGTCATGCCTGTTCGTGGTCTTGTAGATCGTCTTTTCGGGTATGCCCATCCACGCAAGCTATAACATTGGATTCCTGTCGTGAATCCTACTCAGTTTTTGCGCAACACAGGCCCATAGACCCCTTGTGAGGAAAATATTGAATAAAATCAAGGGAAAGTGGTGGGCGACCCTGGAATCGAACCAGGCGTGCGTCTCCGCGAGGGAGTTACAGTCCCCTGCCACACCTTGCGGCCTGTCGCCCACTGTCAGAAGCATGTTGCACCTGACGTGGAGGCGTGATTACTAGCGCACCAAACGGGCGTCAACAGGAAAAGCGTATCTTTTTTCCGCCGTCTCGAATTTTGTTTCCGGAGCATAGCATGAGCAATAAACCCAGCAAGAAGCCCGCCTGGGTGGTGGACAAGGAAAAGGCCAAGAAAGCGGCCGGGGCCGAGACCGTATGGCTCTTTGGTCTGCATGCCGTGCGCGATGCTCTGCTGAACCCGAAGCGCGAAAAACTGCGCCTGGTCGTCACGCCAAATGCGCAGATCAAGCTGGAAGAGGCGATCACCGAGGCAGGCATCGCACCCGAGGTGGTGGAGCCGCGCAAGTTCTCCGTTCCGATCGATCCGGGCTCGGTGCATCAGGGGGCGGCGCTGGAAGTGAAACCGCTGAACTGGGGCGGGCTTGAGGACAATTGCATCGGTGCCGAGGTGCCGCGGGTGCTCCTGCTGGACCGGGTGACCGATCCCCATAACGTGGGGGCGATCCTGCGCTCTGCCGAGGTGCTCGGGGCGTCGGCCGTGATTGGAACCCGCCACCATTCCGCGCCTGAAACCGGTGCGCTCGCCAAAACGGCGAGCGGTGCGCTGGAGCGCCAGCCCTACCTGCGGATGCGCAATCTTGCGGATACGATCGTCGCACTGCAGCAGATGGGCTATCTGGTGCTGGGGCTCGACGGGGAGGCCGAGGACACCATCGAGCAGGCGGTCGCAGGTCGCAGCGGCGATCCCATCGCGCTGGTGCTCGGGGCAGAAGGCCCGGGCTTGCGGCAAAAAACCAAGGAAACCGTGGACAAGCTGGTCAAAATCGACGCTGCGGGCGGTTTTGGCTCGCTCAATGTTTCAAATGCGGCCGCGATCTCCCTATATGCGTCCCTGAGGGGCTGAACGGGCACAGGAGGTCGCCATCGCACATCGAAGTATATCCGGCGGCAAGGTGATCACCTGCTGCTATTGTAGTGTGCAATCAGTGTTCACGCCGGATGCGCGGCTGCATGCGCTGGTGTGCGGCACCTGCGGGGCGCCCCTGTCGGCCCAGAAGCAACGCCCCCTGGTTGAGCAGAGGCCAAAGGCGGCAAAACCGGATCTCAAGGGAACGAAATTACCGCGGGCCGGGAAAAAGAAGCCGAAAAAAGCCTCGTATCACACAGAGCGCAAGGGGGCATCGATCCATCGGGACGGCAGCCCGACGCGCAAAAAGAAAAAGAGCCGGAAATCGCCCTGGAAGTCGGTGTTCGAAGAGGTTTTCGATGTCATTGAGGACCTCTTTGACTAGGCTTTCGCCAAGCGGAGTGGTGGGCGTGTTGCACTCCTGAGTCACTCCGCTCACGCGGTGTTCAATTTCGCGTATGCTCTCTTTTCTCATCTAGCCGGTTTGGGCATTCTCTGCCTGTTCATCAAAGCCGGAGATCTCATGTGCTGCTGTACCGTCTGAAATCGCTTCTGTTGACCATGGCCTGTGGGCTGCTGCTGGCCGCCTCGCTTGGTGTCGTGGCCGGCCAGCGTGCGATGGCCGGCACGGTCTATTTCTCGGTTCAGGACGGCATCGCCATCCGTGGCTACGATCCCGTGTCCTTCTTTTTCGCCGAAACCCCGGCGCGCGGGCACCGGTCGCATGCGGTGATGTGGAAAGGGGCGGTCTGGCTGTTTCAGTCGGCGGAGAATCAATCGCGGTTTGAGTCGAACCCGCGTGCCTTTGCGCCTCGGTTCGGGGGGCATTGCGCATATGGGATGGCCCGAGGGCGGATGTCCGATGGCGACCCGCTGGCGTGGGAAATCGTCGATGGCCAGCTCTTTCTCTTTCATAATCAGAGGGTTGAAGATCTTTGGCGGGCGAACCACGATGCCATGATCCAGGCCGCCCGCGCTGTCTGGCCGGATATTCTGCGGGGCGAGTGACGTAGCCCTCTGTCGCAAGACCCCAAAGTCAAGCCTCAAAGCTCGCACACCGTTCACGAAAGTGAGAGCAGCCCTTTCATTTCCCCATCTGCGCACCACATTCAAAATCAGGCTGTGGCTCTGGAACGGCCACAGATCTTTTTCACTGTCCCTCGTTCCACACCTGGCGCCCGAAGTTGCTTCGGGCGCTTTTTCTCTTCTCTGGCAGACGGTTCGCAGATAGTTCGCAGCGGGATCACAGAGGCTTCGTGGTGCAACAGGCCTTGCAAGGGCGCAATGGCGGCGCCAATGTGGGGCCATGTATTCCGATGCTCTGTTCAAGAAGATCCTGACAACGACCAAGGTCATCGCCGTGGTCGGGGTGTCTCCTAATCCGGTGCGGCCGAGCTACTATGTGGCGCGCTATCTGAAGCTGAAGGGGTTCCGGGTGATCCCGGTCAATCCCGGCCACGCGGGGAGGGAGCTGTTCGGAGAAACGGTGCGAGCTTCACTTCGGGACGTGGAAGTGCCGGTGGACATGGTCGATGTTTTTCGCCGCTCCGAGGCGGTTCCGCCTATTGTGGAAGAGGCGCTGGAGGTTTTTCCGCAGCTGCGCACGGTCTGGATGCAGATCGGCGTTGAGAATGCGCAAGCCGCCGCCATGGCAGAGGCGCGGGGGGTGACGGTGATCCAGAACCGCTGTCCGAAGATCGAATACCAGCGATTGTTCGGGGAGCTGCGGCAGGGTGGCTTTGCGACCGGAATTATATCATCAAAACTATAGGCCAGAGGCGAGGGGGGCGCTCCCGCCCGTCGGGTTCTGCATTGAAATGCAGCCCCTCCCGTTGGGCCGGGCGCCTTGCCTGCGGCAAGGCGGGCGCGCGTCGCGACTGGTGCCTGCCGGGGTCGCTGCGGCGTCGCGCGTCGGGACGGTTCAGGATGCGGATGGCCGCGCGGCTTTTTCATCGATGCCGCTGAGACCCTGGCGCTGGGCAAGCACGGCCAGAACGTCGTCCAGTGACACATCGCGCGCCGCCAGCATGACAAGGAAGTGATAGAGCACATCGGCCCCTTCGGAGGCGAGGCCCGCCTTGTCATCCCGGACCGCTTCGATGATCGCCTCGATCGCTTCTTCGCCGAATTTCTCGGCACATTTCTCGGGGCCTTTGGAAAGAAGCCTGGCCGTCCAGCTGGTGTCCGGATCTGCGGATTTGCGCGCCTGTATGGTGGCTTCTAGCTCGTGCAGCAGGGTCATTGGAGCCTCATCGGGATGCCGTTTGCGATCATATGGTGTTTGGCGTCTTGCACGGTGTACTCGCCGAAGTGAAAGATTGACGCCGCGAGGACCGCACTGGCGCCGCCCTTGGTCACTCCCTCGACCAGGTGATCCAAGTTGCCGACGCCGCCGGAGGCAATCACCGGCACGGCCACGGCGTCAGAGACGGCGCGGGTCATTTCGAGGTTGAAGCCGGATTTGGTGCCGTCGCGGTCCATCGAGGTCAACAGGATTTCACCGGCGCCCTTGGCGGTGACCAGGCGGGCAAAGTCGACCGCGTCAATTCCGGTTTCGCGGCGGCCGCCGTGGGTAAAGATCTCCCATTTGCCGGGCGCTACGGATTTGGCGTCAATGGCGCAGACGATGCACTGGCTGCCGAACTGGTCGGCGCTCTCGGCGATCACGTCCGGGTTGGCCACGGCGGCAGAGTTGAACGACACCTTGTCCGCCCCCGCCAGCAGCAGCGCCCGCACGTCGTCCTTGCTGCGCACGCCCCCGCCCACGGTCAGCGGAACAAAACACTGCTCGGCCGTGCGGCGGACCATGTCGAACATCGTTCCGCGGTTTTCATGGGTTGCGTGGATGTCGAGAAAACAGATTTCGTCAGCGCCGGCGGCGTCATAGGCGCGTGCGGCCTCGACCGGGTCACCTGCATCGCGCAGGCCGACAAAATTCACCCCCTTGACCACACGGCCATCGGCCACATCGAGACAGGGGATCAGGCGGGTTTTCAGCATGGTTCAGCGAGGCCTCTTGCGGATCAGGTCGATCAATGCCATGCGCCGCTGAAAAAGGCCAGTCTACCAGTGCGCGGGTGCATCAGTATCGCAGGGAAGCAAGGTACAGAGTGCGCCCGGCGGAGGATCGCAGTGGCGTGAAGCCTGCCTATGAAGCGCGCAAATGCATCCCCCCACGAAGAGCCTCCGGTGTGCTCCCGCCCACGCGGGGATCGCCCCCTTTGGGGTCGACCCTCGCGAGGTTGGGCTGGGCGGCGCGGCGCGTGTCCAAAGGACACGCGCCGCGCCGGTCGCTTCGGGCACAGCCCGAAGCGAAACACCTCCTCCGACGCGTGTAGGCCAGAGGCAACGCAGGTCAGTCTTTCAGGACGGCAAGAGCTTCCTTCAGGTCGATAGCGCCATCATAGAGCGCCCGCCCCGAGATTGCGCCATTCAGCGGAGCACCACAGGATTTGAGCGCGCGCAGATCGTCCAGGGATGACACACCGCCGGAGGCGATCACCGGGATCGATACGGCCTTGGCCAGAGTGGCGGTGGCGTCGATGTTTGGCCCCTTCATTGCGCCATCGCGCAGGATATCGGTATAGATGAGTGCCGCCACACCGGCATCTTCAAAGGACCTGGCGAGGGAGGTCACATCCACGTCGGTCTCCTCGGCCCAGCCCTTGGTTGCAACCTTGCCGTTGCGGGCGTCGATCCCGACGGCGACCTTGCCCGGAAACGCCCTTGCGGCCTCCCGCACGAGGGCCGGGTTTTCTACCGCCACCGTGCCGAGAATGACGCGGGCCAGTCCCTTGTCGAGCCAGCGCTCGATGGTGGCCATATCGCGGATCCCGCCCCCCAGCTGCGCCGGCACATTGGTCTGTTTCAGGATTTCTTCCACCGGGCGGGCATTGACCGGCTCTCCTGCGAAAGCGCCGTTCAGATCGACCAGATGCAGCCACTCACAGCCCGCCGCGACGAACTCCAGCGCCTGTGCGGCCGGGTTGTCATTGAACACCGTGGTTTTGTCCATATCGCCATGCAGGAGCCGCACGGCCTGACCGTCCTTGAGGTCGATGGCGGGGTAGAGGATCATCATATGCACCCTTCGTGGTGGTTTCGAACGTCTGAGCGCCCTTTTGCCCAAGCGGCACGACAATTGCAACGCATGGCCTGCGGCGTGCGGCGGCCGGGAAAGGTGAGGGCCTGGGCGCCAGCGCGGCAAGGCGACCCGAGGTCAATCTTGCCTGCGTGGCCCGGCCTCGGTCACAGTTGCCGCAGTAGGGAGGAACCACACCATGAAACAGATGATTGCTATTCTCGCGGTATCGGCGGGCCTTGCCAGCGCTGCACTGGCTGCAGACCCGATTGAGGGCACCTGGCAAACGGAACCCGACGATGGCGCCTATGCCCATGTGGCCATGGCGCCCTGCGGCGGCGGCCTCTGCGGGACCATCGCGCGCACCTTCAATGACAGTGGCGAGTATAAATCTCCGAACCTCGGAAAGAGGCTGGTGATCGATATGAAACCGAAGGGCGGCGGTGCCTATGAGGGCAAGGTCTGGCGCCCGTCAAATGACAAGATCTACATCGGCAAGATGGATCTGAACGGAAATTCTCTTCGCTTGCGTGGCTGCGTCGCGGGTGGGTTGATCTGTTCGAAGCAGACCTGGACGCGTGCCAAGTAAACCGGGCCAAGTAAACCGGGCCAAGTAAAGCCGGCCATGTAAACCAAGCAGACGCGCGGCCGGTAGAACGGTCAGCAGAGCGATGCGCGCAGCAGGCTGGGCAGCGATCGGCAGAGCAGGCTGCGCCGGGCAGGCCACAGGCCTGCGCGCTCAGGTCAGATCCGGACCGCTCAGAACAGCCCCATCTGGACCGGGATCGGGACAAAGCCGCGTTTGACCTGCTGTGCGCGGGCGCTGTCGAACAGGGCCTGCGCCTCATCAAGCGAGGCACAGTAGTTGCGCCGCTCGTGGCCGCCCGGCTTGCCGATCGGGCCGGAGGCCTGAACCACACACCAGTCGCCGAACAGGGTCGGCGTCAGGCTCAGCACCAGATAGCGGTGCTGCCCGTCCCGGTGGCTGAATTTTTCAAAACGCAAGTACAAGGCAGATCTGGCCTGGCGAGAAAGAAAGGTCACGCCCATATGCCTTGTCAGAAAGGCGGTGTCCATTGCCGACCGCAAGTCATGCCTGACCTCAGGCGCCCCCAGTAATCAATAGTCCAGGAAACGATAGTCACGGCAAAACCCGGCCGGAGGGCGAGGCGTCATCACCCCCTGACGGTCAAGGGGCCCATTTGAGGAAGTTCGCAATCATCCGCAGCCCCACGTGCTGGCTTTTCTCCGGGTGAAACTGCATGCCGAGCACGGTGTCATGGCCCACCACGGCGGTGACATCGCCGGAGTAGTCGACATGGGCCAGGCGCTCGGTCGGCCGGGCGACGCGGAAGTGATAGCTGTGCACAAAATAGCAGTGATCCCCGGTGCGGATGCCCTCGAAGATCGGGTGGGGCTGGTCGATGATCAGATCGTTCCACCCCATGTGCGGGACCTTCAGCGCCGGATCCTGCGGGGTGATCCTGACCACGTCGCCTGCGACCCAATCGAGGCCCGCAGTCTCCTCGTATTCATGGCCGGTGGTGGCCATCAGTTGCATGCCGACACAGATGCCGAGGAAGGGCCGGCCGCGATTTTCAACCGCGTCGACCATGGCGTCATAGATCCCCTTGTGCCCGCGCAGTTCAGCCGCACAGGCCGGAAAGGCACCGTCGCCCGGCAGCACCAGACGGTCCGCCCGGGCCACGACCTCTGCATCTGAGGTGACCACAACCTCGCCCGCGTCGACCTCTGCGGCCATCCGCTGAAAGGCTTTTTCGGCGGAGTGCAGGTTGCCGGATTCATAGTCGATGATGGCGGTCAGCATGGGCGCAGTGTCCTTGTGTCTCAGACCTCAGGAAGTGGCGGCAAAATGGGCAATGGTCAAGGGGATGGCCAGTGGGATGGCCGGGGAGATGGCCAGGGGGATGGCCAGGGGTAGGGCCAGGCGGGGCAGGGGGCAGGGCGATGTGATCCATGGGTCCGGACGCGGCCAGCCCGCATGCGCTGTCGCGCCGCCCGTCACCGGGGCGGCGCCCTCAGCGGGATCAGAGCGCGCCCTTGGTGGAGGGGACCGCGTCCGCCTTGCGGGGATCAACGTCCACGGCGGTCCGCAGCGCCCGGGCCACGGCCTTGAAGGCGGCCTCGGCGATGTGGTGGCTGTTCACCCCGTGGATCTGGTCGATATGCAGGGTAATGCCGCCATGGGTCGCCAGCGCCTGAAAGAACTCGCGCACCAGCTCGGTGTCGAAGGTGCCGATTTTCGCGGTCGGCAGGGTGACATTCCACACCAGAAACGGGCGGGCCGACAGATCCAGCGCCGCGCGCACCTGCGCATCGTCCATCGGCAGGTGACATTCGCCATAGCGATTGATGCCGCGCTTGTCGCCGAGCGCCTGCACCAGGGCCTGGCCGAGGGCAATGCCGGTATCCTCGACCGTGTGGTGGTCGTCGATGTGGTAGTCGCCCTTGGCGCGGATGGTCATGTCGATCAGCGAATGGCGCGACAACTGGTCCAGCATATGATCGAAAAAGCCGACGCCGGTCTGATTGTCATATGTGCCGCTGCCGTCAAGATTGACCGATACGGAGATCTCCGTTTCGGCCGTGGAGCGGGAAACCTGGGCTGTGCGCATGGGAAGGTCCTCATTCTATGCCCGTGGCTTATAAGGCGGGGGCGCGGGGGGGCTCAAGCCCGGGAAGGCAGAAAGGCAGGGGCTGTGACATCAATGGGGCGGCCTGCGCGGGATTGCCCTTTGTTGCGGCGCATGCGACGTTGCCGGGCAATCAGACCTGACAGAATTCGAGGCCCGTTATGTCGACCTGTGTCTTTATCCAGATCCGCTGTAAACCCGGCACCACCTACAAGGTTGCCGAAGATATTGCGTTGCGGGAGATCCACTCGGAACTCTATTCCACCAGCGGCGAATATGACTTGCTGATGAAGCTCTATATTCCGCAAGGCGCGGATGTGGGGAAATACATCAATGACCATCTTCTGCAGATCCCGAACATTGAGCGATCCCTGACCACGATGACCTATAACGTGTTCTGAGAGGTAACCCAAAGGAGCGCCTCGCGGCGCACTGGATGAGCTTTCCCGAGAGGGAAAGCCGGTCCCTGTCACGGCAGCCGATGGAAGGGTGCTGATGCACCTGAGGCCGATGCACAGCTGGTCAGGCGGGCTGTATCGGACAGGCTGGGATGTGACTTGCTAGGATTTGACTGGCTGCGATCCGGCAGGCGGGAATTTTGCGGGCGAGATTTTGCGGGCGGGATGTGGCGCCGTTATCTTCCGGTGGTATGGGGCCGTGCACGATACGCGCAGGGCCCCGCCCAGATGTCCCAGATGTCCCTGTCCCCGCGCCCCGGATGAGCCAGCAAGGGACAGCCAGCGCCCGGGGATCACCCGTCCAGCAACCCTTCGGACTTGAGCTGATCGTAGGCTGCGTCGACACCTGCCTTGGCGCGTCGGAGCATCTCGTCGACTTCGTCTCTGGTGATGATCAGGGGCGGGCAGAAGGCCAGAGCGTTGCCCGCGACGGCGCGCAGAATGAGCCCCTCGGCCTGACAGGCCTGGACAGCCGCCGCGCCGCCCTTGCCGCCCGCGATGGTGGCGCCTGTGGTTTTGTTCGACACCAGCTCCAGCGCCGCAATCAGGCCCTTGCCGCGCACTTCGCCCACCATTGGGTGGTCTTCGAACATCTCGCGCAGCCGGGTCTGCATATAGGCACCGACCTCTGCGGCATGTTCGAAAATCCCGTCGCGTTCGTAGATTTCGAGCGTTTTCAGAGCGGCGGCGCAGGCGGCGGGATGGCCGGAATAGGTGTAGCCATGGCCAAAGACGCCGACCTGGTTGGTCTGGTCGATCATCGCGTCATACATCCAGCCGGGGATGACCGCGGCGGAGATCGGGAAATAGGCCGAGGAGAGCTGCTTGGCGAAGGTCATCAGGTCCGGTTTGATGCCCATTGTGGTGCTGCCGAAATCGGCTCCGGTGCGGCCGAAACCGCAGATGACCTCATCGGCCCAGACCAGAATGTCATGTTTGCGTAGCAGCGCCTGCAGCCCTTCGTAATATCCCTCCGGGGGCACGATCACGCCGGAGGCGCCGGTGATCGGCTCCACGATCATGGCCGCGATGGTGGCGGGATCCTCGGCGAGGATCTGATCTTCGAGCGAGGTCAGGATGCGGTCGACGAATTGCGCTTCGGTCTCATTGCCCTTGCGGCCGGTATAGTAATGCGGCGCATCCGTGCGCAGGATCGACAGGGCCTCCAGCGGGGCATCGAAATGGGCCAGGTTCGCGGGCAGAGAGGTCAGGGCGCCGGCCGCGACGGTGACACCGTGATAGCCGCGTTCGCGGGTGATGATCTTGCGCTTTTCCGGTTTGCCGATCGCGTTGAAGTAGTAGCGCAGCATCTTGTAGTGCGAATCATTGGCGTCGGACCCGGAGTTGCCGAAGAAGAAATAGGCGTCCTCCACCGGCACCATCGCCTTGAGCTTGTCGGCCAGCTGCATCACCGGTTCATGGGTCTTGCCGCCGAATGTGTGCTGAAAGGGAAGGCGGTGCAGCTGTTCGGTGATGGCTTCGACCACTTCGCTGTTGGAATAGCCCAAAGAGGTGCACCACAGGCCCGCGAGCCCTTCGATGTATTCCTTGCCGTCGCTGTCGTAGACGTGGATGCCCTCACCATGGGTGATGCAGAGCTGCTCCGTCGCGGTGAAATTCGTCGTTGGGTAAATCACGGAGGACATGCGGCCGGTTCCTTTGCTGCCAGAGAGATGGTGCAAGGATTGGCGGGCATTGCCGGAACAGTCAATTTTTTTGATCAAAAAGCGCTTTGTTCAGTGGAGGCAAAGCTATGAACTGCAGCGCGGACGGGAGGTGAAGAGGGTGGGGGGGGGCATGCAAACAGTCGCCTGTTGACGGGTTTCATTCAGTTTGATGCCTGCTGAAATTTTTATCATATATTTTCAGAAGGTTATTAGGTCTGGATTCCAGCAAGTTTGATACCATTCGAAAGATACCGCTACATTTTCCGGGTGCAGCACATAGTCTCTTCGAAAAAATTCAATGATTTCAATAAAGGGCTTGTGATAGGTGGTCGGCTTTTCCCGCCCACCGTAGGTTGCATCGATCATCACGGTCTTCTCTTCGGTATGCTCGGCCGCCAGTTCCGCCATCATCCGGGCGAAGACACCCTTGTCGCTCCACCGCTTCCAACGATTGTAGAGTGTCTTGTGCGGCCCGAAGGCGGCGGGCGCATCACGCCACCTTAAGCCATTACGATTTATGACGATAATCCCGCTCAACACCCGCCGATCATCGAGGCGGGGCTTGCCGTGGGACTTCGGAAAGAAGGGCTCGAGGCGCGCCATCTACGCATCTGTCAGCCAGAAAAGATCAGACATGTTCACCGCTCCATTTGCGAAGCCGTGAATCGCGCGCCTACGCGGGAATCAATGGGTCCTGACCCTAGCCCGAACGGAGAACGCAGTCGCAGCGGTGCGCCGCATCAAGCGTACCTGTGAGCGCTACGGCATCTTTGACCGTTTTCCCCAAGCCTACGGCACAGGTTCAGCCGTATTACTCAGTGCTTGGCCCGGACCTCACCGTTCAGTTCCTACTCGAATTCGGAGGGGCTGAACTGTTCATACCGCAAAATCCGAAGGGCAAGTCGCGGGTGGAAAAGTTGGTAGGAGCAGAAAACACGAAAGCACTGGCAGACATGTCGCATCTCCTTCAGCGGCGAGTTCCGCTCGCAAACCCTTGGATTGCAGCCTTTCTTTACTGGCAGGGGATGCCTGTAAGCGAAATTGCGCGCCCCATTCGCCGAACTGAGAGAACCGTCCGTTTGTCCCTCGCACACAATCACGAACGGAATTTAGCTTGAAGGATTTGGGGCGAAGTGCAGGCGGTGGGGCCTCCCAGTCCGGCAAGCCGGAAACCCCAGATGGCGCTCCGATCTTAAGTCTGCACTTAAGACCGTGCTACGGCCGGGAGAATATTACCGCGTCACGCCTGCTGAAACGGCGGTATCAGGCTGAATGATTACTAACACCTGTGACGCGGCTGGTTTGGGAGGACCGACTGGAGCGGGCGAGGCGATTCGAAC
>NZ_VCNK01000038.1 GCF_006265095.1 Phaeobacter sp. B1627
CGAAAAGCTGGGACCACTTCAGGATGTTGGTTTCCGGAGCCGGTGGGCGGTCCCCCAGTGCACGATGCGGTCCGTTGATGTTGTAGAATTCCTCCATTGTTCAATCAGGATGTGCGCTTCCCTTAAGGTCTAGAAGCGCTCCCCGTTCAGCAGTTCATTCCTGAGGCGGGCGTGGAAGCTCTCGCAGTACCCGTTCTCCCGACCTTCCCGCGGCATTGGGGCTGGTTTGATCCGGAATCTTCCGGTTGGGTTTGAGTGTTGAGCAGCAGCGTAGAGACCGCAAAAGTCTCAAGCGCTGGTGCGGTGGTCTTCATCGGTACGGCCCCTCGCAAGCCTGCGCTGGGTCGAATGATTTTGATGCAACACGCGGCAGGCCCGCCGCTCTGAGATGGGGAACTGGCTTCGCACATGTTCACTGCTGGCACGACGACGCGGAGGGTTCAGTCGTTTCCCCCTGCAGCTTCCGATCGGATCAGCTTGTCCAGCCTCAAGTCGGACACGGCCCGGCGCAAGCGGTCATTCTCCTTCTGGCGCCGTTTGAGTTCTTTCAGTTGGTCGGTGTCCATACCGCCATATTGCTTGCGCCAGCGGCAAAACGTCTGGTCAGGAATCGGCACCAGAAGGATGGCATCTACGCCCGGCATTCCCTGTCGTCACAGGACCTCAACCTGCCGCAGCTTCGCGAAAATCTCTTCCGGCTTGCGACGTCTGTTTCCTAACTACACGGGCGGACCACCTAGGGGGGAGGGCCGCTGTGTCACCCGACCGTTGACCGGCTGAAGCCTTCGAATGTGTTCATGTTCAAACAGCTCTGCAAGGCGGTGCTGCGGTTTGAGCGCCTCGAGCTGGAGCTGGAGGAGCTGTCGGAAATCTATGAGAGCGACACGCGCAACGGCAAGCAGATCAAGTCGAGACCGGAGGTGGCGCAATATAATGAGACCTTTCGCCAGATCCGGGGGCTGGCCAATGACTTTGGCATGACACCGGCGGCGGAGCGGGGCCTGTCGGGCGGCGGGCAATTGGGGTTCAATTTCCCTGATCCGAACAGCCCGGAAGGCTATTTGACGTGAGCGCTGCAGGGGAGCGGGTGGCTCAGGCGGTTTTACGATGAGGAAGGCAAGGGCAACGGCAAATCGCCGATGCTGGGCGGCATCAGGCTCTGTATGATGGTGGCCGATGGTGAGCCGCGCGCCGAGATTTACGCGGCGGCGGCGAAAAAGGGCCAGGCGGGGATCCTGTTCCAGGACGCGGTGGCGATGGTGGATCAGGCACCGGTGCTGAGGCGCCGGGTCACACCCACGATTGGGAAAACGATCCCGGCTGCTGGGTCAAGGTGAACCCGCTGTTGGGGGTGACGATCGAGGAGGACTATGGCCACAAGCTGCGCTACCTGGGGCCTGCGCGCGTGGCCATACCTTCAAGTCAACCATCCTTCCCGAGGTGCTACGGAACGGAGATGCCGTCGAACGCCATCCTGGTGCCGTGCTCCGAGTGCCGGATTGAGTGGAACTACATTGCGCCGGGCAAGCCCGTACAGAACGGTTTCGAGGAGAGGTCCAACGGGCGTATGCCTTACAAGTTGCTCGGCGGAACCATGCTCCGCAGGCGTTTCCAGTTCGCAGCATAGGTTGAGAGGGTGGCGTCCGCGCCATGCGCTGTGGCGGGCAGGGGAGACAGCAAGGCGCCGGATCCCCCACACAAGAGAGCGGCCCCGATGCTGGTGCCGGTCGCGGTCCGGCTCTGCAAAACCGGCCTGCCGGTGGCGGCCGCCAGCATTGCCAGAAAATAGGGGTTCTGTGCGAAAGGCCCTTCCACGATAGTGGGGCCCGTAGCGCCGGTCAACTCGAGGCAGGTCTCCGTCATGAGGGCGAGGTAGTAGGACAGCGCGACTGATCGGTGTCCGGTTCCGCAGGCTGGCGGCTGGCCTTGAGGAAAGCCGCCATGCCAGCGCATCTGCTGTCCCTGAAACGGGCCGGTCCCCGGTTCGACGGCCGGCAACAGCATGATATTTCGGGACAAAACCTCCGCGACATCCTGCGCGCTAGGCGCAAAGGGGTATCCGTCTTGAATGATCTCGAATTCCCGCCCCCCCATGAACCGGGCCGAGGCCACCGGATTGCCCATGGCGTTGACATTGACCAGCGTGTCGCGATGGGGATCCAGCGCGGGGCGGCTCCCCCCAATCGCCATCACGATGACCCAGGTCCCGGTCGACACGACAGAAAACGGGCCGGTCTGTGCCAATAGATGCGGATAGAGAGAGGCATTGGAATCGTGAATTCCGCAGACCACCGGGGTGTCGGGCCAGAGCCCCGTTGCCGCCGCGATCCCGGGCAAGAGCGTGCCAAGCACCTCGCCTGACTGTCTGACCGGCGCCATCTTGCCGCTGATCCCGAGGTCCGCGACGAGACTGGAAAACCGATCCTCCTGCGGCTCCCAAAGATCCGTATGGCATCCGATCGAGGTGACATCATTCGCCACTGCCCCGGTCAGCCGGTATCCCCAATACTGAGGGTATCCAATGATATGGCGGGTGCGATGGTGCAGATCAGGGTCGAGGGCGAACTGATAATGAAGCTGGGCACCGACATTCAGCCCCCCGGCCAACCTGGGCGAGCCTGTCCGCTCAAATGGCGGGCGCAGCCTGTCGTAGTCCGAGGCGATCTCGGCCGGAATGGAGTGCTCGTAGTCGAGGACCGGCGCGGCGAGGTCTCCGGCCTTGTCGAGGAGCACGATACTGGCGCCGTGCGTCGTCACCGATATCGCATCAATGCCATAGAGCCGGTGAAACTCCTCTAGCGCCTGAAGCAGAAACTGCCAGTGGCCCTCGGTGTCAAAATGCGGCCAGGGCGGCCCGGGCAGCACCGCATTGGGGCGCGTGACCACCGCGATTTCCTCCAGCCTCTGCAGATCCACCAAAGCCAGTTTGGCATTGGTTTTCCCGATATCGATCACAGCGACGTGGCGTGGCGGGCTCATGGGAGGTAGAACAGCGGCTCAAGATCGACGACAACAGGGGCGTTGTCCGGACCCGTCTCCATGATGTCGGCCATATGTGCCCACCATTTCTGCATCACCGGCTGATCCGGCAACGCGTCCATGCGATGCGCGCCGGTCCGCGTCAGCACACCAATCAACAGATCGGTCTGGGGATCAAGGTGAATGGAATACTCGCTGATCCCTGCCTCCTTCAGGAGCGCGACCAGCTCCGGCCAGATCGCGGTATGGCGGCGGGTGTATTCCTCCTTCATGCCCGGGTTCAGGCGCATCCGGAAAACATAGCGTTCGCTCATATTGCGCTTCCCTTCGCAAGCATCGCCCACAGTCGGGGCAGGGCAATCACTCCGATCAGCAGCAGACCAATGAAAACCGACATCACAATGCCCGGCACATTGAGCAATCCGAGCCCGAAAGTGACCAGCCCCATCACAAAGGCCGCAATCACCACGCCGGGAATTGACCCGGATCCACCGAGGATATTGACCCCGCCCAGCACGACCATCGTGACCACCTCCAGTTCCATCCCTGACGCGATGCTCGGGCGTGTGGAGCCGAGCCGGGAGGTGAGGCAGAGCGCGGCGAAGCCCGACATCACTCCGGTCAGCAGGAACAGAATGAATTTGACGCGCTGCACCCGGATGCCGCTGAACAGGGCGCTGGTCGGGTTGTTGCCAATGGCATAGACCGCGCGGCCAAAGTTGGTCCGGTGCAGAACAACCCCGTAGATCACCGCGAAGACCACAAAAAAGAGCATTTCGACGGTGATGACCCAGACGATGTAGCCTTGACCGAACCAGGCAAAACTCGCGGGGTAGCCGCGAAATGCGTCGTCCCCGAGAATGATATAGCTGATCCCGCGAAACAGGCTCATGGTGCCGATTGTCACCACGATGGAGGGCAGCCCCAGAACGGTGACAAAGACCGCATTGAAGGCGCCGCACATCAGGCCGACCGCCAGGCTGATCCCCACCAACTCCGCCGTTCCGGCACCATATTGGACCGCGAGCCCCATGGCCGTGCTCGCCAGCGCGATTATGGATGCAACCGACAGGTCGATCTCTCCGGCGATGATCAGGAGGGCCATCGCAAATGCAATCATCGCTTTTTCGGTGAAATTGAACGTCGCATCGCTCAGGTTCCATGCATTCAGGAAATAGGGCGACGCAAAGCAATTGACGACAAAGATGGCGACGGCGACGGCCAGCAACAGGACTTCCCAGCTGCGCAGGAGGCGGGCGAGGCGACTGTTCAGACGGTCCGGGATGTGGCGGGAAGGGGCAGGTGCATCGGTCATGAGGATGTGTCCGCTGATTTGAGGATGATGCGGCCTTTGGTGCGTCCCGCCCGCGCGTTGAAGGCAACGGCGATCAGAATGGCACTGCCAGAGATCGCAAGCTGCCAGAAGGGCGAAATATTGACCACCGGCAGGGCATTCTTGACCACTCCGAGGAACAGCGCACCGAGGACGGCCCCCGCCACGGAGCCAACGCCGCCTGCAATCGAGATGCCGCCGATCACGCAGGCCGCGACCACCTCCAGTTCGAAGCCGCCCGCGATATCCACATAGGCGACCGCATAGCGGGCAACCCACAGGTATCCCGTCAGCCCGGCCAGGGCGCCCGACAGGACAAAGGCGAGACATTGCGTCTTTCCGACGTTGATGCCGGTATAGACCGCAGCATGCGGATTGCCGCCAACCGCAAAGATTGACCGTCCAAACGGTGTGCGCGCCATCATCAGGGCAAAGGTCAGAACAGCCAGAACTGCGGTCCAGGACAGGACCGGCAGGCCGAGGATCTCGGCCCGTGGAAAGCCCGTGAAAGAGGCGCTCATTTCGTGGCTATTGACCCACTTTCCGTTCGATATCAGAAAGATAACGCCGCGAAAAATGGTCATTGTGCCAAGCGTCACCACGATCGGAGGGATTGCAAGCTTCCAGACCAACAGGCCATTGATCGCCCCCATCAGCGCCCCGAGCAGAGCGGCGATCACAAGGATCACCGATATGGGCAACTCCGGCAGCGCCACGTTGATCATGGCGCAGACCATTCCCGTCAACGCCAGGTTGGCCGCCACGGACAGGTCAATGCAACGGGTCAGGATGACCACCATCTGACCAAGCGCCAGAATAATGAGCGGCGCCGTGTCGTTGAACACATTGACCAGGTTGCCGGGGGCGACAAAGCCAGAAAACCGCGAGGCAATCACCAGCAACAGGCCGAGGATCGCACCGGCGAGGATCATTTCGCGGAGGGGGATCAGTCGGGTCATGCTCTATGCTTCCTGCAGCCGGGGTGCTGCGGTTATTCCGGCCGCATGGCGGACCAATGTTTCGGGGGTCAGCTCGTCACCGGACAGCTCTGCGGCGATCCGCCCGTCGCGCATCACGATGACGCGGTCGGACATGCCTATGACCTCGGGGATTTCCGAGCTGACCATGATCACCGACAACCCCTGCGCCGCGAGTTCAGCCATGAAATCATGTACCGCCGCCTTGGATCCGATGTCGATCCCTTTGGTCGGCTCGTCCAGAATGATCACCTGGGGCTGGGTCGCCAGCCATTTCGCGATGACCACCTTTTGCTGATTGCCGCCGGACAAATTGCCGACATCCTGATCCAGCGCCGCCGCCCGCAGGTCCAGACGTTCGGCATATTGCCGCGCGAGGGCGAATTCCTCTGCCAGCCTGATAAAGCCCGCCCGAGAGGTGCGGCCAAGCGACGGCAAGGTGATGTTTTGAAAGATCGGCAAGCCGATCACGGCCCCCTGTTTACCGCGGTCCTCGGGCACATAGACAATTCCGTTGCCCACGGCAGCAGCGGGCGAGCGAATGACCCGGATCGCACCATTGATCTTGCACACGCCCTTGCTCGGTCTCGTGATCCCAAAGAGGGTCTGCATGAATTCGGACCGACCCGCGCCCACAAGCCCATAGAAGCCGAGGATCTCTCCCCGTCTGAGGGTGAAACCGATATCGGCAAATTCAGTGGGATGGCTGTAGCCCACGACCTGAAGCACGTCCTCGCCCGGCGCGACCGTCCGTTCGGGAAATATCTGGTCAACCGCGCGCCCGACCATCAGCTTGACCAATGCGTTTTCGTCAATCTCCGCGATCTTGCCCTCGCCGACAAAGCTGCCATCGCGAAAAACAGTGTAGCGGTCGGCGATGCGGAAAATCTCGTCGAATTTGTGGCTGATGAACAGGATCGCCTTGCCCTGCGACTTCAGCGTCTCCACCAGCGCGTACAGCTCTTCAATCTCTTTGTGGGACAGGGCCGCCGTGGGTTCGTCCATGATCACCACACGTGCATCGACCGAGAGCGCGCGCGCGATTGCCACCAGATGTTTGTTGGCGATGCCGAGATCCCGCAGCATGGTGTAGGTGTCAAAAGGGGCGCCGATCTCCGCGAGCAGCGCGGCCGCCCTGCGGTGCATTTCGGCGGTATCGATCAGCCCGAGGCGGGACCTGGGCGCGTGACCGAGAAAGATATTTTCCGCCACACAAAGCTCATCAAAGAGAACCGTTTCCTGATGGATGGCCGTGATCCCTGCCGCTGAGGCGTCCTTGGGGCCCGCAAACCGGACCGGGTCACCGTCGATCCGAATGGTTCCGCCATCCGGCTGGTAGATACCGGTCAGGACCTTCACCGTGGTCGATTTGCCGGCACCGTTTTCCCCGACGAGCGCCGTCACTTGACCGGGGTAGAGATCGAGGCGGACCTGATCCAACGCCTTGACCCCGGGAAAGGTCTTTGTGATCGCATCCATCGATACCACAGGTGTCTGCGCTGATGTCACTGCATCGGTCATTCTTGCTCGTCCGGGTCTGTGGTGAGGGGGCTGGATCCGGCCCGGTCCGCAAAGAGAGACCGGGCCGGACAGGATGCCGGTTCAGAAGATCGACTTGAACTGATCGATGTTGCTCGCATCATAGACAAACGGGTCAGCCATCGCGCCTTCATTGTTGTCATTCAGCGTCAGGCTGCCCAGCCGGCCCATCGGAATTTCCGCGCCCGGTGTCGCCTCGGCGCCGTTCTGGCTCAGCTCATAGGCCAGCATGGTGGCGGAATACCCGAGGTCGATGGGGTTCCAGATCGCAAAGGACTGCGACGCCCCCGATGCAATCGCGCCGGCCATCTCAGACGGGAGCCCGAGGCCGGTCACGTTGACTTCGCCGACTTTGCCTGCATCCACAACAGCCTGTGCGGCTGCGACGATGCCCACAGAGGTCGGCGCGATGATGGCATCCAGATCCGGGAAGGATTGCATCAGGCCGGTGGCCTCGCGGTAGGATTTGTCCGCAAGATCATCGCCGTAGACGGTCGAAACCAGATTGATGCCAGGGTAGTTGCCCATGACTTTGGTCATTTCATCGATCCAGATATTCTGGTTGGTCGAGGTTGTCGTCGCAGACAGAACGGCCACGTCGCCGCCATCGGGCAGATGGTCAGCGGCCAGTTTGATGATCATATTCCCGATCAGCGGGTTGGACGAGGGGTTCAGGTGCAGCTGCCGGCCTTCCGGTGCGACGCCCGAGTCCCAGCTGATGACGGTGATCCCGCGTTGCATCGCCCGTTGCAGCGCCGGCACAAGCGCATCGGTGTCATTGGCCGACACGGCGATTGCATCGACCTTCTGCGCAATCAGCGCGTTGATGACCTCGATTTGGCCCTCGGCCGTCGTGTCGGTGGGCCCGGTATAGATGATCTCGACGTTGCCCAGCTCCGCCGCGGCTTCCTTGGCGCCTTCTGCGGCGGCCTCGAAAAATCCGATCCCCAGCGCCTTGACCACAAGGGCAATGCGCACATTGTCCTGCGCCAGAGCCGGGCCTGCAAACATCGCCGTGGCAACTGCGGCCGAGGCGATCAGCTTCTTGAATACACTCATGGTTTCCTCCCTAAAGTGTGGTTTGGGCTGGCTAGGACGCCACCCCCTCTTTTTGCGTCGTCCCCGTGGGAACAACGATCAGCGTGACATCCGCCGCCTCCAGCATGGCGGCCGTGCGGTCCTCTATCCCGTCATCGGTTATAATGGTGTCGATGCGGTCCAGGGGGCACAGCACAAGACTGGAGCGGTTTTTGAATTTGGAACTGTCCACGAGGACAATCAGCTCTTCGGCCTGACCAATCAGCTTCGCTTCGGCCTGGATCAGCAACGGGTCCTGTTCCATCAGCCCCAGCGGGCCGATGCCGGCGGCTCCCATGAACATGCGCTTGGCGTAGAAATTGCGGGTCACATCATTCTCAAACGGCGACAGGATGATGTTTTGTTCACGGTAGATGATGCCGCCGGACAGCATGACGGTATTGGTGGTGTTCTTCAGCAGGTGCTCTGCAATCGGAAATGAGTTGGTGAAGACCTGAAGCCTGCGCGAGGCGAGCGGGTGAACCATCTGAAATGTGGTGGTTCCGCCATTGATGATAATCGGCTCTCCATCTTCGCACAGTTCAACGGCCGCTGCGGCAATAGCTTGTTTTTCGGCGATATTCATCGTCTCATTGACGGTGAAGGGGCGCCCGGCCAGGCCCACGAACGGCTTCGTCGTCAGGGCCTCGGCGCCGCCGCGCACCCGGCGCAGGCGCTTTTGGTCGTCCAGAGTGTTGATGTCGCGGCGCACTGTCGCCTCTGATGCGCCCGTCAACGCACAGAGATCGACCACGGTCACCAGCGACCGGTCCTGAACGGCAGATAGGATGACGCGATGTCTGTCTTTTTCATGCATGCAGCAGCCCTTTCGATTGGCTCAAGGTGCGGTGAGTCCGGGGGAGCTGTCAATCAATATTTATCACAAACAATCATTCTGCGCCGCAGCATGATTGTTTGTGAGTGAAAATGATTGACTTGTGAGGGGGCGCCCGTCAGCTTGCCGATGACACATCTGACTTTCATGTCGCCTATGGAGGCACCAATGACCAACGCAGCCGACCCCCAACGCCTTGAAAACAAATGGGACGCGGAGCATGCCGCGGCCATGAGCGAGTCTGAGAAACTGCTGTACCGCTCCAACCTTTTGGGATCGGACAAGAGAATCACAAATTATGGTGGCGGCAATACGTCGGCCAAGGTGATGGAGCGGGATCCGCTCACCGGCGCGATGACCGAAGTGCTCTGGGTCAAGGGATCCGGCGGCGATGTGGGCTCAATCAGGATGGACGGGTTCGCGACGCTTTACATGGACAAGCTGAATGCGCTGAAGGCGCTGTATCGCGGGCCCGACTTCGAGGATGAAATGGTCGGGTTTCTGCCCCATTGCACCTTCAATCTGAACCCGCGCGCCGCAAGCATCGACACGCCTCTGCATGCCTATGTCCCCCGAAAGCATGTCGATCACATGCACCCCGATGCCATAATCGCCATTGCGGCGGCCAAGGACAGCAAGGCGCTGACGCAAAAGATCTTCGGTGACACCATTGGATGGCTGCCTTGGAAACGACCGGGGTATGAGCTGGGCCTGTGGCTGTCGGAGTTTTGTGCAAAGAACCCAACCGCAAAGGGCGTCATTCTGGAAAGCCACGGGCTGTTTACATGGGATGACGACGCCCAGGCCTGCTATGCGCTGACCCTCGATGTCATTCAGACGGCGATGGATTGGTTCGCCAGAGAGACGGATGGTCAGGCGGCCTTTGGCGGAGCGATCCATACGAGCCTGCCCGAGGCCGAGCGCCGGGCGACTGCGGCCCGGTTGATGCCCGCCATTCGCGGCATGGTCTCCGGACAGCAGCATATGGTCGGTCATTTCGATGACAGCGATGCGGTGCTTGAATTCGTGAACGCACGGGACATGGAGCGTCTGGCCGCGCTCGGGACATCCTGCCCGGACCATTTCCTGCGGACCAAGATCTGCCCGCTGGTGGTGGATTTTGATCCCTCGGCACCGGACATTGACGCCACTCTGGACGGTCTGGGCGATGCGGTCGCGGCGTACCGGGAGGCCTACAAGGCCTATTATGACCGCTGCAAACGCGACGACAGCCCCGCCCTGCGCGATCCGAACGCTGTGGTGTATCTGGTGCCCGGTGTTGGCATGATCACCTTTGCAAAGGACAAGGCGACGGCCCGGATCTCGGGTGAATTCTACGTCAACGCGATCAATGTGATGCGTGGTGCAGATGCCGTCTCGCAGTATCAGGGCCTGCCGGAGCAGGAAGCCTTTGATATTGAATACTGGTTGCTGGAGGAAGCCAAACTGCAGCGGATGCCTGCGCCCAAAGCGATGGCTGGCCGGGTGGCCCTGGTGACCGGTGGGGCGGGCGGTATCGGCTCTGCAACGGCCGAGCGCTATCTGCGCGACGGGGCGGTGGTGATGCTGGCGGACATCGATGCGGATGCTCTGACGGCAACGGCTGATCGGCTTGCGGCGCGATATTCACCCGACGTCGTGCGCACGGTCACAATGGATGTCACCGATGAAGCCGCCGTTGCCAGCGCCTGCGCCGGCCTCGCGGTGGAGTTCGGCGGCGTCGATATTCTCGTCTCGAATGCAGGGATCGCCAGCTCCGCTCCGGTGGAGGAGACCAGCCTAGAGCTGTGGAACCGGAATATGGCGATCCTGTCGACCGGGTACTTCCTGGTCAGCCGCGAAACCTTCAAACTGTTCCGAGCGCAGGGGATAGGTGGCGCCGTGGTCTTTGTGGCGTCCAAGAACGGTCTTGCTGCCTCGCCCAATGCATCTGCCTACTGCACGGCAAAGGCCTCTGAAATCCACCTGGCCCGGTGTCTGGCGCTTGAGGGGGCCGGGATGGGGGTTCGGGTCAATGTCGTCAATCCGGATGCGGTGCTGAAGGGATCGAAGATCTGGCAGGGCGAATGGCTGGATCAGCGCGCTGGCACCTATGGCACCGACAAGGACGGGCTGGAGAAGATGTACCGCGACCGTTCCATGCTCAAGCGCTCTGTGCTGCCGGAGGACATCGCGGAGGCCGCCTATTTCCTTGCATCCGACCTGTCGGCCAAATCGACCGGCAACATCATCAACGTGGATGCTGGCAACGTCCAGGCATTCACCCGCTAAGGAGACGGGGCTATGCTGAAACCTGATATCATCGCCCGGAGCAACGACGCAGCCCGGGCCAGACTTGCGTCGGATTACGATGCGCTCGGCGAGCATCTTGACCGGCGCGGGATTTCCATTGACGCAATCAAAGCCAAAGTCGCCACCTACGGAGTCGCAGTGCCGAGCTGGGGCGTCGGGACCGGCGGTACGCGCTTTGCCCGTTTTCCAGGTCCCGGAGAGCCGCGCGATATCTTTGACAAGCTGGACGATTGCGGCGTCATCCATCAACTGACCCACGCCACGCCATCTGTCTCGCTGCATATTCCGTGGGATGCGCAACCGGCTGCGGATTTGACCAGCAAGGCAGAAGAGGTCGGCCTGGGCTTTGATGCGATGAATTCCAATACGTTTCAGGACCAGCCCGATCAGCCACACAGCTACAAGTTCGGCTCCCTGTCACATACCGACGCCGCCACACGCCAGCAGGCGGTAGACCACAATCTGGCCTGTATCGAGCTCGGCCGGGCGATCGGGTCCAAGGCCCTGACAATCTGGGTCGGAGACGGGTCGAACTTTCCGGGGCAGACCAATTTCACCCGTCAGTTCGAACGATACCTGGACGCGGCGTGCCAAATCTATGCCGCCCTGCCGACGGACTGGACCCTGCTGACCGAACACAAGATGTACGAACCGGCCTTCTATTCCACGGTGGTGCAGGATTGGGGCAGCAACTTGCTGATCGCCCAGCATTTGGGAGAGCAGGCCAAATGCCTCGTTGATCTGGGCCACCACGCTCCGAACGTGAATATTGAAATGATCGTGGCCCGCCTCACTCAATTCGGCAAACTTGGCGGATTTCATTTCAATGACAGCAAATATGGCGACGATGATCTGGATACCGGCAGTATCGACCCGTACCGGCTGTTTCTTGTTTTCAACGAACTGGTCGAGGCCGAAGGCACACCGGGGTTCAGCCCGATGCATATGCTGGATCAAAGCCACAATGTCACCGACCCGATCGAAAGCCTCATGGTGTCCGCGATGGAGGTTCAGAGAGCCTACGCCCAGGCGCTTTTGGTGGATCGCGAGGCGCTGCTCGGGTTCCAGGAGGACAACGACGCCCTGATGGCGACCTCCACCCTGAAGCAGGGGTTCCGCACGGATGTGGAGCCTATCCTGGCCATGGCGCGTCTGACTGCCGGGGCGGCAATCGACCCGGTCGCGGCCTATCGTGCGTCGGGATACCGCAATACCGTGGCAGAGATCCGTCCCCAGAGCCGGGGCGCGGGGGGCGGTATCGTCTGAGCCTGAGTCTGAGCCTGGGGGGCAGGGGGCTGCCCTGTCCCGAACTGACATCGCGGGGCAGGGCTCTGTCGATTATCGCGCGGTCAGGGCGTCTTTCAGCGCGTGATATGAGGCTTTGGGCGTGCGGGTCAGCGTGTCGAAATCCACATGCACCATGCCAAATCGCTTCTCATACCCCAGTGCCCATTCGTAGTTGTCGAGCAGGGACCACAGGAAATACCCCTTGACCGGCACGCCGTCGGAAATCGCTTTGCGGACCCGGTCGAGATGGGCATCGACATAGGCGATACGCTCGGGGTCCAGAACCACTCCGGCGTCGATGACATCGGGATTGGCCATGCCGTTCTCGGTCACGATCAAGGGCATGTCGCCGGTGTATTCAGCCGCAGTGCGGGTCAGAAACTGATAGAGGCCATCGGGGTAGATTTCCCATCCCATCTGGGTCTTGGGCAACGGGCCGTCGAGTTCGGCATAGTTCGGCCAGGGGCCTGCCTCCGCGCCGATCACCTTGCGGGTATAGTAATTCAGCCCGCACCAGTCGACCGGCTGCGTGATGGTCTTGAAATCGTCCTGCCATCCCGTCGGCAGATGTGGCTCCAGCCCTTTCAGCGCCGCTTCGGGGTAGGCGCCTTTGAACACGCCGCCGAGGAAGAAACGGTTGTAGATCGCATCATAGGTTTCCGCCGCCGCCCGCGCCTCGGGGCTGTTATCGACCGGCTGGGCCCACTCGAAATTGAACACCGCGCCAAGGTTCGACATGCCGAGCCCCCGCATCACCTCGATTGCCCGCCCGTGGGCCAACAGCACGTGATGCATGGCCCGTGCGGTCGCCCGGATGTCCCGCAGGCCCGGGGCGTGGTGGCCGAGGAAATGCGACAACCACCCGACGCACCAGGGCTCGTTGATGGGCGCGACAGAATACATCCGGTCCCCGATCCGCCCCATGATGACCTCGGTGAATTCCGCAAACCAATCGCCGATGTCGCGGTTGCGCCAGCCCCCGCGATCGGCCAGCGGCTGCGGAAGCTCCCAGTGATAGAGCGTCGCGCAGGGTTTCAGCCCGCGTTCCAGCATGGCGTCTGTCAGCCGGTCATAGAAATCGAGGCCCTCGGTGTTTGGCGTGCCGGTGCCTTCGGGCAGAACGCGGGCCCAGCTGGTGGAGAACCTGTAGCAATCAAGCCCGGCCGCCGCCGCCAGATCCAGGTCCTCCTCAAAACGGTGGTAATGATCACAGGCGACATCACCGTTTTCGGCACGCACCACATTGCCGGGGGTCGCCGCAAAGCTGTCCCAATGGGTCGGGCCCGCGCCGCCGAATGAGTGACCTTCGATCTGGTAGGATGAGGTCGCGCTGCCAAACAGGAAGTCCGCAGGGAAATCCTCGCGCGTGAAAGTGAATTTAGTCATGTATCTAGATCCTGTTGGGCGCCGGTCCGGTGGAGCGTCCGACGGTCAGCTCGGCTTCGAGCAACTCGGTCAGGGGGGGAGACCCCGGGGTTTCGATTTGGGTGATCAGCAGCTGTGCAAGCTTTCGCCCGGCCTCGCGGACGGAGGACCGGGTGGCGGTAAACACGGGCACATCGCTGCCGTTGCGCAGATATGACAGGTCATCGTCGTGGGTGATGACGGAAATCTCCCGTCCCAAGGTCAGGCCGGCCTCCTCAATGGCGCGGCGAACGCCAAAGGCGGCGATGATGGAGGACACGAGGTAGGCTGTGGGCGGATCCTCCAGAGATTGCGTCCGCCGGACGGTGCTGTAGCCATAGACTTCGGTCATCTCACCGGCAAACATCAGCCCCGGATCGGGAGGGATGCCGCGGGCCTTCAGCGCCGCCTCATAGCCGCGGCGACGGCGAAAGGCGAAATCCATGCTCTCCTGACCGTTCACAAGACAGATCCTGCGATGGCCGAGGTCCAGCAGAAAATCCGTGGCCCGCTGAAAGGCGCTGGTATTGTTCACATCAAGCCAGCTGTAGGGCGTGGAAATATCGGTGGCGCGCCCATGCACGGCAAAGGGCAGGCCGATTTCCTGCAGCAATGGAATGCGCGCGTCCTGCATTTTGGGGGCGTGCAGGACGATGCCGTCCACGTTCCGCTTTGCGACCATCTCGTGGTAGGCGCGGGATTGTTCCTGATCCGCCACCAGCGACAGCACCATATCATATCCGGCCTGACTGTAGCTTTCCCCGGCGCCGGAGATGAAATCGCCAAAAATCGGGTTCATCATTTCGTGCTGTGAGGAGAGCGGGATCACATGGCCAATCGCCATTGCCCGCCCGGTCGCCAGTGCCTTGGCCCGGGTGTTGGGGCGATAGTTGTGCTGCTCGGCGGCCTGCATCACCCGTTTTCGGGTATCCTCACTGACCTCCGGATAGCCGTTCAGCGCCCGGCTCACGGTTGTCTGGGACAGGCCCAGATGCGCGGACAGCTGCTTGAGGTTCATGAAGGGGATCTCCAAAGCGCTTTAAATTCGATGTGCAAACGGTTGCAGCTTTCACAACTTGCCTCGTTTTCAATCAAAGGGAAAGAGCCGATTTCAGGCAGGTATGTTTGTCTGTCTGCATAGACTCATTGACAGCACCAACAGAATCCTGAATTTTGGAGGCAATCAAAGCGCTTTGGTGATTTGGTTTGTATGCCTGAAAAACTAGCATTGTATACATTGCGAGGCGCACCACCTTGGGAGGAGTGAGAATGAAACATACTTTGATGACGGCCGCAGCCGTCGCGGCGTTGGTTGCGGGATCGGCCAGTGGGCAGGATCTGATTTTTCCGGTAGGCGAGGGCGCCTTCAACTGGGAGAGCTACAGCGCGCTTGAGAAGACGGATCTTGCCGGTGAGCAGGTGACAGTGTTCGGACCGTGGCTCGGCCCGGATCAGGAACTGGTCGAGAACGTGCTGGCCTATTTCGCGGCCGCGACCGGTGCTGATGTCCGCTATGCGGGCTCCGACAGCTTTGAACAGCAGATCGTCGTCGATGCCGAAGCCGGCTCCGCGCCCAATATCGCGGTATTCCCGCAGCCGGGCCTGGTCTCCGACATGGCAGAGCGCGGCTTTATTGCGCCTCTTGGCGAAGAGACCGCCGCCTGGGTCAAGGAAAACTACGCCGCAGGCCAGTCCTGGGTGGATCTGGGCACCTTCCCGGGCCCCGATGGCGCGGACGGACTGTATGGTCTGTTCTTCAAGGTCGATCTGAAGTCGCTGGTCTGGTTCAACCCCGAGAATTTCGAGGACTTCGGGTATGATGTCCCGACCTCCATGGAAGACCTGAAAACGCTGACAGATCAGATGGTCGCCGACGGCAACACGCCCTGGTGCATCGGTCTGGGGTCCGGTGGTGCGACCGGCTGGCCCGCCACTGACTGGGTCGAGGACATGATGCTGCGGACACAAGAGCCCGCAGTCTATGACCAATGGGTCGCCAATGAGATTGCCTTTGATGATCCGCGCGTCGTCGAGGCCATCGAGGAATTCGGCTATTTTGCGCGCAACGACAAATATGTCTCCGGCGGCGCGGGTGCCGTGGCCTCTACCGATTTCCGCGATAGCCCCAAAGGGCTCTTTGCCAGCCCGCCGCAGTGCATGATGCACCGTCAGGCCTCCTTTATTCCGGCCTTCTTCCCCGAAGGTACCGAAATGGGTCTGGACGCTGACTTCTTCTACTTCCCGGCCTATGAGGGCAAGAAGCTGGGCAACCCGGTTCTGGGCGCAGGCACGATCTGGTCGATCACCAATGACAGCACAGGTGCGCGGGCTCTGATGGACTTCCTGCAATCCCCTATCGCGCATGAAGTCTGGATGGCGCAGCAGGGTTTCCTGACCCCGCTCAAGACCGTCAATACTGACCTCTATGCCACGGACACCCTGAAGAAAATGGGTGAGATCCTCCTGTCTGCCGACACCTTCCGCTTTGACGCCTCCGACCTGATGCCGGGCGGCGTGGGCGCTGGATCCTTCTGGACGGGCATGGTGGATTATGCGGGCGGCAAACCCGCGGCCGAGGTCGCGAGCGAGATCCAGTCCTCCTGGGATGCGTTGAAGTAAGCTTGCCCATTCCCTGTTGCAGGGCCGCCGGGATCGGTGGCCCTGCACCCTTTGCCGGTGGTTGCAGCCTTGCGGCGTGAAACACCCGGCGCCCATTTAATCATCAGGAGCCACTCATGCATCCAGCCATTCAGGGGTTGCTGACCATTGCCTTTGGCGTCGGGGGCTGTGTCGGCTATTTCTATCTCTCGAATATCATTCTCGACACGCTGATCTTTCCCGCACGTGGCAAGGACATCGCCCGCAATATCCGGCGTGCCAATATGGTACGGCCCTGGCTCTTTTTGCTGCCGGCCTTGCTGGCGCTGGGCCTGTATCTCGCCTATCCGGTGGTCGAAACCATGCGTTTGTCGCTGACCGAGCGTCTGCCCGGCGGCGGGTCAGAGTTCGTGGGGCTGGCCAATTACAAACAGATGCTGGCAGAAGCCAAATTCTGGGAAGCCCTGCAGAACAATTTCCTCTGGCTTCTGGTGGTGCCTGCGGCCTCCACCGCCTTTGGTCTGCTGGCGGCGCAGCTCACGGACCGGTTGGCCTGGGGCAATATTGCCAAATCGCTGATCTTTATGCCGATGGCAATTTCCTTTGTCGGCGCTGCGGTGATCTGGAAGCTGGTCTATGACGCCCGCCCGCCGGGAACCGAGCAGATCGGTATCCTGAACGCGGTCTATATCTGGCTGGGCGGGATCGAGCCACAGCAATGGCTGACAATTCCCTTCTGGAACAACTTCTTTCTGATGATGGTGCTGGTCTGGATCCAGACCGGGTTTGCCATGGTGATCCTGTCGGCAGCGCTGCGGGGTATTCCCGAGGAAACGGTAGAAGCCGCAATCGTCGACGGGGCAGGCCCGTTTCAGATCTTTTTCCGCATCAAGGTGCCGCAGATCATCGGCACGATCGTCGTGGTCTGGACCACCATCACCATAGTTGTGCTCAAGGTCTTTGACATCGTGTTTGCGATGACCAATGGCCAGTGGCAGACGCAGGTTCTGGCCAACTACATGTATGACAAGCTGTTTGTCGCGCGCGACTGGGGCGTCGGGTCGGCCAGTGCGATGATGATCATGCTGCTCGTCCTGCCGATCCTGGTCTGGAACGTCTACAACGCGCGCCGCGAAATGCGCTGAGGGAGGGCTCTGAGATGAATGCTATTGCAGGACAAAAGCCGGGTCTGATCTGGGCGCTCAGGATTTCGGTCATCTTGCTGGTGGGGCTTTGGATGTTCCCGACCGTGGGGCTGTTCGTTTCATCCTTCCGGACCGGTGATCAGATTGCCACCTCCGGGTGGTGGAAGGCCCTGTTCCCCACCGAACAGAACCTGACCCTACGCACGGCGGCGCCGGATACGCAGGTCCAAGAGGCCGATCTCTTTGTGATCGAGGGCAACCTGTTCGAAGAAGCCACCGATGCCAAGATTTCAGCCTGGGGGACCAACGCCCGCGAGATCGACGCCTATGGCCCCGGCGACACCGCCGAGTTGCGCGGCGGCGAGCGCCTGACGGTTGCCGCCGACGGCAGCTACCGGCTTCAGTCCGCGCAGGAGATGAGCGGCGGTCGCGGTCCACGGGTGTTTGTCTCTGCTCTGGTGCCGCCTGAATTCACCCTGCAGAACTATGAAACCATCCTGATTTCCGGCGGCTCCACCGACAATCTGGCGCGGGCCTTTTTCAATACGCTGACAGTCACCATCCCGGCGACCATCATTCCCATCCTGATCGCCGCCTTCGCTGCCTATGCGCTTGCCTGGATGGAATTCCCGGGGCGGGCGTTGCTGATTGCGACAATCGTCGGTCTGCTGGTGGTGCCCCTGCAGCTGGCCCTGATCCCGCTGCTGAAGTTTCACAATGAAATTGGTATCGGCAAGGGCTACCTTGGAGTCTGGATGGCCCATACCGGCTTTGGCCTGCCGCTGGCGATCTACCTTCTGCGCAACTACATGATCGGCATCCCGCGTGACATCATTGAAAACGCGCGCGTCGACGGCGCCACGGATTTCCAGATCTTCACCCGGATCATCCTGCCGCTCTCCTTCCCTGCGCTGGCCTCCTTTGCGATCTTTCAGTTCCTCTGGACCTGGAACGATCTTCTCGTGGCGATGGTCTTTCTGATTGACGCCACCGGCGAGACGACCGTGATGACCAAACAGATTGTCGAATTGCTCGGAACGCGCGGCGGCAACTGGGAGATCCTCGCGACCTCTGCCTTCGTGTCCATCGCAGTTCCGCTTGCCGTGTTTTTTGCCATGCAGAAGTACCTCGTGCGGGGGCTTCTGGCCGGGTCGGTCAAATGACCCCCGGCGCATCCTCTCTCCTCCACCTTTGTTGACGGACCACTCCAGAATGAACGCTCAGACCTCCATTTCGTCACCTTCCGTGCTCGCTTCCGATCCTGACTGGTGGCGCGGTGCCGTGATCTATCAGATTTATCCGCGCAGCTATCAAGACAGCAATGGCGACGGCATCGGTGATCTGCCGGGGATCACCTCCCGGCTCGCCTACATTGCCTCGCTCGGGGTGGATGCAATCTGGATCTCGCCGTTCTTCACCTCGCCGATGAAGGACTACGGCTATGACGTCAGCGACTATTGCGACGTTGATCCGATGTTCGGCACCCTCGCGGATTTTGACGCGCTGGTCGCCAGGGCGCATGAGCTCGGTCTCAGGGTGATGATCGATCTGGTGCTGTCGCATAGTTCCGACCAGCATCCCTGGTTCGCCGAAAGCCGTCAAAGCCGCGATAATCCAAAAGCGGATTGGTATGTCTGGGCCGATCCGCAGCCGGACGGCACCCCGCCCAATAACTGGCTGTCGATCTTTGGCGGGTCTGCCTGGCAATGGGACCCGCGGCGGGAGCAGTATTTCCTGCACAACTTCCTCACGACCCAGCCCGACCTCAATTTCCATTGCGATGCGGTTCAGGACGCCCTGCTGGACGCGACACGCTTCTGGCTCGAACGTGGCGTCGACGGGTTCCGTTTGGATACCATCAACTTCTACATGCACGACAAGCAGCTCCGGTCGAACCCGGCCCTCCCCAAAGAGCAGCGTAACGCTACTATCGCGCCCTCGGTGAACCCGTATAACCATCAGGAACACCTCTACTCAAAAAACCAGCCGGAGAACCTCGAATTTCTCGCCCGGTTCCGTGCGCTATTGGACCAATACCCGAACAAGTCGGCCGTCGGCGAAGTGGGCGACGCCCAGAGGGGGCTTGAAATCCTCGGGCAATATACGGCGGGCGAGACGGGCGTTCACATGTGCTATGCGTTTGAATTCCTCGCCAAGGATCCGCTCAATGCGGGCCGCGTGGCAGAGGTTTTCGCCAAGGTCGATGACGTCGCGGCTGACGGCTGGGCCTGTTGGGCCTTCTCAAATCATGACGTGATCCGCCATGTCAGCCGCTGGGCGCTCTCTGATCCCGCGTTGCGTCTCTATACCACCATGATGATGTGCCTGCGCGGGTCGGTCTGTATCTATCAGGGCGAGGAACTGGGCCTGCCGGAAGCCGACATCGCCTTTGAGGATCTGCAGGATCCCTATGGTGTGGAATTCTGGCCGGAATTCAAAGGGCGCGACGGCTGCCGGACCCCGATGGTCTGGCACAGCGACAACACCTACGGCGGTTTCTCCGAGACCCGGCCCTGGCTGCCGGTCAGCCTCGAACATGCGGCGCTGGCTGTACGCGAACAGGAGGCTGACCCGGCTGCATTGCTGCATCACTACCGCCACGCCATCGCCCTGCGCCGCGCCCATGCCGCCTTGTCACGCGGGCAGCACGACAAGGTGCAGGCCCTGGGCAATGTGGTGCAGTTCTCCCGCACGGCCGAGGGGGAGGAAATCTTCTGTGCCTTCAATATCGGAGGAGACACAGCGGATGTGACGCTGCCTGCCGGCGCATGGGAGCAGCTTGGCGCCGAGCAGGGCAGTGCGGCGGTTCCGGCTGCTGGCGGACAAGTGACGTTGCAGCCGTGGCAATGCTGCCTCGCGCGGCGCGTCTGAAATACCCAGGAAGGAGGAGGAGACCATGGCGAACCTGAAACTGACCGGGGTAGAGAAAACCTATGCCGGCGCGGTCAATGTCCTGAACGACATCAATCTCGACATCAAACAGGGCGAGTTGATCGTTTTTGTCGGCCCGTCGGGCTGCGGCAAATCCACGCTTTTGCGGATGATCGCCGGGCTGGAGCGGATCACCGGTGGCACGCTGGAAATCGACGGGGCGGTCATGAACGAGATCCCCCCGGCGCAGCGTGGCATTGCCATGGTGTTTCAGTCCTACGCGCTCTATCCGCATATGACGGTGCGCGACAATATGGCGTTTGCCCTCAAGATCGCGGGC
>NZ_VCNK01000039.1 GCF_006265095.1 Phaeobacter sp. B1627
GGTGCGCGACAATATGGCGTTTGCCCTCAAGATCGCGGGCAAGAGCAAATCGGAAATTGACGCCGCCATCACCCGCGCTGCAAAGATCCTGCAGCTCGAAGACTATCTTGACCGACTGCCCAAGGCGCTGTCGGGCGGGCAGCGTCAGCGGGTGGCGATCGGGCGCTCCATTGTGCGCGACCCGAAGGTCTATCTGTTTGACGAGCCGCTCTCGAACCTGGATGCGGCCCTGCGCGTGGCCACCCGGATCGAAATCGCGCAACTCAAGGAGTCGATGCCCGATAGCACCATGATCTATGTGACCCATGATCAGGTGGAGGCAATGACGCTGGCGACCAGGATCGTTGTCCTCGCCAACAAGGGGATCGCGCAGGTGGGCACGCCGCTGGATCTGTATGAACGGCCGGAAAACGAATTCGTGGCACAGTTCATCGGCTCGCCTGCAATGAACCTGATCCCGGGCGAGGTGATTGCAACCGGCGACACCACCCGGCTGCGGCTGGAAAGCGGCGACGAGGTCACATCGACCGTACCCACGCAGCCCGGGGATCTCGGGATGAAGGTCAATGTGGGCGTCCGGCCCGAGGATCTCTTCGAAGAGGGCGAAGGCGGCGCCATCATAGATGCCACCGTCAACATCGTCGAAGCGCTGGGCGAGGTGACCGTTTTGTATTTCACGCCCGCACCGGACCGCGAGCCTCTGATCGCAAAGCTGCCGGGCATTCATCAGGGCCTGCGCGGCACACGCGTGCGTCTGTTTGCGAATGCCGACAAGGTTCATATCTTCCATAACGGACGATCATTGCTCTATCGTTGATCGCCCGGCGGCATTCAGGGCCGCTTTGAAGCCTGCTCCGACACGCGCGCCCTCAGTGGCGCGCGTTTTTTGTGCGGGCCGTTAAATTTTTAACGATTGTCGGCCGCGTTAAGGGGTTCGTAACCCGGTCAATTGTGGCGATTCTGCCATATTCCTGCCGATCACTGCCCATTTTGGGCGCCAGATTTCCTGCGAAGAGGTAAACAATCCGGAAGAATAGGGGCGGAAAAAGATACAATTCGTTTTAAATTACAGGACATTAGATCAAATTTATCTAGATTGTTAACTTTTGTGCACGTAATTCCTTAATTTTCTGCCATCCTGCCAGCTGTCGGCACGGAGAAGTTAACAAATGTTAAGGCTGTCACAATCAATCCACGAATTGGTCCAAGCGCAACAGGGACCAGCCACATTCCAGCCCAACGCCTGAACGAGATTGGCAGCGTGGGAAAATGGAGTGGATGAATGAAACTGTTGTTTGCGATTTTCGCGATGTGTCTGACACTTGGCCTGGCGGATACGGCTGCGGCCAAGGATCGCCGGGTCAGCACTCTGCCGGGTTGGGAAGCCGTGGGGCGTTTGAATATTTCCGGCAAATACATGTGTACCGGGACACTGATTGCCTCCAATCTTGTCCTGACCGCCGCCCATTGCGTGTTCGACGCCAAGACGGGGCAGCGGGTCAACCCGCGTGGGATCCGGTTTGAGGCCGGGCTGGACGGTCGGCGCTTCAAGGCGGCCCGTATGGTCAGCAAAGCCGTTGTGCATCCCGGCTACAGGTTCCGCTCGACGGGGCGGGCGCAATTGGGCCATGACATTGCCGTGCTGCGCCTGTCGACGCCGATCAGCCATGCCGAAATCCGCCCCTATAGCATGTCCAACCGCGCCGATCGGGGCGCCAGTGTGGATGTCCTGTCCTACAACTATACCAATGCGACCCGCCCGAACCTGGAGCAGGACTGCGAGGTTCTGTCCCGCCGGACGCAGACGGTCGTGATGTCCTGCAACGTCGAATTCGGAGCCTCCGGCGCGCCGGTGCTGGAAGTGGTGCCCGGCCAGTATCCCCGTATCGTTTCGGTGATCTCATCCAAGGCCGCCATGGGACAGCGCCGGGTGTCCATCGGAACCACGCTGGACAGCACGCTGCAGGCAATGATGAGACAGGCGATCTGACCGCCCCTCTGCTGCGCGTCAGCCAGGCGCAGCCAGAGCAGAGACCTCGCTCGCACCGCAAGGTCCCGTTTCACCAGAGAAATCCAAACACTCCCAAAAGACCGGACCCTGATCAGGTTCGGTCTTTCTCATGGAGCCACCGGTTCTCAAGGAGTAGTGGTTGGTTGATCGGCTCCGGAGGTCTCTCTGATCAGGGTTCACGGAAGGCTTCGCGGGATTTGTACAACGGCTTCAGCAGGTAGGTCAGGATTGTTTTTGATCCGGTCTGCAGTTCCGCCGTCGCGCGCATGCCGGGGCGGATTTCCATTTGCTGCTGACGCGCCGTCAGGCTGGACCGGTCCACGCGCACGGTCACCCGGTAGTAGGGCGGGGCATCGGCGTCGCGCTCATCCTCAAACGTATCGGCGGATACGATATCAACCTTGCCCCGCAGCGAGCCGTAAATCGTGTAGTCATAGGCGGTGAGCTTGATGGTCACGTCCTGCCCCCGTTGTACGTTGGCAATATCCTCGGGCTTCACCCGCGCTTCGACAAACAGCTCTTCGCCCTGCGGGATGATCTCGAGAATTTCATCACCCGGACGGATGACGCCGCCGATGGTGGTCACCGCCAGACTGTTGACGATGCCCGCCATGGGCGAAGTGATGACGGTCCGGTCCAGCTGGTCGCGGGCCAGCCGCTGTTCCTGCCGCAGGGAGGTCAGCTGACGCAGCGCTTCGGAATACTCCTCGGCCAGGGTCAGCTCCGCTTGGGTGCCAATCTCGTCGAACTTGGCCTGCGCGTCGCTGACCCGTTTCTGGGATTCATTGACTTCCAGCAGGGCCACGATTTTTTGTTCATGCAGCGAGCGCAGGTTTGACAGCTCGTTTTTCAACTGCCGCAGGATATCCTCGGCACTGTTGCGGCGGCTGTTGAAATCGCTTTGACGGGCCTTGAGCAAGGCCCGCTCTGACGCCAGAATGGAGGGGGACCGCGTCGCCAGCGCCTCCGGGACCGTGAACTCATATGCGCCCTCGATCTCGGCTTCGAGCCGGTATTGCTTGATCTCCAGTGCATCGATCTGATCCTGCAGATCGTCGGACGCGGCGCGGAATTTGGTGTCCTGCAACTTTGCCAGGACTTGCCCGGCCTCTACCACATCGCCTTGCCGCACGAACAGTTCGGCCAGAATGCCGCCTTCGAGGTTCTGCACAATCTGCGACCGCGACGAGGAAACAACCTGCCCATCGGCGCGCACGATTTCATCGACCGAGGCGAAACCGGCCCAGGTCAGGAACAGCACCAGCGCCAAGGCCACCAGCTTGATCATGCGGCTAGCGCCATGGGTGCCCTCAAGGAGATCCATATCTGCGGCAATGCTCATGAGGCTTTGGCCCCTCCGTTGAGATGGGCCAGAACCTCGTCGCGCGGGCCGTCCACGACCATGCGACCCGCCTGCAGGATCAGGGTTCGGTTGGTCAGAGACAGGATCGGCATACGGTGGGTGGCGATGATCGCGGTCCGGCTGCCCAGCCATTCGTCCAGGCGGCTCACCAGCGTCCGTTCCAATGTCTGGTCCAGCGCTGCAGTGGGTTCATCCAGCAGCACCACAGAGGGGTTCTGGAGATGAAGCCGGGCCCAGCCGACGGCCTGACGCTGACCGATGGACAGGCCCGAGCCCCCGTCGCCGATCTGCAGATCCAGCCCACGGGGGTGGGCGCGCACAAAAGGCGCGAGGCCTGCGAAGTCCAGCGCCTCCATCAGCCGGTCATCGTCATGGGACAACAGCGACAGGTTCAGGTTGTCGCGCAGGGTGCCTGCGAACAGCTTCACTTCCTGCCCGAGATAGCCAATGTGGCGCCGCAGATCGCGCGGCTCGATCTGGCTCATGTCGGTCCCGTCGAGCATCACCCGGCCGCGCTGCGGCGTATAAAGGCCGGAGAGGAGTTTCAGCAGGGTGGATTTCCCGGAGCCATTGCTGCCCAGAATGGCAACGCGCTGACCGGGAGTGATGGCCACGGCGGGGACATCCACATTGGGCGCCCCTTCGGGATCGTAGCGGAACACCACTTCGCGCAGCTCGAAACGGCCTTCGACCTTCTCGCGCCGCAGGTAGGCACGGCCCGCTTCCCGCTCCTGCTGGGCTGCGGCGATCACATCCAGCGCATCCAGCGCCGCACGCACGTTGCTCCAGCGCGCCAGCGTGCCCGCAAATTGCGTCAGCGGCGCCAGCGTACGGCTGGTCAGAATGCCGGTCGCGATGATCGTCCCAACGGTGAATTCACCGGCAAAAACCATATAGGTGCCGAGGATCACGGCGCAGATATAGGTCGCCTGCTGCACTCCTTGCGACCAATAGGTCAGCGCGCTGGCCAGCTTGCGTTGCCCGTTCGAGGCCTGCGAGGACAACAGGTTCAGCTCATCCCACTGCCGCAGGATACGTTCTTCGCCGCGCTGGGTCTTGATGGTTTCCATCTCGCTGACAACTTCATGCAGCAACCGCCCGCTTTTGGCGGAGGCCCCCTGCGCCAGACGCGTCATCGACAGCATCTTCTTCTGGATGAAATAGCCAGGCAGCAGCATCAACGCGCCGCCGATCAGGATCACATAGACCACCGGCCCGCCAATCGAGGCAACCAGCAGCAGGAACACGGCGATAAAGGGCACATCCGCAAGGGTCGACAGGGTGGAAGAGGTGAAAAACTCCCGCACCGAGGAAAAATCCCGCATTGCCGCAAACAGCCCGGAGGGCGGCAGCGGGCTCTGGTCCATGCGCAGACCGATGACCCGGCGCATCAGCTTGTGCTGCACCGCAAGGTCGATCTGGCGCCCCGACGCATCGGTGATCCGCGCGCGCGCCAGTTTCAGCATGCCCTCCATGCCGATGGCCATCAACGCGCCCAGTGCCAGCACCCAGAGGGTCGCCTGGGACTGATGCGGGACCACCCGGTCATAGACCTGCAGCGAGAACAGCGCGACGGCAACAGCCAGGACGTTTGCCACCAGCGATCCGAGCATGATCTCACCGATCTGGCGGCGGTATTTCGGGAATTCGCCCCAGAACCAATGGGAATGGTCGAGCTGCGGCGTGTGCCGTTGAGCGAGCTGGGAGACGGTGGCGCGCGCGGTCAGGATCTGGCCGGAAAAATACGGCATGAAGTCCTGCATCGGCACTTCGGCACGATTGTCGGGACAGGAGGTGTCATAGATCGTGACCCCTGCCTTGCCCTGACTGAGAACCAACACCGGCTGTCCGCCCTGCATGATGGCAATGCCCGGCCAATGGCGGGGGCTGGGGCGTTTGGTGTCGATGATACGGGCCTTCAGCCCTGCGGTGATCAGCGCGCTCATCATGGCTTCGGGGCGCAGAGAAGCAGCGCCGCAGGTCTGCAGATGTTCGATCAGGTCCTGCGGCGCAGGGGAGGCGCCGCGCAAAGACGCAAGGCGGCATAACAGATGCGCCCGCGCGGACAGGCGCGCCTGATAGGCCGCGCCCTCCTCGGGCTGCGTCTCTGCGGTGACTGCTGTGTCTGCTGTGTCTGGGGGGACTGCTGTATCTGTCGTCTCCGGAGCCTCCGGCATGGCGGCGGGGCGCTCCTGCGATGTCCGCTCCTGTGGTGTTTGCTCCTGTGGTGTTTGTTCTGGCGCCTGAGCCCCGGGCTGCGTGCTGTCGTGGGACAGCGTTCTGTCGCGCTTGGTCTCGGGGGCGGGCGGCAGTGCCGCGGATGCTTTGGCAAGGGGCGGGGCCTCAGCCCCAGCGGGCGCATTGGCGACAACCTTCGAGATCCTGAGCGCGCTTTGTGCCCCGGTCTGAGTGGCCTGCGACCGCTTCAGCGACAGACCGCCCGTGATCCCGGCGAGCTTCAGCCGTCGCTTTGCGGGCGCGGGGGGAGTGGCGTTATGGCTGTCGTGATCTGTCAAATCTCATCCCCGTCCGCCAACAGACCCAGCGATGCGGCAAGGGCCAGCTGGATCAACACCACTTCATATTTTGCATCGATATAGGCCTGCTCCCGTTTCACCAGCTCTTCGTAGATCGGGATCACATCCATGACCGGACGCTGGCCTGCCTCAAACTGGGCCCTGAACAGCCGATAGGTTTCGCGGCTGGCCCGGGACAGGGCCAAAGCTTCGCGCTCCTGACGTCGGTAGGAGGACAGGCGCTGGATTTCCCGGCTGTATTCCCGGCGGGCGTCTTCCTCGGCCTCGCCGATCCGGCGCAGCGCCGCCTCCTTGGAGGCCTCGACCGCCTGCAACGCCGCAGGCGTGCCAAGCCCCAGGGGTTCCGACAGGTTCAGCAATACGCCCGCGCCGGAGCCTTCGCTGCCGATCTGTCCCGTTGCCCCGACCTGCGGCAGCAGGCCCGCCCGTTCCATCTTGGCCTGCTCGATCGTGCGGGTGGCTTCAGATTTCGCTTTGAGAACGCTGAGATAATCGCGGCCATCGGGCGGCAGGCTGAGTTCCAACCGCTGCGGAGCGGCGGAAAACTGTCGGCCGGTCATTGCTTCCAGCTCGGCGCGTGCAGTGCGGGCCGCGTCGCTGGCGGTGGCCATGCTGGCTTGGACGCCACTGATCTTGGACTGAACGACATTCAGATCCGACCGGTCAGACACGCCGCCATTGACCCGGCCCACCACGACGCGCTCGAAATCGCGCATGGTGCGCACAGCGCGGTGGGAATAGGCCGCTTTTTCATCGCCGCGCAGACCCGAGACATAGAGGCTGAGCGCAGTTTTCACGCGGTCGTTCATATCCGCAGAGAGCGTCACTGCGGCCACTTCCACATCCGCTGCGGCAAAGGCGCGTTCTGCCTTGCGGCGGCCATTGTCAAACAGGATCTGTTCCAGAAGCAGGCTCGCCACCATATCCCCGAGATCGTTCAGGCTGACCGTCGGGCGCAGGGACGGCAACCAGTTCTTGGATTTCGCTTCCGCCCGCAGCCGCGCGCTGATCAGCGCCGACTCCGAGGCGCGGGCAGAGGCACTCAGCGATGCCTGCGCGACTTCGGCGTAAACGGTGCCCTCCTGCAACAGCGTCTGACGCTGCATCAGCGAGGTGATGACCTCGGATTGGGGCGCGTCCTCGGCCTGGGCAAAGTTGCTTTGCGGGGCGGAGCCATCCTGGCTCCCGAGCGTTCCGGCTATTGGCATCCCGCACGCCGTCAGGCCGCACAGAAGTGCAACGGCGGAAATGCGTTGTGCCAGGTCCATAGGAAGTCCTCGTGCCTCTGATCCTGCGTTTTGTGCCGCAGGTTATAGCAGGGGCGCGGCCAGGGTTTCCTCTGTGCAGAGGGAACTGGTGGCCGCGCCCAATTCGACTAGATGATGACGTTTACGTCGTCTTCGACCAGCAGCGTCGTATCGCCGGTGCCGATTGTGTAGACGTTATATGTCTCACCATCGATGGTCTGGGTGCCCTCATGCGTACCCCCGGCCAGAGTCACGGTATCATCCGTCCCGCCAAGAACCTGAAGCGTATCGGAGTTGCCGGACAAGGCGTTGATGTCGGCTTCCGTCAGGGTCAGATTGGTATCGGACGCATATTCGAGGTTCAGCGCATCAATGTTGAAGCTGCCGAGGCCTGCGTGATCCAGGGTTCCGCTTTCGGTGGCATTGTCCTGAAAGAGCACCATCGTGGAGGAGGCATTGCCCGAACCGTCTTCGCTGTTGACGATGAGGTTGGTGCCATCCGGGATCGCGGTGTCGAATGTGAATTCGGTACCGAAGACGGCATCCTGTGTCACTGTGGCGGAAGGTTCATCGGTGGTGCCATTGCTTTCCAGCGTGTTGACGGAATAGCTGTTGGTCGCACCTTCGGTGGCGATCCGGCGAACATCTGCGCCGGCGAATGTGACGGAATCCACCGTCGGCGTGTCATATTGGGTGTCGACGCTGAACCCCTGCGTGAGGGTCTCAACGTTGCCGGCCGCATCCGTGGCCGTGACCGTCGCAGTGGTGGTGTAGGTTCCGCCCGGCAAGTCGCCCGCGTCCAGCGCCAGCGACCAATTGCCGTCGGCATCCACCGTGGCCGTGTGTGTGGTGCCCGAGATCTCGACCTCAACGGTCGAGCCTGCCTCGACGGTGCCTTCCAGCGTGAAACCGTCGTTCATCTCCTGCAGGTTGATCGTGTCATCCGCAGTCTGGAAGACTTCGGAGTCGTAATCCACAACTTCGGTATCCAGCGCAACCGTGTCGGTGTCGCTCTCCGTGTTGCCCAGAGCATCGGTGATCGAGGCGGACACGTCGAGTGTGTCGGTGCCCTCCGGGACCTCGCTGGCGGCAAAGTCATAGGACCAGTTGCCGGACGCATCCGCAACGGTGGTGCCGGTTGCATCTGCGAGGGTCACGGTCACCGTCTCGCCGGGGGTGGCGGTGCCGGTGACGGTGACGCCGTCGGCGCGCTCGGCGGCGTTTATGATGCCATCGCCTTCGATCGGATCGTCCGAGAGCTGCACGAAACCCGCATCGGTATCGACCGCAATGGTGGAGGTCGCAGTCGCGGTATTGCCGACCAGATCGGTGGATGTCACCGAAATCTCGGTTTCATATTCCCCCTCGCGCAGGGTGCCTGTCTCATAGGTGACCGTCCAGGCTCCGCTGCTGTCCGCGGTCGCTGTTCTGGTCACACCCTCGACCGTCACAGAGACGGATGCTCCGGGCTCGGCCATGCCGGTGATCGCGACGCCCGCTGCGGCCTCGCCCGCGGTCACAATGTCATCCCCGCCCGACAGGCCTGTGTCGATTGAGACGGTTGTTTCCGTGTCGACTTCCAGAATGTCGGTCGTCGTCGTGCTGTTCCCATGCGGGTCAGTGGTGGTGATGGTGATCTCGGTTTCATATTCGCCGGTGTCGATTTCTTCCGAGGTGAAGGTCACCGACCAGGTGCCGTCTTCGGCGATGGTGGTGGTGTGGGTCGCGCCGTCGATCTCAAGCGTGACCGTGGCGCCAGCCTCACCGGTGCCGGTGATGATCGTGCCGCTTGCCTGCTCATCGCCGTCCACGATGTCGCCGACGGATTGGGTGCCTTCGATAATGGTCACGGTGGGCGGTTCGCTGTCGATGTCGATCGTCGGGCCATCGAGATCTTCATAAACGGTGCCATCTGGTGCAACCACGGTGACCGTCGTCTCGTAGACACCGTCATCGGGCAGGTCATCGGTCGGTATGTTCACCGACCAGGTGCCATCGTCGCCAACCGTAGTGGTGACCACAACGGTACCGATGGTGACCTCAACGTCTGATCCTGCCTCACCGCTGCCGGAAATGGTGACCCCGTCCGGGTCTCCTTCGGGCACATCATACGTCCCGTCTGCGTCGTTCACAGTAGGGGTGATCGCCCCCGTGCCGCCACCGCCGCCTCCTTCGTCGTCACCGGATACCAGAAGGGCCGCGCCTGCTGCAGCTGCGCCCAACCCGCCGAAGCCCCCCAAAAGAGGTGCCGCAAGTGGCGCGACAACAGGCTCAATACGGTCCACATCCAAAAAGACCATATCGTCGTATGCGCTCCATTTGCCCGACAGGTCGAGAGGCTCGTAGCTCGCAAACAGCATCCCCTCCGCCTTGTCTTCCAGGACAACTTCGATGAAATCGCCCTCGTCGCTCAGAAAGAGGTTCTTTGATCCAGCTCCGGTGTCGTAAAAACCGTCCAGCTCGACGACTGTGCCATCGGCAAGCGTGATGTGAAGATCCCGTCCCCGGCGGGCATAACTCTCGACATCGGTTGGGTCGAGGTTGAGGGAAATGTCCTTGGCGCCGGACGTCGGAATAACGGACGGGGAGCCCTCAGAAGAGGTCCCATGCTGGTTTGTACCCGATGCGTCGCGGGCAATATATGCAACGATGCTCATGCCTATCTGCTCACTTTATACCGGACACGCAGCATAATTGCCCCGCGCCGCTGGTTTCAATTGCCTGTACTTGTCTGCCTCATGCCGTCTGCGCGGCGTTCTTATGGTTAATATGCATGCAACAATATTTGTGTGTCCAGTCCAAGATTGCCCGAACTGGTCAGGATTGCCGTGTTTGCGGGGCCGAAATGGCCGAGTTTTGGCGGTTGCATTTCATTCGTGACCTATTTGCTGCAGTCGTTAACGAAGTATTAATGTCGCGTTAACCATGAGTTCGTCCCTGGCTCCGGTGCCCGGCTTCCTGCTCCGGGACCGGCGGCGCGATCACGGGCCCTGTGGTTCGCGCGCCCTGCCGCAGCGCCCAGGAGGGGGCGGGCCTTCAGCGGCCCGAGGCACGAAATGTCAAATGAAGCTCTTCGCCTAGTTTTCGAGCATCAGTTTCGCAAAGTTCACCGCTGTTAACGGAAAATATACCAAACTTCATTATACGTAATGGCACATGTAGTGTATGGTGAACTCAAAACATCATCCGACGCTGCGGCTCTTGGCACCGACCAATTTCCTCCTAGTTTTAAGCCTGTAGAGGAACCCGGCGCCTGATCTATCTTCGGCAGCGCCGAGCAGTACTCAAAATATCATAAACGCGGACACCCTATGGCCCTCGTCAGGCCTCCCTGTCCGTGTGGAATCCGAAGACCCAGGAGGGCGGGTAACGACGTTAACCAGGAGGTAAGACCCCGATGAACAAAGTCGCAGAGCTTTTTGCAGAGGCCTATGGCCAGACGCGCGAGCAGGAAATGTCTTTGCAGGACTATCTCATGGCCTGTCGCGATGACCCCAGCATGTACGCCAATGTGGCGGAGCGGATGCTGAAGGCCATCGGTCAGGAGGAATTGATAGACACATCGAGGGACACCCGCCTGGGGCCGATTTTCCAGAACCGGACAATCAAGCGCTACGCCGCGTTCAATGATTTCTATGGCATGGAGGATACGGTCGAGCGGATCGTCGGATATTTCCGTCACGCGGCGCAGGGGTTGGAGGAACGCAAGCAAATTCTCTACCTGTTGGGTCCGGTTGGCGGTGGGAAATCCTCTCTGGCCGAGCGCCTGAAGCGCTTGGTCGAGGATCAGCCGATCTATGTGCTGAAGGCCGGTGACCAGATCTCGCCGATTTTCGAAAGCCCGCTTGGCTTGTTTGACCCGATCCGCATGGGGCCGCTGCTGGAAGAGGAATACGGCATTGCCACCCATCGTCTGCCGGGGCTGATGTCACCCTGGGCGGTGCAGCGACTTGATGAATTCGAAGGCAATATCAACAAGTTCTCGGTGGTGCGCCTGCATCCGTCGCGCTTGCGCCGGATCTGTGTCGCCAAGGTCGAGCCGGGCGATGAGAACAATCAGGACATTTCGACCCTGGTGGGCAAAGTCGACATCCGCCAGCTGGAGCATTTCAGCCAGGACAATCCCGATGCCTATAGTTTCTCCGGCGGCTTGAACCGCGCAACCCAGGGCGTGCTTGAGTTTGTCGAGATGTTCAAGGCGCCGATCAAGATGTTGCATCCGCTTTTGACTGCGACCCAGGAGGGCAATTACATGGGGACCGAGAGCTTCGGCGCGATCCCCTTCAACGGCTTGATCCTGGCGCATTCGAACGAAAGCGAATGGCAGACTTTCAAGAACAACAAGAACAACGAGGCCTTTATTGACCGCGTGTCGATCGTCAAGGTGCCCTATTGCCTGCGGGTGACCGAAGAGTCGAAGATCTATGACAAGCTGCTGCAGCATTCGGAGCTGCGAACCGCATCCTGCGCGCCCGAAACGTTGAAGATCCTGAGCCGGTTCTCGGTTCTGACCCGGCTGAAGCCCCATGAGAATTCAAACCTCTATTCCAAGATGCGGGTCTACGATGGCGAGAGCCTGAAAGACACCGATCCCAAGGCCAAGACGGTACAGGAATATCAGGACAGGGCCGGCGTGGATGAGGGCATGAACGGGATTTCCACCCGCTTTGCCTTCAAGGTGCTGTCGTCGGTGTTCAACTACGACACCAAGGAGGTGGCGGCGGATCCGGTGCATCTGATGTATGTGCTGGAACAGATGATCAAACGCGAGCAATTTCCGCAGGAGACAGAGCAGAAATACCTCGCCTTCATCAAGACCGATCTGGCGCCCCGCTACGAGGAGTTCATCGGCAACGAGATCCAGAAGGCCTATCTGGAAAGCTACACCGAGTACGGGCAGAATGTGTTTGACCGCTACATTGCCTATGCGGACGCCTGGATCGAAGAACAGGATTATAAAGACCCTGATACAGGTCAGCTTTATGATCGCGAGGTGCTGGACGCGGAACTCTCCAAGATCGAAAAACCTGTCGGCATCGCCAATCCCAAGGATTTCCGCAATGAGGTGGTCAAATTTGCGCTGCGGCACCGGGCCAACACGGGTGTGAATCCGGCCTGGAATTCCTATGAAAAGCTGCGTGATGTAATTGAAAAACACATGTTCAGTCAGGTGGAGGAACTGCTGCCCGTGATTTCCTTCGGGTCCAAGAAGGATAGCCAGACGGAGGGCAAACATCAGGAATTTGTCGAGCGGATGCGCGAACATGGCTACACTGACAGGCAGGTCCGGCGCCTTGTCGAGTGGTACATGCGGGTCAACAAGGCGGGCTAACGGACGGGAGGTGTCTTGATGCACCACTTCATCGACAGGCGCGCAAATCCCAAGGGCAAGAGTTTGGGGAACCGGCAACGGTTCCTTCGCCGTGCGCGCGAGAATATCAAGGAGCGTGTAGACCGCTCCATTCGGGAAAAATCGATTGGAAACAGCGACAGCATTCCCGAAAATGGCGAGGAAATAACAATCCCCGCCAAGGGGTTGAAGGAACCTCGTCTGTACCACGGCCCCGGTGGCAATCGCCGTCACGTGTTGCCGGGCAACAAGGATTTTGTGGTGGGCGATACGGTCGAGCGGCCCAAGAGTGGCGCCGGAGGAGGCGGCCGTCAGGCATCAGAGGATGGCGATGGCGATGACGAATTTTCCTTTACCCTGACGCGGGATGAATATCTGGAAATCCTGTTCGAGGGGCTGGAGCTGCCGGATCTCGTCGAGAAAGCGACGGTGGAGACGGAAACCATCGGCACGCGTCGGGCCGGGCTGACCACGGCGGGGACGCCGAACAACCTCAATCTGGTGCGCACGATGCGCAACTCTCTGGGGCGTCGCATTGCCTTGCAACGCCCCACCACGAAATCGCAACGTGAAATCGAGGCCCAGATAGCCGAACTTGAGGCATTGGATGTGCGATCAGAGAGCCAGCAGGAAATGCTGGCCAGCCTGACCGCAAAGCTGGACGGGATCATGCGCAAGCGCCGCGTGGTCGGCTACATTGATCCGCTGGACCTGCGCTACGATTCCTTCGTGCCCGAGAAGATCCGGAAATCGCGGGCCGTGGTCTTTTGTCTGATGGATGTCTCGGGCTCCATGCAGGAGCGGGAAAAGGATCTCGCAAAACGGTTCTTTCTGCTGCTGCACCTGTTCCTGAGCCGGTGCTACGAACATACCGAGCTGGTGTTCGTGCGTCACACGCACTACGCGCAGGAGGTCGATGAAGAGACGTTCTTCTACGCGCGCGAGACCGGCGGGACCATTGTCTCCACCGCCTTGGAAAAGATGAAGGAAATCATCGACGAACGGTATTCGCCGGATGAGTGGAACATCTACGGGGCGCAGGCCTCGGACGGGGAAAACTTTGGCAATGACTCCGTGCGATGCCGCAAGATCCTGACAGAACAGCTGCTGCCACTGTGTCAGTTCTATGCCTATGTGGAAATCGTCGAGGAAGCGGCCCAGATGCTGCTCGACAATTCCGAAACAGGCGAGGACCTGTGGCAGAACTACCGTCTGGTCAAAGCGGCGGCGGCTCATTTCGAGATGCAGCGTGTCTCGCAACCCGGTCACATCTACCCGATCTTTCGCGAGTTCTTTCTGCCCAAAGTGAAAGGCTGAACCATATGGAAACTCTGCACACTGTCTCTTCGGGGGCTTCTGCGGTCCCGCTTTTTACCGGGCCGGAGTGGACCTTCGAGCTGCTGGAAAAGGCCCGCGATGCCATCGAACGCATCGCATTGGAGGACCTGCAGCTCGACATCTACCCCAATCAGATCGAGATCATTTCGGCGGAGCAGATGCTGGATGCCTATTCCTGCGTGGGTCTGCCGCTGATGTATCAGCATTGGTCCTTCGGCAAGCATTTTGCCCGGGACGAGGCGCTGTATCGCACCGGTCGCCAGGGGCTGGCCTATGAGATCGTCATCAACTCCAATCCCTGCATCAGCTACAATATGGAAGAAAACACCATGGCGATGCAGACGCTGGTGATGGCGCATGCGGCCTTTGGGCATAATCACTTCTTCAAGAACAACTATCTGTTCCGGCAATGGACCGACGCCGACGGTATTCACGACTACCTTGCTTTTGCCAAAAACTACATTGCCGCCTGCGAGGAACGCTATGGGTTTGATGCGGTGGAGGAAATTCTGGACGCAGCTCACGCGCTGCAGTCGCAGGGGGTGTTTCGCTACGGGCGGCCGCCGAAGCCCACCATCGAGGAGCGCCGGGCAATGCAGCAATTGCGCGAGGCCTATGAAACGGGCCAGAGCGCGCTGGATATCTGGACCGATGCGACCCTGGGCCTGAAGCGGGATGCGGAGCTGTCCGAGGCCGAGAGCGGTCACGCAGGCCGGCGCAAGAAGATGAATATGCCACAGGAGAATATTCTCTACTTTCTGGAAAAGCACAGCCCGGCACTGGAGCCCTGGCAGCGCGAAATCCTGCGGATCGTGCGGATGCTGGCGCAGTATCTCTACCCTCAGAAGCAGACCAAGGTCATGAACGAGGGATGCGCCACCTTTGTCCATTACTACATTATCAATGCGCTCCACGATCAGGGGCTGATCACCCAGGGCGCCTTTATGGAAATGATGCACAGTCACACCAATGTGGTGATGCAGCCTGACTATGATGATCCGCGCTATTCCGGCATCAATCCCTATGCCTTGGGGTTTGCCATGATGCAGGATATCCGCCGCATCTGCGAAGCGCCGACAGAGGAAGATCGGGACTGGTTTCCGGGTATCGCAGGCCATTCCGACTGGCGCTCTGTGCTCCGGGACGCCTGGGCGAACTACCGGGATGAGAGTTTCATCCAGCAGTTCCTGTCGCCGCATCTGATCCGCAAATTCAAGCTTTTCACCCTCACCGATGATGAGACGCACCCCGAGCTGGTCATCAGCCAGATTCACAACCGGGCAGGGTACAAGGCCATCCGCCGCGATTTGGCGCGGCAATATGACCTCGCCCATATCGAGCCGGACCTTCAGGTCACTGACGCCGATCTGAAAGGGGACCGGACGCTGAAATTGACCCATACGGTGCGCGACAACGTCCATCTGGCAGAGGATGAGCGCGACGAGGTTCTGAAACACCTGCGCAGGTTGTGGGGGTATGATGTGAAACTCACCGCCGTATAGGCAGCCCTGCGGTTTCGGAGGACCATGCGGCCCCCTCCGGTCCGCTTGACGCGCTAGGAGCGCGGCTGGGAGATGCGTGTGGGGTATTCGGGATGCAGATCGTCAATGATCACCGCATGCGCATGGGGATGCGGCCCCTGCAGATGCGGGTGATCAGAGGGCAGGTCGGCATGCGCATGCGGCAGATGCGCTGGCTGGTTTCGGGGCCATTGCCACAGGGCTGCTGCGATGCCGGTCACGCCCACTGCCGCAAGGAGCAGCAGAACGGGCTCCAACCCGAGGTAGGTCATGCCGGCGCCTGCCAGCGGATAGCAGATCAGCCAGCAGACATGCGACAGGGTAAACTGTGCGGCGAAAACCGCCGCAAGATCCTCGGAATGTGCAGAGCGGCGCAGCAAGCGGCCCGCCGGGGTCAGGGTGCCGGAATAGCCGATCCCCGCCAGCGCCCAACAGGCCATCAGCAGTGGCAGGGACAGGCCCAGACGCACAAGGACGGCGCTCATCACCAGGGCGGCACAGCCCAATAGGGCAAACGCGACCATGACGGCACGGTCCCTGCCGGCTCCGAGCACCGCAGGAAGCGCCAGGGCCGCCAGCATCGATCCGCCGCCAAAGGCCCCAAGCGCCAGCGCCACGTCGCCGTCACTCAGCCCAAGGGTGCCGCGCACGATGACGACCGTATTGACGAAGACCATGGAGGTGATGGCCGCCGCCGCCAGCGACAGCCCCAGCAGTCCCCGCAGGCGAGGTGTGCGCAGATAGATGCGAATGCCGCGTGTGGTGCGTTGATAGAACTTTCGATGCGGCTGGGCGGCCGGGGCGGGCAGGCGCACCGACAGAACCAGCACCGCAGACAGGGAAAACCCGATTGCAGTGCCGAAAAACAACATCGGCGCGGCGATCAAGGTCAAAAGCAGCGCAGCCAGCGCCGGAGAGATGAGGGTCTCCAGGTCATAGGCCAGCCGGGACAGCGACAGTGCGCGGGTGTAATCCTCTTCCTGCGGAATGATCTCGGGTATGGTGGCTTGAAAGACGGGCGTAAATCCTGCGGATGCCGCCTGCAGGAGAAAGACGAGGCAGTAGATCTGCCAGATCTCGCTGACAAATGGCAGGCCGAGAACCACAATCGCACGGATAATATCGAGCGTTGCCAGCCATATCCGACGCGGAACCTGCGTCGAAAGCGCGGCGGCGACCGGTGCGAGCATGACGTAACTCAGCATTTTGATCGCCAGTGCTGTCCCCAGCACGCTGCCCGCCCGATCCCCGGCGAGTGCGTAGGCCATGAGGCCGAGCGCAACGGTTGCAAGGCCGGTGCCGAGCAAGGCGATGATCTGTGCAGCAAACAGGTTGCGATAGACGCGATTTCGGAACAGGCGGATCATGGGGTTTTCCATTCTGGTCTCGCCAAAGCTTGCCGTGACCTGTTCAAACGTCAAGTGCGGGACGGTCATCCGGGCAAAGAAAAACGCAGCCCCCGCAAGGGCCGCGTCTGATCTGTGGTCTGTTGTGGGCACCCGGTGTTTGGGTCTCAGCTCGTGTGCCGGCCCATTGTCAAAACTCCACGA
>NZ_VCNK01000004.1 GCF_006265095.1 Phaeobacter sp. B1627
TCGTGGAGTTTTGACAATGGGCCTTGAGCTTCTGTCGCGGAATACATCGTTTGGCGGCACACAGTCTGTTTACAGACATGCCTCGTCAAGCTGCGCCTGCGACATGGTGTTCGCAGTTTATTTGCCGCCACAGGCCAAGAGCCGGAAGGTGCCCGCGCTCTGGTATCTGTCGGGGCTGACTTGCACGCATGAAAACGCGATGACAAAGGCCGGACTGCAGGAACATGCGGCAAAGCATGGACTGGCAGTGATCTTTCCCGATACCTCGCCGCGGGGGCAGGGCGTTGCCGATGATGAGGCCTATGACCTCGGGCAAGGGGCAGGCTTTTACGTCAATGCCACCCGCGATCCCTGGAAGCCGCATTTTCGGATGTATGACTATGTCCTGACCGAACTGCGCCAGCTGATAACGGATAATCTCCCGATTTCCCAACAGCATGGCATCACGGGGCATTCGATGGGGGGGCATGGTGCGATTACGATGGCCCTGCGCAATCCCGATCACTTTGGCTCGCTTTCGGCCTTTGCTCCGATTGCCAACCCCACGGCATCCGACTGGGGGCGCAAGCAGCTGAGCGCCTATCTTGGCGATGACGAGGCGGCCTGGGGCGAACACGACAGTACAGTTTTGATGGAGGAGTATGGGTGGAAGGGCGACCTTTTGATTGATCAAGGGGGGCATGATCAATTCCTGGACCTGCTGAAGCCCGAAGCTCTTGCCGATGCAATTGCGAAACGGCGCCAACCGGCCGTGTTTCGCATGCAGGAGGAATACGACCATTCCTATTTCTTCGTGAATTCCTTTGCCGGAGACCATGTCGCCTGGCACGCTGAAAGGCTGATTTGAACCAAATACGGGTTTTGTGCCGGACGCGCCTTTGGCGAATCTCAATAGCAACCAGAACGTGTTTTTAAATCGGATCTGGAAAGTGAAACGAAAGGACGATTAATGTTGAAGTTGAAGGTTGGCGTATTCTGTATGGCTCTTGTCCCTGCGGTTGCGCCAATGGTGGCGCAGGCCGAAGGCGACGCTGAACTCGGAGCCAAGGTCTTTCGGAAATGCAAAGCCTGCCACGCGGTGGGTGACGGGGCTGAACACAAGGTCGGACCGGCGCTCAATGGAGTGGTCGGGCGTGTCATGGCGGCGGCAGATGGGTTTGATTATTCAGACGTGCTCAAGGACATGGCGGCCTCGGGTGCGTCCTGGACGGAAGACGAACTTGCCGCTTTTCTGGAAAAGCCACGTAATTATGCCAAGGGCACGAAAATGTCCTTTGCCGGCCTCCGCAAAGAAGCGGATCGGGCCAATGTGATCGCCTATCTCGCGACGTTCGCCGAATAGTCACGGATAGCGAGGCCTGTTTTGACCGGAGGAGAGGACGGTCGGTGCGGGCTCGACAGCACAGGTCCACAGACCCGTGCAAACCGCGGCAGATACTGTCGCACTTCAAGGGAGGAAGACATGAGGAAACTGTTGCTTTTATCGTCGGGGATTGCCGTGGCAACCGCGACGATGGCTCTGGCCAATGATGATCTGATCAGTCAAATGGCGGATCCGGGCCAATGGGCGATCCAAACCGGAGACTACAAGAACCAGCGCTACTCCACACTGGACCAGATCAACGCTGACAACGTCGATGACCTGCAGGTGGCCTGGACATTCTCGACCGGTGTATTGCGCGGTCACGAGGGCTCGCCCCTGGTGATCGACGACATCATGTATGTGCATACGCCATTCCCCAATATTGTCTATGCGCTGGACCTGAATGATGATGGCCGCATCATCTGGAAATACGAACCCCGTCAGGATCCGGATGTGATCCCGGTCATGTGCTGTGACACGGTCAACCGCGGTGTGGCCTATGCGGACGGCAAGATCTTCCTGCATCAGGCGGACACCAAGGTTGTGGCGCTGAATGCCAAAACCGGTGCGGTCGAATGGGAAGTCGTCAATGGCGATCCCTCTGTCGGCGAGACCAATACGGCCACGGTACTGCCGGTCAAAGACAAAGTGATTGTCGGCATTTCCGGCGGTGAGTTCGGTGTGCGTGGCTCTGTGACCGCCTATCACATTGCTGATGGAACACTTGCGTGGCGCGCCTATTCGATGGGGCCGGACAGCGATATTCTGATTGATCCGGAAAACACCACCCATCTCGGTGAGCCTGTCGGCGAGAACTCCGGGACCAACACCTGGGAAGGGGATCAGTGGATGATCGGCGGCGGCACCACTTGGGGCTGGTATTCTGCGGATCTCGAAGAAAACCTGATGTACTATGGCACCGGCAACCCTTCGACCTGGAATCCGGGACAGCGGCCTGGCGACAATCGCTGGTCCATGACCATAATGGCCCGTGACATCGATACAGGCGTGGCCAAGTGGTTCTACCAAATGACCCCGCACGACGAGTGGGATTATGACGGCATCAACGAAATGATCCTCACGGAGCAGGAAGTTGACGGGCAGTCGCGCAAGCTGCTCAGCCACTTTGACCGGAACGGTCTGGGCTACACGCTGGACCGCGTCACGGGCGAATTGCTCGTTGCGGAAAAATATGATCCGGCGGTGAACTGGACAACCGGCGTTGAGATGGATCCGTCCAACGAGAACTACGGTCGCCCCTATGTGGTGTCCGAATACTCGACGGAGCAGAATGGCGAGGACGTCAATTCCACCGGCATCTGCCCGGCGGCGCTTGGCTCCAAGGATCAGCAGCCGGCGGCCTACAGCCCGAAAACCGAGCTGATGTATATCCCCACCAACCATGTCTGCATGGACTACGAACCTTTCCGTGTGTCCTACACGGCAGGTCAACCATACGTTGGTGCGACACTGGCTATGTATCCCGCACCGGATAGCCATGGCGGAATGGGGAACTTCATTGCCTGGGACAATATCGAAGGCGAGATCAAGTGGTCCATTCCAGAGCAGTTCTCTGTTTGGTCCGGTGCCCTGGCGACAGCTGGTGACGTTGTCTTCTACGGAACGCTTGAGGGCTATCTGAAGGCAATCCATGCCGAAACCGGTGAGGAACTTTACCGCTTCAAGACGCCCTCGGGCATCATCGGCAACGTCATGACCTATACCCACGATGGAAAGCAATACATCGGGATCCTGTCGGGGATCGGTGGTTGGGCGGGTATCGGCCTGGCTGCAGGTCTGACCAACCCCAATGATGGTCTGGGTGCCGTGGGCGGCTATGCGGCCCTCAGCGACTATACCGCGCTTGGTGGTCAGTTGACCGTATTCAAACTGCCGGATTGATCCGGACATATGAAACCAATGGCGGGCGCGGAATGGTTTGCGCCCGTCACCTTGCAAGGCAACAGGTATCCTAAGATGTTCACGACCCGACGCGCCCTTACGCTCCTGATGGCACTGGCTCTGCCGCTGTGTGTCAACGCAGAAGAACTCACGCTCGACCCGGCAAACCTCGACGCTGATTACAACGAAGACGGGCGCTATTTCACAGTCGATGACGTCCCGACCTACAATATCAATGACGAAGGCGCGGTAGACTGGCTGACCTATTCCGGTTTTCGCCGCTACCACTCGGAATGCCACGTCTGTCACGGCCCGGAGGGCGAGGGCTCGACCTACGCCCCGGCCCTGAAGAATTCCGCGATCCGGATGGATTACTACGATTTTGTCGACACTGTCACCAACGGGCGCAAGGTGGTGACCGCCGGAGGACAGGACTCCGTCATGCCAGCCTTTGGGGCGAACCCGAATGTGATGTGCTATCTGGATGATATTTACGTCTACCTCAAGGCGCGCGGAGCGGAGGCCGTGCCACGCGGCCGCCCCGGCAAGAAGGAAGCGAAATCAGATATCATTCGTGAGGATGAAAATGCCTGTCTCGGAATCTAAAGTGATGAGACAGGGCCGCGTCTTCTATCGCAGCGTATTGGCGGGCAGCATCATGCTGCTCGCCTTTGGCGTTTCGGTGCTGCACGCGCAGACCTCTGATCTGGTCTCCCGAACCGCGTTGCGAGTCTGCGCGGATCCGGCCAATTATCCGATGTCCACTCAGGCCGAGGAGGGCTGGGAAAACAAGCTGGCCAAGCTGATCGCATCAAAGCTGGACCTGCCGGTGGAATATACCTGGTTTCCGCAGGCAACGGGTTTCGTGCGCCAGACGTTACGTGCCAAGAAATGCGATGTGATCATGGCCTATGCGCAAGGACATGAATTGGTGCAGAACACCAACCACTATTTCACCTCGGCCTACGCCCTTATTGTTCCGGCCACATCGGAGCTGGCGGAAGTTTCGGCCCTGTCAGATCCCCGTCTGCAAGGCCTGCGGATTGGTGTCATTGCAGGCAGTCCCCCTGCAACGCATATGGCGCGCAATGGGCTGATCGGCAAAGCCAAAGGCTACAATCTCTTTGTGGATCGCAGGATTGAGAGCCCGGCAATCGATATGCTCGATGATCTGAAGGCCGGCGACATCGATGCGGCCATTCTCTGGGGACCCTTGGGCGGGCCGTTGGTGAAATCCGACTACCCGGAGATGACAGTGACGCCCTTGGTGCAGGAAACCCTGCCACCGCGTCTGTTCTACCGCATCACGATGGGGGTGAGACTTGGCGAAAAGGTCTGGCAGAGAAAGCTCAACTCCCTGATCCGCCGCAATCAGGCAGAGATCAATGCGATATTGACAGAGGCCGGGGTGCCGCTGGTGTCTGATCTCGGTGATGCGGTGCTGGAGATAAAAGAGTGACCCGGCTCCTGGCAGTGCTGTTCTGCGCGGCACTTGCACTGCCTGTGGCAACCTCTGCCCAACCGGTGCCGGAACCGGAAGGATATCGCCACGACCACTACCGTGCTCCGGTGCCGGACACGCTGGCGGGCGCAACGGTGATCTCTGACGCCGAAGCTCATGCCCTGTGGCAGTCCGGATCTGCTGTTTTTGTCGATGTCCTGCCCCGTCCTCCAAAGCCCGAAAACCTGCCGGAGGGGACGGTCTGGCGGCCAAAGCCACGTCATTCGATTCCCGGTGCGATCTGGATGCCCAATGTGGGGTATGGGCAACTGGCTCCCTCCTACGAAAGCTACTATCGCAACGGCTTGTCGCAGATTACCGATGGAAGCGTGGAACGCCCCGTGGTTCTCTTTTGCCTCTCAGAATGCTGGATGAGCTGGAATGCCGCCAAACGCGCCGTTGGCTGGGGATATTCGGCAGTCCACTGGTATCCGGGGGGGACCGATGGCTGGGCCTCGATGGATCTCAGGACAGAGGTATTGTCGCCGATGCCGGGCGAACCGATCACGCGATAGACCCTAATCCGCGAGGATAAAGGCACCAAAAGCCCTCGGGCCATCCCCGGTTTCCCATTGCGCCACGACCTTCAACGCGCTGACATCGATGCGGCTTACGGTGTTGTCGAACCAATTGGCAACAAGAACAGAGGCGCCGTCGGGGGTCACGTCCAAGCCCTCCGGATACTCGCCCACATCAATTTTTGTAATTGTTTCCAGCGTATTGAGATTTAGCACGCTGACGGAATCCTCATACTGGTTGCTGACAAATACCCGGTCTGCGGCAAAGGTCACCGCGTAGGGGCGGGCGCCTACAGCCACAGTCGTCAGCAGCCCTTGGAGTGGCTCCAGAACGCTCATGTCATCCGACCCGACATTTCCGACAAACAGGCGGCCGTCTTGGGAAAAAGCCAGCCCGAAGGGGCGGGTCCCAACGGCGTGCCGCGCTACAAATGCGAAAGTCTCGGCGTCAAAAATGGAAACCTGATCCGCATCGCGATCGGCCGAGGCCAGATACCGCCCGTCAGGTGACAGGGCAAGCCCGGCAGGCGCTGCACCGGTCTCCAACTCTCCGATAACCGACAGATCTTCGGCTCGGAGCACCCAAATCCGGGCGTTATACCAATCAGACACGAAAACCCTTTGGCGCATCTGATCCACGGTGACGCCATTGGGCCCGCCGTTCAATCTCACCCGCGCGAGTTCTGTTCCGGACCGAGGGTCGAGGCGTCGCACCTCTTTGGTCTCCGGGGACACGACGAAAATGCCACTACCGGAAACGGCAATCCCGGCGGGCTGCCCCGGCAGAGGCCAGCGTTGCTGATCCCCGGTCTCCAGATCGATCACGCTCAGAACGTTGCCATTCTGGCAGGTGACGTAAGCCACATCCGCCGCGAGAACCGTGGCAACGAAAATCCCTGCCACGGAGACCAAAAGCCGAGGGAGCATTTTCAGGACCCGGGTGCTCCGAAACGCTCGACCAGCGCGTCAAGCCCGGCCTGATACACGCCAGACACGGCGGCGATGGATGCTGCGTCGTTCAGATGCTCCGGAGGATCATTATTTGGATAGCCACGATAAAATGCCCCGCGCCATTCAACCAGCGCGCCGCCTCCCTCCCGGGGCTTGACGGTGAGATGGGACGAATAATTCGTGACCGGCAGAACGTCGACCTCAACCTCGGTGATCCGGTAGGAGTAGCTCATCTTCTCGTCCGAGAATTTGTACAGAACCTCGGAAATCGTCGGCCCATCCGCGCTGCCCAAGGTGATGACCCGCGTGGCATCGATTTCATTGCCACCTTTGCCGGTGGTGGCAAAGGCCGCCGGATGCCAGGACATGTCCTGAAAGTTTCCGATCACCGCCCAGACCTCGCCTGGCTCCGCGGCGACCTCAGTGCTCAATGTGACTTTCTGTCGGGTGGGGCCATGTGCCAGCGCCAGCCCCGGAAGCGCGGCCGCGACCAGAGTGGCTATCAAGATGGAACGACGTTTCATTTCTTCTCCCGTATTGCTTTTGTTTTCGTCAATGACCGCATCGGCACCTTGTCGCGCGCGCGGTATATATGTCCAAGAAAACGGCACGGGGGCGCCAGCTGTCCATTCTTAAGAAATAAGATTCGATGTGGGAAATGAGGCTGTTACGCTGATTTTATTGCAAGATCCGAGTATGCCAAACCGCGCTTCGGCGCAGCATGCAGCGATACAGCCACAACGGGAGTAGCAGGCGCGCCTGCGATAGGGAGGTCCCAGTGCAATTGCGTTTCCCGCCGCTATGCGCGGCCATCGTTCTGGTTTTTTCAGCTACCTTTGCCCAGGCCATTGATGTCCGGACGGCCGTCTTGCGCGTGGACTACCAAACGCAACTGCCAATCTCACGGTTTGACTATATCCCTGAGGACGTCGGATTTGCCGGAGCCCGTCTCGCGGATGAGGACAACAGCACCACAGGGTCATTTTTGGGCCATACCTACAAGACTGAGACACGTGCAGCGACACCCGAAGATGCTGAGGCCGCGCTTCGCGAGCTTCTGGATCAGGGTATCCGCCTTGTTGTGGTGCTGGCCGATAGGGACGATCTGCTGCGCCTGACCGATCAGGCGGCGCAATCTGACGCACTGGTGTTCAACGCGGCCGCCCCCGACACTGACCTGCGCAGCGATGACTGCCGTGCCAATCTTCTCCACACTGCCCTGAGCTACGGCCAGATGGCAGATGCGGTGGCGCAGTTTGCCCTTTGGAAAAAATGGCCCCGATGGCTTCTTGTTGCGGGGTCCAACGCAGGAGATCGGGCACTGGCCGACGCCTATCACCATGCGGCCCGGAAGTTTGGTGCGAAAATCGTCGAGGAACGGGTGTTTGAGGATACGGGTGGCGCGCGCCGTACCGACTCCGGACATGTTCTTGTGCAACGGCAGCTGCCTGTCTTCATGCAGGATACCAAGGCGCATGACGTCGTCATGGCCGCCGATGCGACCGACTATTTCGCGGCCTACCTGCCCTATCATCTGTGGACACCGAGGCCGGTCATGGGCTCGGCTGGGCTGCGTCCGGCGCAAATGCACGGGGGCCACGAGGCCTATGGCGCAACACAGTTGCAATCGCGCTTTGAGAAGCTGGCAGGACGCTACATACGCGATGCGGATTACAACACCTGGATGGCCCTGCGCGCTGTCGGCGAGGCCGTCACGCGGGCAGGGACCGCGTCGGCCGAAGGTGTCCGCGCCTATCTCCTTTCCGAGGATTTTGAGCTGGCCAGTTTCAAGGGGCAAGGGGTCTCGTTTCGGCCCTGGAACGGCCAGATGCGCCAGCAAGTGCTGCTCTATGATGATCGCGTCACAGTGAGCGTCAGCCCGCAGGACGGTTTTTTACATCAGAACTCCCCCCAGGACACGCTTGGGCTCGACGAACCTGAATCCAACTGCACCGCTTTTGACTGAGGAATTTGGAATGCGCGTTTTATCTGCACATGCTGTTGCCGCGACACTGGCCGCAGGCCTGGCCCTTGGGCCAATGCCCGCGATGGCAGGCAAGGCCTTTGTCTCGAACGAACGGGGCAATACAATCACCGTTGTCGACACCGAAAAATGGGAAGTCATCACCGAGTTCTTTGGTGGCAACCGCCCGCGTGGCATTACCATGAGCCCCGATGGCACCAAGGTCTATGTCTGCGCCTCCGACGACAATCTCGTTCGGGTTTTTGACGCCGAAACATACGAGGAGCTCCCGTCGTTGCCCTCTGGCCCGGATCCGGAACTGTTCATTCTCGAACCCAGCGGCACCCGTCTCTATATCGCCAATGAGGACGACAACCTGGTGACGGTAACGGACACCGAAACGCGCAGGGTTTTGGCGGAGGTGCCCGTTGGCGTGGAACCCGAAGGCATGGGCATGAGCCCCGACGCCAAATGGGTGGTGAACACGTCCGAAACCACCAACATGGCCCATTTCATCTCTACCGAGGACTATAAAATCAAGCACAACGTGCTGGTTGATCAGCGGCCCCGATACGCTCAGTACACCGCGGATGGGACGCGTCTCTATGTCAGCTCGGAAATCGGCGGTACCGTCTCCGTTATGGACATTGCCCCGGACGGCACCCCGACGATGATCAAGAAACTCACGTTCGAAGTGCCCGGCGTTCTGCCGGAATGGCTGCAACCGGTCGGGATCAAGGTCACCGCCGATGGCAGCCGCGTTTTTGTCGCACTGGGGCCTGCCAACAGGGTCGCGGTGGTCGATGGACAGAGTTTGGAAGTGATCGACTACATTATCGTGGGTCAGCGGGTCTGGCAGCTGGATTTCACACCGGACGAGAAATTCCTGCTCACCACCAATGGCAATTCAAACGACATCACCGTGATCGACGTGGCCGGTGAAAAGGCAATCAAATCGATTCAGGTGGGCGAACAGCCCTGGGGCGTTGTCACCCAGCGGAACGGAGGAAGTTAAGATATGAACCTATTGAAATCCATAGTGGCTGCATGCGGACTGGCAGCGCTGGGCGCACCTGCCATAGCCGCCCCGCTCTGTGACGATCTGGGATTTGCGGGCCTTCTGGCGAAATGCAATCGCGGTGAAACCATCAAATTGACGCTCGCCTCCGGTGAACCCCTGGGCCAAGATGTGGTCTTGCAGTCCGGGGCCTACTACAAGCTGGAGATCACCGCTGACGGCTCGGCCGAACTGGCGGTTGAGGGCAACGACTTCTTCCGCGCGATCTGGATGAACGAGATTGTCATCAACAAGATCGAAATTCGCCCGATGGCGATTGACTCGATCGAATTCGACAAGGCCGGCGTCGCCGAATTGTCGTTCATCGCGATCAAGCCGGGAAGTCATGAATTACGCATTCCCGGCGCTCGCGGAGACTCTCAGAAAATCACAATCAGCATTCAGTAACTTGGAATGAAAAAGGACCCCTTCATGAGAAAACTCTTTATATTGGCCGCCGTCATCACAGCACCCGGTCTGGCTTTCGCCGATGAGATCGACCCTGAAGTCGTCGCCAAAATCGAAGCTAAACTGGCGGAGATGGAATGCCAGATGGACCCGGATGACATCGAGATGGAAGAGGGTGGCTATGAACTGGACGATGTGATCTGTAAAGGAGGGCACCAGTTCGACATCGAGTTGGACGCTGATTTAAACGAAACCGGGCGCCGGGCAGAGTAATCGCCTGGGGTCAATGCGGGGGGCGACAATGAAACGAGCGGCATGGGTCTTTGCACTTGCGGTTTATGCCACGCAGGGGCTTGCCGAGGCGCCCGTCATCCGCGCGGCCGTTTTGAAAATTGGCACGGTGAACTGGGAACTTGCGACCATCACCGAGAATGGTTTCGACACCGATCACGGGTTCGCGCTGGATGTTCAGCCCTATGCTGACAACGGCGCGACCCGTATCGCGCTGGAGGGCGGTGCCGCAGATATGGCGGTGGCGGATTGGATCTGGGTGGCGCGCCAGCGCGCAGCGGGGAAGGACTATGTTTTCATCCCCTATTCCAAAGCCGTGGGGAGCCTCATCGTGCCCGAGGAGTCCTCGGTGCAGACACTCCCGGATCTGGCGGGCGGGAAGGTTGGTATTGCCGGCGGTCCGCTGGACAAAAGCTGGCTGATCCTGCGCGCTTATGCTCAGGCAGAGCATGGCGTGGATCTCAAGGCGGTGACCGAACAGGTCTTTGGAGCGCCTCCGCTGATCTATAAATCCGCGCTCAGCGGGGACTTCGCGGGGGCCATCAACTTTTGGCATTTTCTCGCCAAAATGAAAGCTTCGGGGATGCGGGAGGTGATCTCTGTCGAGACCGCAGCGACTGCCTTGGGGCTGAACCCTGATACACCGCTTCTGGGCTATGTGATGAAGGAGAGCTTTCTCGCAGAGCATCCGGGGCTTGCTCAGGCCTTTTACGAGGCCAGCCAAGATGCCAAATCCCTGCTGGCAGACTCTGACAGTGCCTGGGAAGCCATTCGGCCGCGGATGAACGCAAATTCAGAGGCTCAGTTCACGGAGCTGAAGACTGACTGGATAAAGGGGATCCCCATGCGCGGTCCGGTCGACCTTGATGGGGCAAACAAAATGTTGGCTCTGATGAATGAGCTGGGTGGTGAGGAACTGGTAGGGCAGGCCTCTTCGATACCAGATGGCTTGTTCGCAGACGTCAAGTAAGCGGAGCAAACGCCTTTGCTGGATCTCTCCCGCCTGACGCCGCTGGTCTCCATTGCCGGTTTTTTCGGGGTGTGGATTCTGGCGGCGGCTTTTTCTGACGATCCTCAAATCCTGCCACAACCATGGCTCCTGCTGGATCCTTTGCGACAGGAACTGGCCTCGGGCGAACTACTGTTCCATCTTGGTGCGACGGTGCGGCGGGTTCTCTGGGCGTTTTGCCTGGCCATGTCAATGGGGCTGGCGCTGGGCCTGATGATGGGGCGTCAGCGGTGGCTGAACCGGTTGTTGGACCCGTGGCTGGTGATCTTTCTCAACCTGCCGGCTCTGGTTTTGATTGTATTGTGCTATCTTTGGATCGGCCTGAACGAAACTGCGGCTATTGTAGCGGTTACGCTGAATAAAATCCCCAACGTTGCGACCGTGATCCGCGAGGGCGCCCGCGCACTGGATCCGCAACTGACAGCAATGGCTCAGGTCTATCGCATGTCTCCTGTCCGCCGTTTGCGCCATGTGATCCTGCCCCAGCTCGCCCCCTTCATCACCGCCTCGGCGCGATCCGGTATTGCCGTGATCTGGAAAATCGTCCTGGTGGTGGAGTTCCTCGGGCGCTCGTCGGGCGTGGGCTTTCAGATCCACCTGTATTTCCAGCTCTTCGATGTGGCGATGGTCCTGGTGTATGCCCTCAGCTTCATCTGCATCATGCTTCTGGTGGAGTGGCTTTTGCTGCAACCTCTGGAGCGGCACTCCCAGCGCTGGCGCAGCGCATGATCCACATCTGCATCACCTCGAAGAGCTTTGACGGCAAGGAGATCCTGCGCAATATCCGGTTCGAGATTGCCGCCGGAGAAACGGTTGCCCTTTTGGGGCCTTCAGGGATTGGCAAAAGCACCGTGCTGCGGATCGTCGCGGGCCTCGACCCGGAGTATGTGGGGCACATCATTCGCCCCGAGGCGATTTCCTACATATTTCAAGAGCCGACACTGCTGCCCTGGCGAAATGCGCTCGACAATCTTCGGCTGGTGCATTCCGGTGTAAGCAGAGAAAGGGCCCGGCAGATGCTGGAGCGGGTTGGCCTGGGCGGCAAGGCCTCGGCCTTTCCAACGCAGCTCTCTCTCGGACAGCAACGCCGTCTGGCTTTGGCGCGCGCTTTTGTTGTGCCGTGCGAATTACTGATTATGGATGAACCGTTCACGTCACTCGATGCCGCTTGGGTTGATGACATGATGGGGTTGACACGTGACCTGATCTCCGAGACCCGTCCCGCGACGCTGATGGTCACGCACGCACGGCAGGAGGCGGATGTTCTGGCCGATCGCTTGCTGGAGTTGTCTGGAACCCCCGCGACCCTCGAAGCCTGACCACCGGCCCTTCGGAAGAGAGGCCCGTGGTACGATGTCATCTCTTGCCTGCGCCGGGGCGCGGTGGATTTGTGGCATGCGAACCTGGTCGTTCCCCCATCGGACCGGTGGAAACTTCTGTCCCTGTCTGCAGCTTGGCTGCCTCATTGATCCTGTGTTTCCGCCCGCCAATACAGTCCTCCATGGGGAGCTCTTAGAAATTAAGTTTCGTGTCAGAGTGTCCGTTGTGGCAGCATCCCTACACCAGTGTTGGAGGAGACAAACATGGCTTGGAATAAACCAAAGATTCGCGAAATTGAATGTGGCATGGAAATCAACATGTATGGTCCCGACGCGGACGATCATGGCGTGCTGTTCTGAACCGCGCGTGGTGAAGAAGTGAAACAACTGATGCGCGGGTTTGAGCGATGACGATCCGCGCACATGTTCTTGGCGCCGCCGCCGGTGGCGGGTTGCCACAGTGGAATTGCGGTTGCGAGAACTGCAATCTGGCCCGCACAGGGCATATTCCGGCACAGACACAATCGTCGCTGGCAGTTTCTGCCGATGGCCATAATTGGGCTGTGCTGAACGCCTCGCCGGATATACGGACGCAACTGGCGGCAGCGCCCGCGCTGCACCCGACCGGGTTGCGCGATATGCCCATTTCCTCTGTTTTGGTGACGAATGGTGATATCGACCATATCGCCGGACTGTTGACGCTGCGGGAAATGCAGAGGTTTGATCTTTTTGCGACCTCTGAAATCCATTCGGTCCTTCAGCAAAACCCGATATTTGATGCTTTGCGCCAAGGGGTTGTTGAGCGGTGTCAAATCGCACTCGATACTTCGTTTGAGCTGGCTTGCGGACTCACGGCGACCCTTTTTGCAGTGCCCGGCAAAGTTCCGTTGTTCATGGAAGGTGATGAGGTCCAGACCGATCTCATGGGAGAGCAGACAGTCGGCGTGGAGCTGACGGCGGGCGCAAGCCGTGTCTACTATATTCCCGGCTGCGCACAGTTGACTGACGGTTTGCGCGCACGATTGCAGGGCGCCACAGCTCTGTTCTTTGATGGCACGCTCTGGCGGGATGACGAAATGGTCGTCGCGGGTCTCGGTCACAAAACCGGCAAACGCATGGGGCATATGTCGATGTCCGGCGCCGACGGGTCTATGGCCGCGTTTGATGGTCTTGATGTGGGGCGCAAAATCTACGTTCACATGAACAACACCAATCCCGTTCTGCGGCCCGGCTCTGCCGAGAAAATCGAGGCCGAAGCGGCAGGCTGGACCATTGGGCAAGATGGGATGGAGATCACCCTATGACTGCAACCCGCACGGAATTCGAGGCGCGTCTGCGTCAGATCGGGGCAGAGCGCTATCACGACCTGCATCCCTTTCATGACCTGCTGCATGGCGGTGGCTGCAACTCGGAGCAGGTGCGGGCCTGGGTTATCAACCGATACTACTATCAACATTCGATCCCGATGAAGGATGCGGCTTTCATGAGCCGAGTAGAGAGCCCGGCACTGCGCCGCGCCTGGCGCAGTCGCATCGAAGATCACGATGGCTCGGATGGGAATGAAGGAGGCATACGGCGCTGGCTTCGTCTCGCCGAAGCGGTCGGGCTAGACCCGGATTATGTGGCCTCCTGCGAGGGCGTTCTGCCCGCCACCCGTTTTGCAGTGGATGCCTATGTTCGCTACGTGCGCGAGAAAACCCTGCTTGAGGCGGTGGCGGCCTCGCTGACAGAGCTCTTTGCACCCAAGATCCACGCCAATCGGATAGAGGGTCTGCTGAAGAACTATTCCTTCGCGGATGCCAGCTCTCTGTCCTACTTCAGCAACCGTTTGAAAGAGGCGCCGAAGGATGTCGCCTTTGGTCTCGCCTGGGTGCTGGATCATGCGGATACGGCTGAAAAACAGGAGGCTGCCGCCAAGGCACTGATATTCAAAACGGATGTTCTCTGGTCACAGTTGGACGCGCTTTGGGCGGCCTATGTGACCCCGGGGCGCATTCCACCGGGGGCATGGAAACCGCACGAGGGTCTTCTTTGCGCCCAGAAGGTCTCCTGATGGAAGCCGCCGACATTCCCGCTCTGCCGCGCGGTGTCAGGCTGCATTATGACAAGATCCGCCAGGCCTGGGTGCTGTTGGCACCGGAACGGGCGGTCATGTTGGATCAGATTGGTCATGCGGTTTTATCTGAAGTCGACGGCGCGCGCAGTTTCGGTCAAATTACGGCCGCTCTGGCCAAGAAGTACAACGCGCCGGTGGAACAGATTGCCGAGGATAGCGCTGGTTTTCTGGGCGCGTTGCGCAATCGGCGGTTTCTGGATCTGAGGTCATGACGGCCCCACGACCCCAGCCTCCGATCGCGATGTTGGCAGAGTTGACCCACCGCTGTCCCTTGTCTTGCCCATATTGTTCAAACCCGCTTGAACTGGCGCGGCAGGATCAGGAACTGGACACGGATACCTGGGTGCGGGTGTTTGACGAAGCGGCCAAGCTTGGCGTTTTGCAACTGCATCTGTCTGGGGGAGAACCCGCCTCTCGCCGGGATCTGGTCGAGTTGGTGGCCGCAGCCCGTCAGGCGGGGCTTTATACCAATCTCATCACGTCGGGCATCGGGTTGACGCAGAAACGGTTGCAGGCGCTGGATGAGGCCGGACTGGATCACATTCAGCTTTCGCTCCAGGGCACCAATGCCGAGATGGCGGATGAAATTGGCGGCTATCGCGGCGGTTTTGCCCGCAAGATGCAGGTCGCGCAATGGATCGGCGAGATCGGTTTCCCGTTGACGCTCAATGCAGTGCTGCACCGGCGCAATCTGCACCAATTGCCGCGCGCACTGGAGATGGCGCTGGAAATGGGCGCGCGCCGGATCGAGGTCGCCACCGTTCAATTCCACGGTTGGGCGCTGAAGAACCGTGCCGCCTTGATGCCCAGCCGTGAACAGGCCCGCGACGCCACGCGAACGGTCGCAGAGGCCCGACTGCGGTTGAAGGGGCAACTGGTCATCGATTACGTGCCGGCGGATTACCACGAAGACTATCCCAAACGCTGTATGGGGGGCTGGGGAACCAGCGGCCTGAACATCACCCCCGAAGGGCGGGTGCTTCCCTGTCACGCAGCGGAGAGTATTCCCCATCTCGAATTCGAGACCGTCCGCCGGGCCTCATTGGACGACATCTGGTATGAAAGTGCGGCCTTCAACGCCTATCGGGGCACGGATTGGATGGCTGAACCCTGCGTCAGTTGCGAGCGCAAGACGATCGATTTCGGCGGGTGCCGGTGTCAGGCTCTGGCCCTTGCCGGAGATGCGAATGCAACCGATCCTGTGTGTATCAAGTCCCCTCACCACAAATTCCTGCAGGCCGCAGCAGAGGACTTTGCCGCGTCCACAGACGACACATTGACCTACCGGCAGTTGGTCAAAGCCCCAGTTTAAGCGGGGTGCCGCGTTGAAAGCCGCCGAACGAACGTCGCGCGCATCGGTGAAGTTCACGTTTCGCATCATGGAGGTGCCCTGCGTCAGTTGCCCGGGATTGGATACGGCGCAGAGGGGGCGCGACGACCGGCTATTGGCCCCGAAGGATGGAGCGTGTGAATTTTCCCAGGTCAGGTCGCGTGTGTCCCTGTGAAAACAGGCTGCGGTCGAGCTCGGACAATGCCTGAATTTGACCTTCCTGCGCCCCGTCGCGTCGCATCAGAGCGACCGCTGCGCGCCGTACTTGCGATGCATCGTTCTGTCGTGCTCCGCTTCGCATCCTGCGCGCCAATGGATCGAACATCCACGCGAGGCCTGCCCGCTTCAGGCCAAAGCTGCGGCGGCCTCGCAAAAGCGCCAGAAGGCTGACGAAAAAAAGTGTCGCGGCCATGGCAAAGAGGGGAATGCCGGGCAATTCGGCCCGCTTTGTGACCGCCTCAGTCTGCGGTTTTTCAGCTGTACCGGATTGGCTGAAGGCTACTCTTTGCGGGGTAATCCGCGCGGTCATGAACCGTCTGTTGGTGGTGTCATAATAGGGAATTTCCAGAGGCTCCAGGATCGCTGAGACGCCATTGGTCGGGCGAATGGTCCACCGCCAATAGGCATAGGTCACAGGGCCTGCCGGTGTCCGCTCCACCATACGTTTTTCGGGATGGGCAAAGATCATCGCCGAAGGGGAAGACAGCTCTGGCATGGGCGGGATCATCTCTGGCGTGGCGCCCAATGCCTCGATCCGCAGGACCCGCAGAACGCCCGCGCCGGGATCCAGCTGGTCGGGGGCATTGGACCAATCATCCGCGATCCGCAGCTGCAGAACCGGCAACCACCAATCATCTGCGACCTCATCGGGAATGGGCGCGACTTCGAGAGACAAAGGAGCCGAGCGGATCTGATGGTCGAACCAGTCGTCGTTGTCATCCGTGAGGGTCAGATTATGGGTATAACTGCCGATTGTCTGTCGCCCGGCCTCTGTGGGGAAGAGCGCCATACGGCGTTCGAAGATCTTGACGTGACGGCCGTCTTCGCGGTCCTCCCGCCAGCTGTCGGGGCCAAGCTGGCTCCAGTTGAACCCGGGCAAGTCGGGTTGCACCAAATGCTCGCGGGTGATGTGTCGTTGATAGGTGCCCCGGATCGTGATCATGACCATTTCGCCCACAAAGGGGATCTGCTCGGGATCATCGCGGACGATCGTCAGCTTCAGCTCATCGGGGAGGACCTCTGGGGTTTGGGCGAGCGCCTGTGCACCGCCGCTGAGCCATAGGACAAGAAAAATCAGTAGTGACTTCACATCGGATCCTCCGCGACAGGTGGGCTGAGGCCAAGCTTTTTGCGCCGCTTGTGTTCGGCGAGAATGCGAGCTTTCAGATAGGAGCCGGGAACATCAGGGAGTTGCGCCAGCCACCGGTCGTCAGCGCGCATGAACAGATCGTCAAACACGCGGCGAACACCTTGATTGCCGTGGCTTTCCATTTCGGCAAGGCCCAGCATGGTGTTAGTATTTGTGACCGCGTCACCGGTTCCGGCCGCGCGGGCATTGCCTCTTCCGGTCTCCGCTTCGGTCGATGTGTCTCCTTGCCGCTTTTCAAACAGCGCAAGCGCATCTGGATCGACCTGCAGACCGGCATAAAAGGCCGCAACAGCGTCGAAATTTTCCTGCGCATGGGGAATCCAGTCGGCAATCGCACGGTCATAGGATTCCAGGGCGGCGGCATATTGACCTTTCTGTACATAGGCGTTCCCGAGGTTGTAGGTCTGAGCACTCTCGGCAAAGCTGTCGATTGCAGCGTCCATATGTCCCGCCCGGTACTGTGCCACGCCGCGCCATGCCGGATCCGAAAACAACCCCACGGCGAGGGTTGGCCGCCCCAGTGCCAGTGCGATCCGTCCCAGAGGCGACAGCCCGTCCAGCAGGACAGACAGACCAAGCAAAAAAATCGCACATATGCCGAGACGCTTCATATCGGTGGCCTGCGAAATAACGGCAGCAACAGCAAAGCGGCGATCAGCAGTAGGCCGCGTCCCAAATCCCGCGAATACAGCAGGGGATATGCCTGCCGCTCAAATGACGCACGGGTATTCTGGCGCAAAAAACCGGCCAGAGCGTCAGGCGAGTCGATCCGGAAAATTTCCCCGCCTCCCGCCGTCGCATGCGCCACCTGTGCCGGTGCTGGTGTCCCGAATGAGGCCAGTGAGAGCCGCGCACCGCGAGCCTCGATGACAGAGGCCAGTTTCAAGGTCTGTTCCGACAGCCCGGCACCGTCGCTCAGCAGGATGATATCGCCGGTCAGTGACTGAGTTTGTTCCAGGATGTTCAGGGCAAGCTGCAATCCTCGCTCCGGCCTTGATCCTGTATCCGGCAAAATCCCGGATTGAATCAGAGACAAGGTCTGCCCCAATTGCATCACATCATGTGTGAGGTCTTCGGCGACATAGGCGTCTCCTGCATAAAGAACCAATGCCCCGGGGCGGCTGCCCAGCGACGGCAACACAAAAAGGCCCAACGTCTGCATATTGGGCCATTGGGGATGGCCGGTCATGCTGTCAGAGACATCAAGCACAAAGACCACGGCATCGAGGTTGCGAAAGGCCGGCGTATTCCGGCGTTCGACGGCCGGTCCCGCCAGCGCCAGTATCAGCAAGGTGGCGGAGGAGAAGACTGTCCAAAGTGTCCAGCGCCGCGTCACGCCCTGAACCTGTCCCATCGCTGTCAGTGCCTGCATCAGCGTCGGTGACACCGCGCGGTCCCAATCTCCCAGACGAGCCTTCTGACGTAGCAGCCACCAGCCAAATATCGCCATCGGACCTAGCGCCAAAAGCCAGTATGGCCGTAAAATCAGAAAGGGAAAATCCTGCATCACGCCATATCCTGTCGCAGGTGCCACAGAAGCAGAAGGAATGAGATTGCGGCAGGCCAGAGCCAAAGGGGCCGATAGACTTCGGCGGCAAGCCCGGCCGAGACAGTCGCCTCGAGTTGATCAATCGAATGGGTCACGGCCGCCAGATCAGCACTGGTCCGCACGCGGAAACTCTCTCCCCCGGACACGTCTGCTATGGCGCGCAATGTGGCGGCATCGACGACACCTCGCTCTTCTTTTCCGGCGTCTTCCGTGTCTCTGGGACCCAGGGCGATTGTGTGGATGCGCACGCCGAGCGACGCGGCCAATTCAGCCACAGCAACGGGGTTGGTCGCACCGGCGTTGTTCTTGCCATCAGACAGCAGCACCACGACCCTCGTTTCGGCCTCGGAGTCTGCCAAACGCTTCAAGGCCAGCCCCAGACCGTCGGATATATTGGTCGCGCGCCCTGATATGCCGATCGTTGTTGCCTCGATCTGCTGGGCAACGGCCTCCGTGTCAAAGGAAAAGGGCGCGGCATAGTAGGCCTCGGAGCCAAAGACGATGAGCGCGACCCGGTCCCCTCCACGGCGGCGCAGGAAGTCCGCACCAATTTGCTGGACAGCCTCCAGCCGCGTGACTGGCGTGTCGTTCAACACGAAATCATCCCGAACCATCGAGCCGGATAGATCGAGAACCACTGCCAGATCCCGGCCCGACACCTTCAGCGCGGGCACCGGCGACAAGTCTTGTGGCCCTGAGAGCGCCAGAACCAGAAAGATCCAGACCAACCATGGTCTGAGATGCGCGATCCGGTCTCCGGATGGATAAATTGATCGGCGTTCAGTCGAGCGGGCAAGCAGTCTGTGAGCAACGCGGTCAGGTACAATCAGCGCGCGCCCCCGCCGATCCTGAGCGGGCAGCAACCGAGCGGCAAGAAACGGCAGCGGCAGGAGGCACAGCGCCATTGGGTCCGCAAGCTCAATCACGCAGAACCTCCTGAGCGAGGAAAGCCGGATCTGGTTTGTCGCTTGGTCGGTAGAGTGCCATGCGCAGAGCGCCAAAACGGTCCGGGTGATATGTTTTCAATAGCTTGGCCAGTTCCAGCCGCGCTTCGTCTTCCGGCCGCGTCAGCAGGGCCGCGACTTGCTGTGTCAGGGACAGGGCTTGGAGCTCCGGCTTCGGTTTGCTGACTGCGCGGAGGAGCGAAGCGATAGCCAAAGCAACGAAGAGCGCCAGGCCGGCAGCAGCACAGGTGTCTGACCAAAGATTGATACTGGACTGTGTGGCGGACACCTCCGGCAGGTGAATATCATGTAGCCCAGCCAGCAAGGCATCCCTGCTGAGCGCGCTAGCCATGTCTCCGCCCCGCCGCAGATGAAGGTTGCTGGGTCATCGTCCACCCCGTGGCGATGTCATAGGCCAAATCCGATGGGGCGGCGGAGGCTCTCAGGGTGATGCTGCTGTGGCCTCGAAGATCACTCAGGGCATTTGCAGCGGCGAAATCACGTTTCATGTGATGTGAAGACCGCACTTGCACCTGCGCCCAATGGCCGTTGTCGGTCTGGATGGGGTAGCGCCCTGTGGGCAGATTGAGGCTCTCTTCTATTTCCATCAGGCGCAAGGCCCGTCGTCGTGCCAGGTCTCCGAGCTGGTGGGCCAGATCCTGTCCGGGGCTATCAAAGCTTGAGGCGAGAAAGACATCCGCCCCCGGTGGGCAAATGCGCTCGATACGGGCCAGAGACTGATCCAGACCAGGCAGAGGTTGATGGGTCGCGTTGGCCTGTGCCACCTGGATCCGGCGCCGCACAGCACCCGCATGAGCGCGGCAGAGGCCACCGATCACGCCAAGCATCCCGCGCGCACGGGGTCTGGGCGCAACTGCAACCGCCTCAGCATCCGTCAGCGCGAGCAGTCCAACTCGCCCCCCGTCTTCCGCAATGCGCCAGCCGATCAGAACGAGCGCCTCCGCGGCGACGACCGAGAGAAACGCGCGGGAGATCCCCCACAGCATTGGATGTCGGAAATCGGCAACAAGCAGAGCAACGCGATCTCGCTCCTCCTGAAACTGGCGCACGTGCAGGCGGCCGCTTCGGGCTGTGGCGCTCGGATCGATGTGACGCATATCATCGCCGGGTTGATAATCGCGCAGGTCCGCAATCTCCTGTCCCCGCCCTTTGCGCCGGGTGGCCCAACCGCCCGGCAAGGGGGACAGCGCGGGTTCGGTCGCGGCCAGTAACGCCAAAGGACGCAGCGCGATCAGATGGTCAGGCTCTAGTGCCACACCTGAGGCTTGGAGAGCGTCATTCACAATGGCTCCACCCTGGCAAGAAGATCCGCGATGAGTTCTCTGGATTTGCGTCCATCCGCGACAGCCCGCCAACTCAACACCAACCTGTGGGCCAGAGCGTCCGGCGCGAGGTCCATCACGTCCTCGGGCAGGGCATGATCGCGACCATGCAGAAACGCCCGCGCTTTCGCAGCACTTGCCAATGCCAATGACCCACGCGGAGACACCGGGTGTTCGATATCAGACGTGAGATCGCTGTAGCTCTCCGGGGCATCACGACGCGTGGCGGTGACCAGCCGCACGATGTAGTCGCGCAGTTCCGGGGCAAGATGGGTGCGCATGGCGGCCTGACGGGCGTCCTGCAGCGTCGCCATGACCATCGGTCTCTGGTTTGGTTCCGGCTCCCTTGTTTCGGCTTCAACGAGGTCAAGGATCTTGCGTTCGGTTTTCGCATCCGGAAGCTCCAACGCCACATGCAACAGAAAACGATCCAGCTGGGCCTCCGGAAGTGGAAATGTGCCTTCGTGTTCGATCGGGTTCTGGGTCGCGACCACGATGAAGGGAGAGGGCAGGCGCCGCGTTACATTGGCGACGGTGACCTGTCCTTCGGCCATGGCCTCCAGCATCACAGATTGAACTTTGGGGGGCGCTCGGTTGATCTCATCCATCAATACGATGTTGTGAAAGATCGGGCCGGCCACGAATTCGAACAGGCCCTCTTTCGGCCGGAATACCGGTGTTCCGGTGACGTCGCTGGGCATCAGATCCGGGGTGCACTGGACGCGGGCAAAGCTGCCTTCGATGGCCGCCGCCAGATGTTTCACTGCGCGCGTTTTCGCGAGCCCGGGAGCGCCCTCGATCAGCACATGGCCACCAGCCAGAAGCGCAATCAGCAACCGTTCTATCAGCCGTTCGTGACCGATCAACCCTTCTGCGAGCTGAGCCGCAAGAGCGTGAACCGTCTGAGGCGCTTGTTGTAGGGTGGTGGGCATGACGGGCTCCGTTCGGGGCTGCAGCTGCGGTTCAGTTTAGGGAAGGGCTGCGCCTGAAAGAATACCGTCCAAAGTCTCGGTTGACCTTGGAGTGCAGATGCGATGCTGCGCAACGTTCCAAACCGGAAACGGAGGACGGGACCCACACCAGCCAAAATTGAGAGAGGATGGCCTGCGTGGATCCCTGCAAAGACATGAGGGTATTGCAATTTGTCCAAAGCACTTTCCGCAGACTGCTGTCTGGAGGTGTCTGCGGAGAAGGTCTCTTGCTGTCAGACTGTCGAATTCCGACACCGCCTGCCAGTCTTAATTCCTAAGTGCCGAGGGTGGACGGCGCGGGGCAAGCCCGCTCAGACAAAACCCTTTGTGGCGAACCGTCTTGATTTCGAAACCAAAATTGAGTGGGGCGAGTTTTTTCCGAAGGTATCCGATGTAGACATCGACGACATTTTCGTTTCCTGCGCCTTCTTTCGCCCAGAGTGCATCAAAGATCATATTGCGGGAATGGGGCGTGTCGGGGCGTTCTGCCAGGAGAGAAAGCAGCTCATATTCGCGCTCTGTCAAAACGAGTTCACCTTGCGCATGGCGCAGGCTGCGGGTCTCGTCGCACATCAGGGCAGGATCGGGGCGTGCGACAGGAGCGCGTCGTTCCTGGACACGCAAACGCGCAACCAGTTCGTCAAAGGAAAAGGGTTTGACAACGTAGTCGTCCGCTCCGGCTTCCAACCCTTTGGCGCGATGTTCCACGTCTGCAAGGGCCGATAGCACGAGGATCGGCAGGGTCACGCCGTTGCTGCGCGCCTCACGCACCAGATCAAGGCCGTTGTCATTTCCCAGCATCACATCGACAATCGCACCGGAAAAACGTTGGTTCCGGAAATGAGCCCGCGCCAGATCGGCCCGGTTCTCAGTTACGGTTTCATAGCCATGCAGGGCAAGGCCGCGCGCGAGCGCAGAGGCGATTTCCGGGTCGTCGTCGACAATCAACAGGCATCTGTCAGACATGTCGGGTCCTCCTCTTTGAAATTGGGCTCTTTGACATTTGGAGCGTGGAGATCCGGAACCGGTGATAGCGGCAACTGCAGCGTGATGTCACAGCCCGGATTTTTACCCAATGCGCGCGCGGCGGGGATGGGGCTCATCGCGTGAATGCGGCCGCCATGTGCCCCGATCACCCAAGCCGCTAGGGCAAGCCCGACACCAAAGCCCTGCGCTTTGTGACCGGCGCTCTGACTGAAGCGGTCAAAGATCTTTTCCTGATCGTCCTTGGGTATTCCGGGGCCATTGTCCCGCAGAGAAATCGCAACACCGGAAGCGGAAACCGTGCAGCTCAGGCGCATGTGTATGCCAGACCGAGCATGCCGGATTGCGTTTCGGATCACGCCCACGATCACCTGACGGATCCAGTTTGGGTCACACGTCAGCCGCACATCAGGTGGCGGGTCGGTGTCCAGCGTCATGCCGGCACTTTCGACCTCGGCCCGGATTTCCTGCAAGGTCGCCTTAATGATTTCGCTCAGCTCTACCGGGCGAGGGTCAAAGGCAAGTTGACCGTTTTCCGATTTGGCCACCCTGAGCAAATCGTCGATACGGCGGTTTAGCCGGGCGGCGCGGTTTTCAATGGTTGCAAAGGCCTGGGCATCCGGCCCGTTCCCCTGCTTGCCAATCTGTGCTTCCATCAGAATGACCGTCAGCGGCGTACGCAGTTCATGACTGACATCCGCAAAAAAGCGCCGCCGGTTCTCATCGATTTCTTCCAGGCGCTGGTTGGCGGCGCGCAATTCCTGCGTGCGCCTGTCAATCACTGAGTTCAGCTTGGACCATTCGGTCTCGACGCGCTCCTGGCGCCGTGCCAGAGCCTGCGCCATACGGTTCGTGGCGGAGTACAATCGCCCGATCTCGTCTAGTCGGGTGACCGGAAGCGACAGGGAAAAGTCTTCAGAACCTATCTTTTGGGCTGCCGCGTGCAGTTTTTCCAGGCGGGAAAACTGAGGTCGGACCAGGGCAATATAGAAGAACAATACACCAAGAACGGAAAGCGCTGCAATCAATGCGGCTGTCACTGCCAGGCGGTGGCGCAGCGCTTCAATCCCCTGCAGCGCATTGTTGCGGAACAATCTTTCTGTGTTCACAGCTTGATTCAGAAGTGGATCAAAGCTGCCTGCGAAACTGTCCAGATGCGCCCTGAGCCGCGGGGCATCTCCATCCGGATCAGCCAGACCGACCAGTGTTCGGTGCAGCAGGGCCTCCATGCGGGCAAGCCCCAGCGATTGGGTGCCAAATCGTGATTGCTGATCAACGCCAATGCTGCGGGCGCTCTCGACCGCTTTTTCCAGATCTGACCGCAGGAACACAAAGACCTGTTCAATCCGGTCGGCTGTCGGCTGGATGCGCGCCATACGTTCGCCTGGTGACAGACCTGTCTGCACGCTCTCGGTGGCAATCACCAAAAAGGTTGAGATCTGCGTCGATAATGCGGAATAGCGTGTCATACGCTGCTCGGACGCCAACGCGGTTTCCAGACGCTTGGCCACGTCGGACATGCCGAAATACAGAACCAATGCGGCCACAATGGCCCCGGCGCTCAGAGCCGCCGCCCCGAGGCCAAGACGCATCCGCAATGACAGAGGTCGCCACCGTAGGGCGCTCAGGCGGTGCGGGGGGTTAAGGATATTCGCTGCGATCAAAGGTGTGGACCGAATTTAAGAACCGGGTGCGAACAGCCTAGACCGGCGGGTCGCAAAGCCGGAGTGAGACCAAAGGCTATGTTGACACGTTTTCAGGGAGCGGATTTTGGACCGCACACGCCCTGGGTGTTTCCTGTCAAAGCTTGCGTTTTATTGACGCAAAGAAAGCGGAAAATCTTAACCATTTCGCTCGCAATTTGGGCGGGAAGACCAAAAGTGGCTTGCTCTGACCCAAAGATAATAAGACATGGCCGCTGCGGACTCTCATACTAAAGTCGTAACCAGTGAAAGCCATGTTTTATGATTGAACTCCTCTTCGTTGTTTGCCTTTCCGGCCAGCCCACCGCCTGCTCCGAGCGGAGCATGGTCTTTGTGGATGTGTCACCACAGATGTGCCTTTTGGGCGCCCAACCTGAGTTGGCAAAATGGGTCAATACCCATCCACGACATGAAATCAAAAGTTGGCGCTGCCGGACGGTGAACGGAATTGAACAGGAAGCTTGAGACGCTCCGTTCCGGGCTGCTCAGCCGGTTTTTCGCTTCATGAGACCGCGTGCGGGATCATAGCCCCATATTGCCATGCCGAGGAATACAGCGGTTGATGCGACGACCCAGATCAGGGCCGGCCAGCTGAAGTCGAGGTAAAGCAGGTAGCGGATCATCTCTACCGCATGGGTAAAGGGATTAAGGGCGCAGATGTCGCGCAGCAGGTCCGAACTTTCGGCCATTTTCCAAAGCGGATAGAGCGCAGAAGAGAGAAAGAACATCGGGAAGATGACGAAATTCATCACGCCGGCGAAATTCTCCAGCTGTTTGATGAAGCTTGAGAGTACCAGCCCAAGCGCGCTGAGCATCAGTCCGGCCATCATCAGGCCGGGGAGTACAGCCACGTATCCCAGCGGTGGCATTGTGATGCCAAACACCCCTGCAATAACCAGAAACGTATAGACCTGCAGGACGGAAACGATCGTTGAACCGATCAGACGGCACAACAGCAACCACCAGCGCGGTAACGGGCTGGTGAGCAACAGGCGCATTGTGCCGATCTCGCGATCATAGACGAGACTTAGGGAACTTTGCATTCCATTGAACAACAAGATCATGCCGCACAGACCCGGCACGATATAGGTCTCGTAGGTGATATAGGTCTGATAGGGCGGCGTGATTGATATGCCCAGGGCTGCGCGAAATCCTGCTGCAAAGACCAAAAGCCACACCAACGGCCGCACCAGCGCGGCCAGGAAACGCTCTCGCTGATGCACAAAACGCAGAAAATCCCGTCCGACAATTGCCCGGAGCGCCCTGAACCATATGATCATGAGCGATCTCCTGTCCGCAGAAGAAACCACTCCTGCAACGGCAAGTCGCCTCGGATTTCACCGGCATATCCGTCTTCCAGAATTTGACCCTGATGCAACACCAGAAGATGATCGCTGTCGCGCACTTCATCGGTCAAATGGGTGGTCCACAATACACTCATGCCCTGATCTGCCAAATCGTGCACATGATCGGTGATCGCCGCCCGGGCTGCTGCATCCAGACCAACGGTGGGTTCGTCCAGCAGCAAAACCTTGGGATCATGGAGCAGTGCGCGTGCGAGTTCAGTCCTGCGTCGGTGGCCACCATTCAGGTTTCGTATGCGTTCCCCTGCGCGCTCCAGCATGCCAAGGCGATCCAACGCGGCCTCGCTGCGGATGCGGATATCCTTGCGCGACAATCCATGTAGCGCGCCGAAATAGGCGAGGTTTTGGCGTACCGTGAGGTCCATGTCCAATGTCGGCTGTTGATAGACAACTCCCAATGCGGCCAGTGCGTTGCGGGGGCTATGTTCGAGGCTGTGACCGATGAGGTGGATTTCACCGTCACCCGGCGCGACCAGCAGACGTGTCAAAAGGGAAACAAGAGTAGACTTTCCGGCGCCATTCGGGCCCAGCAAAGCGCAGAACTGACCTTTGGATACTTCAAAGGAGACGTTATTGAGCGCCGTTTTGGCGCCGTATTGAAATGACAGATTGCGCGCCTTCAAACCATTGATCATCAAAATTCTCCCTGACAAAGCCTACAAAGCAAATTTGCCCGAGGGAACCGGTCAATGTGATCCCAGCGGAGGAGTTGCATGCGGGTCTCAGCCGGTCTGAAGCGCAGGAGGGTACAGCGAGTTACCGCCTGTGGTTCGCGCGGCACTTTAACCCTGAAATCCTGACTCACGCATTCATTTCTCAGAATGCGTCTGGCGGCTGTGCAACGCAGCCGGTCGTGGCGGCGCGTTCTCCGGTCGGATAGCGGTTCAGCATCGTCTCCAATGCAAAAGCGACAGTCGCGAACGCGGCCTCGCTATGCGCGCCATGGGACAAGGCTGCCCGCAGATATACGCCATCAATCAATGCAGCCAATGTGTCGGCAATGCTCTCAGCGCGTGGAGACAATTTGCGCAGGTCAAAGAGAAGGTTACTGCGCAATCTCCGCTGATAGAGCCGCATGAGACGCCCGGCATCGGGTTGGTGCTGGGAGAGAGAGTAAAAGCTCAGCCAAGCGGATGTTTTTCTAGGGTGAAAGACGTGGGGTGCGAAATTCGCGCGTAGAATGGCTTCGAGGCGCGTTCTGGGATCGGTCGCTTTTCGTTGGCCATCCCGGACATTCGCTGAAAAATCGGCCATAATATGGCGCATTGCGGCAATCAGCATCTGCTCCTTGCTGCCAAAATAGTGATGCGCCAGGCCGCTACTCATGCCGGCGCGGCGCGCTATTCTGGCGACGGTCACTTCAATGGAGCGCGTTTCGCCGATCTCGTCTATGGCCGCGGACACCAGCGCTGCCCGGCGTTTGGCTTCCATCCCTAGTTTTGGCAAGATGCACCTCACATTTCCGTCTCTCTTGAAATGGCAAGCCGTTGATGGGAGGTCAACTGAATATCCGACTTGAGGTCGGCGCATTCGCATTGCCCCCTGCCGTCCCTTTTGCGGATGGGGAAGGGTATTGGCCTTTTCAGCCAGCGGTTCTGATGCCGGTTCTTCGGCCTGTGCGGAGCAGACATCAGGGCCGGTCATATTTTTCAGTGCCCCTATGCCACCGGCAGAGGTTTCGTGTCAGCGGATCCGGCTGCCGTCGGGACTGAAGAAATACGACCGGTCTTGCGCTATTGAGACCCGCGCGACCGCTCCGACGGTAGCGGCCTGCTGGCCGAACAGGCGCAGGGTTATCGGCTGGCCTTGGCATGTTCCAATCACGTTGGTGTCACCGCCCAGATGTTCGACATGTTGCGTTGTAATTTCAAGCGGACCATTGTCGTCGAAAAACAGATCCTCCGGACGAACGCCCAAGGTATTGGGATTGCCGTCTTGCAGCAGTGTTGCAGGCAGAAAATTCATCCCCGGTGAGCCGAGGAACCCGGCGACAAACTGATTGGCGGGATTGTTGTAGAGCTCCATCGGGCTGCCGACCTGCTCAACGCGCCCATCGCGCAGGACGACGATTTTATCCGCAAGGGTCATGGCCTCGGTTTGATCATGCGTCACATAAATCATGGTCGCACCCAACGTCTGGTGGAGATTGGCGATCTCCAGACGGGTGTTCATACGGAGCGCCGCATCGAGATTGGAAAGAGGTTCGTCGAAAAGGAACAGCTTTGGGTGGCGCACGATCGCGCGCCCGATCGCGACCCGCTGGCGTTGCCCGCCGGACAATTCGGAAGGGTAGCGGTCCAGATAGTCCTCAAGGCTGAGCATTCGGCTGGCTTCCGCCAGACGCTGTTCAATCACATCCTTGCTTTCCTTCGCCTGCTTGAGCGCCAGAGTCATGTTGTTGCGGACGTTCAGATGAGGATAGAGGGCATAGCTTTGAAAAACCATGGCGATCCCGCGTTTGGAGGGGGGCGTCCGGTTCACCTTTTTGTTGTCAATAAGCACCTCGCCAGAGCTGACATCATCAAGACCTGCAATCGTGCGCAATAGGGTGGACTTCCCACATCCGGAGGGGCCGACAAAGACGACGAACTCTCCTTCTTCGACGTCGATGTTGATATTTTTCAACACCTCCACCGTCCCGAAGGATTTACTCACATTGCTCAGGGTCAGCGCTGTCATGGCAAAACCTCCTCTAACTTGACCGGGGACCCGAGGCGGATGCTTTGATCCGCGGCCAGGCAAATCGCCAGGGATTGGACGGCGTCTCTTGCATGGCGGGACAGGTCAATATCGTGGGAAATTGCGCGCAGGACGTAGGCCTGCTCTGCATCACATAGATCCTGATGGCCGGGCTCATCCGGTAGATCTATGAGCCGGTCGCCTTCGGGCCGGTGCACCAACAGACCGCCGACCCGGGTGTGACCGTCCACATCGGAGGACGCGGATTTGGCGTCTTCGGTGATGGATACGGAGCCATGGGGAGAGATCACGTCTTTGACGAAAAAAGCGGTCTCAGACATCATGGGCCCCCAGCCGGCCTCATACCATCCCACTGATCCATCATCGAAGGTCACCTGAAATTGGCCGTAATTATACATATCTGCCGCGATTTCATCTGATAGTCGGATGCCGATTCCATGGACCAGCACCGGCTTTGCGTCAGTGATCTGGCACCACACATCAACGTAGTGAACGCCGCAATCGACAATTGGCGAGGTCGTCTGCATCAGTGCCTTGTGGGTTTCCCACTCCGGGCCGCTGCTCTGTTGATTGAGGTTCATGCGAAACACGTAGGGCCCGCCGAGTGCCTGAGCTTCTGAAATCAATCGCATCCATGACGGGTGATGGCGCAGGATGTAGCCGACGACCAATTTCCGGCCTGTTGCTCTGGCGCAAGCCGTGACCCGGCACGCATCTTCCACTGTGGTGGCCAGAGGTTTTTCGACGAAGACATGCGCGCCAGCCGTCATCGCGTCTATCGCGTATTGCGCGTGACTGTCGGAATAGGTTGCAATCACCACCAGGTCAGGCCGCGTGTTCGCCAAGGCAGTATGGAAGTCGGTAAACACCGGATATTGAGCCAAATCAGGGTGATCCACCGTGCCGGAGCGGTTCACAAGAGCGACGATTTCGGCGTCCCGAGTTTTGTGATGGGCCAGCGCATGGCTCAGCCCCATGTTCCCCAACCCTGCGATCAATACACGGATCATTTGACGGCTCCCGACGTTATTCCACGGATCAGTTGGCGCGAGAAAATCACATACAGCACCAAGACAGGCAGGATCGCCATCGACAGCGCAGACAGAACCGCGTTCCAATCGGTCACGAACTGGCCGATGAAGACCTGGCTTCCCAGCGTCAGGGTTTTGGTTTCCTCCGCAGGGGCGAGGATCAACGGGAACCATAGATCATTCCAGATCGGGATCATGTTGAACACCGCGACCGTCGCCATGGCGGGGCGGACCAGCGGCAGCACCAATTTGAAAAATATCGCATATTCGCTAAGGCCATCGATGCGGCCTGCGTTTTTCAGGTCGTCGCTTACTTGGCGCATGAACTCACTGAGGATGAAAACGGCCAGCGGCAGGCCTTGCGCCGTGTAGACAAGAATGAGCGCCCAGAGCGTATTCACAAGGCCGGTCGCGACCATCATTTCCAGGATCGCCACGGTGCCGATACGGATCGGGATCATGATGCCAAGCGCAAGGTATAGCCCCATCAGCATATTGCCGCGAAACCGATACTCACTGAGGGCAAAGGCAGCCATTGCGCCAAACAGCAGGATCAAGGTCAGCGATCCGACAGTCACAATGAATGAGTTCTGAAAGTAGAGAATGAAATCGCCCTGCTTCATCACGGTCTGGTATCCAACGAGTGAGAAGCTCTCGGCGTCCGGCAGCGCCAGCGGTTCCCGAAAGATCTTCTTTCGGCTTTTGAAGCTGTTGATCAGGATGACAAAAACCGGGAACAGCGCGATCAACGTGTAGAGGATCAGCGCGCCATGCATCAGCGCTGCATTGATGGGGTTTGAGCGTGCTGTATTCATCTCGTGCCTCCGTCAGAGCTGATAGCGGCGCATCCGGGTCTGGATGCCAAAAAGATAAAGACAGACGCCGACGAGGATGATCGCGAACATGGCCCCTGCAATCGCCGAGCCCATATGCGGATCGCCAAGTTGCAGCTGAAAGCCAAAGAAGGTGCGGTACATGAAGGTGCCCAATATGTCGGTCGAGAAATCAGGCCCCGCCAGCGCGCCCTGGGCGGCGTAAATCAGATCAAACGCGTTGAAATTCCCGACAAAGGTCAGAATGGAGATAATGCCTATCGATGGCAGGATCAGCGGGAGTTTTATCTTCCAGAAAGCGGCGAGGCCCGTCACACCGTCGATTTCTCCCGCTTCGAGAATGTCCTCGGGGATCGACAGGAGGGCTGCGTAGATCAGCATCATCGGGATGCCCACGAACTGCCACACAGAGATCATCGCCAGCGTGGTCAGGGCGTATTCTTCTTTTCCGAGCCAGGGCGCAAAGAGCGATTTCAAACCGACGGCGTCCAGCAATGATGGCGCGATGCCCCAGATCGGTGACAGGATCAATTTCCATGCGAAACCCACAATCACGAAGCTGAGCACGGTTGGTATGAAGATGGCAGAGCGATAAAGGGCAGCAAACCGCAGCCGCGGGTGGCTCAGAAGTGCCGCGAGTGCAATTCCAATCGGGTTTTGCACCAGCATATGGATCAGGAAGAACCAGAAGTTGTTGCCAAGTGCATTCCAGAACTGTTCCGACCAGATCGGATCAAAAAACAAGGTGCGGAAATTTTCAAACCCGACAAACACGCGCCCCTGATCGACCTCGGCATAAAGGGCAAGGCGAAGCGTATTGAAAAGCGGAAAGATCATAACCGTGGAATAGATGAGCACAGCAGGCGCCAGGAAGACGGCGATATGCCAGCGAAGGCGGGGCAGTTGCATGGAGAACTCCGGTACAGGATCCGGACGCGTGGGGGACACGCGTCCGGTCGTTTCTCAACAATGAATTGGGTCGCCTCTGCGCTCTACTGCTGCGGTGCGTACCAATTCGCCAGACCGGACTGCAGTTTCTCGGCAAGCGCCTCGGGGGTGTCAGTGCCCTTGATTGCAGCGGCGGATGCGCCCCATGTTTCATTCTCCAGGTTCGGAGTGCCGCGCGACAGAATCTGATAGGTGGAGCGGATGGTGCTTTCGCACTCGCCACGCCAGCTCACAAACTCTTTGGCAAGCGGGTCACTCATCTCGACCGGTGCGTTTGACAGCGGGAAAAAGCCCGGCAGGGCGTTGCCGAAGATGCTGGCAAACTCCGGAGAGGCCACCCAGCTGAGGAAGGCCTTGGCGGCTTCGGGATGTTCGGTCGATGCATTCATACCAATGCCGATATCTGTGTGATCAGAGATGTAGCAGGTATCGCCCGCTGCCTTGACCGGCGGTTTGAACGCTCCCATTTCGAAATCAGCCTGCGCGTTGAAGCCCGAGATCTCCCAGCTGCCGGCCGGATAGATCGCAGCGCGACCGAGGGTGAAGATGTTCTGGCTGTCCGGGTAGGTCTGGGCTTCAAATCCGTCGCCGAGATAATCCGCCCATTTGGCAAGAGTTTCAAACGGGGCCACCCACTGCTCATCGGTCAGTTTCTGCTCGCCCGCGATCAGCGCTTTGCGGCCTTCTTCGCCTTTCCAGTAGTTCGGACCGATGTTGTTGTATCCCATGGTTGCCGCTTCCCACTGGTCATTGGTGCCCATGGCCATCGGGATGTAGGTGCCGTCTTCCTTGATCGTCTCCAGCGCGGCGAAGAATTCATCTTCGGTCGTCGGAACCTCCAGACCCAGCTCTTCGAATGCGTCTTTGTTGTAGATGAACCCGTGGATGACTGAGGCCATCGGGACACAGAAGCTGGCCGAGCCGTCGTCGGTCTGCCATGCGGATTTGGCGACATCTGAAAAGTTGCCCATCGCCTCCATGTCGTCCAGATCCGCGAGATGGCCCGCGTCGAACAGTGCCAGCGACGCGTCGAAAGGCCGGCAGGTGATCAGGTCGCCCGCAGAACCCGCATCGAGTTTGGAGTTCAGCACTGCATTATATTCGGTCGGCGCGCTGGGCGTGAACTTGACCTTGATGCCAGGGTGGGCGGCTTCAAACGCCGGAATGATCTTCTCCTGCCAAAGGGTCAGGTCGTCATTGCGCCAGCTTTCAACCGTCAGCGTGACGTCTTCTGCGAGGGCTGAGGTTGCGACCAGTGCCGTACTGGCCAGTGCCGCCAACATAGATTTTCTTCTCATGGGGTCTTCCTCCTATTGGAATGATTTTTTTATTTATTTCTTGAGGGTTTGCAGCGCCGGTCGCAGCTTGCCCTTGGTCGTCTGTAGGCGTTGCTCGGCGTCAGCGAGGTCTCTTGCGCCGGCGGCAATCAGGATCGCGCATTTGGTGTTTCCGGCCGCCGTCTCTATTGCCGTGGCGGCCGCGCCTTCGGTGACGTTTGCGGCTTTCACGACGATATTTTGGGCCCGACCGCGCAGTTTTGTGTTGTCAGCGCGCAGGTTGACCATCATTCCGTCGTGAACATGACCCAGTTCGATCGCCATGAGGGTGGACAGCATGTTCAGGGCAATTTTTTGGGCCGTGGCTGCTCCCATGCGGGTAGAGCCGGATACGACTTCTGGGGCGGTGTGCAGGTGTATCGCGTGATGGCTGAGGTTCAGCAGCTCAGAGCCCGCATTGTTTGCGATCCCGATCACTGTCCCCCCGCGTTGTTTGGCAAGTTTGATCGCTTCGACGGTATAGGGCGTGCTGCCGCTGGCTGACACACCGATGAAAACGTCCCTGTCGGCGGCACCGGACAAGGCGCTCGCCAGGCCAGAGATGTCATCTTCCGTATCGCCGGGCATTTCCACGCCGGTTGGCAAGCCGCCCGCCATGTGGATCCGCAGTTGCGCGGCTGGAATTGAGAACGTGCCCCCCAATTCCAGCGCGTCAGCAGCGGCCATGAGACCGGAGGAGCCCGCAGCCACATAGTGCAGCGTACCGCCCGTTCGGATCGCCCGTGCCATTGCCAGGGCGCCGCTGCAAATGGCATCGATGGCGAGCAGGGGTGTCTGTGCTGCGGCCTGCTGCGATTGCGCGAGAATACGGGCCACGTCACTCAGGGCGCGGGTCTCCAGATCTCTGGCATTGTCGTGCGATTGTTCCGTGGCAGCGGTGGACACGTGATTCTCTCCATGTTGATCTTGACGATACCCATTTGATACCTTTTGTCTACCATTTCATCCTGCTGTATTGATTTCATCCCATTTCATGTTTGTGGCAGCTGAGAGTTCGGCATTTTTTGCGCATATGGTTTTTAATTAGTCTTCCCTGGGGTCTGTTGGTATTGTAATGGTATCGATATGGAGAATTCATTGAAGACCTCTGTTCTTGCGCTTGATGGTGGCGGTACCCGCTGCCGCCTGGCCCTTTCTGATGGGGTGTCCGTCATCGCAGTAGAGGCGGGACCTGCAAACATCTCCACCGATCTCGACGGGGCGGTCCTTGAGGTGCGCAACGGCCTCGCTCAGTTATCGGCCCGGACGGGGCGCGCTATTTCGGATTTGGTCGCCTGCCCGACCTACATTGGGATTGCGGGGGTGACGGGAGATGCGATCGCAGGCCGGTTCGAGGCTTTTCTCCCATTTCGGCGGGCGCGGATCACGGACGACCGTCCCACCGCATTGCGCGGTGCGCTCGGTGAGGGCGATGGATTTGTCGCGCATTGTGGCACGGGGTCATTCTTTGCAGGGCAGATCTCAGGATGTGCGCAATTCGTAGGAGGATGGGGCGCTGTGCTGGGAGATCCGGCATCTGCTCAGTGGGTGGGGCGGCGGGCCTTGTCATGTGCGCTTGAGGAGGTGGATGGGCTACGTCCGCGCTCCGGATTGGGCCAGCTCCTCCTCAGCCGGTTTGGAGGCGCCTCGGGGATCGTGGCTTTTGCGGCCTCGGCCCGGCCTGCAGATTTTGGCGGCCTCGCGCCCGAGGTGACCCGTCTGGCGGCCGATGGCGATCTGCTGGCCGTCGAAGTCCTGAGCGCCGCAGCACAGGGGATTTCCGATACTCTGCAAAAACTTGGGTGGCAGCCGGGCGTGCGCCTCTGTCTGACTGGCGGGATCGCGCCTCAGTTCCGGCCGTATTTGCCGGTGGCAATGCAGGACGCCTGCGCCGTACCTATGGGGACGCCGCTTGACGGTGCGATTGCACTTGCGTGGGATTTCGCGCGGGAAGGTGGCGAATGAGCATTGCGGAGTTCCTGCAGCCGGTCAAATGGTTTGATCAGGGCAGTGGGCCACGCTACGTTCAGCTGCGCCGTCGGCTGGAGCAGGCGATACGGACCGGTGTTTTGCCCCCCAACAGCTCATTGCCACCCGAGCGCGAAATTGCAGACATTACCGACCTGTCCCGCGTGACGGTTCGCAAGGCGATGCAGGAGCTGGTTCAGCAAGGCGCTATTGAACAGCGTCAGGGCTCGGGCACTTTCGTGTGTGACAATCCGGCCCGTGTCGAGCAATCCTTGTCGCATCTGACGTCTTTCACCGAAGACATGCAGCAACGCGGGTTGGAAACGACATCGACCTGGCTGGAGCGCGGGATCTTTCTCGCGAGCGAAGAGGAGATTGATGTCCTTGACCTCGGAGCAGGCGAGTCGGTCGCCAGAATATACCGCCTGCGTGCGGCGGGCGGCCAGCCGATGGCATTGGAACGCGCGGCGCTGGCTCTCTCGGTTCTTCCAAACCCGCTTGAGGTAACGACATCCCTATATGCCACTCTGGACCGTATTGGCCATCGTCCGGTTCGGGCCGTGCAAAAGATCTCTGCGATCAATCTGAAAGAAACCGAAGCTGGGCTGCTCAATGTTGCGGAAGGGACGGCCGGATTGCGTATTCAGCGCCTGTCATATCTGGCCGATGGTCGTGTCGCAGAGCTGACGCGATCCATTTATCGAGGCGATGCATACGACTTTGTCGCAGAACTGCGGCTGTCCAATTGAAGGGTCAATATCCATGAGCGATTTCCGGACACAGATGCGGTGCGAAATCGATGAAATTCCAGACGCGGTCGAGAATCTGTTGATCAAGGGATCTGGCGCTGTCACCTCGACCGCCGCGCATATACGGGACCTCGCACCGAGCTATCTGTTGTCGGTGGCGCGCGGGTCCTCCGACCATGCCTGCACCTATCTGAAATACGCCAGCGAGTTGTTGCTGGGGCTCCCTATGGCATCGGTGGGCCCCTCCGTGAAGTCGATCTATGGTGTCGATCTTCGGTGCAAGGGCGCCCTGAGCCTCTCGGTGTCTCAATCCGGAAAAAGCCCCGACATTGTGCAGCTGACCTCTGCCTTTGCCGCCGGTGGCGCGTATACGGTGGCGATCACCAATGACGCGATGTCGCCACTGGCCGACGCGTCAGAAGCCATCCTGCCAATTCATGCCGGCCCGGAGCTGAGCGTTGCTGCGACCAAGACCTTTGTGACCTCGCTGGTGGCTGGGCTGTGGCTGATGGCGGAGGTCAAGCAGGACGCAGAGCTCCTGAATGCAATTCGCACCCTGCCCAAGCATTTGGCCAAAGCGAAGGACTGTGATTGGAGCGCCGCAATAGAGGCGATCGACGGGCAGTCCCTCTATACATTGGGGCGCGGTCCGAGCTGGGCAATTTCCAACGAGGCCGCGTTGAAGCTCAAGGAAACCTGCCAGATCCATGCTGAAAGTTACTCGGCAGCAGAAGTTCTTCATGGGCCGGTGTCCATCGTCGGTCGCGAATTTCCAGTCATCGCGTTTGCAGCAGCCGATGCCGCCGAGGCCAGCGTCGCAGAGATTTCGCAGGCATTGGCGGCAAAAGGGGCGCGTGTTTTCGCCACAACGCAGCGCGCCGAGGGCGTGGAGGTTCTGCCGCATGTGCGGACGGATCATTGGATCACTGATCCCATCGCGAGCATCGTTTCGTTCTATGGAATGGTCGAAGCTGTTGCCGTGCGGCGCGGCGTGAACCCGGATGCGCCACGGCATCTGAACAAGGTGACGGAAACCATATGACTCAGGCACTCTCTACCTACTCGGGCGGCCCCATCTTTGACGGGCTCCGTCTGAGAGAAGGATACGCGGCGCAGTTTCGGGAGGGACGGCTTGTCGCCCTGGTGCCGTCAGCGGACCGCGACGAAGGTGGCGAGCATATTGATCTCAAGGGGGATATCCTGTCGCCCGGCTATGTGGATCTGCAGGTCAATGGCGGTGGCGGTGTCATGCTCAACGATGCGCCCTCTGCCGCAGCGATCATCCGGATCGTCGAGGCGCATCGCCGGATGGGGACGACGACGGTTCTGCCAACGCTGATAACGGATACCGCGGAAAAAACGGCTGCCGCTCTGGCTGCGGGCATTGCCGCGACCGAGGCGGGGGTGCGCGGGTTTGGCGGCCTGCATCTGGAAGGTCCGCATTTGTCAGTCGCGCGCAAAGGCGCGCATGATGCGTCCTTGATCCGGCCGATGGATGCTGCGGATCTGGAGCGGATATGCCGCGCCGCCGGGCGGTTGGCCACGTTGAAAGTGACGGTCGCTCCGGAAAATGTCTCGGCCGAGCAGGTGAGCCGTTTGGTGGCCGCCGGTGTCTTGGTGTCGCTGGGTCATACGGATGCGTCTTTCGAGACCTGCATCTCCTACGTCAAGGCCGGGGCGCGCTGTGCCACCCATCTGTTCAACGCCATGAGCCAGCTTGGCAACCGTATGCCGGGTCTTGTTGGCGCAGTTCTGGAGACGCCGGAGATGTCTGCGGGCGTCATCGCAGACGGAATTCATGTTCATCCGGCCAGCCTGCGGGCCGCCTGGGTGGCGAAGCGGCGGGGGGAGGGGCGCCTCTTCCTTGTCAGCGACGCGATGGCGGTTGCCGGTACAGACAAGACAGAGTTCGAACTCGAAGGTCGGCCGATCACGCGCCGGGACGGTCGGTTGTGCCTGGCGGATGGGACATTGGCCGGGGCCGATCTGGAGCTGACAACCGCTCTTGCGGTTTTGACGCAGCGCTGTGGTGTTGACCTGGCGGATGCGCTGGCGGCGGCGACCGCTGTTCCTGCAGGGTTGATCGGCCTCACGGTTGACCTCAGCACGCCGGGATATGCTCTTTCGGATATGATCCGCATCGCGCCCGACCTGACTTCGGCGGTGCCGGTTGTTGACGGCCGCTGATACGTTTCTGGCCGCAGGCTGAAGGGGCGCCCGGTCGCCCGGTTGCCGACCCGGCAGGGTGACGCAAGGTTTCTGAAAATGGCGCACTCTGTGAATGTCTCCGGGGGACGCACCGGATAGGATGGGTCTGACTGGCCGCCACGGAGTGGACAATGAAGCTGACCGTCAATGGAATCCTCCACGAAATCAACGTGGAGCCCGAGATGCCTTTGCTTTGGGTGCTGCGGGATGAATTGGACATCAAGGGCCCCAAGTATGGCTGTGGCGTTGCCCAATGTGGCGCCTGCACGGTGCATGTGGACGGGGTTGCCGTGCGATCCTGTCAATTGCCAGTCGGGGATCTCGAGGGCGAGGTCCTGACCATCGAGGGCCTGGGCACTCCGGAGAGGCTGCACGCCTTGCAGGACGCGTGGATCACGCATCAGGTCGCGCAATGCGGTTACTGCCAATCTGGTCAAATCATGCAGGCCGCCAGCCTTCTGGAGATGATCCCGCATCCATCCGATGCCGAGATTGACGAGGTGATGTCCGGCAATCTGTGTCGATGCGGCACCTACCCCCGTATCCGCGCTGCCATCCACGCCGCCGCCCGGACCCTGAGCGAGACAAAGCCATGACCCGCGTTGGCAAACTGACCCGCCGGACGTTTCTCGTGGGCTCCACAGCCGTTGCGGGGGGCGTGGCATTCGGGGTCTATCTTGCCAAAAAGCCAATCCCGAACCCGCTGCTGGAGGGCCTTGCCGAGGGAGAGGCGGCGCTCACTCCTTTTGTGAAAATCGATGCAGACGGGATCACATTGATCACGCCACGTGCCGATATGGGGCAGGGCGCATATTCCATCCAGGCCTACCTCATTGCGGAAGAACTGGATATTGATCCTGCGACGGCCAGGTTGTCCCCCGGACTGCCGGGGCCTGCGTATCATAACGCGACGATCCTTGCCGAGGGGGTTCCGTACCCTGCCTATGATGACAGCTTTGTCGCAGAGAGTTTGCGTAGCCTTTCGGCGGTTCCGGCCAAGCTATTCTCTGTCCAGGTCACCGGCGGCTCGTCGACGATCCCGGATGGGTTCGACCGGTTGCGGACAGCGGGTGCAATTGCGCGTGAAACTCTGAAGGAGGCGGCGGCCCGGCGAACAGGGATTGCGCGGAGCAACTTGAAGACCGCAGATGGTTTCGTCCTGCTGCCTGCCGGCGGGCGGATTGCCTATACCGACCTTGCCGCAGAGGCGGCGCAGATCGCGCCGGTTGCGGATGTCTCCCCGCGCCCGTCCTCCGAATGGAAGTACCTTGGCACGGCGGCCTTGCCCCGGCTGGATATGGCGCGCAAATGCACGGGCACCGAGGTCTACGGCATAGACCTGGAATTTGACGACATGCTTCACGCCACGGTGCGGGCCAATCCTGCGATCGGCGCGGGTCTTGCTCGATTGGATACCGCGCGGGCCGAAAACATGCGGGGCTTGCACAGAATTATCCCGATGTCACAGGGGGTTGGTGTGATTGCCGACAATACCTGGCGCGCGTTTCAGGCTGCGGATGCTCTGGACATCAGTTGGAAGGCACCGGCCTATCCCGCCACGTCGGATGGGTTGTTTCACGAGCTGGAGGCCGCCCTGAATGCGCCGGACTTCTTTGACCACAGGCAGCGGGACGACGGCAATGTTGACCGTGCCCTGTCGGACGGCACTGTCATCACTGCAGACTACCGCGTTCCCTATCTTGCGCATGCGCCGATGGAGCCGATGAATGCTGTGGTTCGGGTTCAGGCAGACGCGGTCGAGATCTGGACCGGCACCCAAATTCCGGTATTCGTGCGCGACCGGGCAGCCCGTATTGCGGGCGTGAAGGCGGCGAACGTCAAGGTGCATGTCCTGCCCATGGGCGGAAGTTTTGGCCACCGATTGGAAATGACGCATGTCGAGCAGGCAGTGGAACTGGCCATGGCTGTGCCCGGGCGCCACTTGAAGCTGACGTGGAGCCGCGAAGAAGACATGACTCATGACTACCCCCGACCTGCGTCCGTCGCGCGGGCGCGCGGCGCGGTCGCCGACGGCAAGGTCATCGGGTTCGACCTGTCGGTCAGCCAATCCGCCATGGCGCCGGAATGGCTCGAACGGCTGAGCGGCCGGAACTTGCCGGGACCCGACGCCACCATCACCACTGGGGCCTGGGATCAACCATTTGCAATCCCAAACTACCGGGTCACAGGCTATCGCGCGCCGGCCATGGTCCCTGTCTCGTCCTGGCGATCAGTGGGGGCCTCGGGAAACGGATTTTATCACGACTGTTTTCTTGACGAGTTGATCCATGCCGCCGGAGCTGATCCGCTCGCGGAGCGCATGCGTCTTTGTATGCACGACCCCTCTCGCAAGGTGCTGGAGGCCGTGGGCGAAATGTCCGGTTGGAATGGTGAATTGCACACAGGCGGGCGTGGGCGCGGGGTCGGGTTCTGCATGTCTTTTGGCGTACCCTGTGCCCAGGTGGTCGACGTGGTGCAGACGGAGGACGGCATCCGTATCGAGAAGGTCTATGTGGCGGTGGATGTGGGCGAGGTGCTCGACCCGACCAATCTGGAAGCGCAGGTCTTTGGCGGGGTGATCTGGGGCTTGGGCCATGCCATGAATTGCGAGCTGACCTATGACGATCATATGCCTGATCAAAGCAATTTCTATGATTTCACCGGCATGCGTCTGTATCAGGCACCTGAAATCATTGTCAGGGCACTCTCCAATGGATCGGCAATCCGCGGGATCGGAGAGCCGGCGGTGCCACCTGCGGCACCTGCCTTGGCCAATGCGATCTTTGCCGCGACCGGTCAGCGCATTCGAGAACTTCCCCTGCACAAACATATTGATTTTGTTTGAAGACGTGCTTTCCAATGCACGCAAGCCCATTCCCTGACTGGACCGCAGTCTGGGGGGGGGGGGTAGGTCTCGCCGCGCTGGCGGATAGAGGGCAAATTGCAAATATCGCACGGTCGGTCGAAAGGCTGAGCGTGGCGTGCAAAATGGCGACACTCTGCGGGGCCTGCAAGGCGGTGCAGAAGATCGGGGAATAGAGGGTGAGATGACAGGCCAAACCTTGGGGATCATCGGCGGAGCTGGCATGCTTGGCCGTGCGATTTTGCAGGCCACCCTGCAATCGCGACTTTTGCCGCCCTCACAGATCTGGGTCTCTTGTCGCAGCGGTCAGCTGGATGGGTTTGACACATATCCGGAGCTGAATGTGACGGCTGACAACCAGCGCCTTGCGATGGCCTGTGACGTGGTTCTGCTGTGCGTTCCGCCCGCCGCCGCGGAGGACCTTGGCGTGTCGCTGGGCGGCAAACTGGTGATTTCGGTCATGGCCGGCGTGACGGCGGAGCGCATTGCCGCGCTGACCGGCGCAACACGGATCGTTCGTGCCATGTGCAGCCCGGCAGCCGCGACAGGTGTTGCGTATTCCCCTTGGGTGGCGACCGATGGCGTGACTGCTGGCGACCGAGATTTTGTCGGCAGCCTGTTCGGGGCCTGCGGGACAACAGACCAAATCCGGGATGAGGCGCATCTCGATATCTTTACCGCAATGACGGGGCCGGTGCCGGGTTTCGTGGCCTTTTTTGCCGAGAGCATGACCCAATACGCAGTGGCGCATGGAATCGATTCCGAGGTGGCGGACCGAAGCGTGCGACAGCTCTTTCTCGGGGCAGGGCAGATGATGGCCAGCGGCGAGGCGACCCCTGCCGATCACGTGCAGGGGATGATTGACTACGCAGGTACAACTGCGGCCGGTTTGAAAGTCCTGCGGGGATCCGACCTGCGCAACCTGATCGCGGAAGGACTGGATGCGACCGTCGCCCGTTGTCGTGGGATGAGCTAGCCCGGTCGGACGGGGTGCCGACCCCTGAAGGCCGCAATTTCTTCCGGTGCCGGGGGGCGACTGGAAAACATTTCGACGTAATGCGGCACACGCGCGAGCCGTGCCGCCGGGTTCTCCTCGACTTGCAGCGAAATATAGCCAATCTGAGTGTAAATCACCGTGAGGCTTCGCACGTCCGCCTGTTCAGGGCTGTAGCCATATCGCAAGAACATGTCCCGCACTGCAGTGATCCGCGCCGCATCCGCATCATGCAGACGCGCGGCGAGCCTGGGATCGTTGCGCGCCCAATTTCGGATTGCCAGATCCAGCCGCGTATCGAACAGCTCCGGGGAAAGCCAGCAGTCCATCAGATTAAAGAGCGCCTGATTGATCGTCCCGGCCGGGGCTTCGCATCTTGCTTGTATCTGGCCTGTGTTGCGGGTTTCCCAGGTTTCGATCATCGCGTCGTGCAGGGCGCTCAGGTCTTTGAAATACCAATAAAACCCAGTGCGGGTTTGCCCCACGGACTTGGCCAAAGGCATGATTTTCACCGCATCGATGCCACTTGTCGCCAGAAGGTTGAGTGCTGCATCAAGCCAGAGTTGGCGAGAGCCTCGGGTGCGGGTGTTGGGCGATTGGAGCATGGCTGGAGTTTAAAGTTGTTGACACAGGTGTCAAGTCGCATGCAGGCTGACTTAACACTTGTGTCAAGAATTTGTATTGAGAAGGCAGCGCCATGTCCCGCGACCCCTTGTTGCAACCTTTCACGCTGAAACACCTCACACTGAGGAACCGGATCATGACCACCAGTCATGAACCTGCATACCCTGAGGACGGAATGCCGAAGGACCGCTATCGCGCGTATCATGCGGAGCGGGCCCGGGCCGGGGTGGCACTGGCAATGACGGCGGGATCTGCATCGGTTTCAAAAGACAGCCCCCCCGTTTTCAACAACATTCTCGCCTACAAGGACGAGGTCGTTCCCTGGATCCGCAATCTGACGGACGGCTGTCACGAGCATGACTGTGCGGTCATGATCCAACTGACTCATCTGGGTCGAAGGACGACCTGGAACAAGGGCAACTGGCTGCCGTCGGTGTCCTCTTCGAAACACCGCGAACCCGCGCACAGGGCTTTCCCCAAACTGGCCGAGGATTGGGATATAGAGCGGATCATCTCCGACTTTGCCGACGCTGCTGAGAGAATGCAGGCGGGGGGAATGGATGGGATCGAATTGCAGGCCTATGGGCACCTGATCGATCAGTTTTGGTCTCCACTGACCAACGACCTGAGCGGTCCCTACGGGGCCGACACGCTGGAAAACCGACTTCGCTTTCCGCTCGATGTGCTGACGGCCATCCGCAAACGCGTGGGTGACGATTTTATCGTCGGTATGCGCTTTACCGCAGATGAGGTGCAGAAAGGCGGTATCACCGCCGAGGAAGGGCTGAAGATTTCCCGTATTCTGAGCGACAGCGGGCAGGTTGATTTCCTGAATGTGATACGGGGCCGAATTCACACAGACCCTGCAATGACCGACGTGATCCCGGTTCAGGGGATGAAGGCGGCTCCGCATCTTGATTTTGCGGGTCTGGTGAAACAAGAAACCCATTTGCCGGTCTTTCATGCCGCCCGCATTCCCGATGTGGCGACCGCCCGTCATGCAATCCAGGCCGGGCTTCTGGATATGGTGGGGATGACGCGTGCTCATATGGCGGACCCCCACGTCGTGCGCAAAATTATCGAAGGGCGCGAGGATGATATCCGCCCCTGCGTTGGCGCCACCTATTGTCTCGACCGGATCTATCAGGCAGGCGATGCGCTTTGTATTCACAACGCAGCTACGGGCCGCGAGCTGTCGATGCCGCATGACATTCCGGAGGCACAGTCTCGGCGCAAGGTCGTGGTCGTCGGCGCCGGGCCCGGAGGGTTGGAGGCCGCGCGTGTTGCCGCCGAGCGTGGTCACGACGTCACTGTCTTCGAGGCGCAGTCCGATCCCGGCGGGCAGGTGCGCCTTGCAGCCCAGACGCCTCGGCGCCGCGAGATGATCTCTATCATTGATTGGCGGATGGCCCAATGTGCGGCCCGCGATGTGCGATTTGAATTCAATACCTGGGCCGAGGCAGAAGACATACTGGCTGAAGCCCCGGATGTGGTGATCGTTGCCACCGGCGGGCTGCCGAATATTGAATTGTTTGAAAGCGGGCATGACGCGCAGCATGTGGTCTCTGCCTGGGATTTGATTGCCGGCGATGTAAAGCCCGCGCTACGTGTGTTGATCTACGACGAAAGCGGCGACCATCCTGCGCTGCAGGCGGCGGAAATTGCCGCAAAGGCCGGGGGGCATGTTGAAATCATGACACCTGACCGCACCTTTGCTCCCGATATCATGGCGATGAACCTGGTGCCGTACATGCGGGAATTGCAGGACAAGGACGTCACTTTCACGGTCACCCGCCGCCTGCTGGAGGTTGCGCGGCGCGGCAATGAACTCGTCGCCACCATCGGGACGGACTATAGCGATCATACATCAGAGCAGAGCTATGATCAGATCGTCGTGAACTACGGCACCTTGCCCAACGATGATCTCTATCATGATCTGAAGCCCCACAGTGTGAACGCAGGGCAGGTGGATCACGATGCATTGATTGCGGGGCACCGTCAGTCCGTCGTGCGCAATACCAGCGGTGGCTTCCAGTTGTTCCGGATCGGTGATGCCGTTTCAGCGCGCAATATTCACGCTGCCATCTATGACGCCTTGCGCCTTGTGAAAGATCTATGACAGCTGCAGCGCCCTTCGCAGTGAAAGTCTCAGCCCCGTGCCGGGCCCCTTCAGGCCCAGATGCCGCACCTGAGACCAGAAAGGCTTGTTCAGCTGCGGGATCTGGCTATGAAAAATTCCGGTTCCGAAAACGGTGCACCGCAAAACTATATTGAAATTCGACGATGGGCGCCTGCTATGGCGTTGCAGGCCGTTTGTTACCCGCGAGCCAGAGCGTAATCTGCATCGATGCGGCCCTCGAGCCAAATCGGCACCGCCTCCTGTGGCATCGGACGGGCGATACCATAGCCTTGGAAATTGTTGCAGCCGAGCAGAAGCAGTTTTTCCATTTCCTGCTCGGTCTCAACCCCTTCTGCAAGGCATTCAATTCCCAGGTTGCGGCAGAGGTCCACGATGGTTCGAAGAATCATCTCCTGTTCCTCGTCCTGATCGACGCCGGATACAAAGTCGCGGTCGATCTTGACGCCGTCGACCTTGAAACGCCGCAGGTTGGATATGGAGGCATGCCCGGTGCCGAAATCGTCCAGCTCAATCTTGTAGCCCCGCGCCTGAAGCTGAGCGATGGTATTGAGGGCCGGATCCACCCCATCACCAAAGAGCACGCTTTCCAGAACTTCGATGTTGATGTCCTTGGGCTGCAGCGCGGCTTCGAACAATGCATCATCGAGGAACTCCACCAGCCCGCCGTCCCGCAACTGTTTGGCGGAGAAGTTGACGCTGATGCTGGGCGCGGGCAATCCTCGGGCGCGCCAGTCTACCAGGGCCGCAATGGCATGTGAGACTATCGTTGTCGTCAACCGGTCGCCGAGCCCGTGCTCAAATGCCAGTGTAATAAAGACCGACGGATCCAACATGCCGCGTTCCGGGTGCTGCCACCTCGCCAGAGCTTCGAAACCCAGAACTTTGCCGGTTCGCCCATCTACCTGTGGCTGGAAGAACGGTATGATCTCGCCATTTTCCAACCCCGTTTGCAGATCCTTCAGAAGCGCCATGTTTCCCTCAAAACGTGCGCGGGTGGCGTCGTTATAAAATGAGGCACGTCCGCGCCCCTCGCTTTTGGCCACATAGAGTGCGATATCGGCATTGGACAGAATGCGGGCGGGATCGTCATCTGTGTCCCCCACAAAGGCAATGCCGATGCTGGCGCCGACATTGACGAATTCTCCCCAGATTTCGATCGGTTGGGTGACCGCGTCGATGACCCGCAGCGCCAGATCTTCCACCTGTGACTCATCTTTTGTATCCCGAAGGACTATGACGAATTCGTCTCCGCCGACACGGGCAGTCATGTCTGCGTCTGTGATCTGCGAGGTCATCGCGCGCGCCACATGGCGCAGCACCTCATCGCCTGCGGCATGGCCAAGCAGATCGTTGATCTGCTTGAACCTGTCCAGATCCACATGGAGAACTGCCGCGCGGTGCTCAGGGCTTTTGCGTTCTGAGAGGCAGTGGCTCAGGTGCTCTTGCAGGGCGCGCCGGTTGGGGAGATTCGTGAGTTGATCATGAAGCGCCAAGTGCTCAATTCTGGACTTCGCGGCAGACAGGTCGCGCAGTGTCTTGGAAAAGGCTGCGACCCCGCGTGCGATTTGTCCGACCTCATCGCGGCGGCCCAGGTCCCGGACGGGCGCGTCATAGTCTCCGTCCCGTATGCGTTCCATGGCCTGGGCGAGCCGGGTCAGCGATACCACTAAATGGCTGCTGAAGCCGAGAAAAGCCGAGCCCGACACCACAAAGATGGCGACCATCGAAATAAAGATAAATGCGACGTGACGCACATATTTTTCGCGGGCGTTTTGATTCGAAGTCGCCGCGCTGAGGCGGACCTCCTGATCCAGCGCCACGAGCGCCAATTCAATCCGTTGCGACAGTTGATCAAGGCGGCTGCGGGAGGGAACATGCGTATCGGGGATGAGGCCAAGAGCAATGGATGCCTCCCGATCCCAGGCGTCAAAGTGGCGCAGTATAGCGGCGGCCATTTCTCTTTGCCGGCGGGACCCGTCTGCGGCCGCGACCTCTTCCCAGACGCTTTTGAAGGTCGAAACAAAATGCTGGTGGCGCCTTTCTATTTCTGCCGGCGGGATGACCGTGTTGAAATTCAAGAACCGCTCAAGCTGTGCTTCGATCTCTGCTGTAATTCTCTGCGCGCGTTCCGTTGCCTGAAGGGTCCGCAGGGTGGCGCTGTCGGCGTCCTGGATCTCATTCTGGGTGCGAATTGCGGCGAGCGATATCCATGATGCGCCAATGATCCCAATCAAAATCAGAAATACAATCGGTCCAAGTATGCGGCGTTTGATCGACATGCGTGTCCCTCAGTCGACCGGCAACGCCGGAGCCGAAACATGCGGTTCATAGGCGGTCAGGGTTTCAAGAAAAGCAATCAGATCGTTGACATCCTGATCGGTTATGGCCGTCAGGGGCGGCAGATCACTCGGCTGCCCCTCAGAGGGGGTGCCTCCACGGCGATAATGTTCCACAATTTCACGGAGCGATGTCAGGCTGCCGTCATGCATATAGGGTGCGCGCAACGCAATATTCCTGAGCCCCGGCGTCTTGAAACGGTAGGCCATTTCCGGATCTATCAAGCCACGCCCGCGATCTTTGCTTGCGACGCCGACCCGGTGAAAGTCGTGATCCGTGAAGGCCCAGCCCGTGTGGCAGGTGCTGCACATGCCGACGCCAGTGAATACGTCAAAGCCTCGTTTGGCCGGTTCGGATATCGCGTCTTCGTCGCCTTCGACCCAATCGTCGAATGGGGACCAGCCGGAACGTAATGTTCTTTGATAGGTTGCCAGTGCTACGAGAATCGTATGTCGGTTCAGTCCCTCACCCGGGAACGCGATCTCAAAATTGCGACGGTAGCTGTAAATCGCCGACAGTCGCCGAACAACCCGGTTCATACTATAGCCCATTTCCTGCGGGTGGCTCACCGGCTCCATGGCCTGTTCTTCCAGCCGCCGGACGCGACCGTCCCAGAAGAAATGTTCCGACTCCGCAAGGTTCTCAATTGTTGGTGTGTGTCGCGCCACCGGACGCTGCAGTGCGCCAAGAGCCCGAGGAACGGGTGTTTCCCAGCCAAAGGATGGGTTGTGACAGGTTGCGCAACTGCGGTTCTGTTCACCGGACAGTCGTGCATCAAAGAACAGCATCTTTCCTAGCGCCGCTTTTTGCGGAGAATAGGGTTCGTCTTCGGGAAAGGCGATCCGGGCCGGTCGGGCAAAGGCGCGCTGCAATTCCTCGTGCCGGGTTGCCGCAGACAGAAGCACAACGCAGAAAACGCTCACCAGCATAGGTTTCAAAAATCGCACGCCCACATTCCCATTTCGGTGTCCGGCCGGGTTACAGTCGCACGACACTGCGCAGGGCGCGTGAAAAAACAGTTTATTCCGGCGGTGCGCGTGCGTCCACTTCGTTGAAAAGTGAAGTAAAGTTTTGGAGCAATTTGTTTCGGGTGCGGGTCGGCAAAATTGTACAGGGTTTGCCCGCCGCGGCTGCGACCGCCCTGCCAGCGGTTGGCGTCGTTCAGCCCCTTGAGATGTCTCTGTAAGGTGCGACCTGCAGTTTTCGTTTACGGGCAGCGCTTTGCCAGTTGTAGCTGCAGTTTAGTAAAAGTGAGCACTGCAGCGCTGCATAGGGCTCAAGACCCTGTCTGCAGAGGCCATCGCGAAGGGCTTCGGGCGCAATTTGACTCACATTTTAGATATATGCCTCCGCATTTTAGCTCTTCTTTAGCATCCTGACGGCAAGAGTTGGCGTGCATCTTATTGAGTTGGTTGTGGCGGCCGAAGTGCTCCACACGTTCAGAAAGACGAGAGAGACACCCCATAACGGGGCAAGGAAATAGACCGGGGCCAAAGTGCTCCTTGCTCAAAGGAACTCATGCTATGTCCAGCATTTTGACAAACAATGGTGCTATGGTCGCATTGCAGACACTTCAGTCTGTAAACCAAAACCTCACCGACACCCAGAACGCGATTTCGACTGGTAAGGAAATCGAAACAGCCAAAGACAATGCCGCTGTGTGGGCGATTTCCAAAACTATGGAATCGGATATCGCCAGCTTCGAGGCCATCGAAGATGGTTTGGCAATGGGTGACGCAACCGTTGCTGTTGCATCTGCCGGCGCAGAACAAATTGTTGAAAAACTGGTGGAGATCAAGGAACTGATCGTTTCCGCACAGGCGGAGAACGTGGATCATGACAAAATTCAAACCGACATCGATTCAAAAGTCGATCAGATCGAATCCATCATCTCGGCGGCCCAATTCAACGGCGCTAACCTGCTGACCTCGACCATCGATGGCACTGCAACTGAAATGGGCGTATTGGCCTCGCTCGATCGTGTCGGCGCTGGTGGCACAGTGACGTCGACCGATATCACCATTTCCGCGCAGGGGTTCGATTCTAGTTTGGATCTGGCAGCCGACTTGACCAGTATCTCCGATACGGACTCTGCAGCGTCTGCCTTGGCAGAGATTGAAACCTTCCTGCAAACCGCGATTTCCGGAGCGGCTGCGCTGGGGGCGGCCTCTGCACGGATTGATGACCAGGCGATGTTCGTTGCCAGTTTGGTCGATTCAATGACCCTAGGTGTCTCTACGATGACCGATACCAACATGGAAGAGTCTTCCGCACGTCTGAGCGCCCTTCAGACCCAGCAGGAATTGGCAGTCCAGTCCCTCGGCATCGCGAATGAAGCACCGCAGGCACTTCTCCAGTTGTTCAACTAACGGTCGGCCCCGTTTGATCATTTCGGGAAAGGGGCGCTCTTTGCGCCCCTTTTTCCTGTGCCACGCGGTCTTTTGCCACCTGTTGAGCGTGTGTGACCTCTGGTCAAAATGCTGAGCCCACCGTAGAAAACACCGGGAACGATTAAAATTTGTGCAGAACAATAAGCGTTTGAGGGCCACTTGCATCTGAGGGCGGACAAAATGCTGATCGATGACAGCTGCAGCTTTGTAAATCCGAGAGGATGTTGCACGCTGAGCGCATGAAAAATCTATCGTTTTTCGACGAAATGCTGAGTGCCCCTGATTCCGTGCGTGATCCCTACAAGGTCTATCACGAGTGGTTTAGTCAGGATGACATCAAGCGCCTGAGGCGCAAGTCGCAGGAAGCTGAAGCTTTCTTCAGGCGAATTGGCATAACATTCAATGTGTACGGGCAGGAAGATGCGGACGAACGGCTGATTCCTTTTGACATCGTGCCGCGTATTATTTCAGCAAAAGAGTGGAGCAAACTGGAGCGCGGCATTGAGCAGCGTGTAAGGGCAATCAATGCGTTTCTGCACGATATCTACCACCGGCAGGAAATCCTGCGTGCCGGCCGAATTCCGTGCGAGTTGATCGCGGGAAACGCGGCGTTCACGCCTGAAATGATTGGCGTCAATCCTGCGGGTGGAGTTTATACCCATATCGCAGGTGTCGATCTCGTGCGCACCGGGGAGGACGACTTTTTCGTCCTCGAAGACAACGTGCGGACCCCGTCGGGCGTGTCATATATGCTCGAAAACCGTGAAACCATGCTGCAGATGTTTCCTGAACTCTTTGCGCAGATGAAGGTTCGCCCGGTTTCCCCCTACCCACAGTTGTTGCGTCGATCGCTGTCCGCCAGCCTGCCTGCCGGAACGCGGAGCAGCGAGCCCGTGGTCGCAGTGCTGACGCCGGGCATTCATAACTCGGCCTATTTTGAACATGCCTTCATTGCAGATCAGATGGGCGCCGACCTCGTTGAAAGCCAGGACCTCAGGATAGAAGACGGCTATGTCGCAATGCGCACGACGCAAGGGTACAAGCCGATTGATGTGCTCTATCGTCGAGTGGACGATGCATATCTCGATCCGCTGACCTTCAATCCGGACAGTTTGCTGGGCGTTCCGGGCATTATGGACGTCTACCGTGCGGGCAACATCACGATTGCCAATGCACCCGGGACCGGGATCGCAGATGACAAGGCGCTTTATTCGTATATGCCTGATATTATCGAGTTCTACACGGGCGAGCGGGCGATCTTGAAGAATGTCCCAACCTGGCGTTGCTCCGAACCTGACGCGTTGAAGTATGTTTTGGACAACCTCGCTGACCTGGTCGTGAAGGAGGTTCACGGCTCCGGCGGGTATGGAATGCTCGTCGGGCCTGCTGCCAGTAAGAAGGAACTGTCCGCCTTCGAAGCCAAGCTGCGCGCCAGGCCTGAGAATTATATTGCCCAACCGACTTTATCTCTGTCGACGGTTCCGATCCTTGCGAAATCCGGACTTGCACCGCGCCATGTCGATCTTCGGCCTTTTGTTCTGGTCTCGCCGAACCGGATTGATATTACCCCTGGCGGCCTGACCCGGGTGGCTCTCAAAAAGGGATCGCTGGTGGTGAATTCGTCACAGGGCGGTGGGACCAAAGACACTTGGGTTCTGGGAGATTGACGACGTGCTAGGACGAACTGCAGGCGGCCTGTTCTGGATGTTTCGCTATCTCGAGCGGGCTGAGAACAATGCCAGATTGCTTGAGGCCGGGTGGCATATCGCGCTCACCCGATCCGATGGCAGTACCAATGAATGGGAATCCATTGTGCGCACAGCCGGTCAGGCCGTGGCCTTCGATGCTAAGCATGACGAATATACTGCCCAGAACGTGATCAACTTCTTGTTGCGGGACATGGGCAACCCGTCGAGCGTCATGGCGTCGGTTGACTCGGCGCGATCAAATGCCCGGCAAGTACGAACGGCTTTGTCGCGCGAAGTCTGGGAAGCCACGAATGAATGCTGGATGGTTCTCAAGGGAGCACTGTCACGCCCTGTGAGCGAACGGAACTTGCATGAGACGCTCGCATTGATCCGGAATCGGGCATCCGTGGTGCGGGGGGCCTTGCATGGAACAATGTTGCGCAACGATATTTTCTCATTTGCCCGGCTGGGGACATTCATAGAGAGATCCGACAGCACCGCCCGTATCCTCGATGTAAAATACTATGTTCTGCTGCCCTCGGCGGCTTTTGTTGGCAGCAGCATGGACAATGTCCAATGGGAGGTGATCCTTCGGTCTGTGTCTGCTGAGCGATCCTTTTCGTGGCTACACGCGGGTTCCGCGTCGCCACAGAGGATTGCAGAGTTTCTTATTCTGGACGAACGCATGCCACGCTCCCTGGCGTTTTGTTCGACCAAAGTTGCGCAGTACCTGAAGCACCTCGAAAGGGACTACGGGATACGGCACGAAAGCCATGTTGTCGCCGAATGCATCGCGGACCGGGTGCAAGATAAGTCGATCGAAACAATCTTCCAAAATGGCCTGCATGAGTTCCTGGGCGAATTTGTTCAGGAAACGGTTCGTCTTGCAAATCACATCGAGAAGGACTTTCGGTTCTATGGTTGATGTTACAAGGCTCTCTATTCGTCATATCACGACGTATAGTTACGAAAATCCGGTCCACTACGCGTTGCAGAAGTTGCGCCTGACCCCTCGCTCCGGGCACGGGCAGTCTGTCGTCGAATGGTCGTCCACCGTGACCGGAGGGTGCAAGCAACTGGCATATGATGACCCGTTGATGAACCACACGGAATTGGTCAAGGTCGACAGGGGAGCGACCCATGTGGAAATCGTCAGCGAAGGTGTCGTGGATGTTGAGGACCGTCACGGGGTGGTCGGACAGCATTCAGGCTTTGCTCCGTTATGGCTCTATAAGACAGCCACACCGCTTACCGCTGCGGGAAACAATGTCCGTCATCTGGCAGCACAGCTTCGTCAGGACACCGATGGCATGGATGATCTGGCGCGCATGCACCGTCTGGCGGCCGATATCGGCGCTTCCGTGCAATATGAGATAGGCCAGACCAACCCGGATACGACAGCAGAGATAGCGCTGACTGCCGGGCACGGCGTGTGTCAGGATCATGCGCATGTCATGATCGCGGTCGCTCGGCATTTGGACTATCCGGCGCGCTACATCAGCGGGTATCTTCTGATGGACGGGCAGACGGGTCAGGATGCCAGCCATGCCTGGTGCGAGATCCATCTGGAAACGCTGGGATGGGTCGGGTTCGATGTGTCCAATGGAATCTGCCCGGATGGCCGATATGTGCGTGTCGCGGTCGGGCGTGATTACGGCGATGCAGCGCCGATTGTCGGCATTCGGCAGGGTGATGGTGCCGAAGCGCTAACAGTTTCCTTGCAGGTTCAGCAATAGACTGCTTGAAGGCTCTGAAAAAGGAGGGGCAGTTATGACCTATTGCGTGGGCCTCATGCTCAAGAGGGGACTTGTTTTCATGTCGGACACCCGGACGAATTCCGGTGTCGACAATATCTCGACGTTCCGAAAAATGTTCACCTGGGAAGTTCCGGGCGAACGCTCTATCACATTGATGACGGCCGGAAACCTTGCCACCACTCAGTCTGTGATCAGCCTGCTCGAAGAGCGCAGCAAGGAACCCAGCGAGCGCAACCCCAGTATTCTGGAAGCGCCATCCATGTTTCAGGTCGCGACCATGGTGGGCAATCTTCTGAAGGATGTGATTTCCACTCACGCCGAGGTCGGTCAGCGCGCCGATGCCGCGTTCAATGCCACGATCATCCTGGGTGGCCAGATTGGCGACGGCGCGCCTTGTCTGTTTCTGATCTACCCCGAAGGTAACTATATAGAGGCGAGTTTCGACACTCCCTATTTTCAGATTGGCGAAACCAAATACGGTCGCCCGATCCTGGTGCGGGCATACGACCCGGACATGAGCTTTGAGGACGCGGTGAAGTTGTTGCTGGTGTCGTTCGATTCAACCATCAAAGCCAACCTCTCTGTCAGCCTGCCATTGGACGTCCATATATATGAGGCGGGCAGTCTGAAGAACGGACGCGTATTCCGCATCGCCCCGGATGACCCCTATTATGAAAGCGTGTCCTCCGGATGGGGGATCGCCTTGCGCGACGCCTTCGGCAAACTGCCGGAGTTCGTGTTGCCGCCTGAATGAAGCGGGCCAGGGTTGCGGTCCGGGATGGCGGGATCGCGGGATCACTGAAGGATGGCGCTGCTCCACTCCGAGAGGAACGCGGCTTTTTTCAGCCGGTCAAGATACACCAGCAACCCCGGGCCCATACGGATGCGCCTGAGAGCCTGTGCCTCGCCGGTCCATGCGTCTTCCTCCGAGACGGAGACCGCGCCGGGGGCGGCTTCCCAACCTCGGGCGATCAAGTGATCGATGAACAGCCCTGCAAGCTCCGGCGCCTCGCTGGTTTTGGGAATGAATGCGGTCCTCATCATGATGATCGTATAGTCCTGTGGCAGCATGACGATGACCTCGTCCGGGTTTCCCTTGGCGCGGGCGTAGCTGCCGAGAACGTTATACGCCAAGGCCAGCTCGCCTGAGGACACGTCGTCGATCATCTGGCTGGAGCAGCAATAGAGTTTGACGCCAAAGGACCCCATGACCTCGCTCAGACGCCAGTAGGTCTCGGACGTGCGTGCATCCTGTGTTGCAAACAGATAACCGAGCCCGGAAGTCTGCAGATCATAGGTCCCGACCTTGCCTTCAAAACGGTCCGGGTGTTCGCGCATCAGGCCGATCAATTCCTGCCTGCTTTTTGGAATCGGCAACCCGGCCAAAGCACTGCGGGACAGGACAATCGCGGCGGGTTCCTGCGTGAAGGCAAACAGGTTGTCGCGCCAGCGCGCCCATTCGGGCAGTTGCGCTGTGACCGAAGAGACGTACTTGCGCGATAGCCCGTCGTTCACCAGTTTGGTCTGCAGGTCCGTGGCACTGGATATCGCCAGATCCACATTGTGCCCCTCGCGCCCCATAGCCACCATCAGCTCGGAAGAGCTGGCAACCGTGTAGTCCACCCTCACGTCCGGTCGCGATGACAGAAAGTCGCGTATTGTGGGTTCAAAAAACTCTGCGTCGCCATTGGAAATCACTCTCAGAACCTGGCGGGCATCTGCTGGACCGACGCTGATATGATCTTCGATTTCAAAGGCCTGTAGCGGTAGTGCGGCCCACTGCCAGCAAAGAAGGCTCAGGCCAAGGGAAAGTACAAACTTGCGCATGCGCCACCTTTCTCGCTGGAGTTGGTCAGAAGCAGCTGACCGCCATGGGCACGAGCAACTTCGTTCACGATGGTCAGGCCAAGGCCGGATCCCACAACCGTCTCAGTGTTGCTGCCGCGCACGAAACGGCGCGTCAGTCGTCCCATGTCGGCTTTGGGAAAGCCCTCGCCATTATCCTGGACAGTGATCTCGACGCCGGTTTCGACAACACGCACTGTCACATAGACCCGGCTGTCTGGAGGTGAATATTTGATCGCGTTGTCCAAGAGGTTCAAGAGCGCGCTCTGCAGCAGGATTGCATCCCCTTTGACGCATATCGCGGCCTCAGGGATCGTGACGTCGAGTTCAATATCGCGCAAATCCGCCATCGGCACGACGCGGGATACAGCATCCCGGGTCAGGCGGCATATCTCGACATCTTCGACCTCCAGGTGATCGGACCGAAAGGAGACCATCGCGTGATCCAGAAGTTGTCCCGCGGCGCGGCTGCTTTCGTCAATCGCACGGATCATCTCGCGCACGGCTTGGCGGTTCTGTGGTTTGTCGACGCGCCGCAGCGTGATTTCCGCCTGGGTGCGCACGGTGGTCAATGGGGTGCGGACTCTGTGAGCGGCTTCTGCGATCAGATCCTCTGACCGGGCGAGGGAGGCTTTGAGCCGACTCATGAAGCCGTTCAAAGCCCCCACCAGCACCTCCATCTCCGCAGGGACCGGCGCGGACACCGGTCGCAGATCCGAGAGGCCACGGCGGGAAACGGATCCCGCCAGTTGCCGCAGCGGCTGAATCGCGGATTGTGCCGCGAGAATGCCAAACAGGGCGGCGATGACAAAGAAGCCAAGGCCAAACCCGGCCACCGTGCGGGAGATCCCTGCCAATTGCTGTCGCAGGCCGTATCGGGTCTGGGCTACGGTCACCTCGATGAAATCCGGCTGCCCGTTGATCGACATCCGCCGGGTTGCGGTCACCATGCGAATGCTCTCGCCGTCATAGCTGTCGGTTCTGAAGCGCGGCGCGGTATCCGTGGCGGCCATTGGTTTTGGCAGGTCGGGGTAGCCGGTCAGGAATTCTCCGTTGCGCGTGATGGTGTAAAAGACCCTGTCCTCGCTGATATTGCCCAGCATGGAGAAAGCGAAATACGGAATGTCCACGGTCAGATCGCCATTGCGGACCGCAGCGGAATCCAGGATGGCAGTCACCGAGGCCGCCAGGATCTCGTCCTGGCTTTGTCCGGCGAGATCACGCGCATAGGACTGGACCACAAGGAACATCAGCGTCGCAAGCAACGCAGCGCCTGTCAGCAGTTGTACGATCAGGCGGCGCTGGATTGATCCGCGCAGGCGAATGGATCCGCTCATGACTGGCTCAACCGGTAGCCAAGGCCGCGCACCGTCACGATCTGCACGGCCGCTCCTTCGAGGTGTTTGCGCAGGCGGCCAACATAGACCTCGATCGCGTTTTCCGATGCGTCCACATCATATGAAAATAGCCGGTCGACGAGTTTGGATTTCGAGAACACTTGCTCCGGGGCGCAGATGAAGATCTCCAGCAAGCGTAGTTCGCGGTTGCGCAGACGGATTTCGCGGCCGTTCACAGTCAAGGTGCAGGCAAGTGGATCGAACACCACATCCCCGAAACTCTGCTGGTTACTTGCTCCACCGCTCTGCCGACGCAAGACTGCACGGCACCGGGCCTCCAGTTCCGAAAAATCGAAGGGTTTGACAATGTAGTCGTCGGCGCCAAGATCCAGCACACCCACCCTGTCCGACACCTCTGACCGAGCGGTCAGGACGATGATGGGCGTGTCGCGTCGTGCAGCGCGATGCGACTGCAGGAAGTGCCGACCGTCCCCGTCGGGAAGCATGATGTCCAGCAAAATGAGATCGTATTCGGTGGTCGCGATAAAGTCCTCGGCGGTGCCAAGGTTGCCTGCGCGATCCACCACATGCCCATCCAGACTGAGCCGATCCACGACGGCGGTTGCGAGCTGGTCGTTATCTTCGACGAGTAAATACCGCATGGGGGCGAATCTTCAGCTCCGTGTCAGGTTTGTGTCAGCTTGGCGCGAAATATCCCGAGTCATGAGCGCGCAGACGTGCGTTTGTCAAATGGGAGGAACATTATGACACTTTTTGCAATGGGTCGCAGGACCCTGCTTGCTGCTGCGGCGGCGACTCTGACAATCGCTGGTCCGGCTCTGGCGGGCGGCCATCAGGTTCTTGAGAAGATGCACTTCCTCATCCCCGGCGGCGCTGGTGGCGGTTGGGACGGTACGGCCCGGGGCACCGGAGAGGCCCTGAGCAAAGCGGGCCTGGTTGGTACGGCGTCCTATGAAAACATGTCCGGCGGCGGTGGCGGCAAGGCGATTGGCTACCTGATCGAGAACGCGGACAGCCTTGAAGATACGCTGATGGTGAATTCCACGCCCATCGTGATCCGGTCCCTGACCGGCGTATTCCCGCAGAGCTTCCGTGACCTGACCCTCGTGGCCGGCACGATTGGTGACTACGCGGCGCTGGTTGTATCCAAAGACAGCCCGATCAACTCCATGGAGGAATTCCTCGCGGCCTATCGTGCAGATCCCCGTGGCACCGCCGTGGGCGGCGGCTCGGTCCCGGGCGGCATGGATCACCTGGTGGCGGCCATGGTCATGGAAGCGGCAGGCGAGGATCCGACCGAGCTGAAATACATCCCATATGATGCGGGTGGCAAGGCAATGGCCGCCTTGCTGTCTGGTGAGATCAAGGCCCTGTCGACCGGTTTCTCCGAAGCCATCGCGCTTGCAGATGCCGGTGAGGTGAAGATCCTGGGCGTCACCTCGGATGATCGGGTGCCTGCCTATGACACGGCGCCGACCATGACCGAGCAGGGGCTCGACACTACATTCGTGAACTGGCGCGGTTTCTTTGCGGCTCCGGGCCTCAGCGAAGAGAAGCTGACAGCCTATCAGGATGCGATTGCCAAAATGTATGACACGCCTGAGTGGGAAGAAGTGCGGGCCCGCAATGGCTGGGTCAACATTCACAACTCCGGCGATGATTTCCGTGTGTTCCTCGAAAACCAGGAAAAAGCCATTGGCGATCTGATGAAAAAGCTCGGCTTCCTCTGAGGCGGCGCTTTCATCTCTGGTCCGGCGCCCCCATTGGTGCCGGACCTTTTCCCGAATGCATTTTAAAAACAGGAGGCGATCATGGCGCTTGACCGTTGGATCGCGCTGATCATTCTCGGTATCGCTTTGGCCTACGGCTATGCGGCCTATTTCACGATGGACCAGCTTCTGCCCCCCTTCATGCAGCGCAATCCGATCTGGCCCAGTACTTTTCCAAAAGTGCTGGCGGTGATGGCAATTTTCACATCGCTGGTGATTGTGCTCGGTTTGGAAAAACCCAGTGGCGAGGCCGCGACGCCGGACATCGATTACCGGCGCCTGGGTGATTACAAGATCGGGCAGGCGGCGTGCCTCCTTGGGTTGATGGTGGCCTATGCGCTGCTCTTGCGCCCGGCCGGCTTTTTGCTGTCCACAGCCGGTTTCCTGACACTTGGGGGCATGATCCTGGGCGAGCGAAAGCTCTGGGTGCTCTTTCCCGTGGCAGCGCTGGCGACAGGTGTTGTCTGGTATCTGGTCGAAGGGGTGTTGGGCATCTTTCTGCGGCCGCTGCCTTTCTTTCTCGGATAAACGGAGAGTACGATGCTAGAAGGTTTGACGATCGGTCTATCCACGGCCTTTTCGATTACAAATATCCTCATGGTGATCGGAGGATGTTTGATCGGGACATTCATCGGTATGCTGCCGGGGCTCGGTCCGATGTCGATTATTGCGATCATGATCCCGGTTGCGATTACTCTGGGCGATCCGTCTGCCGCGCTGATCCTGCTGGCCGGCGTCTATTATGGCGCGATCTTCGGGGGCTCCACGTCATCGATACTGCTCAACGCGCCCGGAGTGGCCGGGACGGTCGCCACCAGCTTCGATGGCTATCCGATGGCGCGTGCGGGCAAAGCGGGCAAAGCGCTGACCATCGCGGCGATCTCGTCGTTTATGGGGGGGACCATCGGGGCGGTGCTTCTGATGATATTCGCCCCGATGTTGTCGACGGTTGCGTTGCTCTTTCATTCGGCAGAATATTTTGCGCTGATGGTTGTGGGGCTTTCGGCGATTGCCGCATTCGCGGGCACAGGAAACGTGGCAAAAGCGGTGATGATGACGCTTCTGGGGCTGATGATGGCCACAGTCGGCGAGGGCGCGTTGTTCAACATGCCGCGCTTTACCATGGGGCTGATGGATCTGCAGTCGGGGTTCAGTTTCATCACCCTGGCAATGGCAATGTTTGCTCTGCCGGAAGCGATCTTTCTGGTGATGAATCCCGCCCGGTCGGCGCAATCAGGCCAGGACGGTGGCAAGATCACCGGCCTGCGCATCACCCGCGACGAGGCCCGCAAGATTGCTCCTGTGATCGGGCGCCAGTCAATCCAGGGGTTTTTCATTGGCGTTCTGCCCGGGGCTGGGGCGACGATTGCCTCTTTTCTCGGGTACGCAGTTGAACGCAATATCGCCTCGGAAGAAGAGCAGAAGGAATTCGGCAAAGGCTCCATCAAGGGTCTGGCCGCGCCGGAAACCGCGAACAACGCCGCCTGTACCGGCTCCTTTGTGCCGTTGCTGACACTTGGGATCCCCGGGTCCGGAACCACGGCCATACTGTTGGGTGCTCTGATCGCGCTGAACGTGACACCGGGCCCCCGCCTGATGATCGACAGCCCCCATATCTTCTGGGCGGTCATCATCTCGATGTATATCGGCAATCTTGTTCTGCTCGTTCTGAACCTGCCGCTGATCCCCTACATCGCCAAAGTGTTGTCGGTCCCGCGCACCTATCTGATCCCATTCATTTTGTTCTTCACCCTGATGGGGTCCTATATCGGACAGAACAATGCGACGGAGTTGTTGATCCTCGTGGGCTTTGGCGTATGTGCGACGGTTTTGCGGTTCGCTGATTACCCTCTGGCACCTTTGCTGATCGGCTTTATTCTGGGTCGTATGCTTGAGGATAACTTTTCACGATCCATGCAGATCTATGACGGCGCCGCATTCATCCTGGATCGCCCGATGACACTGGGTCTGTTGGTTCTGGCCATCTTGCTGGTGGTGGTGCCGAGTTACCGCGCAAGGCGTGCCCGTGCCCGCGCAGCCGGGGTGGCCGATGGGGACTAAGCCGCTCTCCGGTATCCGGGTACTGGATCTGACAAATGTGCTCGCCGGGCCGTATTGCTGTTACCAGCTGGCTTTGTTGGGCGCAGAGGTCATCAAGGTCGAGCGCCCGGGAACCGGTGATCTGGCGCGCCAGCTCGGTGCCGATCCGGAGCGGAATGCGGCCCTCATGGGGGTCAGTTTTCTGGCTCAGAACGCGCAAAAGAAATCGGTCACGCTCAATATGAAGACCGAACAAGGCAAGGCGCTGCTACGGCGCCTTGTCCGCACATCCGACGTGTTGGTTGAGAACTTTCGCCCTGGCGTCATGACCCGTCTCGGCCTGGGGTATGATGCCCTCAGCTCCGAGAACCCAGACCTGATCTATTGCGCCATCAGTGGCTTTGGTCAGGACGGGCCCTGGAAGGACAATCCGGCCTACGACCAGATTGTGCAGGGGGTGAGCGGTGTGATGTCGGTGACGGGTGATGACAGCAGCGCGCCGCTTCGCGCGGGCTATCCGCTGGCCGATACGCTGGGCGGCATGACAGCGGCCTTTGCGATTGCGACGGCGCTGAATGATCCGGAGCGGGGCGGCTTTCTGGATATCTCCATGACCGAAGCGGTGATTTCCAGCATGGGTTGGGTGGTGTCGAACCATCTGATCGCCGGGCAGGAGCCCGGTGCGCATGGCAATGAGAATACGACCTCGGCACCGTCGGGCACCTTCGCCTGTGCCGACGGACCAATCAACGTTGCAGCCAACCGGGACGCGCAGTGGCAGTCCATGGCGCATCATCTCGGTCGGGCTGATCTTCTGGCGCATCCCGACTATGCCACGCGTGAAGATCGCAAGCGCAACCGTCATATGCTGCGGGCGGAACTGGAGAGCGTCTTGCGTCAGCGCCCGGCGGCGGAATGGGTTGAAGAACTCAACGCACTTGGGGTGCCGAGCGGACCTGTCCTGAGCGTGCCGCAAATCCTGCGCGAACCGCAGGTCAGGAACCGGGGTCTCGTGGCCGAGGTTGAAACCGCCGACGGTGTTCTGCCGCTGACCGGCTCGCCGTTGCGATTTGGCACTGTGCGGCCCGTTCCCGAGACGGCACCACCCGCGCTTGGCGCCGATAACGACCGGATCTGGAGTGACCTTGGCCTGTCTGCGCAAGAGATCGCAACCCTGAGGCAGGAGCACGTGATATGAGTGATGTCAGCGACTGGTGGCGCACGTCGATTATTGACATGGAGCCGGGGAGGATTGAACTGCGCGGATCGCCCATCCAGGACTTGATCGGAACGGTTGGGTTTGCCGAGATGATCTGGCTGATGGTGCGGGGCGACCGACCCACACCGGATCAGGCCCAGCTGTTCGAAGCGGCGCTGGTCTCTGCGGTGGATCATGGTCCACAGGCGCCGTCCATCGCGGCCGCGCGAATGGCGGTGACCTGTGGTTTGCCGCTCAACAATGCGATGGCCAGTGCGGTCAACATGCTGGGTGATGTCCATGGCGGCGCCGGTCAGCAGGCGGTCGAGCTATACTATCTTGTCGCAGAGTCTCCTGCTGATCTGCCCCAGTCTCTGGACAAGTGGCGGGCCGAGCACGGCAAGATCATTCCCGGATTTGGTCACCGGTTTCACAAACCCACTGATCCCCGCGCGCCCAGATTGATGGAGCTGGTTCGTGACGCTGCGGCGAAAGGTGCCGTCTCTGGCAGATTTGCGGATATTGGTGAAGCAATCGAAGCACAGATCACGCTGGAAAAGGGGCAGCCGGTGCCGATGAATATCGATGGCGCGACGGCTGTGATCTATGCGGAACTTGGCTTTGCACCACCCCTTGCGCGCGGGCTTTTCTGTTTGTCGCGTTCGGTTGGTATTCTCGCCCATGCGTGGGAGCAACAACAACAGGGTGGGCGGAACAAAGGGCCGACTCCCCCACATTACAGATGGACATATGACGGCAACTGACGGGTTTCGCCTGATCGTCACGATCTGCGTGGCGCTGCTGGGGACAGTCATTTTTGAACTGATCGGATTTCCAGCCGCTCCTTTGACAGGGGCAGCGGCCGCAATTTCTGTGGCCGCTATCGCCGGATTGCCGGCGCTTGTACCTGCGTGGCTCCGGACAACGGCCTTTGTTTTGCTGGGCATCAATATCGGCAGCAGCGTGACCTCCGAGATGCTGCAGACCGCCTTGAGGTGGCCCATCACAATCGCCATTCTGTCTCTGAGCCTGTTTGTTTCGCTGCAAATTTCACGATTTGGCTTGCGGCGATGGATGGGGTTCAACTCACAGGACTCCGTGTTGGCGGCGGCACCTGGTCACCTCAGCTATGTGCTGGCGTTGTCGATCAGTGACAACGGCCAAACCTCGCGTATCGCAGTGGTGCAAAGCGTCCGGGTGCTGTTCCTCACTCTCTGCGTGCCGGTGCTCGTGGCCACGGTCTTTGGGGCGAGTGGCGAGATCATCGTTGCGCAGCACCCATTGATGCCATGGGCGCTTCTGTTGCTGGTCGCAGTGACAGTTCTTGTCGGAGCCGTGTTTGTGCGCCTCAATGTGCCCGCAGCCTACCTGCTGGCAGGAATTCTGTGCAGTGCGCTCGGCCACGTGTTCTCGATCACGCCGGGGCGCCCGCCCGAGGCTGCGACCTATCTGGCATTCCTCGTGATGGGGACGTTGATCGGATCCCGCTTCGTGGGGCAGAGCCTTGCCGGATTGAGGCTGGATTTCGTGGCGGGCCTCTGGGTCACCGCTGCAAATGTGGTGATCACGCTGCTGACCATTGCGCTCTGCATGCAATTTCTGGGGCTTTCGCCGGCCTTGTTGATCGTCGCCTTTGCGCCCGGCGGCGTCGAAGCGATGGCAGCGATCGCAGTCACCCTGGGCCTTGATCCGGCCTTCGTGGCAGCCCATCACGTGATGAGACTGCTGATCCTCACCGGTCTCATCCCATGGATGTTGCACGCGGCCAGACGGGGCAGCGGCCTATGACCGCAAAGAGCCCCGACAACGATGAGGCTGTCGGGGCTCTTTGACGCCATATCGGCGGCTGCGGATCTCTATTCGCCGTTTTGAACGTCCTGAGCTTCCTGTTCAATTCCCGCGCCTAGGGCGGCGACATCTCGACCCAGGCCTTCGGTGGTTTCGCAGGCAGACAACACAACGACTGCGGCTATCATGAGGCTGAAAATACGCATGTTTACTTCCCTGTTTTGATCTTGTCGGCGACGTGGCCTGCAAAAGCGTCAATCATTGCAGAATAAAACACATCGCTCGTCACGGTGAGAGAGGACGCATCGGTTCCCTCGGGGAAATAGACATTGGCCTGATCTGCCGTCACGGTCAGCGTGTAGCGTTGGTCGTCCTTGCTGCCCGGCAAGTCCACGGAGACATCACCCTTCAGGACGGAATCCGCGATGCCCAGCTCGGCCTCGAACCCGGAGGCGAGGGACAAGGTGTCGATTTCGATGTCAATGTCAGCGGCGTCCTTGGCGTCTGGCTCCGCGATCTGGTTCACAAGTTGCGCCGCGAGTGCGGTTTTCAAATCGCTCTCGAGTTCGCCCCAGACGGCAACAGCCTTTGAATTCTCAAGGGCGCTGATATCTGCCTCGACCTCAATGTCCTGGACCAGAATCGAAGCGCCGGCGGCGGTCGCCATGGATAAAACGAGGGCGGTGGTTCGGATCAGATGAGTCATCGTTCGGTTCCTTGCTTGTCTTTGCAATATCCTCTTGGGATCTGACCAGAGAACGGCCGAGACGCCGAAAGGTTCCTGATTTGACAACAAAAAATACACCGACCGCACGTCGCGGCGCGCCACAGGCCTGACGGGGGCGGAACAATGAGCCAACCGGCGCGTTTGATGGTCAGACCGAACTTTGCAAGAAAACGGATCCCATGGCACATTCAACGCACGCCGTCGAAGACGTACTCGACAAAACAGAAGAGCTGCTGGACGGAGAAAAGGACTATCTGCATGTCTCCGAACTGACGGAGGAGTTGGGTCTGAAATCAATCGCGGCGGTTCTCGTTGCACCCTCTCTTGCCGTTGTTTCCCCATTGAGCGGCGTGCCCCTGTTTTCCTCGGCCTGTGGTATGATGATTGCGCTTGTGTCCGGGCAAATGCTGATGGGACGCGAAAACCTTTGGCTGCCGGACTTCCTGTCCCGCCGGGCAGTGTCAGCGAGCGCCGCCCACAAGGCGACTCAGGCGCTGCGTCGCGTGGCCTCTTGGATGGACCGTCTTTTCAAAAAACGGTTTCAGCCCCTCCTGTCGCCGCCGTTTGTCCGACTTATCCAGGCGATTTGCATGCTTTGCGGCCTCGTCATGCCGTTTCTTGAAGTCTTGCCCTTCACCTCCTCTATTCTCGGCGCTGTGGTTGCATTGCTTGCCGTGTCGATGTTGACCGGAGACGGATTGATCGCGCTTGTAACCGTGAGCTTTCTTGTCCTCGGCGTAGGTGGGGTTGCGTTCCATTTTTGGTAGGGACGTCGCCAGCCGGTCCCAGTGGTGTGATCTCGTAGCGGATCGGGATAACAGCGGCCACGCCGACGTTGCCGCCGAGCATGTCTTCAACGTCTGCAGCGTCGCAGGCTATTGCCGCAGAGATCATCGGGCTCAGCCCGAAATCGTTCCTTGATATATAGGAGGGCGCCCTTCGCGGTGGGAAAGGGCCGAGTGCGACGCACCCGGCCCAAACGCATGTATACGCCAGGCCGGGCGTCACCGGTGGATAGGAAATGTGTCGCCTAAAGCGTGTCCTCAACGCCGGATCTGTCGTGATTTTCGGGCTCGAACGGCATGACGTCAAACGTGAGACTGACAGAATAGCTGTCGTCGGTCTCATCAAAGATCGGGTTCCCCTCCAATTGCCGGGCAAACCCACGGATCAACTGACTTCCCAATCCGGTGCCTTCGTCCTCCGGCGCAATGGTGTCAGATGTGGAGTTGGCAATGGTCAGCGTAACCTTCTCATCATCAAGAACTTTCAGGGACACGCGGACCCAGCGCCGGCCCATTTTGTCAACGCCGAGATATTTCAGCGCATTGGTCGCCGCCTCGACCGCGAGCAGGGCAAGAGGCACTGCTTGGTCCGGATAAAGAACGATCGGGTCGAGTTCCATATCGATCTGCGGCACCGGCGCAGTGGTCGGGGCAAGGTCCGTCAGGGGGCGAACCACATCGCGCAACAGGTCATTCGCCTGCACACGCCCCAGTTCGGAAGCCTGATAGAGCGTCTGATGGACTGTGGCCACACTCGTGACCCTGCGGTTCACGGTCTTCAGCGCGGCTGCGGTCACCTCGTTTCGGGTGCGCCGAATCTGCATGCTGATGATCGACGAAATCAGTTGCAGGTTGTTCTTCACTCGGTGATGCAGCTCCTTCAGCAACACGTCCTTGTCATGCATCGCATCAAACAGGGTTGCCTCATCCAAAAGCAGCTTTTCGGCCATCTGTTTGAATTGATCTTCGATCACCTCCAGCTCTTTTGGCATGTAGGAGCCTGCGGTCGTTGCCGGCAGCGTGCGTGACTGGGCGAACTGGCGCATCTGCAGGCTGATGGCCCGAAGATATCGAACAACCTGACGATCCAACGCGACGTAGATCAGGACCAGGCTGACCAGCCACATCAGGATCGGAAACAACGCCGGTGTCAGCAAAAGCTGGTTGAGCGCGCCGGGCGCTGACGGTGCATGTCTGCTTTCCGGATCCCAACTGCCGATGACGTAGAATCCGCTGCTGAGAACCGGAACGATTGAAAACAACCGTCTCTGTCCCGCGGCGTTTTCTGTTTCGATCCGGCGCGGGTTGAGTTCGATAAGCTCCTTCAGGCTGATGGTCGCGGGCAGACGTTCCCGCGCCGTTTCGCGCGCGCCTGAGGCGCTCAGGATGTCGCCCTCGGCGCTGATGGTGACCAGGTCGATGGGACGGTCCCCCAGCTTGACCTGGAAGTTCTGGTCGATCTTGTCGTGCGGTGCGTGGATGATCTGATTGCCGATAAAGGTGTCGTCGCGATCAAAGACAGGCTCGGATAGAATGAGGACAGCATCGCCTGCGACCGGCCCGACCGGATTCACCCGAACCTGGCGTTTTGGGCTTCGCATCCACGAGGCAAAGTCCGGATTCTCCGAATAGTCGATGGTCAAATTCGCAGAGGCACAGTCCATGACGCCATCAGTGGGCAAAAAGCCCGCAAAACTATACCGCTCGGACATGGCATCGACAAAATTGGCCATCAATGACTTGCACCGCTCCAGATCGTCGGTCAGCTCCGGCAAGGTCAGCGCCAGCGTCTCGGCCGCTGTGAAAGCGGATTTGATGACCTCGCGCTCTTCCTGCGCGAATTCAGCTGTCAAAGCCTGCAGGCTCAGATTGTTCGATGCGGTCACTTCGTTTTGCAGCCGCACAGTCTGATCCACGGCAATAAGACCAAGCGGAACGAGGGCCCCAGAGAGCAATATGGCAAGTCGAACGGACAGGTTGCGCGTCCAGGCGAAGCGTCTGGACACGTCGGATTCGGAACCGTCACTTTGGGGTGACGAAAAATGCGATGGTTCTGTGTGCATGGGGTCCTGCTTGGATGCGCGCGTCCGGAAAGTCATCCAGTTCACGCAGCGGTCCCACCGCTCGCTGAAACCACGGCATGGGTGGCCGCGTCTGTCAGCTCCATTCGGTCATGGGCATTGATCTGCATCTTGAGGGCCAGCGCTTCGCGTCCGCGATTGAGACGGCTTTTGATGGTGCCGACCTTGACGCCGCACACCTCGGCGGCCTCTTCGTAGGAGTATTGCAGAACACCAATCAGGGTCAGCACTTCTCGTTGTTCTGCGGGCAGCAGGTTCAACGCCGCGCGAAATTCGGCCAGTTGCAGGCGACCGTCATGTGCAGGCTTCACGGAAATGCTCTCGGTTATGGAACCGGTGGAATCCTCGACTTCGCGCACGGCTTTGCGGCGGTTGGAGTAGAAGGTGTTGCGCAGGATTGTAAACAGCCAGGCCCGCATGTTGGTGCCTTCCTGAAACTTTTCCAGGTTGGTCCAGGCTTTCAGGACAGTGTCCTGCACCAGATCGTCGGCAGCAGCGTCATTGCGGGTCAGACTCATGGCGAAGGCCCGGAGCACCTTCATATGACTGATCAATTCAGCCTTGGCGTCCTGTCTGTTCATCCCTCGGCCTCCGGGCGGCGGAGGGCGGAACCATCAGCGCCATCGGTGACCTGGATTTTGTCAAGGCGATCGAGAAGGTCCATAAGGTGCGGCGGCAATTCTGCGTTTGCATCCTCTTCGAAAACCTTCTTCAGGTTTTCGTCGATGAGGCTATCCCATGACTGTTTTTGTGGCCGGTGTGGCATTCGCTTCTCCTGCAACGTCGGTACTGTCGCCCGCAACTTATTTTGTGTATCATGGAACAAACGCGATTGGCGCACGTTTGTTCCATGGAATATTGGTGACAGGAGAAAAAAATTGTCGACCCCCACCACAGGACAAGCCCTGACTCTGTCGGACCTCATCGCTCCTCATCTGCCTTACCTGCGCCGTTACGCGCGGGCCTTGACCGGTGCCCAGCAGTCCGGAGATACATATGCCGCCTCAACGCTTGAGGCGATCCTCACGGATCCAACTTGTTTCGAAGCGCGCGATCTCGGAGGGAAAGTCGCCCTTTTCAAAGTCTTCCACAGCCTTTGGGGCAGCTCCGGACAACCCGTCGCCGAATATGACGACGGCCCGCGTGCGCGTGCCTTGCAGCACCTTGCCGCATTGACGCCGAACACCCGCGAAGCGCTTTTGCTGAATACCGTGGAGTCGTTCACCGTCAGCGAGATCTCGCAAATCATGAGCATCGAAGCCGAAGAAGCGGCGCGTCTGATCCAACTTGCCCGCGATGAGATGCAGCAGGCGGTCACCGGCAAGATCATGATCATCGAGGATGAAGCTATCATCGCGATGGATCTTGAGGGCATCTGCACCATGATGGGCCACGAAGTCACGGGGATCGCGCGGACGCGCTCCGCCGCTGTGACGTTGGGGACCGAGGACAAACCGGACCTCATTCTGGCGGATATTCAATTGGCTGATAATTCCAGCGGGATCGATGCTGTGGCTGATCTGCTGGAAACAATCGGCGATGTTCCGGTTATCTTTATTACGGCCTTCCCGGAGCGCCTGTTGACCGGCGAGCGACATGAGCCGGCTTTCATGATCGCAAAACCCTATGTGCCCGATCAGGTTATTTCGGCAATCAGCCAGGCGATGTTCTTTGCATCCACAGATACGCTGACCAGTTGAAGGAGCGTCCTTGTCCCGGACGCGTCCGGGGCAGACCGCAGATCTTGCCGACGGTCTCGCTATGGCCCTGTGGACTATGATCAATCTGTGAACTCTGATTAAGAAGCCCTGCACACCATCGGTCTGCAGGGCTTCTTCATGGATGCAGGCGGTCTTACGAGGCAGTTAAAGCCCGCAGCATCCAAGCCGCTATTTCATGAGATGCCGCGCTTGGCGAGGCGAGGCCACCGGGACCAGACCGGCGCGGGGTTTCTGCACGTGCATCGCGCAGCCCGCCGTCAATCGCTGCAATGTCTCGCCCTCGTCTGTTTCAAGCGAGGCATTTTAAGGTGTGACGCCCGGTACGGGTGTCAGGTCGCCTCCTCATTAAATGGGCCACGTGTTTGCAGGAGCGCCTGTTACCGCCGAACCGCGCGGAACACCAATGCGGCCACGAACAGCACCAAAAAGATGACAAAGAGGATTTGAGCGATCCCGGCAGAGGCGCTGGCGATACCACCAAAGCCAAAGACGGCTGCGATCAAAGCGATTACCAGAAATGTCAGTGCCCAACTCAGCATGGCATGTCTCCTTTACCGATTAAAACATCCTGCGTGTTGCAGGCTTCGGGTAGGCAACGGCTGGCGGCTGGATTTGTTCCACACCGACGTTCGGGTTTCCAATCCTGGCAGGCAACCCAGTGCGTTTTTGGTTGTAGGCCAAGCGTTGATCTGGGTTGCCCGCGCTAGATGTAGGCGGCGGTTTGAGATCAAACCGTCGTCGGTCGATCATTGCATCGCCGATGCGAACCTCAATTGAAGTTGATGGAGATCGCAAATTGGAATTTTGACCCAGGCAGGCCATCGGGGGCTTTGGGAAACCGTTTGGCGCTGGAAATCGCGCGCAAGGCGGCCTGATCTATGGTCGGCACACCGGACGACCGCACCACGCCATAGCTCACCAATTGACCCTGCCGGTTCACGGAGAGGCTGACGGTAACGGAACCTTTTTCCCGTGTCGGGCGCTTGCGGCGCTCTATGCGGGAGCGGATCTTTGCGCCCCAGACGGCCTGTAGTTTTGCCTGCTGGCCTTTGGACGCTGTCGACGTGCTGGAGGTTCCGGATATTCCTGCTTGCGAACTTCCGCCAGATCCTGCCGCGCGTTGTTCCGCTCGTCCGGCAGATGCCACCTTGGCTTTCTGAGCGGTAGCGGGAACCTCTTCTGGCTCTGGCTCTGGCTCTGGCTCTGGTTCGGGGGGCGGTGGCGGCGCGGTCTCAGTATCGATCACAGGCTGCACAACATCCTGTGGCGGCGCCATTGACAGACGAACCTCTGCACGCGGTGCCGGTGTGGCATCGAGCTGAGGAAGCTCCGGCGGTGGTGCTTCGGTATCGGGTGTTTCCAGAACATCCTGCTCGATTGGCGGCGTTTCGGGGGGCTGCTCCCACCGCTTCACCATTTCCCGGACGGTCGGCGCAGCCCCCGCAAGAGACATGATGTATTCGCCACCGACGCCGCCGGCCTCGCTGCCCTCTTCCGGCAGGCTCGTGAACATGGCGACATGGGCCGCGACCGCAAGTGCACAGAATATGGTGGCTTCGAACCAGCGCTTCATTTCGGGCTCACCACCAATTCGACCCGGGCAAATCCTGCAGCCGAGAGGTCCTTCAACAAGGCCGCGGCCTTCGCCGCCTCCAGGGCGCTGTCGGCCCGCAGTTGCAGGACAGCATCCGAGGCTGAAACCTGCGCCAGGCGGGCAAGCGCCGCGTCGCCCTCAACCCCGTCAAATGACAGCCGACCGGTCTTGTCGACATAGAGTGTCGCTTCGGCTTCGACAGGCGCATCAAGATCCGCCGTCGGGGGCGTGATCTCGAACGGATCCGGTTGCGCAAGCCGGGAGGTCATCAGGAAAAAGATCAACAGAAGGAAGACAACATTGATCATTGGAACGATTGATTCTGCGCGCGGGCGGCGGGGGGCATCTGTCAGGTCCATCGCCGATCACTCCACCAATACCACCGAGGTATAGCCCTCGGATTTCAGCATTTCTGTCAGGGTTACAATCCGCTGCAGGGTCGCACCGTCTTTGCCCCGCAGGATCAGGACATCGGCTTTGGTCTCGATCAGAGGCGACAGCTCAGCGCCCAAAGCGGCTTGGGGCACGGGACGGCCGTTCAGGTATATCTGTTCCGGAGCCACATCGATGAGCCGTGGCGGACCGCTATAGTCGCCTCCGCCCGCCGCCAAAGGCAGGGGCAGCGCCGAGTCGACGCCAAACCGGGAGGCCAGCATAAAGAAGACCAACAACAGAAAGACGACATCGATCATCGGTGTCAGGCTCGGCTTGCGCGGAGGTCGGGAGGGAGTGTCGAGCAACATTGCCGATCATTCCGCCGCAAGACGGATATTCTGCGGCGCTTCGCTGACGAACAGCCGGGTCGCACTGTCCTCCACATCCCGCCGGATACGGTCGATCACCGCTTCGAACCAGGTCAGCGCGGCAGAGGCCGGGATGGCGACCGCCATACCCGCCGCAGTGGTCAAGAGCGCCTCCCAGATGCCGCCCGCGAGCATGGAGGGATCTGCTTTGGAGCCGGCTGTCTGCAGGGCCTGGAAGGCTGCGATCATGCCAAGCACTGTGCCCAGCAAACCGAGAAGTGGTGCGATGGTCGAAATCAACTCAAGCGCCCCCAGGCCGCTGCGGGCCGATCCCAGCTCGCGTTTGGCAACTCGGGCCGTCTCTTCACGGGCGTGGTGATCGGGCAGGGAGCGCAATGCAGAAAGCGCCGCGTAGACGACCTTTGAGCGCACGCCGCGACGTCCGGCCACGAGCGCAACGGCGCGATCTGCGTCCCCGGCTTCGTAGGCGGCGACCGCTTTGCGGGCCTTGCCGCGCGACCAGGCGCCAATCAAGGCCAAGCGCCAGATTTTCCACAGGATCAGCGCCAGGGTGATGACGGACAAGGCCGCGATCGCCCAGATTGACGGACCACCATTGCGCAGGAATGTTTTTGCGGTCTCCAGGGCGTCCAGCGCGCGATCCTGCATGTTTTCCGGGGTGATCTCGACTGCAACAGGCTCCGCCGCTGCGGTGACGTCCGGGACCGAAGCCGAGGGGGCGGGTGACACGGCCGTCTCCTCTGCGGTGGTCGCCGCGGTGGCCGGCACAGTCACCTCGAGGTCTGTTTCCAGTGGCGTATCAGGGACTTGTGGCTGTTCGGGCGCGGTGGGCGCCACGAGCTCTGTCGCGAGGCTGGGAACGGGGGACAGGCCGCTGTCGGGGGCTGTTGTCTGGGCTTGGGCAAGCACTGGCAGCAGGAGGAATGTCGTCAAAAGAAGGGGCGTTTTCATATCGGGCTCCGGGTCGCGGCAAGTGGCTCTGGTCTGCACGGCGAGTGACAGGAATTGGGACGCTGGCAGATAGGCTTGGCTACACGACACACCTGGGATAGGGAGAGGCCGCGATTGGCTACAGGAGGCGGTGACCTCCGGATCTGGCGCTTAATTTAGCATAGTATTTTTGTCAAGTTAAGCCTGTGTGCCGGAACTCGCCGGGCGAGTCCAGTAGGCTGCGATGTAGTGGTCTTTGGAGTTGATGCCGCAGGCTTTGATTTGCGCCCGGAGTTTCTGCGTTGCACTTTTTTCGGACGCAAACCAGATCATGTGATCCGCAAACGCAGCCATCTCTGCGATTGCCACATCTCCGAGATCCTGCCCTGAGTCCGCCGGGTGGTGGATGACTTCGATCCCCGCATGGTCCGGCAGCGGGTAGCTCTTGCTGTCGGGGCATGTATGCTCCAGCACCGCGCGTCCACGGGCTGTCGGGGGCAATGCCGCAAGGATTCTGGCGACCGCAGGGAACCCGGTTTCGTCGGAATAGATCGTGATGGATTCTGTCTGCGGAATGCCGCCGCCGCCAGGGCCGGTCAGGCCGACGCGGCTGCCGGGGGTCACGCTGCGGGCCCATTCCGTGGCCCGACCGCCGTCATGTTCGAAAATGTCAAACACCAGGCGCCCGGATTCCGCGTTCAGGTCGCGCACGGTATACACAGGACGGTGCAGCGACGCTGCTCCCTTTGGCCAGACGGTTGCGCCGGTCTCCGACTGATACGGCCATTCGGGATAGGCGAGGTCAGGAGCGGGCAGCGCCAGTCGGAAATGAATGGCGTCGGTGGTGAAATGGGCCAGATCCTCGGCCTGGCATACAACGCGCAGAAAACCGCCCGGAAGCTGGCTGACGTCTTGAACCGTGATGAACTGAAAATTCGGCGGCAGGCATCCCGCACTGTCCCCGGCATCCGACCACAATATTTTGCTCGCGGTATCAGGAGAGAGATGCGCGATTGTGTCGCTGAGACTTTCCTTGAGAACATAGAGCCAGTCAGCCCGGGTCGATCCGACCAGAACAGAACTGTCGGCGCCCTGACGTACAAAGCTGTAGTTGCCATAGGCAGTTTCGATCTGAATTTCCTGATCAGTGTTGGTGATCAGCGGCAGGTCGTGCTCTTTGGCCATGGACAGGATCGTCGTCCGGACCGTGGCAAATGGCAGGCCCGGCAGCCGGGACTGAGTGTCGAAGGAAAAACGGTCTTGCATGGACATGATCAGGCCTCTTCAGCTTGTTTCAGCTTGGAATGATGTGCGGGGTGCCGTGGTTGGGGTCGGCTATAATGGTGCAGGGCAAATCGAATACTTCATTCATCATGGCGTGGGTGATGACCTGCTGCGGCGGGCCTTCACTGTGGATGTCGCCGCCGCGCAGGGCGATGACGTGATCGCAGTAGCGGGCGGCGAGATTGATATCGTGCAGGACCATGGCAACCGTGCGCCCGGTCTCGCGGTTGAGCCTGCGCACAAGGTCCAGCAGCTCGATCTGATGCGGCAGGTCGAGATATGTGGTGGGTTCATCCAGCAATAGGATCTGAGTATCCTGTGCCAATGCCATCGCAATCCACGCCCGCTGGCGCTGCCCGCCCGAGAGGGTGTCGAGCAAACGATTTTCCAATCCCTCCATCCCGGTCGCAGACAGAGCGCTCGCAACGGCTGCGGCATCTTCGGCCGAATGCTGGCGCCACGCGGATTGGTGGGGGGTGCGTCCCCGCAGAACGAGATCCCGCACGCTCAGGCCTTCTGGTGCAATCGGCGACTGGCCCAGAATGGCCAGCCTGCGGGCCACCGATTTGCTGTTCTGGTCAGCGATACTCTTGCCGTCGAGAATGACCTGGCCGTGGCTGGCCTTTTGCAGCCGCGCGAGGCTGCGAAGCAAGGTGGACTTGCCGCAGGCATTGGGGCCGACGATGGCCGTGACCGCGCCATCGGGGATCGCAACCGAGAGGCTGTTCAGCACGGTCGTCCGCGCGAAGGTGACGCTCAGATCACGGGCGCTGATACGGGAGTGGTCAGCCATGTTCAGAGGGCTCCTTTGCGAAACTGTGCGACGAGCAGCCACATCAGGACCGGTGCGCCGATCACGGCGGTGAACACGCCGGCAGGCAGCTGCACGATGGGAATAAGCCGGGCCGCTGTGTCGGCTCCCAGCGTGACGAGAGCGCCGACCAGCGCCGCTGCCGCGAGTACGGGGGCGCCGGTTCCCAGGATGCGGCGAGCCACCGGACCCGCAACAAAGGCAACAAAGGGAAGGGGGCCTGCAACACTCACGGCGAGGGCGGCCAGCAATACCCCGGTGCAGGTAATGAGCAGCCGCAGAAGGGGAAGGCGAAAGCCGAACCCGCGCACGATGTCATCAGGCAGGACAAGTCGGTTCAGTGGGAACTGAAGCCAGAGGATGAGCGGCGTCAGCACCGCAAGGCCGCCCCAAATCAGAGCCGCATCATTCAGGCTGCGGGCATTGAGCGATCCGGTCAGCCATTGTGCCATGTCAGCGGCGCGTCGTTCATCTGTCATGCTCAGCAACAAATCGCTGGTCGCGCTCAGGGTCAGGCTTGCACCGATACCGACCAGGATCAGGCGGTAGGGATCCAGCGCGTTCTCCCGCCGAGAGTCCCAGGCAAGCGCGAGTACCAGCGCCGCAGTCAGCAAGCCGCCGAGCAATGCCCAGGGCAAAACCAGCCGGGCAGAGCCGAAGATCAGGATGGCCAGCACGGCGCCACAACTTGCACCCGCGTTGAACCCGATCACATCGGGCGAGGCCATCGGGTTGCGGAGCATCGATTGGAACATGGCACCTGACAGACCCAGAGCGGCCCCGGCACCGATCGCAACCAATATGCGCGGCAGGCGGTGATCAAGCAGGATCATCCGCGTGATAGTGTCCATCTCGCCCAGCAATGCAGTCCCTAAATCGGCGGCCCCGACCGGGAAACTCCCCAATTGCAAGGCACCGAGTCCGGCGGCAATCACCAGAAGGGCGAGGCCGATACCGGTGGTTAGATTGCGCCTTGAGACCGGCATGGAAAAGGACCCCAGACGGAGAGGGAAAGTCATAGCTTGCGCACTCCTTTGCTGCGGACCAGCCAGATCAAGACCGGGCCGCCCAGGATTGCGGACATCACGCCCGCCTGCATGTTACCGCTAAAGACAGCCGACCGGGCAACTATGTCTGCGACACCCAGCATCGTGGCGCCATACACGCCGCTGAAGAGCGCCAGCCAGCGCATATCCGGGGGCGCTGTCGCACGGGCCAGATGCGGAACAATCAGTCCCACAAACGCAATGGGGCCTGCCATGGACACGGTCGCGGCACATAGAACAACGATCGCGCACCCTGTCAGCAACTGTAAAAGCCCGACGCGGACGCCCAACCCCTGGGCGGTGTCTTCGCCCAATTGCAATGCGTTGAGGCCAAATCCTGCGGCAAATGCGAGGAACAGCCCGATGGCAATGAAAGGAAGCAGCGCGGTGACCATGTCGGAGGTGACATTGTCAAATCCCCCAAGCACCCAAACGCGGTACACTTCCAGCGAGGACCGGCTGACCAGCAGCAAGCCCCGGATCAGCGCGAAAAACAAAGCGCTCACGGCGGCGCCTGCAAGGATCAGTCGCCCGGTGCGTGACGGCGCATTGCCCCCGAGAATGAACACCAGCACTGCCGCCAGGGCGGCACCAGAGAGGGCGCTCCAGAAGAATTGCGCCGGATCGGTTATGCGCAGCACAAATGTACACAGCACAACCCCGAGCGCAGCCCCCGCATTTACCCCCAGAAGCCCCGGATCCGCGAGTGGGTTGCGTGTGAGCGCCTGCATCAATGCGCCAGCAACGCCGAGGCAACCTCCGCACAGAAGGGTTGCCGCTATGCGGGGCACACGGATCTGGCGCACGACAATATGATCGGGAGAGTCGGGGTCAAAAGCGACGAGGGCTTGCCACACCTGCTCCCATGACAGCGACCGTACCCCAAGGCGCAGGGCGACCACAGCGGTCAAGCCAACTGCAAGGACACCCAGCCCCAGCCAAAACAAACGGTGAAACTGCGCCCGAGGGGGCGCCATTGTGCCGGTCTCAGTGGCCATCGGTCACGCCTCGGGCCAGGAGCCCGGCCTCTCTGGATGAGGTCACTTCGGTGGCGGGGTCCCCATCCATCGCCTGTTCGAGAAGGGGCACAAGCGTGTCGAGGGCGTATTCGATGCTGAGCGGGCTGGAGTGGGACAGTGCTGAGGTCAGCATCAGGCCGGAATATATCTCTCGCCCTTCGAGATAGGCCCGCATGAAGCGGCGGAGCGGCAAACGGTTCAGACGCGCCACCGATCCGCCCCCGTCGAGCCAGAGCAAAACGTCCGCGTCGATCGGCGCCAGGTCTTCCTCTGGCACGATGTAGTAGGATTGGTTGAGCCCCCGGTAGGCAAGCACCGGTTCTGTCGGCACAAAACCGAGTTCGGCAAGGAATTTACCGCGAATGTCGTGCTGCGTATAGGCACCGATGGTCCCGGCCCAGACCATCAGCCCGGTCGCCCCCTGCCAGCTGGGGTGGTTTTGACGAAGCTCGGCGAAACGCTGTTCCAGACCGGCAACGATCTCCTCGGCCCGTTCGCTGCGTCCGGTGGCCTGGCCAAGGCGCAGCAGCATCTGCTGCCATGTCATGCCGTAGTCGCCGCTGCCGGGAGCGGTCGCGACGGTTGGTGCTATTTCTGAAAGCAGGGCGTATTCGCGCGCCGACATCCCGGACCATTGGCCAACGATCAAATCAGGGTCCATTGCCGCAATGGCTTCGATGTCGATTTCGCCTTGCATCACGATGGGGGTGCCGTCGCCCAAAGCCTCCTGTGCCCATGGCCAGACCCCATACGGAAAGGCGCCATACCATTTGCGCAGTGCATAGGGCACCACCCCAAGCGACAGCAGAAAGTCATGGCCGATGAAGCTGAGGGATACCACGCGGGTCGGCTCTGTTTCGATCCTGGTGACGCCAAAAATATGTTCGATCTCGACTGGAAACGCCTGCGCAATACCCCTGTTGGGCAGCAGCGAGACGGCGCAGAGGCACATCAGTATGAACAGGTGACGCATCAAAGGATCTTTGTGAGATATGGAGAGAAGAGGGGGAGGCGCCCCAAACGGTTGCAGTCTGGGGAACCTGAGGTCGATCAGAACTTCGACGTCAGCGTGAGCGCCACATTGCGGCCCTCGCCCATATAGCAGGCGCCGGACTGGCAGGTGGTGACATAGAACTCATCCAGCAGGTTCTGGACGTTCAGAGCCACTTGCCAGTTGTCACGGGAATAGGTGACTGCGGCATCGTAGAGGGTGTAGGACGGCGTCTTCTGGCTATCACTTCCGTCCCAGCTGGTGCCGGTGTAGCGAATGCCCGCGCCGAATTTCCAGCCCTGCAGGTTGCCCTGACGGGGTTCATAGTTGAACCAGAGCGATGCGGCGTTCTCGGGCACCTGCGCGATCTGCGCGCCGCTGGAACTTTCGGTGTCCAGATATGTGTAGGCGGCATCAAAGCTTGCGTCGCCGACCCGGTGGAACAGTTCCAGTTCCAGTCCCTTGGACTTGGCTTCTCCGGTCTGGATCGAGAAGCCCGGGTTCGCGGGATCCGCAACGGTCATTCTCGATTTCGTGAGATCAAACACCGACGCTGTGAATAGCGTGTCCGTGCCAGCCGGCTGATATTTCACGCCAATCTCGTACTGTGTGCCTTTCGTCGGAGTGAACGGCACACCGTTGACATCCGCACCAACCACGTCCTGCCGGAAGCTCTCCGCATAGCTGATATAGGGGGAAACGCCATTGTCGAACTTGTACATAACCGCCGCATTGCCGGTCCATTCGCTGTCCTTGGCCGCATTTGTGGCGGGGCTGAAGCTACCGTTGCTGGCGCCGGATTCGATCCTGCCGTAGCGCAGACCGAAATCGACGTAGAGGCGATCATTCACCGTGGCGCGGTTCTGCAGATAGAGGCCCATTTCGGTAATAGACGTGCCATCGCTGTCGGCGACCGTGATGTCATTGTAGCCCGTATAGGTCGGGTTGAACGGGTCGATGGGCGCGATCTGAGCTCCGTATGCGAAGTCGCTGTCGTAATATCCGCGAGAATAACTTGCCCCGATGAGGCTGCGCATTTCAATCCCGCCAAGGGCGTAGTTGGCGGTGGCGTGGCCGTCGATCGCGGCGCTCTTCATTTCGTTCTCGGCGCGATAGAAGGAGCGGTTGATGGTGCCGTCTGCGTTGTAGCGGCCGTTGGCGAAGTTGTCGAACGCCCACCATGCGTGTTGATATTCCGCCTCACCCTCAAGGTAGCGGGCGCTGGCGTTCACCGACCAGGTGCTGTTGAAGCGATGGCTGAGCATCGCGGTCAGGCCGCGTTGCTCGCTGTTGAATTTGTCAAATCCCGGCTCGCCCACAAAGAGGCTGTCGTCAAAGAAAGTCCCGTTGCCAAAGCCGGTGGCCGGTTCGAGCGTGCCGTAGAGCGATGCGAACTGGATCAACGGGCTGCCGTCGTTCTTCTGGAAATTGGCAAGCAGGGTCAGCTCGGTATCATCGTTCGGCCGCCAGGTGATGGAGGGGGCAAAGGCCAAGGCATCGTCCTGCGAAAAATCGACAGGGGTCTCGGCGTTGCGCAACAGGCCAACCAGGCGGTAGCGCAGGGTTCCCGTCTCATTCAGCTCACCGCTGACGTCGGCTGCGATCTGACCGCGTTGGTTGGACCCGACGGAGAGCTGCAAAAGGTTTTCGCTGTCCTGCGCTGCCGTTTTCGAGGTCGTGTTGACCACGCCCCCGACCGAGCCGCTGCCGTAGAGCCCCGAGGCCGGCCCTTTCATCACTTCGACGCTGTTCAGCAGGAAGGGTTCCGGTTTGGTGTCGTTGTAGAACCCGTATCGGGCATTCAGACCGTCATGCAGGGTAGACGGGGCAAACCCACGCACCAATGACCAATCCGAACGGTTGTCCAGGCCCCATTGCCCGGCCACGATGCCAGAGGCGTATTGTAGCGCCTGCTCGACGCTGGCCGCACCGCGTTCCGCGATCTGTTGCGCGGTGACGATGTGAACGGCACGCGGCGTATTCGCAATCGTATCTCCGGTCTTGGCGACAGAGCCCGAACCGAGCGCGACGCTCTCCCCAAAGAAAGCGGTGGTTTCATCGCTTTCAACGTAGATTGGCTGGAGTTCTATGACTTCTGCCGCTGCAGGGAGCGCCGCGATCAAAGCACAGATTGATACAGTTGTTGTCCGAAGTCCCATGTCCCACTTCCGCTTATTTTTTCTTGTTCTGCTACCTGGCGAAAATGCTTGGTAAGTTTGCCGCTATAAAACCCATATAAAAGAGTCAAGTATTAAACATTTGCGGAAGACGCGGCGTTGCTGCAGCGCGCGAAGCGCCCGGGCGGCTGGCCTGAGAAGGCGGGAGGGCTGGCTCTCGTTGCCGGGATTCACGTCGGCGGGGAAGAAATTTGGGTTGACAGTATGCGCAACTCGGGGCCTAAACATCCAACATTTTTGCAAACATGGAATGAAATGCTGTTCTCTCGCCGTGCCCCTGAGGATGATACCGTGGTTGCCATGCTGGCGTCTGCCATCCGGCGCGACATCTCCTTTGGTGCGCTGTGTCCGGACGAAAAGCTGAAAATCGATGACCTCAGAAAACGCTATGGCGGCTCAAACCATTCCATGCGGGAAAGCCTTCGCATGCTGGTCTCTGAAGGTATGGTGGAGGCCACCAGTCAGCGGGGATTTCGGGTGACATCGGCAACTGAACAGGATCTCGCCGATATCCTGTTTGTGCGGCTGGAGGTTGAAAAACTGGCTCTGTCCCTTGCGATCGAACATGGTAGCGTGGAGTGGGAAGCGGCCGTGATTGCCGCCCATCATCAAATGAAGCGTTGCGAAACTGTGGTGCAGCGCGACCCCGATGATGCTTCTGCACTGGAGTGGGACGAGGCGTGCCGAGCCTATACGCTGACGCTGGTATCTGCCTGCGGATCACCGCGCCTGATTGAAATGACCGGCAGATTTTACAATCAGTCCCGTCGCTTCCGTCTGGCCCGCCTGCGGGAGGGGCGCGTTGACTTTGACGCCCGTGGCCGTCGGCATACCGCACTGGTCGCGGCACTCATCGACAGGGACGTGCCGGCAGCGCTTGTGCTTCTGGAGGAGGATACCCGCGCGGACTTGCGCGGTTGAGACGCAGATAATTATCACTGGGAGGAGAACACGGTGACATTCAACAGACGACAAACGCTCGCACTTATGGGGGCGGCAGCCGCTTCGGGCCTTGCGGCTCCGGCCATCGCCTCGGGCAAGAAACCGGTGGTCGGTGCCCTGAGCCTCACCAGCCATTCGGGGAGCTTCATTGCGTTGGAGCGCGGCTATTTCAAAGAGGCTGGCCTCGACGTCGAGCTGAAGTTCTTTCAGGCGGCGCAACCCATGGCCGTTGCCATTGCCTCGGGGGACGTGGACTTTGGGGTCACGGCACTCTCCGGTGGGCTTTTGAGCCTCGCTCAGAAGGGGGCGGTCAAGGTCATCGGCGGTGCACTCTCGGAGGAGCCCGGTATCGACGGCCAGAAAATCCTCGCATCCGACGCGGCCTTCAAGGCTGGTTTGACCTCGCCCGCGGCGCTGGACGGCAAGCGCTACGGCATGACGACGGCGGGCTCCTCTTTCCACTACATGGGGTCAAAGATCGCCGGGGCTGAAGGTGGCAAGCCGCAGTTCATCCCGCTGCAAAAAGTGGGTGCCGTCATTGGCGCGCTCAAGTCCGGCCAGATCGATGCGTGGTCCATTGTGCCCCATATCGCCAAACCCCTCGCAGGTTCGGGGGCAGTTCATATCATCGGCAATGTCGCGGACTATCTGCCGAACTATCAGGTCACCACCGTGTTTACGTCGTCGCGCAATGCAAGTGATGAACGGGGCCTGACCGAAAGCTTCCTCAAGGGCTTCGGCATGGGGGTCGCCGACTACAACGCAACCATGGTCGACACCGAAAATGGCGATGCCGCCATCGACGAGATGGTCGATCTGATCCACAAATACGTCTACACTGACCGCCCGCGTGAAAAGGCCGCGCCCTCGATCATCAATGGCTCCATGCGGATCAACAAGGATGCGGCCATCAATGTCGCCTCGGTGACGGATCAGCTGACCTGGATGCAGGACGAGGGGTTGGTCGATGCCGGTATTACGCTCGAGACCTTCCTCGACACCAGCTACGTCGAGGTGATCGGCGCCTGACGGGCAAATCAATTACGGAACTAAGGGTGCGGGCGTCGGCCCGCCCCTGACACGGGACGGAATTCATGGACATTCGACTGGACGCGATCAGCCATTCCTATGGCGAGACCGAGGTATTGCGCGACATCTCCCTGGAGGTGGGATCGGGGCAGATCGTCTGTCTGGTCGGCCCTTCGGGGTGTGGGAAGTCGACGTTGCTGCGGTTTCTCGGCGGGCTGGAGCGCCCTCAATCCGGTCGGGTCCTGCAACTGGGATCGCCGCCCGAGGGCTGTCTGAACCCGCTGACCTACGTGTTTCAGGATTTCGCCTTGTTGCCGTGGCGCAGCGTTCACGGCAACATTTCCCTGGTGTTGGAAGATCACGGCATTCGGGGCGCCCGGGCGGATCACATCATCGGCGACGTTCTGGCCCGGACCAAGTTGACCGACTTTGCCGGTGCATTGCCGAAACAGCTTTCGGGCGGGATGAAGCAACGGGTCGCGATTGCCCGCGCCTTGGCCGTGAAGCCTGCGGTCATGTTGATGGATGAACCACTCTCTGCGCTCGACAGTCAGACCCGGGAATTGCTGATGGATGACCTCATTGCGCTGTGGGACCGGCAGCCCTTCACAGCCGTCTACGTCACCCACAACCTCGCCGAAGCCGTACGGCTGGGGCACAAGATCGTGGTGCTGTCCCGCCGTCCCGGCCAGATCCGGGAAATCGTCGAAATCGAAAAGCCGCTGGCCGCCAGAGAGTATGCGGATCCGGATCTTGAGAAGGTTCAGAAACATCTCTGGACCCTCATGCGGGACGAAGCCCGGGCCGCCGATGAGGAGTTGCTGAATGTCTGATACATCCCTGCCGCGTCGCCAACCGCTGGAAGTCCGGTTTCGGGGAGGTGGCTTTGCCCCGCGGCGTCATCGCTGGGTTGGGGGCGCGGCCTTTGTCGCGCTGATCGCCCTTCTGGAGTGGGGCACGCAATCAGGGGTGATCACGCCGCTGACGTTGCCGAAACCCTCGGATGTCCTGGCCACTCTGGTCGAGTTGTGGCAGTCCGGCATGTTCGTGAAACATATCGTGCCCTCGTTGACCCGGCTGGCCGTCGGAGCCTCTTTGGGGGCTGGTGTCGGCGTGGGTGTCGGCGTTTTGATCGGGCTGTTTTCGCTGATCCGCGCCGGATTGGTGCCGTTGGTTGCGGCTATTTTCCCCATCCCCAAGATCGCCCTGCTGCCGTTGTTCGTGATCTGGTTCGGGATCGACGAGGGGTCAAAATACGCGCTGATTGCATTCGGGACCTTCACGCCCACTGTGGTGGCCACCTATGGCGCGGTCGACAATGTGGATCGCTCTCTGATCCGCATGGGGCAGAGCTTTGGCCTGTCGTGGTTTTCCATCGTGCGCAAGATCGTGCTTCCGGGGGCGATGCCGGGGATCCTGTCCGGGCTGCGTATCAGCCTTGCGATCGCGATCATTCTCCTTGTCGCCGCAGAAATGCTGGGCGCGCAATACGGGATCGGTGCCTATATCCTGGAGGCGGGCTCGCTGTATGATCTGGAGCGGTTGTTTGCCGGAGTAGTGATCTTGTCCCTGTTGGGCGTTCTCACGTCCGCGGCCATTGGCATGATCGAACGGCGGGTGCTGGCCTGGCGATCCTGACCAATCGGTAGGGATCAGCAGGGATGGGGCAGTGGTTCAGGGCTCAGCCCGCTCAGGCGTTCCAGGCAACAGTCCCGAAGCTGCTGACGTCATAGCCACCAAGGCTGGCCGCCCGTTTCGCAAAGGCATCGGTCTGGCAGTAGGACAGGAAGGTCTGGAAACCGGCCTCGAACCAGGCTTTCCGGTCCACCAGCAAGGCAAATTCTTCTTTGACGATGGGCGTAAAGCGCAGGCCATAGCCCTGTGCGACGGATTCGAGGCCAAAGGTCACATCGGCGGCACCCCGGCGGACGTGTTCGACGGCCTCATCCTCGGAGCGCGCCACGTCGGTTGTCGGGATCGCGTCGAGATCCACCTCTGCATCCGCCGCGAGATCCCGGAGCAGGCGATCCGTACCTGATCCCGGCTGTCTTGGAACGAGACGAAGCGCTGTCAGGTCCTGAAGGCGTGACAGTTCTCCGACGCCCTCGCGGTAGACCAGCCCCCGCTGGCGGCTTGCAAACTGGATGAGCACGGCATTCTGGCTCGCGGCCATGCGTTGCACCGCAGTGATATTCCAGGTTCCAAGCCTGCCGTCATGGAGATGCAGCCCGGTCGCGATGCCCTCGCCTTTGGTGAAACGCTCCAGCCCGTCCATCGAGCCGTCAAAATATGTGGCGAGCCCGGAGCGCGACTGTCGGATCGCCCAATCAAGCAGCGGATCGTGGCTTCCGAGAAGGATCTGCGGGCGATCTGTGATCGTGGTGGTCGCGCCTCCGGATTTGGCCCTGTTCAGCCAGGCGCGAATTTCACCAGCGGGGAACAGAAGCTTTCCCGTCGCACGCGAACAGGGCACCTCGCCAGAGGCTGCGAGATCATAGATCTTGCGTTCTTTCAGGCGTAGCAGCTCCGCCAGCTCGCGAACGGTCAGAAACTCGTGGTCAGGAAAATTCAGGTCGGTCATGTCGCAGTCTGGTTGGGGCGACTTTGGGTCGTCGCCCCGCAGACTGTATCAGTTCTTTGGCGCGTTGGGAAAGAACAGTTGCTGATTGCCGACTTCAAAGGCAGCAATCGCACTCTGACCCTCGTCGGAGATCAGCCAGTCGGTGAATTTCTTCGCCGCATCCACATGCACCGACGGGCATTTCGCCGGGTTCACCGGGATCACGCCATATTGGTTGAACAGATCATCATCGCCTTCAACCTGAATTTTATAATCCTGCTTGTTGCCAAAGCTGATCCATGTGGCGCGGTCCGTCATCACATAGGCTCCCATGCCAATGCCCGCATTCAAGGTCGCCCCCATTCCGGAGCCGGTTTCGCGATACCACTGACCAGAGGCCGCCGACGGGTCGACACCGCTCTCTGCCCAGAGTGATTTTTCCTTCTTGTGGGTGCCGGACTCATCGCCGCGTGATGCGAACAATGCGCCGCTGGCGGCAATCTTGGCGAATGCGGCCTGCGCATCCGTCGTGCCGCCCACCGCTGCGGGGTCCGCTTCCGGGCCGACAATGACAAAATCATTGTACATCAAATCTGTTCGCGCGGTCCCGTAGCCGGCTTCCACGAAATCGAGTTCAGACGCTTTGGCATGAACCAGCAAGACGTCCCCGTCGCAATTCTGTGCGTTCTTGATGGCCTGCCCGGTGCCGACTGCGACCACGTTGACCTGAATGTCCGTCTTGTCCTGAAACAGCGGCAGAAGATAATCGTAGAGGCCGGAGTTCGCAGTCGATGTGGTCGATTGGACGATAATGGATTGATCCGCAGCAGCGACGCTGCCTGCAAGTGCCAGTGCAGCAATGGACGCACAGAGGGATTGGCTCAGTTTCATGTGGGGCTCCCTTGAGTTTTTTGGCTAAAGAACAAGTCTGCCGTTCAGATAATCCCGGGCGGCTGTGGTCTGTGGGGCAGAAAAGAAATCACGGGCGGCGCTGTGTTCTGCGATGCGTCCGCCCTGCAGGAAGACGACATCATCCGCCAGCCGTCGGGCCTGTCCGATGTCGTGCGTCACGCAGATCACCCGGACGCCTCGGGCACAGGCATCCCGCACGATGGTCTCGATGGACAGGATGGAGGCCGGATCCAGACTGGCGGTGGCCTCGTCCAGAAACAGGACATCGGGCTCTGTTGCCAGCGCCCGGGCCAGTGCAAGGCGCTGTGCCTCGCCGCCAGACAGCAACCGTGCGGGCTGGCGTGCCTTTTGGGCGAGGCCAACATGATCAAGCAATGCATTGCAAAGGGAGCGGGGGCGACCCTTTGCGCGCAGGACAAAGTCAATATTCGCGGCCACGGACCGGCGCAACAGGACTGGCTTCTGGAACACGAGGGCCTGTCGTGCCATTGCTGCGGCGGCGGTTTGGCCGCCCCAGTTGATCTCGCCTGTGGTTGGCGAAATCAACCCATGCAAAAGCTTCAGCAGCAGGCTTTTTCCGGCGCCATTCGGCCCCATGATCGCGGTGCACCCATGTGGGCCAAGATCCAGATTGACCCCGCTCAGAACCGCTTCTCCCTCAAAGCTCAGCCCGAGGTCGCGCACACGCAGCGGCATCAGGTTGGGGGCGGCTGCTTGCGGGATGGCATTTGGGGTGAACGCGATGGTGCCGAGGCTAGACATAGGCTTGTCTCCGGGCGCTCATGCGCAGGCTCTGCACTGCGGCATTGACGCCAAGTGCAATGGTCAGCAGCAGCAGACCAAGCGCCAATGCGAGCGCAAGATCGCCTTTGGATGTTTCCAGAGCGATGGCTGTGGTCATCACGCGAGTCAGGTGATCGATATTGCCGCCGACGATTATGACCGCGCCGACCTCTGCAACGGCGCGGCCAAATCCGGCTAGGCCAACGGTCAGCAGGGAATAGCGGGCGTCCCACAGCAGGGCAGTCACGGTTTGCCACTGGTTGAGGCAAAGAGAGCGGAACTGCTCTGCATATTCCATGTGCAGGTCTTCCAGAACCTGCCTTGACAGGGCAGCAATGATCGGAGCGATGAGGATGGTCTGGGCAATGATCATCGCCGTCGGCGTGTAAAGCAGCCCCAGGAACCCAAGCGGCCCCGATCTGGACAGGTGCAGATAGACGAGCAAGCCGACGACAACAGGCGGAAGTCCCATCAGCGCGTTCATGAGTACAAGGAGTATCCCGCGTCCCGGAAAGCGGCTGATGGCCATGAAAGCGCCCAGGGGCAGGCCGCAGAGGCAGGCCAGAAACGTCGCCGTCAGGCTGACGCGCAAGGAGAGCGCCACGATCTCAAACAGGTCCGCGTTTCCTGACAACACGAGCTGTAGCGCCAGTGTGAATGCGTCTGCGATGCTCTGCAAAATTTCCGACCTTTGCGAATTTTCCATGCACAGGCTACGGAAGAAACCCTGTCGGCATCAAGAGAAATGGCAGATGCTTCTTGAATATTCCGCATGTGAGGACAAATTGAACCTCTGGTAACTGCAAAATTTACGGCGAACGGACGATCTGTCCGTCCTGCAGTGGCCAGGGTACGAGCATAAAAATAGGCGCCCGAAGGCGCCTTGTTTTATTGGTCGGAGCGAGAGGATTCGAACCTCCGGCCCCTGCCTCCCGAAGACAGTGCTCTACCAGGCTGAGCTACGCTCCGACCGTGGCGCGTGAATTACCGCTCAGCTCTGTATTTGGCAAGCCCTATTCCGACCGATCTTCCGCCGCGTTGCGTTTTAGAAAGAGCGAGACATTGAGGCCCCCGCTGGTCACTGCACGGCCGCGGGTGCGCAACACCGGCGTGTTGTTGGATTGGCCTCCACGGGCCTCTCGCAAGACTATGAAGACGCCGCTTGCGATGATGATCCCGGCACCCACCAAAGTCAGGAGATCGACCTTTTCGTCAAACAGGATGAGGCCGAATATCGTGGCCCAGATGATCTGCGAATATTGCATCGGCGCGACGATGGCCGCTTCGCCGATCGAATAGGCATTCACCAGAAGCAAAGTCGCGCAGAAGCCGAACACTGCGATGATCGCGAGCCCGCTCAGCTCTGCGCCGGACATCGGGACATAGACGAAGGGAAGTGCAAGCCCCATGACCACAACAGTCGTGAGCATCGGAAACAACATCAGGACAACCCGGCGCTCGACAGAGCTGAGCTTCCGCAGGATGACGGATTGAAAGGCACTGCCGAAGGCCGCCAGGAGCGCAGCCGCATGGCCGAGGCCGAGTTCGGTTTCACCGGGGCGCAATACCACCATGACGCCGGCAAAACCGACCAGAACGGCTCCTATCCGGGGCAGGCCTACGCGCTCGCCCAGAACGGGGATCGACAGGATGGTGATCAGCAACGGCGTCGCGAACAGCAGGGCGTAGGTCTGCGCCAGCGGCAGGACAGAGAAGGCATAGAAAGCAGCTGCCGGCACCACAGACATAGAGAGCGATCGCAACGCGGTCCAGATCGGGTGCTTGGGGCGCAGGGTGCCAGGCGTCGCGTCGCGCACCATCAGCATCGTCAGAAGCGGAAAGGACAACAGGCTGGAGAAGAAGACGATCTGAAACGCAGAGACTTCGGCGCTCACGAATTTCACCACCACGTCATGGGTTGAGAAAATCGCATAGGCAATCAGGGCCAATATAGCAGCTTTGATGTTCATTCTGTCACCGGAGTGGCTGAAAAAGGGGCGGCACGGCGGCCGTATCTATAGCGCTAACGCTGCGAGGTGGGCTGTTGCAAGGGGGAGTGCCGCACCAAAGGAAATTTTTTTGCCTCTGAAAAAGACAAGGGCCGGAGAATTTCCGGCCCTGAGGGTGCTCAAATTGTTTGGATTCGGCCGGACGTCAGAGGCTGGCGTCGAGTGCTGCCAGAATTGCATCGCCCATTTCCGCGGTGGAGACCGGCGTCACGCCATCCTCTCCCAGCAGATCGGCCGTGCGTGCCCCGTTGGCGAGAACGGCCTCAACCGCTGCTTCGACGCGGTCGGCTTCGGCGCCCAGATCAAAGCTGTAGCGCAGGGCCATTGCGAATGAGAGGACACAGGCAATCGGGTTGGCTTTGCCTTGCCCGGCGATGTCCGGAGCGGAACCATGCACGGGCTCATACAGCGCTTTCGGACGGCCGTTTGCCATCGGTGCACCCAGTGACGCAGAGGGCAGCATGCCAAGGCTGCCGGTCAGCATCGCTGCCGCATCGGAGAGCAGGTCGCCAAACAGGTTATCGGTCACAATAACGTCGAATTGCTTGGGCCAGCGACAGAGCTGCATCGCGCCTGCATCCGCATACATGTGCGAAAGCTCGACCTCGGGGTAGTCTTTGGCGACTTCGGTCACCACTTCGCGCCACAGGATACCGCTTTCCATCACGTTGGCTTTTTCCATCGAGCAGAGTTTCTTGCCGCGACGCATCGCCAGCTCAAAGGCTGATCTCGCCACGCGGTCGATCTCGCTCTCGGTGTATCGCTGGGTATTGATGCCGACGCGCTCGTTGCCTTCCTCGAATATCCCGCGCGGTTCGCCGAAATAAATGCCAGAGGTCAGTTCGCGCACGATCATGATGTCGAGGCCCGCGACGACGTCCTTTTTCAGCGAGGAGAAATCCGCGAGCGCGTCAAAACACTGGGCCGGGCGCAGGTTCGAGAACAGGTCCATCTCCTTGCGCAGACGAAGCAGGCCGCGCTCCGGTTTGACGGAAAAGTCGAGCGCATCATATTTCGGGCCACCGACGGCGCCAAGCAGCACGGCGTCGACCTCCTGCGCCTTTGCCATGGTGTCGTCATGGAGCGGCGTGCCGTGGGCGTCATAGGCCGCACCGCCCACCAGATCTTCGTTCACATCGAACTGAATGTCGCGCTTGGCGCCGAACCAGGAAATGACTTTCTTGACCTCGGCCATGACCTCTGGGCCGATGCCGTCACCAGGCAGGATCAGAATCGATGGGTTTGACATGCAAATACTCCTTTGACGTATTGGCAAAGGGGGTAGCGGGCCGATGTCGCCGGGTCAACAATAGCTGCGCAATTATACTACACCTGACGCTGGATTATTGGCGGAAATCAACCCAAACCAGCCCGTGACGACTGCCTTTGCTGCGCAGGATGCCCGAGGCCACAATATCGAGACCGGCAGAGGGCAGCACATAGTCGACCCGCATCGGGCCGGTGCGTTCCCAGACCACGGTATGGGGTCCCTCCGCATCCGCCGCAATCGGATCCTGAAGCCTTGGGTCCGACAACAGGCTGTGCAGCGCGTCCTTGTGCCCCTCGCCGCGGTCGGGATCATTGTTGGCGTCCCCCAGTATCACGAAAGGCGCAGCGATTGTGCTTGCCGGGCCGACGCCCAGTGAACCGTCCAGTGAACCGTCCAGAAGATGAAGCCAGAGTTGGATTTCATCGGCATTGCGCCGGCCGTTGCGATCTTCGGGACCATCAAACACCGGAGGGGCCGCATGAAAGCTGAGCACCCATAGCGGCGGGCTGTCGGGCAGCGCGACCGGAACCGCCCAATGGTTGGTGGAGGACAGGCGAAGTTCCGTTGCAACATCGGCAGAGGGAAACGGGCTCCCGTCGTCAGTCAGCGGCATCCGGTGATCCGGGATATCCTTCCACCGTAGATTGGTCAGGTCGAGAGCCCGCTCCTGATGAATCGGATATTTTGACAGCAAGGCAATGCCGGCCTGGCCCGTAAAGCGGCCCCAGCCCCAAGCGTCCTCAGGTTCTCCCAGGCGCCCGTCCCCATCAAGGTCAAGGCCGGACGGCACCCCGGCATTGGGGCGCAGAGCGAAGCCGTAGGGATATGTCAGGCCAGCATCGGAAAGCTGGTCCCGCAGGGCGCCCAAGGCGCTCAGCTCCCGGTCCCAATCCAGACTCTGCACCGCAAGAATATCGGCGTTGCCCGCAACGATTGTGGCGATAATGGCGGCAAGCTGTGGATCCTGCCCTTTTCTCAGATCCCGCAGCAACAGCCCGGGGCCTTTGCGGCTCGCCTCGGTATTGAAGGTGGCGACCCGAATGACATCGGCGCGCGCCGCATCTGTCCAGATCGCAAAGCAGAGCAGCAGGAGGGCTGCCCGGTGTCTCATACTGCCTGCAGGTCCTTGTCGTGGGCGAAGGAGCGCCGTTTCTGCTCAATCAGGTCGGCGACCCGCAGACGCGCCATGCCGCGTATGATCATGCTGGCCGGAACCATCGACCAGCCTGTGATGCACCAGATCATGAGTTGCGGGCTGCCCAATAGCGCGGGGTCAAAGATGCTGGACGTCATTTGCACCAGCGCGGGCAGCACGAAGGGCATCAGCACGCCGCCAATAATATGCATTTTGGCGTCCCGTTGCAGCCGCGTGACCACATCGCCGCCGGTGGTGGGGTCGAACAGCGGCAGGTTCACCCAGACGTTGAACGCTCCGTTGGACAGCGGCCAGTTGCGGAACCGGATCAGGCAGGCAAAGAAGCCAATCGAAATCAGAGAAATCAAATAGGCCAATCCAGCCGCCGCCTGCACCAGGTCAACGGTGTATTGAGGCACATGGGCAGGCATCATCAACCTTGCCAGTTGGACAGGAGAATAGGGGAAATCAAGCGCATGACCGACGGAGAACGCCAACTTGTTGACGAGTGCGGTCAAACCGGTCGGATCAAACGGATGCCCTGCCAGCAAGCTCAGCAGGATCATGCACAGCGCGACAAAAATGAACCGGCTTCTGTTCAGCGGGGGGGCATTGCGAAATTCGAGAAAGCTTGGGAAGTGAGAGAAATACTCGGCAAATATCAACCCGCCGGCCAGCAGGCCCGTCAGAGCCACAACTTCCGGAGATTGCGTTGCCGCGGCCGGGAGGAGCAGAGATGGCAGCACGATCAGCAATGCCACCAATAGTCCCCGGATTGCCGCGCTTGTCATGCGTGCAAGCACTGTTCGTTCCCTTCACCCTGGGGCCTCCCGATTTTTGTGGGATGACCCGGTATGAAGCACCCTGGAATCTACCAGACTGCTCTGCCTCATTTTTGCCCCAATCCTGCACGCCGTCGCGCCTTTTCTCAAGTATCGGGTTAAGGAAATATCTCAAATTTGAATGAGCTGGGCCGAAGTGGTGCGCTGATGCATCAACGTTCGGCTGATAAAACATCAACTTATCAGGTCTGGAGTGCGCAGCGGGCAATCGGGGCTTGCGATGCCGAGTCCGTCGTTCGTTTATTGGGCAATTGGACCAAACTGTGGCGCGACGCGATGTACGTCTGAAAAAACAAGGGCTGCCCACAACGGGACAGCCCTTTTGGGGTCAATGGTAGGAAGAATGGAAAACCGTCAGACCCAGGGGCGCGCCTGCGCCGCCCCGGCTTCAAACGCCTGGATCGCGTCGGCCTTTTCCAAGGTCAGACCAATATCGTCGAGTCCGTTCAGAAGGCAGTGTTTGCGGAACGGATCGACATCGAACTTGATCACGTCGCCATCAGAGGTGGTGATTTCCTGTGCCTCCAGATCAACGGTCATCCGGGCATTTTCGCCCCGCTCTGAATCTGCCATCAGCAGGTCGACTTGCTCTTGTGGCAAAACGATCGGCAGCATGCCGTTCTTGAAGCAGTTGTTGAAGAAGATGTCGGCAAAAGAGGTGGACACCACCACCTTGATCCCGAAATCCGCCAGCGCCCAAGGGGCGTGTTCGCGTGAGGAGCCACAGCCGAAATTATCACCTGCCACGAGGATGGAGGTGTCGCGGTAGGCGGGCTTGTTCAGAACGAAATCAGGGTTTTCAACCCCCTGACGATCATAGCGCATCTCGTCAAAGGCATGCACGCCGAGGCCTGACCGCTTGATGGTTTTCAGGAATTGCTTGGGGATGATCATATCGGTGTCGATATTCACGAGCGGCATGGGCGCCGCGATGCCGGTAAAGGTCTCGAACTTTTTCATAGCGCGGGCTCCCTAGTGAAAATCACGGATGTCGGTCAGCTTGCCGGTGACGGCCGCAGCCGCGGCCATGGCTGGCGACACGAGATGGGTGCGGCCTTTGTAGCCTTGGCGCCCCTCAAAGTTCCGGTTCGAGGTCGAGGCGCAGCGCTCACCTTCGCTCAGCTGATCCGGGTTCATGGCCAGGCACATGGAGCACCCCGCCAGGCGCCACTCAAAACCGGCCTCGGTGAAGATCTCGGCAAGCCCTTCCTCTTCGGCCTGCGCCCGCACGAGGCCGGATCCGGGAACAACCATGGCGCGCATGCCATCCTTGACCCGTTTGCCCTTGAGCACTTCGGCTGCCGCCCGCAGGTCCTCAATCCGGCCATTGGTGCAGGAGCCGATAAACACGGTATCGATCTCGATATCGGTCAGCTTCATGCCGGGGGTGAGGCCCATGTAATCCAGCGCCCGTTTTGCCGCGTCTACCTTGCCGCCGCTGAAGTCATCGGGGGAGGGGACATTGGCTGTGATCGGCAGGGCATCCTCGGGAGATGTCCCCCAGGTCACCGTCGGCGCAATATCCTCACCCCGGATCGTCAGTACCTTGTCGAAATGAGCGTCGTCATCGGAGTAGAGAGTGCTCCACCAGTTGACGGCGGCCTCCCACTGGGCGCCTTTGGGCGCATGCGGGCGGCCTTTGACATAGGCATAGGTGGTTTCGTCCGGCGCGATAAGCCCGGCGCGGGCGCCGCCCTCGATCGCCATGTTGCAGATGGTCATGCGGCCTTCCATCGACAGGCCCCGAATGGCTTCTCCGCAATATTCGATGACGTAGCCGGTGCCGCCGCCGGTGCCGGTTTCGCCGATGATGGTCAGGACGATGTCCTTTGCCGTGACACCGGGGCTCAGCTTGCCGGTGATCTCGACCTTCATGTTCTTCGATTTCTTCTGGATCAGCGTCTGCGTGGCCAGAACATGCTCGACCTCGGATGTGCCGATGCCATGCGCCAGCGCGCCAAATGCGCCATGCGTGGCGGTGTGGCTGTCCCCGCAGACCACGGTCATGCCGGGAAGGGTCCAGCCCTGTTCGGGGCCGACAATATGCACGATGCCCTGACGGATGTCGTTCACCGGGTAGTAATGGACGCCGAACTCGCGCGCGTTGGTGTCCAGCGCTGCGACCTGGATGCGGCTGTCTTCGGGCATCTGGTCGGGGTTGTCGCGCCCTGCTGTGGTCGGAACATTGTGATCCGGCACGGCGATTGTCTTGTCGGGGGCGTGCACCTTGCGACCGGCCATGCGCAAGCCTTCAAAGGCCTGCGGGCTGGTCACCTCATGCACAAGATGGCGGTCGATATACAGCAGGCAGGTGCCGTCTTCCGCCTCATGCGCGACATGTGCATCCCAGATTTTATCATAAAGCGTTTTGGGGGACATCGGTCCTCTCCCGTATTGTGGGTAAATGAGCTAGCGTAACTGGTCTGGCTGCGGGCGTTATAGGCGCGCAAGAACCGTGCGGGCGGCACCAAAAAACCGCTCACGCAGTCGCGCGCGGTCCTGGATGGCAATCGTCTGAGCCAATACGTGAGTCATGCTCTGTGGCATATATGTGCGCAGGCCGACAATCAAGATTCGTTCTGCCGCGCCCCCATCCGCCGACCGGGTTTCCCTTGCATCCGGCATCATTGGCAGGAATGCTGGGCCTTCAGGAGGATCGCAATGGAGCAGAATGTTCTGTCGGACACCGTGTTCGGGGCTGTGCAGTCCATCATAGCCGTCGTCGCACGTTATTGGGATATGCTGATCACTCCGGGATGGCGCCAGTACCAGGTGTTGATCGTGCTTGGCCTGATCATGGCTGCCGTCGCTCTGCGTTTCGTCACATACAAGCAATGGGATAACTGGGCCCGCACCCGAGAGGGCTGGCCAAAGTGGCGGCTTCGGATCCTGGTTCAGGTCCTGCGGCGATTGACGCTCATCTACTTCACGCTGATGTCCTGGGGGGTCTACCTCGTGATGCAGGAGGTGACCTGGCCCTCGCGGAGCTATCTGATCGGAGCGGCTGCAAAACTGGCGTTCGCCTGGCTCGCAATTGCGCTGATTTCTCGGTTCATTGCCAACCCGAGTCTGCGCAAACTCGCCACCTGGCTGTTGTGGGGATATGTGACGCTTGCGGTCTTCAACTGGGTCGATGACGCCGCGGCCATCCTTGATTCTGTTGCCATCGATTTCGGAAATCTGCATCTGTCTCTTCTGGTTCTGCTGAAAGCGGTGGTGCTCGCGACTGCCATGCTGGCTTTCGCGCGCGCGGCGTCCGGTCTGGCCGAGCGGGGCTTGCGCCGGAACGAAGACCTGTCGCCTTCCATGCAGGTTCTGGCAGGCAAGGCTGTGCAGGTTGTCCTCTACGGGGTGGCCTTCACCATCGTCATCCGCTCTATCGGGTTTGACCTGACCGGTCTGGCGGTTCTGTCCGGTGCGATCGGCGTCGGCATCGGGTTCGGGCTGCAGAAAGTGGTCTCCAACCTTGTTTCGGGCATCATTATTCTGATGGATCGCTCGATCAAGCCGGGCGATGTGATTTCACTGGGCGAGACCTTTGGCTGGATCAATGCCCTGGGCGCGCGCTACGTATCGGTTGTGACCCGGGATGGCAGGGAATATCTGATCCCGAACGAGGATCTGATCACCTCGCAGGTTGTGAACTGGTCGCACTCCAACCGCTACGTGCGTCTCGATCTGAAGTTTGGCACCAGCTACGACGACGATCCGCATAAAGTACGCAAGATTGCCATTGCCGCCGCCATGACCGTGGACAGGGTGCTGGAAAAGGACGACATGCGGGCGGTATGCCATGTCGTCGGCTTTGGCGACAGCAGCGTGGACTATGTGCTGCGCTTCTGGATCAGTGACCCGACCGGCGGTTTGACGAATATCCGTGGCAATGTCTTTCTCGCACTCTGGGATGCCTTCAAGGCCGAGGGCATCTCGATACCCTTCCCACAGCGCGAATTCCGGCTGCTCAACGACGCGATCCCCGTGCAGGCGGCCACCGAAGCCCCATCACAGGCGCAGGGCGGGTCTGCAGCGAAGCTTGATTGAAAAGGCGGCCCGGGCTTGCTACATTGGAGGGGACCCCAGCGCCGGGGGACCGGCGGCGCGCAGCAAGGAGGACAATGTCCTGGCACCCCAACTTCAGGCGGCAGCTGCCGCCCCCACCGGAGCAGCCGTGATGGCCGCTTCTGCACATCAGCCCTTCACCAGTGAAGACCTGTTGGAGCGCATTCTTACCTCTCTCGATGATGACAAGGCCGAAGACGTCACGCAGATCGATCTGCGCGGCAAAACGTCTATTGGTGACTATATGGTCGTGGCAACGGGCCGGTCGACCCGTCAGGTTGCCGCCATGTCCGAGAAACTGACCGAGAAGCTGAAACACGAGTTCGGCATTTCGTGCAAAGTTGAAGGCAAGGATACAGGTGACTGGGTTCTGATCGATACTGGCGATGTCATCGTGCATCTGTTCCGCCCGGAAGTGCGCGAATTCTACCAGATTGAAAAGATGTGGTTGCCCGCAGGCGCAGCCGCCAGCTGATCGGCTTCTTGAAGGGTGGGACATTGGGGTCGGGCACAGCCTGACCCGGCTCCACTTTGTGCCCTGCGTCACCTGCCGCTTTCTGCATCCGATAATCAGGACCAATAGCATGCGCGTTCATATCTGCGCGGTCGGACGCCTGCGGGCGGGGCCGGAGAAAACGCTGATCGACGATTACGTGCAGCGCTTTGAGCGCACTGGCCGGGCGCTGGGGCTTGGTCCTGCGCGCATCGTCGAAGTTGAGGACAAGAAAGGCGCCGGAATGGCGGCCGAGGCGGAATTGTTGCGCAAGGCCTTGCCCAAAGGGGCGGTGATCTGCACGCTGGACGAACGCGGCAAGCTGCTCTCCTCGCCGGACTTCTCCGAGCGGCTCGCCGGGTGGCGCGATACCGGGCGACAGGATGTGGCATTCATTGTCGGCGGAGCTGACGGGATTGATCCCTCATTGCGGCGCGAGGCAGATTTCTCCCTGTCCTTTGGCAAAATGGTCTGGCCACATATGCTTGTTCGGGTCATGTTGGCCGAACAGGTCTACCGCGCAGCCACGATCCTGTCCGGTAGCCCCTATCACAGGGTCTGACACCCTCGCTGTGGCAGGGCGCAGACGATCGCCTGCGACGCTGATCCGGTGACGCTGATCCTGTGGCGCTGATCCGGTGACATTGCAGGGGACCTGGCACCTGTGTGATCCCGTCGGGCACATCGCTTCAGAACCGCGTGACGGCCGGGTCACAGCTTTGTGGGAGTGGTGGTGTCCGCTTCGGATTGCATCAGGATCCGGCGCGACTTGGAGATGAACTCCCGGCGAAATAAAACTCCCAGCGTTATGATCGTCGCCGTGATCAATGCGAACGGACCAGCCAGCCAGGCCAGGCCCGCAAGCGAGAAGTAGGTCGCCCGGAGCCCCCGGTTGAAGCTGCGGGCCGCGGTGATGTTGATTTCCGCCGCCTGTCGCGCGCGTGGATAGGCGCGGGGATCGCTGGGCTCGTTCGGGACCGCCGCCATCAAAACCGAGCAGTAGCCAAACAGGCGGTGCGACCAGACAAAGCCGAGAAAGGCATTGGTGAGGAAGGCCAGCACCAGAAGGATCTTGATCTCCCACACGAAGACGGGGGTCTTTTCCAGCGCCAGATCCTGCGCGACCCCGGCCAATTGATCGGTGTTGCCGACCAGCGCCAGCCCTGCCCCAAGCGCCAGCATGGTCGCCGATGCAAAGAATGCCGTGGCCTGACGCAGCGAGGCAATCACTTGCGAATCGAAGATCCTCGGATTGCGGCTGACCATCTCCTGCATCCATTCGCGCCGAAAGTTGGCCATCAGAAAGGACACCGAAGGGCGTTTCGGGCTGGGGTTTTCGATCCGCCAGCCGATCCAGATCCAGCCTAGCCCAAAGCAGGTCAGAGCGATGAAATCCCACGTAGAAAAGAGGTTGAGCCGGTCGATCCAAATCATGAATTGACCCTATCCCAGTCAGTTCGCCCTTGCCAGAGGGTATAAATTGGTAATATTATTTTACCAAAGAGGAGAGCCCGCATGGAGATGCCGTCCCCAAATGCCGCCATCCTGGCCCGGAAGGCCGAGTTGATCGCGCAACTGCAGCGCGTCTTGCCCGACGATGCGATCATATCGGACGAGGTCGAGACCCGCGCCTACGAATGCGACGCACTGACCGCATATAAATGCCCGCCGATGTTGGCGGTATTGCCGCGCAGCACGCAGGAGGTGGCTGCGGTCCTGAGGATTTGCCACCAGGCCGGTGTCCCGGTGGTGCCCCGAGGCGCCGGCACGTCTCTGGCGGGCGGTGCATTGCCGACGGCGGACTGCGTGATCCTGGGCGTCGCCCGCATGACCGAGGTTCTGGAGACGGATTACGAAAACCGCATTATCCGGGTGCAGACCGGGCGGACCAATCTTTCTGTCTCTGGCGCCGTCGAAGAAGAGGATTTCTTCTATGCGCCGGACCCCTCGTCGCAGCTTGCCTGTGCGATTGCCGGCAATATCGCGATGAATTCCGGCGGCGCCCATTGTCTGAAATACGGTGTGACCACCAATAACCTGTTGGGCGTGACCATGGTGCTGATGGATGGCACCGTGATTGAGGTCGGCGGCGCTCATCTGGATGCGGGGGGGCTTGATCTCCTTGGGGTTATTTGCGGCAGCGAGGGGCAACTCGGGGTGGTCACTGAGGCCACGCTCCGTATTCTGCGCAAACCGGAAGGCGCGCGCCCCGTTCTGATCGGATTTGACAGCAATGAGGTCGCGGGGGCCTGTGTCTCGGACATCATCAAGGCGGGCATTTTGCCGGTCGCGATCGAGTTCATGGACCGGCCCTGTATCGAGGCTTGTGAGGCCTTTGCCAGGGCGGGCTATCCGATGTGCGAAGCGTTGTTGATTGTCGAAGTCGAAGGCAGCCAAGAGGAAATTGCCTATCAACTGGGGCTGATCACGGCCATAGCGCGCCGCCACAACCCGGTGGAGCTGCGCGAGGCCGGCGATGCAGAGGAGGCCGCCCGGATCTGGTTGGGCCGGAAGTCGGCCTTTGGTGCGATGGGGCAGATAAATGACTACATGTGCCTGGACGGAACCATTCCGGTTTCGGCTCTGCCGCAGGTTCTGCGCCGTATTGAGGCGTTGAGCGGAGAGTTCGGTCTCAAGGTCGCCAATGTGTTCCATGCCGGCGACGGCAATATGCATCCGCTGATCCTTTTTGATGCCAACAAGGAGGGAGATCTCGAAACCTGCGAAGCCTTCGGCGCCGAGATCCTGAAGCTCTGTGTGGAGGTCGGTGGCTGTCTGACCGGCGAGCACGGGGTTGGTATCGAGAAGCGGGATCTGATGTTGCATCAATATGCTGCCGACGACATCGAGGCCCAATTGCGGGTGAAAGATGTGTTTGACCCCAAATGGTTGCTGAACCCCGCCAAGGTTTTTCCCTTGTCGACGACGGACACGCGCCGCGGCCCGTCCCTGGCCGCGCAATAACGGGGGCGTTGCCCCCGAACCCCCAAGGTATTTATGAAAAGATGAAAATGATGACACCTCAGAGCGAGGCCGATCTGGCCGAATGCATCGCCGGGGCATCGGGACCTTTGTGGATCCAGGGCGGTGACACGCGCGGCTGCAGTGGTTCCGGGACCGTTCTCAGCACGCGCGGTATTGCGGGGGTGACGCTCTATGAGCCGGGCTCCCTGACGCTGGTTGTGAAGGCTGGGACGCCGGTCGCGGAGGTCAAGACTCTGTTGCGGGGGGAGAACCAGCAATTGGCCTTTGAGCCGATGGATCACCGTGTGGTGTTGGGCACTGCAGGCGAGCCGACCATGGGGGGCGTGTTTGCGGCCAATGTCTCGGGTCCGCGTCGCATCCAGGTTGGGGCGGCGCGGGACTTTTTGCTGGGGGTGAGGTTTGTGGACGGACGCGGGCAGGTTCTGCGCAATGGCGGTCGGGTCATGAAGAACGTCACCGGCTATGATCTGGTAAAGCTGATGGCAGGCGCGCATGGCACGCTGGGGGTGTTGAGCGAAGTGGCGCTGAAAGTGTTGCCCCTTGCTGAGACGATGACGACACTGGCGGTGCGTAACATCGATCTGGCATCCGGTGTACGGGCCCTGTCCGCTGCGCTTGGCTCGCCCTTCGATGTGACTGGTGCGGCCTATGATCCGCAGGCTCAGACGGCCTATGTCAGGCTCGAGGGATTTGCGGCGTCGGTGGCATATCGTGCCAGAGAGCTGGACAAACGGCTCCGCGTCTTTGGGGAGGTCGAAGAGTTGACTGACAGCGCTTCGCTCTGGCGCGACATTCGGGATGTCCGTGACTTTGCCGGGCGCCCAGGGGATGTCTGGCGGATTTCGGTCAAGCCAACGGATGCGGTCCACCTGATCCCGGCACTTGCTGCAACACGCACCCTTTGTGATTGGGGGGGAGGGCTGGTCTGGGCTCTGATGCCCGAAGGAGACGACGTGCGTGCCAAAATGACGGTTCCCGGACATGCGACGCTCGTCCGGGCAACATCAAATACGAATACTGTCTCCCGCCATCACCCGGAACCCGCTCCTCTGGCCGCGCTTTCTGCCGGGTTGCGGGCGCAGTTTGACCCGAGAGGCGTCCTCAACCCCGGACTGATGGGATAAGCAGATGCAAACGACATTCACGGAACAGCAGCTTCGGGACCCTGGAACGCAACGTGCCAATGACATCCTGCGGACCTGTGTGCATTGCGGATTTTGCACTGCCACCTGTCCGACCTATCAGGTTCTGGGGGACGAGCTGGATAGTCCCAGAGGACGTATCTATCTGATCAAGGATATGTTGGAAAATGAACGGGTGCCGGATGAGAAAACGGTAAAGCACGTGGACCGCTGTCTGTCCTGCCTTGCCTGTATGACTACCTGCCCGTCGGGGGTGCATTACATGCATTTGGTCGATCATGCGCGCGCCTATATCGACCAGCATTATAAACGCCCCGTGATGGATCGGGTCCTGCGCTGGCTGTTGTCGCGGATCCTGCCATATCCAAACCGGTTCCGCCTGGCCTTGCTGGGGGCGAAAATCGCGCGCCCGTTCAGGTCGTTCCTGCCGGACGCCCGTCTGCGCGCGATGCTGGACATGGCGCCAAAGGACATCCCGCCGGTCAGTCGCAACGATGACCCGCAGAGCTTTGCGGCCGACGGGCCACCGCGAAAACGGGTGGCGCTGATGACGGGCTGCGCGCAAAAAGCGCTGAACACGGATATCAACGATGCCACAATCCGGCTCTTGCGCCGGTTGGGCTGCGAGATTGTCGTGGCCGAAGGTGCCGGGTGTTGCGGTGCCTTGACGCACCACATGGGCCGAACGGAGGAAAGCCATGGCTCTGCCGCCCGCAATATCTCCGCCTGGATGGCAGAAAAGCGTGGCAAGGGATTGGACGCGATAGTCATCAACACATCTGGCTGCGGGACCACCGTCAAGGACTACGGCCATATGTTTCGCAATGAGGCCCTGGCCGAGGACGCGGCTACGGTGTCGGGCCTGGCAATGGATGTGTCGGAACTCCTGATGCAACTGGAGCTGCCGGAGGGCGCCGCACAGGACCTGACCGTCGCCTATCACGCGGCCTGTTCATTGCAGCATGGGCAACAGATCAAGACCCATCCCAAGACGCTTTTGAAACGGGTCGGGTTCAATGTGGTGGAGCCCGCCGACAGTCACCTGTGTTGTGGGTCCGCAGGGACCTACAATCTGCTGCAACCTGAAATTTCCGCGCAGCTCAGGGACCGCAAGGTCCGGACACTGGAGGCGAAATCACCAGACATCATCGCGGCCGGCAATATTGGCTGCATGATGCAGATCGGCTCGGCCAGCTCGGTGCCGATCGTGCACACGGTTGAGCTGTTGGACTGGGCAACGGGCGGACCCAAACCGCCTGCGCTCACCGTGGACCGGGCGATCCCTGCGGTTCCGATCTTGCGCTAGAGCCCATCAGACGGCATCACATTGGGATGCGCGAGTCGGACTGGCGTGTCAAATGATCTCCGGAATGCGGGTTGGCCTGCATGTTGGACATGTGGAGCGTACCGGTTTTGCCCTTGTTGCGAATGATTATTGTATTTGCGCTTTCTTTTGCTTCCTCCGGGGGGCTGGCGGCGGACGACAGCCGCTTGCAAAGTCTGGAAACCACCGATGCCGGTCGCGAGTGGGAAGCCGTGGGTCGGCTGGACCGGGAGGGCGAAGGGTTTTGCACCGGTGCCCTTATTGCGCCTGATCTGGTGCTGACCGCCGCGCATTGCCTCTTTGACCGGGAGACGCTGCAGCAGATTGATCCGACGACGATCGAGTTTCTTGCCGGATTTCGCAACGGTCGCGCATCCGCCTATCGCGCAGTGACACGCGCTGTTGTCCATCCGTCCTATGTGTATGACGGGACATTGTCGGCCGCACGGGTGCGCAATGATATCGCGCTGTTGCAGTTGCAACGCCCGATCCGCAACACGACGGTGACCCCTTTTGAAACCGACGCGCGCCCCCGGCGCGGCGCTCGCGTGGGGGTTGTGTCCTATGCGCATGACCGCTCCGAGGCGCCGTCGCTACAGGAGGTCTGCGCGGTCATGGCGCGTCAGGACGGTGTGCTGATCATGTCCTGCGATGTTGACTTCGGCGCGTCCGGGGCGCCGGTTTTCTCTTTCGACGGGGATCGGCCGCGCATTGTCTCCGTGGTGTCCGCCAAGGCCCGGGTGGACGGCAAGGCGGTCTCTCTCGGTGCGTCTCTGGCCGGGGAACTCGCACTACTGGAAGCGCAACTGACGGCGACCCATCTCGGCAGCCGCTTGCCGCAGGGTGTCAGCCGTGTTCAGGTCGGGGAACCGCGCCGGGACAATATGGGGGCGAAATTCATTTCCCGCTGACCCGTCGGCCTCTTGAAACCGGTGTCCGCTTGCCTATCTGAGAGGGTGACCGGGGTGCCAAGACTTGGGCTCCGGTCGTGAACCGCCCGTCCCGAGAAGGGAGGGCATGTCAGCAAGTTATCGCTCAAAGATGAGGATGAACCATGCGTACATTTGATTTTGCCCCGCTCCACCGTGCAACTGTCGGCTTCGACCAGATTGCCGACCTGATGGACCGAGTTATGAGCTCGGATATCCAGCAACCCAGCTACCCTCCGTATAATATCGAAAAGACCGCCGATGACGCCTATCGGATCTCGATCGCCGTTGCCGGTTTTGCCGAAGACGAATTGCATGTCGAGGTCAAGGAACACGCGTTGATCGTCTCGGCCCGCAAGGCAGAGGAGGATGCCGGGCGCACCTACCTGCATCGCGGTATCGCAACCCGTGCGTTTGAGCGCCGCTTCACTCTGGCGGATCATGTGCGGGTCGATGGCGCAAGCCATGCCGACGGTATGCTCCATATCGACCTGGTGCGCGAGGTCCCCGAAGCGCTGAAGCCGCGCCGGATCGAGATTGCCTCAGCCGTCAATTCCAAGCCGAAGGAAATCTCGGCAAGCCCCGTAAACTGACCTCTTGGGTGAAAGGGTGACGTAGCCCAAACGCTCCCGGTCCATGCGCCCCCGGTCGTCCGGCCGGGGGCGTTCTATTTGCGTTTTTGCGCTGTCCTTACCATTTGGTAGGTTGTGCGGCAGGGCGGCCTCTGTCCTAATGAGCGTATGAGTGAATCAGCGTCGCAGCATGGCACCACACGGAGGCAATTGATCCGCAGTGCGCGCAGGCTTTTTGCGGCGCATGGCTATGCCGGAGCCTCGATTGCGGCGATTTCCCAGGACCTCGGCCTGACAAAACAGGCGTTGCTGCATCACTTTGGCAGCAAGGACAGGCTATATGCACTGGCGGTCGAGCAAACCGCGCGCGAGATCCTGCAGATCCTGTTTGATGCAATGGAAGAAGGGCGCCCGCCCGAAGATCAGGTGGAGGCTTTCTTTGCCGCTCTTTTTTCGCATCTGTTCGATGATGCCACCTCTGCCCAATTGCTGTACCGCGAGTTGACGGATCAGGCGCTGAAGCCACAGGAGCGGGCAGGTTCCTCGCTGGAGACTGTGCTCGAAAGTCTGGTGGCTACCGTTCAGGCCACTGAGAAATGGCAAGAGGCCGGCGTGCAGGGGGCGCTGGCGGTCGTGGTGCAGCTGCTGGGCGCGGCGACCTTGCATTTCACCGCGCAGGGCACATTGCAACGGATGTTTGGCCGCACGACCTATCAGGGCGCATGCGACCAGTTTTCCGACGTCTTCGCCGATCTGGTATCACGCACTCTGCGTGATTGAGGCCGGGCGGCGTCGGGCCTCGCGGTTCAGCAAATAGGCGCTGGCAATGAGGATCATCGCGGTGCCGAGCCACATATTTCCGTCTGGCATGAAACCAAAAACCAGCACACCAAGGCCGACGTTGAATACCAGCTTCAGATGGTCGAACGGCTGCAGGAACGCGGCATCCGCGAGCGTGTAGGCGCGCACCAGACTATGTTGCGCCAGCGCCGTCAGCAGCCCTGCGCCGATCACCAGCCATAGGGTACCCATCGGCACGGCAAAGCCGGTGCCGACGGCGAGAACTGCGTTGGCGGGGCTCAGGAGCAGGAGGAGGTAGATCGTCACCGTTTCGGTGCTGTCACGATCCGTCAGCCGCTTGGTGACAACCGAACTGGCGGCCCAGAGAGCAGCGGCGGCGACCGGCAAAAGAGCAGCGACCTGAAACCGGTCCGACCAGGGGGCAAGAATGATCATACCGCCCAGAATACCCAGCACTACCGCCGCCCAGCGATGTCCGGAGACCTGTTCCCGAAGGATCAGCGCGGCACCGATGGTGACGAAGAAAGGGGACAGCAGAATGAGGGCGATCGCTTGCCAGATCGGCACATGGGCAAGCCCGAGAGTCCAGAGCTGAACGCCTCCGACCGCGAGTGCAACGCGCAGCACATGTGCCCCGAACTGGCGCGTGGACAGCACCGCCGACCGGTTGCGCCAGATCCATGGGATGTAGAACAGCAGCGCGATCAAATACTGCCAGAAGGTGATTGTGGGGGCGGCGGCACCATGCATCATCGTGACCGCCTGAAGGATCGCGTTGACCACTGCGAAGCAAGCGCCTGCGATCACCATCAGGCAAGCCGCGTGAAGTGGAGTCGAAAGGGGGTGAGTCATCTGCGTTTTGTCCTTTCTTGAGCACGCATGTGACCCAAGGCAAACGAACAGGCCCGCACATGCCGCCCCAGACGGGCGGTGGCAAGGGACTCTCCATTCTCTTTCATCCGGACTATGACCGTCGGCCCCGGAATTACGCCGGGTCTGCTGACACCTTTGACAGGGGCAAAGGCCGCTCGTGGGCTGTGACCACCGGTAGGGAATTTCACCCTGCCCTGAGAATAGCGCCCCGCAGGAGCAGGGCATTGCGACGGTAGGCAAGGTTGAGCGCAAAGGAAAGCCCGAATTTCGCGCTCAGAGGCCTGGGTGTTGATTTGGCCGTGGCCGGTGATTTCGCCCGCGTCGCAGCCGTAGGTCGATTTGGGTCAGAGCCAGATGGCGTGAGCTTTCCCCTGTTCCCCTGATCTCCATATACCGCAGGCAGGCAAGGACGCGGGCAGGCATTGCCTGCGGAGGGGGGCATATCTTCCCCCGCTACGGCGGTCCCGCGAACACCGCATACCCCGCGCGGCACGAGGCGAAAAAAAGGGCCCCGGTGGGGCCCTTTTCCCGATGTGGTTCGGTCGGAAATCACTCGACCTTGAAGGACCAGAACATGGTTTCGCCAGAGCTGTCATCCACGCCGTCGTTGTCGGTCGACACCCAGGCAGTGCCGTCTTCAAAAATCGCCAGACCTTCAACCTTGTCGAGCACATAACCGCCGGTGGATTTGAGATCCGGCAGCAGGTCGCGCACCTCTTCTTTGGTGACCAAGGGCAATTCACCGCCCAGAGCCGCAGGTACCATTTCGGACAGCGGCACACGGTAGATTTTCTTTGTGACCGCGCGGTCGTCGTGCTGATTGTCACGCTCCACGATGTAGACGTGATCGCCGTGGGCCACGATCTCGGAAAGGCCGACCCAACCGGTGTCTGGTTCCGCCTTGGGGTAGTGCACAGCGCCCCATTCCTTGGTCTCGATATTGTATGAGACCAGCTTCACGTGGTTTTTCGGATCATCTTTCCATTCACGCTGGACAGCCATCCAAAGGGTGTCGCCGATCTTTGTGATACCTTCAAAGCCAAAGCGTTTTTCAACCGCCATCAGCTCCGCAGGAATGGTGATCTCGCCCTTGTTGGTCTGGATCAGACCGTCTTTGCTCACATGGTAGATCGCATGCGGGATCGCGCGTTCGGTCCGCCCTTCGGACGCCACGTAGAAGCCACCTTTGCCATCCAGCGTGATGCCTTCCAGATCGAGCTTCTGGGCCGCGTCACCATTTGCACGATGGATCCGGGTCACATCGACGATCCGCGCGGGCGTTTGCGCGGGATCAATCTTGAAGATCGACGGCTGGAACCCGTAAAAGCTGTCATTGACCGCATAGATCATACCATCTGCGTCGGCGACCATGCCAGAAATCGCGCCCCAGCCGATCAACTCTCCCGCGCCCGCGGAGGTCAGATGGGGGTAAACTGCGGCCCGGTCCTGCTGCTCAAACACCATCACATGCGCGCGGGCGCCACCATCTTCGATCAGGTCCTTTTCATTGGCGGAGACCAGAAGACCGCGCTCCGCAATCGTCACATAACCTTCGGGGCCGGTGCCCGACGGCAGCAGTTGGGTCAAAACCGGGTTCGCCGGATCGGTCACGTCATAGACACCGACAACGGAGGCGCGCTCTGCCCCGACAAAGACATAGGGTGTGCCGTCAAATTCCCCGAAGGTGACGCTCTCGGGTTCTACCCCTTTGGCGTCGGATCGTTTGTCCGGGTAGTGGCCGATCTGGATGATGGCGTGTTCAAAATCGACGCCGCTGTCATAGACGATTGTGCCGTCCTTGTTGAAGATGGTCCAGCCGCGCGAGCCGCCCTTGTAATCGCCTTCGTTGGCGGTCGCGAAATGGGTATCGTCAATCCAGGTGACCGCGTCCGGCTCACGTCGACGGCCGTTCTGGCTCTCGTCAAAGATCAAGGCGCCGCGTTCGTCGGTGGCATCAATGCCGTCCAGATCGACAGAGCCCGCGGAGAAATGGTTGAGCACTTCGCCAGAGCGGGAGACCACAACCAGATGGTTGTTTTCCTGCAAGGTCACGATGGTTTCGCCGAGGCCGTTTACCGATACATATTCCGGTTCCGGATCGGTCGGGGCCACCTCTGCAAGGCCGGTCAGATCGACCATCTTCAGGCTCGCGCAATCAACGCCCCCGGCTGTGGTGTTGACCAACACCAAATTCCCGGCCGGCAACTGTGGAATTTCGCCATCGTTCAGGTCCTCGTCGCGCTCATTCTCTATCGCGATCGACAGAAATGCCCCGTCTTTGGATTTCGCAAGCGAATCCGGCTGGCCGCCAATATCGCAGGACGCCACTTCCACACCGGTGGTGGTGTCAAAGGCCATCAGCCGGCCGGATGGGGCGGTGTAGCTTTGCGAGGTGTTGACGCCGACATAGGCAATGGAGCCGATGACTGCGACCGACGTCGGCTCGCCCGGCAGTGCGATATTGCCCTTGGGCTGCGGGTTCGCCGGATCGGTGATGTCGATCATACCCAACGCGCCAAGCGGGCTATCGGTATAGACAAGCGTCATCCCATCGGCGGTGACGTCGATGATTTCAGGCGAGGATTCGCGATTTGTGTCCTCTCCGTCTGCCATGTTATTGATAACGGAAAAGGATGCTATGCGGTTAAAAGATTTCTCTGCCTGCGCAAGACCGGCGGTCAGCGCGAGGACAGATGTCAGGCACACAAGGCGCAGGGACATCGGGGGCTCCTGTTGGGTTGGTTCCAATGCCTTGGCCTTGCCCATGTCCCGCAAAGAATGTGTGACGTCTTCATGTAGTTTTGATGATGCCTGTGCCATTTCGTCCGGCAGCGGGTAGGCCCCGCTACCAGATTGGAACGCCTCAGACGGACATGCAGAGGTACTTCATTTCGAGATAGTCCTCGATGCCATGATGGCTGCCTTCACGGCCCAGACCGGATTGCTTCACACCGCCGAACGGTGCGACCTCGGTTGAAATGAGTCCGGTGTTGATCCCCACGATCCCGTATTCCAGCGCTTCGGCCACCTTGTATACGCGGCTCAGATCCTTGGCGTAGAAATAGGATGCAAGGCCAAAGATGGTATCATTGGCCATCTCGATCACCTCATCCTCGCTCTCGAATTTAAAGAGCGGTGCCAGCGGGCCGAATGTTTCCTCTTGAGCGAAGGTCATGTCGCGCGTCGCGCCAGTCAGGATCGTGGGCTGGAAGAACGTGCCGCCCAGTTCGGAGGGTGAGCCGCCCAGAATGACCTCCGCACCTTTATCCGTCGCATCCGCGATATGAGACACGACCTTTTCGACGGCGTTCTGGCTGATCAGCGGGCCGAAATGCACATCGCCTTTCAACCCGTCGCCGACGGTCATTTTCTCCAGCGCGGCCTTCAATTTTTCAGCGAATGCATCATAGACACCGGCCTGAACATAGATCCGGTTGGCGCAAACACAGGTCTGACCGTTGTTGCGGAACTTGCACATGATCGCCCCCGCAACAGCGGCATCCAGATCGGCGTCGTCAAATACGATGAAGGGGGCGTTGCCGCCCAGCTCCATCGAGCATTTCATCACCTGATCCGCCGCTTGCCGCAGCAGAATGCGACCCACATTGGTCGATCCCGTGAAGGTCAGTTTGCGAACGATCGGGTTCTCGCAGAATTCCTTGCCTATTCCGGACGCGTCGGACGCCGGGATGACGTTGAAAACGCCCGCAGGCAGGCCGGCACGATCCGCGAGCACCGCCAGTGCGGTGGCGGAGAGTGGGGTTTCTGTCGCCGGGCGGGCCACAAACGCGCAGCCCGCCGCCAGGGCCGGGCCTGCCTTGCGCGTGATCATGGCATTTGGGAAATTCCACGGTGTGATGGATGCGGCGACGCCAATCGGCTGTTTCAGCACCGTGATGCGCGTGTCCCGTTGGTGGCCGGGGATCGTTTCGCCGTACACGCGCTTGGCTTCTTCCGCAAAGAACTCGATGAAGGATGCCCCATAGGCGATCTCTCCGCGTGACTCGGTCAGCGGTTTGCCCATTTCGGCGGTTAGGATGATTGCCAGATCCTCCTGATTTTCCATCATCAGATCGAACCACTTCCGCAGGGCGGCGGCGCGTTCCTTTCCGGTCCATCTGGCCCAGTCTTTTTGCGCCGTATTTGCCGCCGAGATGGCGTCGCGGGCCTGCATGCGGCTGATGTCGGCGACATGTGCGATCACATCGCCGCGGGCGGGGTTGGTCACCTCAAAGGTGCCTTCGCCATCTACAAAGGCTCCGTTGATGTAGGCGCGTGCTTCCAGAAGGGATGGATCCTTCAAAAGCGATTTCAGATCAGTTGTTGCATCGAGCATCGTATCCTCCGCAAATTCGAGTCTCGCAAATCCAAAGCAGTTGGGGGTAATGTTGTCCAGTGACAGCAGTAAGTCCAGAAGCTTAACGGTTTAAGGGAGCGGCATGGAACTCGACGACGCCTATGCAAACGGAGCCTATATAGAAGGGGCTGCGGACTATCCTCCGCGATGGGCTGCCTCTGCCCGCGATTTCCGCAATTCCCTGCACGCGCGCGCGCGCCTTGATCTCCCCTACGGAGAGGGAGAGCGCCATAAGTTTGATTTGTTCCTGCCCGAAACCCCCGCCAAAGGGCTCTTTGTGTTTGTGCACGGCGGCTATTGGCTGAAGTTTGACAAATCGAGCTGGTCACACCTAGCTGTCGGCGCCCTGGCGCAGGGATGGGCGGTGGCAATGCCGTCATACGACCTGTGCCCTCAGGTCAGCATTGCCGAGATCACCGGGCAGATTGCACAGGCGGTGCAGGTTATCGCCAAGGAAATAGACGGGCCGATTGCGCTGGCCGGACATTCGGCGGGCGGTCATCTGGTGGCGCGTATGCTCGACACCGCCGTGTTGCCGCCAGAGGTCGGCGAACGCATCCGGACGGTCGTACCGATTTCGCCGTTGTCAGACCTGCGCCCTCTGTTGCGGACGTCGATGAACCGGGAGTTGAAACTGGACGCCGAACAGGCTGAGGCGGAAAGCCCGACCGAGACCAAAAACCGCTATGGTGCCAATGTCACCGTCTGGGTCGGCGGAGCGGAGCGACCTGCCTTTCTCGATCAGGCGATCTGGCTGGTCGAGGCCTGGGGGGCGGATCATGTCATTGCCCTTGAAAAACACCATTTCAACGTGATTGAGGCGCTTGCCGATCCGGGGAGCGATCTGGTTGCTGTAATAACAGGCTAGCCTCTTTGAATTAAGGGGAGGGCAGGCTGTGATGCCTTGCCCTCGATCGGCCTCTCGCGCATGATACCGGGCAGAGCGCGGCGATGGCGTCGCCTTCCGGCACTGCTGCTCGGCAGACGGGCGCTCTTTTGCCAAATCACGATCCTGAACGCCGGGAACTTCTTCTGAAAAAGGAGGGTCCAGCATGACCGCTCGTCCTGAATTCTATCGTTTCCACAATGGCGAAAAAGCGCCTCTTCAATTTGCCGTATCGGAATACGAAGCGCGCCTTGCACAGCTGCGCCGCATTCTGTCCGACCTCGGGGTGGAGGCCGCCGTTTTCACCTCAATGCACAATATCTCGTATTATAGCGGCTTCACCTACTGCGCCTTCGGGCGCCCCTACGGGTTGGTGGTGACGCCTGACAAAGCGGTGACCATCAGCGCGGGTATTGATGCGGGGCAGCCCTGGCGGCGATCCTTTTGCGACAATATCACCTATACCGACTGGCAGCGGGACAACTACTGGCGCGCAATTGAATCGGTGACGGGCACGGGTGTCGCCGTGGGGTTTGAGAGCGATCACCTGACCTTGCTGCAGAAGGGCAAGCTGGAGGCCGCGCTTGCGCCGTCGCGGATGGTGGACCTCTACGAGGCGACGATGCGCCAAAGGATGCATAAATCGCCAGCCGAGCTGGAGCTGATCCGCGCCGGTGCCGCTGTGGCCGATGTCGGCGGCTATGCCATTCGCGACGCCATCAAACCCGGCCTGCGCGAAATCGATATCGCCATGGCCGGACGGGACGCGATGGAGCAGGAGATCGCCAGGCGCTTTCCCGATGCGGAATACCGCGATACCTGGGTCTGGTTTCAGTCCGGGATCAACACCGACGGCGCCCACAACCCGGTGACCGCACGGCAGCTGGAGCGCGGCGATATCCTGTCACTCAATACGTTTCCGATGATTTCCGGCTACTATACGGCGCTGGAACGTACCTTGTTCGTGGGCGAGGTCGATGCCGCCAGTCGGAACATCTGGGAGGCCAATGTGGCGGCCCATGAGTACGGAATGTCCCTGTTGAAACCCGGGCGCACCTGCTCTGAGATTACGCATGGGATCAACGCCTTTCTCGAGGGTCGCGATCTTCTGCAATATCGGACGTTTGGCTATGGGCACTCGTTCGGGGTCTTGTCGCATTACTACGGCCGGGAGGCCGGGCTGGAGCTGCGCGAGGATATCGACACCGCATTGGAACCCGGAATGGTGATCTCGATGGAGCCGATGCTGACCATTGCCGAAGGGCAACCCGGAGCGGGCGGCTACCGCGAGCATGACATCCTGATCATTACGGAAGAGGGCTGCGAAAACATCACCGGTTACCCCTATGGGCCGGCGTTCAACGTGGTCGGCTAAGCGGGCTTGCCAAAAACGAGGCCTTGACCGGCACGCCTGGGACCTGCATCCAAAGCGTGCCGGTACCATTTATGGCGTTCGTTGTGCAGTCCTGGCCCATTTCCCTGTTTCAGGGGCGCGGGTCTGTCGACAGGTGCAGAGCATGCAGGAGTGTGAAGGGGGCATCATGGCCTATGTGAAGTGGTTTTTCATTCTGATCTTTGGCCTCTTTGTCGGGGGATTCCTGCACTATACCTTGCCGCAAAACGATGTGGTGCGCATCGTGGATACCTTTGGCGAGCGCCGGGATCTCGGCGATTGGACCCGGATTTTCTGGTCCAGTCCCGATACACAAAGTGCGAGCCTTGAAAATCGCGACGTGCAGTTCATTCAGGCAGTCCGGCCCAATGGCAAGGTGATCGTCTATCGCAACGAAGACACCGGCTGGGGGTGGCCGCCGTATTTCAAGTTCGACACTGCCAATCTCTTTACCGAGGCCAATGATGCGATTTCGAAGAAAGAAAACCCCGAGTGGGTCCGCATCAGGCACTATGGCTGGCGCAGCGAGTTTCTCTCGGCGTTCCCCAATGCCGTCTCGATCTCCCCGGCGTCCGGTCCCGACGACAAACCGGTGAATTGGGTCAGCATCACGATCCTGTCCCTGCTGGCCGCACTCTTCTGGGCGATATTTGTACGTCTGCGGCGGTTCAAACGGAACCGGATCGATCCGCTGATGGAGGACGTCGAAGACGGGTTTTATGCCGCAGGTGATGCGATAGAGGATCGCACACGTGGGGTGCGGCGCTGGTTTCGCCGTACGCCCCGCTAGGAGGCGCTCGACATCAGCCGATATATTCAGGTGTCCCGCGCCGGATGCCTTGGTCGGAACCTGTGTCAGTCGGAAAACAGGTGACGCGCCCGCGCAATCTTGAGGGCGACGTCGGGAGCCACGTCGAGAAAGGCTGAAATCGCCTCGGCGTTCTCTTCGACCGGGGCCTGTTCCTGCACCACCCAGTGGCGGTCGAAGCCCGCATCGCGGATCTGGTCCACTTCGCTATTGATGTCATTGCGGATGGTGGGGAGCAGCCGCTCCAATGTTGCCGAGGGTGTCTGTTCGCCTGCAAGCCCCACCCGCAGTGCGTGACCAATCAGATAGTCGTCTGAAAAGCTGCAATCGATCCGCAAAATCCGCGTATGCGACCGATCAGAAAAGAAATCATGCATCAAATCAAGGGCGGCGGGATCCATACAGACGATCAACCGGTTCGTCCCGTAGTATTCAAACAACATGCGGGTCAATGCGCGCCGGTGGCGTGTGCGCTTTTCCAATGTCTGTTGGATGCCACCAAGATCCGGCAGCGGAGTAGCCTCTTCGTTGAACAGGTATTCGATTGCGGGAATATCGGTATGTTTGCGGATCTGCTGCAGCAGTCTTTTTGCCACGTGCCATTTCTTGCTGGTGACAATCAGCAGCTCGCGTTCGCGGCCGAGGCTGCTTTCGGTTTCCCAGAACCGGGGCGCAAAGCGTTTGCCGGTCCGGCCGCGCTCAGACAGGAATTTGAACAGGTTGCGCCCCTCGTTGGAGATCTTGAAGTCCACATCCCGCGCCGCATATAGCCGCCCGAGCCGAGACTTCAGGTCTTTGGCGTCGGGACTGATCTTGCGGGCGAACAGAAAATCCTGACTGAGCAGCAGGTCGTAGTGGTCATTGTAGAATGTGACCGGCATGCCGTAGTCGCTGAACATCAGGAACGTCAGGGTGCGGCATTCGATCTGATCTTCGGGGACCAAATGGCGGACCAGCGTCTGGAAAAAGGTTTCATCCGGAATCCAGGTGCTGGAAAAAAACCTCATGATATCGCCACGCCTGCGCGCCATCTCGAGGATTGCCTCTGCCGTATTTCGGCGCAGGCACCACCATTGGCTGCCGATCTGGATTTGAATATCGGCGGGGATCGCGCGTACCAAGCCCAGTTTCTTCTGCAAGTGATAGGAGAAATAAAACCGGCGCTTCTGTGTGCGCTCGTTGAAATAGTGGCGGTAGATCAGCCGGTCCTCTTTCATGCCGGTCTTGATCCAGTCGCTTTCGAAATAGTCGAAACTCTCGATGAAATCCTTGTCTTGCTGGTCGAGAAAGCTGCGGGCGTATTCTGCGGTCTTGATAGCCATGCAACTGCCGGACAGCATGTAGAAATGGGTGGCGCGCGGAAAATCCACGACGGCAGTCTGCAAGGTGTTGAGCGTGGCACGCACCAGAGACCATTCGCCCCAGCCACATTTCACCCTCTGTTTGGCAAAAGTGACATTGGGATTTCCGGCCAGGGCCGCGCGGATGGCGCGATAGTCATCACTTCTGGCACGTGCATCGAAATGGATTGCCATGCAGTCGCCGGTTGCCGTAAGACGCGTGGCTTGCTCGATGATCGCGTCGGGATCTTTATGGCAGAGCAATATGTAGGCGATCTTTGCCATGTCCGGGACGCAATTCCCTGTTTTTTCGGATTGTTTCCTTGATACTGGGGAACGGCACCTGAATAAACCAGATTGTTTTGCATTTGCTGTCAGAGCGGGCAAACTGGGCAAAAGAGTCGAGTAGGGGACATGAATTGATGGGATTTCCGGGCACCTGGATGACAGAGAGCCAAAGCGTGGTCTACCGTGTGGTGCCGAAATGCGCCTGCTCCACCATCGGCCAGATCATGTTCTATTCAGATCACGGCCGGTTCTTCGAGGGTGACATTCACGATTCCAGGGAAGGGTTGCACAAATGGGCGCAGGACGAGAGCAAGCCGCTGATCGAGGCAAATGTGCAGCGACACGGGTCCTATGCGTTCACCTGTGTGCGCAATCCCTACACGCGGATCCTCAGCTCTTTCTTTGACAAGATCTGCGGCATTCAGCGAAATGGCCGTCGCTATCGCGGGAATTTGGTGCCCCGGTTGACCTATGAATACGGCATTGATGTCGGTGGCGACGATGGGGCGCAGGAGTTTGACCAGATCAAGAGCTTTCGCCGGTTCTTGTTGTTCGCCCGTGACACCGTGCGGTTTCGGCGTCCGATGGATCCGGATATTCACTGGTCCGCGACCTCCGGGCATGTCTCGACCTTCATCACGAACGGAGGCCGCTATGACAAGGTTATCTGGACCGAGGCGTTCAACGACGGGATGCAGGAGGTGCTCGATGCGATTGAAACGCCCTATGCGGTCGATCTCGCGACGATTCCGCGTTTCAACGAGAGCGAAGGCCACGGCCCCAAACGGGCTCATCCGGTCGAGGAGTATTTTGACGACCTGTCAATGCACCTGGTCTACGAATTGTACAAACGCGATTTCGAGGTTTTCAAATACGATCCTGAAAATCCCGCAAACAAGATGCCAACCGGCGAAATCGACCTCGATGAAGTACATGCCAAGCTTGGGGAGTGAGGGACGTCGGGGAGGGGGGCGCTCCCGCCCGCACGGCGATCATCCAAGGTGATCTTGTCCGGTTGGGCGTGGCACCGGGCTGCGCCCGGTGCAGGGGCCGCCTGAGGAACGCTCTCGCGCCAATTCCACGCCGAGAGATTTCCTTGCGGGGGCGTCAGGCCGGGCGAGCGGCCTGAGCTATTCGTCTGCGTTATTCGTCTTCGGGCAGTTGCCGCACAGCTCCCTTGGCCGCGGATGTTGCCAGCATGGCATAGGCCTTGAGCGCAGTGGAGACCTTGCGCTTGCGCGGGGCGACCGGTTTCCATCCCTGCGCGTCCTGGGCCGCGCGACGGGTTGCGAGCACCTCGTCCGGCACCGCCAGGTGGATTGTACGATTGGGAATATCGATCTCGATCCTGTCGCCCTGTTCGACCAATCCGATGGTGCCGCCTTCGGCCGCCTCGGGCGAGACATGGCCGATCGACAGGCCCGACGTGCCGCCGGAGAAGCGCCCATCGGTGAGCAGGGCGCAGTCTTTGCCGAGCCCTTTGGATTTCAGGTAGGAGGTCGGGTAGAGCATTTCCTGCATACCCGGCCCGCCACGCGGGCCTTCATAGCGGATCACCACCACGTCGCCTGCGCTGACCTTGCCGGTCAGAATATCGTTCACCGCCTGATCCTGGCTTTCGCAGACATAGGCCGAGCCGGTGAATTGCAGGATCGACGCATCAACGCCCGCGGTCTTCACGATACACCCTTCCTGCGCGATATTGCCGAACAACACGGCAAGACCACCGTCCTGGCTGAAGGCGTGCTCTTTCGACCGGATCACGCCGCCCTTGCGGTCGGTGTCCAGATCCTTGAACCGATTGGACTGGCTGAAGGCCTGTGTGGTGCGGACACCGCCGGGTGCGGCCTTGAACAAAGACTCTGCCTCTGGATTATTGGCAATGGTGATGTCCCATTTGGCAATCGCCTCGGCCATCGTGCGGCTGTGCACGGTTCCGGTGTCGCCATGCAGCAGGCCCGCCCGATAGAGTTCGCCGAGAATGGAAAAGATCCCACCGGCACGATGCACGTCTTCCATATGGACGTTTTCGGTATTGGGCGCGACTTTGCACAGACACGGCACCTTGCGGCTCAGGCGGTCGATGTCCTGCATGCTGAAATCAACCTTGCCTTCATGCGCAATGGCAAGCAGGTGCAGAACGGTGTTGGTGGACCCCCCCATGGCGATGTCGAGGCTCATCGCGTTCTCGAAGGCCTCAAAAGAGGCGATGTCCCGGGGCAGCAGCCCTTTTTCTTCATCGGCATAATGACGTTTGGTGATCTCTACGATCTTGCGACCGGCTTCAAGAAACAGGTTCTTCCTGTCTGCGTGGGTGGCCAGGGTCGAGCCGTTTCCGGGCAGCGCCAGTCCCAGGGCTTCGGCGAGGCAGTTCATCGAATTCGCGGTGAACATACCTGAGCAGGAGCCGCAGGTCGGGCATGCGTTTTCCTCGATATGCTGCACCTGAGCGTCGGTCAGCGTCTCGCTGGCGGCGGCAACCATGGCGTCGACCAGATCGATCTTCTTGGCGTCCAGCTCCGCGATATCAATCTTGCCGGCCTCCATCGGGCCGCCGGACACGAAAATCACGGGAATGTTGAGGCGCATGGCAGCCATCATCATGCCGGGCGTGATCTTGTCGCAATTCGAGATACAGACCATGGCGTCGGCGCAATGGGCATTGACCATATATTCTACGCTGTCGGCGATGACTTCGCGCGAGGGCAGGGAATAGAGCATGCCATCGTGACCCATCGCGATGCCGTCATCCACCGCTATGGTGTTGAATTCCTTGGCGACACCGCCTGCTGCCTCGACCTCGCGGGCGACCATCTGGCCCAGATCCTTCAGGTGGACGTGACCTGGTACGAATTGCGTGAAAGAATTGACGATGGCGATGATCGGCTTGCCGAAATCGCTGTCGGTCATACCGGTTGCGCGCCAGAGGCCGCGTGCACCGGCCATGTTGCGCCCGTGGGTGGAGGTTCTTGATCGGTACATCGGCATATCGTCGTTCCCTTTTTGCCCACAGGGACACTATTCGCGCAACAAAGGCAACATGTCGGGGGCGCTTTCGGTTCGTATAGAACGATATGGTCCGATTCCCGCAGAGGTGCAACCGCACGCAGGTTCAGGCGGCCTTGCGGGCCATCACGTAAAACACGGCATATCCGATGATCAGGGCCCAAAAGGGCGCGCCAATTCCCCAGAACCCAACCCCGGACAGCGCGATCATGAAGGTCACGAGGCCGGATTCGCGGGTGTCGTCAGCCGCCAGAGCGCGGGACAGGCTGGTGGCGATGGTGCCCAAAAGCGCGAGCCCCGCAATCGCGGCGACCAAGGCAGGCGGGGCCAGCAAGAACACTCCGATGACCGCTGCGCCACCTAGCCCCACGAGGCAGTAGATCAGCCCGGCAATCACCGCGGCAAGATATCGGGTCCGAAGGTCTTCATCGGCTTCCGGCCCCGCACAGATCGCGGCGGTGATCGCGGCGAGGTTGAAACAATAGCCGCCAAAGGGCGCCAGCAGTACGGACGCAAGGCCAGTGACAATCAGGGCGAATGAGACCGGCGGCCTGTAGCCGGCGGCGCGCAATGTCACCACGCCGGGGATGTTCTGCGAACACATGGTCACCACATAAAGCGGCAGGCCGATGCCCAGCAGCACCGACCAGTTGAAGCTGGGCATGACAAAGACCGGAGCGGTGACCGAGATATCCAGCGCGTCGGGACTGGCGAATTGTCCGGACAGGGCCGTGATCGAAACCCCGACGAGCAACGTCACGGGGATCGTATAGCGCGGCATCATCAGCCTGCCGAGGAGATAGCTGAGGGCCATGGCTCCGACGAGGGCAGTGTCGCTGGCGAGGGCCTGAAAGGCGGCGAGGCCGAAGGGGAACAATACCCCTGCCAGCAACGCATTGGCCAGATGGTCCGGGATCAATCGGGCCAGGCGTTCGAACCATCCGGACGCCCCGGTCAGGGCAAGGAGGGCACCGCAGAACAGAAAGGCACCGATGGCGTCCGGCAAGGCAACCCCGTCAAGCCCCGTGGCCAGAAGCGCGGCGCCGGGAGTCGACCAGGCCGTCAGCACCGGCATCCGGCTGCCAAGGGACAGCACCAGCGTGGTGAGCCCCATGCCCAAGCCGAGTGCCATCATCCAGCTTGCCGCTTGTTCCTGTGTCGCATCGACGGCGGCAATGGCCTGAAAGATAATGGCGACGGAACTGGTATAGCCCACCAATACGACGATCAGCCCGGCGGTCAGATGCGAAGCTTTGAGGGCGCGTAACATGGGCTGGCCTTTCAGCAAGGGGGGACGTACTGTGTTTGTGCGCTATAGCGCTCAGATCACAATTGAGCGTTATAGCGCACAAACGGCAAGGGAAATGTTGCGACGAGATCGTTTCGCCCGGCCGCAGAGTGAGCGAACGGAGGATCGGCGCATGCGAGAAGACCTGATTGGGGCCAACCTTCGCCAGCTCCGCAAGGCTGCTGGCCTGAGCCTGAGCTCTGCGGCGGAGCTGACCGGCGTCAGCAAGGCAATGCTGGGCCAGATCGAGCGGGGCGAGTCCAGCCCGACCATCGCGACCCTGTGGAAGATCACGCGCGGGTTTCACCTTCCCCTGACCGCGTTGATCGAGGGCGCCTGTCCGGATGCGGGCCGTGGCGGAACGATCGAATTTCCGGGCAGCCTTTCCGTGACCCCGGTGTTTCCGTTCGATCCCACATTTCGCAGCGAGACGTTTCTGGTAGGCCTCGATGCGGGGCAGAGCCACGACAGCCGGGCCCATGATCAGGGCGTGATCGAGGAAATTCTGGTGCATCGTGGGGTTCTGGAACTCAGAACAGTGGATGAGTGGCAGAGCCTGTCACCTGGATCAGGCGTCCGGTTTCGGGCGGATCAACCTCACGGATACCGCGCCGGTTCCGAGGGCGCGGCTTTTTACAACACCCTGCATTATCCGGCGCCGCTGGCCCTGCAGAGCAATTGAAAGACGAAGCATTTCATGACTGATACTTTGCGAGGGAGCCTCCTGATGGGGCTCGCGATGGCCGCGTTTGCGGTTGAGGACATGATCATCAAGACGGTCGCAGAGGCGATGCCCACCGGGCAGGTCCTGATCCTCTTCGGCCTCGGTGGCATGGCGATATTCGGGGCAATGGCGCGTGCGCAAGGCAGCTCTCTCTGGCACCCGGGGTTCTGCACGCGCCCGCTGATCTGGCGCGCTGTGGCAGAGGTCTCCGGGCGGCTCTTCTTCACCCTTGCCATCGTGTTGGCGCCCCTGTCGCTGGCCTCGGCCATCCTGCAGGCAACGCCGCTGGTCGTGACAGCGGGGGCGGTCGTGTTCTTCGGCGCCCGGGTGGGGTGGCGGCGTTGGCTTGCCATCGGGATCGGCTTCGTCGGGGTTCTCATGATCCTGCGGCCGGGCATGAGCGGCTTTGAGGCGACCTCTCTCCTGGCTGTCGCTGGCATGCTCGGATTCGCGGGCCGTGATCTGGCAACCCGGGCGGCGCCCAGGACGATGACCAACGCGCAACTGGGGGTGTTCGGTTTCGCGATGCTGACGGTTGCGGGCATCATCGCGTTGTGCTGGACGGGCGGCGCAGTCTGGCCCACGGCGGCCCAGGCCATGGCACTGGGGGCCGCCGTCGCGGTCGGGGTTCTGGCCTATATGGCCCTGACGGGCGCAATGCGGCTGGGGGAGATCTCGGTCGTGGCGCCGTTCCGATACACCCGGTTGGTGTTCGCGATGGCGCTGGGCATTCTGGTCTTTGGCGAGCAACCTGACCTGATGACCCTGCTTGGATCGCTTGTGGTGGTGGGAAGCGGCATATTCACCCTGATCCGCAGCCGCAAACCCGAGTGAGGCAACCTCCGCCATTGCATAGACCGCAGAATCCGCAGGCTTTCGGTGTCAGGTGATCTTGCGCAGGACCGCTTGCCGCCTTACATCTGCGCCCCATGGCCCAAGCAAAGACAGACCCGAATTACAAAGTTATTGCCGAGAATCGCCGCGCGCGATTTGACTACGCGATCGAACGGGATCTCGAGTGCGGCATCATGCTTGAGGGGTCCGAGGTCAAATCCCTGCGGGCCGGGGGATCCAATATAGCGGAATCCTACGCGACTGTGGACAACGGCGAACTGTGGTTGGTGAATTCCTACATTGCACCCTATGAGCAGGCCAAGATGTTCAAGCATGAGGAACGTCGCCGCCGCAAGTTGCTGGTGTCGCGCAAGGAGCTGGCCGACCTGTGGAACGCGACGCAGCGCAAGGGCATGACGCTGGTGCCGCTGGTGCTCTACTTCAACCACCGGGGCCGGGCGAAACTCAAGATCGGTATCGCCAAGGGCAAGAAGAACCACGACAAGCGCGAGGCGCAGGCCAAGCGGGATTGGTCACGCCAGAAACAACGCCTGTTGAAGGACCATAGCTGACCCTTTGGGGGCCCAGTCGCGCGCTCCAGTCACAGGTTCCAGTCGATAGCATGCAAAAAGGCCCCTCGCGGAGCCTTTTGAGATGTGTCTAGATCAGAAACTCGACGCCGGGCCCCAGGGGGCGCGGCAATCAGCTGAGTTTCTTGAGATCCGCGATCATCTTGTCAATGTCGCCGCCATGGCCGTCGATCATGGCCCCGATTTCAGTGCGTTCGGTCAACAGAAGGTTCACACCCTCGATGAACATATTGAAAAAGAGATCCTGGCCGGAACGGTCGGACACATGGAAGGTCACTTCGAACGGAGACTGGCCGCGCAAATAGGCTATGCAGGAGACCTCGTACCACTTTTTGACCTTCTTGACGCTGGATACTTCGAGGCGGCCGCCAATGAATTCGCGAAAACGACTGCCATATTTGCGGGCAATATAGCCTTGGAAGGCATCCGAAAATGCGCGTTTCTGGCCATTGCTGGCGCGGCGTGCATCCACACCCATCGCATAGGCTGCGATATAGGACGTGTCACTGTAGCGCTGGAAAATGCGCTCGAACTCGCGATACATCGCCCCTTCGGATTTGCCCGAGGCGATGACGCCGTTGATGTCAACGACCAGGCGGTTGATCAGGTCTGAGGCCGAACTCTCGTTCAGAGCCAGGGCAGGTCCCGCAACCGCGGTGGTGCCAAGGGCGCTCAGGGTGGCCAGAAATGTACGGCGATGCATGGTTAGAACCCTCCGGTATCTAGTTCGAACGGATCGATTTCGGCGCTGGCGTCTTCCTGACCCAGACCGAAGCGGCGGTTTTGCAGATAGATCTGGCGGCTTTGGGCATAGCTGTCCGCGCTCTCGTAGAGAATCGAGTCGATGGTGTCGGAGTATGTGCCACGATTCCCGAGCTGATCCACGATCTTGGCGGGAATATCCAGATCTTCGGCGGGATTGTTCTCAAGCTGGCTGAGCGGGTTGGTGAAAAAATCGACAAATATGCCAACGGCGTCCCGTGTCGTGGAGGGGCCAAAGCCCGGAAGCTCGACATAGGCCCCCTCGCCAGCGCCCCAGATGTGCAGGGTCTCGCCAAAATCGGTGCGTGCCGGCGCCATCTTGAAATCCGTGGCAGGATCACCCAGACCGCCGATGCCGAAAATCGTATTCACGACAAAGCGGCCAAGTGCCTGGCCAGCGCCCTTGATATTTCCCTGCAGCAGGTAGTTCACCGCATCGCCCGGCTTGGAGAGGTTTTCAGCGAAATTGCCAAAAGCGGTCACCATATCCGGGGGCACAATCGTCACATAGCCCTTGGAGGCGGGGCGGAAGGCATAGCGGTCCAGACCTTTGTTGAACTGGTGGATGGACCGGTTTGTGGTCTCGTAGGGGTCGAAGATCTCGCCGTTGGCGCGGGCGACGGGATCCTGTGTGGCACAGGCCGACGTCAAAACTGTCGTCGAGAGCGCCACAATGAGTACGGGTTTTTTCAACACTTCAATCATGCCCACTATTTCCGGTTTCTCGCGGCGCTCATGGGCCGTTCCTAAACTACGTGTCACTTAACAACCTCTGGCCGTGATCCCAGACCAGTACCCGGCAAACCGCCGCTGTGTGGCAGATTTGGAACAGATACCCGTCACTCTTTTAAAACGAATTCGTGACCATATAAGGGGGTCCAGGGCAAGATCTACTAGGTAGGTATGAAAAAATCTTTTGAAAATGCTGGTCGGGACGAGCTTTTGTCCGCGCGGCGGCGCAGTCGCGGCCTTTACTGGGGGGTCGCTTTATTCAGTGCATTTGTAAATCTGCTGATGCTCACCGGGCCGCTCTACATGATGCAGGTCTATGACCGCGTGCTGGGCAGCCGCTCTGAGGCGACGCTGGTGGCGCTGTCTCTGCTGGTACTGTTTCTCTACGGGATGATGGGGCTGCTGGATGCCGTGCGCGGGCGTATCATGCGCAGAGTGGCGGCCAGATTTCAGGCAGATCTTGATCAAAGGGTGTTTGATGCCATGGTCCGCAGGGCCGCCGTATCCCGGGATGCCGAAGCGCAGACCGGTCTCAGCGATTTGGAAAGCGTGCAGAAGCTGATCGCCTCGCCGGTTGTGCTGGCAGCCTATGATCTGCCGTGGACGCCGGTCTTCTTGATGGGCATCGCCCTGTTTCACCCTTGGCTCGGTCTGTTGGCGGTGGGTGGCGGAACCGTGCTGATTTCGATTGCGGTTCTCAATCAGGTTCTGAGTGCGGCGCCGGGCAAGGCGGCAATGGTGAGCAGCCATCAGGCCATGCTGCAATCCGAGGAAATCCGCAACGAGGCCGAGATGATTCAGGCCATGGGCATGCGCGACTCGGCGTTCCGGCGCTGGCATCAGTCCAGGGACAAGGCGCTGACCGACACGGTGGCGGCGACGGATGTGACCGGGTCGTTCGGCACCCTCACCAAGACGCTGCGCCTGTTTTTGCAATCCGCGATGCTTGGACTTGGTGCCTATCTGACGCTGCAAGGCAAGGTCAGCCCCGGCGCAATGATCGCAGGCTCCATCCTGATGGGGCGTGCGCTGGCTCCGATAGAGATGGGGCTTGGTCAGTGGCCGCTGGTGCAGCGCGCCCGCAAAGGCTGGCTGAACCTTGAACAGCTGTTGGGCAAGACCCCGCCGGAGGCGCTGCGTACGGGTCTGCCGGTGCCGCGTGCGATTCTCGATGTCGAGTCTGTGGCGGCCACCGCTCCGGGCGAGAGCAGACCTCTTGTACGCAATCTCACGTTCCGGGTTGAGCCGGGCGAGGCGATCGGCGTGATCGGCCCGTCTGGGTCCGGGAAATCCACATTGGCCCGTGTCCTCACCGGTGCCTGGCGCCCAGCGGCGGGGACCGTGCGGCTCGATGGTGCTGCTCTGTCGCAATATGATCCATCGGTTCTGGGCACTCACATCGGCTATCTGCCGCAGCGGGTGCAGCTTTTTGATGGCACCATCGCCGAGAACATCGCCCGGCTTGCCGCCGAACCCGATGCGGCTCAGGTGGTTGACGCCGCGAAAAAGGCGGCCGCGCATGAGATGATCGTCCGGTTGCCGGATGGCTATGACACGGAGGTGAGATCAAGCGGCGGCCGTCTGTCCGGCGGGCAGATGCAGCGGATCGGTCTGGCCCGGGCTCTTTATGGGGACCCGGTGATCGTGATTTTGGATGAGCCGAACTCCAATCTCGACAATGACGGCTCGGTGGCGCTCAACAATGCGATCAAAGGACTGAAGGCTGCGGGGAAATCCGTTCTCATCATGGCGCACCGGCCGGCCGCCATTCAGGAATGCGACAAGCTGCTGGTGATCGATCAAGGCACTCAGGCGGCCTTCGGACCCAAGGATGAGGTGCTGCGAAAAATGGTCAGCAATCATCGCGACATCCGCCAACCTGCGCCACAGCCGGGCGCGCCCCGGACGGATCCGCCAGTTCAGCCCGGGAACGGCCAGAAGTTCACCGGAACAATCGGTAGTATCGGCAGAAAAGGCCCAAACCCATGATCCCCCCAAGCGCATCCCCAACGCCACATCCCGCGTGGTCGGTCCGCGGGGCGATGCTTGCGGGCGCCCTTGGTATCCTTGTGTTGTTGGGTGGTTTTGGTACCTGGTCCGTGTTCTCCTCCATTGCCGGGGCGGTTGTGGCATCCGGTCAGATCGAAGTAGACCGCAACCGTCAGGTGGTTCAGCATATCGATGGCGGCGTGGTTGCAGATATTCTGGTTGACGAAGGCGATCTGGTCGAGAAAGGCCAGACCCTGCTGCGGCTGGATGAGGCGGATCTGCGCTCTGAACTGACAATCACCGAAGGCCAGCTCTTTGAGATGATGGCCCGTCGTGGCCGTCTTGAGGCCGAGCGGGACGAGGCCGCCGCCATCGAATTCGACCCCCATCTGAGGGAGTTGGCCAAAGATCGCGCGGAGGTCGACGATCTGGTGCAGGGGCAGGAACGCCTGTTCCGCGCGCGCCGCGCATCCGTGCAGCGCGAAGTTGAGCAACTGGAAAAGCGCGCGGCACAGATCGAAGACCAGATTATTGGCGTGCTCGCCCAACAGGCGGCTACCCGCGAACAACTTCTGTTGATTGATCAGGAGCTGAGCAACCAACAGTCGCTGCTGGACCGTGGTCTGGCGCAGGCCTCCGTGGTGCTGAATCTGCGCCGCACCCGGGCCAATCTGCAGGGCACACTGGGGGAGCTGATCGCCAGCGAAGCGCAGGCCCGGGGCCGGATCACGGAATTGGAAATCGAAACGCTGAAACTGGGGACCCAGCGGCGCGAAGAGGCAATCACCCGGCTGCGGGACCTGCGCTATCAGGAGCTGGAACTGATGGAGACCCGGCGCTCGCTGCTGGACCGCCTGGATCGTCTGGAGATCACGGCGCCGGTGTCGGGTATCGTCTACGGCATGACCGTGCGCACGCCGCGGTCTGTGATCCGGCCCGCGGATCCCGTGTTGTTCCTGGTGCCACAGGACCGCCCGCTGGTGATCGCGGCCCGTGTCGCGCCGACGGATATCGACCAAATTCACGTCGGCCAGGCGGTGTCCATCCGCCTGCCCGCACTGGACCAGCGCCAGACACCGGAACTGTTCGGCTCCGTCACCCTGTTTTCCGCCGACGCCTTTCAGGATGAGGCCAGTGGCCAGTCCTACTACAGAGCAGAGATCAAGCTGGACCCGGGCGAAATGGAGCGGTTGCCGGCCGGGACGGTGCTGATCCCCGGCATGCCGGTGGAAAGCTATATCCGCACCGCTGACCGGTCCCCCTTGGCATATCTCGTGAAACCGCTCGCCGACTATTTCGTCAAGGCCTTCCGCGAGACCTGACGCTGTGCATCACCGGGCGGAAAGAGGGTGGAATTGCCTCTTTCCGTGCGCGGGCTTCCCCTGTAGCGTCCGCCACAAAGACGGATGAAAACTGACAAAGGAGCCCGACCATGAGTGTTGATGCGAAACTGAAATCCCTCGGCCTGACCCTGCCTGACGCCCCGGCTCCGGCGGCGAATTACGTTCCTTATGTGGTGAGCGGCGACATGGTCTATGTCTCTGGCCAGATCTCGGCGACCGAGGATGGGTTGATCACCGGAACATTGGGTGACGACCTCGATGTGGCCGCAGGACAGGCCGCCGCCAAGCGCTGCGCATTGTCGTTGCTGGCTCAGGTCAAGGCCGCCTGTGGGGGCGATCTGACCCGGTTGAAACGTGTGGTCAAGCTGGGCGCGTTCGTGAATTCCACTGCCGATTTCACCCAGCAGCCCCAGGTGGTGAACGGCGCGTCGGATCTGTTGGTCGAGGTCTTGGGAGACGCGGGACGGCATGCGCGCTCCGCCGTCAGCTCTCCCTCGCTGCCGCTTGGTGTTGCGGTTGAAATCGACGGCGTGTTCCAGATCGAGAGCTGATCCGATATGCCACGTCCATCTCTGCCACCGGAGTTCCTGTCGCGTCCGATCACGCATCGGGCGCTGCATGGACAACACGATGCCTGTCCTGAGAACAGTCGCGCCGCCATCCGGGCGGCGATCGATGCGGGCTATGGCATTGAAATCGATCTTCAGCTCTCGGCCGACGGGCGGGCGATGGTCTTTCACGATGATACCCTAGACCGGCTGACGCGGCAGACGGGGCCGACCCGCTCCCGCAGCGCTGCGGACCTCGGCTCCGTCGTGCTGAACAAGAGCGACGGCGAAGGTATCCCGACCTTCGCAGAGGTGCTGGACATCGTGGCCGGTCAGGTGCCGCTGCTGGTGGAGATCAAGGATCAGGACGGCGCCATGGGGCCCGGCGGCGTTGGCCCGCTGGAAGCGGCGGCCGTGGCCGACCTTCGCGGCTATGAGGGGCCGGTGGCGCTGATGTCCTTCAACCCGCACAGCATGGCCGAGGTCGCGCGTCTCGCCCCGGATCTGCCGCGGGGGCTGACCACCAGTTCCTTTGATCCCGCGGTCTGGACCTCGCTTTCCGCCGAGCGCTGCAATGAGCTGCGCGAGATCCCGGATTTCGACCGTGTGCGGGCCTGTTTCATCAGCCATCAGGCCAGCGATGTGCTGCGGGACCGGGTGCGGGAGCTGCGGGCCGCCGGGGTTCCGGTCCTGAGCTGGACGATCAGATCGCCTGACGAAGAGGCAACTGTGCGCCAGGGCGCAGACAACGTCACCTTCGAGGGCTACCTTTCGCCGCTTCCGGCTTGAGTCGGGCGCGGCGCGCGCCCAAATAGGGGGGGGGGGCGCAGAGAGGCAGAATGGATCAGGCACAGATAGAAATCCAGGTGCTCAGTGCACTTTCTCAGATTGATGAGGCAGCGTGGGATGCCTGCGCCTGTCCCGAAACGGGCGAGGGCGGCCGCCCCGAAGACCCCTTCACCACGCATCGGTTTCTGAGTGCGCTGGAAGAGAGTGGTTCGGTCGGGCCTGGCACCGGCTGGCAGCCGCAATACCTGACCTGCTACCTTGACGATCAGCTGGTTGCCTGCGCGCCGCTTTATGCAAAGGGCCACAGTCAGGGCGAATATATCTTCGATCACAACTGGGCTCATGCATACGAGCAGGCCGGCGGGCGCTATTATCCCAAACTGCAACTGGCGGTTCCCTTCACCCCGGCCGGCGGGCGGCGGTTCCTGACCCGTCCGGGCTATGAGGAGATCGGGACCTCGGCTCTGGTGCAAGGGGCGGTTCAGATCGCGGCAGACAATCTCCTGTCCTCCTTGCATGTGACGTTCTGCACGGCGAAGGAAGCGCAGATCGGCAGCGACCTCGGGCTTTTGCCGCGCAGAACCCAGCAGTTCCATTGGCTGAACGACGGCTATGGTCGCTTTGACGACTTTCTCGCGGCCCTGTCCTCGCGCAAGCGCAAGACCCTGCGTAAGGAGCGCCGCCAGGCACAGGCGTTTGGCGGGCAGATCGAGACCTACACCGGGGCTGACCTGAAGCCCGAGCATTGGGACGCGTTCTGGCAGTTCTATCAGGATACCGGCAGCCGCAAGTGGGGCACGCCCTATCTGACGCGGCAGTTCTTTGACATCGTGCATGAGACCATGGCCGATGACGTCGCTTTGGTTCTTGCGGAGCGGGACGGCGTTCCGGTGGCGGGGGCATTGAACTTCATCGGCGCTTCGGCGCTTTTTGGTCGCTACTGGGGCTGTATCGAACATCATCCCTGCCTGCATTTCGAGTTGTGCTACTATCAGGCCATCGATCTGGCCATTGAAATGGGCCTGGACCGGGTCGAGGCCGGGGCGCAGGGGGAGCACAAGCTGGCGCGCGGCTATCTGCCGACGGAAACCCACAGTCTGCATTGGATCGCGGATCCGGGGTTTCGGGCCGCAATTGAGCAGTATCTCAAGGCGGAGCGCGCCACTGTGGACGAGGAGATCGAGGTCCTGACCAGCTATGGACCATTCAGAAAAACACATGTGGAGGAACAGGAATGAGCGAAAAACTCTCGACCGAGACGCGCGGACCATTGCTGCAGCCGCTGTTTGCGACGGGATGGGAAATGGACGCGGAGCGGGATGCGATCCGCAAGACATACAGGTTTGCGGATTTTGTCGAGGCTATGGGGTTTATGACCAGAGCTGCGATCTGGGCGGAGAAATGGAACCACCACCCGGAATGGAGCAATGTCTACAGCCGCGTGACCGTGGTGCTGACCACCCATGATGTGGGGGGGCTGAGTGCGCTGGATGCCAAACTGGCGCGAAAAATGGACAGTCTGGCCTGAGAAAGTCTGGCCTGAGACAGTCTGGCCTGATCAGGCAGGGCACAGGGGGGGGCAGGGGTAGTGCAGCCGCTGTCGCTGTCAGAAGACAGGCGGGCAGAGGCGGGCGACAGGCAGTTCGTGACTGATCAATAGGGCGGCAAGGCGACCGTCGCGCGCCACAGTTTCTGCAGGCGTTTGTGATCAAGCCCGACGCCTGCCTCTTTTGCCTTGATCAGCTCCTGCGCGATGTGACGTTCGGCAGAGCCCTCTTCCATGTCCCGCATCAGATCCTCCAGCCGTTCCCGCACGGCACTCGCATCGCGCGCAGCCATCATCGATTCCAACAGTTTTTTCAACTGCTTGAGAAAGGCCTTGGTCTTTTTTGACGCAAACATCAGCTGCGTGAACTCCGCCGTTGCCCGCAGTTTGCGCAGGCTTTTGCGGAAGCTGTCGCGCGCCTGATTGTCCAACCGCTTGAGCGTCTCGCCATGTTTCAGAGCCTGGCTCAACCGGAGGTCCAATGTCTCGTGACACAGGGTTTCCAGCTTGTCGCGGCTTTGGGCTGCGGGGCGCCAGAACGCCTGCTCCGTCAGATCACGGCCGCGGTCAATCAACTCATTCACGCGCGCGCTGCCGAGCTGATCTCTCAGCGCCTCACGCTCGCTGTCGATCCGGGCCAAAACCTTTTCCTCCAGCGCCTGCAGCGCTGCGTTGTCCGGCAGCGCCACCCGGGCCGGGGTGAGCGTATCCTGCCACAACAGATAAAGATCACGCAGCCGGGTGACCTCGGCGCTCAGCCACCGGGCATCTTCGAGCAGCGCCTTGTTGTGATCTGCTGGCAGCAAGGGGCGAAACAGGGTGAGCGCGCTGCGCAATCGGCGAAGCGCAACGCGCATCTGCTGCGCACTGTCGAAAGCATTGTCCCGCGCCACAAAGGCACGGGCCGATTCGATTTCGTCCATCACCTCCGCCAGAATGGCGGCGGGGTGTTTCACAGGATTGAGCGCGTCAGTCATACGTCTTCGTTCAAAGGTTTAGCCGTTCCAGCGGATCCGTTGCGTTGCCTGATTACAGCGCATCCAGCAAACCTTCGCCAGCAGACACTTCACAAGTCCCCGGACTTTCTTCGAGGTGCAGGATTTTTACCTCACCATCCTCGACAATCATCGCATAACGCTTGGATCGGCCGATCAGGCCGGCAGGGGGCGCATCGAACCGCATGCCGATCGCATCGGTAAACGTGCACTCCGGGTCGGCCAGCATGGCGATTCCCGCCTCGGTTGCGCCGGTCGCATCGCCCCAGGCCCCCATGACGAACGGGTCATTGCCGGCGATGCAGAGAATCTCATCCACGCCTTTTGCGGCAAACTGATCCTTGGTGCGGATGAAACTCGGAACATGCGCGGAATGGCAGGTGGGCGTATAGGCACCGGGCACGGCAAAGATCGCCAGCTTGCGCCCCTTGGCGAGCTCCGCAATCTCGACCGGCTCGGGGCCGTTTTCTCCCATGCGGATCAGGGTGGCGGCGGGCAGCTTGTCTCCTACGGAAATCATCACGCAGTCCTTTTTGGTTTTCGAATGGCGTTGCGACAGGTTTGGGCAATTGCGTCGCAACGGGCCCTGCATGTAGGGTCCAGTCCAGAGGTTAGAAGAACTGTATCTGGAGACAAGAGGGCACATGACTCATATCGCGGTGATCGGCGCAGGTCAGGCAGGGGCATCCCTGGTGGCAAAGCTGCGAAACAGCGGATTTGAGGGCGACATCACCCTGATCGGCGCAGAGGACGCGCTGCCCTATCAGCGCCCGCCGCTCTCCAAGGCGTATCTGCTGGGGGAGATGCAGCTGGAGCGCCTGTTCCTGCGCCCGGAGAGTTTTTATGCCGAGCACAACATTACCTTGCGCCTGGGCACCAGGGTTGATGCCATCGATCCGCAGCGACAGGACATCATCATCGGGGACGAGGTGATCGCCTATGATCAGCTCGCGCTCACCACCGGATCCAAGCCGCGCCATCTTCCGGCCTCGGTCGGCGGCGACCTGAAGGGGGTTCACGTGGTCCGCGATCTGAGGGACGTTGACGAGATGGCCCCGGAGGTGCGCCAAGGGGCGCGCGCCCTGATCGTGGGGGGCGGCTATATCGGGCTCGAGGCCGCCGCCGTCTGCGCCAAACGTGGGGTTGCCGTCACCCTGGTGGAGATGTCCGACCGGATCCTGCAGCGGGTTGCCGCGCCCGAGACATCGGCCTACTTCCGGGCGCTGCACAGCGACAACGGCGTCGATATCCGCGAAGGGGTCGGCCTTGATCATCTGCAAGGCGACGCAGGCCGGGTGCAGCGCGCGGTGCTGAGCGATGGCAGCACGCTGGAGGTGGATTTTGTGGTGGTCGGTGTCGGAATTACCCCGGCCTGTGATTTGGCAGAGGCCGCGGGTCTCGCAATCGACAATGGCATTCGGACGGATGAGCTGGGCCGTACCTCCGATCCGCTGATCTGGGCGGCCGGCGATTGTGCGTCATTCCCCTACAAGGGCCAGCGCATCCGTCTGGAAAGCGTCCCCAACGCGATCGATCAGGCCGAAATCGTGGCGCAGAACATGTTGGGGGCTGCCAAAACCTATGTGGCTACTCCGTGGTTCTGGTCCGACCAATATGACGTGAAACTACAGATTGCGGGGCTGAATTCAGGCTATGACACTGTGGTCACCCGCCGGGGCGAGGGCGCGGCCACGTCCTTCTGGTACTATATCGGTGAGCAGTTGGTCGCGGTGGATGCGATGAATGACCCGCGCGCCTATATGGTGGCCAAGCGCCTGATCGAGGCCGGAAAAACGGCGGATAAAACTGTCGTTGCCAATCCGGAGGCGGATCTGAAACCGTTGCTCAAAGCGTGAGGATCATTGCCGGAGAGTTTCGGGGACGTGCGCTCGCTGCTGTCGGCAAGGGCGACGCGGGCGCGCATCTGCGCCCCACCACTGACCGGGTCCGCGAGAGCTTGTTCAACGTGCTGACCCATCAGATAGATTTTGAGGGGGTCCGAGTCCTCGATCTGTTTGCAGGCACCGGCGCGCTGGGGCTGGAGGCCCTGTCGCGCGGCGCGGCCGAGGTCTGTTTTGTCGATGATGGCCGCGTCGCCCAGCAGTTGATCGCCAAAAACATCGACCTCTGCCGGGCGCAGCAGCAATGTCAGCTCCTGCGGCGCTCGGCCCTGAAACTGGGTGCCGCAGCGGGAGCGCCTTTTGATTTGGTCTTTCTCGATCCGCCCTATGGCAAATCCCTGGGACAGGCGGCGCTGGACGTGATCCGCGCGGGGGGCTGGATTTCACCGGGCGCGCTTGTGGTCTGGGAGGAGAGCAGTCCGATGGAGCCCCCTTCGGGGTTCACTCTGCAGGACAGCCGCAAATATGGCGACACCCATATCACGCTGCTCTGGGCCGAAGATGATGCGCAGGCGCCGTTGCCCCAGGATTGACCTGCAGGCCTGCTGCGGCGACTGTCCGGCCTGTGGCATATTCCCCGAACCGGAGATCACAGATGAAGACCTACCCGATACCCGCCTTGGTCATCTTTGATTGCGACGGCGTTCTGGTTGACAGCGAACGGGTGTTCAATGCGGTCGTGGCCAAAAACCTCACCTCTCATGGACTGGCCCTGTCAGCGGCGGACAGCCTGCGGCTTTTTGCCGGGCTGGCGATGCCGGAGGTGGCGGCGAAGGCGCGTGATCTGGGCGCGACACTGCCACAGACCTGGATCGACGAGGTCTACGCCGAGGCCTATAGCAGCTTGCGCGAAGGGGTGCCACTGATCCCGGGCGTGGCGGATGTGATCGCCCGGCTCGATCAGGAGGGGCTGCCGTGCTGCGTCGTTTCGAACGGCAGCGAAGAGAAAATGCGGATCACGCTCGGCCCGCACGGCCTGTGGGACCGCTTTCATCCCGGGGCGATGTTTTCGGCGCACACCCTTCGGGTGGCCAAGCCCGACCCCGGACTTTTCCTGGCGGCCGCAGCGCATTTCGATGTGCAGGCGCGTGATTGCGTGGTGATCGAAGACAGCGCCACAGGGGCGCGTGGCGCGTCGCGGGCGGGCATGCAGTGTTTCGGCTATGCGGCGCATGATGATGGGGCGCTGCTGGCCGCCGAGGCCGCCGAAGTCTTTCACGACATGGCAGACCTGCCGAGGCGCCTCGGCCTAGCGCCCTGATCTGACGCGGTTTTCCTTGGCTAGACCGAACTGTCGGGGCTGCGGTCAGCCCTGCGCGGCTGCTCGAACGGAGAGCCGCCGCCGGTCTGGTTCTCAGGACTCTGTGTTGTATGTGGGATGAAAGAGACCGCCCGGCGACAGGGTGAAAATCTCCACGCCGTCGGCCGTCACACCGACCGAATGCTCGAACTGGGCGGACAGTGATTTGTCACGAGTCACGGCGGTCCAGTCGTCGGCCAGCACCTTGGTTTCGGGTCGGCCGAGGTTCAGCATCGGCTCGATGGTGAAGAACATGCCTTCTTCCAGCGTCGGGCCGGTGCCCGGTCGGCCATAGTGCAATACATTCGGGGGCGCGTGAAACACCTGACCCAGACCATGCCCGCAAAAGTCGCGCACCACGCTGACGCGCTGTGCCTCGGCATAGCTTTGAATGGCGTGGCCGATATCGCCAAAGGTGTTGCCGGGCTTCACCACCTCGATACCCTTCATCAGGGCATCATGGGTGATCTGGATCAGCCGCTCCGCCTTGCGCGGTAATTTCCCAGCGACATACATGCGACTGGTGTCGCCAAACCAGCCGTCGACAATGACGGTAACATCGATATTCAGGATATCGCCGTCTTTCAGCTTTTTCTCCCCGGGAATGCCATGGCAGACCACGTGGTTGATGGAGATGCAGCTGGCATGCTGGTAGCCTTTGTAGCCGATGGTCGCCGAGGTCGCACCCGCCTCCTCGACCATGGCGGTAATCAGCCTGTCGATCTCTCCGGTGGTCTGGCCGACAAAAACATGGGCGGCGATATCGTCCAGGATCTGCGCAGCCAAAGCACCGGCCGCGTGCATCCCGGCAAAATCGGCCTGCTCATAGATGCGGATACCATCCTTGGTGGTGCGGCCGTTCTTGGATCTCATCAGGGCATGCTCCGGCAAAAGTCGTGTCATTTTGGCGCTTATCTAAGCGCTCTTGGCCCAGAGGACCAGAGGCAGCAGCGTTTTGCCAGTCAATCGCAGGCAATTCTGCTGCTGATTTCAATATCGCATGGGGTGATTGATGTAGAATAAATCAACCGTTCGACGCCTGCGGCCTGTGCGGCCTCGAATTCCGCAGCATAGGCCGGGTCGATATCGGCGGCCAGCGCGAACCGGTCACAATCGGTCCGTTGCACCAGATAGAGCATCACCGCGCGGTGACCGGCCCCTGCCATCCCGGCCAGTTCCCGCAGGTGTTTGGTGCCGCGGGCGGTGACGCTGTCGGGAAATTCGGCCAGGCCGGTCTGGCGCGACAGTGTCACGCTCTTCACTTCGACGTAACAATCGGGCAGGTCCGGACCTGTCAGCAAAAAGTCGATGCGGCTGTTCTGGCCGTATTTCACCTCTGACCGCACGGAGGTATAGGCCGCGAGCTCGGGGATCTGGCGGGCCGTGAGGGCTGCTTTCAACGCGCGGTTCGGCACCGAGGTATCAACCCCGATGAAATGCCCGTTGCCCTGTTCGATCAACCGCCAGCCGAAGTTCAGCTTTTTCTTCGGATCGTCATTGGGCTCCAGCCAAACCCGCAAGCCCGGCTCTGCCATCCCCATCATGGACCCGGGATTGGCACAATGGGCCGTGACCTCCCGACCGTCCCCCAACCGACAATCGGCCAGAAAGCGTTTGTAGCGTTTGATCAGGGTGGCGGGGATCAGGGGAGTGGAAAAATTCATGACAGCGGTGATGCGCCAGATTGCCGGATCTGTCAAAGTCCCGCCGCTGAAATCCTGACCGGATTGTGCAGGATCCAGGCCCCCTGAGTGCTTGCACCGGCGGCCCGGACGTCTATCCTCCGGTCAAAATCGAATATCCACAGGAGTCGCGCCATGTCCAATCCAACCGCCGCCATGCTTGTGATCGGGGACGAGATCCTCTCGGGACGTACCCGCGACGCCAATATGTACTATCTCGCGGGCGAACTGGCCAAACACGGCGTCGACCTGCGGGAAGTGCGGGTGGTCAGCGATGATCCTGCGGCAATCATTGCCGCAGTGACGGCTCTGTCACAGGGGCATGATCATGTCTTTACCTCCGGCGGGATCGGGCCGACCCATGATGACATCACCGCCGATTGTATCGCGCAGGCCTTTGGCGTGGGCATTGATGTGCGCGATGATGCCCGTGCCATTCTCGCGGCGCATTATCAAAAAACCGGTACGGAGCTGAACGCGGCGCGGCTGCGCATGGCCCGCATTCCGGATGGCGCCACATTGATTGAGAATCCGGTGTCCTCCGCGCCTGGTTTCACGTTGCAGAACGTGCATGTGATGGCCGGGGTGCCTTCGGTCTTTCAGGCGATGGTCGCCAGCGTTCTGGCCACGGTGGTGGGCGGCGCGCCCCTGCTGAGCCAAACGTTGCGGGTGGATCGCGGCGAGGGCGAGATTGCGGCGACATTGGCGGCGCTGGCTGACAAACACCCGCATCTCTCCATTGGTTGCTACCCGTTTCAGGTCAATGGCGCCTTCGGTGCCAATGTGGTGGTGCGCGGCACCAACGGGGCCGAGGTGGACGCCGCCGTCACCGCATTGGCGCGGGACCTTGAACTGTGACCGCCCGGATTGAGGCGATGCCCGCCGTGACAGATCCCAAATACTATGAGGTGGTCGAGGCCACATGGCCCTGCCTGCGCAAGGACCGTCTGGGCCCGGTCACATTGCGCGTCGGTGGCGGCGGTGGCAGCCGGGTGTCCGCGGCCACCGCCGAGGGGGATCTCTCGGATGCGCAGGTATCAGAGGCAGAGACGGCGATGGCGGCGCTGAAACAGCCGCGTTTGTTCATGATACGCGATGGAGAGCGTGACCTTGATGCGCAGCTGGACCGGCTGGGATATGAGGTGATGGATCCCGTCGTGCTCTGGACCTGCCCGCCTGCGCTGCTGACCGATGTGGAGATCCCGCGCGTCACCACCTTTTGCATCTGGCCCCCGCTCGCCATCCAGCGCGAGATCTGGGAGACTGGCGGAATAGGCCCGGAGCGTCTCGCGATCATGGAGCGGTCGGATGTTGCGAAGACCAGCCTTCTGGGGCGTTGGGACGACAAGCCCGCAGGCACCGCCTATGTGGCGATCCACAATGGTGTTGCCATGCTGCACGCGCTGGAGATCCTGCCGCATCAGCGCCGCAAGGGCATGGGCGTCTGGATCATGCGGCAGGCGGCGCGCTGGGCCGCGGCAGAAGGCGCGCGCGAGCTCGTCGTGCTGTGCACGCGGGCCAATACAGGGGCAAATGCCCTCTACGCCCGGCTGGGCATGACCCCTGCGGGCGGCTACCACTATCGTATCAAACGCTGACAGATGTCAGCCCGCCTTGGGAGGGCGCAGAGCATGACGACACCACAGGAGCCGACGGCGCTCGATCTGCCGATGGTGGATCCGCTGCCGCCGGAAACGCAGACGTATTTCGATATCTGCCAGGACAAGTTGGGAATGGTGCCGAATGTGCTGCGGGCCTATGCGTTCAACATCGACAAGCTGAACGCCTTTACGGCGATGTACAATGATCTGATGCTGGGACAAAGCAACCTGTCAAAACTCGATCGCGAGATGATCGCGGTGGTGGTGTCGTCGATCAACAAATGTTTCTATTGCCTTGTGGCCCATGGTGCCGCAGTGCGCCAGCTGTCCGGCAACCCGCAGCTGGGCGAGATGCTGGTGATGAACTACCGCGTCGCCCCGCTGGAGGATCGCCAACGGGCAATGCTTGATTTCGCCGCCAAGATGACCCGCGCCAGCGCAGAGATCGACGATGCGGATCGGGCCGGTCTGCGCGCCGTCGGTTTTGAGGACCGTGACATCTGGGACATCGCCAATGTTGCCGGGTTCTTCAACATGACAAACCGGGTGGCCAGTGCGACGGCGATGGTGCCCAATCCCGAGTACCACGGACAATTCCGATGAGGCTTGCGCGCGGGGGGGCAACGCGCGGGGGGGCAAACGGAGCGCGCGCTGTCCTGGCGGCGCTGTGTCTTGGTCTGTCGGTGTCATCCATGACCCAGGCCGCTCCGGTCGATGTGCCATTGCCTGCCGGAGAGGAGCTGCTGCGCGACCAGGAAACGCCGCTTGCGACCCTGCTCCTGCCGACGGGACCGGTGGAGGGTGACCGAGTCCCGAGCGACGCGTTGGAAGGCCGGATCTATCGGCGCAGTTGGCGGGTGAACGGAACATGGAGCACATTGCAGGTTCTGGCTCCCATCCGCTCCGCATTGGAGGGGCAGGGGTTCGAGGAGACCTACGCCTGCACCGCGCGCGCCTGCGGCGGTTTTGCTTTTCGATTTGGCATCGAGGTGATTCCCGCCCCCGATATGGCGGTGCACCTGTCGGATTTCGAGTTCCTCTCGGCCCGAAACCCGGAATCCGGCGCTGCTGTTTCGGTGTTGGTGTCCAGAATCGGCGGGTCGGTCTATGTGCAGGTTCTGGAGCGGCACGATCCGGACGCCCCCCTGCGCCCCCCTGCGTCGCCGGATCAGCCCGATGCCGAACAACCCGGGGCAGAGACCGCGGCGGCCGGTGCGGGCGAGGCTGGCGATGTCAGCAGCTTTCTGGCGGATGCCATCAAGAAGGCCGGCGTTTTATCGACCGGTGCCGTGGCGGATCTTCTGCTTCTTCAGGGACACGCGCCGCTTCTGGATCTCGAATTCGCATCGGGGTCAACCGCCATGGGGGAGGGGCCGTTTGACACCCTTCGCCAACTGGCCGCCTTCCTGCAGGAGAATGCATCTGCCAGCGTGCTGCTGGTCGGCCACACCGACACGGTCGGCGGGCTGGATGCCAATATCGACCTGTCGCGGCGGCGCGCGGCCAGTGTCCGGGAACGACTGGTTTCTGGCTACGACATAGACGCCGACCGGATCGAAGTCGCGGGCGCGGGATATATGGCGCCCCTCGCGCCGAACACCACCGCGCCTGGCCGCGAAATAAACCGCCGGGTCGAGGTGGTCCTGGTGACGCCCTGACGCCCGCTGCCGGTACCCTTCGGGCGATCGCTGAAGACGCAAGTGCCCCCGCATGGCGACGAGGGGCAGGGGCTATGGGCTTCGGATATGCAAGATGGCGGAAGCCTGATGCTACCAGGTCTCCATGCCCTTTTCGGCAAAGGCGTGCACGAGAAAGTCGATGAATGCGCGCACTTTGGGCTGTGTGAAGCGCCCGGGCGGATAGACCGCGTAGACCCCGAGCGATTCCACCGGAAGAGACGGCATCACATCTTCCACCAGCCCCTCTGCCATGGCTTCGGCATAGAGATAGCTCGGCAGATAGGCGATCCCGAGCCCGGAAATTGCGGCATTCAGCAGCGATTGCCCGTCATTGACCGACAGCCAGCCGGTCGAACGCACCTGACGTTTCTCTCCGGAGGGGGCGGTCATCTTCCACACGTTGCCGCTGGATTGATTGGAGTAATGCAGCAGCTTGTGGGCATTCAGATCGTCAATCTTTGAGGGCCTGCCATATTGCTCCAGATAGGACGGGGCGGCGATCATCCGTTTGGTGGTCTCGGTCAGCTTGCGCGCCCGCAGCGAGCTGTCTTCCAGCTCTCCGATGCGCACCGCCATGTCAAACCCCTCGGAGATCAGCTCCACAAACCTGTTGTTCAGCACCATGTTGACCGTGATGTCAGGAAAGTCGCGCAGGAAATCGGACAATACCGGCGATAGGTGGTTGACGCCAAAATCGGTCGCAACCGAGATCCGCAACAGACCCGACGGCGCGGTCTGCATCGATGTGACAAGCGCATCGGCTTCGCCCGCGTCATTCAGCACCCGGCGCGCCCGGTCGTAATAGGCCAAGCCGATTTCCGTCGGCGATACCCGGCGTGTGGTCCGGTTCAGTAGCCGCGCCCCGAGCCGCGCCTCGAGGCTTGAGACATGTTTGGAGACAGCCGATTTGGACAGGCCCATTTTCTTGGCGGCATCAGTGAAACCACCCTGATCCACCACATTGGCAAAGGCTTCCATTTCGGCCAGTCGGTCCATTTCACGTTCCTTGTTGCACGGGGTCTTTTACGGGGTCTTGCTGGGAGAGTTCTGCGCCGGAAATCAGGCAACAACGGGGCGGGCTTGGGATAATTGCAGGGTTTTCGCCGGATCGTTCGGAATGTGGAAACGAAACGATTTGAATACTTCGGCGAGGAGCGAACCCTCGCGCGGCGATGCTGCGGTATCAGCAAAGGCGACAAACATCAAAGGACCTGCCATATGCTGACCTGCATCATTCGCTACCAGATCGACCCGACCAAACACGGCGCCTTTCGACAGTATGCGCAAAACTGGGGTCAGGCGATTCCGCGCTGCGGTGCGGATCTGATCGGATACTTCGCCCCGCATGAAGGCTCCGCCTCCCTGGCCTACGGGATCTATTCCACCCCGTCCCTTGCCGCCTATGAACGCTACCGCGCCCGGCTTGCCTGCGATCCGCTGGGACGTGAAAACTATGAATTTGCGCAACGGGAGAAGTTCATTTTGCGTGAGGACAGAACATGGCTCACACTGGCGTCGAGCCCGCATGCGACCGCAGCGCCGCACAGCCCGCAAGGAGATCTTTCGTGATTGCAGTGATATTCGAAGTCGAACCGGCAGAGGGGATGCAGCAGCAATACCTCGACCATGCAGCCAGCCTGAGGCCGTTGTTCGAGGGCATGGAGGGGTTCATCTCGGTCGAGCGGTTTCAGAGCCTGACCCAACCGGGCAAGCTGCTGTCGCTTTCGTTCTGGACGGATGAGGCAGCGGTGCAACGTTGGAGGCGGCTGGAGAAACACCGCGCCGCCCAGTCAAAGGGCCGCGATGGGTATTTCGCGGACTACCGCCTGAGGGTGGCCAGTGTCAGTCGGGACTACGGGATGTCCGAGCGGGATCAGGCCCCGTCAGACAGCCGAATGCTGCACGGTGGCTGAGGAGGTGTGAACCTCCGGCGGTGTTCAGCAGGTGATGAGGGACGAGAAGCAAGGTCGCGGCTGCAGGGCGCCTTCAATATAGAGTGCGGCCGTCAAGATCGCTGGCTATCTGCGGTGACGGTCACGGCAGGGCCTGGCGCCGCGTCAGCGGCGCCAGGCCCAACTCAGCCAAGGGGCTCCGGCCTTGGCCGGGGCACCTGCGGAGGCGGGAGGACCCCCTTTCTTCCTCACCCGGTCGGAAAAATCCGGGAGATCTAGGAAGAACCCTGGCCAACAAGCAGCAGATCAGGCCGCTTTGCGCTCGTGTGCGCCTTCTTCGATTTCTTCGATGATCTTGGCGACAAATGCGTCCAGGTCATCGGGCTGTCGGCTGGTGACAATCCCGGCATCCGCCACCACCGCAGCGTCGGTCCACTTGCCGCCTGCATTGATCATGTCGGTCTTTACCGAATGGTAGGAGGTTACCTCGCGGCCCTCGACGATACCCGCCTCAACAAGAACCCAAGGGGCGTGGCAGACAGCGGCGATCACCTTGCCCTGATTGTGGAATTCCTTGACCCGGGAAATCACATCACGCTCCACCCGCAGGAGGTCCGGATTGATCTGCCCACCCGGGATCACCAACGCATCATACTCAGCGGTATTCACGTCAGCGACTTTCAGGTCGGCTTCGACCTCGCCGCCCCAATTGTTGTTGTCCCAGCCGCGGATGGATTTGCCGTGCAACGTTGCAACATGCACTGTCGCGCCGGCTTCACGAAGCTGGTCACGGGGGACCTCCAGTTCGGACTGCTCAAAACCGTGGGTGGAAATAATGAGGATTTTCGCGTTACCAATAGTCGGCATATTTGTGCCCTTTCCTGTCGTTCGTGGCTCGATTGGCCCAGTGTGAAATTGGCCCTGTGTAAGGGCCGGTTCGATACAGGAACGTACAGCTGCCCGGATTGTTCCGAACAGGATCGGGGCTGGCAGCGGCTGTCCGGGCGCCGAGCCTGCCACCCGGACCCCTCACCCGTCGGATCAGAAGGACGCGGCCAGCCGGGTGCCCTGGTTGATGGCCCGTTTGGCATCCAGTTCGGCGGCCACATCCGCCCCACCGATCACATGCGCAGGCCTGCCCGCTGCGGCCAGAGCGTCTGCCAGGCTGCGCTCGCTCACCTGTCCGGCGCATAAAACGATAGTGTCAGCCGCAATGACTGTCGGGTTTTCCCGCGCCGCGCCAAAGCTCACATGCAGGCCCGCGTCATCGATGCGTTCGTAGTTGACGCCACCGACAAAACTGACCTCCTTCATCTTGAGTGTGGCGCGGTGGATCCATCCGGTCGTCTTCCCCAGCCGCTTGCCGTGACGTTCAGCCTTGCGCTGCAGAAGGGTGACCCGGCGGGCAGGGGCCTCGGGGTGCGGGCCATCGGGGGCCAGGCCGGCGCGATGCTTGCCCGGATCGCAGACCCCCCACTCCCGCATCCACAGCGGCAGGTTTTCAGAGGGGCTTTCTCCGGTGTGCAGCAGGTATTCCGACACGTCGAAACCAATGCCGCCTGCACCGATGACGGCGACGGTGTGGCCGACAGGAACCTTGCCCCGCAACACATCGATATAGGAGACGACCGACGGGTGGTTCTGTCCTTCGATCTCCGGATCGCGCGGCAGGACCCCGGTGGCAACGACGATCTCGTCAAAGCCGGACAGATCCTCGACCCCCACGCGGCGCCCGAGGTTCAGGGTAATGCCTGCCTTATCCACCATGGTGCGATACCAATCGACCAGACCGTGGAACTCTTCCTTGCCGGGCACCTGCTTTGCCATATTGAGCTGGCCGCCGATCTCCCGGGCGGCGTCAAAGAGCGTGACCCTGTGGCCGCGGTGTGCGGCCGCCAGCGCGGTCGAGAGCCCGGCAGGACCGGCGCCGACCACAGCCACCGTTTTGACCACCTCGACCGGGGTCAGCACCAGCTCGGTTTCATGGCAGGCGCGCGGGTTCACCAGACAGGAGGTCAGCTTGCCGCCAAAGGTGTGATCGAGACAGGCCTGGTTGCAGGCGATGCAGGGCGCAATTTCCGCACCGCGACCTGCCTCGGCCTTGGCAACGAAATCCGCGTCCGCCAGCATGGGACGCGCCATCGAGACCATATCGGCGCAGCCGGTTGCCAGGACATCCTCGGCGACCTCGGGCGTATTGATGCGATTGGAGGCGATGAGCGGGATGGACACCTGCCCCATCAGCTTTTGCGTCACCCAGGCGAAGGCCGCGCGCGGAACCGAGGTCGCGATGGTGGGAATGCGCGCCTCGTGCCAGCCGATACCGGTATTGAGGATCGTCGCACCAGCCGCCTCGACCGCCTTGGCGAGCTGCACGACCTCGTCAAATGTGGATCCGTTCGGGACCAGGTCGATCATCGACAGGCGATAGATCAGGATGAAATCGGGACCGACCTCCGCCCGCACCCTGCGGACAACCTCGATGGGCAGGCGCATGCGGTTTTCATAGGATCCGCCCCAACGGTCGGTACGCTTGTTGGTGTGGGTGACCAGAAACTGGTTGAGGAAATACCCCTCGGAGCCCATGATTTCGACCCCGTCATAGCCTGCGCTCCGGGCCAGACGGGCCGCGTTGACAATATCCGAGATCTGCTTTTCGATCCCTGCCTCGTCCAGTTCGGTCGGCGCAAAGGGCGAGATCGGCGATTTCACCGGCGAGGGGGCGACGCATTTCGGACCATAGGCATATCGGCCCGCATGCAGGATCTGCATCGCGATCTTGCCCCCTGCCGCATGGACGGCGCGGGTGACAACGGAATGGTTCTCCACGTCCTGTTCGCTGGTCATCATTGCGGCGCCCGGCAGCACGGAGCCTTCGAGGTTCGGTCCGATGCCGCCGGTGACCATCAACGCAACCCCGCCGCGCGCGCGGGCGGCATAGAATTCCGCCACCCGATGCCAATCGCGGGTTTCCTCCAAACCGGTATGCATGGACCCCATCAGAACCCGGTTCTTCAATGTGGTGAAACCCAGATCAAGCGGGGCCAATAGATGTGGGTACGCGGTCATGAGACTCTCCCTGCATGTCTTTTGGGGCGGAGGATTGCGCGTCATCCACCGTTTGTCACCTGTCAACGCGGCGTCACCCTCTTGCGTGCCCCGGCGGCACAGGCTCTAAGGGAGGCAACGAACAGAGAGTGCGGAGCGCTACAATGAGCAAGGACAATGCAGGATCCCTGAGCGCAGAGCAGATCGCCCGGCTGCCGTATCGTCCCAATGTCGGTGTGATGTTGCTGAATGCGGCCGGTGATGTCTGGGTCGGCCAGCGCAAGGACCGTCACAAGGATGCCTGGCAGATGCCGCAGGGAGGGATCGACCGGGACGAGGATCCCCGGCTTGCCGCCCTGCGCGAACTGGAAGAAGAAACCGGCGTCAGCGCCGATATGGTTGCGATTATCGCCGAGAGCGACGGTTGGCTGCCCTACGATCTGCCCCAGGATGTTGTTCCGCATTTCTGGGGAGGCAAATACCGCGGCCAGGAGCAGAAATGGTATTTGCTTCGGTTTCTCGGCACCGATGCGCAGATCAACATCGAAACCGAGGACCCGGAGTTTTCTGCCTGGTGCTGGCAACCGGTGGAGCAACTGGTGGAAAAAGTCGTTCCCTTCAAACGAGAGGTCTATGCCCGTGTGGTGGAGGAATTCAAAGCCTATCTCTAGGCTGCTGCTGGCCGCGGTGACGGGCGTTGCCTGCGCGGCGCAGGCGCAGGCGCTGAGTTGCCTGCCGATGGGGCCCGGAGATGTCTACGGGATCATTGCAAACAGCGAAGACCCCTTTGTGATCATCGAGGGTCAGGTGACTTTCGATGAGGGGCTTTTACCTCACTATTCGGAGGCGGCTCCGGAGGCGACAGAGGTCCCCACAGAGATACCGGCACAGGTCACCGGGCTTTTGCTCGGGGAGCGGATGTTCGATCACCCCGTCGAAGGAGAGATCACGCTGGTCGCCCATTGCCTGGGGCCCTGGTGCGGGACGCTGCAATCCGGCAATCGGTATCTGTTCTTTGCCCGCAATCAGGAAGGCCGGGTCCGCGCCATTCTGGAGCCCTGTGGCGGATTTTTCTTTGACGCCGAGGACGGCTCTGCGGGCGATATTGTTCTGCAATGTCACCGGGGGCGGTCGTGTCCTTCCGAGCTTCCGGATGATATGGACGGCGCAATCGCCCCGCGCCCTGCGAGTGAATGACATCTGATATTCGGATCCGCGCTCCGGTCCGGGGGGCGTGCCGGGCGGGAAGAGAGCTTCCGCCCTGATCCGGAAGCTCCCGATTTCGGGCTCAACCGTCCAACAGGCCCGCGCTGCGCAGCACTGCGCGCATATCCGTCTGCGGGCGCGGCCCGATATGGCTGATGACTTCTGCGGCGCAGGCATTGCCCATACGCGCGCAGGTTTCGAGATCCCGTGATGTGGCAAGACCATAGAGGAACCCCGCCGCGAATTGATCGCCCGCTCCTGTGGCATCCACCGGGACCACCTTTGTCACCGGAACGTCGATCCGGCCTGCCTCGCTGACCACGGTGACGCCATCGCCCGAGCGGGTGCAGACCACCAGAGGACAAATGGCCGCCGTTTTCGCCAGCGCCTCTTCCAGATCATCGGTTTCAAACAGCGAGCGGATTTCGTCTTCGTTGCCCAGCACGAAATCCAGATCATGTTCGATCAGACGCAGAAAGTCGTCCCGGTGCCGCTCGACGCAGAACGGATCGGAAATCGCGATACCGGCCTTGCCGCCCCCTCTGGTACAATCACGCGCAGCCTCCATAAAGGCGGTCTTGCCCTTGTCCTTGTCAAACAGGTAGCCCTCAAGGAACATGATTTGCGACCGCTCGGCAACCGTGGCCGGCACGTCCTCCGAGCTGAGTTCGGAGGAAATTCCCAGATAGGTGTTCATCGAACGCTCACCATCGGGCGAGACGAAGATCATCGTGCGGGAAGTCGGCAACTCACCCTCTGCCACCGGGGCATTGACGAAATCGACGCCTTCGTCCTGCATAGTCTTGGCGTAAAACCGGCCAATCGCATCGTCATGCACACGCCCGATAAACGCGGACCTGAGCCCCAGAGCGCCGGCACCTGCGATCGTATTCGCGACCGACCCGCCGGGCGTTTGCACGCGTTCTTTCATGGCGGCAAAAAGCACCTCACTGCGCTCGCGTTCCACCAGCTGCATGATACCTTTTTCGATCCCCATATGGTCGAGGAAACTGTCGTCGCACTGTGCGATCACATCGACAACGGCATTGCCGATGCCCACGAGTTGATACGTCTTGGTCATATGGTTTTGTCCTCAAACTGACAAAGGTCTCGGATGATGCAAGTGGGGCAAAGAGGTTTGCGCGCCTTGCAGTGATAGCGGCCGTGCAGGATCAGCCAATGGTGGGCGTGGAGTTGAAAGTCGACGGGGATATTGTCTTCGATGGCCCGCTCTACGGCGTCCACATCCTTGCCCGGAGCAATGCCGGATCGGTTGCCCACGCGAAAGATATGGGTGTCTACTGCCTGTGCCGGATGGCGCCACCACATGTTCAGGACGACGTTGGCAGTTTTGCGGCCGACACCCGGCAGGCTCTCGAGAGCGGCCCGTGAACAGGGAACTTCGCCGCCATACTGATCGACCAGAATGCGCGAGAGCTTGATGACGTTCTTGGCCTTGTTGCGATAAAGGCCGATGGTCTTGATATGTTCGATGACCTTTTCTTCACCGAGGTCGAGCATCTTTTGCGGTGTATCGGCAATCGTGAACAGGGTTTTGGTTGCCCGGTTCACGCCCGCGTCTGTTGCCTGCGCCGACAGGGCGACGGCGACAAGTAACGTGTAGACATTGACGTGATCGAGCTCACCCTTGGGTTCTGCCTCGGCGTCCTGAAACCGCGTAAAGATCTCGCGGAGGGTATGATAATCGAGTTGCTTGGCCATCGAGGGCTGTATTGCCTGCTGGACATGGATGGTGCAAATCAAAAACGCGCAACATTTGTCGGGCCTCTGCCTGTGCGCTGCATATGCCGCGCTTGCGCAACCTCCCAGTTCCCGTTCATCCGGTCCCTGCTGGTCCGAAGCCCCGTCGCCTGATGGGCCGGGCCAGTCCTGTCGCCAGAGCCCCGTTCTGTTTTGAAATCGCAGGATTCGGGTCGCGTGGTCGGATTGCCACCGCTATTGTCTCATCAGGCGAGAAGAGAGGCTTCCGCCGGACCGGAACACAGGGGGGGCGTGACCATGCCGCGAGATGAACAGGCCTACCACTACGGGGTGATCCGCCGGGCGATCGAAGTCATCGACGAGGGCGGCGCGGATCTCACGCTCGATGCCTTGTCGGCCCGGATGGAGATGAGCCCTGCGCATTTTCAGCGCGTGTTCTCTTCCTGGGTCGGCGTGTCGCCGAAACGCTATCAGCAATATCTGCGGCTCGGTCATGCCAAATCCCTGCTGCGGGCGGATGTGCCGCTGCTTGATACGGCGCATGCGGTGGGCCTGTCGGGGTCCGGCCGGCTGCATGATCTGTTCGTGCGGTGGGAGGCGATGAGCCCGGGCGAATATGCGCGCAGGGGGGCCGGGTTGACGGTGCGTTGGGGATGGTTCGACAGCCCCTTTGGTGCGGCCCTGGTCATGGGGACGGACAAGGGGCTGTGCGGACTGGCGTTTGCCGCCGAAGTCGGCACCGGGGCTGCGCTCGCCGATATGTGCGCCCGTTGGCCCAAGGCGACTTTTGTCGAGGATCGTGCCGCGCTGCGATCCCAGGCTGAGGCTGCTTTCCTGCGCAGGGGAGAGACCGCGCTGCATCTGATTGGCGCGCCGCTGCAGATAAAGGTCTGGGAGGCGCTGCTCAGCATTCCCGAAGGGACGGCCGCCACCTACGGCGAAATTGCCGCCGCCGCCGAGGTGCCCACTGCGGTGCGCGCGGTCGGCACCGCAGTGGGAAAGAACCCCCTCAGCTGGCTCATTCCCTGCCATCGGGTGTTGCGCAAGGGCGGGGCGATCGGTGGCTACCACTGGGGGCTTCCGGTCAAACGCGCCATGCTCGCGTTCGAGGCCGCCCGCGCGGAGGCCGCATGCGAAGCGGGCGCGTGATCAGACGGGGTAGCAGGCGCGGCAGCAGCCTGCGGAGGGTTGCAATGAATGCGCGGCGGCGGGTCCGGCGTCTGGACGCCAGCTGGTCCTCCAGCTCCAACCGGGCCTCTTCCTGTTCAATCTCGTAGGAGCTGCGGGCGCGGCGGCTCTGGGTATCCCATCGATCATGGCCGAGCGTGATAAGGGTGATCCAATCGTAGGACAGCATCGGGCGTCTCCTTCTGGCTGCTATCGTCGCCCCCAAGGAACCAGATCACTGCTGACAGCCTGTTGTCAGTGGGCTGTGCTAGAATGGCAGCAGGTTGTCATTTCCTGGCCCGCGTCTTTGATCATATGCTGGCCGCATACTTCTCCGGAGGCGCCCATGTCCCGCAGCGACCGGCTGTTTGAATTGATCCAGATCCTGCGCGCAGCCAATGCGCCGCTGCGTGCCGAGGATCTTGCCGCGCAGCTGGAGGTCTCCAGGCGCACGGTCTACCGCGATATCGTGGCCTTGCAGGCGATGCGCACCCCGGTCGAGGGCGAGGCCGGGGTTGGGTATATATTGCGCAAGGGCTATGATCTGCCGCCGCTGAACTTCGACGAGGAAGAGATCGAGGCCTTGCATGTGGGGCTCGCCATGCTGATCCGCACCGGTGATGGCGCGTTGCAGCAGGCGGCAGCCCGGGTGGGGCGCAAGATCTGTGATGTCCACAAGAGCGCCGAATGGCTGCAGGTCGCGCCCTATGGGGCACCGCAGGACAATCCCGACTGTGGCTGCGTGTCCGTTGCGCTGTTGCGGCAGGCGGTGCGCAGTGCCCAGAAACTGCGCCTGTCCTACGTCAATGAGGGCGGCGAGCAGAGCGACCGCGTGCTGCGGCCACTGGCGCTGATATATCATGTGGATTGTACGCTGCTGGCCGCCTGGTGCGAGCTGCGCGCCGGGTTTCGCCATTTCAGAACCGACAGAATGATGGCGGCGGATCTGCTTGACGACCAGTTTACGGCAGAGGCGTCTCTGCTGCGCAAACTTTGGCAGGAACAAGAAGCCGAGTTATTCGTTCACCAAACATGGGCCACCCCGCAAAGCAGCGGCAGAGCGTGCGCGGCAATCCGCCGAACCGCATCTCTTGTCGCTTGTTGCAGCCGCGATGTGGCACAATATCTATACGTAACGTCTCCGCGTTTGTTCGAGGTGGGTCACCCCTGATACCGAAAGATGCCGAGAGACAGGATTGAGAGAGAAAAGGTAGACTGAATGTCTTTTGCGAAACTCCCCGTTGTTGGTGTTCTGACCGCAGCCGTCGCGCTGAGCGCCTGTAATGATCCGGCGTCTTATGGCGCGCCCGGTGGTACGAACCGCTCGCAGAACGGGGCCATCATCGGTGGCCTGATCGGTGCGGGTATTGGTGCTGCGACCTCGGATGACGACAAGGTCGACACCGTCATCGGCTCCGCAGCGCTGGGCGCCCTGGCCGGTGGTCTGATCGGCCGCGAGCTGGACAAACAGGAAGCCGAATTGCGGCAGAGCCTCGACAACGGTTCAATTTCCATCGTGAACACCGGTGACCGTCTGATCGTGTCGCTCCCGAATGATCTCACCTTTGCCACGGACAGCGCGTCGATCTCATCGGTGGTTCGCAGTGATCTGCGCAAGGTGGCGGGCAGCCTGCAGCGCTATCCGGGCAGTGTCGTACAGGTGATCGGCCATACCGACAGCGACGGTGCCGCATCCTACAACTATTCGCTGTCCGAACGCCGCGCCAACGCGGTCGCGGACGAGATGGCGGCGGGTGGGGTATCCTACGGGCGCATGCGCATCATTGGCCGCGGCGAAGACGCCCCTGTGGCCAGCAACCTGACCGTCGAGGGCAAGGCGCGCAACCGGCGTGTCGAGATCGTCATTATCCCGCAGGCCAGCTAACGGGCTTGGGCCGGCAAGGCCCGTATTGTCCGCCCATATTTTCTGCCGTATTATTCTGAAGGGTCGCGCTACCTGCGCGGCCTTTTGCATGGTGCCTGCCGGCTCTCCGGCTGCGCCCCGGCATTTCCCACTTGCATGGGGGTCGCACTGGCATCGGTATCACCCTGCCATGGGGGCGAGAACGCCGCAGGCGGTGACCGCGTCAGAGATTGTCGGACACTCGGAAACCGGCCGGAATTGCGTCGCGCCCCTCCAGCAGCAAATCAGCCATGACATCGGCGATCCTGGGGGCCATGCCAAAGCCGATCTTGAAGCCGCCATTGGCAATGAAATGACCACGCCGTCCCGGCCATTCGCCCAGCATCGGGGCACGGGTCCGGGCGCGCGGGCGAACCCCGGCCCAGCGGCTCAGGATCGCGGCGCCCTCGAGCTGCGGCACCGCGCGGCGGGCGCGGGCGATAACCTCCTCCAGCTGTGAGTCGGTGTCGGCCGGATGGGTGAAGTCCCGCTCGCTGGTGGAGCCGATGGCAAGCGTTCCGTCCGCATGCGGAATAATATGCAGCCCGTCGGCATAGAGCTGCGGCACCTGGCCTGCGTCGAACTGCAACAAGGCGGCCTGGCCCTTGACGCCATTTCCGACACTCCGGGTGGCCTCCGCATTCATCTCCAGAAGCCCCTGATAGCCGGTCGCATGCATCACCAGCCCGAGATCGGGCGCGTCAGGAACCACCTCGACGCCGCCCGCCCTCAGGGCCGCGACCAGTGCCGCGCAGGCCTGGCGAGGGTGGATGCGGGCCGACAGCGTATCGTGGATGACCATCCCGGTGGCGCTGGGCGGGTGCCATTCCCCGAACTCCGCCGCCGGGCGGACCTCCCAGATGGCGCGGCCCTGCCAGAGGTCTGCCGCGCTGTCGCAACGCTGCACTGCCAATTGCAGGCCACGGTCATCCGCAATCGGCTGCAGTCGCCCCAACCGGCCATAGCCGGGCGAAACCCCGCCCGTGGCCTCGACCTCGGCCCAAAAGCGCTCTGCCATCAGCAGGCTGTCCAGCTGAAAGGCCTTTTTCGGGTTCCAGTTCTCCGGCACATGCGGGGCCAATGCGCCGACGATGCCGCCGCTTGATCCCGCGCCGGGGCCGTGAGGGTCCACGATCTGGACAGGGGCACCGCGCCGGTGACAGGCCCAGGCGATCGAGAGGCCAAAGATACCCGCGCCGCGCACCGTGATTTCGGGAGTTGCCATTTCCATGCCCTTTCGTCAGGTTCGCCCTGTCTCCGGACGTCTCTCTAGAGGAAATTACCATGGCAGACCAGCAGGCCCGGCTGAGTTGGCGGGACGGCATGTTGCCGGTCTCCGACCAGTTCGACGATCCCTATTTCTCGCTTCAGAACGGTCTTCTGGAGACCGAACATGTGTTCCTTGCCGGGAACGATCTGCCAGCGCGCTATGCGGCTGGGTTTCACATCGCAGAGCTGGGTTTTGGAACCGGCCTCAACATGCTTGCGGCCTGGCGGGCCTGGGAGCAGAGCGGCCAGAAGGGCGCGTTGCATTTCACCAGCTTTGAGGCCTATCCGATGGCCGTGGACGATATGGCTCGCGCCTTGCAGGCCTTTCCGCAGATCATGCCCTGGGCAGAGCGGTTCCTGAGCCAGTGGACGGGCGGCGGTCTGTGTGACCTCGGCACGCTGCGCGCCGAGGTGGTCGTCGCCGACGCCCGGGTGTCGGTGCCGGAGTGGACAGGGCAGGCCGATGCCTGGTTTCTGGACGGGTTCTCGCCCGCCAAGAACCCGGAGCTGTGGCAGCAGGATCTGTTGCAGGCGGTGGCGGATCACACGCGTAGCGGTGGCACGGCTGCGACCTATACGGCGGCCGGATTTGTCCGCCGGGGGCTGCAGGAGGCCGGGTTTGACGTGGACAGAGCGCCGGGCTTTGGCCGGAAAAGACATATGACGCGGGCAGTGAAAGGCTGAGGCATGGATCAGGTGATGGCAAAAGACGACACCAGAATGGGGATCCTGCTGATGATCGGGGCGACCATCGTGTTTGCGTTCCAGGACGGGATCTCGCGGCATCTGGCCAGTGAGTACAACATTTTCATGGTGATCATGATCCGCTACTGGTTCTTCGCGGCCTTTGTGATCTCGGTGGCATTGCAGCAGACCGGCAGCCTCCGTCTGGCCGCCCGGACCAGCCAGAAGGCGGTGCAGATCTTTCGCGCCTTCGTGCTGGTGGCCGAGATCTGCGTCATGGTGCTTGCCTTCACGGTGCTCGGACTGGTGGAAAGCCACGCGGTTTTTGTCTGCTATCCGCTGCTGATCGCGGCGCTGTCCGGTCCCATTCTCGGCGAGCAGGTCGGCTGGCGCCGTTGGTCGGCGATCGGCGTCGGTTTTCTCGGTGTGCTGATCATCCTGCAGCCGGGGTCCGGCGTGTTCCAGCTCGCCGCGCTCATTCCGCTGGTATCGGCGCTGATGTTTGCGCTCTACGGATTGCTGACACGCTATGTGGCGCGGCGGGACACGACCGCGACCAGCTTTTTCTATACCGGCGTCTACGGCATGATCTTCATCACGCCGCTGGGGCTTTGGTACTGGGAGCCGATGACGGCGCCGGATTGGGGCTGGATGGCGATGCTCTGTGTGACCGGCGCACTGGGGCATTGGTTGCTGATCAAATGCTACGAGATGGCCGAAGCCAGCGCAGTGCAGCCTTTTGCCTATATGCAACTGCCCTGGGCTGCGATGATCGGGCTCACGGTGTTTGGCGAAAGCATGCGGACCAATGTCGTGATCGGCGCCGGGCTGGTGGTTGCGGCCGGGCTATTCACCTTTTGGCGCGAAAACATCAAGCGTGCGGCCCGATAGTTCCCGTGTGAATGGCACCGGCAGGGCGGGCTGGCCCAGCCGGGCGCGATAAACCGGCAGGCTTTCGGTGACGCGCATCACATAGTTCCGGGTCTCGTTGAAGGGGATATGCTCTACCCAGTCGACCACATCCACCGATGCGTCGCGCGGATCGCCATAGCGCTCCATCCACGCGATGGGACGGTGGGGGCCTGCATTGTAGCCTGCGGCCATCAGCACCACATTGCCATTGAACGCGCCTGCCAGCGAGGCGAGATATTGCGCGCCAAGCCGCGCGTTGTAGCGCCACTCTGACGTCAGCCGGGACATCTTGTGGTCGTCCAGAATACCAAGTTCCCGGGCCACCAGCTCTGCTGTGGCGGGCATGACCTGCATCAGGCCCCGGGCGCCTGCATGGCTGACAACCACCGGATCGAATTCGCTTTCGCGACGGGCAATGGCCAGGGTCATCTCCGGTGCCATGGGCAAATCAAGCGCCGCCACCGGATGCAGCGGATAATACGCGCCCGCAAGTTCCAGCCCATCCTGCGCCGCGCGTTTGGAGATCATCACCGCCAGATGCGGCTGCTCCATATCGACGGCCATCTGACCGAGCCTCAGGGCATCATCGGGGGACAGGCTTTCGGCCAGATGGGTCAGGAACCGCTCTGCCAGCGGGATTTCGCCCGCCTTCAGCAACTCCATCCCGGCCATGTAGACGGACGAGCCGAGAAACCGAGCCCCCCGCCAGTCCGGCGTGTCCGGGGCCGCGAGCACCGGGTCCAGACCGCGCCCAAGCGCCTGCGCAGACAGCAGGCCATAGTAGGAGCTTTGGTACTTTGCCCCAAGACGATAGGCGGCATGGGCCTTGTCGACCTCCCCCAGCCGGGCATAGGCGCGACCGAGCCAATAGCCAGCCCGCCCGACCGAAATCGGGCTTTTGACCGCTGCCAGAAACCGGGTGAAGTGATAGACGGCGAGTTCCGCGTTCTCAAGCTTGCGCAGCGCAACATAGCCCGCGATCCATTCATTGTCGGCATAGCCATAGCCGGCATCCGCAGTGGCAAAGTGGTTGGCCGCAAGCCTGTAGGCCCGTGTATTGTCATTGTCCCGCATCAGCTGACGGGCAAAATCCGCCCGCCGCCGCAGCCATTTTTCTGGCACCCCCAGCGCCGCCGCCGAGGTGGAGCGCTCCAGCATCATCGCGATGGCATCGTCCTGCCGCCGTTTCGCATCGCGCCAGGCAAACCGGTCATAGGCCAGCCCGGCGTCACCCCTGAGCCCGGCAGGCACCGCAGCAATCGCCGCATCGACCCCATTTGCCTGCTCCTGCAATGCGATGCGCGCCTCGGCGAGCTTGCGCGCGCCCTCGCTCACCAGATCCAGCATCCGGCGACCGGAGACCTTGTGGCCATCCCACAAGAGGCGGGACAGGCGGGTCTCATGATGGGCGGCCAGCAGGGTGCCGTGACGGGCCAGATAGGCAACCTGTGTGTCCGCAGGCATCGCCATGCTCTGCCATGCGCGCAGGATTTCGGCCTGTCCTTCGTCCCTGCGGCCGCTGCGGATCAGGGCGTCGCCGAGGCTCAATGCGCCCTCTGGGGTCTGGGGGGGCTGGGGTGCGCCTGCACCCCGGTAAAATGCCAGAACGGTGGCGTCGCCTGCGGTCGCGATGATTTCTTCGGATTGGCGGCGCAGGTAATCCATTCCCGGCCAGTCGGCGCGGCGCTCGAGAAAGGCCATGATATCCTGCGGACGTCCTTCGGCGGCGCGCAGACGGTGCCATTCGATCACATCCCTTGCGATGGAGCCTTCGTCCCCCGCCTCGATCAAGGCTTCGGCCCAGAGCGAATCGCGCATCAGGGGCAGGGCTGTGACGAGACCTCGCGCCAATACGGGCGCGTTCCACAAGGTCGTGAAAATCAGCACGAAGCAGGCAAGTCTGCGTGTCATCTCTTGCATTTTCCAGTCATCCGGGGATACAGCCTGTGACGATAGTGCGTGATGAACCGGGTGCAACTCAAATCCCTGGCATCGTGCCTGTCCGGGCAAGGAATTGCCTGTACGAAATCACTTAACTGGAGCGTTCCCATGTTCAAAGGCTCTATGCCAGCCCTCGTCACCCCGTTTCGCAATGGTGAGTTGGATCTGGATACGCTCAAACACTTGGTTGAATGGCACATTGCCGAAGGGTCCACGGGTCTGGTTCCGGTCGGAACCACCGGCGAGAGCCCGACCTTGACCCATGACGAGCACGAGCGCGTCATCGCGGTCGTGGTCGAAACCGCTGCGGGTCGTGTGCCGGTGATCGCGGGGGCCGGATCCAACAATACTGTCGAGGCGATTCGCTTTGTCGAATTCGCCGAGAAGGTCGGTGCCGACGCGGCCCTGGTTGTGACGCCCTACTACAACCGGCCAACCCAGCGCGGCATGGTGGTCCATTTCACCGCAGTGCATGACTGCGCTGACATTCCGATCATCATCTACAATATCCCGCCGCGGTCGGTCGTGGACATGTTGCCCGCGACCATGGGCGAGCTGGCAAAGCTGCCACGGATCATCGGCGTGAAGGATGCCACCGGCAAACTGGAACGGGTGAGCCAGCAGCGGGCGTCCTGCGGGTCCGATTTCGTGCAGCTGTCTGGCGAAGATGCGACCGCGCTGGGCTTCAACGCTCATGGCGGTGTGGGCTGTATCTCGGTCACTGCCAACGTCGCACCGAAGCTCTGCGCGGCGTTTCAGGCTGCAACCCTTGCCGGGGATTACAAGACCGCGCTGGACTATCAGGACCGTCTGATGCCCCTGCACGAAGCGATCTTTATCGAGCCGGGTCTGGTAGGAGCGAAATACGCATTGTCCAGACTGGGGCTGTGTTCCGAAGAGGTCCGGTCGCCGCTGACAGGGCTTGAGGATGCGACCAAGGCCAGAATCGATGCGGCCATGGGGCACGCGGGCCTGCTCTGACACCGGGCTGAGCATCCCGAACCGGACCAAGGGCCCCGCCAGTTCTGCGCGGGGCTTTTTGCGGTCCGCACGCCGGGCCTCCGGGCGCCACTCCGGTGGTCGGCCAGTGCGCCAGCCCCCTCAAATGCGTCGGCTACCTAGCTTTGCCCGCCTAGCGCTTGCCGTAGTACAAGCCGACAACATGTTCCGCTTCGGCAAAGAACAGCCAGCGGGTACAGGCAACCCCCACCATATGAGCCAGTACCGCCACCGCCGCGAGACTGTGCTTCAACGCCAGCCCCGTGACCGGTATCAGCAGGCAGAGCAACGGCACGATGATGGCGAGCGTGAAGCCAATCCACCGCAGCCGTCTGGAATGTTTTCGCCCCACCTGATGCACCATTTCCCGGAGCAGGTAGTTGCTGCCCGTATGGGGTGGCTCGAAGGCGCGGACCTCACCCCGCCCGCCGAGCCCCGTGGCCGTCGCCAATGTGGTTCCGGAGTCGCTGAAGGCGGAATCGCCCTGATACCAATAGGCCAGAAGAGTGCCCCCCGCGAGGATCAGAAGCCAGATGGCCTGACCGTCCTGCCCCGCGAGTAGCGCGCCTCCGGCCAGCGACAGGGTGAGGAACAACGCAGGCGTCAGGGGGAACATGTTCCAGCGTGGCACCGTCTTCAGTTGCGTATAGATCATCGAGGTGGTGAAAACGGTCCCGACACTGAGCACCGCGCCGGCAATCCCGACTAGCGCCAGCGGATGGTCGAAAAAGATTGCACTGATGGCATGCACCGCCATGGTCAGCAGCGCGGCCACGGCGCAGCATCCCTCACGCGAGAGCCAGCTGCTGCGCCATTGTGAAAACGCCTTCCATGCGCGCTCGGGGCGGCCGAGGTGAAGGGTCGAGGCCAGAAGCCCCCCGACGGCCAGACCGAATGCGATGGCATAGAACACAAAGGCGACCATGCCGCGGGCGGCGGGCATGCCGAGGCCGAGAAAGAACAGGAGGCCAAAACCGAGTCCCGACAGGGTGGTGAAGACAATGACAGACGGCGCAGGATGCATCAGCGCTCCCCCCCTGGCAGTTTGTCCAGCGCGCGGTCGAGCCACCCGAGAAATCCGGCGGCATCCGTGGCCACCGGCGACAGCAGCGGCGCGAGGAGGTCTATGTCCTGCGGGTTGTTTCCTGCGAGCCTGTCCTTCGGGCGGGGCGGCAGATATTTGTTCACGGGCCTGGTCCCCATCTCTGGCATCAGATCCATGCCGCCACGGTCGGCGACCAGCGCTGAGACCTCCGAGTCCGGATCGCCGAGATCACCGAAATGTCGGGCGCCCGAGGGGCAGCTGCGCACGCAGGTGGGGATGCGGTCCTCTTCGGGGAGGTTCTCGTTGTAGATCCGGTCGACGCAAAGAGTGCATTTTTTCATCACGCCTGCCGCCAGATCCAATTCACGCGCGCCATAGGGGCAGGACCAGGCACATAGCCCGCAACCGATGCAGTCGCTCTCATTGACCAGCACAATACCGTCCTCCACCCGTTTGTAGCTGGCGCCGGTGGGGCAGACCGTGACGCAGGGCGCGTCTTCGCAATGAAGGCAGGACTTTGGAAAGTGGATCAGCTGGGCCTGGCCCTGCTCCGGCTGCACCTCGTAGGAATGGACCCGATTGAGAAAACTGCCGGAGGGTGCTGCGCCGTATGCGTCCTGATCTGACAGGGGGGCGCCGTAGTTTTCCGTATTCCACCCCTTGCAGGAGATCACGCAGGCCTGGCAGCCGACGCAGGTATCGAGGTCAATCACCAGGCCCATGCTGCGCTGTGTGGCGGCGGGAAGTTCGGTCATCGGGATGCTCCTGCGCTTGGGGGCAACGGCTGGTGCCGGGGCGCTGCCCCGGACCCCGAGGTATTTGAGAAAAGATGAAACCTCATGAGCCGACCTTCCAGGCGAGATCTCGCGGCGGCGGCGGTAGGGGAGATTTGACCGGTGGGAAATCGGGCTCGCTTTGTGGTTTGTCTTGGGGTGGGGCCGTTTTTTCGATCCGCACCTTCAGATCGAACCAGGCGGCCTGTCCGGTGATGGGGTCGGAATTGGCCCACCGCAGACCGTCGCCCTTTGGCGGGAGCAGTTCGTGGATGAGGTGATTGAGCAGAAAGCCGCGGGTCGCCTCCGGCGCAGTGTCGGCAAGCGCCCAAGTGCCCTTGCGCTTGCCAATGGCGTTCCAGGTCCAGACGGTGTTTTCATTGAGCCCTGCCATTTCCATGACCGGGACGGTGATTTCGCCGTGGGGGGATGTGACGCGCACCCAGTCGCCATCGCGGAGATCGGTTTCGCGCATCAGTTTTGTGGGCACATAGAGCGGGTTGTGACCGTGCAATTGGCGTAGCCAGGCGTTCTGGCTGCCCCAGCTGTGATACATTGCCATCGGCCGCTGTGTGAGGGCATTGACGGTGAAGCCTCTGTTGCCATGCTGTGGGGTGTCGTACCAGACGGGCAGGGGATGCATGCTGTTCTTGATCTGTTGCCGCAGGTGATCGGGGGGCTGGCGCTCACCGCGGCCTTCGGCGGCGAGCTGGAATTTGCGCATCGGTTCCACGTAGAGCTGGAACAGATAGGGCTGTGGCGTGTCAAACAGGCCAAGGTTCACGGCCCAGTCCTGATAGGCCATGTTCCAGGGTTTGAAATAGCGGGCCTCTTCGGGGATGTGGGTCAGGAAGAAGCCACCGTTTTCGATGTATTTGTCCAACTGATCGGGGTTCGGGGCGCCCCGCCCGGTTTGCGCGCCATCGCCCCGGAACCCTGCCAGCGGGCCGATCCCGGGCTTGCGCTCATGGGTGACGATATAGTCCGCGTAGTCCCGATACCTGGCCGAGCCGTCCTCATGGGTGAAGCCGGGCAGCGCGAGACGGTTTGCGAGCTGGATCAGCACGGTCTGGAACCCCCGGACATCGCGGTCCGGGGCGACAACCGGCCAGCGGATCGCATCGGCGGCGCCATCGGCCTCGCAGATCGGGCGGTCAAGCAGCGAGATACAGTCGTGGCGCTCCAGGTAGGTGGTATCCGGCAGGATCAGATCCGCATAGGCGACCATCTCGGAGCTGTAGGCGTCAGAGTAGATGATATGCGGGATCACATAGTCGCCGGAGGCGTCGGTATCCGTCAGCATCTCCATCACGCCGGTGGTATTCATGGATGAATTCCAGGCCATATTCGCCATGTACAGGAACAGGGTATCAATCTTGTAGGGATCGCCCGCATGGGCATTTGAAATCACCATATGCATCAGCCCGTGGCTGCTCATGGGGTTTTCCCAGGTGAAGGCCTTGTCGATGCGGGCGGGGCTGCCGTCGTTGAGGAGCGCCAGATGTTCGGGACCCTGAACAAAGCCGAGGTGCGGCCCGTCGAGGGGTTTGCCGGGGGTGACGCGGCAATGGGGGGGCGGATGCGCGGTTGCGGGCTTTGGGTAGGGCGGTTTGAAGCGAAACCCGCCGGGGACCTCGACGGTGCCGAGAAGAATTTGCAGCACGTGCAGGGCGCGGCAGGTCTGAAATCCGTTGGCGTGGGCGGACACACCGCGCATGGCATGCATCGACACCGGGCGCCCCTGCATGGTCTGATGGGTTTCGCCGCGAAAATCGGTCCATTCGCAGGCCAGCTCGAAGGCTTCGTCAAAGGCGACGCGGGCGATCTCGGCGGCAATGGCGCGGATGCGGGGCGCGGGGATGCCGCAGCGTTCGGCCACCGTTTCGGGGGCGTAGTCCTCCGCGAGGTATTTTTCGGCCATCAGCCGGAAGACGGAAACATGGGTGATCTCGCCCATCTGCAGCGTCCCGTTCAGATCGGGGCGCAGGCCGTACATGTCAAAGGGGGCCAGCTTGCCGGTTTTGCGGTTGATCACCAGCGGCGCGCCATGGTCATCGCGCAGGAACAGGCCATAATCGGGGCTGTTCTTGTCCTGGTTTACCAGCACCGGCGCATTGGTGTAGCGGCTGAGATAATCGAGATCGATCTTGCCCGCCTTCATCAACACATGCACCAGCGACAGGATGAACAACCCGTCTGTACCTGGGGTGATGCCGACCCAGTCATCCGCCACCGCGTTATAGCCGGTGCGGATCGGGTTGACGCCAATCACACGCGCGCCGCGGGCCTTGATCTTGCCGATGCCCATCTTGATCGGATTGCTGTCGTGGTCTTCGGCGACGCCGAACAGCAGGAAGAGTTTGGTATGGTCCCAATCCGGCTGGCCGAATTCCCAGAAGGCGCCGCCCATGGTGTAGATCCCCGCCGTGGCCATGTTGACCGAGCAGAACCCGCCATGCGCCGCGTAGTTGCAGGTGCCGAAATTCTGCGCCCAAAAGCTGGTGAAGGATTGCGACTGATCCCGCCCGGTAAAGAACGCCAGCTTTTCCGGGTGATCCTTGCGCAGCGGCTCCAGCCAGCCCTGGGCGATGTCCAGCGCTTCGTCCCAGGAGATTTCCTCGAATTCGCCCGACCCGCGGGGGCCGACCCGCTTCAGCGGTGCCCGCAGGCGGGACGGGGCGTTGTGCTGCATGATCCCGGCCGACCCTTTGGCGCAGAGCACGCCCTTGTTGACCGGATGATCGCGGTTGCCTTCGATATAGGCGACTTTGCCGTCCTTCATATGCACGTTGATGCCGCAGCGGCAGGCACACATGTAGCAGGTGGTCTTGCGGATCTCGTCAGAGACCGGCGGCGAGGTATCCACCTCGGGTTGCTGGAATGTCATCTGGCCTCCCTTTTTTCGTTGCGTGTCAGGTCAACAGTGAAATCCCCGCGAGAATGACACCGGCGATGAACAGTGTTTCGATCACAATCAGGGCGATCGCGGCGCCGCCGACAGACAGCACCTGCTTCAGGTTGCTTTTCATGCCGACGGCGGCAATGGCGACCAGCAACAACCAGCGTGAGCAGGTGCTGAGAAAGCTGCCGAGGCTCTGTGGTATCAGGCCAAAGGAGTTGAGCGCCGCGAGCCCGATGAAAGCGATCACAAAGCCCGGCAGGAGCGGCGGTTGTTTGCCGCCGGTCGGGGCCTTGATCCGGGCGCGGATCACCAATGACGCCACAAGCACAACCGGGGCCAGCATCGAGACACGGATCAGCTTCACCAGCGTTGCGGTATCGCCGGTCTCCTCCGAGATCGAAAAACCAGCTCCCACAACCTGCGCAACGTCATGAATGGTGCCGCCGAGAAACACGCCCGCCTGAATGTGGTCGAACTCCATGAACCGGGCGAGAATGGGATAGGCGATCATGGCAATGGTCGACAAAACGGTGACCCCCATGACGGTGAAAATCAACCGTTCCTCGGATTTCTCGTCGCGGGGCAATATGGCCCCGATGGCCATTGCCGCCGAAGCACCGCAAATCGCGACCGAACCAGCCGTCAGCAGGGCAAATCGCCACTTGTGACCAAACAGCCGCGCCACCAGGAGGCCGAATGCGATGGTCGCCACCACCCCTCCGACGGTCAGCAGGATCAGCGGCAGCCCCAGGCCGGCCAGCACCATCATCGAGACCCGCACCCCGAGGAGCGCCACGCCCAGTCGCAGCAGCGCACGGGCGGAGAATGCAACCCCGGTCACCGTGCGCCCCTCTTCGCCGAGAAAGCTGACCGCGATGCCAAGAAGCAGCGCCAGCAGCATGGCGGGGGTCGCATAGTGTTCCGCAAGAAACTGTGCCGTCACCGCCACGATGACAGAAACCGCGATGCCGGGGAACAAGTCCCGGCTCCGGGCGCGCAGCAGGGTCGCCTTCCCGGTCAGGCGGGCAGTCAGGCGGGCAGTCAGTCGGTTGAACAGGCGGGCGTTCATTGTGCTGTCGGTCAACGGGCGGGCCTTTGGCTGGTGTCTACGGGGCCGGAGAGGACCCGCAAATGGTGGCAGGAAATACGTGCATCATTTGTGTATCAATTCTCCCAATTCCCGCAAGGTGAAACAATTTGCTATTTATACGGCGCAGGCGGAGAGTATGTTCTGCATTTTTTGGAAAGAACAGAACATTCGTTTTCTACCCTCCCGCCGCTGTGGCGATCAGCGCATGGGTATCCATCGCGATCTGACGTTCTTCTTCTGCCGCCACGATCCAGGCCGGGACAGCGGCCGTATCCCGGGTGATGCGGGGCGCGTTTTCCGCGTTGCGCGCTGCATCCGGTGTTGCTCCCAACCAGTCAAAGCCATTGAGGATGCGCGCCCGCACCAAGCGGGAATGCTCGCCGATGCCGCCGGTGAATGCGATCGCATCCAGCCCGCCGAGGGCGCCGATCAGGCTGTGGCCATGGCGGATGGCCCAGTAGCAGAAATGATCGATGGCAAACTGTGTCTCGGGGGTGTCCGTCTGCTCAAGCCTGCGCATGTCGGAAATCCCGCCGGAGAGGCCCGCAAGGCCGGAGTGGCTGTTCAAAAGGGTCTTGCTGCGCGAAAGCCCCAGTTCTTCCACCAGCCGAAGCGCCGCATTGGCATCGAGACTGCCGACACGGGTGCCCATGGTCAGCCCCTCAAGCGGCGAATAGCCCATGGTGGTGGCAACGGACCGGCCCTCCCGGATCGCGCAGATCGACGCGCCATTGCCCAGATGGAAGGCCAACAGCCGGTCGGGCAGAGGCCGTTGTGAAATATCCGGCAAGCGACGGCACAGGGCGGCATAGGACAGCCCGTGAAAGCCGTAGCGGCGCAGACCCAGCGCCTCGGCTTCGGGCGGCAGCGCATAGCGGCGGGCCACCTCCGGCGCATCCGCATGAAACGCTGTGTCGAAGCTCGCATATTGCGGCAGGTCGGGCGCGAGTTGCGCCAGTGCGTCAATGGCCGACAGGGCGTGGGGATTGTGGAGCGGCGCCAGCGGCACGCAGGCCTCGATCTTGGCGCGGACCGTCGCGGTCAGGGCGGTGGGGGCCGTCAGCTCCGTCCCACCATGCACCACCCGATGCGCCACCGCCACAAGCTGATCCGGTCCGGATCCCTGGTCGGCCAGTCGGGACAGGACAGCTGCAAGCGCCTGTTCATGGTCCGGCAGGTCGAGGCTCTCGCTGCTGGCGCCGACCCGCAGCGCCCCGCCGCTGCCGATACCCTCGGCAACACCGCTGAGGCGGGGGTGGAGCTGCGCGTCGAATACGGCGAATTTGACCGATGATGACCCGGTGTTCAGCACCAATGTATCGCGACCGGCGCTCACATCAGGACCTTGAGTATATTGAGACCGGCCAGCGTCGCCAGCAAGGTCACGACCTTGCGCCGGAACCCGGTCGGCGCGGAGCGGGCAAAGCCACGGCTGCCCAGCCATACGCCAAGTGCAAGGATCGGAAAGGCCAGGCAGGCTGCCATCACGGTTTCGCCCGTCACCAACCCGTGACGGGACATGGCGGGAAGCGCCATCAGGTCGATGCCGGTGAGAAAGACAACCATTGTCGCACGGAAGCTTGCGGGGGACATGCCCTGCGCCGCCAGAAATGCGGCTGTCGGCAAACCGCCGACACCGGCGGCATTTGCCGTCCCCGACAGCAGCCCAACTCCCGCATGTCCTGCGGCTCCCATCGGGCGCTCGATTTGCCAGCCGCTGAGGAGAAACAGGCTGAGCCCCAGGATCAGCACCGAGACCACCAGCCGGGCCTGAACCGGATCGAGCCGTGCCATCATAGCGACGGCGGGCAGGGTGGACAGGGCCGCCCCCACCAGCAGTGCCCCCGCACGCCGCCAGTCGACATGAGCCCTGATCCCGCGGGCCTGAAACGCGGTCATTGCGATTTCGCAGGTAAACACGACCGGAATGAGCGGCACCGGGTTTGTCGTCAGTGCGGCCAGTACGATAAAGATGGCCGAGAAGCCAAACCCGGAATAGCCGCGAATGGCCGCCGCGCCCAAAAGCGCGAGGGCTAGGAAGCCACCCTGGCCTGCCGACAGGTCAAACGGCAATGCACCAAAAGTCAGGTTTGGTGCCATTGGGGTCATGCGCCCTCTTGCGGCCGCATGTCATCTGCGGAAATTCCTGCGACCTCGACGGGCTTTTTCATTGCGTCGCGGCGGAAGGGTTCGCCCAGCTCCTGATTGATCAACGCCTCAATCAGGGTGGTGGTGCCGTTCTTCTGGTCCTCAATGGCCTGATGCAGCGCCGCCGTCAGCTCGTCCATGGTACGGGCAACGACCCCCTTGAGACCACAGGCGTTGGCGATGCCTGCATAGGAGACCTGCTGGTCCAGCTCGGTGCCGACGAAATTGTCGTCAAACCAGAGCGTCGAGTTCCGCTTTTCTGCGCCCCATTGATAGTTGCGGAACACCACCTGCGTGATCGCGGGCCATTCCGAACGGCCGATCGCTGTCAGCTCGTTCACGGCGATGCCAAACGCGCCGTCGCCTGCAAAGCCCACCACGGGGGTATCCGGGCAGCCGATCTTGGCGCCCATGATCGCGGGCAGGCCGTATCCGCAGGGACCAAACAGGCCGGGCGCCAGATATTTGCGGCCCGCCTCAAACGAGGGATAGGCATTGCCGATGGCGCAGTTGTTGCCGATGTCGGAGGAGATGATCGCCTCCTTCGGCAGCGCCGCCTGAATCGCGCGCCAGGCCATGCGGGGGCTCATCCAGTCCGGCTTGTCATCGCGCGCGCGTTGGTTCCAGCTGGTGCCCGGATCGTCATCTTCGTGATCCATGGAGGCCAGCTGCTGCGCCCAGCGGGATTTGGTCTCGGCGATTTTGGCCTTGCGGGCGTCGCGCCCGGCGTCGCCCGCGCTGTCGGACAGCTGTTCGAGGATGCCCTTTGCCACTTTGGCCGCGTCGCCGACGATACCGACAGAAACGGTCTTGGTCAGGCCGATGCGGTCGGGGTTGATGTCAACCTGAATGATCTTGGCGTCCGCGGGCCAGTATTCCATTCCGTAGCCGGGCAGGGTGGAGAACGGGTTGAGCCTTGTGCCCAGGCACAGCACCACATCGGCGTCGCGGATCAGGTCCATGCCCGCCTTGGATCCGTTGTAGCCGAGGGGACCTGCAAACAGCGGGTGCGAGCCGGGAAAGGCGTCATTGTGCTGGTAGCCGACACAGACCGGCGCATCCAGCCGTTCCGCCAGCGCCATGGAGGCGCTGATGCCGCCCTTTGACAACACCACACCGGCACCGTTCAGGATGACGGGGTTTTGGGCGTTCGACAGGAGATCGGCCGCCTGGGTGACAGCGCCCTCGCCGCCTGCGGGGCGTTCAAAGTCCACGATGGCGGGCAATGCGACATCGATGATCTGGGTCCACATGTCGCGCGGGATGTTGATCTGCGCCGGGGCGGAGGCGCGTTTTGCCTGCATGATGACTCGGTTCAGCACTTCACAGACCCGGGATGGGTCGCGGACCTCTTCCTGATAGGCCACCATGTCTTCGAACAGCTTCATCTGCTCGACTTCCTGGAACCCACCCTGGCCAATGGTCTTGTTGGCGGCCTGAGGCGTCACCAGCAGCAGCGGTGTGTGGTTCCAATAGGCGGTTTTCACGGCGGTCACGAAATTAGTGATGCCGGGGCCGTTCTGGGCAATCATCATCGACATCTTGCCTGTCGCGCGGGTGTAGCCGTCGGCCATCATGCCGGCAGAGCCCTCATGCGCACAGTCCCAGAAGGTGATGCCCGCCCTGGGGAAGAGGTCGGAGATGGGCATCATGGCGGATCCGATGATGCCAAAGGCATGTTCGATTCCGTGCATTTGCAGGGTTTTGACAAAGGCTTCTTCGGTGGTCATGCGCATGTGGGGGCTCCCGTTTGAAGTCGCGGAGAATGCCGGCGGCTTCTGATCGTCTTTGTTTCGGTTTAGGCGGCGGCCCGGCGCAACGTTAGGGCCAGTTTGCTCGCCCGGTAGGACCAGTGAGCCCCGGTCAGGTGCTGTGCGCGTCGGGGGAGGGGAGCGCTCCCGCCCGTCGCCCCGTGTTTCTGACGAAACCCGGTCGCCAGTTGGGCGTGGCGCCGCGCTTTGCGCGGCGCCACGCCCAACCCCGAGGGGGCATCTATGATGTCCGGCGAGGGGGCGGGAGCGCCACCGCTGACATCGGATCCGGTTTCACGGGCGCGCGGCCCGAATGGCGTTGGCCACATGTGCGACCCCTTGCGGGATGCGCTCGCTGGCGATGGAGGAATATCCGAGCCGGTAAAAATCGTGTCGCCGGGTCTCGGCGGCGAAGAAGGGCGCGCCTGGCTCGATCAGGACGCCCTGGCTGCGCAAGGCGGTGCCGACCGCGCCCATATCCACATGCTCTGGCGCTTTCATCCAAAGGGATGAGCCGCCATAGAGGTTGCTGTTGGCAGGCGAGAGCCCCTGTGCCGAGATAGCCTCCTCCAGCACCCCCCGCCGTTCCTGAAGGACCCGTGCCATGCGCCGGATCTGCGCATCATAGTGCCCAAGGGACAGGAAATATGCCACCGTCCGCTGAATATGGCCGGGCGGGTGGCGCAGCACATTTGCGCGCAGGGCCCGCGCCTGGCGGATAAACGGCTCCGAGCCGACCAGATAGCCCAGCCGCAGACCTGGAAACAGAGATTTCGAGAAACTGCCGAGATAGATCACCCGACCTTCGCTATCGATGGATTTCAGCGCCGGAGAGGGTGGCGCGCGAAAGGACATCTCGAACTCGTAATCATCCTCGACCACCAGAGCGCCGATTTCATGCGCGCGCGCCAGCAGAGCCTTGCGACGGGGCATTGGCATGGTGGCGGTCGTCGGGCTCTGATGGCTGGGGGTGGTGAAGATCACATCGGTGTCATCCGCAATCTGGTCCGGTGGCAGGCCGTCGCTGTCCACCCCGATCACATCCACCGCACAGCCGGTGTGCCCCAGCTGGTCGCGCAGTGTGTAATAGGTCGGGTCCTCGATGGCGGCTTTGCGGCCTTGTTGCAACAAAAGCTGCACCACGATCCAAAGCGCATTCTGTGCGCCCAGCGTGATGAGGATTTCCTCTGGCCGGGCGATGATGCCGCGCCGGGGCAGGGTGTGCCGGGCTATGTATTCGATCAAAAGCGGATCATCCTGATCGAAGTAGTCGCCGGTCATGGCCGCGAAATCCTTCTGACCCAGTGCCCGCAGGGCACAGAGACGCCAGTTTGCGTGGTCAAACAGGGTGGCATCGGCCTGTCCGTAGATGAACGGATACCGATAGCTGCGCCAGTCCTGCGGTTTGCGGGGCGTATCTCCTCCGGTGAAGGTCCTTGTGATGGTGCGGCCCCAGTCGATCGTTTCCTCGCCCTTTTCCGTTGGCGAAAAGGACGGCGGCACCGGTGCCGTGCCCGACACGAAAAAGCCGGATCTGCCACGGGCGGCAAGGTAGTCGTTTGCGACCAGTTCCGTATAGGCGAGGGTGACCGTGATACGGCTGACACCGAGGTGAGCGGCCAGTTTGCGCGAAGAGGGCAATTTCTCCTCGGCCCGAAAGCGGCCCGACAGAATGCCGCCGGCGATCATCTCCTGGATTTGCGCCTGCAGAGTGCCCTGCGCTTCAGGATTGAGAAAGAAGGTTTCAACGGAAATGGCCATGAGGCGAGCGTATTCTGGACTTATCCCAAAGGCAATCTGGACCGGGTGCTCGGCGCTATATTTTTTAAGTACCTGTAAAATCCAATAAAACAGCACGTCGGGGCTGAGGTCTGCCGTGCTGTTCTTGGTGCTTGTTTGACCTCAGTAATAACTATATAACTAGTTATATCGAATCATTGTGGAGGCGAAACATGAACCCATCCCTTGCTGCACAGGGCTTTGCCGCCATGGGGTCCGAGGCGCGGCTTGACGTGCTGCGGATTTTGGTGCGGGCGGGCGAAAGCGGTCTCACGGTCGGTGAAATCCGCGAACGCAGCGGAATTGCCGCGTCAACATTGGCGCATCATCTGAAATTCCTGTCCGCGGCCGAGGTGGTCTCACAGGAAAAGGTCGGCCGCAGCATTGTCTGCCGTGCCAGTTTCAAGCATCTCGAACGTCTCGCAGGTTTTATCCTCAGCGAATGCTGTCAGGACGCAGACCGCGGGCTCAAACCGAAAGTTGCCAACGATGGCTGATCTCTCTCATTCTCCCCGTTCCCGGATGCCGGGGGCCTTGCGGGTGGCCCTGGACTGGCTGCAAAGCCCATGGATCATCGGCCTGCTGATCCTCGCGGCGGTGGCCTTGATCGATCCGGACAATTTCCGGTCTGTCGTGGCCTTTACCGCGCGCGCCCTGGCGTCCACATCGAAATACATCCTCTTCGCGGTGACCCTTCTCGCCTTTCTCAAGGCCACCGGAGCAGAGGCCATGGTCGCCCGCGCCTTTGTCGGCCGGGAGGTGCGGATGATCTTTTTCGCGGCTCTGCTGGGCGGGCTGGCACCTTTTTGTTCCTGCGAGGTCATTCCGTTCATCGCGGGCCTTCTGGCGCTTGGTGCGCCACTGTCGGCGGTCATGGCGTTCTGGCTGTCCTCACCGCTGATTGATCCGCCGACTTTGCTGATCACCGCAGCGGCACTGGGCTGGCCTTTTGCCATCGCCAAAGCCGTGAGCGCGGTATCGCTGGGCCTCTTCGGCGGGTTCGTGATCAAAGCCCTGCGCAGTGGCGGACTGTTTGCCCAGCCCCTGCGCAAGGCGCCGGTCAAAAGTTGTTGCGGCTGTGGACCGTCCAAAACGGACGAGCGTCCGAACTGGCGGTTCTGGCAGGAAGAGGACCGCCGGGCGACATTCCGCAGGGAGTTTCTCACCAACGGTCTGTTCCTGCTGAAATGGCTCGCCTTCGCCTATGTGCTGGAATCGCTACTGGTGCATTATGTCAGGCCGGAATGGATTGCCGCCTTGGTCGGCGGAGACGGCATCGTGCCGATCGCCATCGCGGCCGTGGTTGGCATGCCCGCCTATCTGAATTCCTATGTTGCGCCGCCCCTGCTTGCGGGTCTGATGACCCAGGGCATGAGCGCCGGGGCTGCGCTGGCCTTCATGATCGCCGGAGCGGTCAGCTCAATTCCCGCCATGGCCGCCGTCTGGTCGCTGGTCAAACCGAGGGTCTTCGCCACCTATCTGGCGCTCGGCGTTTCCGGTGCGATCCTGTCGGGGGTGGTGTTCCAGATGCTGTGATCCGCGCCTCCCCGGATCTGCGCCGACCTGCCTGAAGGGTCTGCTTTGCTGCCTCTGCACGCGTCACCGGGTGCAGAGGCCTTTCCGTTCCGAAGCGTCCATCACCCTACCTGCAACACCCCCGTGCGAGGCCGGGCCGGGGGACGACGGCCACCGCGCGCCGGGGAGGCTCAGATCAGGGGCGGGCTTGCAGGAACTCCAGATTGGCGCGCACCATCGGCCATTCGGCGGCGGTGATTGAATATACCGCTGTGTCGCGGATCGTACCGTTTGGCATCCGCATATGGGCGCGCAGAATACCGTCCAGCTTTGCCCCGAGGCGCTCGATTGCCATCCGGCTTTGTCGATTGAGCACATGAGTGCGGAATTCCACGGCGATGGCGTCTTTTTCATCAAACGCATGTGCGAGCAGAAGCTGCTTCGCTGCGGTATTGAGGCCGGTGCGCTGAACCGACTGTCGATACCAGGTAGAGCCGATTTCAACGCGATGATTGCTCTGGTCGATATTCATATAGGTGGTCATCCCCACGGCGCGCGCCCCTGCGTCCAGGATTGCAAAGGCCACCATGCTGCCCTCGTCTTGCAGGGCCAGTCGGCGGGTGATTTCCTGCGCGACGGTTTCGGGTGTCGGAACGGTCGTGTACCACAGGCGATGCAGCTCCCCGTCGGCCGCAGCCTCGGTCAGATCAGCACAATGATCGTGAGAGAGAGGCGCCAGCGTCACGCGGTCGCCATGTAATTCGGTTGGGGTCATCCACATGAAAAAGGCCTTTCGGGATCTCGTTGAGCTGCCTCAATGAGGGACTATCGGATCTGTCAAAAGAGCCAATCTGGGAGAAAAAAACCAAACCAATCCTGTCGGGCCTCTTCTCGCAGAGGGACGCACGACAGGGCTGCGACTCCTGGGTCAGGCCCGTTGCAGCAGCATTGCTACAGATGCAATCGCCGCAGGCAATGCTGCGGCGACTGTGGGTCCTGGCGCGGGTGTCAGCCGAAGACGGTTGTCAGCGCCTTGTCGACAGCATCTGTGATCTTGTCGATGTCATCCGCCGTGGCGATCAGCGCGGGGCTGAAGCACAAGGTGTTGTTGCGGCCCGGCACCGACCGGTTGGTGACCCCGATGATGACACCGTGATTGCCTGCCTCGGCGACGACTTTCTGCGCCAGAGCCTCGTCCACCGGCTCCTTGCTATCGCGATCGCTGACCAGTTCGGCCCCGATGAACAGGCCCTTGCCCCGCACATCGCCGATCACCGCATGCTTGTCTTTCAGCGCCGCGAGGTTCGCCATCATCCGGGCGCCCATGGCGGTACAGTTTTCCAGCAGGTTTTCATCTTCTATGATGCGCATGTTTTCCAGCGCCGCCGCAGGGCCCGCCGTACAGCCGCCAAAGGTGGAGATGTCGCGGAAGTAGTTCAGCTTGTCCGACGGGTCATCCTTGAACATGTCAAAGACCTCTTCGGTGGCGACCATGCAGGCAATGGCCGCATAGCCCGACGCCACACCCTTGGCCATGGTCACGAAATCCGGTTTGATGCCGTAATGCTGGTAGCCGAACCATGTCCCGGTGCGGCCAAGGCCACAGACCACCTCGTCGATATGCAACAGGATGTCATATTGCTTGCAGATCTCCTGCACGCGCGGCCAGTAGCCTTCGGGCGCCTCGATGACACCGCCGCCCGCCGTCACCGGCTCCAGGCAGAGGGCACCCACGGTCTCGGGGCCTTCGCGCAGGATCACCTCTTCGATCTGATTTGCCGCGGCAATGCCGAAGGCTTCGCCGGACAGATGCTCCAGACCCAGCTCATGTTTGCGGTATTCCATGCAATGGGGAACCTTCACGAAATCAGGCGCGAAGGGGCCATATTGCATATTGCGCTCTTCCTGACCGCCAGCGGACATCGCCGCAAGGGTGGAGCCGTGGTAATCCCGGTCGCGATAGAGGATCTTGGTTTTCTTGCCGCCGTATTTCTTATGCGCAATCTGGCGCACCAGTTTAAACGCCTTTTCATTGGCCTCGGAACCGGAGTTGCAATAGTAGACGCGCGACATGCCGGGCATCTTTTCGATCAGCTTCTCAGCAAAGAGCGCAGCTGGAACCGAGCCTGCGGCCTGGGCGAAATAGCACATCTTCAGGGATTGATCATAGACCGCCTTGGCGATGCTCTCGCGGCCATAGCCGACGTTGACCGTCCAGACAGCGCCGGAAACCGCATCCAGCCACTCCTTGCCGTTCTGGTCCCAGACCCGCATGCCCTTGCCTTCGACGATGATGCGCGGATCGGAGGTTTCAAAGGGCTTGTGCTGCACAAGGTGGTGCCAGACATGCGCTTTATCGGCGGAAATCACATGGCTGAGGTCGTTGTCGGTGAACGTGCCGTGCATGACATGTCCTTTCTTCTTGCTTGATGTGTGAAACCCCGGTCGCCGCCGGATGGCGGGCAGACTCTGTCATATCCGAGCAAATGACAATTTACGCTTGTGAGATAGGTCCAGATCCGTCCGGAATTTGAGGCCAATCCTGCGGCGGAGCGCAGGATCGCACCGCAAAACACCTGTTCATCGCGTCCCTGCGAAGGCGCCGCAGGAAGCTGGCGTCAACAGCCCGCGTGCTCTGCGGCGTTGGATTTCGGGGGGGGCGTTGAACAGGCAGGGGGGTGGGGTGCCCGGAAAAGAGGCAGGTCTGGTGGGGGGAGGGCACTGCATGAGGTTTGTCCCGTCAGTCGGCGCCGAACAGGTTGCGGGTGAAGACCTTGTCGGCCACATCCGCCGGCTCATCCATCATCCGGTTGGCCACGATCAGATCGAGGCTGAGACCCTCGGTGATCTGGCGCGTGTCCATGCCGTCGGCCATGGCGTAGCTGTCGAGCTCGTTGAAAAACGCCACCCGCATCGCGAGATAGGTATTGGCAAAGAGCTTGATCGCCTCCGCCTCGTCGGGATGGGTAAAAAGGACCTCCACGTCCTTTTTCTCGGTGCCCTGCAGCAGCAGATCGGCAAAGATGCGCGCCCGTTCGGAGCGCTCGCCGACGATGATCCGGCTGGGATGCAGGTTGTCATAAAGCGCGCGGCCCTCGCGCAGGAATTCCGGGCTGAAGATCACCTGATCCGTGTCCAGCCGGGAACGCAGATCGCTGACAAAGCCGACAGGGATCGTCGACTTGATCACAATGGTGGCACGCGGGTTCACCGCCTTTACGGAACCCACCACCGCCTCGACACTGGAGGTATCAAAGTAATTGGTCTTCGTATCGTAATTGGTCGGGGTGGCGACGATCACAAAGTCGGCCCCGGCAAAAGCAGCAGCACTATCCGTGGTCGCGCTCAGGCGGAGAGGGCGGTTGGCCAGGAAATCTTCCAGATCGGGATCCACGATCGGGCACTGGCCCGCATTGACCATGGCCACCCGCTCTTCGGCGATATCGGTTGCGACAACATCATTGTGCTGCGCCAGAAGGGCAGCATTGGAGAGCCCCACATACCCAAGGCCGGCTACTGCGATTTTCATGGTCAGGTCCTTGCATAGACGTCTTCGTAGCGCACGATGTCATCTTCGCCCACATAGGCCCCGGTCTGCACTTCGATCAGCACCATCGGCACCTTGCCGGGGTTTTTCATCCGGTGGACACAGCCCAGCGGCAGATAGACCGACTGGTTCTCGGTCACCAGCTTCACCTCGTCATCCACGGTCACACGCGCGGTGCCCTCGACCACGATCCAATGTTCGGAACGGTGGAAATGGCTCTGCAAGGACAGCGCCGCCCCCGGATGCACCATGATCCGCTTGACCTGAAAGCGGCTGCCCACCACGAGGCTCTCGAACCAGCCCCAGGGCCGGTGATCCTTGGGAAAGGCCGTGGCCTGCGCGGCGCCTTTTTCCTTCAGCGCCTCGACCGCCAGCTTGACGTCCTGGGCGCGGGATTTGTCCGCGATCAGCACCGCATCGTTCATCGCCACCGCCATGATGCCGTCAAGCCCGATACCGACCACCTCGAGGTTCTCGCTGTCCGACCGCAGCAGCGTGTCGCGGCAGTCGATCGCGGTGGCGCCGCCATGGGCGACCACGCCGGCCTCATCCGGCCCCGACTCGCGCCAGACCGCATCCCAGCCGCCCAGATCGGACCAGGCCGCATCAAAGGGCACCACCGAGAGGTTCCCTGCCCGCTCCATCACCGCATAGTCGATGGAGATATCTTCGACCTGGCCCCAAGGCTCCGGTGCCAGTCGCAGGAAGCCAAGATCGACCTTCGCCTCTGCCAGCGCGGCCTCGACCGGCGCGATCAGCTCGGGCGCATGGGCTTTGAAGGCCGCGATCATATCCTTGGCCGCAAAGAGGAAGATGCCCGCGTTCCATTTGAAATTGCCCGCCGCCAGCATCTCGGCCGCGCGGGCGGCATCGGGTTTCTCCACGAATTGCTTCAGCGCCACCGGGGCGCCACCGGCGTCTGGCAGGGTCGCCAGCTCCAGGTAGCCATAGGCGGTCTCGGCATGGGTCGGGGTGATGCCGAAGGTCACAAGCTGGCCGCGCTGCACCGCCTCAAGCCCCTGTGCCACTGCCGCATGAAAGGCTGCCACATCCGGCACCACGTGATCGGAGGGCGCCACCAGAAGCACCGCTTCCGGGTCCTCGGCCCCGGCCCTGAGCGCGGCGGCGAGCACCGCCGGCGCGGTATTGCGCCCCTCCGGTTCGATCACGATGGCGCCCGGGTCGATCCCTGCGCCCTGCAGCTGTTCGGTCACGATGAAGCGGAAGTCGGAATTGGTCAGCACCATCGGGGCCGCGAAGTCAAAGCCCTCTCCCGCGCCCGACAGACGTTTGGCAGAGGCCTGAAACAGCGTCTCCTCGCCCATCAGCGGCACGAACTGTTTGGGGTAGCTTTTGCGCGACAGAGGCCACAACCGCGTGCCTGAGCCACCGCATAAAATCACCGGCGTAATTGAGGTCATGCGTAATACTCCTGCGTTTGGGCCTGGCGCATATTTCCGCAAATTCGCGGCCCGTGTCTTCCATATCCGAGTGGCGCTAAAATGGTGCTAACATATTGTGTCCGGTCGGCCTTTTCGGATTGGAATGCCTGTTTGCACCTTGCGAACCTACCGGCTCCCAGCCAATTTGGAAACGGAGGACTTGCAACGGTCCTGCCGATTTCTGCCGATCAGCCCTGATTGCGGGTGGCATAGGGGCGATACCATTCAACAAAACGTGCAACGCCTTCCCTGACGCTCGTGTTCGGCGCGAAGCCGGTCAGTCGCGTCAATAGCGCTGTGTCGGCGCAGGTGGCGGGCACATCCCCGGCCTGCATCGGCAGGTAGGTCTTTTGCGCCTGGCAACCAAGGGCCGTTTCCAGGGCGGCAATATAATCCATCAGCTGCACGGAGTTTGCATTTCCGATATTCACCACGCGCCACGGGGCAACAGGCGACAGGCTATCACCTTCGGCGACGGCGGCACCCGCGCCCGGGCGGGGGGGCACGGCGTCGATCAGAAGGCGAATTGCCGTCACCAGGTCATCAATATAGGTGAAGTCGCGTTTCATCTCGCCGTGGTTGTAGATCTCGATCGGTTCATCCGCGAGGATTGCGCGGGCGAATTTGAACAACGCCATGTCGGGGCGCCCCCAGGGCCCGTAAACAGTGAAGAACCGAAACATCGTGACCGGCAGATCATAGAGATGGGCATAGGAATGCGCCATATTCTCGGTTGCCTTCTTGGTGGCGGCGTAGAACGACATCTGGTGATCGGCCTTTTGCGTTTCACGATAGGGCATGTCGGTATTTGACCCATAGGCCGAGCTGGTCGAGGCCAGGAGCATGTGCCTTGGCGGATATGCGCGGGCCGCCTCCAGCACCTCGAAGGTGCCGATCAGATTGCTTTCCAGATAGCTGCGCGGGTTATCAATCGAGTAGCGAACACCGGCCTGAGCGGCGAGATGGATGACCACGTCGGGGCGGGTCTCTGCCATGAGGGACATCATCAGATCCGGGGTCTCGACCGCTCCGATCACCGCGCGGAAAGTGTCGTGCTCCGCCAGCATGTCGTGCCGGGCTTCCTTCAGCGCGACATCGTAGTAATCAGTCATCGCGTCCAGGCCAACGACGTCATAGCCGTCCTGCAGCAGTCTCTGGCAGCAGTGAAATCCGATGAAACCTGCGGATCCGGTCACGAGGGCAGTGGGCATCGCAATCTCCAGTTGTCTTGCGCGGCGAGAGTGCGTCTTGGTGTCACCTCAGGCCGTAAAGTCAACCCCGTGACGGGCAGAATTCCGACAAATAGGGGGTGCCTCCTCTCCGGGCACAGGCTGTGAGGGGAGGGCGGGATTGTACCCGTTACGAAGCTCTCCATTGCGCTCATCGGTCTGGTGGTTTCAGTATGCCGCATCCGCCAAAGCCACCGATGGGCGGAGGAGTTGCCCGCAAGGAGACGAAGATGAGCCAGTACGCAAAGACCCCCGGCGCCAATGTTGCAGATGTGATCTGTGATCTGCGCAGCGACACCGTGACACGCCCCGATGCGGCCATGCGCGCGGCGATGGCTGCTGCGGAGGTGGGCGATGACGTCTACGGCGAAGATCCCACTCTCCGCCGTCTGGAACAGAGCCTCGCGGAGCGGGCGGGCAAGGACGCAGGTTTGTTCCTGCCATCGGGCACGCAGAGCAATTTCGTGGGGATGCTGGCCCACTGCGGGCGGGGCGAGGAAGTCATCACCGGGCGGGAGTATCACGTCTACAAATACGAGGCAGGCGGCGCCTCGGCGCTGGGGGGAATCGTGATGGATCCCTTGGCCGTTGCAGCGGACGGAGGCCTGTCGGCAGAGGACGTGACCGCGGCCATCAAGGATGACGATTCGCATCACCCGGTATCGCGGCTGCTGTCTCTGGAGAATACACACAACGGCAAGCCCGTGTCGCTGGCGCGTCTGGAGGCCTGCACTGCCGCTGCGCGGTCGGCGGGGCTGAGCACCCATCTGGACGGGGCGCGTGTTTTCAATGCCGTTGCGGCGCTTGGCTGCGATCTGGCGGAGGTCGCGGGGTGCTTTGATACGGTTTCGATCTGTCTCTCGAAGGGGCTTGGCGCGCCGGTGGGCTCGGTGCTGGTCGGCCCGGACGATCTGATTGCGCGGGCGCGGCGCTGGCGCAAGATGGTCGGTGGCGGCATGCGGCAGGCAGGCGTGCTGGCGGCTGCGGGCCTCTACGCGCTGGATCACAATGTGGGGCGCTTGTCCGAGGATCACCGGCGCGCCGAAGCCCTGGCCGAGGGCTTGCGCGACCTGGGCGCGGGGGCGGTGGAACAGAACACCAATATGGTGTTCTTCACCCCCGAGGGCCGAGAGAACGCAGCACTTGGGCAGGCTCTGGCGCAGGAGGGTGTGGTGATCTCTGCAGGTGGCAGCGGCGCAATCCGGTTCGTGCTCCACAAGGATGTGACAGAGGAGGGTCTGTCGGCAACGCTTGCCGGGATCGCAAAGCACTACGCCTCGGTTTGACATTGATGGGGGCCATGCCCCTCGGTGCCTGGGATTGCGCCCCCGCACCACAGCCGCACCACAGCGCAGGTGGGGCTCCCGCCTCCTTTCCGTGACAGCAGAGCTGCCCCGGCCCGGAGTTGGGGGTGGCGCCGCGCCTGAAGGCGCGGCGCGCTGCGCACCCTATGGGTGCGCAGCCGGGCCCAAGGGGATAAGATCCGCCAGGATCGCAAGCCGCGCGGGAGCCCCCCGGCGCGGGCACCGGTGGCCACCTTTGGAGGCTACCTTCGATGGCGGCGCAAATGTCGACGACGAGACCGATAACGCCGGATGTGAGGTTGCCGGTCTGGATGTATGACGGTGTAGATGGGTGACGGTGCCCCGATCAGACTTCCTTGCGCGCCCGCAGAGCCGCAGAGATCGTGCCATCGTCGAGATAGTCCAATTCCCCCCCGATCGGCACGCCCTGCGCAAGTGAGGTCAATTTCACCCGGCCTGTCAGCTGATCGGCAATGTAATGGGCGGTCGTCTGCCCGTCGATGGTGGCATTGAGCGCCAAAATAACCTCGTTCACGCCCTCGGTCGCCACACGATCAACCAATCTCGGAATGCGCAGATCTTCCGGCCCTATGGCATCCAGCGCCGAAAGCGTCCCGCCCAGAACGTGATACCGTCCCTTGAAGACGGCCGCGCGCTCCATCGCCCAGAGATCGGCCACGTCCTCAACAACACAGAGTTCGCCGTTCTCGCGGGCCGGATCCGCACAGAGGGTGCAAATCTCGCTGGTGCCAACGTTGCCGCAGTTCAGGCATTCCCGCGCTGTCTCGGCCACCCGGCTCATGGCATCCGCCAGAGGGGTCAGAACCAATGCACGTTTGCGGATCAGATGCAGCACCGCGCGCCGGGCCGAACGCGGCCCAAGCCCCGGCATCTTCGCCATCAGCGCAATCAGTGTTTCTATCTCGCTCACGTCATGCTCTGCCATCTGTTCATCCTGCTCCGTTTCTATTCGCGCTGGATCTATTCAAGCGCAACCTATTCGCGCCCAACCTGTTCACGCCGGACCTGTTCAAGCCTGGTCGCGGCCGGTTGCAACATGTCGCTCCCGCGCGCTCAGCCCTGCCGTTCGGGCCTCCACGATCCCGGCGCGCAGACGACCCGCGTGAAAAAGGCGACCCGCAGGCCGCCCCTTGTCCAATCTGCCCTCGTCCGATCTCCTGTCCAATCTCTGGATCCAGGACCCAACGTGACCCAAACCGGCCACGGCGCAGCCTCAGAACGGCAGCTTCATATCCTTGGGCAGGCCCAGACCTTCGGTCAGCCGGGTCATCTCATCCTGGGCACGCTCTGCGGCCTTGGCCTGCGCATCCTTGACGGCGGCCAGGATCAGATCCTCGACGACTTCCTTGTCCTCGCCGTTGAAAATGGACGGATCGATGTCGAGCGACTTCAGATCGCCTTTCGCCGATGCCGTTGCCTTGACCAGACCGGCACCCGCCTCGCCCACAACCAGGATATTATGCAGCTCTTCCTGCATCTCACCCATCTTCGATTGCATTTCCTGGGCTTTCTTCATCATCCCGGCCATATCGCCGAGGCCACCAAGACCTTTGAACATATCCTATCACTCCTGATGTCAGGTTTGCTGTGATAGATACGTGCGGCACCGGTCACAGGCAAGGGCAAAGCCCTATTCTTGTCTCCGCAGGCCTTCTGAACGCTCAGATGCGCAGGGCGCGTGCCTGCCCGGGCCGGGAGGCTGCCGCCCGCGCGCCCCTCATACGCGGCGCAGCCTGTCGGCAGGGCATGGCGCTATTCTTCGAACGGGTCCCATTCGTCCTCGACTTCGGGCAGGGCTTCGGCCTGTACCTCGGCTTCCATTTCCTCTGGTGTGCGAATGCGGGTGATCTTCGCTTTTGGGAAATTGGCAAGCACGGCCTGCACCAGCGGATGGGCCGAGGCTGTCTCCCGCAGCGCGTTTGCGGCAGCATCGCGGACCTCGGCAATGGTCGGCGCGTCGCCATCGGGGGAGATCGAGACCACCCAACGGCTGCCGGTCCAGTTCTGCAGCGCGGTTCCCAGTCGGGCCGCCAGATCCTTCGAGGCCTGCGCCGAAGGGGTGAAATCGATCCGCCCCGGCTGGTAGGAGACCAGACGAACGCCGCCCTCCACCTCGACCAGCAGTTTCACGTCGCGGTGCTTGCGGATCAGCTCGATCACATGTTCAAAGCTGGGAAACCGCGCCAGAGCGCTGTCCGGACGCGGAGCCAATGCGGCAGCCTGACCGCCGCCCGTGGCGTTGGTGGCGTTGACGGATCCTGCCGACATGCTCGGTCCGGTGTTGGGGCCACCCTGGGGGGCGCCCTGCGGCGGGGCGGAGGCGTAAGCCGGAGCCCCGCCCCCCCCGCCCGCCGCAGGCGCTCCTCGGCCCGCCGCAGGCGCTGCCATGCCGTGCATGGGCATTCCGCCACCGGGGTGACCGGGACCACCGGTCCCGCCCGGATGAGGAGGCGGGGGCGTATCCTGCAATTTGCGCAGCAGCTCTTCGGGCGAGGGCAGATCGGCCACATGGGTCAGACGTATGATCGCCATCTCTGCCGCCATCATCGCATTGGGGGCGGCGGCGACTTCCTCCAGCGCTTTCAGCAGCATCTGCCACATGCGCGTCAGAACCCGCATGGGCAACCGGCCTGCCATATCCTGGCCACGCGACCGTTCGTCCGGGCTGATGGTCGGGTCCTCTGCCGCATCCGGCGTGATTTTGACAACCGACACCCAATGGGTGATCTCGGCAAGGTCGCGCAGCACCGCCATCGGATCGGCGCCTTCCGCATATTGCGCCGACAGCTCCGTCAGGGCCGCCGCTGCATCGCCGCGCAGGATCATGTCCATCAGGTCGAGAACCCGGCCGCGGTCGGCCAGCCCCAGCATCGCCCGGACCTGCTCGGCCGTGGTCTCGCCGGCGCCATGGGAAATCGCCTGATCCAGCAGGGAGGTCGCATCCCGGGCCGAGCCTTCCGCCGCACGGGTGATCAGCGCCAGCGCGTCTTCGGCGATCTCGGCCGCCTCGGCACTGGCAATCTTGCGGAGCAGCTTGATCATCACCTCCGGTTCAATCCGGCGCAGGTCAAAGCGCTGGCAGCGGGACAGGACTGTCACCGGCACTTTGCGGATCTCGGTGGTGGCAAAGATGAACTTCACATGCGCCGGCGGCTCTTCCAGCGTCTTCAGCAAGGCGTTGAACGCCGAAGTGGAGAGCATGTGGACTTCGTCGATGATATAGATCTTGTAACGCGCCGAGGCCGCACGATAGGCCACGCTGTCGATGATCTCGCGGATGTCCCCGACCCCGGTGCGCGAGGCCGCGTCCATCTCCATCACGTCAACGTGGCGGCCCTCCATGATGGACAGGCAATGCTCGCATTGACCGCAGGGCTCGGTCGTGGGGCCACCGGCACCGTCGGGCCCGATACAGTTCATGCCCTTGGCGATGATCCGCGCGGTTGTCGTCTTGCCGGTGCCGCGAATGCCGGTCATGATAAAGGCCTGCGCGATCCGGTCGGCGGCAAATGCGTTCTTCAGCGTGCGCACCATGGCGTCCTGACCGACCAGATCGGCAAAGGTCTCGGGCCGGTATTTGCGCGCCAGCACCTGATATTGGCCGCTGGATGTCTCGGGGCTTTGCTCGCTCATGAGGGCCTTTCGGATGAACTTGGGGCACAGCAACAGGGCAGCGGCCCGGGATTCGCGTGCGATGATCTGGGTTTTGTGCAAACTACGGCTCAGGACGCTTCTCGTCCACCGCTCTTCCATATTCTGCGTCCCGACAAAGCATTTACGATGCCGGTCAAAAAAGACTACCCGCTGCGGGCATGCGGAGGCTATGGTTACAGGCGTTGTAACGCGGCTTCAACGCGCCGCGCGTTTTGGGGGAATTAAATGGTAAGTGTGTCCGACCTGCAGTCATCAAGCGCCGCCCCGCGCCATGTTCAACGCAAGGCGAAGGCCCGGCCACGGCCCTTGACGCTGCATGCCTTGTCCGTCGGTGAGGGGATCCTCGCGCTCAGCCCGGCACCGGGCGCAGGCGGGGACTACAAGGAAGATCTGCGCCTGATCCGGGAGTGGCGCCCGTCGATCGTGATCACTCTGACCACCCGGGTCGAGCATGTGATCATGGGCGTCGAAACGCTCGGTTCCGACATTCAGGGCCTGGGGAGCCGATGGTTCCATCTGCCGGTCGAAGACTTCCAGATCCCTGATGAGGAAACAGAGGCGCAGTGGAGCCAGGTCAGTCTTCTTGCCCGGCAGGCTCTGTCCGGCGGCGGGCGGGTGCTGGTCCATTGTCGCGGCGGCTGCGGCCGCTCGGGCATGGCGACCCTGCGGCTCATGATCGAGGCTGGCGAAGACCCGGATGCGGCGCTGATCCGCCTGCGCCAGGTCCGGTCCTGCGCCGTGGAAACGGACGAACAGATGGACTGGGCCTGCCGCGCCGCGCTGCAGGTCTCGCCAGTGCCTCCGACCGTCTAGGCCCCCCGACCCGCAGAGGCCCGACCCGCAGAGGCCCGACAGCGCCTGTGTCCCCCGCTCCGGTTTCCCGCTACTGACGCAGGAGGGGGATCGCGGCAGGCGCCAGCGGGCGGGCCTCGCCAAATGCGCGGGGCAGCTCCGCAGCAGAGGCTACGGCCATGGAGATGCTCCCGAATCCGGTGCTGGCCAGGGGACTTGACCGGCCACAGGACGGGGCACCTGACATGGTTCTGGACGGGGCGTCGGGCAGGGCAAGAGGCAAGGCGCCGGGCAATGCACCGGATTCGGGACCGGACTTGGGACCTGACGGGGCTCCGGGCGCTCCGGGCGCTTCGGGCGCCAGCATGGCGTCGGCAAACCGGTCCAATGCGGCCATATCCGTGGTCGCCGCCACATCGCAATACACCCGAATACGGTCGTGACGCGCTGCAAAACGCGCCGGGCAGGCCTTCTCGCAGCCGTCAAGCCGACTCTCTCCGGTGATCTCAAAATCCTCCCGGGTCACGGTCCGCGCCTTGTCCAGCGCCCCTGCAAGGGCGCGCAGCATGCGCTCGGCGGCAGGGCAGGGGCGCCCCAGATGCAGGCAGGTGGTGGCCACAAAGTCGTGGGTTGATGTGATGTCTTCGGTCATCGCGCCCTCCGCGCAGGTGATGCAGCAGGCGGACGGCATTGCACGGACAGAGATCCCGAGGGGCTGGGTGGTGCAGTTCACAGGCCACGCGCAACCATCGGTCCCCCACCAGGGCGCCCCGCCCGAGTTCAGGTTTCAACGTCGATGGCAGGTCTCCTGACTTGCGGGTCGCTGCGTGCCGGTCCTTCCCGGCCCTGCGCCCCGAGGGCACATCTATGGCCAGTGGTCATACCGGGTTGCTCGCCGCTTACAGTTGCGGGGGCAGTCATGGACTTGGCTCTGAGGGCATATTCCAGAGCCGCACCATGTTCCCTTTTCATCCCGCACCACCACATCTTGGGGTTTGGGAACCATCGTCTACATGGGTAGCTGGCCGGTGCTTGAGTCGTCAACGGGATCTTTGCTTCCCGCTCGGTCTCGCAATGGATCAGCGCAGAGGCCCCCGGCCGTGCAACAGGGGATCGGGTCTGATCCGCATGCCGCTGGGTTTGACGCAGGGTTTGATGTGGGGTGTGACGTGGGGATTGAGGTGGGGATTGAGGTGGGGAGGGGGGCGGAAACACAAAACCCCGCCAGAGGCGGGGCTTTGATGAAGTGAGAGGCTGGACATCGACCCAAGTGGGACTCGTTGTGGCTGCTTCCTTCCGGACCTGACCAGGTTGGCGAGGCACTTGCCCGCGCCAACCCCTCGAATCCCGATATAGGGAAGTGATATAAAAATGACAACCGCTGTGCTGCTGTTTTGCCTTCGCTGTGTGCCGGTCATGACGTGGCCTGTTTGATCAGACGGGCAAGACGATCAAAGCGACGGGTCGATCAAAGGGGCAGGCCGTTCAAAGGGGCCGATCACAGCGAAAGGCGCAGCGACAGAAAGCCGTTTTCGGTCACTTCGGCGCTGGCACCGATGGCCTCGGGCAGATCGTGCAGAAAAGCGCGGGCGCCGGGGCCGGTCAGCGCGATTGCCTCGACCCCCAGATCGGGGCTGAAGCGCCAGGGATAGGGCTGCGCGGCCAAAGGGTCCCGCGGAAGGTTGCCGCTGACATAGGCGGCGATCGCCTCGCGGACCATTTGCGGCGGAATCGGCACCAGCGGCGCATTGCTCAACATGCGGAAATTGCCGCCTCCGCTGCTGCGGTAGCTGTTGAACGCGACGGCGAACTGCTGCCCCGGCCGGATCGGTTCGCCCTGCCAGCGCAGGTTGCGGATCCGGCCTTCTGTTTCATGTGGTTCGGGGGTGGTCCTCTGGCCCTCGGCATCAAAAACCGCTGGCACCGTAGGGTCAATCTCATACTCCAGCCCGAAGATGACATCAAAGTTATGTCCCGCGCGCTCCGGATTGGCCAGCAGGGCGGCAGGGCTGTCGGGGACTGGGCTGTTGGGGGCGGGGCTGAGGTGATTGAAGAACCCGGCCGACATTTCCAGCCAGTCGCGCAATCCCGCATCGTCAATGACGATGCACCGCAGCTCGTTGGGATAGCTGTAGAGGTCGGCCACATGGCGGCGGGACAGGACGCCTGCCGGCACATCGGTATAGTTGCGCGGCCCCGCGCGGCCGCCGAATTTGGCCGGCGCCACGGCCGACAGAAGCGGCAGATTGGCCCTGTCGGATACGGCGAGGGCGGGGCGGACCGCTGCGGCCTGGGCGGCGGCATTGAGCGCCAATGCCCGGTCCTGTCCAAAGAAGGTGAAATAGGAATGCTGCGGCGCGGGCACTTGTCCGACCGGTTCCGCCATCACCGTCCGGGTGCGCACATGGGCCGCGGCCAGCCCGCCGACCAATGCGGGGGCTTCAGGGACCAGCGGCACCACGCCCCCGGGGGTGCGGATGCTGACAGCCCGCAAGCCGCAACCGGCATCGACGATGGTCCAGCGCCCCTCGCGCAGCTCCAGCGACAGATCGATCACCCCTAGGTGCGAGCCGCCGGATCCGGGCATCACGACCGGAATGCCAAGGTCTTCGTCCGGCCCGTCCTCTGTGGGCAAAAGCAGATGCGTATGGCCCCCGACTGCCGCATCGACGCCCGGCAGGGCCGTGATCGGTCGCAGGGCGTTTTCCATCAACGCAGTGGGCTTGGCCGCGCCCAGCCCGGTATGGGCCAGCGCAACGATCACATCGGCTCCGGCGGCGCGCAGGCTGGCGACACAGTCGCGGGCGCAGTCGACCATATCGCCGATTTCGACCCGCCCCTGCAGGTGGTCTGCGTCCCACATCATGGTCTGGGGCGGCAGGACCGAGAACAGGCCGATGCGGACCGGGGGCGTATCCGCGCCGGATCCGGGCAGCCGACGCGACAACACAAGCTGGCGACGCACCGGGAGATCGGGCGTCGTCCCGACCGTGCGCAGGTTGGAACAGATCGCAGGGCAGGGCAATGCCATCAGCGCCTGCGTCAGGACATTCAGACCAAAGTTGAATTCGTGATTGCCCAGCCCCACCGCGTCATAGCCCAGCAGCTCAAAGGCCTGAACAGCAGGCGGCGCATTGCCCTGTACCCGGGTTTCAGCCTCTGCCAGGGGTGTGCCCTGCAGCCAGTCGCCATTGTCCAGCAGCAGCGATATCCCTGCCTCTGCTTCGATCTCCGCCCGTGCCTGCGCGATCAGGCTGCCGGTGCGGCTCAGGCCGAACCCGGGGTTGGGGGCATCCGCGTAATAATCATGGCTGAGCAGATTGCTGTGCACATCCGAGGTGGCCAGCAGCCGCAAACGGCCTGCCTTTCTCGTCTTTCCGTTGCTGGCGCGCTTCATCGCTGCTGCACCAAAACTGGTCCCGTCATCTTATGCCATTCTGGTCGTTGGGTGGCGCGGAAGTCTGCTTCGCAGAGACAGAACTTTCGGCGCGTCCAATTGGTTAACAAGGAGAAGAGCAGGCTTGCGGCGGTGGCGGAACCCCCTCTTTCAGGTTTTTTTCAGAAATTGCGAATTGTGGCATTTATGCTTGAGTCAGCCTCTGGAATACGGCATCGCCTGTGGAGCGCGCCCCCGCGACCGGACGGATCCTGGGTCGGAAATGCACGAGGCAACGGCGTGTCGGCCACAGGTGCATGACAGGGGTGCGGGCAAGACAGGCGCGGGCAAGACAGGGGCGCGGCCATGACAGCGGCGCGCGGGCAGGAATGAAGGGACGACAGCGATGAAACGGGCAGAGCAGGTCACATTTGGCGGCAGCGGTCTGGATCGTGCGGCGCATCTGCGCACCGATCCCGATGCTCTGGACGCGCTTTGGCATGCGGAGGGGGAACGGGCGGCTCTGGTGCTGCTGTTCTGGCGCGGCAAGCCGCTCTGCCTGCGACCGGAGGCGGCCGGTTCTGCCGAAGGTCTGGCACCGGTGGCCGCCACCCATAATCTGGTGGCGGGCCAACGGGATCAGGCCCTGTTCCTGGGCTGCACCGAGACAGGCGCCGGATATTTTGCCGTCGACATCAGCGATTGGGACCCGGAAGATACGGATCTGTCGACGCTGAACACCTTTCTCGATCCCAGCGAACAGCGCCACCCGGATCTGCCCGATGCATGCGTGTTTTCCGAGCTGCGCCGGGTCATGACCCTGCTCACCCCGCGTGAGGCGGAACTGGCGACCACCGCCAAGGCAATGCTCAGCTGGCATGACAGTCACCGGTTCTGCGCCCGCTGCGGAGACCCGAGCCGGATCGAGCAGGCAGGCTGGCAACGCCGCTGCGACAGCTGTTCCGGCGCCCATTTCCCGCGCACGGATCCGGTCGTGATCATGTTGATCACCCGGGGCGACAGGGTGCTCCTGGGGCGGTCTCCCGGCTGGCCGGATGGGATGTATTCGCTGCTCGCAGGCTTTGTCGAACCGGGAGAGACCATGGAAGCGGCCGTGCGGCGGGAGGTTTTGGAGGAGGCAGGCATCAGGGTCGGCCCTGTTGCCTATCTCGCCAGTCAGCCCTGGGCCTTTCCGATGTCGCTGATGCTCGGCTGCCACGGGCAGGCCCTGAACGATGAGATCAGGATCGACCCCGCCGAAATCGAGGAGGCCTTCTGGCTCAGCCGTCAGGAGGTCATGGATGTCTTTGCCGGTCAGCACCCAAAGGTTCAACCGCCGCGAAAAGGTGCAATTGCCGGTTTTCTGCTGGAAAACTGGGTTGCGGATACACTCGGGTAACCGCCATAGGCTATAGTGGAAATCAGAGGTCGTCCGAACGCGCGCGGGCGACCGGAAACGGAGCAGGCCAATCATGCATTTCGAAACCAGGGAAGACATCGATAGCCCGATCGAGACGATGTTCGCGGCGGTCACGGATTTTGAGACCTTCGAACGGTCTGCGCTGCGGCGCGGGATCGAGGTGCAACGCAAGAGCGGCTCCGCCGAGGCCATCAGCGAGCTGGCCTGGGACGTGGGGTTTGAATTCCGTGGCACCAAGCGCGAGATGCAGCTCTCCGTTGCGGAGTGCGACGCGCCGACCTCGATCACTCTGGTCGCGTCCGGCAACGGCATGACCGGCGAGATGAAGGTTGACCTGCTGGCGCTGTCACCACGGCGGACGCGTATGACTGTCCGGATCGAACTGTCGCCCAAGACCCTGGCCGCCCGCCTGCTGGTGCAATCTCTGAAACTGGCGCGCAACAAGCTGAACCGCAAATTCAGCCAGCGGGTTGCCGAATTTGCCCGGATGGCGGCAGAGGGGCGGGATCTCACCGCCTGATGACGTCACTGCCCGGGAACGGCTCGCCAGTCCTATGGCGCGGGGCCTGTGTCGCCGGTCCTGTGTCGCCGGTCCTGCCCCCGTTGCCGTTTCCCGTACTGTCATCAGTCCTGGCCCGGGGCCTGTCCGAGCGCCTGCCCGAGGACTGCCACCAGTCACCACTGACCAGTCACCAGTCGCGGGTCATCCGGGCCGCCCTCACCGCTTGCGGTCCGCCGGGTAGGTGCCGAGAATCTCCACATTGGTGGTGAAATAGGCCAGCTCGTCCATCGCACGCTTCACGTTTGCATCCTCCGGGTGGCCGTCGATATCGGCATAAAACTGGGTCGCGGTGAAGGAGCCGCCGACCATATAGCTCTCCAGCTTGGTCATGTTGACGCCATTGGTCGCAAAGCCCCCCATGGCCTTGTAGAGCGCGGCGGGAATGTTGCGGACCTCAAACACAAAGCTGGTAATCATGCCGTTTTCGCCGCGGCGGCTGTCGTCGGCATCGCGTGACATGATCAGGAACCGGGTGGTGTTGTTGCCCTGGTCCTCGATGTGGCGGGCCAGAACGTTCAGCCCGTAGATTTCGCCGGCCAGCTCCGAGGCAAGGGCGGCCTGGGATGGGTCGCCAAGTTCGGCCACTTCGCGGGCGGCCCGGGCATTGTCGGGGCTGATCCGGCCGCGAATGTCATGATCCTGCAGGAATTTCGAACATTGCGGCAGCAGCACCAGATGAGAATGCGCCTCGCGGACCTCGTCCAGGGTCGCGCCCGGAACACCAAGCAGGTTGATATGCACCCGAACGAATGCCTCGTCGATGATCTTCAGCCCGGAATGGGGCAGCAGGCGGTGAATATCGGCGACGCGCCCGTAGGTGGTGTTCTCCACCGGCAGCATCGCCAGTTCCGCTTCTCCGGAGCGCACGGCGCTGATCGCGTCCTCAAATCCGCGACAGGGCAGCACCTCCATTTCGGGCCGTTTGTTGCGGCAAGCTTCGTGGCTGTAGGAGCCCAACTCGCCCTGGATCGCGATTTTCTGTCTCATGTCTGCGTCATCTTTGCAAAAACTTGGGGAATTGGTCGTTTAGTCGCGGTGTCTATACCTTGCCAGTTGTAAGGGGAAGCCTTAGACAGCCAACGAGACAGCTGAAATGGACTCGCTATCATGTTTGACACGATGACTCTCACCAAGGCGACTGCAGGCTTCTGCGGCGCGTTTCTTGTGTTCCTTCTGGGCAAATGGGTTGCAGAGGAACTCTACCATGTTGATGCACACGGCGAGGCGTCTTACGTCATCGAAGTTGCGGATGCGGGTGGAGCAAGCGACGAGCCCGAAGTCGACTTTGCAACGCTGATGGCAGAGGCCGATGTCGAAAAGGGCGCCAAAGTCTTCCGCAAATGCTCCGCCTGCCACAAGATCGACGGCACCGATGCCACCGGCCCCCACCTCGATGGTGTTGTTGGCCGCGAGCAGGGCGGTGTTGCGGGCTTTGGCTACTCGAGCGCCCTGGGCGGCCTGAGCGATGTCTGGACTCCCGAGCATCTGAACGATTTCCTGACGAAACCTTCTGCCTATGCGCCGGGCACCAGCATGTCCTTTGCCGGGCTGAAGAAGATCGGCGACCGGGTCGACCTGATCGCCTATCTGGACAGCCTCGGCAACTGACCGGATCTCGGGCCATAGAGCTCTGGCCAGCGAACTCGGGCCAGCGAACTCTGGCCTGTGAACTCTGGCCCGTACCAGGCTCATACCGGTGCAATGTGAAAACGGCCGTGGCGGATGCTGCGGCCTTTTTTGTGTCCTCAGGGGGCGGCGGTCAGCGGGCCCGTCGCCTGTCGTACCCGGAGCCTGTCGTGCCCGTTGCAGAGTGAAACCGGTGAACTTTGACTTTCATTTCACCGCCAATTCATCGCGAGTGCGAAATCTCGGCTTGAAACTCAAGCGGTCCGACATTTACCTTGATATACAATACGAAAAGGCGCCCTCCGGCCGGCGCCGCATAAGTTAGGGGATACAGCAGATGACCGACAGACGTATGCATGCAAGGGCAAAGGCAGTTGTATCCCCGCGGGACCTCTCGTGGATCCGCGCGGCTTTCGGCGCCGGTCTGGTGTCGGTCGCGGCGCTGATGGCCAGCACCTGGGCCGCGCGCGGCGCCGAAGAGGAAACGATCCGGAGCCACGGCTATTCTTTTTACGGCGATCTCGCCTATCCGGCGGATTTTCCGCATTTCGACTACGTCAATCCGGACGCGCCCAAGGGCGGCGAGATCTCCATCGCCTTTGTCGGGACGCTCGACAGCATGAATCCCTATTCGGGCAAGGGCCGGGCGCATCTGTTTTCCGTCTACCCCTACGAGAGCCTGCTGGGCGAAGCGCCTTCCGCCAGCGTGCCGGCAGATGTCTATGGTCAGGCCTACTGCCTGCTCTGCGAAAGCGTCGAATACCCGGAGGACAAAAGCTGGGTGATCTTCCATATGCGGCCCGAAGCGCGGTTTTCAGACGGCTCGCCGGTGACGGCGCATGATGTCGCCTTCAGTCACAATCTGCTGCTTGATCAGGGGCTCAAATCCTATGCCGAGGCGGTGCGCAAGCGGATCCCAAAGGTCGAGGTGATCGACGATCTGACGATCAAATTCTACTTTGCCGAAGGTCTGTCGCGGCGCAGCATGATCGAACAGGTGGGCGGGGTGACCGTCTGGTCGAAGAAATGGTTCGACGAAACCGGCCAGAAGCTGAATGAGACCTGGATCGAAGGGCCGACAGGCTCCGGCCCCTATGTCATCGACGAAATCGACCTGTCGCGCCGTATCGTGCTGAAACGCAACCCGGACTATTGGGGCAAGGATCTCGCGATCAACGCCGGGCGCAACAATTTCGATACCATCCGGCTGGAGATCTTTGCCGATGACACCGCCGCCTTCGAGGCGTTCAAGGCGGGCGAATATACCTTCCGCGCCGAGGGCGACAGCAAGAAATGGGCGACCGGATACGACTTTCCCAAGGTCGCCAATGGCTACATCAAACGCGAAGAGCTGACCGATGGGTCTCCGCCGACGCCTACGGGAATCATCTTCAATCTCGGCTCGGCGAAACTCGGAGATTCGCGTGTCCGTGAGGCTCTGGCGCTGGCGTTCAACTTCGAATGGTCGAATGAGAGCCTCCTCTACGGTCTGTTCCAGCGCCGCTCCTCCTATACGCAGGACACACCGCTGATGGCTGTCGGTCTCCCCGAAGGGGCGGAGCTGGAGCTGCTGAAGGGCCTCGGCGATCTGGTGCCGCCGGAGATGCTGACCGAGGAAGTCCACGTGCCGCCCGCCTCCGACGCCGCCCGCCTGTTTGATCGCCGCAACGCGCGCATGGCCGCCAAGCTTCTGGACGAGGCCGGATATCCGGTGGGCGATGATGGCAAGCGGGTGGGGCCGGATGGCGAAGCCTTCGAGCTTGAATTCCTGTTCTCCTCCTCCTCGTCTCCGACCACCCGCTCGGTGATGGAGAACTACGTGGCCAATCTCGACAGTCTGGGCGTTGCGGTCAAATTCGACGTGGTCGATACCGCGCAATACACCAGCCGCCAGCGCGCGCGGGACTATGATATGGTGGTCGACAGCTATGCGGCCTTCCTCGGCACCGGCACCGGTCTGGCGCAATACTACGGCTCCGAGGCGGCGGAGTTTTCCCTGTTCAATCCCGCAGGTCTCGCCTCACCATTGGTGGACAGCATCATCGACATCTCTCTGCAGGCCCAGACCCGCGAGGAGGAAGAGGCCAGTCTGAAGGCGCTTGACCGGGCGTTGCGGTTCGAATTTGCCATGATCCCGCTGTGGTACAATCCGGACCATTGGGTGGCCTATTATGACCAGTACGAACATCCGGAGACGATCCCGCCCTACGCGCTTGGCTATCTCGATTTCTGGTGGTCCAACGAGGAAAAGGCCAAAGCGCTGCGCGATGCCGGCGCGCTGAGGTGATCGGCTGATGCTGAACTACATTCTGCGCCGCCTGCTGCTGGTGATCCCGACGCTGATCGGCATCATGGTGGTGAACTTCGCGCTGGTGCAATTTGTCCCCGGCGGGCCGGTCGAGCAGATGATCGCCCGGCTGGAGGGGGGCGGCGACGTCTTCAGCGGCTTTTCGGGGGCCACCAATGATGCGGGCGCGGAAACCGCAGGCCAGGCCGAGAGCCAATACGCCGGGGCCCGGGGCCTGCCGCCCGAGTTCATCGAGGAGCTGGAGCGCGAGTTCGGCTTTGACAAACCGCCGTTGCAGCGCTTTCTCAATATGATGCTGAACTATGTGCAACTGGATTTCGGCGAGAGTTATTTCCGCAATATCAGTGTGATAGATCTGGTGCTGGAGAAGATGCCGGTCTCGATCTCGCTGGGGCTGTGGTCGACGCTGATCGCCTATATGATCTCGATCCCGCTCGGTGTGAAAAAGGCGCTGCGCGATGGCAGCCGGTTCGACAGCTGGACCAGTGCGGTGATCATCGCCGCCTATGCCATTCCCGGCTTCCTGTTCGCGATTCTGTTGCTGGTACTGCTGGCGGGCGGGTCCTACTGGCAGATCTTTCCGCTGCGCGGCCTGACCTCCGAGAATTGGGACCAGCTCAGCCTGCTGGGCAAGATCGGCGATTATTTCTGGCATATCACCCTGCCGATCGTGGCCTCGACGATCTCGGCCTTCGCGACGCTGACCCTGCTGACGAAGAACTCCTTTCTCGACGAGATCAAGAAACAATATGTGATGACCGCGCGCGCCAAGGGGCTGACCGAAAACCGGGTTCTCTATGGCCATGTGTTCCGCAATGCGATGCTGATCGTGATCGCGGGCTTTCCCGGGGTGTTCATCTCGATCTTTTTCTCCGGCTCGCTGATCATCGAGACGATCTTTTCGCTCGACGGGCTGGGCCGACTGGGGTTCGAGGCCGCCGTGGCGCGGGACTATCCCATCGTCTTTGGCACGCTCTTCATCTTTGGCCTGATGGGGCTTGTGGTGGGGATCCTGTCGGACATCATGTATGTGCTGGTCGATCCGCGCATCGACTTTGAAAAGAGAGAGGGCTGAGCAATGGCACTGTCCCCCCTCAACCAGAGGCGCTGGAACAACTTTCGCAAGAACCGCCGGGCGCTCTGGTCGCTGCGGATTTTCGTGGTGCTGTTCGGCCTGTCGCTGATGGCCGATGTGCTGGCCAATGACAAACCGATCCTGATCAACTACCGGGGCGACTATTTCACCCCGATCTGGACCTTCTACCCCGAGACCGATTTCGGCGGCGACTTCCAGACCGAGGCCGTCTATCGCGACCCGGAGGTCAAATGCCTGATCGCATCGGGCGGCGCCCTTGACTGTTTCGACGATCCCGACGGCATTCTGGCCGAGATCGACGCGGGCTCCTATCAGGCAGAGGACTTCCACAAGGGCTGGGCGCTCTGGCCGCCGATCCCCTATAGCTTCGACACTCCGGTGGACCGTCCCGGCGCGGCACCCCTGCCGCCCAATGGCCAGAACTGGCTGGGCACCGATGATACCAAACGCGATGTGCTGGCGCGGGTGATCTACGGGTTCCGCCTGTCGATTGTCTTCACATTGATCGTCACCGGGATCTCGACGCTGATCGGCATCTTTGCCGGGGCCATACAGGGGTTCTTTGGCGGCTGGCTGGATCTGATTTTCCAGCGGGTGATTGAAATCTGGTCCGCGACGCCGACGCTCTATGTGATCATCATCATGTTTGCGATCCTCGGGCGGGGGTTCTGGCTGCTGGTGTTTCTCATGGTGCTGTTCAGCTGGACCTCGCTGGTGGGCGTCGTGCGGGCCGAATTCCTGCGCGCCCGCAATCTGGAATACGTGCGCGCGGCGCGGGCGCTGGGGGTCGGCAACATGACCATCATGTTCCGCCACATGCTGCCGAATGCGATGGTCGCGACGCTGACCATGCTGCCTTTCATCGTCACCGGCACCATCGGCACGCTGGCGGGGCTGGATTTCCTCGGCTTTGGCCTGCCGTCCTCGGCCCCCTCGCTGGGCGAGATGACCCTGCAGGCCAAGCAGAACCTGCAGGCGCCCTGGCTCGCCTTCACCGCGTTTTTCACCTTTGCCATCATGCTCTCGCTGCTGGTCTTCATCTTTGAAGGCGTGCGGGATGCGTTTGATCCGAGAAAGACCTTTTCATGACTGCCATCCTTCAGGTCAAAGATCTGCGCGTCTCCTTTCGCCAGGACGGTCGGATCACCGAGGCAGTCCGGGGCGTGTCCTTTTCGGTTGCCCGCGGCGAGACGGTCGCGCTGGTCGGGGAATCGGGCTCCGGCAAATCGGTGTCTGCCCTGTCCACGGTGCAGCTTTTGGGGGACAGCGCCATCGTCGAGGGCTCCGTCACCTATGACGGGCAGGAAATGATCGGCGCCGATGAACGGACCCTGCGCGGGGTGCGTGGCAACGATATCTCCTTCATCTTCCAGGAGCCGATGACCTCGCTCAATCCGCTGCATTCGATTGAAAAACAACTGGGAGAGGCGTTGGCCCTGCATCAGGGGGTGACCGGTGATGCCGCCAGGCGCCGCATTCTCGATCTGTTGCACAAGGTCGGGATCCGGGACGCCGAAAGCCGCCTCGGCGCCTATCCGCACCAGCTCTCCGGTGGCCAGCGCCAGCGGGTGATGATCGCCATGGCGCTGGCCAATAAACCCGATGTCCTGATTGCCGATGAACCGACCACGGCGCTTGATGTGACGATCCAGGCGCAGATCCTCGACCTTCTGGCCGAGCTGAAGGCCAGCGAGGGAATGGGACTTTTGTTCATCACCCATGATCTGTCGATCGTGCGGCGGATCGCCGACAGGGTCTGCGTGATGAAATCGGGGGAAATCGTCGAGGAAGGCCCGACGGCCGAGCTCTTTGCCAACCCGCAGCACCCCTACACGCAAAAACTGCTGGCGGCAGAACCTTCGGGGCGTCCGGCGCCTATTCCGCCGGATGCGGCCGAGCTGGTCTCCACCCGCGATCTCAAGGTCTGGTTTCCGATCCAGCGCGGCTTGCTGAAACGCACCGTCGGCCATGTGAAGGCGGTGAACCCGATGTCGCTCTCGGTCCGCGCGGGCGAGACCCTCGGCATCGTGGGCGAGTCGGGATCTGGAAAGACCACGATGGCGCTGGCGATCATGCGCCTGATCGCATCAGAGGGCGAGGTGCGGTTTCAGGGGCGTGATCTGCGGCAAGGGTCCACGCGGGAGCTGCGGCATCTGCGCAAGGATATGCAGATCGTGTTTCAGGATCCCTTCGGCTCGCTCAGCCCGCGGATGACCTGCCAGCAGATCATTGCCGAAGGGCTCGCCATTCACGACATCGATCAGCATCGGAAACCCCGGGATCTGGTCGTCGAAGTGATGGAGGAGGTTGGGCTCGATCCTGCCGCCATGGACCGCTACCCGCATGAGTTTTCCGGCGGCCAGCGGCAGCGGATTGCCATCGCAAGGGCCATGGTCTTGCGGCCGAAGCTGGTGGTGCTGGACGAGCCGACCTCGGCGTTGGATATGACGGTTCAGGTGCAGATCGTGGATCTTCTGCGCGATCTGCAGGCGCGCTACGGGCTTGCCTATCTGTTTATCAGTCACGACCTCAATGTGGTGCGGGCCATGTCGCATGAAATCATGGTGATGAAAGCCGGCGATGTCGTGGAACGCGGCCCGGCGGACGAGATTTTCGCGGCGCCGAAACAGGCCTATACGCAAAGCCTGCTGTCGGCTGTGACAGCTGGGTGAGCCTTCAGGCTTTGGTCATGAAATCATAGATCTATGCGTTCGCGGATGTGGCAACGCCCAGAAAAAGTATCAGGGAGCCTGACCCATTGTTTCGTGTGCGAAACAATGGGTCAGCTGTATTGACCTTTCGGCAGGCCGCGGCATCAGGCCGTATGTAGCAGGGTATTTGACAGGTACTTTGACAGGGTGTTTCACACATGCGTCATGGGCCGCAGCCCATCGGGTTTCTTGCGGCGCGTCCGGTGCAGAGGGGGGGCTCCCGCCCGTCTCAGAGGCATTGAAATGCCACTTCGCCCGTTGGGCCGGGCGCCGCTTGCGCGGCGCGGGTCAGATCGCCGAGCTGTGACCTGCTTTGCTGAGGTCATAGGTGTCAAAATGGCGGGCGATCATACGCGTCAGGGGGCGGGCTTCGGCGCGCAGAGAGAGGCCTTCCTTGCCAACCTCCACCATTGCGGGAAAGGCCTCATCCACGCCGCGAAACAGCGCATTCAGGCGGTCCGCATCGATTGCGTGATGCGACAGGATCTCATCCGACGAGATGGCGAAGTCGCACATCAGGGCTTCGATCATGCGGCCGCGCAGGCGGTCCTCACCGTCAAAGACGTGACCGCGCGTGGTGGAGAACTGCCCCGCGCGCACGGCTTTGGTATAGGCCGAGGTGGAGGGGGCATTCTGGGCATAACCTTCGGGGAACCGCGAAATCGACGAGGCCCCGAGACCGATCAGCACATCGGCCTGATCATCGGTATAGCCCTGGAAATTGCGCCGCAGGGCACCGGTCCGCGCGGCGGTGGCGAGGCCATCATGGGAGGCCGCGAAATGATCAATCCCGATCTCCTCATAGCCATCCCACAGAAACAGGCGCCTGGCGGTGTCAAAGAGGCGGAGCCGGTCCGGTGGGCTCGGAAGCGCCTCCGAGGGGATCATGCTCTGCCGACGCGCCATCCAGGGGACATGGGCATAGCCATAGAGCGCGACCCGGTCCGGAGACAGGGACAGGAGTTTCTGTACGCTCTCGGTCATCCGCGCCCGCGTCTGATCGGGAAGACCAAAGAGGATATCCGCATTGAGGCTCCTGATGCCGCGGTCGCGGATCATCTCCACTGCGTCGCGGGTGAGTTCGAAGGGCTGGATGCGGCCGATCGTCTCCTGGATGCCGGGGTCAAAATCCTGAACGCCGATGGAGGCCCGGGTCAGCCCGGCTGCGGCCAGCGCGTCGAGGCGGGGCGCGTCAATCTCATTCGGGTCGATTTCCACCGAAAACTCGCCGTCCGGAGCCATCGGAGCAACGGCAAAGATCGCCTCGGCCAGTTCGGTCATCATCTCAGAGGTCAGCAGCGTCGGCGTGCCGCCGCCCCAATGCAGCCGGGACAGACGGACGCCCGCCGGCAGGTGGCGTGCCAGCAGAGCGATTTCCTGCTTCAGGACCTGCAGATAGGCCTGGACGGGCGCGCTGGATTGCGTGCCCTGGGTGCGGCAGGCGCAGAACCAGCACAGCCTCCGGCAGAACGGAACATGCAGGTAGAGGGAGATCTCCGTTCCGGGGGCAATGGCGCTGATCCAGTTGATAAACTGATCCTGCCCCAGCTCCGGAGTGAAGTGGGGGGCGGTGGGGTAGCTTGTGTAGCGCGGGACTTTTGCGTCGAAAAGTCCAAGTCGCGCCAATTGAGAATCTTCAATCATCCGGATAGGGTAGGGCGATAATTCGGTGTCATCCTTGACACAGATCAACCCGAGGTGCGTATGCCCGTTGCCCAGTTACAGTCGCTTCAGTGTTCCGATTGTCCAATTCGCCACCGCGCGGTCTGTGCCCGGTGCGAGGCGGATGAGCTCGAAGCGCTGAACGTCATCAAATATTACCGCAGCTTTCAGGCAGGGCAGCCGGTGATCTGGTCCGGCGATCAGATGAACTTTGTCGGTTCTGTCGTCTCGGGGATCGCGACGCTGACCCAGACGATGGAAGACGGGCGGACGCAGATGGTCGGTTTGTTGCTGCCCAGCGATTTTGTCGGCCGTCCGGGACGATCCGGGGCCGCCTATAATGTGGTGGCGACCACGGATGTGGTGATGTGCTGTTTTCGCAAGAAACCGTTCGAGGAGCTCATGGCGCGGACCCCGCATATCGCGCACCGGCTGCTTGAGATGACGCTGGACGAGCTGGATGCGGCGCGCGAGTGGATGCTGGTTCTGGGGCGCAAGACCGCACGCGAGAAAATCGCAAGCCTGTTGTTGATACTGGCACGGCGCGATGTCTCACTCGGGGCGGATGAGCGGATCGGCGGGGCGCTCAGTTTCGATCTCAAACTCACCCGTGAGGCGATGGCGGACTATCTCGGGCTGACGCTGGAAACGGTGAGCAGGCAGATCTCGGCCCTGAAGAAGGCGGGCGTGATCATACTGGAGGGCAAGCGGCACGTCATTGTCCCGGATATGCGCCGTCTCATCGAAGAGGCCGGCGACGACAGCGACGGTGGGCTGGTGGGCTGAGGTCCTTCTGTTGAGGCATCAGTCGGTAGAAGGGGGCGCCGCATGGCCAGGGGCCATGCGGCGCGCAGCCTGCCCCGGAAGGGGCAGGCTGCCAAGCCCAAGCCGCTCAGGTGTGGGCTGACCGAAGGTCAGGCAACCCGGGGGCGCGGGAGCTCCACCCGATCAATGTATCTGCGGCCTCCTGACGGACAGCCGATGGCCATCCTGCCCCTGTTCAATGCGCCATCAGCACCGGCAGGGTGCTGTGTTCCAACATGTTGCGGGTGGTGCCGCCAAGGATGGATTCGCGCAGGCGCGAATGACCATAGGCGCCCATCACGATCAACTCTGCGCCGCTGTCCAGCGCATGGCGGCGCAGCACGTCTGAGACGCGCGGCAGGGTCTTGCTGAGCACATCCACCTCGCAAGCGACCCCATGACGCGCCAGCATCTGGCAGAGCATGCCACCGGGGTCGGATCGTTCGATCCCATGCTGCGGCGGGTCAATGACTGCAATCCGAACCAGATCTGCGGATTGCAGCAGGGGCAGCGCTTTGCGTACGGCGGTCAGCGCCTCTATGCTCTCATCCCAGGCGACCAATACGGTTTTCAAACGCTCCGGCAACAGCTGCCCTTCGGGTAGCGCAAGCACCGGGGTGCGGGCTGCGAACAGCGCTGCTTCGACAATGATCTCCGCCTCGGGCCCCTGATCCTTGCCGTAGGGCAAATCGGAGATCACCAGATCGCAGAACCGTGCATGATGCGAGATCACCCGCGTCAGATCGCCCAGTGGTGCCAAGGCCGTCGCGACCGCGAAGGGCACGCCGCTGGCGCGCAGCCGGGTCTCTGTGTCGGCTTCGACCTCCTGCATCTCGGCCCGGGCGCGATCTAGCATCGAGGTGATCGCGATCGCCGTGGCGCTGGCATCATAGTAACCGACCTGGGTACGGTCGACGCCGAGGCAGAGCACATCAAGGTGACCGTCATGACGCCGCACCAGCGCCTCGGCCTGGGCCAGCGCCGTGCTGCCTCCCTCCGGAGTGGCGCGAACGGTGAGAAGAGTTTTGTAGGTCATGATCTTGCCCTTTCTGCAGGCGGGGACTGTCAAAACACCGCACGGCGCGGCGTGTGTCGCAAGAAGTCATGACATAACCCCGGTTCGCCTATCTTGATGCAGATCAATGTGCACAGCCGCCCCGACTGGCATCTTGGGACATGGAAAATCACGTCCGACACAGGCCCATGCGCCACAACGATTCGGATGAACCATTCAAAGGGGCATTAAATGTCTAATTATCTCAAGCTGATAGGGCTTGGCGTCTTGACGGTCTTCTTCATGATCGCGGCCGGCTACGCCAGGGATCTGGCCTACCAGACGCATGCGGTGATCCTGATGTTGGTCGCGGCCGGTCTGTTTCTCCACACGCTGCGCAACACGGATGAACCGCGGCTTCCCGTCGCGACGGGGGACTATTTCGACAGCGTGGTGAGGGCCGGGGTGATCGCCACCTCCTTTTGGGGCGTTGCGGGGTTTCTGGTCGGAACCTTCATCGCGTTTCAACTTGCCTTTCCGGTGCTGAATTTCGACTGGTCCGAAGGCTACGCCAATTTCGGCCGCCTGCGTCCCCTGCACACCTCGGCGGTGATATTTGCCTTTGGCGGCAACGCGCTGATCGCTACCTCCTTCTACGTGGTGCAGCGGACCTCGGCGGCGCGGCTCTGGGGTGGGAATCTGGCGTGGTTCGTGTTTTGGGGCTATCAGCTGTTCATCGTGCTGGCGGCCACCGGCTATCTGCTTGGCGGCACCCAATCCAAGGAATACGCCGAGCCGGAATGGTACATCGACCTCTGGCTGACCGTCGTCTGGGTCGCCTATCTCGCGGTATTCCTCGGCACCATCATCAAACGCAAGGAGCCGCATATCTATGTGGCGAACTGGTTCTACCTGGCCTTCATCGTGACCGTCGCAATGCTGCATGTGGTCAATAACCTGACCATCCCGGTGTCGATCTGGGGATCGAAATCGGTGATCATCTGGCCCGGCGTGCAGGACGCCATGGTGCAGTGGTGGTATGGCCATAATGCGGTGGGATTCTTCCTGACGGCGGGCTTCCTCGGGATGATGTACTACTTCATTCCGAAGCAGGCAGAGCGTCCGGTCTATAGCTACAAATTGTCGATCATCCACTTCTGGGCGCTGATTTTCCTCTATATCTGGGCGGGACCGCACCATTTGCACTATACCGCACTGCCGGACTGGGCCTCGACGCTGGGCATGGTGTTCTCGATCGTTTTGTGGATGCCCAGCTGGGGCGGCATGATCAACGGGCTGATGACGCTCTCGGGCGCCTGGGACAAGCTGCGCACCGACCCGGTCCTGCGGATGCTGGTGATCTCGGTCGGATTCTACGGCATGTCGACCTTTGAAGGTCCGATGATGTCGATCCGGGCGGTGAACTCGCTGTCGCATTACACCGACTGGACCATCGGCCATGTGCACTCCGGGGCGCTCGGCTGGAACGGCATGATCACCTTCGGCTGTCTCTATTATCTGACACCGGTGCTGTGGAAACGCGCAGGCCTCTACTCGCTGAGCCTTGTCAGCTGGCACTTCTGGCTCGCCACCATCGGCATCGTGCTCTACGCGGCCTCGATGTGGGTGACCGGCATCATGGAGGGCCTGATGTGGCGGGAAGTGGACGCCAATGGTTTCCTCGTGTGGTCCTTTGCGGACACCGTGGCGGCCAAGCTTCCGATGTATGTGATGCGGGGTCTGGGCGGGGTCATGTACCTCAGCGGGTCACTGATCATGTGCTACAACCTGTGGATGACCGTTCGTCGGGCGCCGGCCAAAGAGGCCAGCCTGTCCGTCGCGGTCCCGGCTGAATAAGGAGGGCCGGAGAGATGGCAATTCTCGACAAGCACAAAATCCTGGAAACCAACGCCACGCTGCTGCTGATCTGTTCGTTTCTGGTTGTCACCATCGGTGGGCTGGTGCAGATCACACCGCTGTTCTATCTGGAAAACACCATCGAGGAGGTGGAGGGCATGCGTCCCTACACCCCCCTCGAGCTGGCCGGGCGCGACATCTACATCCGCGAAGGCTGCTATGTCTGCCACAGCCAGATGATCCGCCCGATGCGCGATGAGGTGGAGCGCTACGGCCACTACTCGCTGGCGGCCGAGTCGATGTATGATCACCCGTTCCAATGGGGGTCAAAGCGGACCGGGCCGGATCTGGCCCGTGTCGGCGGGCGCTATTCCGATGAGTGGCATCTGGATCACCTGCGCGACCCGCAGGCGGTGGTGCCGGAATCGGTGATGCCGAAGTATGACTTTCTCGAACGGACCCGGCTTGACGGCGAACACATTGGCGATCTGCTGGCCACCAATGCGATCGTCGGCGTGCCCTACAGCGACGAGATGATTGCAGAGGCGCAGCGTGATTTCCGGGCTCAGGCCGATCCCGACAGCGACTATGACGGGCTGCTGGAGCGTTATGGCGAGGCTGTGAACGTGCGCAATTTTGACGGCCAGCCCTGGGTGTCGGAGATGGATGCGCTGATTGCCTATCTGCAGATGCTGGGCACGCTGGTCGATTTCTCGACCTTCACGCCAGACGCAAGCCGCTAGAGAGAGGACAGATACATGGATACCTATTCCCTGCTGCGTCAGTTCGCTGACAGTTGGATGCTGCTGTTTCTCTTTGTCTTTTTCACGGGCGTTGTGATCTGGGCCTTTCGGCCCGGATCGAGCCGGACCTATGAGGATACCGCCAATATTCCCTTCCGAAATGCCGACAAGCCCGCCACGGATCCGGCCAGCCCATCGGAGGCCCAAAAATGAGCGACCCAACTATGAATGACCGGGCCACGCCCGCCCGCTCTCAGCTTCAGGAGGGCGACCCGAACACAACCGGCCATGAATGGGATGGCATACAGGAATTCGACAACCCGCTGCCCCGCTGGTGGCTGTGGATGTTCTACGCCTGCATCGTCTGGGCGGTGGCCTATTCGATCGCCTATCCGGCCTGGCCGCTGGTCAGCCAGGCGACCTCGGGGGTGATCGGGTGGTCGTCGCGGGCCAAGGTCGCGGCCGAGATCGCGGCGGTTGAGACCGCCAATGCGCCGGTCAATGCGCAACTGGAGCAGCTGGAGCTGGCGGCGATCCCGGATCATCCGGATCTTGCAGGCTATGCGGTGTCGTCCGGCGCGGCGGTGTTTCGCACCTGGTGCGCCCAATGCCATGGTTCCGGCGCGGCGGGGGCCAAGGGCTATCCGAACCTGCTGGATGACGATTGGCTCTGGGGGGGCAGCATGGAGGAGATCCATACCACGGTGTCCTACGGAATTCGCAACGAAGAGAGTGACGATGCGCGCTATTCCGAGATGCCTGCCTTTGGCCGGGATGATTTGCTGGAAAAGGCAGAGGTCGCGCAGGTTGTGAACTACGTCATGTCGCTTTCTGGTGCACCGCAGGACGCCGGGCAGGTCGCGGCGGGCGCTGCCGTCTTTGCCGATAATTGTGCCGCCTGCCATGGCGAGGATGCATCGGGTGACATCTACCAGGGCGCGCCGAACCTGAAGGATGCGATCTGGCTCTATGGGGGCGACTATGACAGCCTCTATGAAACCGTGTGGAACGCCCGCTACGGGGTGATGCCCAATTGGAACACGCGCCTGAGCGAGGCAGAAATCCGTGCCGTGAGCGCCTATGTCCACCAATTGGGCGGCGGCGAATAATCCCGGGACCCAAACGAAAAAGAAGGCCGCTCCACGTGGGGCGGCCTTTTCAGTTTGGGGACCGGGACCTATGCAACAGGCATGCCGCAAAATCGGGGGGCGCTCCCGCCTCCGCACTGTCCTCCACCTGCGGTGAAGGCCGTTTGGAGTTGGGGGTGGCGCGGCGCGGGCCCGGAGGGCCCGCGCCGCGCCGGTCGCTTCGGGCTTTGCCCGAAGCGAAATACCTCCTTCAGTGGCAGGGTGCGTCGCGTCCGAGGGGGGACGCCGCTGTGCTGGCCGTGTCGGTCGGGAAGGTCTTTGGTTGCCGCCCGGCAATTTTGTTCCAAACCCGGCGCAGCAGGCCGGGGCCCGTCCGTGGCGCGCGCGGGGGCCGGTAGGCCTCGGGCAGCGGGCGCTGTGGCAGATCGTGGTGCAGGGTCGCGTTCAAGAAGGTCCGTGCGTAAATATCTACTAACATGAGGTCTCTCCGACATTGGCGATCCACACGTTGGATCTGTCACTATCCTTGCGACAATGCCTCATTTATGCGAGTCAGGAAGAAATCCATTCTGTAAGTGAGGCTTACATATGAGCTGGAGAGACATGCCCTCCCTCGCGGCGCTGCGGGCGTTTGCGGTGTTTGCGGAGACCGGAACCCTGCAACAGGCGGGCACGCTTTTGAATGTCAGTCACGCGGCAATCAGCCAGCAGCTGAGGGCACTGGAATCGCATATGGGCGTGGCGTTGCTGGACCGCTCAGGCCGGGCGCTGAAGCTCACAGCGGAAGGAGAACACCTGTCTCAGGCTCTGACCCTTGGCTTCGGTGCGATCCGGATGGCGGTTCAGGATCTGTCGACGCGTGGTGCGGGCCAGCCCCTCCATGTGACCTGCACGCCGATGTTTGCCACCCATTGGCTGATGCCGCGGCTGGCGGGTTTTCGGCAGGCCTGCCCGGAGGTGGATCTGGTCATCGATCCGACCGGCGAAGTGATGCCGTTGACCCCCGGCGGCATAGATGTGGCGCTGCGCTACGGTCAGGGCAACTGGCCGGGACTCGTGTCCGAAATGCTGTTGCCCTCGCCCATGGTGGTGGTGGCGGCGCCGGGGCTGCTGGACGGGCGCCAGGTCGGCCGGCCCGAGGATCTTCTGGATCTGCCCTGGCTTGAGGAGATCGGCACCAATGAGGCTTCGGTCTGGCTCCGGTCGCGCGGGGTTGAGGAGGACCTCAAGGCTGGCCGGGTGACCCTGCCCGGCAACCTGCTGATGGACGCTCTGCGGGGCGGGCAGGGGGTGGCGGTTACCGTGCGCAAATTCGTCGTGCCGGACTTGGTGGCGGGCCGACTGACCGAGCTGTTCTGCGAGGAGCAGGGGCGGGGCTATCATATCGTGCACCGGCCGGGCGTTCTGCGCTCTGGCGCGCGGCATTTCGTCAGCTGGCTGCGGCGGGAGGGGGCGACGACCGCCGGGGTGTGACCGGCGATACAGCGCGCGGCGTTCAGAGTGTAAAACGCGGGTGCGGCAAAATGCACATGTGGGATGCGTTTTTGATCCACGTCAATGTGGCGAGACCCGGCCTCTGCGAGAACACAGTCAGACCTGCCACAGGACCGGAGCGAAACCGTTGAGCGATTCGAGCCAAGCCCCCAGCCTCTATTCCGCCAGGGAGCCTATTTTCCCCCGTCGCGTTTCGGGAAAGTTCCGCACTCTGAAATGGGGGATCATGGCGGTGACGCTGGGTATTTACTACCTGCTGCCATGGATCCGCTGGGACCGTGGGCCGGAATTGCCGGATCAGGCCGTTCTGCTGGATCTCGCCGGGCGGCGTTTTTATTTCTTCTGGATCGAGATCTGGCCGCATGAATTCTATTTCGTGGCGGGTCTGCTGGTGATGGCCGGGCTTGGGTTGTTCCTTTTCACCTCGGCGCTGGGGCGGGTCTGGTGTGGCTATGCCTGTCCGCAAACGGTCTGGACCGACCTGTTCATTCTGGTGGAGCGCTGGATCGAGGGCGACAGGAATGCGCGCCTGCGGCTGCACCGGCAGAAGAAATGGGATCTGCGCAAGGTTCGGTTGCGGATCACGAAATGGATCTCCTGGCTGCTCATCGGTCTTGCCACCGGGGGGGCTTGGGTGTTCTATTTTGCCGATGCGCCGACGCTGTTGCAGGGGTTGATGACCGGCACCGCTCATCCGGCGGCCTATATCACGCTGGCGATCCTGACGTTCACCACCTTTTTCTTTGGGGGCATCGCGCGCGAGCAGATCTGTATCTATGCCTGTCCCTGGCCCCGCATCCAGGCCGCGATGATGGATGAGGACACCCTGACCGTGGGCTATCGTGACTGGCGGGGCGAGCCGCGCGGCAAACACCGCAAAGCAGCCGAGGCAGAAACCCATGGCGATTGCATCGATTGCATGGCCTGCGTCAACGTCTGCCCGATGGGCATCGACATCCGGGAGGGGCAGCAGATGGAGTGTATCACCTGCGCCCTGTGTATCGATGCCTGCGACGATATCATGGACAAGATCGGCAAGCCGCGGGGGCTGATCGACTATATGGCGCTGTCGGATGAGGCCGGGGAACGGGCGGGCAAGCCGCCGCGGCCGGTCTGGACCCATGTGCTGCGGCCGCGCACGATATTCTACACCCTGCTCTGGGGCGGGGTTGGCCTGGGGCTGGTGTTCGCCTTGTTCATCCGGGCCGATATTAACATGACCGTCGCGCCGGTGCGCAATCCAACCTATGTGACCCTGTCGGACGGCACCATCCGCAACACCTATGACGTCCGCCTGCTCAACAAACACGGCGAGGAGCGCCTGTTCGCCCTGTCGGTTGTGGGCGATCCCGCGCTTCAGGTCGCGCTGGAGGGCGAAGCGGAGGCGACCGTCACCGTGCCGGCCGATTCCACGATTTTGCAGCGGCTGTATATTACGGCCCCGGCGGACAGCGTCCCGGCCCAGGCCCAAAACAGCGCGCTGCGGATCTGGGTGCAGGACACCCGCTCGGGCGAACGCGCCTACCGCGACACCACTTTTAACGGACGGGGAAACTGATCCATGACCAGCGAGACCACAAAAGCGCCCCGCGAATTCACCGGCAGGCATATGCTGGCGATCTGTGTCGGGGCATTCGGCATCATCATCGCGGTGAATGTGACCATGGCGGTCAAGGCCGTCAGCACCTTTCCCGGGCTGGAGGTGCGCAATTCCTACGTTGCCAGCCAGGAGTTCGACATCCGGCGCGCCGCGCAAGAGGCGCTGGGCTGGTCGGTCTATGCTTCGGCCGAGGGGGATATCGTGCGCCTGGAGATCTCCGACCGCACGGGCGCGCCGGTGGAGGTCGCATCGCTGTCGGCAACCCTGGGGCGGGCCACCCATGTTCAGGACGACCAGCGGCCCGATTTCATCTTTGACGGCGCAGGCTATGTTGCGCCTGCAGACTTGGCGCCGGGCAACTGGAATATCCGGATGGTCGCGCAGGCCGACGATGGCACCGAGTTTCGCCAACGTGTGATCCTGCATGTGAAACGACCGAAATGACGGGTGTGGCTGCCAACATGAGGCGGCGGGTGCCATGACCGCTGCTCTGCACCCGCATACCGCTGTCTGTCCCGGCTGCAGCGCCGGCCCCTCCGCCGTGACCGAGATCGCCCCGACCGAGGCACGGTTGGCGATCTCCCTGCCGACCATCCACTGTCAGGCCTGTATTTCCACCGTCGAACGCGGACTTGGCGCGGTGCCGGGGGTGCGCGCGGCGCGGGTGAACCTGACGCAGAAACGGGTCCTTGTAGAGGCCGATCCCGACATCCGCGCGGCAGAGCTGGTCTCGGTCTGCGAGGGGTTGGGCTTTGAGGCCCATGAGCTGGACCTCGCGGCCCTTGCTGCAACCGAAACCGACCGGGCGGGGCGCGAGCTGCTCTTGCGGCTGGCGGTTGCGGGCTTTGCCTCGATGAATGTGATGCTGCTCTCGGTCTCGGTCTGGTCTGGTGCGACGGATGCCACGCGGGACATGTTCCACTGGATTTCGGCGGCGATCAGCTTTCCGGCGATCCTATATGCGGGGCAGCCGTTCTTTCGCAGTGCTTGGGGTGCGGTGCGGGCGCGGCGTCTGAATATGGATGTGCCGATCGTGCTGGCGCTGGTATTGGCGTTGGTGACCTCCCTGTGGGAGACCTCCCTGTCGGGCGAACACGCCTATTTCGACGCGGCGCTCACGTTGACCTTCTTCCTGCTGGCGGGGCGCTATCTGGATCACCGGACCCGCGCGGCGGCCCGCTCCGCTGCAGAGGAGCTGGCGGCGCTGGAGGTGCCCCGGGCCTGGCGGCTGGATGCGCAGGGACAGGAGGCAGAGGTCCCGGTTGCGGATCTCTGTGTGGGGGATCTGATCCGGGTGCGCCCCGGGGGGCGTATGCCGGTCGATGGGGAAATCGTGACCGGGCGGTCGGAACTGGACCGTTCGCTGCTGACCGGAGAGACCCTGCCGGTTCTGGCTGAACCCGGTGACCAGGTGTCTGCGGGCGAGGTCAATCTGACCGGGCCTCTCACCCTGCGGGCCTCTGCCGTCGGGCGGGAGACGTCGCTGCACCGGATGGCGGATCTGGTGGCCATCGCCGAGTCCGGCCGGTCGCGCTATACATCGCTCGCCGACAGCGCCGCAAAGCTCTATGCGCCGGGGGTGCATATCCTCTCTGCTCTGGCCTTTGCGGGGTGGTATCTGTTCACATTCGACGCGCGGGTCGCGCTGAATATCGCGGCGGCGGTCCTGATCATCACCTGCCCCTGTGCGTTGGGGCTGGCGGTGCCTGCGGTCACGACGGCGGCCTCGGGGCGGTTGTTTCGCGCGGGTTTGCTGGTCAAACATGCCACCGCGCTGGAGCGTCTGGCCGAGGTGGACACGGTGGTCTTCGACAAGACCGGCACGCTGACGGCAGGCACGCCCGAGGTGGTGAACGTCGGCGATCTCACGCCCGCCCAGCAGGCGATCGCCCTGGCGCTGGCAGAGGGCTCGGCGCATCCCCTGTCCCGGTCGCTGACCCGTGCCATCCGCGCCACCGGTGTTGCACCTGCAGCGCTCGGAGAGCTGCGTGAAATCCCCGGCTACGGAACCGAAGCCTCCATGGATGGGCGCAGGCTGCGCCTCGGCCGGGCCGCTTGGGCGGGCGGCGATGGCGATCTGGCCGAGACCGCAACCTGGCTCGATTGCGGGGAGGGGGCCGCCGTGGCGATCCGCTTTGCCGATGCCCTGCGTCCGGGTGCGGAACAGGCCATCCGGGACCTGCGCGGCGCCGGCAAGACGGTGCTGCTGATCTCTGGCGACACCCCGGCGGCGGTTGCCGATCTGGCGGCGCGGCTGCAGATCACACAGTGGGTTGCCGAGGCCCTGCCCGAGCAAAAGGCCGATCGGGTGGCGGCTCTGACCCTTGCGGGCCACAAAGTGCTGATGGTCGGTGACGGGCTCAACGATACGGCGGCGCTTGCGGGCGCGCATGTGTCGATTTCGCCGGCATCCGCGCTGGATGCGGCGCGTGTGGCGTCTGATATCGTGCTGCTTGGACAGGATCTGTCCCCCATCGCCGACGCCTGCCGCGTGGCGGAGCGCGCCACCCGCCGCATCCGCGAGAACTTTCGTATTGCTACGGTATATAATATCGTCGCGGTGCCATTGGCGGTCGCGGGGCTGGCGACGCCGTTGATTGCAGCCCTGGCCATGTCGGCCTCATCTATCACGGTCTCGCTCAACGCGCTGCGGCTGCGCTGAGCGGGGGCACAAAGGATCACATGATGACCGTATTGTCCTATCTCATCCCGATTTCGCTGATCCTGGGTGGGGCCGGGTTGATCGGGTTCATATATACCGTGCGCACCGATCAGTATGACGACCCCGAGGGCGATGCGCGGCGTATCCTGAGTGATGAGTGGGACGACCATCCCAAACCCTGAACATGGGGCGCGCTGACACCCGGGTTGAGGCCGCCCGGGGCTGAGGCCGCCTGTCACGGGCGGCCAGCCGTCGTCCTTGCCGGTCTGATGCCACTGTCGTTTGTGGGGCGCACTCCGCCTGCCCCGCGGGCGACCGCGCCGCGTCAGCGGCGCCGGGCCCAACGGGAGGGGCTGCATATACTATGCGGCCTCAACCGGCGGGAGCCTCCCCCCTTGCCGGTCGCAAACGGATCAGGACAGGAGATCAGGACCGAAGATCAGGACAGGAGATCAGGACAGGAGATCAGGACGGGGGGCCGAGGGTCTCGCAGGTGACATTGCGCGATTTCAAGCGGCTGCAGGCCCGTTCCGCCCCCTCGCGTGTCATCCCGAGGAAATTGGCATCAAAACCGCGCGGGCTCTGCACCACCTTGCGGAGGCTTCCGTCCAGCGTTTCCATTTCTGATAGTGCCGTCCGCAACAGGATCTTTTCGGCCTGGAACCGCGTCGTGTAGCGGCCCACGTTGACGCCCCAATAGCGGCCACCAGAGGTGGAGATGCGGGTCACAACGACCGGTTCTTCGGCCAGCGAGGCGGTCCGGGTTTCAAAAGATGCGGGCCGGGCCTGGGGGCGGGGTCCGGTGTACCGGCGTTGGGTGGGTGTGGCCGGCGCGGTGACGGATTTGGCGACAGCGGTGCGGATCTCGGCTTTCAGCCTGCTGGCGGGGTCCTCTGCGGGCGCCGCGCCTGCCGATTCGGCGTCGGTCCGGGCTGTGATGTCCGGACGCGACCGGGGCTGCGGCACGGAAACTTCAGAGACCTCGGTGACTTCGAGGATGGCACTGTTGATGCCTGATTGCAGCGCGTCGGTGTCCAGAGAGGCCAGTTGGACCTCGGTTTCGGCCTCGTCCACCCGGGCCGTCTCCACCTCTGTCGTTGCCGCATCGGGAACCGATGCTGCGGCCACCAGAACGGCGGGATCGATGTCCGGTGCGGGCGCGATCACGGGGCGGCTGCGGGGGCGCGGGGTTGCGGACACCACACCGCTGACGCGGATGGTCCGGCCTGCGACGCCGTTGCTGTCTCCCTCGGCGACTTGCAGCCCACCATTGCCGAGATAGGGGGGCAGGCTCGGTTTTTGCAGCTTCGCATAGGACGGCGCGCGGCGGAAACCGAGGTCCAGAAGCTCTGCGATCTTGGCATTGCGCGAGGGCGTGGACTTGCCGCCAAAGACGGTTGCAATGATCCGCTCGTCGCCCCGTTTGGCCGAGGAGACAAGGTTGAAACCGGCGGCGCGGGTGTAGCCTGTCTTGATCCCGTCCGCCCCTTTGTAGGCGGCCAGCAAACGCCGGTTGGTGTTGTACACCACCTTCATGCCCGCGTCGGTCGAGGTGCGGGAGAAGAGGTTATAATATTCCGGATAGTCATAGAGGATATGCCGCCCCAGCAGCGTCATGTCCCGCGCGGTCGACAAATGCCCTTCGGCGGTCAGGCCATTTGCGTTCTTGAAGGTGGTCCGGGTCATTCCCAACGCTTTGGCCGTGCGGTTCATCCGGCGGGCGAATGCCGCTTCCGACCCCGAGATCGCTTCACCGATGGCGGTGGCGGCGTCATTGGCGGATTTCACTGCAGCGGCGCGAATCAGATAGCGCAGGGCAATGGTCTGACCGGCGCGCAACCCCAGTTCGGAGGGCGGCTCGGCCTCGGCGTTGCGCGAAATCTTGACCTTGGTGTCAAGGGTGATTTCACCGTTCCGGACCGCCTCGAAGGCAATGTAGAGGGTCATCATCTTGGTGAGCGACGCGGGATGCAGCCGGGTATCGGCGTTGCTGGCATGCAGCACCTTGCCGGTGCGCGCATCCATCACCATGGCGGCATATGGCGCGGCCCGAAGGGCGCCGGCCTGCCCGGCCGAGAGGCCTGCGGCGAGGGTCAGAACCTGACCTGCGCGCAGACACATACGTGCCAGCCTGCCAAAAATGCCACAATTCTTATTACCGCCGAAGCCCGCCCGAAAGGACGAGGGACGACCGTCATCGACCTGAGAAAATACTGCCATGTCTGCCTCGTGTCGCCGGTTTTCCGACTGACGTTTTGTCTGCTGACGGCAGGGTAACATAGCCCGTATGGCGAATAAACCGGTTGTGATGGAACAACTTGCGGGCGTGCGGTGTTAACGTCCCGGCGCTTTCGACATGTAGTGTCAGGTCGCCGCGATCCCCTCTACATGCTGCGGTTGGGCGTCGTCCGGAGACGCCAATTTTTCTTGCACGATGGCCCGGGTCTCTGGCGGCGGGGCCGACAATGGCCCGAATTTCTGCGGCCTTCATGACACAGGAGTGAACAAAGGGTTAACATAGCCGCCAGTCGCGGCGGATCTCAGCCGATGCGCTCAACCAGTTCGGCCAGCCCGCTGAGGTCGTCGATCTCATGATAGCGGGGGCTGTGCTGCGGTGGTTCTGCGTGTTCGACCTCCCATATCATGCCATGCGGGACATAGACCCCGTGGCCACCGGCCTCGACCACCGGCACCACATCCGATCGCATCGAATTGCCCGCCATCAAGGACCGTTCGGCACCTGCGCCATGGCGGTTGAAGATATCAAGATAGACCTGCGGCGTCTTTTCCGAGACCACCTCTACCGCATCAAACAGGTCGCCGAGGCCCGATTGTGCCAGCTTGCGCTCCTGATCGAGCAGGTCGCCCTTGGTGATCAGCACCACGGTATACTCTGACGCCACCGCTTCGACCGCGGCTCGGGCATGGGGCAGCAATTCGATGGGAAAGGACAACATCATCTGCCCCGCTTCAAGCAGCTCCTGGATGACAGAGGCGGGGACCCGCCCTTCGGTGACCTCAATCGCGGTCTCGATCATCGACAGGGTGAAGCCCTTCACCCCGTAGCCATAGGCGCCGAGGTTGCGTTTTTCCGCGTCCAGCAGCTTGCGATCCAGCGCGTCGGGCCCGATGTGGTCGGGGGTATGGTCCATCAGCAGTTCGGCGAACCGGTCCTGGGTCACCCGAAAGAACCGTTCGTTGTGCCAAAGCGTATCATCGGCATCAAAACCGATGGTTGTCAGAATGCGTGACATTTTCCTGCGCTCACTCTCTTTTCCTCAGGCGGTCTTCCCCTATATAAGCCGGTGAGAAATGCATATGCACGACTGGACCATTAAACTCCCATGCTGAAGCACCCCGTGATGATGTCGGACAACTCGGATGACGAGAGCGATCTTGGTCTGCTGACCAAAACCCGCTCGCGGACGCAACGGCCACCGCGGTACAAGGTGATGTTGCTGAACGATGACTACACGCCGATGGAGTTCGTGGTGATCGTATTGGAGCGGTTCTTTGGGCTGACCCATGCGCAAGCCTTTGAAATCATGCTCACAGTGCATAAAAAGGGTCTCGCCGTTGTGGGTGTGTTCAGCCATGAGGTTGCCGAGACCAAAGTCGCCCAGGTGATGGATTACGCCCGTCGCCACCAGCATCCGCTGCAGTGCACCATGGAAAAAGACGACTGATCGCGCCTGCGGATCAGCCCCTCTGAAAGGTCCCGTCAGATGTCCCAACGCCTGAGCCTTGCGGTTCAATCGGGCGATTTCGCCATTCCCGAAACCGGGCGAATCGCAGTGTTTTTCCCGCGCGAGGGGCATGATCTCTCGGCTTTGCCCCTCGGGCAGGTGGAGATTATCCAGCCGATGAAACCCGATCACGATGTCTGGGCCGCGCGCGGCTATTCCTGTGTGCCAGAGGCCGGGACCGGAGCGCGTTTTGAGGCGTCGGTCGTCTTCATTCCGCGCGCCAAGCGCCTTGCCCGGCATCTGCTGGCGCAGGCCGTGGCCATCACCGACGGGCCCGTGCTGGTCGATGGTGCCAAGACGGATGGCATCGATTCGCTGTTGAAGGAGCTGAAGGCGCGCACGGTGCCGACGGCCGCGGTGTCCAAGGCGCATGGCAAGGCGTTTTGCATCGACGGCGGTCTGGACCTGTCGGACTGGCTGGCGGAGCCGCAATCGGTCGCGGCGGAGTTCGTGACCGCGCCAGGAGTGTTTTCTGCCGATGGCATCGATCCCGCGTCAGAGCAGCTTGCCGCGAGCCTGCCTGCAAAGCTGGGCAGCACGGTTGCGGATCTCGGGGCCGGTTGGGGCTATCTGTCGGCGCAGATCCTGACCCGCGCCGGGGTGAGCGAACTGCATCTGGTCGAAGCGGATCACGATGCGCTGACATGCGCGCAACGCAATGTCGGTGACCCGCGCGCCGAATTCCATTGGGCGGACGCGCGCAGCTGGGGCAGCAAGGCGAGCCTTGATACGGTGGTGATGAACCCACCGTTTCACAGCGGCCGGGCGGCAGAGCCTGCGCTGGGACAGGCGTTTATCGCCAATGCGGCCCGGCTGTTGAAACCGTCGGGACAGCTTTGGATGGTGGCCAACCGGCACCTGCCCTACGAGACGTCGCTGGCAGAGGCCTTTGTCGCCGTGGAGGAGGCGGGCGGGGACAACCGCTTTAAAATTCTACATGCGAGCCGCCCTCGCCGGGGCCGTTGACACCCAAAGCCCGAAATCTCTGTTCAATTCCCTGCCGCTTCCGGCTATCGTCGCCGGGAACTGGACTGGGAGACTGGATTGGGGACTGGGCTGGGGAACTGGCGCGATCCGGGCCATGGTCTGGGTCATTGTCCAATCTGAGGACAGGCCGACTGTCGTGATGCAATCAAGGATCTTCTCATGAGCTTTTCCATCTCCGGCAAGACGGCCATTGTGACCGGGGCCTCCAACGGTATTGGCCTGGCCATCGGTCGCCGGTTCGCCAAACAGGGTGCTCAGGTCATGTTCGTGGATCAGGATGAGTCGGCCCTGTTGCAGGAGCTTGGCAATGATGTGGAGGACAGCAATATCCGCCATTTCGCCGGCGATCTGCGCGAACGTCTGACGATTGCCAACCTGCTGTCCGCAACCATCGATGCCTTTGACCGGATCGATATTCTGGTGAACGGGGCGCGCAAGGTGGTGCCCAGCGATCCGATCAACCCGGACGACGAAAGCGTGGAGTTTCTGCTGCGTCAGAACCTGATGTCCACATTGCGCCTGTCGCAGCATGTGGCAAAGCGGATGATCCGGCAGGGCGAGGAGCGCGGCGACGAGAACTCCAACGGGGCCATCATCAACCTGTCGTCGATCGCGGCGCGTCGCACTCACCCAGACCTGATGGCCTATTCGGTGGCTTCGGCGGCGCTCGACCAGATGACGCGGTCCCTCGCGGTGTCGCTGGCGCCGCATCGCATCCGGGTGAACTCCATCGCATTTGGCTCCGTGATGAGTGCGTCGATGCAGGCGACGCTGAAGGACAACCGCTCCATGCGGGAGGATATTGAGGCCCATACACCGCTGAACCGGATTGCGCCGCCGACCGAGCTGACCGAAACGGCACAGTATCTGGCCTCCGATGCGTCTGGGTTCATGACCGGCCAGGTGCTGACGCTGGACGGCGGCCGGACCCTGCTTGATCCCGTCGCGGCACCGGTGCATTGATGCACGCCACGGACGGTGGTTTGACCCGGCAGTCCGCACAGGAGCACGACAGGAGCCTGCGATGAGCGAACAGACCGAGGATATGCAAGAGGAAAAGGCACGCGCCGCCGCCTGGTTCCGAAGCCTTCGCGATCAGATTGTCGCCGCCTTTGAGGGGCTGGAGGACAGTCATGCGGAGGGCCCCTTTGCCGAAATGGACGCCGGGCGTTTCGAGGTGTCCGAAACCCGCCGGTCGTCCGAGGATGGCTCGGACGCGGGCGGCGGGCTGATGAGCGTGATGCGCGATGGCCGCGTGTTCGAGAAAGTCGGCGTCAACATATCCGAAGTCTACGGTCAGTTGGGAGAGCGTGCGCAAGCGGCCATGGCGGCGCGCAAGGGCTTTCCGGGCATGTCCGGGGACCCGCGGTTCTGGGCGTCGGGGATTTCCCTGGTTGCCCATATGCGCAACCCGCATGTGCCTGCGGTCCATATGAACACGCGGATGTTCTGGACCCCGCATGGCTGGTGGTTTGGTGGTGGTTCCGATCTCAATCCCTGCATCGAATATGCCGAGGACACCGCCCATTTTCACCAGGTGCAGAAGGATCATCTGGACCCACATGGGGGGGATCTCTATCCACGGCTGAAGGCCTGGGCGGACGAGTATTTCTATATCCCCCACCGGGGTCGCGCCCGGGGTGTGGGCGGCATTTTTCTGGATGACCACAACAGCGGCGACTGGGCGCAGGATTTTGCTTTGATCCAGGACATCGGCCGGGCGTTCCTGCCCGCGTTCGTGCCATTGGTCGAAACCCGGCGCAGGCAGAGCTGTGGCCCTGCGGACAGGGATGCGCAGCTGATCCACCGTGGCCTCTATGCAGAGTATAATCTGGTCTATGATCGCGGGACCAAGTTTGGCCTGGAAACAGGGCACGATGCCAATGCAGTCCTGATGAGCCTGCCGCCTCTGGCAAAATGGGTGTGAGGGCCGGGATGGATGTGATGCGGGGCCGAGTGGTGCAGGGCGGAGTGCTGCCCGGGTGAGTGCGATGCCGGGCGGAGTTTGATGCCGCGCTGAGTGTGATGCGGGGCAGTGTGATGCGGGGCTGTGTGACGGGGTGCAACGGCATGCTCCTGCCGATCCTGGGCGGGGCAGGGGGGCGCTGCTGCTTTGCCTGTTGATGGATCGCTGGCTCTCGGGCTCTATAGGGCAGAGCGGTCCGGGGCGGAGATGAGATGACAACAGGTCGTGTTTTCAAAAGAGCGGCATTGGCTCTTGGGGCGGCGGCGCTGGCCGTTCTGGCGGCCTGCAGCAGTAAAACACGCGCGCCAGTGCCGCCGCCGCCACTGGACGCCCCGACGCAGCGGGCGATCGATCCGGCCTTTGCGCGGGCCTATGAAGCGCTCTCCACCTATCCGCGATTCGGCGACAATGACCCGCATGGGTGGGAGGGGACGACGCCTTGGGTCTATCCGATCCACGGCATCGACGTCGCGCGCTATCAGGGGCGTATCGACTGGCCGCAGGTCCGCGCCTCCGGGGTGTCCTTTGCGTGGATCAAAGCGACCGAGGGCGGTGATTTCATCGATCCGGAGTTCCGCGCGAACTGGCGCGCGGCGCGGCGGGCGGGGCTGCGGCGCGGGGCGTATCATTTCTACTATTTCTGTCGCACACCAGAAGATCAGGCGCGGTGGTATATCCGCAATGTCCCCCGCGAGGCGGGCACCCTGCCGCCGGTTTTGGACATTGAGTGGAATCACGCGTCCCCCAGTTGCAAGCGCCGCCCCTCTGGCGCTCAGGCCCGCCGCGAGGCGGAGCGGTTCCTGAAGCTGATCACCGCGCATTACGGCCGCCGACCGGTTCTTTACACGACGGTGGATTTTTACCGCGACACTGGCATCGGGCAGCTGAAGGGCGTCGATTTCTGGCTGCGATCCGTGGCCGGACACCCGGAGCAGGTCTATCCCGGCGCGCATTGGAAGTTTTGGCAATACACCGGCACGGGATCGGTGCCGGGCGTCGAGGGGGATGTGGACCTGAACGCATTCGCGGGCACTGCGGAAAACTGGCTGCAGTGGCTGGGCTATCGCAAATATCTGCCGGGCGAGTCTGCGCCGCCTGAAACGCAAACCACGAACTGACGTCTGTAGCAGATCCACTGGCCTGAGTTTTTCAAGGCACGGAGCTTTGAGAGGGGCAGGGGAGAGGGATTGCGCTCCGCTGGGCGGATCGCCCAGCGGCAGGCCGCGGCCTTCGGCGCGGCCTGCCCGGCCCAACGCTTTTGGGGGAGCCTATGGCTCAGCCCGAAAGGGGCGGGAGGGCTTGCTCTGTCAGGTGCAATGATCCGCCTTCAGTCCCCTCTCACATTTTTCTCAACGGGGGATGCGCGGGCTTCGGACCTCAGACTGTGAAGAACCCTTTGCCCGCCCGCGCCCGCAGGTCTTCGCCCATGTGGCGACCGAGTTCGGCGCCCTCCTCGACCGGGCAGCTCTGGCGAGCAGACAGTTTTTCGGAGCCGTCGGGGCGCAGGATTTCACCACGCAGATGGAGTGTGCCCCCCGACAGCTCTGCCAGGGCGGCGATCGGAGTTTCGCAGGATCCGTCCAAGGCGGCCAGAAACGCGCGCTCGGCAGCAAGGCGCAGGCCGGTTTGTGCGTGGTGGATCGCTTCGAGCAGGGTGGCCACGACCGGATCGTCGCTGCGGCGCTCGATGCCGATGGCGCCCTGTGCGACCGCGGGCAGCATGTCATCGGCCTCGATCGGGATTGCGGGGACCTCCTCGGCCATATTCAGTCGGCGCAGGCCCGCCATCGCCAGGAAGGTCGCCGTGGCCACACCGTCGCGCAGCTTTTGTAGCCGGGTCTGCACGTTGCCCCGGAACTCCACCACCTGCAGGTCGGGGCGTGCGTTCAGAAGCTGTGCCCGGCGGCGCAGGGACGAGGTGCCGATAATCGCCCCCTCTGCCAGATCTCCAATGGAGCGATGCGCGGGCGCAACAAAGGCGTCACGCACATCCTCGCGCGGGAGGTAGCAGTCGAGCACCAGCCCATCCGGCTGCACGGTCGGCATGTCCTTCATCGAATGCACGGCGATGTCGATACCACCAGAGCTCAGCGCCTCTTCGATTTCTTTGGTGAACAGGCCTTTGTTGCCGATCTCCTTCAGCGGGCGGTCGGCCTCAATCATCGCGCGGTTGTCACCGGTGGTCTTGATCACCACGATGTCAAAGGCCGTGGGGTCCAGATCGAAGGCCTGCGCCAGCCTGTCTCGGGTCTCGTAGGCCTGAGCCAGGGCCAGTGGCGAACCACGGGTGCCGATTTTGAGGGGTGAAGCGGGAGAGGGCAGGGTCAGGGTCATGAGGCAGAGGCTTAATCGCGACATTATGCCGTGGCAAGCACTAGGGTGCCTGCGGGGGCAAGCCTTGACAATTTGCCGCTGAGGCTAGACCTCAGGGGGAACGAAACAAAAGGGGCAGAGCATGGGCCAACAGAAGACGATCCTGCGGGCGCTGGCGGGCGAAACGCTGGATGTGCCACCGATCTGGATGATGCGTCAGGCGGGGCGATACCTGCCGGAGTACCGTGCCACACGGGCAGAGGCGGGTGATTTCCTGAGCCTGTGCTACAATCCGGAGCTGGCCGCCGAAGTGACGTTGCAGCCGATCCGGCGCTTTGGCTTTGATGCCGCGATCCTGTTTGCGGATATCCTGCTTGTCCCCCAGGCGCTGGGGGCGGATCTGTGGTTCGTCACCGGCGAAGGTCCGCGCCTGTCGACGATCACGGGGGATGCGGATTTTGCCCGGCTGAAACCGGTCAGCGACATCCACGAAACGCTCAACCCGATCTATGAAACCCTGCGTATCCTGTCCGGGGCGCTGCCACGCGAGACGACGCTGATCGGATTTGCCGGGGCACCCTGGACCGTCGCGACCTATATGATCGCGGGACGGGGCACTCCGGATCAGGCCCCGGCGCATGCGCTGATGACGCAGAATACTGCGGTATTTGAGGCGCTGCTGGCCCGGATTACAGAGGCGACCATCGAATATCTGTGCGCCCAGATCGAGGCCGGTGCCGAAGTGGTCAAGATCTTCGACAGCTGGGCGGGGTCCCTGAAAGGCGCGGCATTCGACAAATATGCGCTGGCGCCTGCGCGCGAGATTACGGCGGCGCTGAAGGCCCGGCATCCCGGCATCCCGGTCATCGGTTTCCCGCGGGAGGCAGGCGAGAAATATATCGGCTTTCATCAGGCCACCGGCGTCGATTGCGTGGCGCTGGACAATTCCGTGGATCCGGAATGGGCGGCGGCAAATGTGCAAATTGACGGCTGCGTTCAGGGCAACCTTGCCTCTCGGCATATGGTGACCGGGGGGGAGGCGCTTGTGTCGGATACGCGCCGCATCGTGAAAGCCTTCTCCGGGGGGCCGCATATATTCAACCTGGGTCACGGGATCACGCCGGATGGCGATCCGGACAATGTCCAATTGATGATCGATACCGTGCGTGAGGGCGCATCGGCGTAATCCAGCGGAGCGAGGGCCGATGGCCCTCGCACAGTTTTGTAGGGGGGCTGGTGTGTGGGGCGCGCGCCCGGTAAAAGCTGGCCTTCGGTTTTGCGAAGCTCTGTGAAGCAGCTCAGGAGCCCGGCCGGTTGAGGCTGTCGGAACCGGGCGGGCGGTGGTGCGTTGGTCCGGGCCTGACATTGCCTGCATCCGGGGGCAGGCCACGGTCTCGCCCCGGGATGTGACGCGAGCTTCGCAGCGACCGTTGGCAGCGACCGTTGGCAGCGCCGCGTGGAACCGCTAGATCTGGGACACAGCAACGCAGGAGAGGGAGAGACACCATGCAGATGAGTGACCAGAAGGAAATCGCGGCTGATCCCGCAACCGTTTATGCGGCCCTTCTGAACCCGGAGGTGCTGAAAGCCTGTGTGCCGGGCGCGCAGGAGGTTTCGGGATCGCCGGAAGAGGGCTTTGAGGCGAAAGTGACGCAGAAGGTCGGCCCGGTCAAAGCGACGTTTACCGGCAAGGTCACCCTGTCTGATCTGATCGAAAACCAGAAACTGACCATCTCGGGCGAAGGCAAGGGCGGGGCTGCGGGTTTTGCCAAAGGCAGCGCCGTGGTGACCTTGACGCCGAGCGGGACCGGCACGGTTCTGGGCTATGACGTCGATGCCAAGGTCGGTGGCAAGCTGGCGCAGCTGGGCAGCCGCATCATCGACGGGTTTGCCAAGAAAATGGCAGATCAGTTCTTTACCAACCTGCAGGAGACCCTGGGGGGCGGAGCAGAAGAGACCGGATCAGACGACGCCGTGGCCGCCGAGGGCGATGCCGGAGCGGGCGAGAAGAAAAGCTGGTTGAAAAAGATCACCGGCGGCGCCTGAAGGGCGCATTCTTGCGAAATGCAAGGCTGCGCCGGTGCACAGGCGCTTGCGCGGCCACGCGGGGTAGCCGATCCGTCACGAGAGCGTTACTTCTATTGCCGCCGTGGGCCATCCGGTTCACCTGCAACGACAAGAACCGGAGGCCTCATGAGCACCATTCTGTCCATCTCTGATTTACGAAAATCCTATGCCGACGGGTTCGAAGCGCTGAAAGGCGTGTCCCTTGACATTGCAGAGGGTGAAATCCTGGCGCTGCTTGGCCCCAATGGCGCGGGCAAGACAACGTTGATCTCGACCGTCTGCGGGATCACCACTGCGACCTCCGGCTCTGTGACCGTGGGGGGGCATTGCATCAAGACCGACTTTCGCGCGGCGCGTTCGATGATTGGTCTGGTGCCGCAGGAAATCAACCTCGAGCCGTTTGAAACCGTGTTGAATACGGTGCGTTTTTCGCGCGGGCTGTTCGGCAAGCCGAGGAATGACGCCTTGCTGGAAGATATCCTGAAAAAACTCTCGCTTTGGGACAAGCGGGACAATCAGATCAAGGAGTTGTCCGGCGGTATGAAGCGCCGGGTGCTGATTGCCAAGGCGCTGAGCCACGAGCCTCGCGTTCTGTTTCTGGACGAGCCGAGCGCCGGCGTCGATGTGGAGCTGCGCAAGGATATGTGGGAGGTGGTCCGGGAGCTCCGCGAAAGCGGGGTCACCATCATTCTCACCACGCATTACATCGAGGAGGCCGAAGCGATGGCGGACCGGGTCGGTGTAATCGCGCGGGGTGAAATCCTGCTGGTTGAGGAAAAGTCCGACCTGATGGCCCGGATGGGCAAGAAGGAGCTTGAGGTGTTGCTGACCGAACCGGTCACAGCCGTGCCCGATGCCCTGAAGATGCACGATCTGCGTCTGGGTGAGGGGGGGCGGTCGCTGATCTATACCTATGACGTCAAGGCGGAGCGGACCGGGATCACCACGCTTTTGAACGACGTCGCGGCGGCGGGGCTGGTGCTGGCGGATGTGGTCACGCGGCAATCGAGCCTTGAGGACATATTTGTGGATCTAGTATCAGGAGAAGCCGCATGAACTGGATCGCAGTCGCGTCGATATATCGTTTTGAAATGGCTCGGTTTTTCCGCACCCTGGCGCAGAGCTTCATTTCGCCGGTCTTGTCGACCTCGCTTTATTTCGTGGTCTTCGGTGCAGCTATCGGCAGCCGGATCGACCAGGTCGAAGGGGTGTCTTACGGGGCCTTTATCGTGCCGGGCCTGATCATGCTGAGCGTCATCACGCAAGGGATCTCCAACGCGTCTTTCGGGATCTATTTCCCGAAATTCATCGGCACGATGTATGAATTGCTGTCGGCGCCGGTGAACTTTCTCGAGATCGTGCTGGGCTATGTGGGGGCGGCGGCCACCAAAGCGATGTTCATCGGTGTGGTTATTCTGGTCACGGCGCATCTGTTTGTCGATCTGACCATCCAGCACCCGTTGGCCATGGTTCTGTTTCTGGTTCTGACCTGCGTCAGTTTCTCGCTTCTGGGCTTTATCATCGGGATCTGGGCGAAGAATTTCGAACAATTGCAGCTGGTGCCGCTGTTGATCGTGACGCCGCTGATTTTTCTGGGCGGATCGTTCTATTCGATCTCGATGCTGCCGCCTGTCTGGCAGACGATCACCCTGTTCAACCCGGTTGTCTATCTGATCTCGGGGTTCCGGTGGTCCTTCTTTGGGACGGCCGACGTTCCGGTGGGGCTCAGCCTTCTGGCGATTGCGTTCTTTACCAGCCTGTGTCTGGCGGCGATCGGTTGGATCTTCCGGACAGGGTGGCGGTTGCGGGCCTGAATGGGGAAGGGGGGGGGGCGCTCCCGCCCGTTCCGTCACAGGCCGAGCCTGAGACTGCCCGGTTGGGCCAGGCGCCGCGCCCCTGAGGGGGCGCGGCGCGGTTGCGTCCGGTCGCCACTGAGGCGGCCACCAATCGAACCTGGGTTTGATATCGCCGCCTTCGCCTGCAGCAGGCGGTGTGCCTGCCGGTGTTGTGGCCTGTGTTGTGGCCAGTGTTGAGGCCAGCATGGAAAACGGTGTTCAGGATGTGTGAATGTAACGCGCATGGCGCCGCGCTCGCCCCCTCCGGAGGATTGGATACGTTGCATTTTTACCCGTGACACGCGGCGAAACGTAACCACAGGAGAATTCCTCCGGACCTGCACCTTGTTTCCGGCAGAGCGGCATTCTACATCGGCGCAATGAGTGTTCGCATCCCCTTTTTGAAACGGCCACCCACTGTGGCGGTTGTGCGTCTGTTCGGTGCCATCGGCATGTCCGGACGAGGCAGCCTGAATGACGCCGCTTTGGCCCCGGTGCTGGAACGTGCCTTCAAGAAGGGCAAGCCCGCAGCCGTGGCGCTGGAAATCAACTCTCCCGGGGGCAGCCCGGTGCAAAGCGCGCTGATCGGCGCGCGGATCCGGCGGCTATCGGAAGAAAACAACGTCCCCGTCATCGCATTCGTCGAGGATGTTGCAGCCTCTGGCGGGTATTGGCTGGCGGCCGCTGCGGATGAAATATTTGCGGATGCCAGCTCTGTTGTGGGCTCGATCGGGGTGATCTCTGCCGGGTTCGGGGCGCATGTCTTCCTCGCCCGTCAGGGCCTGGAGCGGCGTGTGCATACGGCGGGTCAGAGCAAGAGCATGCTCGATCCCTTCCGGCCTGAAAATGAAGAGGATGTCGCCCGGCTCAAGGTGCTGCTGAACGATATCCACGCCAATTTCATCGACCATGTTACCGATCGCCGCGGCAGCAAGCTCTCGGATGAGGACGGGTTGTTCACGGGCGAAGTCTGGCTGGCCCGGCGCGCCGAGGCGCTGGGGTTGATCGATGGTATCGGCCATCTGAAGCCGGTGCTGACGGACCGCTACGGCAAGAAGATGCGCCTGCGCCGCTATGGTCTCAAGAAGCCGTTTCTCAGCCGCTTTGGCCTCTCCGTGGCCGAGGACGCTCTGGCGGCCGTCGAGGAACGTGCGCATTTCGCGCGTTTTGGCCTTTGACGTGATCTTGAAAATTGTCTCCCTGTTCCTGCTGGCCATGGCTGTCCTGGCCATGGTCGGTCGCCTGCGGTTCCCGGGCCAAAAGAAACTGAAATCGGCCCGCTGCCCGTCCTGCAATCGGTTCAGGATCGGCAAGGGACCCTGTGCCTGTGGACGAGGAGGTCCCAAGACATGATGCCATGGCTCTTTTCGGCCCTTGGTTTGGTGATCCTGCTGCTCGCGGGCGATGCGTTGGTGCGTGGCGCGGTGAACCTGTCTTTGCGGATCGGCATTCCGGCCCTGATTGTCAGCCTGACCATCGTCGCCTTCGGGACCTCGGCGCCGGAGTTGCTGATTGCCATACAGGCGGTGATGGAAAACGCTGACGGCATTGCGATGGGCAATGTGGTCGGGTCGAATACCGCCAATATTCTGCTGGTTCTGGGTATTCCGGCCATTCTGCGCACGCTGCACACCAGTGAATGCGACACCCGCAAGAACTACCTCTTCATGATCGGGGCCACGGTTCTGTTCATCGCGCTGGCAGCGTTCGGGACCTTCACCTGGATCTCCGGTCTGATCCTGCTGCTGGCGCTTGCGGCTGTGCTGATGACCGCCTTTCGAGAGGCCCGGGCCCACCGGGCTGCGGGTGAAGAGGCGGAGCTGGAAGAGATCGACGAAGCCGATCCCGACATGCCGTTCTGGCGGATCGGCATCTATCTGGTGCTGGGTCTGGTGGGGCTGCCGCTGGGGGCGGAATTGCTGGTGGAGAACGCGACCATCATCGCGCGGCTCTATGGGCTGAGCGAAACGGTGATCGGCCTGACGCTTGTGGCCATCGGCACGTCGCTGCCGGAACTCTCGACCACGCTGATGGCGGCGATGCGTCGGCAGGCCGATGTGGCGCTGGGCAATGTCATCGGATCGAACATGTTCAACCTGCTGGCAATTATCGGTCTGACCACCTTTATCGGGCCGATTTCCGTCGATCCGGAGTTCCTGCGCTTTGATTTGTGGGTGATGCTGGGCGCGTCGCTTCTGATTATCCCGTTTGTGTTTTTGCGCCAGGACATCAATCGGATCTGGGGCGTGATCCTGACCCTACTTTATGTGGTCTATGTGGGGATGCTGCTCTAGGTTTTTGTGACACAGGCATAGAAACGCAGGAGACAAGATATGCGGGCATTGGTGACCGGGGCCGGGAAACGTCTTGGGCGTGCGATGGCGGTGGCGCTGGCCGAAGACGGCTATGATGTTGCGATCCACTATGCGAGCTCTGATCTGGACGCGGCAGAGACCGCCCGCGCGGTCGAGGCGCAGGGGCGGCGCGCGGTGCTGGTGCAGGCGGATCTGCTCGACGACCGCCAATCCGAGGGGCTGTTGCCGCTTGCCGCCGAACGGCTGGGCGGGAAGGTCACCTGTCTGGTGAACAATGCCTCCATTTTTGAGCCGGACGATCTGGAAACGGCGACCCGCGACAGTTGGGACCGGCACATGCAGAGCAATCTGCGGGCGCCTTTCCTGTTGCTGCAGGCGCTGGCTGCGCAGGATCTGCCTGAGTTGCGCTCTGCCGCGGGAGAGCCGCTGGCGGCGGCGGTGGCGATCAATATGATCGATCAGCGCGTGCGCAAACTGACGCCCCAGTTCATGAGCTACACTCTGGCGAAATCCGCGCTTTGGACGCTGACGCAGACGGCGGCCCAGAGCCTGGCGCCGAGGATCCGGGTCAATGCCATCGGGCCAGGGCCGACCCTGCAGGGGCCACGCCAGTCGGCAGAAGACTTCGCAGCCCAACGCGACGCCACGATTTTGCGACGTGGCGCCGATCTGTCTGATATCGCCGCAGCCCTGCGCTATCTGGTCAGCGCCCCGGCGGTCACCGGTCAGTTGCTTTGCGTTGACGGGGGCCAGCATCTGGCGTGGCAGACCCCGGATACCGAAGGATCGGAATAGAGACGGAATATCGGAATCCCGCTGGCGTCAAAGGGCAATTTCTGACGTGACGCTGCGACTTATGCACCCGTCACGATTCGTTTACTTTAACGTCACAAAAACATCAATAGTTTCAAGCATTTGAGATTTTGCTGGAAAATAACAAATTAAATCAGCGCCTTGGTGCGTTGCCTAAATATTAATCATTTCAGCGAAGCCTCCAAATCTAAAGGGAAAAACGTCGAAAGCCCAAAGTTATCAGCCGGCTTATCCACAGGAATGGTGGATGTATCACAGCTTGAAATCTCCTGCCGAAGATTGCAGCGGGGGCCGCAGAATCATATGTCAGTGTCTATGATCAATCCCAGCTCAGAATCGCCCGACAGTGGCTCCTCTGCGGCGCCGCCCCCAACGGGATACGGCGTCATTCAGGACTATCTGAAAACGCTTGAGACCTCGCCCGGGGTCTATCGGATGCTGGATTGTGAAAGCCGTGTGCTCTACGTGGGCAAGGCGCGAAATCTGCGGGCGCGGGTGTCGAACTACGCGCGCCCCGGTCACAGCCCCCGGATCGAGAAGATGATCTCGCAGACGGCGTCGATGATGTTCCTGACCACGCGCACCGAGACCGAGGCGCTGCTGCTGGAGCAAAATCTGATCAAGCAGCTGAAGCCCAAGTACAATGTGCTGCTGCGCGATGACAAAAGCTTTCCCAATATTCTGGTCGGCAAAAGCCACGCGTTTCCGCAGATCAAGAAACACCGTGGCGCGCGCAAGGAGAAGGGCAGCTATTTTGGTCCCTTTGCCAGTGCAGGCGCGGTGAACCGGACGCTCAACCAGCTGCAAAAGGCGTTCTTGCTGCGCAACTGCTCCGACTCGATGTTTGAGACCCGGACACGTCCTTGCCTGCAGTATCAGATCAAGCGCTGTTCCGGCCCCTGCGTCGGTCTGATTTCGCGCGAGGGATATGCCGAAAGCGTGCATGATGCCGAGCGGTTCCTGTCCGGACGCTCCACCAAGATCCAGGAGGAGCTGGGCGCGCAGATGATGGCGGCCTCCGAAGCGATGGAGTTTGAACGCGCTGCTGCGCTGCGCGACCGGATCAAGGCATTGACGCAGGTGCAGTCGGCGCAGGGGATCAACCCGCGCGGCGTCGCCGAGGCGGACGTGATCGGCTTGCATATGGACAGCGGTCAGGCTTGTGTGCAGGTGTTCTTCATCCGCGCCAATCAGAACTGGGGCAATCAGGATTTCTACCCGCGTGTCTCCGAGGACATGTCGGCGGCCGAGGTCATGGAGGCCTTTATCGGCCAGTTCTACGACAACAAGGATGTGCCGCGTCAGTTGATCCTGTCGGATGATATCGACAATTCGGATCTGATGGCGGAGGCGCTGAGCGACAAGGCAAACCGCAAGGTGGAGCTGCTGGTGCCGCAGCGGGGCGAGAAGGCAGAGCTGGTGGCCTCGGCGGTGCGCAACGCCCGCGAAAGTCTCGCCCGGAAGATGGCAGAGAGCGCCACCCAGGCGAAATTGCTGCGTGGACTGGCGGATGCCTTTGGTCTTGAGGGGCCGCCGGGGCGGATCGAAGTCTATGACAACTCGCATATTCAGGGCACCAATGCGGTCGGCGCGATGATCGTCGCGGGACCGGAGGGGTTCATGAAGAACGCCTATCGCAAGTTCAATATCAAGGGCGAGGATCTGGTGCCCGGTGACGATTTCGGCATGATGAAAGAGGTGCTCAATCGTCGCTTTTCGCGCCTGCTGAAGGAGGATCCGGATCGGGACAAGGGGATGTGGCCGGACTTGCTGCTGATTGACGGAGGGGCGGGTCAGGTTTCGGCGGTGGCCGAAATCATGCAGGAGCACGGTGTTCAGGACGTCCCCATGGTCGGGGTCGCCAAAGGGGTGGACCGTGACCACGGCAAGGAGGAATTCTATCGACCCGGAGAGTCGGCCTTTGCCCTGCAGCGCAATGATCCGGTGCTGTATTTCATCCAACGGATGCGGGACGAGGCGCACCGGTTTGCCATTGGCACGCATCGCGCCAAACGGGCGAAGTCCATGGCCGCCAATCCGCTCGACGATATTGCGGGCGTGGGTGCGACCCGCAAGAAGGCGCTGCTGACCCATTTCGGCAGTGCCAAGGCGGTGAGCCGTGCGAACCTGTCTGATCTCACCGCGGTGGAGGGCATCTCGGACGCGTTGGCCGAAACCATCTACAACTATTTCCAGGAGCGCTGAGGGCAGGGTGAGGCCAGAGTGAGGCCAGAGAGAGGGCTGCGTGAGGCCAGAGTGGGGGCTGCGTGTTTGGGTCTGTGAAAGACTTGGCTTGAATTCCTGGGCCTGAATTTCCGGGCCTGAAATTATCCCGCCTGAAAATATCCTGCCTGAACATCTCTGGCCTGAAGGCACCTGGCCTGCCCCTCCTGAAACGGGCGGCTCGGCGGAGAACCACACAAAACCGGGGCCGGGCTGCAGGGGCGGATATATTTCGTCACGGGGCCGCTTCCCACTCCTGACAGGGGCGGATAAGGTGCGGCCATGATCTGGAATTTACCCAATATCCTCACCTTGCTGAGGTTGCTCGCCGCGCCCGCACTTGCGGTCATGTTTCTCTTTTTCTCTCGCCCCTATGCGGATTGGTTTGCGCTTGTGCTCTTTGTCGGGGCGGCGCTGACTGATTGGGTTGATGGTTATCTGGCGCGCAGCTGGAAACAGGAAACCAAGATCGGCGCAATGCTCGACCCGATCGCGGACAAGGCGATGGTGGTGATCGCCCTGATGATCCTTGTGGGGTATGCGACCTCCCATTGGACCGCCTGGCTGGTGCTGCCTGCGACGGTGATCTTGTTTCGGGAGGTTTTCGTCTCGGGACTGCGCGAATTCCTGGGGGATACGGCCGGCACGCTGAAAGTGACGAAATTGGCGAAATGGAAGACCACGGCCCAGATGATTGCGATCGCGACCCTGTTTTCGCAGGGTATCTTTGAACACCATCTCGGTATGGGGGGCTTTGGCATGGATCGCGACATGGTGCAGGATGTACTTTCCGGTGCGGTTGCGGACACCCAGGGCCTGCGGTTTTACTTCGAAGGTATGGTCTGGTCCGGGCGTATCGGGTTGTGGTTGCTGTGGATTGCGGCGGCGCTGACATTGATTACCGGCGTTGACTATATCAAAAAGGCCATGCCCTATCTGAAGGAGACCCGCTGATGGATGTGCTGTATTTCGCCTGGGTGCGCGAACGCATTGGTCTGCCGAAAGAGCGGGTCGAGACCACTGCGGTCACAGTGGCTGAGTTGATCGAAGAGCTGATGGCGCGCGATGAACGCTATGCTGCGGCCTTTGGCGACCTGTCGGCCCTGCGGGTGGCGCTGGATCAGGAGCTTGCGGAGTTTGACGCGCCGCTGTCGGGCGTGCGCGAGGTGGCCTTTTTCCCGCCGATGACCGGAGGCTGAGCGATGCGTGTGAGGGTGCAGCAGGCGCCGTTTGATTTCGGCGAAGAAGCGAACGGGTTTGCCCGGGACGCCGGGGCGGCGGGGGCGGTCGTGACCTTCACCGGTGTGGTGCGGGAGGCGGATGCCGGTGCGATGACGGTGATGGAGATCGAGCATTATCCGGGGATGACCGAAAAGGCGTTGCAGAAGATCGCTACCGAGGCGGTTGCGCGCTGGGAGCTGACGGATGCGCTGGTGATCCACAGATACGGACGATTGCAGCCTGGCGATCAGATCATGATGGTGGCCACGGCGGCGCAGCATCGCGTGGCGGCTTTTGAGGCGGCAGAGTACCTGATGGACTACCTGAAATCCCGCGCACCGTTCTGGAAGAAGGAGATCCTTGCGGATGGCGCAGCTGATTGGGTTGCGGCAAAAGAGGCCGATGAGGATGCGTTGACGCGCTGGTAACGCCCGCTTGTCCCACGTTCCTTGGCCTGTCATCCGAAAGCCTGCGTCCGCTGTGGCAAGGATCTGACGCTGCAAGGGGCCCGTCTATTGGTGCAGGGCTTCTCTGGTGGCCGGGGGGGCTCCCGCCCGTCATCGGCGCCTCGCGGCGCGTCTTCCCATTGGGCCGGGCGCCGTGCCTGTCGGCACGGCGAGGGTGGCCTGCCCGGGCGGCGCGACCATCCTGGACCGGAGCCTCGCTCATATGACTGTTTCACATCAGATGGATCAAAAGATCAGAGGCGCGATCAGGAGAAATCAAACCGGGGCGATCAGTCAGTGTCCAGGGCGATCAGACTGGGGCGATCTGGGGCGATCATACCGGGGCGAAGGGGGGCGAAGGCGGCGGCATGATCCGGCGCGCCATCCCCTGACGGTCCCTCAACCGGCGCCGTGTAGCTGCGAGCGGAGTTCCTCGGCCTCCTGACGCGCCTCACGCAAGCCGTCCATGGCAGCGCGCAGCTCGGCTTCGGTCTGGCTGAGCTGATTGGTCAGCTCTGCTTCGCGCTGTTGCAGATAGGTGATCGCCTGATCCCGGGTTTCTTCTGCCTCATGCAGTTCCTGGCTCATGCGGTCCAGATCAGCCACGTCGCTTTGGCGCACGCGGGTGAAGCGGTGCACCAGCCAATTCGCAAACCATCCCATCGCAAATGCCGCAAACAGGATGATGGCTGTGGTGAGGATGAACTCTGTTCTGCTCATTATCCGTCGGTCTCCTCGGGGGGCTCTGGGGTGGTGGCATCGTCGGTGGTCTGAGGCGTGTCGCCCCCGGTGTCGCCCCCGGTATCGGTGGTCTCTGTATCGGTGGTCTCTGTGGTCTCGGCTTGCGGGGCGCTGTCAGCGCCGGCCTCGTCCTGTGGACCCTCGTCCGCAGGCGCGTCGGCCTCAATGAGACGGAATTCGATGCGGCGGTTGGCCTCGCGGCCCTCTTCGGTGTCATTGCTGGCGATGGGGGTGACTTCGCCATAGCCCTTGGCAACGAAGCTCCCGGTCAGAAGTCGGCGCGCCCTGAGCGCGTTCAGCACGGATTGGGCCCTGGCCTGACTGAGGTTGAGGTTCATCTCTTCCCGTCCCTGACTGTCGGTGTGCCCCTGGATTTCGAGGGGGATTTCGCCACATTGATCAAGCAGCCTGGCAATTTTGTCGATCACCCGCGCGCTGTCGGCAGCCACGGTCGCAGAGCCGGGTTCAAAGGCGATCTTCTCGGCACGCTGAATGGCGGCCAGCTCCGCCTCGCAAAGCGCCGGTGCCATCAGCTGGTCCTCAGGTTCCGGGGGGGCCTCATAGGTGAGGTCCAATTCGTAGTCCTCGGCCTCGCCCAGTTTGTCCGAGAGCATCCGGGCCACTTCGGCGCTGGCGTTTTCCACGTGGCTCATACCGCGCACGCTCACCAGATCAGGGGTGACGGTCACCGCGCCGCGCTCCAGCTGGGCCAGCGCATCCAGCGCGGCGAGCACCCGGATCGGCCAGACGCCGGGCAGATCCGGTACGTTGCGGGTGGCCACATAGACCGCATCGGAGCCAAACCGGGCCCGGGCGTAGCTGTCGACGGTGCGACGCTGGGCATCGTCGCTCAGCCGGCCCCGCAGTTGCACCTGTCCCTCGGGGCTGAGGGTGGCGGAAAATTCAGGGGCGCTGTCGCTGGCCTGTGTTTCGGGCTCGGGGAGCACCGCATGCAGGACGAAGACCTGCGGCAGGGCGTTTTCCAGCTCGCCGACGATTCGGTCGAACACCGGACTGGCGGTCCCCTCGGCGGCGACCAGCGTCACATCGCCGTTGGAATAGGTGATCGAACCCGCCCCCAGTTCCGTCAATGCCGCCAGACCGACCTCGACCGCGCGCGACCAATTGGCGGATGGCACGCCCAGGCCGATGGTGCATTCGCTTTCAGAACGCAGGGCAGCCAGCCGCGCGGCCGTCAGGATGCGGGTGCGGCTCTCGTCGCTCTCGGCCGAGCAGGCATCGAAATGGCCGCCCTCTTCATCCAGGACATAGCGCAGCGTGAAGGGCGAGATCACCGGCCGTGGTGCGGCGATATCGAGCGTCACATGAACCGAAGGCGGGGCCATGCGGGTCAGGTCGTTTTCGAGTTTTTCCTTGGCCTCGGCACTGTCGGAAATCGCGGTGATGCTGACGGCGCCCGCTTCTACTGAAATCTTGGTACGCGGCAGCAGGGCCAGCGCCTTGAGCGCATAGGCCATGGCATCGGTCCAGCCACGGGGCAGCGGGTAGTCGGCTGTTTCGATAAAGTCGGTGACCTGCGGGTTGCGTTTTATCTCGCTCAGCCTGCGCATCAATGCCGCGTGGTTGCTTGCGGTCGGAATGAGGCCAATGATCGAAATCCCGGCATCGTTGCGCAGAATCTCTGTCGAAAAACGCGGCGGCGCGATGCCTTCTGACGGGCTGATTTCCATCTGATCGATGATCCGCGACGCATCCACCACCGCGCCGATACGGGAAATCGCGGCAAAGCGTCTGGCCTCGTCCGGGGCCTCGCCCGAGAGTTCGACCCGCAGGCCGTCTGCCACCACTTCGGCCCAGGTGAACCCGGCGCTGTCCAGCGTCCGCCGCACGACGATCTCGGTGTTGTCTTCCAGGGCCGTCGCTGCAAACCCCGCCACCACCAGACTGAGACCTGCCGCTGCGGCAAAGGTCAGGGGGGGGATCATAAGCGAGGAAAGACGCATGTGGCAGTAAGTTCCGGCAGTTCGATTGGCCTCTGTCTTACAAGGGCAGGGGCGATGGATCAATCACGTCGGGCTGCGCGATCATGCAAACAGGGCCAGCACAAGGAAAATGAGCGGAATCAAGCCGGTGTCTCGATTGAGATGAAACAGCGCCAGCAGCCGTTCGCTGTTGTTGGGGTCAAAGGAGCGCAGCTGCCAGGTCATATGCCACCCCATCGCCCAGGGCGCGACCAGCGACAAGGCCAGCGCCAGGACCGAGCCTGCGGGCTGCACCGCGAGGATGATGGCCAGCGCCATCAGGCTGACGGTGGCCACGATGAACCGCCGCAGCCAGACCGGCGAGCGGTCCCCGAACAGGCGCGCGGTGGATTTCACTCCGATCAGAGCGTCATCTTCGGCGTCCTGATGGGCATAGATGGTGTCATAAAACAGCGTCCACGCCATGCCGGCGCTGTAGAGCGCCACCGCAGGCCAGTCCAGACGCCCGCTGTGCGCAACCCAGGCCAGCATCGCGCCCCAGTTGAAGGCCAGCCCGAGGAACACCTGCGGCCACCAGGTGAACCGCTTGGCAAAGGGATAGATTGCGACCGGAAACAGCGATAGGATGCCCATCGCAATCGCGGCCTGATTGAAGGTCAGCAAGATCCCGAAGGCCAGCAGTGCCTGCAGCCCCATCCATAGGGCAGCACCCCGCACCGTTGCCTGGCCGGAGGGGATCGGGCGCGAGCGGGTACGCTCGACGCTGCCATCGATGTGGCGATCGGTGATGTCGTTCCAGGTACAGCCCGCCCCCCGCATCAGCCAGGCTCCGAGGGCGCAGCCTGTGAAGATCCACAGATCGCCCCAGCGCGGGCTCTGGTCGGCCAGCATTGCCAGCGCCAGTCCCCACCAGCACGGCAGCAGCAAGAGCCAGGTGCCGATCGGGCGGTCCGCCCGGCTCAGACGCATGTAGGGGCGCAGGGCCTCGGGCGCATGGGTGTCCACCCAATTGCCTTTCACAGCATCTGCGACACGTCCGTCTGGTGTTGGCGACTGGCCTTGCATATGTAGGACCCCATGAGTGCTAAAGTCAGACTGTATGTAGATCACCCCTTGGGGGCAGGGCAATCGGTTCCTCTGGACCGGGATCAGGCGCATTACCTGTTCGGGGTGATGCGGCTTGGGCCCGGTGCCCGCGTGGCCCTGTTCAACGGGCGCGACGGGGAATGGCAGGCGGAAGTGGCCGAAGCCGGCAAGCGTGGCGGGGTCCTCGCCTGTGTTGCGCAGTCCAAGCCGCTGCAGCTGCCGCCGGATCTGTGGCTGATCTTTGCGCCGATCAAGAAAGCACGCACCGATTTCATCGTCGAAAAGGCGGCCGAAATGGGCGCGGCGCGCATTGTGCCGGTGGTGACAGAGTTCACCAATTCAGAGCGGATCCGTCAGGACCGGTTGCAGGCCCATGCCGTCGAGGCGGCGGAGCAATGCGGCGGCACCTTTGTGCCGGAGGTGGCGGAGCTGCAGAAACTTTCGGCGCTGCTGGATCATTGGCCACTGTCGCGCCAGTTGATGTTCTGCGACGAGGCGGAGGTGGGGCAGCGTCTGTTTCTGGATGAGGTCCGGGCCGAGCCACCGGCCCCCTGGGCGATCTTGATCGGGCCGGAAGGTGGGTTTTCGGAGGGCGAACGCAAACGGCTGCAGGGGATGGAGCAGTCGCATGTGGTCAGCCTCGGCCCGCGTATCCTGCGCGCCGATACCGCAGCGGTTGCCGCGATGACCCTGTGGCAGCAAAGGCTGGGAGACTGGCGATGAGGTGGCGCCCTGCGCAGAGGTCTGACCTCGGCTGGGTCGAAGCCCTGCTGTTTCAGAATGTGCAGGCTTCCATGTTCCTGATCGGAAACCTGCGCGAGCACGGGCTTGGCCCACAGCGGCGCGAGGCTCATCCGCATGCGCTGACGCTTTGGGTGCGGCCGGATCGGGACGGGGTGTTCGGGATCACAACTGCGGGCACCGTTTTGATGATGGCACCGGATGCGGAGGCCGCTGACTGGCGGGGGGCGGGGCAGTTGGTCGCCGGACGCGCGATCTCTGCGGTATTGGGGGATGCGCCGCAGGTGCGCAGCTTTCTCGCCGTCAACGACTTGCAGTCGCATCCCTGCCAGCTCGACAGCGATGATCCGGGGTTTTTGCTGGATCTGACAGAGCTGCGGGTTGAAAGGCGCGCGGATGAGGAGATCATCCCGCTGGGGGAGGCTCCGCGCGCCGTGATGGAGGCCTGGCGCACTGCCTATGAGATCGAGGCGGTTTGCGCCGGTGCGGAAGCGGCAGCCGTGAAAGCACGGGCGGATATTGCCGAGTGCGTCGCAAAGGACAGCCATCGCGTGTTGCTGCACCGGGGGGAGCCCGTGGCGATGACCGGTTTCAATCAGAGCCTGCCGGAAGCGGTTCAGGTCGGCGGTGTCTATACGCCTCCTGCCCTGCGCGGGCGTGGCTACGCGCGCCGCGTCGTCGGTCGGCATTTGGACGAAGCGCGCGCGCGCGGCGCCTCGCGGGCGGTGCTCTTTGCGGCGAGCGAAGCGGCGGCCAGAGCCTATCGGGCGGTGGGGTTTCAGCCGGCGGGGACCTATGCTCTGGTGCTGTTTTCCCGGCCTGCGCAAACGCGCGCAACCTTTGTGGAGGGATGCACATGAGTTTTATCAGACCCGAAGCCAGTGCCGCACTCTGGCGCTGGCGGGAAGTGCTGGCGGCGCTGGTGCTGTTTGCCTTCGGGCTGCGCTGGGCGCTGACATCTGTGGGGATCATGCAAATGACCGGCTGGGCCTGCATTGCGCTGGCGGTGGTGGTGGCGGTTGTCGGCGGCCAGCGGATGCGGTTTCGGCCCGGGTCCGGGGGACCTGGTATGGTGCAGGTCACCGAAGGGCAGATCAGCTATTTCGGACCGCTGACGGGGGGCGCAGTGGCCCGGTCAGAGATCGAGACCCTGCGCCTGGACCATACCGCACGCCCCTCGCATTGGGTGCTGGAACAGCCCGGCCAGCCGCCCCTGGCTATCCCGGTCACCGCCACCGGCGCCGAGGCATTGTTTGATGTGTTCGCGAGCCTGCCGGGACTGAAGACGGAACGCATGCTGAGTGAACTGCATCACAAAGGTCCGCATCAGGTCGTGATATGGCAGCGCTCACCGGATGCGCACACAGCCCATTGGCTGCATTGACAAGACCAGCGTTTGGTCGCACCAGTTGACACTTGGCCCCCGGGCCTCAGACGCTGCACTCAGACGCAGAAACACGACACAGAAATATGCCACGCCTGCCCTGGGCAGCGCGATCTTTGAAGGGGGCCTATCCATGTCCATTCCTCAGTCCGGCGGCGGACCGATCGAAAGCCATGCCCAATTGGCAGAGTATATGGAATCGGGTTGCAAGCCGCGCGACGACTGGCGCATCGGCACGGAGCACGAGAAATTCGGCTATTGCAAGGACACCTTGAAACCGTTGCCCTATGAGGGCAAGCGATCCATCCTTGCGGTGCTGGAGGGGCTGCGCGACCGACATGGCTGGGCGCCGGTGAGCGAAGGCGGCAAGCTGATCGGTCTGACCAAGGGGATGGCGAATGTCAGCCTCGAGCCGGGGGGCGCTCTGGAGTTGTCCGGGGCACCGCTGGAGACCATCCACGAGACCTGCGATGAGGTGAATATCCACCTGCGCGAAGTGAAGGATATCGCCGACGAGATTGGCGTCGGGTTTATCGGCCTCGGGGCGGCCCCTATCTGGCAGCATGAGGAAATGCCGCTGATGCCGAAGGGTCGCTATACCCTGATGAACGATTATATGGACAAGGTCGGCACCACCGGTCGCTGGATGATGCGGCGCACCTGTACGGTGCAGGTGAACCTCGATTTCGCCTCTGAGGCTGACATGGTTCAGAAGCTGCGCGTGGCTCTGGCGCTGCAGCCGGTGGCGACCGCCCTGTTCGCCAATTCGCCCTTCTTTGAGGGCAAGCCCAACGGCCATAAATCCTGGCGCAGCTATATCTGGCGGCATATGGATGCGGCCCGGACGGGGATGCTGCCGTTTGTGTTTGAGGAGGGCATGGGGTTTGAAAGATATGCCGATTATGCGCTCGATGTGCCGATGTATTTCGTCTATCGCGACGGCAAATACATCAACGCACTCGGCCAGTCGTTCCGGGATTTTCTGAAGGGCGAATTGCCTGCGTTGCCGGGCGAAACACCGACCTTGTCGGATTGGGCAGACCACCTGACGACGGCCTTTCCCGAGGCCCGGATCAAGAAATACATGGAAATGCGCGGCGCCGACGGGGGGCCTTGGCGGCGCCTGTGTGCCCTGCCTGCGTTCTGGGTCGGGCTGATGTATGATCAATCGGCGCTGGACGCGGCGTGGGATCTGGTCAAACACTGGGATGCGGAGACCCGCGAAGGGTTGCGGGTCGCGGCTTCGGTTTCGGGATTGCAGGCAGAGTTCGGTGGCGTGAAGATGCATGATCTTGCGCGCGAGGTTCTGGCGCTGGCTGACGCGGGGCTGCAGGCGCGTGCACGCGAGGGCGCGGGGGGATTGATCCCGAATGAGACCCATTTCCTCAACGCATTGAAGGAGAGCGTCGACAGCGGCAAAGTTCCGGCGGACGAATTGCTGGAGCGCTTTGAGGGCGATTGGAACGGCGATCTGACCCGGATATATGCCGATTACAGCTACTGACCGGATCACTGCCGGAATAGGAAAGAGGGGGCGCCGCTGAGACGTCCCTTTTTCTTGCTGCCCTCACGCTGGCGGCGCGCGCGGAGGTTGGGGCATTTGGCAGGTCTGCGGGACCGGTACAGGCCTCCGGGCTGGCCTCGCATAGATCCGTGTTCTCTTTACTTGCGAACCAATAGGTCGCCTCAACATGGGCCGGAGCCAGCTTGTAGGTGCCTTTTCGTCGCCTTGCCTGCATGGAAATAGGCGATAGGGTCGGATCTCTGCAGACCGACCTGACGGCATGCTGATGAACAACGCGGGAGCACATCGTGTGTGACCCCGCTGGTGAGGGCGGGGGCGGTCGCAGGCTGACTTTGCGGATGTTTACGTCTGGCCGATTTTGGGTTCAGTCCCGGCGCGCAGGCGGGCGATGTTGTCCTTGTGACGCCACAGGATGGCGGCGGCCAGGACACATGTCAGCAAGGTGCCAGGGGCGTATCCGAGGGCGAAGCTCCAGAGCGGGGCGGTGACTGCGGCGGTCAGTGCGCCCATCGACGAAATCCGGCTGAGGCTCGCCGCAAACAGCCAGGTCAGACAGCAGGCAATTCCTACAGGCCAGGCGAGCGCCAGCATCAAGCCGAGGAATGTGGCCACTCCCTTGCCTCCCTTGAAACCCAGCCAAACGGGGTAGCAGTGGCCGGTGAAGGCCAGAAGCCCCGCCAGTTGCGCCGCGTCTTCGCCGGCCAGAGCACGCGCCAGCAGCACCGCCGCCGCGCCCTTGCCGCCATCCAGCAGAAGCGTCGTTGCCGCGGCGGCCTTGCTTCCGGTGCGCAGCACGTTGGTGGTTCCGATATTGCCCGACCCTATGTCGCGCAGGTTCCCAAGGCCAAAGATCCGGGTAACCAACAGGCCGAAGGGAACCGAACCACAGAGGTAGCCGATCGCGCCCCAGAGCATCAGAACAGGCAGTGTCGTTTCGAGCGTTGGCAGCATCAGGCGTCCCTCCGATAGACGGTCTGTCCCGCCACATAGGTTGCCAGCACCCGTCCTTGCATGCGCTGGGTGTCAAATGGCGTATTCTTCGATTTTGACTGCAGCTGAAACCGGTCCATGACGACCGGCACATCCGGGTCGAACAGGACCAGGTCCGCGGGCGCACCCACCGCGAGTCGGCCCGAAGCCAAACCCAGCCGTCTTGCCGGATTGAGCGCCATCGCCCGGAACAGGGTCGGCAGATCCAAGAGCCCCGCGTGATACAGGCGCATCGCTGCGGGCAGGAGCGTCTCCAGCGCGACCGCACCGGCGGCGGCTTCCTCAAAGGGAAGGCGCTTGCTCTCTTCGTCCTGCGGCGTGTGCATGGAGGAGATCACGTCAATCAGCCCGACCCGCACCGCCTCGATCACGGCCAGCCGATCATCTTCGGAGCGCAGCGGCGGTTTGACCTTGAAGAAGGTGCGGTAGTCGGCCACGTCCAGCTCGTTCAGGGTCAGGTGGTGGATCGAAGTCCCGGCGGTGATGTCCAACCCGTTGTTCTTGGCGCGCTCCAGCGCAGGCAGGGCGCGTGCCGTGGTGATCTGGTCGGCATGATAGCGGGCGCCGGTCATTTCCAGCAGAGCGATATCCCGGTCCAGCCCCATACGTTCGGCCATCGGGGAGACAGCGGGCAGCCCGCGCAGTGCGGCGAATTTTCCCGAGGTCGCGGCCGCGCCGCCGGACAGAATGGGTTCCTGCGGATGGGCCATGACCAGGGCGCCGCAGCTTCGGGCGTAGGTCAGAGCGCGAGAGAAGACCTTGGTGTCGCGGATCACATGGTCGCAATCGGTAAAGGCAACCGCGCCCGCGTCCATCAGAAACCCGATTTCGGTCATCTCGCGCCCTTCGCGGGCCTTGGTCAGGGCGGCCATGGGAAGCACGTTGACCGGGGCGTCGGCCTGCGCGCGGCGGGTGACGAATTCCAGCGTTTCCGGGCTGTCGATGGTTGGCGTTGTATCGGGGCGGGTCACGATGGTGGTGACCCCGCCTGCGGCCGCCGCGAGGCCTGCGGATTTGTAGCTTTCCTTGTGCCGTTCACCCGGTTCACAGACCTTCACGCCGATGTCCACAATGCCGGGGGCCAGACATTTCCCCGCGCAGTCGATCATCTCCACGTCGGACGGCGACAGCGCATGTGCGCGCAGCAGGGCGTCGTGGCTACCCCCAGACTCAGGGCCAACATCAGGGCCAACCTCAGAGCGAGCAAGAATCCTGCCGTCCCGGATCAGCAGTGACCCGATCTCATCCGTGCCCGCTTCCGGATCGATCAGCCGGGCATTGTGGAACAGTATCGTGATCGGAGGCATCATCGCGGCAGGTCCTTCGGGCGTGTCGGTCGGCTGGCGGTTCGGTCAGCGGTGCGGGCGGCGGTTCGGGCAGCCGTGCGGGCATCAGGGTGGGCTGCAGGTCGGGAGGAGAGGCGGCTGCTCATGTGGCCAACACCCAGATCAGCAGCAGGATCAGCGCCATCACCACCGCAAACAGAGTGGCTCCGATGGTGCGTGCGCGGCTTCGCGCGACACGTGGAGCGGTGCGTAGTCGCGGTTGCGCGGCGTCGCTTTTGATCTGGCCCTGGGACTGCCAGTCGGTTCCAGCCTCGCCCAGGCGCGCCGCCAGCACCACGCCGTCGGCCGGGGTCAACCGCGTGAGGGCACCGTCAAAGGCGCGGGCCCGCAGCACCAGGACATAGCCGGTCAACCCATCCAGTTTCAGCCCGTGTCTGGACAGATCCGCCTCGCTGACGCCGAGCCCGTCGCGCAGGTAGCCCAGGAGACCAAGCCCATCCAGATCTTCGACCGGAAAGATCTCCACCTGGGCACGATCGAGAGTTGCGATGCCCAGGACCTGCGCCAGTGCCGCGTCCTCATCGCGCAGGAAGGCAGCCTGTTCGGGCGGCATGTCGAGGTCAAAGACCAATACCTGATCGCGGGCGCCTTTGGGGATTTCGATGATGTCGCTCATGTCTCAGGCGCCTCCGGTCCGGGCTGTGCGCAGATTTCGCGCCAACAGATCCATGGCGGCCATCCGCACGGCGACGCCCATTTCCACCTGCTCCTGAATGACCGAGCGTTTGATATCGTCAGCGATCGTACCGTCGATTTCGACGCCCCGGTTCATGGGGCCCGGGTGCATCACGATGGCATCCGGTTTCGCCAGAGCCAGTTTCTCGGCATCGAGCCCGTAGCGATAGAAATACTCGCGTTCCGAAGGGATGAAGCCACCGTCCATCCGTTCCTTTTGCAGGCGCAGCATCATGACCACGTCGACCCCCTTCAGGCCTTCGCGCATGTCGTCATAGATTTCTGCACCAAATTCGGAAAACTGCTGCGGCACCAGCGTCGGGGGGCCGATCAGCCGAATGCGATTTTCCATCTTGCCCAGCAGAATCAGGTTCGACCGCGCCACGCGGGAATGAGCGATATCGCCGCAAATCGCGATGTTCAGACGATGCAGCCGCCCCTTTGTGCGTCGGATCGTCAGGGCGTCCAGCAGCGCCTGTGTCGGATGTTCGTGTCGCCCGTCGCCTGCATTCAGGACGGCGCAGTTGACTTTCTGGGCCAGCAGATCGACAGCGCCCGAATGCGGATGGCGCACCACCAGAAGGTCCGGGTGCATGGCATTGAGGGTCATGGCGGTGTCGATCAGGGTTTCGCCCTTTTTGATCGAGGAGGCCTGCATCGCCATGTTCATGACATCGGCGCCGAGACGCTTGCCTGCGAGTTCGAAACTCGCCTGCGTGCGGGTGGAATTCTCAAAGAACATATTGATCTGCGTCAGCCCGGCCAGAGCATCGGAGTGTTTCTTCGTCTGCCGGTTCAAAACCACATAGTCGTCGGCCAGATCCAGTATGGCGGTGATTTCATGCGGACGGAGCGGTTCGATCCCAAGGAGGTGGGGGTGGTCGAATGAGGGGGGCTGCATGGGCGACTCCGCGCTGTTTGCGCCCTTATAAGAGGGCCGGGCCGATGGGGCAAGCGATGGGGGCCGAGCCCGGCAGACGGCGTCTTTCCGGTCGGTCGGGGATTTAGGTATTTATAAAAAGGTGAAAACCTCATGGGGCGTTTTCCTTTGCGCGGCCGGGGTCTACTGTGCGTTTCATGGAATCGGAACTCGACTATTGGAGCGCGAAGGCGCTTTTGGAATGGCAGGTGGAGCTTGGCGCGACCGAGGCGATGCTTGATGCGCCTTTGGACCGCTATGGGCTGGCGGAGCAAAAGCCCAAGGCCGCGCGTGGGGCCGAGGCCGTGCCGGTGCCGCCCAAGCCGCAAAAGGTCGATCCGGTTGCGGTGGCTCAGGGGCTTGCGAGGGCGGCACCGACCCTGCCGGCGCTGCGGGCCGCGATGGAAGGGTTTGAGCATTGCGATCTCAAGCACGGGGCGCGCAACCTGGTATTTTCTGATGGTCAGGCCGGGGCCCGGGTGATGATCATCGGTGAGGCGCCGGGACGGGAAGAGGATTTGCAGGGCAAGCCGTTTGTTGGCGCCGCCGGGCAGTTGCTGGACAAGATGCTGGCTGCGATCGACCTCAGTCGTGAGAAAAACGTCTATATTACCAATGTTTTGCCCTGGCGGCCGCCGCAAAATCGCGATCCGCTGCCTGCGGAGATCGCCATGTTGCTGCCCTTTCTTGAGCGGCATGTGGCGCTGGCGCAACCGGATGTGCTTGTGCTGATGGGCAATATTGCCTGTCAGGCGGTTCTGGGGAAACGGGGGATCACTCGTTTGCGCGGCACCTGGGGGCAGGCCTGGGACAAGCCTGCCTTGCCGATGTTTCATCCCGCCTATCTGTTGCGGCAGGCGGCCGCGAAACGGCAGGCCTGGGCGGATCTTTTGGAACTGAAGGCGCGGCTGGGCGCATTGAACCCGGGAGCTTCGGCATGAAGGTCATGGCATTTTCCGACCTGCATCTGAGCGAGGAGCGGGCGGCAGAGCTGGTCGCGGCCAGCGCGGATGCGGATCTGGTCATCGGGGCCGGAGATTTCTGCAACATGCGGCAGGGACTGGCCCGGGCGATGGAGATGCTGGCAGGGATTGCCGCGCCCGTCGTGATGGTTCCCGGCAATGCCGAAAGCGCTGAAGAGCTGCGGGGCAGTGCCGCGCCCTCGACCATCGTTCTGCACGGGGCCGGGGCAGAGATCGGGGGGCTGCGGCTCTTTGGGCTTGGTGGGGGTATTCCTGAAACACCGTTCGGGGATTGGTCGTTTGACCTGTCGGAACGGGAGGCGGCGCGACTGTTGTCCGCGGCCCGGGATGTCGACATCCTGATCACACACTCGCCGCCAGAGGGGGCGGGTGACACGACCTCGGCGGGGGTGTCGATCGGGTCGCAGAGCATCCGCGCGGCGGTGGAACGGCTGCAGCCTCGGTTGGTGGTCTTTGGGCACGTGCATGATTGCTGGGGATATCGCGGACAGATCGGGGCGAGCGCCTGCGCCAATCTCGGTCCGACGCCCAATTGGTTCGAGGTCAGCCGATGATTGCCATTTCAACACTTGCGGCCTTTGTGCCGGCGGCGCTGGCGCTCAATATTACGCCTGGAGCAGATATGATGTTCTGTATCGGTCAGGGGCTGCGGTCCGGTCCCCGCTCGGCCATCGCGGCCAGTCTCGGGGTGGCCCTCGGGGGCATGGTGCATGTCGTCCTGGCCGGGGTGGGCGTGGCTGCGGTGATCGCCACGCAACCGGGCTTGTTTGATGTGATCCGCTGGCTGGGCGTGGCCTATTTGCTGTATCTCGCCTGGGGCGCGATCATGAGACCGGGCAGCGTCGAGGCACCGGGGCAGGTGGTGCCTGCGTCCCGTGCGTTTCGGGCCGGCATGATGGTCAACCTGACCAATCCGAAGGTGATCCTGTTCGTGCTGGCCTTCGTGCCGCAGTTCGTGCGGCCCGAGGCCGGTGCGGTGCTGGGGCAATTCATGATTTTCGGCGCGATCATCGGGCTGGGCGGGGTGTTGGTGAACGGCGGCGTCGGGCTCTTTGCCGGGCGGGCGCGGGATCTCTTTGCAGGATCGGGCCGTGCCAGCCGTTGGATGAGCCGTATCACGGGCGGTATTTTTGCGGGTCTTGCGTTGCGACTTGCCGTCATGGAAAGGGGCTGAGCCCAGATGTCACGTATCGATGACACCCGAGAGTTCGTTGCGGTCCGGATCGCGGTCTTGACCGTCTCCGACAGCCGGGGCCTGGAGGACGACCGCTCTGGCCAGGTGCTGGTGGACCGTTTGACCGCGGCCGGGCACCAGCTGGCGGATCGCAGGATCCTGCCCGATGAACGTGCGGAGATTGCGGATCAACTGCGGCGCTGGATTGCTGATCCACAGGTGGATGTGGTGCTTTCGACCGGGGGGACCGGTCTGACGGGGCGTGATGTGACCGTGGAGGCACACCGGGATGTGTACGAGAAGGAGATAGATGCCTTCGGGACCGTCTTCACTATGGTCTCGATGCAGAAGATCGGCACCTCTGCGATGCAATCCAGGGCCACAGGTGGCGTGGCGGGGGGCACCTATTTGTTCGCGCTGCCCGGCAGTCCGGGCGCCTGCAGGGATGCCTGGGATGAAATCCTGGTCAATCAGCTCGATTTCCGGCACCGCCCCTGCAATTTCGTCGAAATAATGCCCAGACTTGACGAACATTTGCGACGGAAGTGATCTGTTGCTGCGTATAAGCTCGTAACAGGTGAAACTCGGACGATGATCGCGTGGCCTCCGGGTCTGCAAAAAAGGGATGAAGATGCGTTTTCTGCGACATAGCGTTATCGGGCTGTTCCTGCTCGCCGTGACCGCGGCCCTGGCCCTTTATGCGGTGCAAATGATCGCGGCCGCCATTCAGCAAAGCCTCGACCATGAGCGCCGTGCTCCTCCGGCGCGAGAGCGGGTTTTCGCGGTCAATGTGGTGACGGCCAGTTTCGGGCCTGAGCAGCCCGAGCTGATGGGCTTCGGTCGGGTCGAGAGCCGGCGCACGCTGGAATTGCGTGCCGCGGTCTCCGGTCGGGTGGTGAAACTGGCGGATGGATTTCAGGACGGCGGCGCGGTCGAAGCCGGTGACGTTCTGGTGGAAATCGACAAGGCGGACGCCCGCGCCACGGTGCAACGGGCCGAGGCCGACATGATGGACGCCCGCGCCGAGAGCCGCGATGCGGCACGGGCGCTGGACCTTGCACGCGACGAGCTGATCACCGCGCAGTCCCAGGCGACCCTGCAGGAGCGCGCCTACCAGCGTCAGGTGGATCTGAAGACCCGGGGCGTCGGCACCGAGGCGCTTGTTGAAGCGGCAGAGCTGACCGCGACACAGGCGCGCCAGTCGGTGCTCACACATCGGCAGTCCGTCAGCCAGGCCGAAGCGCGGGTGGACCAGGCCAGCACCCTGGTGGAACGCGCGCGCATCGCGCTGGAGGAGGCGCAGCGGGATCTGGAGGACACCACCATCACCGCGCCCTTTACCGGCACGTTGCAATCGGTGGCTCTGGCAGAGGGGCGTCTGGTCGCAAACAATGAAATCCTTGCGCAACTTGTGGATCCGGACCAGCTGGAGGTCGCCTTTCGCGTCTCCACAACGCAATATGCGCGGCTGCTCGACGCGGGTGGCCATCTGATCCGGGCGGATGTCACTGTGACTCTGGATGCGGCCGGTGCGGGCATTCATGCACCCGGCACGCTGGTGCGCGCCAGCGGCGCGGTGGGGGACGGGCAGTCCGGGCGGCTGATTTATGCCCGGATGAACCGCTCGGCCGGGTTCAAGCCCGGCGATTTCGTCACCGTGACCGTGCGCGAGCCGGAGATCCCGGATCTGGCGCGGCTGCCGTCATCGGCGATGGATTCGCGACAGACCCTCTTGGTTCTGGGCGAGGGCGACCGGCTGCGGGAACTGCCGGTGGAATTGGTGCGGCGCCAGGGAGACGATATTCTTGTGCGCGGAGAGGGTCTTGCCGGACAGCAAGTGGTGGTTGGCCGGACGCCGCTCCTTGGTGAGGGCATCAAGGTGCGGCCTTTGGCTCTGGGGGGCGATACGACCTCCTCCAAGGCGGCAGAACCGGATCTGATCGAATTGACGGACGAGCGTCGCGCGCGGCTGGTGGCTTTTGTTGAGGACAACGGCCGTATGCCGAGCGAGGTCAAGACGCGGGTTTTGGGCCAGCTGACCCAGGCGCGGGTGCCTGTGGCGCTGGTCAACCGGATTGAAAAGAACATGGGCGGCTGAGGCGCACTGCGGCTCGGCCATTTTTCCTTCCCTGCCGCACGGATGCGGCACCGGCGCGCAAGCGTTCCGGCTGAAGCCAACAGGTGAAATTGAATGGCGATTTCTTCATTTCCGAAGGCTGGCGGCGTCCTGAGCTATTTCACCCGTCACCGGACCGCGGCGAATCTCCTGCTGGTGCTGTTGCTGATCCTCGGCGCGGCGGCGATCCCGAACATGCGGGCGCAGTTCTTTCCCGATGTGATCGTTGAATCCGTCAATGTCTCGGTCGAGTGGGACGGCGCCGGGCCGGAGGATGTCGACAGCGCGATTGTACAGGCATTGGAACCGGCGCTGCTTGCGGTCGAAGGGGTGGAAACAACCGAATCCTCCTCCCGCGAAGGGCGGGCGTCGATTTCCATCGACTTTGAGCCGGGCTGGGATATGGCCCGCGCGGCAGATGACGTCCAAGGCGTGGTGGACGCCGTCTCTACCCTGCCCGAGGAGGCAGAGGACCCCGAGGTCGAGCGCGCGGTGTGGCGGGATCGGGTCACCGATATCGTGGTCACCGGTCCTGTGGGGGCGCAGCAACTGGCTTTGCTTGCGGACGAGTTGATCCTGCGGCTGTTCGAGGTGGGCGTGACCCGCACCACCATCCGTGGGGTTGCCGCACCGCAAACCATTGTCGAAGTGCCGTCCTCCCAGTTGATTGCGCATGACATCACCATGGCCGATATTGCCGCCGTGATCGCGGCCGAAGTGGAAATCAACCCGGCAGGCGAGGTCGAAGGGGCCAACGCCCGGGTGCGCACCGGGACCCAGAAACGCAGCCCCGAGGAGCTGGAGGCGGTGGTGCTGCGCTCCGAGGCTGACGGCTCGGCGCTGACCATCGGTGATGTGGCGCGGATCCGGGTCGAGGGCGTCGACCGGCAACGCAGCTATTTCGTCGGCGACAATCGCGCCATGTCGATCCGGGTTGACCGTTCTGATCAGGGCGATGCCATCAAGATCCAGCGCCAGGTCGAGGAGGTCGTCGCCGACCTGAACCTGTCGTTGCCCCAGGGGGTCGAAATCTCGCTGATCCGCACGCGGGCCGAGGCGATCACCGGGCGGCTGGATATTCTGGTGGACAATGGTCTGGCCGGGCTTGGGCTGGTGCTGGTTCTTTTGTTTCTGTTCCTGAACGCGCGCATCGCCTTTTGGGTTGCGGCGGGCATCCCGGCGGCCATGTTTGCCGCGATTGCGCTGATGTATATCGGCGGCTTGACGATCAATATGATTTCTCTGTTCGGGCTGATCATCACCCTGGGGATCGTGGTGGATGACGCCATCGTTGTGGGCGAGCACGCCGATTTCCGGGTCCGGCGGCTGGGCGAGAGCCCGGTGGTCGCCGCCGAGAACGCCGCGCGCCGGATGGCGTTGCCGGTTTTTGCCGCGACCCTGACCACGATCATCGCCTTCTTCGGCCTGACATCCATCGGCGGACGTTTCGGGGATCTCATCGGGGACATCCCCTTCACCGTGATCGCGGTGCTGGCCGCGAGCCTGATGGAATGCTTCCTGATCCTGCCCAACCACATGGCGCATGCGCTGGCCCATAGTCACGAACAGCACTGGTACGATGCGCCCAACCGGGTTGTGAACCGGGGGTTCCGCTGGTGTCGCGATACGTTGTTCCGGCCCCTGATGGCGGGCGTCGTGCGGGCCCGCTATGTCGTGGTGGCCGGCGCGTTTGTATTGCTGGCGAGCCAGATCGCATTGTTCATCGCGGGGGACGTGACCTGGCGCTTCTTCAACGCGCCGGAACGGGCCTCTGTGTCCGGGAATTTTGCCATGGTCGAAGGCGCATCCCGGGACGATACATTGCAGCAGATGCGGGAGTTCCAGCGCGCGGTCGAGGATCTGGGCGCCGAATACGAGGCGCGGTTTGGCCGCAATCCGGTGGATTTCGTCATGGCCGAGGTGGGGGGCAACACGGGCCGTGGCCTTGCGGGTACCGAAACCAAGGACAGCGACCTTTTGGGCAGTATCGCGATCGAGCTGATCGACGCCGATCTGCGACCCTATTCCAGCTTCGCCTTCGTCGGCGCGCTGCAGGATCGGGTGGTGCAGTTGCCGCTGACCGAAGTGGTGTCCTTTCGGGGCTGGCGTTCGGGGCCGGGGGGCGATGCGTTGGACGTGCAGATCTACGGCGCCGATGTGGCCACGCTCAAAGCCGCCGCAGAGGATCTGAAAACGGCCGTCGCGCGCTATCCGGAAGTCTCGGCGGTGGAGGACAACCTCGCCTATGACAAGGAAGAGCTGGTGCTGGACCTGACCCCTCAGGGCCAGGCGCTGAACATCACGCTGGAGAGCCTCGGCCAGGCGCTGCGCCGCCGCCTGAACGGGATCGAGGCTGCAAGCTACCCCGATGGGCCGCGCTCTGCCACGATCCGGGTGGAATTGCCCGAGGGGGAGCTGACCGCGGATTTTCTGGAGCGCACTCTGATGCGGGCCCCCTCCGGGATCTATGTGCCGCTTGCCGACATCGTGACGGTGACGCAGCGGACCGGGTTTTCCACCGTCCGGCGTGAGAACGGCGTGCGGCTGATCTCGGTCACCGGCGATATCTCGGAGGACGACCCGGTCCGCGCCCAGGCGGTGATGACCGCGCTGGAAACTGAAATCCTGCCCAAAATCGCCGAGGAACGGCAGGTCGAATACCGCTTGTCGGGCCTGAGCGAGCAGGAAGACGAGTTCCTGCGCGATGCGATGAGCGGTCTGGTGCTCTGTCTGGCGGGGATCTATCTGGTGCTGTGCTGGATCTTCTCCAGCTGGACCCGGCCGATCGTGGTGATGGCGATCATCCCCTTCGGCTTGGTTGGCACCATCTGGGGGCACCACCTGTGGGAACTGCCGATGAGCATGTTCACCGTGGTGGGCCTTTTGGGGATGACCGGCATCATCATCAACGATTCCATCGTGCTGGTGTCGACCATCGACGAATACGCCGAGGACCGCGGGCTCATTCCCTCCATTATCGACGGCGCAGCGGACCGGCTCCGGCCGGTGATGCTGACGACACTGACAACAGTGCTGGGGCTGGCACCTTTAATGTATGAGAGCTCGCAACAGGCGCAGTTCCTCAAGCCCACGGTGGTCACATTGGTCTACGGGCTTGGGTTCGGCATGTTCCTGGTGCTTTTGGTGGTTCCCGCGCTGGTGGCGATACAGGCGGATGTCTCGCGCCCGGTGCAATCGTTGAAACGCGTGGTGACCCGAGGGAGCCGCCCCGAGGCCCGACGATTGCGGGGCCTGATGTTACTGGGCGGGGCGGCGCAGCTGCTCTGGCTTGCCCTCACGTTGGGCTATGCGATGGCGACGGGGCGGCTCCATCCTGTGCTGCGTCAGGTCGTGCCCGGGCTGGCCGAAACCGATCCGCTGAAGGTGGCGCTGCTCCTGTGTCTGCTCGGCATGGCGGCGCTGGCGGTGGTGATCTACGTGATCGGCGCCCTTGGCGGGGTCCGCAGCCCCTCGCGGGAACAGGCCTGAGCCAGATAGGCCAGCTCCGCAACCCGGTCCAGAAGCTCCAGCCCAAGCGTTTCAATACGCGACACCGGCACCCACCGGGCCTCCAGCGCGTCATCGTCGGGTATCGGGTCACCAGCGATATAGTGACACAGGGTCGCCACCAGGAAATACTGCCCGCCGACAGAGCCGTCGGCATCGCGCGGAATAACGTCCAGCGTCATCAGCTGCTGCCCCGGTTCGGCCATCACTCCGGTTTCCTCGTGCAGTTCACGTGCGGCGGCTTCTGCTGCGGTTTCGCCCAGTTCCACATGGCCGCCGGGAAAGCCCCATGTCCCCGCGTTTGGCGGGTTTTTGCGTTTCACCAGAATGACGCAATCCTCGCCTTCGACAGAGGTGCAGACGACGCCCAATGCACCAAGGAGAGGGCGGCGCGGCGCAGCAGCAGCGGACGCAGGTTTCATGACGGCAGCGGCCTTTTTCTCAGGTCAGATAGGGCGAACCGTATCGGCAGGACGCTCTCGAGGCAACTGATGCGGAGAGGTCACCCCGCTGTACAGCCCCTGATATCCACCGCATGGGACGTGCCCAGGACGGTAAACCGGAGTGCCGAGCGGTCCACCACCAATGGCCCGTTGCCCGCAGCCAGGAGCTCGGTCTCTGCCATCAGCGCACCACCCTCGCGCCAGGCTGTGGTCTCGGTTGCGACCAAATCGGGAGTGCCGCCTTCGATCACCGCATATTCCTGTCCGCCGGCAGAGGGCATCGTGATGCGGGCGGTGACCCTCATGCCATAGGGCGATGGGGTCAGTCGGCAGGCCACGGCCCGGACCTGCGCCTCCTCCGCGGAATAGGGCCGCGCTGCCAGTGCTGCGGCGATTGCGGGATTGCGATCGGCATCTAGGTTGGCGCGGTGATCAAATGACAGCTCGGACGGGATGCAGACGTCTTTGCACAGTCCCAACTCCATCCGCCCCTTGAGGCGGACCGGCGCGCCGGGCACGCGCGGCGTGATCTCGATCGGGATTACCAGCTCGTCATGATAGCCAATCGTTCGCAGACCAGAGGTCAGAAAAACCTCGGGCGTCGGCCAGGTCAGGCGCAGATCCGCCACATTGCGAGAGCCCCGCCAGGTGAAGCGCGGTGGGATTCCGGCGTCGCCCGGCGCCCTCCAGTAGGTCTTCCACCCGTCCGCAAGCCGCAGACGCAGTGCTGCGAGGTAGTGCCCCTGCGCAGTCGCCCCACCATCAAGCACCTCAAGCGTGACCACATTGTCCCAGGCTCTGTCGGCTTTCACCGCAGAGGAAATCAGGCAGAACAAGGCGAGGCTTGTCGCGGCGATCAGGGACGGCAGAGTGCGAGTCATGATCAAAGCTATTGCCACATAACGGGTTAATGCCAAGTCACATCGCGGCGAGAGCCGGGTGATGTCACTCAAACGTGACAGGCGCGCGTCGCATCCGGCGCCTGGGGGTGGGGTTGCAACCGGATCGCCGGAAGGTCATGTTGGTGCAAGGGACGCGGGCCACAGCAAAGGCAGGCACATGGAACTTACAGGTAAATTGCTGATCGCGATGCCGGGTATCGGCGATCCCCGGTTCGAGAATTCTGTCGTCTTCCTGTGTTCCCACGGCCCGGCAGGCGCCATGGGGCTGGTGATCAACAAACCGGCAGCTGGCGTGGTTCTGAACACCCTCTTTGATCAGCTCAACATCGAATGTCGGCGTGGACCCGGCCGCTCGCAAGTTTATTTCGGAGGACCCGTTGAAACCCAGCGTGGGTTTGTGCTGCATTCGGATGAATATATCTCGACGGTGAATTCCCTCCCGGTCAAGCCCGGGTTCTCCATGACCGCGACGCTGGATGTCCTGGAGGAAATTGCCGAAGGGTGTGGTCCTCAGCAGTATCTGGTCATGCTCGGCTACGCAGGTTGGGGGCCTGGACAGCTTGAAGCTGAGATCGCTCAAAATGGCTGGCTCACGGCCGAGAGCGATCCTGAAATGATTTTCGACGCGCCTGTCGACGACAAATGGGAGGCCGCCCTGAACAGCATTGGCGTTGCGCCTCTCAATCTTTCGATGGATGCCGGTCACGCCTGAAACACGGACGAAGGCGCGTTCTTCGCAGCAAAGGGGGGGAGGCAGCAAAGGGGGGAGCGCTCCCGCCCATCCCACATGCATTGAAATGCAAGCGGTCTGGTTGGGCCGAGCGCCGCTGGCGCGGCGCGGGCGCCCGTGTCTTCATCTTTTTCAAAATACCTCGGAGCGCGAGGCAGAGCCTCGCATCAGCTGCACAGGCCGCGGCCACCTCACTGCAAAGAAGCCTACCGGGGTGCCGCAGCCCTGCGCAAACGGTCGTTGATGGCCGCGCCCAGGCCTTGGTCCGGCACCGGGGCCACGGCTATGGGTTTCGCCAATGCATCCAGTCGATGCAGGTGACCAAAGAGATTGGTGGCAGCTTCCAAAAGGTCACCGGAGGCGGAAAGATTCAAGTCGAAATCCCCGGGGCCGAACCCCAGAGAGAGTTCGCCAGCCTGAAACGTGGTCGCATTCAGGCGCAGGGGCGCGTGTGGTGCGTAGTGAGACAGCATTTGGCCGGGCGCAGTGAGAGGATCGGCCGCATTGCGATGTACCAGAGGCTGCCCGAGAACCGCCTCGATATCCTCAGAGGCCAGACCGCCGGGACGAAGCAACACCGGCGGCCGACCAGAGGGGCCGGTCAGGCCGAGGATGGTCGATTCTACACCGACACCGCAGGGCCCGTCGTCCAGAATCGCGGAAATCCGTCCGCCGAGACCGGCAGCGACATGAGCCGCCGAGGTCGGGCTGATCCTGCCGGAGGGGTTCGCCGAAGGCGCCGCAACGGGACCGCCCACGGCTGCCAGAAGATCCCGCGCACAGGCCTTGGCCGGCACCCGAACCGCCAGCGTGTCGAGCCCGGCCGTCACCAGCGGGGATATCCCGTGGCCGTCGCGCAGCGGCAGTACCAGGGTCAGCGGTCCGGGCCAGAACGCCGCCGCCATCCTCTCGGCCTGATCGGACCACTGCACGAGATTTTGCGCGGCTTCGATGCTGTCCACATGGGCGATCAGCGGATTGAAGGAGGGGCGGCCCTTGGTGGCATAGATCGCCGCTACGGCCTCTCCATTGCGCGCGTCGGCACCAAGGCCATAGACTGTCTCGGTCGGGAAAGCGACCAATTGCCCGGCACGCAGGAGCGCAGCGGCCCGGCCGATGCCCTTGGGGGTCGGGGAGAGCATTTCGGTCTGCACGAAGCTGTCTGTCTTTGCGGGCATTGCGGGGCCTGAGGGCTGCTGAAATCTGCTTTGGCCGTTTGGGAGCCTATGGCCGTACGGTCACTCACCCCGGTGACGCCGCGTTTTGATTGCGCCGCTGCCGGAGCTGGTTACGTAAAGGGCCAAGGCACAGTACATAGCGAAGGGGAGAGCGGATGCCAAGCCGATCTGCGGTTCCTTCCCATGTACACCGTCCCACCGCAGCCAGTTTGACGCCCGCAGTACAACCAAAGGTCCCCATCGATGAGCTTTCGCGCGCCCGTTTCCGAATATCAGTTCCTGCTGAAAGAGATTCTGGGCTTTGACCAGATCACCGCGACAGAAAAATTTGCCGAGGCAGATACAGAGGTCGCCGATGCGATCCTGACCGAAGCGGGAAAAATGTGCGATGAGGTCATGGCGCCGCTGCAGCGCAACGGAGATCTTCACCCCGCGCATCTGGAAAACGGCGTTCTGCGCACCTCTCCGGGCTTTGGCGACGGTTACCGGGCCATTGCCTCTGGCGGCTGGATCGGGATGAGCGCCGATCCGGAGTACGGTGGCATGGGCCTGCCGATGTCGCTCACCACTGCGGTCAACGAGATGATGTCGGGCGCCTGCCTGTCGCTGCAGCTTGCGCCCCTGATGAGCCAGGGCCAGATCGAAGCACTGGAACATCATGCCTCGGACGCGATGAAGGACCTCTATCTGCCAAAGCTGATTTCCGGGGAGTGGGCGGGCACCATGAACCTGACAGAGCCGCAGGCGGGATCCGATGTGGGGGCCCTGTCGTCCAAGGCGGAACCGAAGGGGGATGGCACCTATGCAGTGTCGGGGCAGAAGATCTACATTTCCTGGGGCGACAATGATTTCACAGATAACGTCTGTCACCTGGTCCTCGCCCGACTGCCGGATGGGGTGGCGGGCACCAAGGGGATCTCCTTGTTTCTGGTCCCGAAATACCTGCCGGACGCCGATGGCAACCCGGGCAAAGCCAACGATCTGAAGGTCGTCAGCCTAGAGCACAAGATGGGCCTGCATGGCTCTCCTACCTGTGTGATGCAATACGACGGGGCGACGGGCTGGTTGGTGGGCCGTGAACACGGCGGCATGGCGGCAATGTTCACGATGATGAACAACGCGCGTCTGGGCGTTGGCGGTCAGGGTGTGGGCGTGGCCGAGGGCGCCTACCAACACGCCCTTGCCTATGCGCTGGAGCGCAAACAGGGCAAGACCCCGGTCGCAGGCGGCACCGGCACGATTGTCGATCACGCCGATGTGCGCCGGATGCTGATGGAGATGAAGGCGGACGTTTTCGCGGCGCGTGCGATCATGCTGGCCTGTGCCGGCGCCATCGACCTGGGAGCGGCCACAGGCGAGGCCGAGTGGAAGACCCGCGCGGCCTTCCTGACCCCGATTGCCAAGGCATTCGGCACCGAAACCGGTATCCGGGTCGCGGAGCAGGGGGTGCAGGTGCATGGTGGCATGGGCTTTATCGAGGAAACAGGGGCGGCGCAATTCTACCGCGATGTGCGGGTGACGGCGATCTATGAGGGCACCAACGGCATTCAGGCGATGGATCTGGTGGCCCGCAAGATGATGGACGGCGGCGAAATGGCGCACCGTTTGATCGACGAGATCGAAGAGCAGGCCGAGCGCGCCCGCCCAACCCACCCCAATATGGCCGAGGCCGTCTGGCAGGCCTGCGAATCCCTGCGCGAAACCACGGAATGGCTGGTCGAGGCTGAGATGCAGGACCGGTTCGTCGGCGCGGTCCCCTATCTCATGGCCTTTGCGCGGGTTCTGGGGGGACATTACCATCTGGCGGCGGCCCTTGCCGACAAGGGCGGCGCCCGCGAGAAACTGGCGCGGTTCTATATCAAACGGATGTTGCCGCAGCATGCCGCCTATTTGATCCACGCGCAGGAGGGCGCGGCCGGTGCTTTCGCCCTCAGCGCCGAAGAACTGGCGGGCTGAGCGATGTCCTCGGTCGCTGATGTCATGCCGCGCACGCCCTGGGAGGAGCCACCTGCGGAAGGCGAGGCGATAGAGGTCGCTGAGGGGGTCTTGTGGATGCGGCTGCCGCTGCCGATGAAGCTCGACCACGTCAATGTCTATGCATTGGACGACGGAGAGAGCTGGACCGTAGTCGATACGGGCATGTCCTCCAACAAGACGCGCCGGATCTGGGAGGTGCTGATGGCCGGGCCATTGGGCGGCAAACCCGTGGGCCGCGTGGTGGTCACCCATCACCATCCGGATCACATCGGCAATGCCGGCTGGTTTCAGTCCGAACACGGTGCAGAGCTGGTCACCACCCGCACCGCATGGTTGTTTGCCCGCATGCTGACGCTGGATGTGCAGGACAGCTGGCCGGAGGAAACCCTGGCCTACTATCGCAGTGCCGGCATGGACCCGGCGACCTACGAGGCCCGCAAGGCGGACCGGCCGTTCAATTTCTCCGATACGGTCTACCCGATGCCCTTGGGGTTCACGCGAGTGCAGCAAGGCGACGTCCTGCGCATGGGGGGACGCGACTGGGATGTGCATATGGGCAATGGCCACGCCCCCGAACACGCAACATTCTGGAGCCGGGATGACAACCTGGTGCTGACCGGCGATCAGGTCCTGTCCTCGATCAGCCCGAACATTGGCGTCTATGCGACAGAGCCCGAAGCCGATCCGCTGGCAGAATGGCTGGAAGCCTGCGAGCGTCTTTCGGTACTGGCGCGCCCGGACCATCTGGCGCTTGGCGGCCACAAGCTGCCGTTCACGCGGCTGCCGCTGCGGATGCGGCAGCTGATTGACAACCATCACGGCGCGCTGGAGCGGCTTCTGGATCATCTGGACAGTCCCAAAAGCGCGGCCGAATGTTTCTCGCCGTTGTTCAAGCGCCAGATCGGCCCCGGAGAATACGGCCTTGCGCTGGTTGAGGCCGTCGCCCATGTCAACCATCTCTACCGCACCGGGCGGGTTACCCGGACCCGGCGTGCACAGGATGAGGCCTGGGTTTACCAGCGCGGCTGAGAATGCCACCCTGTGCCGGACTGACACGCCCCAAGGAGTTCTGTCATGGACGACAAGATCGCAACCAGCGCCGAACTGGCAGAGGCGGCGGCGCTGCCCTGTCACCACGAGGTGCACACCGACCCGGATGCCCCTTCAGCGCTGAAAAACGTTCCCGGACCGATGCAGAAGGTGCCGGAGAAAAAGAGCCCGGCGCGCTGGGCCTATGAGCGGTTGATCCTCTACATCAAGAACTTTGAAGAACAGCTCGACGGCGAACACGAGGTCGCCATGGGGTTTGCCGGCGGGGACGCGGGCGTGCTCCGCATCGAAGGCATGGGCTATTTCGACCCGGATATCGTGACTTTCTACGGCAGCGATTCGGGCGGTGCCCGGACGCAGCTGGTCCAGCACGTGAGCCAGCTCAACGTGATCCTGCGCGCGATGGCAAAACCGAAACCGGAGGAACCTGCCAAACGCATCGGTTTCCGCCTTGTCTCCGACGGTCTGGTCCCCGATCCGGAAGAGACTGTGTGATCCAGGGCACGAGCGGGGGCTTTGCAGCGCAGCAACCGTTGTTGTCTCACTTGCGCCTGCTCCCTCGCGGGCTTTCTTCTCTGGCTTTCCCCTGTGCCCGCCCCCTGTGCCCGCCCTCTGTGGCTTTCCTCTGTGGCCACGGTCAAGTTCGGGGTAACCAGAGAGCGAGAGGGGAGGTGACAGCGCTTTTGAAATCCAGTATCACCTCGGCGAACCAAGACGCGAACAGGATCACTGATATGGCTGAACACAAGCACGGCACCATGGACACCACCGTTCAGGAACAGACCTTCGAAGGTTTCATGACTTTCGTTTCCCGGTTTTGTATTTTCCTGCTGGTCTTTGTGGTTTTCCTCGCCATCTTCGCGACCTGAGCGACGTTCCCCGACTGATTTCTCCCCGAGCCCCGGAGCGCGCCCATGCGGACCCCGATCCTGATCCTTGCGCTCTGCGCAATCCTTGCGGGCTGCGCGGCACCACAGCGCCCGGACGCTGATCCGGAGACGGTGGCGCGTGTCGCATATCGCGATGCTGGCGGCCCGTCGGTGACACTGATCACGGTCGTGAACAACCGTACCGGTCAGGGGGGGCATACTGCGCTGATGGTGAATGCCTCCGAACGGGTTATCTTTGATCCTGCGGGGTCGTTTTATGCGGATATCGTGCCGGAGCGGCAGGATGTCCTCTATGGGATTTCACCGCGCATTTTTCAGGCCTATCGCAGCGCCCATGCACGTGAGACATTTCACGTGGTGACCCAGAGCGTCGACGTCAGCGCCGAACAGGCGCAGCTTGCCTATCAGCTGGTGACCGGGAACGGGCGTGTGCCCGGAGCGCTCTGCGCCAATGCGACATCGTCGATCCTGCGGCAGATCCCGGGGTTTTCAGACATCGATGTCACCTATTACCCGGTCAAGCTGCAGGAACAGTTCGCGCAGATCCCGGGCGTGGTCACCGACAAATACTATGAAAACGACAGTGGCGATCTGGAAACCGGTCTGGCGGGCGGCAACGCGGCCCTGAATACGGCGCCCGCGCTCTGACTCGGTAGCGGATACTGAGGCGGTCGCGACCTTGGGCTGTCTCGCCATCTTTGCCTGGCGTGGCGCGGAAACAGGTGTCAGCTGGCGTCTGTCAGCTTGCGTCAGATTGTGTCGGACGCGGCAGGTTCAGCACTGCAGATATCTAGCCGAGCAGATACATCAGCCCCCAGAGACAGCAGGCCCCGCTGGCCATGGCAAACAGGACATTGCGGGTGATCGTGGCAACCGCAAATGTCAGCGCCGCCGCGGTGAAGTGGATCAGGCTCGGCTCTCCTGCTGTGGGGGCGGGCCAGACCACCAGCGGTGCCACCAGGGCGGGAATGACGGCGACCGCAGTGTACCGCAGATGGCGCATCAACCAGTCCGGCATGGCGCGATTCCCCACCAGCCCGATGAACGCAAAGCGCAGGGCGTAGGATCCGATCGCGAGGCCTATGATGACAGTCCAGAGTGTGGGGGTGTCAAACGCCGTCTCAGTGCCGTTCATTTCTGGGATGCCTCCGTTCGGGGGGCGCGTTGTGCCAGCCACAGCTCCGCCTGGGCACCGGCCATCATACCGGCAAGCCCGGCCACGATCAGCCCGAGGTTATAGGGCAGCAGTGCCGCCGGCAATGCCACCGCGCAGGCCGTGAAACAGGCGACGACATGGGCCGGAGTCCGCAGCATGGGGCCGATCATGGCAAGAAACGCAATCGGCAACACGAAATCCAGCCCGAGGCTTTCGGGAATCGACGCCCCGACCAGAGCGCCGGTGATCGTCGCGGCCATCCAGAACGGGGCCACCAGCCCGTTGGTTCCGAAAAAATACGCCATGCGCTCCCGCGTGCCCCAGTCGTCGCGGCGCTCGAATTCCACCATCGAGAGCGCATAGGCCTGATCTACGGTGAGATAGGCGGCGCAGGCGCGCTGCCACAGGGGGGCGTCGCCGAGATAGGGCGTGAGAGAGGCCGAATACATCGCCACCCTGAGGTTCACCGCAAGCGCCGAGATCAATACGATCAGCGTCGGCGTGTGTTCCTGCATCAGCTGCAGAGCGGTGAACTGTGCGGATCCGGCAAAAACGGCCAGCGAAAACGCGAAGGCCTCTGCCACGTTCAAACCTGCCTCTGCCGCGAGGACGCCAAACAGCAATCCAAAGGGACCCGCGACCAGAACAAAAGGCGCACTGTCGCGGATGCCTTTCCAAAAGGCGGATTTCGCGGTGGAGATTGTCATGGCTGCGCCTTAGGTTATTCAGAACATGGCTACGCCTGTTGGAGGAGCTTGGCAATTGGCAAAACTGGATACACCCGGCGGCTATCTGATCGCTCCTGATCCCGGCAATGCGCGGCTGACGCGGGCAGTGACGGGCGTCGATCACCTTGGGCGGCGCACCGGGATTTCGGTGGTCGAGGAGCGACCGCTGACGATTTACCTGAACCGTCAGGAGATCGTGACCGCAATGACCATCGGTGATTATCCCGAGTATCTTGCGCTGGGGTTTCTGAAAAACCAGAACATGTTGTCCGCGACCGATGTGGTCACCCGCGTCGATTACGACGAGGAGGTGGAGACGGTGGTGGTGCGCACCGAAGTGGAAACCTCGCATGAGGAGAAGCTGAAGAAAAAGACACGGACCTCCGGCTGTGCGGTGGGGACCGTCTTTGGTGACATGATGGAGGGGTTGGATGCGGTGGCCCTGCCTCAGACAGAGGTGCGGGCCAGCTGGCTCTATGCGCTGGCGACGGAGATCAACCGCACGCCTTCGCTCTATCTGGAGGCGGGGGCCATCCACGGCACGGTTCTGTGCCGCAGGGCTCAACCGCTTGTCTATATGGAAGACGTCGGGCGCCACAATGCGGTGGACAAGATCGCGGGCTGGATGCTCTCCGAGGGGGTGGAGGCCGCTGACAAGATCCTCTACACCACCGGGCGGTTGACCTCGGAAATGGTGATAAAGACGGCGATGATGGGCATTCCGGTGCTGGTTTCACGGTCAGGATTTACCGCCTGGGGGGTTGAGATCGCCCGTCAGGTCGGTCTCACGCTGATCGGCAGGATGCGGGGACAACGGTTTGTCTGTCTGGCCGGGGATGAGCGTCTGGTGCGCGATATCGACCCGGAGAGTTTACCCGCTGAAGACAGGAAGCATCGTCGAAAGGGCGCCCAATGACCGGCGGCGGGGGCGCGCCTCGGGGCCATCGAGGCCCACTCGGCGCGCGACCTGGCTGCGCCAGGCCGAGCGCCTGTGGCAAAGGAAAGCGGTCATGAGGCAGCCTCTCGGAGTGATCCTCGCCGGAGGGCTGGCCACGCGCATGGGCGGTGGCGACAAGGGGCTGCTGATGCTTGGGGGGCAGAGCCTGTTGTCCAGGGTCGCTGACCGGCTGTCGCCGCAGGTTGCGGGGCTTGCGCTCAATGCGAATGGCGATGCGGCGCGGTTTGCCCATCTCGGCCTGCCAGTGGTGGCGGACAGCATCGAAGGCTTTGCAGGACCGCTGGCCGGAGTTCTGGCCGGGCTCGACTGGGCGGCAGAACACGACGCCGACGCCATCGTGACCGCCGCTGCGGACACGCCGTTTTTCCCTCGCGATCTGGTCGAGCGGCTGCTGGCCGCCTCGGCGGGGCAGCGATATCCGCTGGTCCTTGCCACGACGCCCAAAGGCGCGGGGGAGGGCGGGGTGCTGAAATCGGAAGGCGCTGCGGCGGGACAGAGGCGGGGCAGGTCCAATCGCCATCCCACGTTTGGCCTCTGGCCGGTTGCGCTGCGCGAGGATCTGCGCGCGGCGCTTGAGGGGGGGCTGCGCAAGGTGGTGCTGTGGACCGACGCACACGACGGGCGGGAGGCATCGTTTGATGCCGTACCGTTCGATCCGTTTTTCAACGTCAATACACCCGAAGATCTGGCGCGTGCGGAGGCGCTTCTCAAATGAAACTCTACGGGGTGACCGGCTGGAAAAACAATGGCAAGACCGGTCTGATGGAGCGTCTGGTGGCGGAGTTCACCGCTCGGGGGCTGACGGTCTCGACCCTGAAACACGCCCACCATGCGACCGATGTGGATCAGCCTGGAACCGACAGTTTTCGCCACCGCCTGTCCGGTGCGTCCGAAGTGGTTCTGGCCTCGCCAAACCGGGTGGCCATTATGCAGGAGCTGCGCGGCGCCGACGAGCCGACGCTGACCGATTTGCTGGCGCGGATGCGGCCGGTGGATCTGATCCTTGTGGAGGGGTTCAAGCTTGAACCGCATCCGAAAATCGAAGCCCATCGCGCAGCGGCAGGCCAACCCCTGATTGCGCCGGATGATCCGAGCATCCGTGCCGTGGCCACCGATACGCCGCTGGATCTGGACCGGCCGGTTTTCGATCTGAACGACACCTCTGCAATTGCGGGGTTCATTGCCGCCGAGCTGGATCTTTGACTGCGGTCGCCAGATTGTCCGGGCTGCTGTTGGCCAAAGCGTCCGGACCTGCGGCGACATATAGCGCGCGGCCCGGTGTTCCGGTCTTTGGATCCGGTGTTCACCCCCGCAGGAGGCCGCCTGCCAGAGCGGTCGGCCGCAGCGGTTTGACCGCGTTGATACTGGACCTCCTTCGGGACTTTGTGGCAGAGCTGACGTTGAAATCGACCGCGCAGCTCTGTCGCAGATCGGCGGACGGGATGCCCGGAGTGGAGCCGACCCTATGACCCTGACGCCGCCGCCGCTCAGCAACGATTGTTTTGCCCTGCCACAGGGGGTGAACTGGACGCCGGTGGACCAGGCGCTGGCTCTGTTGCGGGATCGCCTGAACGTGGTCACCGGGACCGAAATGGTTCCGTTGTCCGCGGCGCTTGGCCGGGTGCTGGCGGTTGATGTCGCGGCGCAGCGCTCGCATCCGCCCCTGCCCAATACTGCGGTGGATGGATATGGCTTTGCCGGTGGCAGGCCTGCCGGGCCGCATGTGCTGCCGTTGGTGCCGGGGCGTGCGGCCGCCGGGGTGCGCCATGATCTCGCCGTGCCCGAGGGCGCTGCTATCCGGGTTCTGACGGGCGCGGCCTTGCCCGATGGGGTCGATACGGTGATCCTTGAGGAAGACGTGCGCTGCGATGGCGCCCAGATCGCCTTCAACGGTCCCCTGAAGGCGGGAGCGAACACCAGGCAGGCGGGCGAGGATGTGGTGGCGCAGGACGTGATCCTGCGCGCTGCCCGGGTCGTGACGCCTGCCGATCTGGCGCTGGCGGCTGCGACAGGGCTGAACCAGATGTGCGTGCGCAAACGGCTCAGGGTGGCGGTGATTTCAACCGGAGATGAGCTGGTGGAGCCGGGGCAGGGCGCGGCGCCGGGACAGATCTTTGATGCCAATCGACCGATGTTGCTTGGTCTGATCGATGAATTCGGCTTTGCGGGCATCGATATGGGGCGGGTTGGCGATGACCGGGACGCGCTGCGGACGGCACTGGACGAGGCCGCAGGCCGGGCGGATGTGATCCTGACCAGCGGCGGTGCCTCCGCCGGGGATGAGGACCATGTCTCGGCGCTGCTCCGGCAGGCCGGGGCGATGCAACAGTGGCGCATCGCATTGAAACCCGGACGCCCGCTGGCCTTGGGAATGTGGCAGGACACACCAGTGTTCGGGTTGCCGGGAAATCCGGTGGCGGCGCTGGTCTGTTCACTGATCTTCGCGCGCCCGGCGATGGGGCTGATGGCCGGGGCAGGCTGGTCGGAGCCATTGGGGTTCAGCCTGCCTGCTGCCTTTCGCAAGCGCAAAAAGGCCGGACGGCGGGAATATCTGCGTGCCCGGGTGCGGGACGGCAGGGCAGAGGTCTTCGCATCCGAAGGGTCGGGCCGGATCTCCGGGCTGAGTTGGGCCGAGGGGCTGGTGGAGTTGCCCGACGGCGCCGTGGAGATTGAACCGGGGGACAGCGTCCGGTTTTTTCCCTACACGAGTTTCGGGCTAAAATAGCAGCGATTGCATCCCTGCGCCCCCCCCTATGCGCTCCCCCTATGTGCCGCCCTGTCTGCGCCTGCCAGAAGGGACCCAGAAGGAACCCGGCCTCCGCCAGCGCCCGAAGGGCGCCGGGCCCAACGGGAAGAGGCGCCCTTCGGGCGTCGATGACGGGCGGGAGCGCTCCCCCCCGTCGGCCAAGGGATCCGAGCAAGAGATCCAAGCGCTAGTCGAAGGTGCCTGCGACGCGGCCCAAGAGCATGAAAGCGCGCGCCGTGCGTGTATCGCTGAGGGCCGAGATTTCCGCATCAGAGGCCTCGGCTTCGAACCGGGTAAACATCTGGTCGAAGCGCCGCAGGAAATGATGTGCGGAATCGCGAAAAATCGGATCCTGTCTCATCCGCGCAGAGGACAGCGCCAGCGAGCTGCGGTCCCGGATGCCGCCGAGTGCCGCCACGGCCCGACCTCTGGCGCCATGGGCAAATTGCCGCCAGATATCAGGCCTGGCTCGGTCGGGACGCAGATCATCCATATAGATCCCCTCCTGACTGAGAAGTGTGAGGACGTCCTGCGCCGCGCGGATCACCTGAGCCGTGTGCCGGTCCTTGAGCGCCAGCCGCAGAGAGACAAACCCCTCTTCGTCCTCGGATGTTTCCGGGAAATTCAACGCGCGGATGAAATGCTCGTTGGACAGCGGTGGCGACATATCCTCGGCCGGGGTGCCAAGCTGCAACGTGCCCTGGTCGGCCACGGCTTCCATCGCCTTTGACGGTATCGCCAGCCGTTCCGGGCTGCGCCGGCTGGTCTGGAATGTGGCCAGCACGGTTTCCGTCTTGCGCGCCGTTTCCGCTATTTCGTCGAGCTTTTTTGTGACCGAGGGTTCGCTCACCACAGCCGCGGCCTGGGTGTGGGCCAGATACATGTGGCGCAGGCTTGAGATCGCCGCGTGCAGCCGTTCGGTTTCCTCCCGCATGACACGGGAGGCGCGCAGCGCGATCGCGGCCACAACCAGCATCAAAACCGGCATCATCGCGGCCAGAACCCGGACCAGCGGCGCGTTCCATTCGCTCGACATCGCGGCCTGCGGTGCCAGCACATAGAACGCAACCACCCCCAGCGCCCAGAGAGCGCCAAGCGCGAGCGCAACGACTTCGGGCAGCCCGAGGGGCGCGCGTGCGCTGCTGTCAAGCTCGGGCAAGGCCATACCGGTCTGTCTGGTGGCAGCCGATGTGTCCCTGTCGGTGGAGTCGCTGGTCATGTTCTGCCCGCTATGTCATTGGCAACGTATTGCTTTGCTCAGGCGTAGATGATCTTGAGGATCTCGTAGGACCGTTCGCCGCCCGGGGTACGCACCTCTACACTGTCGCCTTCTTCCTTGCCGATCAAGGCGCGTGCGATGGGGGATTTCACATTCAGCAACCCGGCTTCGATGTTGGCTTCATGCTCGCCGACGATCTGCCAGGTCTTCTCGTCCTCGGTGTCTTCATCAACGACAGTGACACGCGCACCGAACTTGATTGCGCCGGACAGTTTCTTCGGGTCGATCACATCAGCCAGCGACAGGATGCCTTCGAGCTCCTTGATCCGGCCTTCGATGAAGGACTGTTTCTCACGCGCGGAGTGATATTCGGCGTTTTCCGACAGATCACCCAGTTCACGTGCCTCGGCGATGGCTGCGATGATGGCAGGGCGCTCCACGCTCTTGAGGGTCTTCAGTTCTGCTCCCAGGGCCTGAAAGCCCGCGGGCGTCATCGGGATCTTGTCCATGGTCTTGTCCGCTTTCGTCTGGTCGTTTTTTGTTTGCTCGGGTCTATTGAACGCCGCCGCCCCGCCGCGGAGAGCAGCGGGGCGAGCCGTCGTGTTGGCAGTTACCAGACCCAATCGCGGACGTAATTGCAAGGGGGCTAGGTGTGATCCGCGAGGTTTTGCTGCCTGTCGCCTGTGTTTCACAGGGTCACCTGTGTCTCCGGGGGCGTGGTGCAGATGGGATCAGCGATGATCTGAACCGCGCGTGGTTCAGTCGATGGTATCCGAAATCGCGGGTCAGATGCCATGGGTATGCCACCCGCAACATCACCTCAATCATATTGCACCAACTCGTATTCCACGAGGTTCTCATCCCGGAAATAAAAGCGTCGGCCGGGTTCGTAATCGCCGTGGTTCATTGGCGTGAAACCGGCCTCCTTTACCGCTGTTTCGGCGCGATCGAGATCTTCCACGATCAGGGCGATATGGTTCAGCGCGCCTTTGGCCGAGTAGGGCGGGGATGGATCGGCCAGCGGTCTGGCAGGGGCGTAGAGTGCGATATAGCTGTCCTTGTTGCCCACGTGCACGGAGTAGCCGCCATTGATCGCAGGCCCCTGCCAGCGGAGGCGCCAGCCAAAGATCTTTTCCATCCAGGCAGCAGTTCTGTCGGGGTCAGAGACGCAAAGATTCGCATGTTCGAGAATAGCAGTCATGTCAGGGCTCCTTTTATCTTGCCTGAGGGGAGCGTAATTTCTAAACCTAACTTGAGCTCAAGCTATTTTTTGCACTTTGCAACGCCCTGTCGGGCGAGGGGGATTGCGTGGCGTCATCACATGGATTGTCGATTGGCTATCTGGCAGAGCGGACGGGACTGGCGGTCTCGGCCATCCGCTATTACGAGGCACAGGGCCTGTTGGAGCCCTGGCGCAATGCCGGCGGTCAACGCAGGTTTCACCGAGCGGACCTCCGTCGCCTCAGTTTCGTGATGATCGCGCAGAAGTTCGGCTTCACCCTGCCGGAAATCCGCGAACAGCTGAGCAGCCTGCCCGGCAACCGAACGCCGACCAAAGAGGATTGGGCGCGTCTGTCCGAAGGGTTCCGCGTGCATCTGGATGCCCGAATCGCGACGTTGGAAAAACTGCGCAACGATCTGGATGGCTGCATTGGCTGCGGATGCCTGTCACTGCCGTCCTGTGCGCTCTACAATGCGGGGGATCGGGCCGCAAAAAAGGGACAGGGGCCACGGTATTTGATGGGCGACAGTCCCGGCACTTGACACCTCTGTCGATACGCGCCGTTATTCGCGCCTCAGATGGCGAAAACCGCAGGTTGCCTGTCGCATTTTCGGTTCTGTCTGGGAACCTACGTAGGGTATGGATTGACCTCTCCATGCTGCACCAGCTAAGCAACCGCGCAAGAATGTTGCGCTCATCCGCATGCGCATTTCATTTGCGCCAAATAGCCAGGGACCTGACGCGCGGGTCCACACGATAGCCAAGGAGCACCTCGAATGGCCGATATTGAACGTGAAGCAATGGAATACGACGTTGTGATCGTCGGAGCCGGCCCGGCCGGACTGTCGGCCGCAATCCGCCTGAAGCAGCTGGATGCTGACCTTCAGGTCGTGGTCCTGGAAAAAGGGTCAGAGGTGGGCGCACATATCCTGTCGGGGGCGGTATTGGACCCCTGCGGGTTGGACGCGCTGATGCCGGACTGGAAGGAAAAAGGCGCGCCGCTGAATGTGCCGGTCAAGGACGACAAGTTCTATATGCTGGGCGAGGCGGGCGAAATCCGCATCCCGAATGCGCCGATGCCGCCTTTGATGAACAACCACGGCAACTACATCGTGTCCATGGGCAACGTTTGCCGGTGGATGGCCGAGCAGGCCGAGGAGCTGGGGGTCGAGATCTTCCCGGGCATGGCCTGTTCCGAGCTGGTCTATGGCGATCACGGCGAAGTCAAAGGCGTGGTGGCCGGTGTCTTTGGCCTGGAAGAGGACGGATCCTACGGTCCGGACACCGAGCCGGGGATGGAGCTGCATGGCAAATATGTCTTCCTGTCCGAAGGGGTGCGGGGCTCCCTGTCCAAGGAGGTGATCGCGAAATACGGTCTGTCAGACGGCAAGGAAGTGCAGAAATACGGCGTCGGCATGAAAGAGATCTGGGAGATCGATCCGGCCAAGCACAAGGAAGGCTCTGTCACCCATACGATGGGCTGGCCTCTCAACGCCAACGCGGGTGGCGGGTCATTTATCTACCACCTTGAAAACAATCAGGTCTATGTGGGGTTCGTGGTGCATCTGAACTACAAGAACCCGCATCTCTACCCCTATATGGAATTCCAGCGGTTCAAGCACCACCCGATGGTCGCCGACCTGCTGAAGGGCGGCAAACGCGTCGCCTATGGCGCGCGGGCGATTACCGAAGGTGGCTATCAGTCGATGCCCAAGCTGACCTTTCCGGGCGGGGCGCTGCTGGGCTGTTCTGCGGGCATGGTCAACGTGCCCCGCATCAAGGGCAACCACAACGCCATGCTGTCGGGCAAAGCTGCGGCCGAGGCCGCCTACCGGGCAATACAGGCGGGGCGCACATCGGATGAGCTGACGGATTATGAATCCGAGGTCCGCGAAGGGGCCATCGGCAAGGATCTCAAACTGGTGCGCAACGTCAAACCAATGTGGTCCAAATGGGGGCTCGTGGCCTCATTGGCCTTCGGTGGCCTCGACATGTGGACCAACACGCTGTTCGGCTTCTCGCTCTTCGGGACCCTTGGGCATGGCAAGAACGACGCTGAATCCACCGAGCCCGCGGATCAGCATGCGCCGATCGAGTATCCGAAACCCGATGGGGTCTTGTCCTTTGACCGGCTGACCAACGTGTCCTTTGCCGCGACCAACCACGAAGAAAGCCAGCCCTGCCATTTGCGTCTGGGCAACAAGGATGTGCCGATCTCGGTCAACCTGCCCCAATTCGACGAACCGGCGCAGCGATACTGCCCCGCGGGTGTCTACGAAGTGGTGGAAAAGAACGGCGCGCCCGAGTTCGTGGTGAACTTTCAGAACTGCGTCCACTGCAAGACCTGCGATATCAAAGATCCTTCGCAGAATATCACCTGGACCACACCTCAGGGCGGCGACGGTCCCAACTACGGCAACATGTAGGCGCGAAAATCGCCTTCGGGCGGGCAGAGCTGCGAATATGGCCAAATTGACGGGGCGCCTTTCGGGGCGCCCCATTGCGGTTTGCAGGTCTGGGGGCTAGGCTCTCAGCCAGACTGTGACAGACCTTTTTCCGACCTTGCTGGGGAGTACCCTCGTGCCCGTTTCCTATCTCCGGACTCTGACCTGCGCGGCGGCGCTGTTTATGGCCACTGGCCCCGTGGCCCTGGCGGAGGGGCTGGCCGGTGCCTATCTCGCGGGGCGTGCTGCGACCTACGACAATGATTTCGCCGCCTCGGCGCAGTATTATACCCGGGCGCTGGTGCGGGATTCCCAAAACGCGACGCTGATGGAAAACCTGCTTTATGCGCAGTTGGCGCTGGGCGAGGTCAGGGCGGCCCTGCCGGTCGCGCAGCGGATGTGGGAACAGGGCGCACGGAGCCAGGTTGCCAATATCGTCATGGCGGGAAATTTTGCGCTGCAGGACGATTATGACGCCCTGCTGAGCCGGGATGTCGCGCAATTCGAGATCAGCCCGCTGGTTGACGGTCTGCTGAATGCCTGGGCCTATATGGGGCAGGGCGCGGTGTCTCAGGCGCTTCAGCAATTCGACCAGGTGGCGAAACAGGACGGGTTGCAGTTCTTTGCGACCTATCACAAGGCCTTGGCGCTGGCCTCGGTGGGTGACTATGAGGGGGCGGAGGCGCTGTTTTCGGCCAATGGCGGTCAGCTGGGCCGCTCTTCCCGCCGCGCCGCTATTGCCCGTGTGCAGATCCTGTCTCAGCTCGGGCAGAATGACGCGGCCCTGACGGTTCTGGTGGACAGTTTCGGAGCGGGGTTTGACCCGGCCCTGACCGATCTGGCGGACCGCCTGTCTGCGGGTGAGGCGACGCCTTTCACCGTCGCAGCCAGTCCGCGCGCAGGTATGGCGGAGGTGTTCTACAGCCTCGGGCAAGCGCTGTCCGGAGAGGCGGCGAATGACTATGTGCTGATGTATGCCCGTATGGCATCGGTGCTGAGCCCGGATCATATCGATGCTGTCCTGCTGAGCGCGGGCCTCTTGGATCAACTGGGCCGGTATCAGCTGTCGATTGCCACGTATAAACAGGTTCCGCGCGACCATCCTGACTTCCACGCGGCCGAATTGGGCCGGGCCGAGGCGCTGCGCCGGGCCGCCAATCCTCAGGCGGCGGCAGAGGTTCTGGAGCAGCTGGCGCGCGATTTCCCCGAGCATCTGGCGGTGCATGTGGATCTGGGGGATCTGATGCGCCAGCAGGAAGATTATACAGGTGCTGTTGCTGCCTACAATCGGGCGCTGGATCTGAGCGAGCCGGATGCGCAAAATCGCTGGTTCCTGCTCTACGCCCGCGGCATCTGCAACGAGAGATTGAAGAACTGGGAGGCCGCAGAGGCTGATTTCCGGGCCGCGCTTGTGATTGATCCGGATCAGCCGCAGGTGCTGAACTACCTTGGGTATTCACTGGTTGAGCGCGAAGAAAAGCTGGACGAAGCGCTGGCGATGATCGAACGCGCCGTCAGCGCCCGCCCGGAAAGCGGCTATATCGTTGATTCGCTCGGCTGGGTTCTGTACCGGCTGGGCCGCTATGATGACGCTGTCGGACATATGGAGCGCGCGGTCGAGCTGATGCCGGTCGATCCGGTGGTCAACGATCACCTCGGCGATGTCTATTGGGCGGTCGGCCGCCGTCTGGAAGCCGAGTTCCAGTGGAAACGGGCGCTGTCCTTTGTCGACCCCGAAGATACCGATGCCGAGGCGGACCCGGTTCGGATCCGCCGTAAACTGGACGTCGGACTGGACCTGGTTTTGTCCGAGGAGGGGGCCCCGCCGCTGAAGGTCGCCAATGACGACAGCTGAGATCTTTGCCCCGGCCAAGATCAACCTGACCCTACATGTGACCGGACGCCGGGACGACGGGTATCATCTGTTGGACAGTCTGGTGGCCTTTGCCTCCATCGGGGACCGGCTGCGGATGACGCCCGGTGCCGGCCTGTCGCTGGAGGTCACGGGCCTATTCGCCGGGGGGGTTCCAACGGATGCGCGCAATCTTGTCTGGCAGGCGGCAGAGGGAGCCGGCTGGCAGGGGCATATTGATCTCGACAAGCGGCTGCCGCATGGCGCAGGCATCGGAGGGGGGTCCTCGGATGCGGCCGCCTTGCTGCGTGCCATGATCGACGAGGGGGCCGCGATCCCCGAGGCGTTGCCTCTGTCGCTGGGGGCTGATGTGCCGGTCTGCCTGGCTGCGCGGGCCTCAAGAATGCGTGGGATCGGCGAAGAGATCACGGCCTGCGCGGTGCCCAAACTGCCCGCTCTTTTGGTCAATCCCGGGGTCGCGGTGCCGACTGGAGCGGTGTTTTCATCGCTCGGTACAGCAGACAATGCCGCCATGCCCGAAAGCCTGCCCGCCTTTCGCAGTCCGGAAGATTGTGCACAGTGGTTGCGGACACAGCGCAACGATCTGGAGCCACCGGCCATCAAGGTGGCGCCGCAGATCGCGCGGGTGCTGTCGGATCTGCGTGGCACCCGCGACGTGCTGATGGCCCGGATGTCCGGGTCCGGATCAACCTGTTTCGCGCTCTACCCCAGCCTCAAGGCGGCCCATTTCGCCGCCTATGAGATCGGAACCGCCCAGCCCGACTGGTGGTGTGTCGCAACCGAATTGACATGAGGCCCGCATAGCGGGACCCGGTGTCGTGATCTTGCCCGGCCTCAGTTGAGGCGGGACACCACGTAATCTGCCAGCTCGATCAACAGCGTGCGGATCGGATGGTCGGGAAGGGCGTCGAGCGTGGCTTTGGCCTTGGCGGCCCAGCGGAAGGCATCGGCGCGGGTCGCGTCCAGAGCGGCGTATTTCGCCATCAGAGCCAGCGCGTGCTCCAGATCGCCGTCTTGCTGCCGACCCTTTTCGATGGTGCGGACCCAAAAGGCGCGCTCCTCATCGGTTGCCTGCGCGACCGCCTTGATGACCGGGAGCGTCAGCTTGCGCTCGCGGAAATCATCGCCGACGTTCTTGCCGGTTTGGGCCGCATCGCCCTGATAATCCAGCAGATCATCGGCGATCTGAAACGCGATCCCGAGCGCATCCCCATAGTCAAACAGGGCTTTGACCTGCTGCTCTTCGGCGGCGGCAATGACACCCCCCACCTGGGTCGCTGCAGAAAACAGCGCCGCAGTCTTGCCACGGACCACCTGCAGGTAGATCTCTTCGGTGGTGCGCAGATCGGTGGCGGCGGTCATTTGCAGCACTTCGCCTTCTGCAATGGTGGCAGAGGCATTGGCCAGGATGTCCAGCACCCGCATATTGTCGGTATCCACCATCAACTGGAAACTGCGGGCAAAGAGATAGTCGCCAACAAGCACGGAGCTTTTGTTGTCCCACAACAAATTTGCCGTCGGCCTGCCCCGCCGTTGGTTGCTCTCATCCACCACATCATCATGCAGCAGGGTGGCGGTATGAATGAATTCGACTGTGGCGGCGAGTTTTAGGTGATGTTCGCCGGTATATCCACACATCCGGGCAGCTGCGAGCGTCAGCATCGGCCGCAGGCGCTTGCCCCCGGCCTCCACCAGATGGGCGGTCACCTCGGGGATGCGGGGCGCGTGTTCAGAGGCCATCCGCTCGCGGATCAGAAGGTTCACTGCCTCCAGCTCATCCGCAAGGGTCGCGGCCAGCATTTCATGGGGCTTCTGCGTCATCACCTGGTTCATCACATTCCCGACTGCAAGGCTCGACAAGACCCCGGTCTTGCCCTTAGATCCGTGTATATGAAGGAACTTCTGCGTAGCAACGACCCGACGATCCTCGCCTTTGCCTCCGCCCTTCTTAACGGGGAGGGTATAGACTGCTTTGAAATGGACGTAAATATGAGCGTGCTGGAAGGTGGGATCGGAATATTTCCGCGTCGTCTGCTGGTGCATGCGGATGATCTGGCCGCGGCGCGCCGGGCGATGCAGGATAATGATCTGCCGGTCTCGGATCATGGCTGATCCGGATGGCGCGCAGTTCCCCCCCGAGACGCTGAGCCAGGACGGGTTTCTCGGCGGCCGCATCACGTTATTGCAGCCGCGAAAAGGATACCGCGCCGGGGTTGATCCGGTCTTGCTGGCGGCTGCTGCCAATGCGCGGCCCGGGCAACGGGTGCTGGAGTTGGGCTGCGGTGCGGGACAAGCCATGCTGTGCCTTGGGGCACGGGTGGCAGATCTGTCCCTGACCGGCGTTGAATTGCAGGCGCCATATGCCGATCTGGCGCGCCAAAATGCCGCAGCGAATGGCTTTGATGCGACGATCTGGACTGCCGATCTCGCCAATCTCCCCGACGAGCTCCGCAGGCAGAGCTTTGATCACGTGATTGCCAACCCGCCCTATTACCGCGCCGGTGCCCATAGTCAGGCGCAGGACGCGGGCCGCCGCACCGCGCTTGGCGAGGGAACGCCATTGGAGCTGTGGATCGACATCGCCGCTCGCCGATTGGCGCCGAAGGGCTACCTGCACATGATACAGCGGGCGGATCGGCTTCCGGAAATGATGAATGCCGCCGCGCGCCGTCTGGGCTCGGTCGAGGTGATGCCGCTTGCGCCCAGAACGGGACGCGCGGCCGAGCTTGTCATTCTGCGGGCGCGCAAGGGGGGGCGAGCAGCATTCCGGTTGCACGCGCCGCTGGTCATGCATCACGGAGACAGCCACAGCAGCGATTGTACGGACGATTACAGCCCTGCCGTGCGCGCCGTTTTGCGCGCGGGCGCCGCGCTGCCCTGGCCCAAACTCTGATCCGCCGCTTTGGCGAAGCAGGTGGGGCAAGCTGCCTGTGGAGATGGCGCTTTGCGCTGCCTTTGCGAAAGTGGCGGTCGCGCCGTCCTCATGTCGCCTGTCTCGACGCCGCCACCGGCGGGAAATGGCCAAAAGATCCAATTTGCAGGAAAGAACCTGCAGAAACTATGCGACTGCAGCGTGACAGGTTGAAGTGGCTGTGCTCCAATCACTATGTTGATCGCATCAAGCTTTGAAGAAGGAGGAATGACATGAGCATGAGCTCGCATCTTACCGAATTGAAGAAGAAGCACGAGCACCTGAGTTTCACAGTCGAACGGGAAGAGCGCTCCCCGGCTACGGACCGAATGCACATCAAATCCCTCAAAAAGGAAAAGCTGCGTCTGAAGGACGAAATCGAACGGCTGACGCATTCCTGAAATCGCGCGCCTGCCGCAGTCCTGACCACGAAGGGCTGCCACAGTCCGGAACACTGGGGCTGACGCAGTCTTGAAAATGGCGAATGCACGGGCCGGCCTGAGCGGCCACCTGACTGATACCGCGCCACCGATGTCGCCCCACCGATGCCAAGCCGGAGGGCGCCTCCGCACCATCCGGAGCACCATCCTGAGGCAATGAAAAACCTGATTGAACGAGGCTCTGCATGGCGCAGGGCCTCTTTTCATATATGGGCCGTGATCGAAGCGCTCCTGAGCACCGGTCCGAGGCCGTGGTCCGCGCCGCTACAGATTCTGAACGGGAATGATTTCGAAGTCGTCCCACATATGTGCTGTCTTTTCGATCTCGGCAAAGAACCACTCGCGAAAGGCCTTGATCTGCGGCCGCGCCTCGCTGCCGGGCAGGCACAGGAACCGGAATCGTGCCTCAGTTTCGATTGCAGTTTTAAAGGGCGCGACAAGGCGGCCTTCCTGCACATCTTTGATGATCATTGGTCGCCGTCCCAGGGCGACACCGAGGCCCGCACAGGCGGCATCGATGGCGTGGTCTGCGTTGGAAAAATGGGTGCCAGACCCGGGGGTGAACTCCAATCCCATTGCTTTGAACCAGGCCGGCCAATCACAGGGAGGCGACAGGAAGGAGATCGAATCGTCATAAATCAGCGGTGCCGCGCGCAGGCTTTCCGGCGTCGGGTATTGAGCAGATAGATCCGGGGTCATCACCGGTGTCAGCCACTCGGCGCGGGCGGGGAGGGACACCAGACCCTCATCACTGCCATAGCCAAAGCGGATCGCGACATCCACGCCATCCCGTTGCAGATCCACGTTGCGCAACGTCGCCGAGAAACGCAGGTCAATCTCCGGGTGGCTGCGCGCAAAATCATAGAGCCGGGGCGCGAGCCATTTCGCCGTGAGGGCCGGGCCTGCCGTTACCGTCAGCGAGGTCGTGTCGAGGACCCGGCGCGCTTGTTGCCAGGCGGCACTCAATGCCCGAAATCCATCCTTTGCACCTGGGGCCAGGGCTGTCCCCGCTTCGGTCAGCTCAACGGCCCGGTTCAGGCGGCGAAACAGCGGCGCACCAAGATGTTCTTCGAGCGACTTGATCTGGAACGACAGGGCGGCGGGCGTCACGTTCAACTCTTCTGCGGCCTTGGCAAAAGACATGTGGCGTGCAGCCGCGTCAAAGGCGCGCAAGGCGGTAAGAGGGGGGAGGCGTTCTGGCATCGTCACACAAGTAATACTTAACTGAAGGCGTGAAAAGTCTCGTTTGTCGATATCCAGCCAAAAGCGCATATTGGCATCAGATCAGAGGCGCTAAACTGAAAGGTGGCCAGGATGCTTGAATATACTGCAACAGCCGACGTGAAACGGGGCCTCGCCCGCGCCCACGAAGAGCGTGCGCAGGTGCTGCGGGTCTTCTTCAGCTGGATGTTTGCCCGCCGCCGTGTCGAGACGCCGGATCTGAGGGTTTCCCGCTGGGCCTGAGCGCGCAAGGCACTTACGGGATTACAAAAAGGGCCGGTCTGTTCAGATCGGCCCTTGCTGTTTGTCTCTGAGGGTGCCGGATCAGCGATGTGTCAGGCGAATAGATGTGTCAGGCGAAAAACTGGGCGCCGTTGGCAGAGATCGTCGAGCCATTGATGAAAGACGCGTCGTCAGAGGCAAGGAAGGCCACGCAACGGGCGATTTCTTCGGGTTCGCCCAACCGCCCCGCCGGGATCTGCCCGATGATCGATTCGCGCACTTTTTCCGGCACTGCCATCACCATTTCGGTGGCGATGTATCCGGGGCAGACGGCATTGGCGGTAATGCCCTTGGCCGCGCCTTCCTGAGCCAGAGAACGCACAATGCCAAGGTCACCTGCCTTGGTTGCGGCGTAGTTGACCTGAGCGAATTGCCCCTTCTGGCCGTTGATCGACGATATCACGATGACACGACCGAACCCGCGTTCACGCATGCCCGGCCAGACCGGATGCACCGTATTGAATACGCCGGTCAGGTTGGTGTCGATCACCTGCTGCCATTGCTCGGGCTGCATTCGATGGAACGGTGCATCACGCGTAATGCCCGCATTGGCGACGACGATATCAATTGGGCCCAAGTCCGCTTCGACCTGCGCAATGCCGGCCTTGCTTTCCTCGTAGTTGGCCACGTCCCACTTGTAGGTCTTGATCCGGGTCTCTTCGGTGAACTGTGCGGCGGCGGCGTCATTGCCTGCGTAGGTGGCAGCCACCTGGCAGCCCTGCGCTTGTAGCGCTTTTGAAATAGCTGCGCCAATACCGCGCGATCCGCCGGTCACAAGAGCTATACGAGCCATAAGGGGTCCTCCAACTTCTTTTCCCTGTTCCTCAGTAATCTTATTGCACATGCGGGGCCGCAATAGAAATAAAATGTCATCGATGGTTTTCACCTGCAGCATTGGTGTGCAGGTACGGTGATCTCACAACACTAAACCACAGATTGTAAAGGGGAAAGGAAAAGAAAAAGGGCACCCGTGGGCGCCCTGAATCCTGCTGCCTAAGATCGGCCCGCTCAGGGCCGTTCGACACACATGGCGACGCCCATGCCACCACCGATGCACAGCGTTGCGAGGCCTTTTTTGGCGCCGCGGCGTTTCATTTCAAACAGGAGGGTATTCAGCACCCGGCAACCGGACGCGCCGATGGGGTGGCCAATGGCAATGGCGCCACCGTTCACATTCACGATCTCAGGGTCCCAGCCCATGTCCTTGTTCACGGCACAGGCCTGTGCGGCGAAGGCTTCATTGGCTTCGACGAGATCCAGATCGTTGACGCTCCAGCCGGCTTTCTCCAGAGCCTTGCGGGAGGCATAGATCGGACCGACGCCCATGATGGCCGGGTCCAGACCCGCCGTGGCGTAGGATGCAATACGGGCCAGCGGCTCAATGCCACGCTTTTCCGCGTCGTCGGCACTCATCAGCAGGGTGGCTGCAGCACCATCATTGAGGCCGGAGGCGTTGGCTGCCGTGACCGACCCATCCTTGGTGAACGCGGGGCGCAATTTCTGCATGGCTTCCATCGTGGCGCCGTGACGGATGTATTCATCCTGATCCACGGTGATATCGCCCTTGCGGTGCTTGACCACGAATGCCGCAATCTCATCCGCGAATTTACCAGCCTTTTGAGCGGCTTCGGCTTTGTTCTGCGAGGCGACGGCAAATTCGTCCTGCATATCGCGAGAGATCTGCCATTTCGCGGCTACGTTTTCGGCGGTCTGCCCCATGTGGTAGCCGTTGAAGGCATCCCACAGCCCGTCGCGGATCATGGTGTCGATGTAGGACATATCGCCCATTTTGTGACCGCTGCGCAGGTTGGCGGCATGGGGGGACAGGGTCATGTTTTCCTGCCCGCCCGCGCAAACGATCGCCGCATCGCCGAGCTGAATATGCTGGGCGCCAAGGGCAACGGCGCGAAGGCCGGAACCGCAGACCTGATTGATCCCCCAGGCCGCGCTTTCCTGCGGCAGGCCTGCGTTGATATGGGCCTGACGGGCCGGATTCTGGCCTTGCGCGGCGGTCAGAACCTGACCCAGAATGGTTTCCGAAACTTCGGATTTGTCGATGCCCGCGCGTTCTACGACGGCTTTAAGCACTGCGGCACCCAGGTCATGGGCAGGCGTGGTGGCGAACGCGCCGCCAAAGCTGCCGACGGCGGTGCGGGCGGCGGATGCGATTACTACGTTGGTCATGCGGTGGATCCTTTGCAAAAATGCGGAAACGCCGACGTGCGGGGTACGCTAGCGCCGACCCTGTCGTGCGACGTCTCCTCCCTTTCCTCCTTGGGGATAGCTGACGGATGCACCTGCGGCAACTGTTCCTGTCAACTCTGAGGTGAATCGCGGCAAAAATGCAGATCAGGGACAGGCGGGCGCGTTGACCGCAATGGGATCCGAAACAATGCCCGCCATGAGAGCGCCTGCCATGAGAATGCCGGACATGAGAGTGCCTGCCATGAGAGTGCCGGCCGCGACAGTGCCCGTCATGAAAATGCCCTCCACCAAATAGTGAAGGGCCGAGACTTGCGTAACGGGCAGGGAAATTGACCGGGCGCTGTGACGATGCCGCGCGAAAAACGGGGCTAGGCTCGGGCCCGGGCCCCGTCTTCCTCCTGCCACGGAGGCGTGATGCTTGGCGCGCCATAGAGGAACCCCTGCAGGCAATCCACACCGGCCTCAATCAGGAAGTCGGCGTCCTCTTGCCGTTCCACCGATTCCGCGACGATGAACATGTCGAACTGCTTGGCGATTGCCACCAGCGCAAGAATCACCGCCTGATTGTCGTGATTGGAGTGCACGCCGCGCACGAACTGCCCATCGATCTTCACCGCGTCAAAGAAGAAGTCCCGGAAATGTGCGATAGCAGTGGTGCCGGCGCCAAAGTTGTCGAGGGCAAAGGCAATGCCGTGCTGCTGCATCTGATCCATGAAGTCGATGACCAGTTCGGGAGCGGCCATGGCGGAGGCTTCGGTGATCTCAAGCACCAGCCGTTCACCAAGGAACCGGTCCCGGGCCAGGAAGCGTTCGAGCACCTTCAGCCACTGGCTGTAGCCGATGGAGCGCGCCGACATATTGATGGACAGGCGGACGTTTGGATTGCGCTGCAGGACCTGCAGGCCTTGCTCCAGGGCGAGGCAGTCGAGCTTGCGCCCCAGCTCGCGCTCTTCGATGACGTTCATGAATTCGCGCGCCGGGATAATTCTTCCGGTCGCGTCCATGACCCGGATATAGCCCTCATAGAAGGCTATCGTCTCTGGCGAGTGACTCTGCACGATTGGTTGATAAGCCAGAAGCGTCTGGTCGTGCTTGACTGCTTCTGCCACCATGTCCACGACGTTGCGGTCGCGGGCGACAATCGCCGCAGAGAGTGGGTTTTCCGCCCCTTCCGGGATGTCGGTTTTCCAGAAATGCCGTTTTTTCACCTTCTCAGCCCCATCGGTTTGCAGCACCCGTTTGGTACGAGCGCGTCCGAGTTGTCCATTGACCATACATTCTCTGAAAAGGGTTGCGTGGGGATTAACGGGCGAATTTTATTAAATGCCTGTTCCGGGTGATGCGCGGCGCAGTTTCAGGATCCCGCGATCAATGCGGAAATCACCGCTCTGGCGCTCTCGGACCCCCAGTCGGCCTCACCACGTAACCGCCCGATTTCATGACCTTCCGGGTCCAGAATTACCGTAATCGGCAGCCCGAATACGGCCATGTCGCGCGCCACCGCTCCTTTTGGATCCTGATGACGGGGCAGGTTGGACACACCGATTTCATCAAAGAACTTTCGGATCCCTGCAGGCGCGTTGCGCCCCGATGCAAGCGTCAAAACTTCGAAATTGTCACCACCGAACTCGGTTTGCAGGGCCGACAACATCGGCATTTCCTTGCGGCAGGGCGCACACCACGTGGCCCAGAAATTCAGCAGCACATATTTGCCCTGATAGTCTGCCAGAGTTGCGGTACCTGCATCATCAGCCAGATAAAAAGCGGCCTCGGACGCGGGTTTTGATGCTGAATGAAGCACGAGCTTCTTCATATCGCCGTCCCGCAGGGCTTTGACGGCATCGAGATCGGCCGCAAAGGTGGCGTTTGCACCCAGAGCAAGGGCCATATAAAGGGAAAGCAGACGAACAAGACGCATTTTATCTCCAGGGTTGGGCCATGACAGACAAGACCTCGAACCAGATGTGGGGCGGCCGCTTTGCCGCAGGACCGGACGCGATCATGGAGGCGATCAATGCCTCGATCGGGTTCGACCAGCGCATGGCGGCGCAGGATATTGCAGGTTCGCGGGCTCATGCGGCGATGCTTGCCGCGACCGGTGTGATTACGGATAATGATGCGGAGGCGATCCGTGAAGGGCTGCTCACCGTTTTGTCAGAGATTGACAGCGGCAATTTCACCTTTTCCACCGCGCTCGAAGATATTCATATGAATGTCGAAGCGCGCCTGAAGGAGATCATTGGCGAACCGGCCGGGCGGCTCCATACGGGCCGGTCCCGCAACGATCAGGTCGCGACGGATTTCAAACTTTGGGTGCGCGATCAACTCGATGCAGCCGCCAGCGGGCTGGAAGTGTTGATCAAGGCGCTGCTCGATCAGGCCGCAGCGGGAGCCGATTGGGTCATGCCCGGTTTCACGCATCTGCAGACCGCGCAGCCGGTGACCTGGGGCCATCACATGATGGCCTATGTCGAAATGTTCGGCCGGGACCTGAGCCGGGTCCACGACGCCCGGGCGCGGATGAATGAAAGCCCGTTGGGCGCTGCGGCGCTGGCGGGGACATCCTTCCCGATCGACCGCGACATGACGGCAAAAGCACTGGGGTTCGACCGCCCGGCGGCGAACTCGCTGGACGCGGTCTCTGACAGGGATTTCGCGCTGGAGTTCCTGTCTGTTGCCTCCATCTGCGCCATGCACCTGAGCCGCTTTGCCGAAGAGCTGGTGATCTGGTCGTCGGCGCAATTCCGCTTTGTGACCCTGTCGGATCGTTTCTCCACCGGTTCGTCGATCATGCCGCAGAAGAAAAACCCAGATGCGGCCGAACTGATTCGTGCCAAGGTGGGGCGCATTTTCGGGGCCAATACCGCGCTGATGATGGTGATGAAGGGGCTGCCGCTTGCCTATTCCAAAGACATGCAGGAGGACAAGGAGCAGGTCTTTGATGCGGCTGACAACTGGATGCTGGCTCTGGCTGCCATGTCAGGCATGGTCAAGGACATGACCGCCAATCGCGACAGTCTTGCTGCCGCTGCGGGCTCCGGGTTTTCGACCGCCACCGATCTGGCGGACTGGATGGTGCGTGTTCTGAAGGTGCCGTTCCGGGATGCCCATCACGTGACCGGTGCACTGGTCGCCATGGCCGAGGCACGCGGCTGCGATTTGCCGGACCTGAGCCTTGCGGACATGAAAAGCGTGCATGAGGGCATTTCAGACGATATCTTCACGGTGCTGGGTGTCGAGAATTCGGTGAATTCACGTCTGTCCTATGGCGGCACCGCGCCGGAGCAGGTCCGCGCCCAGGTGGCGCGGTGGAAAAAGACCCTCGGCTGACGCCCGGGGGGCGACCGCAGATCCGGCAGGCAACCACATGGAGGAGAAATGACATGGCCCGTGTTTTGATCGTTCTGGGTGTTTTGGGGGCGCTGTCGGCCTGTGGTGTCGATGGCGAGCCCGTGCGACCGAGCCTGAACGCGGGGCTGGGTATTTCCGGCAGCGGCATTCACCTCGGGGGGGCGGTTGGCCTCAGCAAAGGTCCGGTCACCGTGAGCGTCGGCCTGTGATCCGGGCCTTTGCCTGCTTGCGGAGGGCGCCGACGCGGGGATGTTGCCTGCTTGTGGCGCTGCTGATGGTGGCCGGCTGTGACGGGGTCGCACCGCGGTCCGGTCGCGTGGCGGTGCCCGAAGGCGAGACCGGCACCGGGCTTCACCTGTCTGGCGAGGTCCAGGCGGGCCTGGTCTGGCATGACTGACGCGGGATGATCCAGGCCTCTCGCTGATCCGATTGTACCAGTGGGACGCCGGATGGTCGGAATCAATTGATCCACCCGCCGGTTTTGCCCTAAACGCGATCCATGGATCATTTTCTCTATCGTGATGGCGCACTGTTCGCCGAAGACGTCCCCGTTGCCGAAATTGCGGCTGCGGTGGGCACGCCGTTCTACGTCTATTCCACTGCGACCTTGTTACGTCACTATCGCCTGTTTGACGAGGCGCTGGAGGGGACCGAGCATCTGGTTTGCTACGCCATGAAGGCGGCCTCCAATCAGGCGATCCTGAAGACGCTGGCCGAGGCCGGAGCAGGCATGGATGTGGTCAGCCAGGGTGAGTATCTGCGCGCAAAGGCGGCGGGTGTGCCGGGGGAGCGGATCGTGTTTTCGGGCGTCGGCAAGACCGCCGATGAAATCCGCACCGCGCTGAGCGGTGGCCTGCGGCAATTCAACGTCGAATCCGAGCCGGAAATGGAAGTGATCAACGCTGTTGCGCTGGAGCTCGGAGTGGTTGCTCCGATCACTGTGCGCGTCAATCCGGATGTGGACGCCAAGACGCATGCCAAGATCGCTACCGGAAAGTCCGAGAATAAATTCGGCATACCGATTTCGAGGGCACGCGAGGTCTACGCGCATGCGGCAAGCCTGAAGGGGCTTGATGTGATTGGCATCGACGTGCACATCGGCTCGCAGCTCACCGAGCTGGACCCCTTCCGCCTTGCCTATCAGAAGGTTGCGGAGCTCACCGAAGTTCTGCGCGCGGATGGCCACGACATTCGCCGTCTCGACCTTGGAGGCGGCTTGGGCATCCCCTACACGCGTTCGAACGAGGCACCGCCCCTGCCGGTTGAATACGGCCAGTTGATCAAGGATACGCTGGGGCACCTGAACTGTGAGATCGAGATCGAGCCGGGCCGTCTGATCGCTGGCAACGCCGGATTGATGGTGTCCAGGGTGATCTATGTGAAACATGGCGAGGACCGGGATTTCCTGATCCTCGACGGGGCGATGAACGATCTGATCCGTCCGGCGATGTACGATGCCCATCACGATATTGTTCCCGTGATAGAACCCGCCCCCGGCACCGAACCGCATCGCTATGACATCGTTGGTCCGGTCTGCGAGACAGGCGATACCTTTGCCAAGGAGCGGGTGATGCCGCCTCTCGGCGCCGGTGATATTGTCGCCTTCCGCGGCGCCGGGGCCTATGGGGCCGTGATGTCCAGCGAGTATAATTCGCGCCCCCTCATTCCGGAGGTTCTGGTGCATGGCGATCAATTTGCGGTCATCCGCCCGCGTCCGACCTTTGACGAAATGATAAACCGCGATACCATACCGGAGTGGCTGTAACGCCCGGTCTGCGTCAATCGGCGCAGGCGTCGGCGCTGCAGTGGCCTTGAGGGCGGGGGGCATTCCCCCGCCGGCTGGCCCACAGGCGCGCGGAGGCAAAGCGGAATGACCCCAACCGACCCCCCCGACAAACCCGTCGCGGAGACCTCCGTCAGCGGAGCGCATGCCCTGTCTGCTCTGAGGCGGGCGCTGATGCTGACCCGGGTCGGGATGGCGGCAGAGCGGGTCTGGCGTGCCTTCTGGCCACTGTTGACAGTAGTCTGTCTGGCCATTGGCGCGGTGCTTCTGGATCTGCAAAACGCGCTCCCGGTCGAAGGCGTCTGGGCGCTCGCGGGGCTGACTCTTCTGCTGGGGCTCGGGGCGCTGGTGCTTGGCATGCGGCGGTTTCGGTGGCCGCGTCGGGCCGAGGCGATCACGCGGCTGGATGAGACCCTTCCGGGCCGCCCGATTGCGGCGGTGTTGGATCGGCAGGCTTCCGGCGCTGGCGATCCGGCCTCTGCGGCGCTGTGGCAGGTTTATCAGGACCGCATGACGGCCCGCGCGGCCACAGCCCGCGCCCCGGGCCCGAACCTGCGGATTGCCGACCGGGACCCCTATGCGCTGCGCTATGTGGCATTGCTGGTCCTGATTGTCGGGGTGCTCTTTGGGACCGGTTGGCGGGCGGGGACTGTCTCCGACCTGATGCCGGGGCCTGGCCATGCGGACCTGGGCGGTGCCACCTGGGAGGGCTGGGTCGAGCCGCCCCGATACACCGGCCTGCCGACGCTCTATCTGGGCGACATGACGGATGACACATTGCGGGTGCCGGAAAACAGCAAGATCACCCTGCGGTTCTACGGTGAACCCGGGGATTTGGCCTTGGCGGAAACGGTCTCCGGCCCCGGCGACGAAACACCAGCCGAAGGCGCGGCGGATCATAGCTTTGCCGTTGTGCAGGCCGGCGATCTGGCCATCGAGGGGACCGGTGGACGCAACTGGCGGATCGAGGTGATTACAGACGCAAGCCCGCATGTGGTGATCACCGGCGATCCGGACCTGTCGACGGATGGCACCATGACGCTGCCGTTCAATGCCTCGGACGACTATGGCGTGGTCGGTGGCAGCGTCGTGATCGCACTCGACATGCCTGCAGTGGACCGTCGTCACGGGTTGCAGACGGCGCCGGATGCCCGCGAACCGATCGAACTGGCGCTGCCGCTGGCGCTGACGGGGGACCGGCGGATTTTCAGCGAGGCATTGGTGGAGGATTTTGCCTCGCACCCATGGGCCAATATGCCGGTGATCTACAGCATCCGGTCCGAAGATGCGGCGGCGCAGCTCAGCCCGGTGGCGACGCTGGCGGCACCGCTGACGGCGCGGCGGTTCTTTGATCCGGTGGCGGCGGCGCTGATCGAACAGCGGCGGGATCTCTTGTGGGCGCGGGGCAATGCGACGCGGGTGGCGCAAATTCTGCGCACGCTCTCGCACCGGCCGGAGGATGTTTTTCACGACAGCGGCCAGTATCTTCAGCTGCGCACGATCCTGAAAGGGCTGGAACGCTATGCGGCGGCCGAGGGCGGTCTGGGGCAGACGCATCAGGAGGAGATCGCGGCGGCGCTGTGGGACCTGGCAAAGCAGATCGAAGAGGGAGACGTGGGCGACGCGCTGGAGCGGATGCGTCAGGCGCAGGAGCGGCTCAGTCAGGCGATGCGGGACGGCGCCAGTGAGGAGGAAATTGCCCGTCTCATGCAGGAGTTGCGGGACGCCACACAGGACTACATGCGCCAATTGTCACGGCAGGCCGAATCAGAAGCCGGCGAAGAGGGCCAAAGCGAAGGTCAGCAAAACAGTATCCAGCTCAGCCAGTCCGATTTGCAGGCCATGATGGACCGCATTCAGGAGTTGATGGAGCAAGGCCGGATGGCGGAGGCCGAACAGGCTCTGCAGGAATTTCAGCGGATGATGGAAAACCTGCGCATGACGCAGGGCCAGGCCGGACAAGGCAGCAGCCCGGGTCAGCAGGCGATGGATGGGCTGGCGGAGACATTGCGCGACCAGCAAGGCCTGTCAGATCAGGCCTTCCGCGACCTGCAGGAACAGTTCAATCCGAATGCGCAACGGGGCGAGAGCCAGGGCAATGAGGGGCGCAACGGCGGTCAGGGCCGCGGCCAAAGTCACGAAGGTGGCTCCGGTGCGGATGGCGCCCCGGGGGGCGAGGAGCAACAGGGCGGCAGCGCTGAGCCCTCTCCCGGCGATCTCGCGGGCCGCCAAAGGGCGCTGCGGGAAGAGCTTGAGCGGCAACGGGATGGCTTGCCGCTGGGCGGGGCCGAGGGCGAGGCCGCGCGCAATTCACTGGATCAGGCTGACCGGGCCATGGAGGGGGCCGAACAGGCCTTGCGCGATGGCGATTATGCCGAGGCGATCGACCGTCAATCCGAGGCAATGGAGGCCCTGCGGGACGGGATGCGGGCGCTTGGCGAAGCGATGGCCGAGCAGCAGCAACAGGGCCAACAGCCCGGCGACAATCAAGGCAACAGCAACCGGCAGGGCAACGCATTGGATCCGCTCGGTCGCAGTCGGAACGGGCAGGGCAGCGACGCCTACAACAGCGACGCTCTGGACAGCGGCAATGCGCGCCGCCGCGCCTGGGATCTGTTGGAGGAAATCCGTCGCCGCGCCGGAGAACGCGACCGCAGCGACAGCGAGCGCGACTATCTCAATCGCCTGTTCGTCCCGTTCTGATCGAAGTGCCAGTTCTGACCGGAGTTCCAAAGGATGACCCATAGCGGAGAACATGCCGCACTCAGATATTTCCGCACGTCAATGGGCCGGCTCCGTGGAACAGTCCCGTGGATCAGTCCCTTGGGACAATCCTGTAGTGCGGTTCCGTGGATCAGCTCTATGGGTCCGCTCCGTGGATCGAGCCTGCGCTGGCGGCTACTCTGCCGCCAGCGCCTTCGCCTGTGCGTCGAGCCATATCCGGCCGTGGTCAACCCAGGCAACATAGGCGCTGATGTAGGGATCTGCCTGCGGCACCCGTTCTGCAATGTCGGGGGCATGGGTGTAGATCAGGATCGCGGCCACCATCAGCACGACCATCAACAAAAGGCCGCGCGAAAAGCTCGACTTGCGCGGTCGCTTCGTTTCAGACGCTTGCCGGGTCGCGTTGCGCTCTCCGACGGCCAGTCCGGGGTTGATGTCCTCGATATCCGGCAAGAGACCGCGGCGGGAGCCGGGTTCCACAGAAGGCGGCGTATGTAGCCCGTCCGGCTGTGCGGCGAGCGTCTCTCCGCGCATGCGGGCCATCCGGTCCTGCGCTTGGCGCGCGCGCCGCGTCGATTCAGTATCAGAGGGCGCGTCCAGCCCCATCTCGGTCTGAGTCTCCAGCCCCTCCCGGCCCGATCGCAAGGCGGCCTCGCGCATGGCTTCTTCGCGCAGGACCTTTGAAACATCCGGATCAAGGCGACGTTTCACGGGCTCGTTCGCGGCTGTTTCCACGGCTGAGGGTGCCTCGTCGGCGGCGTCTTTCTCTTCCGGTGCTTCCGCCTCGGGCTCTTCTGGCACATCAGGGGCAGGTTCGGCTGATATGTCCTCGTCCTCGACATGGTCCGGACCGGCACTCACGGTTTCCTCGGCGACAACAAAGGAGGCCGCGCTGCTCATTTCTTCTGCGCCATGGGGCAGTGGCGGCTCGGCGTGCGGCGGAGGCGCCGCTTCGCCTTCGTCACCGGCAGGGGCCTCTGGTGTGGCCAGTGCCTGCTGCGCCAGCATTCGGGCCGAGGATTGGAACCAGGTATCGCCGCAATTGGAGCATTGGACGTCTCGCCCTTCGTCGGGGATCACATCCTCGGGCACCTCATACTGTGCGCCGCAATTGGGGCAAATCAGTCTCATCCGATCTCCTTGGCGGGCTGAGCGGCCGCGAAAAGGGTGAATTTCCCCGCAATCATAAAGAGTTCCTGAAAGGCAAGGAAGGGCCAATCCCTGCATCCCCGACAGAATGAACACGGGCTGCCGGGCCAGGAGCCATTGAATCTGCCGCAGGGGTCGTGCACAACACCGCGGTGCAACCAAGGCAGGCACTGGGGACCTGACGTGATCGAACTCGAAGATGTGGGTTACAATTATGGCGGCGGAGAGCTGTTCAGCAATCTCTCTGTTCAACTCGCGCCCGGCTCTTTTCATTTTCTGACGGGGCCGTCGGGGGCAGGCAAAACCACACTTTTAAAGCTGTGCTACGGCGCGTTGACGCCAACCTCGGGGCGCGCAAGGGCCTTCAATATGGATGTCAAAGGGCTCGATCGGGACCAGATGGCCTATTTACGGCGTCGGGTCGGTGTCGTGCATCAGGACTGTCGTTTCCTTGACCATCTGCCGGTGGTGGAGAACATTGCGCTGCCCCTGACTGTGTCCGGTCGTGGCCTTTTGGAAGAACAGGCCAATCTGCACGAACTGATGACCTGGGTCGGACTGTCGGATCGCAAGGATGCGTTGCCGCCCGAGTTGTCGGGGGGCGAACGTCAGCGGGCGGCATTGGCCAGGGCCGTGATCCTCAGCCCGGATGTCATTATCGCGGATGAACCGACCGGCAACGTGGATTGGGAGATGTCCCAGCGCCTGTTGCGTCTGCTGGTAGAGCTGAACCACATGGGAAAGACTATTCTGGTTGCAACCCATGACATGGCGCTGATCCGCGCGGCGAAAAATCAGGTTCAGGCGCGGGTTCTGCGCATTACCAACCGGCAGTTGCAATTGGCGGGGGCAGATCTGTGAACGCGCTCCGCAAGTTGATCCTGGGTGACGCGCAGGCGGACCGCGTGGTTCCGCCATCGGGGTTCACCGCGCAGCTGACCCTGTTTGCCTCCGGGGCGATGGCGTTTCTGTGCGTTTTTGCGCTGGCCCTGTCGCTGGCCTCCGGGCGGGTCGCGCATCGCTGGTCCGAAGAGCTGGCGCGCGCGGCGACGTTGCGGATCAATGCCCCGGCAGAGCAGCGCGTGGCCCAGACCGAGGCCGCGCTTGAAATCCTACGCCAGACTCCGGGCGTGGCCTCGGCCCGCGCCTTGACCGCGGAGGAACAGGCGGCGTTGCTGGCGCCCTGGTTCGGCGCGGATGTGCCACTGGACACATTGCCGGTGCCGCAGCTGATCGAGTTGACCGAAGCCGAGCCGGGCTATGATGCCACAGGGCTGCGGTTGCGGCTTCAGGCGGAGGTGCCGGGCGCGGTGCTGGACGATCACACCCGATGGCGGCGCCCCCTGGTCGAGGCGGCGATCGCCCTGCGCCGTCTGGGCGTGGTGTCCATCGTATTGATCGGCGGCGCGATGGCGGCGATGATCACGCTGGCGGCCAATGCGGCTCTGGCGGCCAATGCGCAGGTGATCGAGGTGCTGCGGCTGGTCGGCGCGCGGGACAGCTATATCGCTCAGGCTTTTGTGCGCCGCTTTACCCTCCGGGCCTTGTCCGGTGCAGCGGTCGGGGTCGCCTTTGGCATGCTTGGGGTGTGGCTGATGCCCGAAGCCTCTGAGGAGGGCGGATTTCTCACCGGCCTGGGCTTTCAGGGCTGGCGCTGGTTGCTGCCGCTGCTGATACCACTTCTGAGCGCGCTTGTGGCCTTTGTCGCCACGACCCGTGCCGCCCGCAAAAGGTTGGGAGACCTCGCGTGACATCTATTCTGCAATACCTCCGGTCAGTGATTTACGTGGCCCAGATTTATGTGGCGATGCTGCTGATTGGCATTCTGTTCGCCCCCTATGCGATGCTGTCCAAAAACGGCGCGCGTCAGGGCTGCAAGACCTACGCCCGTTGGGCGATCTGGTCGGCGCGCTGGATGGTGGGGATACGGACCGAAATTCGCGGGCCCATACCCGAGGGCGAGGTGATCATCGCAGCCAAGCATCAGAGCTTTCTCGACATCATGATGATCTTTTTGGCGCTGCCTCAGGCCAAGTTCATCATGAAACGAGAACTGATGTGGACCCCCATTATCGGTGTCTATGCAAAACGCCTTGGATGTATTCCCGTCGACCGTGGGCGCCGGGGCGCGGCAATCGCGAAGATGGTGCAGGATGTCGCCCGCGAGTTTTCCGAGCCCGGCCAGTTGGTCATATATCCGCAAGGCACCCGAGTGGCGCCGGGCGTGGAAAAGCCATATAAATCGGGAATCAGCGTTCTCTATGAAAATCTGCAGCAACCCTGTGTGCCGGTGGCCACCAATGTGGGATTGCTGTGGCCGCGCAAGGGGATAATGCGCAAGCCGGGGCTTGGGGTCGTGGAATTTCTCGACCCGATTCCGCCGGGCCAGCCCCGTGGCGGTTTCATGGCGGATCTGGAAACACGGATCGAGACCCGCTCGAATGCATTGATGCAAGAATTGGGGTTTGAGGCAAATGGAATTCATCACGTCGATTGACGATCTGAAGGCGCTTTACGGGACCCCTGCTGCGCCTGCGCTGCGCAAGGTGGCGCGCCAGATGACGCCGCTCTACCGTAAATGGATTATGGCCTCGCGCTTGTGCATGCTTGCGACTGTGGGGGCCGACGGCACAGATGACAGTCCGCGAGGTGACGATGGCCCGGTTGTCCTTGAATTGGATCCCGGCACGCTGGCTCTGCCCGATTGGTACGGAAATAACCGGCTGGATTCCTTGCGCAATATCGTCACCGATGGGCGGGTTTCCCTGATGTTTCTGGTGCCCGGATCCAACAACGTCATACGGGTGAACGGCACGGCCCAAATCACCACCGATGCGGATTTGATGGCGAAATTCAGCAAAAAAGGCAAACTGCCGCGCACGGTCATCGTGATCAAGATTGCCGAGATCTACGGACAATGTGCCCGTGCGCTGATGCGTGCACGCACCTGGACCTCGGGCGATGAAAGCGGGGATCTGCCCTCGATGGGGGATATTATTGCGGAACAAACTGCGGGTGAGGAGGGCGGTCAAGCCTATGACACGGCCTGGGCTCCACGCGCGGCCAAGACCATGTGGTAACGAGGCCATGTGGCACCGAGGGCCATGTGGCCGCGAGGCCTGTGGTAAGCGGACAGGCCTGCTCAGACAGAGGTGAGGTCAGCTCATCAGGACCTCACCGACCAGGATCTGCGGTCGGATGGAGGTGAAATTCGCCACGTCATCAATGATCGCGCCGCCCTTTTCGCCCATCGCCTTGTCCAGGGCCTCCATGTCCGGGAAGGTGATGGTGGCAATCAGCAGATAGGGTGGGGGGATGTCGGGACCTCCGGCGAGACCGCGGGAGGCCTCTACCGTTTCGATCAAGTCTCCCCAGTGCTCCTCGATCAGCGGCAGATGGGTCTCGAGGTAGTAGTCAAAGTCAAAGGTGGCCTCGGGCGCGGCCGGGTAGAGCACTTGCAGGCTGACAGTCATTGATCTGCTCCTTTTGATAGAGGAACGGCCCACCTGGGGCGGGCCGCGTTTGGTCTCTGGCCGGGGTCATCCGGCTTGGTCTTTGTCTGGTCCTCGCCTGGTCCAGATCTGGTTTAACTGTGGATCGCACCGTCGCCGCAGGCAAGGGCGGCCTCGCGCACGGCTTCCGAGTAGGTCGGGTGGGCGTGGCAGGTCAGCGCCACATCCTCGGCGGAGGCGCCGAATTCCATCGCAACACAGAGTTCGTGAATCAGATCTCCCGCCGAGGGGCCGATGATTGCTGCCCCGAGGATGCGGTCGGTTTCGGCATCGGTGATGATCTTCACAAAGCCTTCGCCCTGATGCACGGCCTTGGCGCGGCCATTGCCCATGAAGTTGAACTTGCCAACTTTCACCCTGCGCCCCTCGGCCTTCAGCGCGTCTTCGGTGGCGCCGACGGTGGCGACCTCGGGTGTGGTATAAACGACCCCGGGAATGACGCCATAGTTCACGTGACCATGTTTGCCCGCAAGAACCTCGGCAACGGCCATGCCTTCATCCTCTGCCTTATGGGCGAGCATCGGGCCTTCGATCACGTCGCCGATGGCATAGAGGCCATTGACGTTTGTGGCCCAATGGCCATCGGTGGCGATCTGGCCGCGATCGGTCAGCTTGACGCCGAGCGCATCCAGACCGAGGCCGTCGGCATAGGGTTTGCGGCCGGTTGCCACCAGCACCACATCTGCGTCGAGTTGGTTTTCGTCACCGCCGGATTTGAGCTGGTATTTGACCTTGCCCTTGGTTTTTGTGGTCTCGACGCCCTGCACGGCCGCCCCCATGATGAAGGTGAGACCCTGCTTTTCGAGGATCCGCTTGAAAGTCCGCTGAACATCCTTGTCCATGCCGGGGCAGACCGCATCCATATATTCCACCACGGTCACCTCGGCACCGAGGCGGGCGTAGACCGAGCCCAGCTCCAGTCCGATGACACCTGCGCCGATCACGACCATTTTTTTCGGCACTTTCGGCAGCTCAAGCGCGCCGGTACTGTCGACGACGATGCCTTTTTCGTTGTCGACCTCGACGCCGGGCAGGGCGGATGGCACGGATCCGGAGGCGATCACGATGTTCTTTGCCTCATGCGTGTCGTCCCCGACCTTGACCTTGCCGGCCTCTGGGATGGAGGCCCAGCCTTTCAGCCAGTCGACCTTGTTCTTTTTCATGAGGAATTCGACGCCGGAGGTGTTTTGTCCGATGACGTCGTCCTTGTAGGCCTTCATCTGGTCCCAATCGACGGAGGGGCTTTTGCCCTTGAGACCCATGCTCGCGAAGTTGTGTTCGGCTTCATGCAGCATGTGGGTCGCGTGCAACAGGGCCTTGGACGGGATGCAGCCGACGTTGAGACAGGTGCCGCCGAGCGTTTCACGGCCCTCAACGATGGCGGTCTTCAGGCCCAGCTGTGCGCAGCGGATGGCGCAGACATATCCGCCGGGGCCTGCGCCGATGATGATGACGTCATAGGATGCCATAGGTCATGTGCTCCTTTTGGGGTTGAGCGGGGAAGGGGGCTCTGCCCCCGGCCCTGACAGGCCTCCCCCGAGGTATTGATGAAAAGATGAAAGATCATGCGAGGCCTGCGATCAGCATGGTCGCAGTGGAGAGGTAGCCGACAGCCCAGATGAGGCTGCGCCAGGGCACCCAGCCGAAGGCATAGGCCGGAATGTAGAGGACACGTGCGCCCAGATATGCAAAGGCGCAAATGCTGGTCAGAGTCGAGGATGCCTCGGCCAGGGTGACGACCACGCAGGCGATGGAGAAGAGGATCAGCCCTTCGAAGTGGTTGTTCGTTGCCCGGTAGAGCCGCGCGGTGCGTTTGGAGACCTGATCCTGCAGATCGCCCCCCATCCGGTCGCGGTCGCGGGGCCCAAGGGTTTGGCCCGGTTTCAGCTCAAGGTTTGCATGCACCGCCATCAGGGCGATCTGAAACATCTGCAAAAGCGCGGCGAGGGTGAGGGCGGTGAGTTCGAGGGGCATTGCGAGCTTATCCGTCAGTCAGGGAGGTTGAGCTTCGATCCCGCAGCCAAATCACGATGCTGCGAACGGCTGCACAGCGAGGGATGCCGACGCGCACCCAGCCGCGGATCAGGGCATCAAGACCAAACAGGTAGAGGGGGGATGACGCACCTGCATGGTTTTTATCCCGATTGCTGTCATGCCCGGCAGATATTGCCATTGTACAGAGAAGGGCCACCGGCGCCCCCAGGAGTATCAACCGAATAGGAACAGCGCGCGCTGCAGGGCGGTGGCCATCGGCCAGCCGCCCCATTGCCTCGATGCGGAACAGCGCGCGCATCGCCCTGTTACAGATCCATCAGCAGGCGGCGGGGGTCTTCCAGCGCTTCTTTGACGCGCACAAGAAAGGTCACGGCCCCTTTGCCGTCTACGATGCGGTGGTCATAGGAGAGCGCCAGATACATCATCGGGCGGATTTCCACCTTGCCGTTGATCGCCATCGGCCGGTCCTGGATCTTATGCATGCCGAGGATACCGGACTGCGGCGGGTTCAGGATCGGGGAGGACATCAGCGAGCCATATACACCGCCGTTGGAGATGGTGAAGGTGCCGCCCTGCATTTCCGCCATCGACAGCTTGCCATCGCGGGCGCGGGCGCCTTTTTCGGCGATCGCCTTCTCGATATCGGCAAAGGACATCGCATCGGCATCACGGATCACCGGCACCACGAGGCCGGTGGGCGTGCCCGCCGCGATGCCCATGTGGACGAAGTTCTTGTAGACGATGTCGGTGCCGTCAATTTCTGCGTTGACCTCAGGCACCTCGCGCAGGGCGTGGCAGCACGCCTTGGTGAAGAAGGACATGAAGCCGAGTTTGACTCCGTGCTTCTTCAGGAACAGATCTTTGTATTCATTGCGCAATGCCATCACCTCGGTCATGTCGACCTCGTTGTAGGTGGTGAGCATCGCAGCGGTGTTCTGGCTGTCTTTCAGGCGGCGCGCGATGGTCTGGCGCAGGCGGGTCATCTTCACCCGCTCTTCGCGTGCGGCGTCATCTGCGGCAACCGGCGCGCGGGTCGCAGCAGGAGCCGATGCGGCCGCGGGGGCCGATTTCGCAGCGGCCACAGCGGCGGCGACGTCTTCTTTCATGATCCGGCCGTCGCGACCTGATCCCTGAACATTGGCGGCGGAGAGCCCGGCCTCGGACATGGCCTTTTCCGCCGACGGCGCATTGGCGATGTCCTTGGATGCGGCGGCGGGGGCTGCGCTTGCAGCAGGCGCAGCAGCTGGGGCCGCCGCCCCCGAAGTCGCCGTCCCGGCGCCGTCACCGGAGATCACGCCGAGTTTGGCCGAGGCATTCACGGTCGCCCCCTCCTCGGCAGTGATTTCTGCCAGAACGCCTGCCGCCGGGGCCGGGACCTCGACGGAGACCTTGTCGGTTTCCAGCTCACAGAGCATTTCGTCCTGAGCAACCGCGTCACCGACCTTTTTGAACCAGGTGGAAACGGTGGCCTCTGTCACGCTTTCGCCGAGTGTCGGCACCATCACATCGACCGAACCGGTTTGGGCTGCGGCCGCCGGAGCGGTTTCTGCTGTCGGCTTGGCCTCGGGCGCTGCCGCCTCGCCGGCTGCGGAGATGTTGGCGAGCAGCGCATCAACGCCGACGGTATCGCCTTCGTTCGCGACGATTTCGGCCAGGGTGCCGGCTGTCGGTGCGGGGACCTCGACCGTTACTTTATCTGTTTCCAGTTCGCAGAGCATCTCGTCTTGTGCCACGGCATCGCCGGGCTTTTTGAACCAGGTTGCGACCGTTGCTTCGGTCACGGATTCGCCCAGGGTGGGCACGCGCACTTCGGTGGTCATGATCTCAATCTTCCTCAGATGCTCAGCGCTTCATCAACGAGCGCCGCTTGTTGGGCTTTGTGTTGGCTGGCCAGACCCGTTGCGGGCGAGGCCGAGGTGGCGCGACCGACATAGGCCGGACGAGTGTGCTTGGCTTTGATGCGGGTGAGAACCCATTCGATATTGGGTTCGATAAAGGTCCATGCGCCCTGGTTTTTAGGCTCTTCCTGACACCAGACCATTTCGGCATCCTTGAACCGCTCGAGTTCCTTCACCAGGCTGATCGCGGGGAAGGGATAATATTGCTCGATCCGCATGATGTAGACATCGTCGATGCCACGGGCATCACGCTCTTCCAGCAGGTCGAAATAGACTTTGCCGGAACACAGAACCACGCGTTTGATCTTCTTGTCTGCGACCAGTTTGGTTGGCGAGGCGCCGACCTCCGCATCGTCCCACAGAACCCGGTGGAAAGAGGAGCCGGTGGTGAATTCCTCAGCCTTGCTGACGGCCAGCTTGTGACGCAGCAGCGATTTTGGGGTCACGAGAATGAGCGGCTTGCGGAAGGTCCGGTGCAGCTGACGCCGCAGGATATGGAAGTAGTTCGCAGGCGTGGTGCAGTTCGCGACGATCCAGTTGTCCTGACCGCACATCTGCAGGAACCGCTCAAGCCGGGCGGAGGAATGCTCCGGGCCCTGACCCTCAAACCCATGCGGCAACAGGCAGACGAGGCCCGACATCCGCAACCATTTCGATTCGCCGGATGAGATGAACTGGTCGAACATGATCTGCGCGCCGTTGGCAAAGTCACCAAACTGCGCCTCCCAAAGCGTCAGCGCATTGGGCTCTGCAAGCGAGTAGCCATATTCAAAACCCAGCACCGCATATTCGGACAGTGCCGAGTCGATCGCCTCGTAATTGGCCTGACCGCTGCGGATGTGGTTGAGCGGGTAGTAGCGCTCTTCTGTTTCCTGGTTCACGATGCCGGAATGGCGCTGCGAGAAGGTGCCGCGGGTGGAATCCTGACCGGACAGACGCACGGGGTAGCCTTCGGTCAGAAGCGACCCGAAGGCCAGCGCCTCGCCGGTCGCCCAGTCAAAGCCCTTGCCGGTTTCGAACATCTTCTTGCGCGCATCAAGGAAGCGGCCAATGGTCTTGTGGACCGGGTAGCCGTCCGGCAGCACCGTCAGACCCCGCCCGACCTCGGCCAGCGTTTCGGGCTTGATCGCGGTTTCGCCGCGCTGATAATCCTCGTTCTGCTTGTCGAGGTGAGACCAGCGCCCGTCCAGCCAATCGGCCTTGTTCGGCTTGAAGTTCTTGCCGGCTTCGAACTCTTCGTTCAGATGCGCCTGAAACGCCGCTTTCATATCCTCGATTTCGCCCTCGGGGATCAGACCGTCCTTGACCAGCCGTTCCGTATACAGCGACAGGGTCGTCTTGTGACCCTTGATCTTTTTGTACATCAGCGGGTTGGTGAACATCGGTTCGTCACCTTCGTTGTGACCAAACCGGCGATAGCAGAAGATGTCGAGCACCACATCCTTGTGGAACTTCTGACGGAATTCGGTCGCGACCTTGGCCGCGTGCACGACCGCCTCCGGGTCGTCACCATTGACGTGAAAGATCGGCGCCTCAACCACCAGCGCGTTGTCGGTGGGATAGGGGGAGGAGCGCGAGAAATGCGGCGCCGTGGTGAACCCGATCTGGTTGTTCACGACGATATGCATTGTGCCGCCCGCCCTGTGGCCACGTACGCCGGACAAGGCAAAGCATTCGGCCACCACACCCTGACCGGCGAAAGCCGCATCGCCATGCAGCAGGATCGGCAACACGGTCATGCGATCCGCATCGTTCATCTGGTCCTGTTTGGCACGCACCTTGCCGAGAACGACGGGGTTCACCGCCTCTAGATGCGAGGGGTTGGCAGTCAGGGACAGGTGCACCTTGTTGCCGTCGAATTCGCGGTCAGATGACGCACCGAGATGGTATTTCACGTCGCCGGATCCGTCCACGTCGTCCGGTTTGAAGCTGCCGCCCTGGAATTCGTTGAAAATCGCCCGGTAGGGTTTCTGCATCACGTTGGCGAGCACCGACAGCCGGCCCCGGTGGGGCATGCCGATGACGATATCCTTGATGCCAAGGTTGCCGCCGCGCTTGATGATCTGTTCCATGGCGGGGATCAGGCTTTCGCCACCGTCCAGACCAAATCGCTTGGTCCCCATGTATTTGACGTGCAGAAACTTCTCAAAACCCTCGGCTTCCACCATCTTGTTGAGGATCGCCTTGCGGCCCTCGCGGGTGAAACGGATTTCCTTGTCGTAGCCTTCGATCCGCTCCTTCAGCCAGGCGGACTGTTCCGGATCGGAGATATGCATGTACTGCAGCGCAAAGGTGCCGCAGTAGGTGCGTTTGACGATATCGACGATCTGGCGCATGGAGGCCACCTGCAGGCCCAGCACATTGTCGATAAAGATCGGCCGGTCCATGTCGGCGTCGGTAAAGCCGTAGGTCTTCGGGTTCAGTTCCGGATGCGAGGCGGCGGCCCGCATGCCCAGCGGGTCGAGATCGGCCGCCAGGTGCCCGCGAATCCGGTAGGCCCGGATCAGCATCAGGGCCCGGATCGAATCCAGAACCGCCCGCTGGATCTGCTCATCGGAGACGGCGACCCCTTTTTCGGCGGCTTTGGCCTGGATTTTCTTGCCCGCAGCCTTGGTTTCCACCGGAGCTGGCCACTCGCCGGTCAGCGCCCCCGTCAGGTCGTCATCCGGTGCAGGGGGCCAGTCGGCACGTGCCCAGGACGGCCCCGCAGCCTCTTTCTTGACGTCGAGCTCAGCATCACCCATGGCGCGAAAGAACTCGGCCCAGGCCGCATCCACGGCGTTCGGGTCATTGGCGTATTGGGCATAAAGCTGCTCCAGATACTCCGCGTTGTGCCCCTGCATGAAAGAGGACGCGTGGAAGATATCGTTGGGGCTTTGTTCGGTCATGGGGTTGCCTCTTGTGCGTTTGGACCGTAAGCGATCAGGCCCTTGGTCGGGGACTGAAAGCCCGAAAAAGGGCGAAATATTCCGTCTCAGTATCGTGGCGGATCTTGCGGCGAAGGCGGCCATTTGGCCGCATCGGCGACAGGATCCCAGTGCAGGCAAGGGGCGGACGTCAAACGCCCACCCCAGAACAGGCTTGCGAACCCGGGTTTATTTCGGGACCGCAGGCGCATCAGCCTTGTGCGATCGCTTTCTGCACCGCTTCGCCGAGCGTGGCGGGGCTGTCGGCGACGACAATGCCTGCGGACTTCATCGCTTCGATCTTGTCCTCGGCACCGCCTTTGCCACCGGCGACAATCGCGCCCGCATGGCCCATGCGGCGGCCCGGAGGTGCCGTGCGGCCGGCAATGAAGCCTGCTGTCGGCTTCCAGCGGCCCTTTTTCTTCTGCTCTGCCATGAATTCCGCCGCTTCTTCCTCGGCAGAGCCACCGATCTCGCCGATCATGATGATCGACTGGGTCTCGGGATCGTCAAGGAACATGTCCAGCACGTCGATGTGCTCGGTGCCCTTGATCGGGTCGCCGCCGATACCCACAGCAGAGGACTGGCCGAGGCCGATGTCGGAGGTCTGTTTCACCGCCTCATAGGTCAGGGTGCCGGAGCGCGACACAACGCCGACCGAGCCACGCTTGTGGATGTGGCCGGGCATGATGCCGATCTTGCAGGCATCCGGGGTGATCACGCCGGGGCAGTTCGGGCCAATGAGGCGCGATTTGGAGCCCTCGAGTGCCCGTTTCACCTTCATCATGTCCAGAACCGGAATGCCTTCGGTGATGCAGACAATGAGTTCCATCTCGGCGTCGATCGCCTCAAGGATGGAATCGGCTGCAAACGGCGGCGGCACGTAGATCACGGATGCATTGGCCTCGGTCACGTGCTTGGCTTCATGCACGGAGTTGAAGACCGGCAGGCCGAGATGGTCCTGACCGCCTTTGCCCGGAGTGACGCCGCCGACCATCTTGGTGCCATAGGCGATGGCCTGCTCGGAGTGGAAGGTGCCCTGCGAGCCGGTGAAGCCCTGACAGATGACTTTGGTGTTTTCGTCGATAAGGACTGCCATTGGGGAAGTCTCCTACAAAAAATTGACTGCGCTGGCTGCATGCCAACAAGTGAAGCAAAAGGCGGCAAGGGTGGCAAAACGAAGACCCAAAACTTGAACCATCAGCATTTGCGGATGTTGTTTGAAACCTTCAAAGTCACCCCAGCCGTATTCGTCAGCAATATCTCGTTGTCCCTTGAGCAAGCTGCTTTCGCCGCGTGTCTTCCTCATGGCTTCTGCACCGAGCAGAATAAGCCCCATGAACACGAATACGGCAAAGCCGACGCTTGCTATGGCAACGTGATTGACCAACTCAGCCCTTGACCGCTTTCACGATCTTCTCGGCACCATCGGACAGGTCATCCGCCGCGATCACGTTCAGGCCGGAAGATGCGATGATCTCTTTGCCCTTCTCGACGTTGGTACCCTCAAGGCGCACCACCAGCGGAACCTGTAGGCCGACTTCTTTCACAGCGGCGATCACGCCCTCGGCGATGACGTCGCAGCGCATGATGCCGCCGAAGATGTTCACGAGGATGCCTTTGACGTTCGGATCAGAGGTGATGATCTTGAAGGCCTCGGTCACTTTCTCTTTGGTGGCGCCGCCGCCGACGTCGAGGAAGTTCGCAGGCTCCGCACCGTAGAGTTTGATGATGTCCATGGTGGCCATCGCCAGACCCGCGCCGTTCACCATGCAGCCGATCTCACCGTCGAGCGCGATGTAGTTCAGGTCATACTTGGAGGCTTCCAGCTCTTTGGGGTCTTCCTCGGTGGTGTCGCGCAGCTCGGCGATGTCGGCGTGGCGATAGATTGCGTTGCCGTCAAAACCGACCTTGGCATCCAGCACCTTGAGATCACCGCTGTCGGAGACGATCAGCGGGTTGATCTCCAGCATCTCCATGTCCTTGTCCATGAAGGCCTGATAGAGCTGACCCATCAATTTGACGCATTGTTTGATCTGTGCGCCCTTGAGGCCGAGGGTGAAGGCGATCCGGCGGCCGTGATAGGCCTGATATCCGGTGGCGGGATCAACCGAGAAAGACAGGATCTTTTCCGGGGTCGCGGCGGCAACTTCCTCGATGTCCATGCCACCTTCGGTGGAGCAGACGAACGACACGCGCGAGGTCACGCGATCCACCAGCAGTGCGAGGTAGAGTTCGGTTTCGATGCCGGAGCCCGCTTCGATGTAGATGCGGTTGACTTGTTTTCCCGCAGGGCCGGTCTGGTGCGTTACCAGAGTGCGCCCGAGCATCTTTTTCGCTTCTTCTGACGCTTCTTCAACCGATTTGGTCAGGCGCACGCCGCCTTTTTCACCGGCATCGGCCTCCTTGAAGGAGCCCTTGCCGCGACCGCCTGCATGGATCTGGGCTTTGACAACCCAGAGCGGGCCGTCCAGCTCGCCTGCAGCGGTTTTTGCCTCGTCGGCTTTTAGTACGACCCGCCCATCGGAAACCGGCGCGCCGTAGCTGCGGAGGAGGGCCTTGGCCTGATATTCGTGGATGTTCATCTGAAACTGTCCCGTCTGGCTACACTTGTCCCTTGTTAGTACGCCTTCTTCAAACAGGAGGTTAAAGGGTTTTTTGCTGGACTGGCGCTAAATGATGAAGATTTTCTGGATATGTGATCACACGCTCCGACAGTGTGATCACATATCGCATAGCTGCCCAAATTCGATTCGAATCCACGGCCTCTGATCGCTAAAATCATCCATAATTGATCGTCAAGGGATTTTGCGAATTCACTCGGCGGGGGACGACAGCGAGGTTGGCCTCTGTGAGATATTCTGATCCGTTGCAGGGGGCAGGGGCGCGGTTTTGCTGAGGCCTGATTGTGCGCACCGCCGCAGACCGTACCAGGTGACCCGCACTGAGGCGCCTTTCGACCGGGTGACATGGAGCGCTCCACCACCCAACAGCAACACGACTACGGCAAAGCAAATCAGCAAACAGGCCCACAGGGGGGCAGAAGACAGGAAGTCTGTCATGGCATCCTCCGGTAACGACAAGATTTGATTGATTTTGCGACGGTAGACCCGTGCTTTTTACCGAGAGGTGCCCATTCTGTCCGGCGTCGCCCCTCTAGAAGGAAATTCCCCTCTCAAACCAACGATATTCGATTCTGGTAGGGCGTTTGTGACGATCATGTAAGAGATTTATGACGCCGCGCTTGGCATGGCGGTCGCGCGTGGCGCTTCTGTTTGCGCAGAAGCCCAACGATGCCAACTAGAATGATGCCGAATAGAAAAAAGCGCCCTCTTGAGGGCGCTTTTTGTGTCCTGCTTCTCGCGGGAAAGGGGTCAGGTCAGCGAGGTGTCGATTGCTTTGCAGGCGTCGACGAGGCCTTTGACAGCGGTGACCGATGCGTCGAACATGGCCTGCTCTTCGGATGTCAGCTTGATGTCGACGACACGTTCGATGCCGCCGGCCCCGATCACGGTCGGAACGCCGACATACATGCCGTTCAGCCCCAGCGCACCGTCCACATAGGCGGCACAGGGGAGGACCCGTTTCTGATCCTTGAGGAATGCTTCGGCCATTTCAATCGCGGAGGTGGCAGGCGCGTAGAAGGCGGAGCCGGTCTTCAGCAGGCCAACAATTTCCGCGCCGCCGTCCCGGGTCCGCTGAACGATGGCGTCCAGTTTATCCTGGGTGGTCCAACCCATCTGCACCAGATCGGGCAGAGGAATGCCTGCAACGGTGGAGTAGCGAACGGAGGGCACCATGGTGTCGCCGTGGCCGCCCAGCACAAATGCGGTAACGTCCTTCATGGAGACGTTGAATTCCTCTGCAAGGAAGTGGCGGAAACGTGCGGAATCAAGCACGCCAGCCATGCCGCAGACCTTTTCATGCGGAAGGCCGGAGAATTCGCGCAGCGCCCAGACCATCGCATCAAGCGGGTTGGTGATGCAGATGACGAATGCGTCGGGAGCGTTGTCGCGAATGCCTTCGCCGACTGATTTCATCACTTTGAGGTTGATGCCCAACAGGTCGTCGCGGCTCATGCCGGGTTTGCGCGGTACGCCAGCCGTGACGATGCAGACGTCTGCGCCTGCGATGTCGGCATAGTCCTGTGTGCCTTTCAGGCTGGCATCAAAGCCTTCTGACGGACCGGATTCAGCAATATCCAGCGCTTTGCCTTCTGGGGTGCCCTCGGCAATGTCGAACAAAACGACGTCGCCAAGTTCCTTGAGGGCTACGAGATGCGCGAGGGTGCCACCGATCTGACCTGCGCCAATAAGGGCGATTTTGGGTCGTGCCATGGGATAATCTCTCCGGTCCGGTTGATTTCTGCACCGATGCCTAAGGCGTTCGGCTGCGCCGCGCAAGTGTTCTGCGATGCAGCACCCCCGGAGAGCGGGGGTATTTTCAGAATGTTTGCGCCCGGAAAACCACCGGGCCAGAAAAACCACCGGACCAGAACTCTGCCAGAACGGGGCCAGAGATACCATGGTGCACATGCCAACCCCGAAGTGCTGCGCGCGCCGGGTGAAGCTGGACACAGGAATGTCGATTCGGTGTGGCCAGCGTGTCACCAACCATCGGCATGGGACGCCGCCAGAAAGCGTTCATGGGACGCCGCCAGAGGAGGTCGCCAGAAGCCGCCAGAAAACATGCGCGCGGACGTGTTTTTCGTGGGCGCCGCTTTTTGGGCGCCGTCACACTGATTTGGTTCCGCGATATTCCATGCGCAGGCTTTTGATCGGCGCGAAGGGAGCGCACGATCAAAAAAGCCAACAGGAAAAGCCTGCCGACGTTCCGCCAGCGGGTTGGTCAACGCAGGCCATTGTTTGGCAGGCGCGGACCTCAAGGTTGCGGCATTCGGGTCAGGCGTCGGTGTCCATGGCGGGAAGCGCTTCGGCCAGGATCTCGTAGGACTGACCAGAGGCGACCAGACAGGTCATGCCATTTGCCGTGGTGACGGTGATGGTCCAGGATCCCGTTTCACCCGAGGCAAAGGTCTCCATTACCATGCCTTGCTGGCCCATACCGATACTCTGGCGGCTCTCGCCATATTTCTCGGCGAGCCGTTTGATCACAAGCTCTCTCGGGGCACAGTTTTGCCCCTGGGCTTGACTCTGGGCCGCGGCGGTTTGTGCGGAAACTGCCAGTGCAAGGCCCGCGAACAATGTAAAAAGCGTCTTTTTCATAGGTTTTACCCCTTTCGGAACGGTGCCCCAATGGGGTGCCGAAAGAGCACCCCGGTCGCCTGGGGTGGACCGGTTTTCTGGTGACGTAATCATGACTGCGGGCCCTAGGCCCACCGGGCGCCGGAGTGGAACAATGCCACCGGAGGAGAGCGCCAGTCCGTCTAGATTGGCATAGAGGTCCTGATAACTGGTTAATGGGGCGTTCATAAGTGAATTCAACGGCTTGCCATGGTCTTGGCGGCGAATTCGCGGAGCTTTTCTGCGCCGCGGCAATTTTTTTATTGAAAATAATCAGTCATGATTGTAGCTAAATTCGTAATAAAATTTCTTGGAGGATCGCCTGTGACCCGACGCGCCCGCCCGTACCGTTCCGCCTTGTATATCCCGGGCTCCAAGCCGCGCGCGTTGGACAAGGCGCGTAGCCTGGCTATCGATGCCATTATTTTTGACCTTGAGGATGCGGTTGCTGCCGATGAAAAGGACAACGCCCGCGCCACTCTCGCCGCTGCACTGAAGCTGGGGGGCTATGGGCCGCGTGTCAGGATTGTGCGTCTGAACGGGCTCGACACCGAATGGGGCCGCCGGGATGCGGAGGCTGTGGCAGAGATGGACTGTGATGCGGTTCTTCTTCCCAAGGTGTCTTCGCCCGATGATCTCGACGCGCTGGCCGGGATCACTGGCGAGATGCCGATTTGGGCGATGATGGAAACACCAAACGGCATATTGAACGCGGGCTTGATCGCCGCGCATCCCCTGTTGCAGGGCATGGTGATGGGAACCAACGATCTGGCCAAGGAGATGCAAACCCGGTTTCGTCCGGACCGGTTGCCGCTGATGGCCGGGCTGGGATTATGTCTGCTCGCGGCCAAGGCCGAAGGGAAGTTGATCCTCGATGGGGTCTACAACGCATTCAAGGATGACGACGGGCTGCGGGAGGAATGCAGCCAGGGCCGCGACATGGGGTTCGATGGCAAGACATTGATCCATCCCGCGCAGGTCGATATTGCCAACGCGGCCTTTGCGCCCTCGGCTGACGAGGTTGACCTTGCGCGGCGCCAGATCGCGGCCTTTGAGGCGGCAGAGGCCGCAGGACAAGGCGTTGCGGTGGTGGACGGGAAGATTGTCGAGAACCTGCATGTGGTGTCGGCGCGTGAAATTCTCGGAAAAGCGGATGCAATTGCGGAGATCACGGGCTAGTCATTGACGCAGGCACCCGTCTTGCGTTGGAGAAAGACATGGCACTTTTGATTTTCGGCATCGTCCTGTGGTGGGCGGCGCATTTGTTCAAACGATTGGCACCGGGTCCGCGCGCGGCCCTGGGTGCCCGTGGCAAGGGGTTGGTTGCCCTCGCACTTGTGGCCAGCGTCGTGTTGATGATCTTCGGGTTTCGGGGTGCAGACTACATCCATGTCTGGGCGCCGCCTGCGCCCATGGTGCATCTGAACAATACATTGATGGTGCTGGCGCTGTTCTTCACCAGCCCGGGGCCACGCAAAGGGGCGCTGTTTTACAAGATGCGCCACCCGCAGCTGTTTGGGTTTTCGATCTGGGCCGTGGCGCATCTGCTGGTCAACGGGGATCTCGCGTCGGTGCTGCTTTTCGGATCGATGTTGCTCTGGGCCGGAGTTGAGGTCGCGATGATCAACAAAGCCGAACCCGAGTGGACGCCGGGCCCCAGGGGCACTGTTGCCAAGGGGCTGATGTTCCTCGTCATCTCTGTTCTGCTGGTCGGCGTGATCGGCTATATTCACGGCCTTGTCGGGCCTTCACCTTTTCCGGGGTAACCATGAAACTCTATCGATTTCTGAGCGAGGATGACACCTCTGCCTTTTGCCACAAGGTCACCGATGCATTGAACAAGGGCTGGCAGCTGCATGGCGGCCCGACGCAGGCCTTTGATCCGGTGAAGGGGATCATGCGCTGCGGCCAGGCGGTGGTGAAAGAGGTGGACGGCACCTATACGCCCGACACCAAGTTGGGAGAGCACTGATGGCGACCCCGCGGCAGGCAAAGACCAATGCTGGGCGGTTTTTCGAGGACTATTCTCTGGGCGATGTGATCCGCCATGCGGTGCCCCGCACCGTCTCCGGGGGGGAGCGGGCCTTGTACCATGCGCTCTATCCGGCGCGCCATGCGATGTATTCCTCAGATGAATTCGCCCGCAGGTCCGGCCTGCCGCAGGCACCGTTGGATGATCTGGCGGCCTTTCATATCGTCTTTGGCAAAACGGTGCCCGATATCTCGCTGAACGCGGTTGCGAACCTTGGCTATGCCGAAGGCCATTGGCATCTGCCGGTCTATATGGGCGACACTCTGCGCGCCGAGAGCGAAGTGATCGGGCTGAAGCAGAACTCCAACGGCAAGACGGGCGTGGTCTGGGTGCGGACGCGGGGGCTCAATCAGCGCGATGACACCGTGATGGAATATGTGCGCTGGGTGATGGTGCGCAAGGGCGATCCGGCGGCTGCCGCGCCCGAAACGGTGGTGCCGGCGCTGGCGGGCGCGATTGAGCCTGCGCAGTTGACCGTGCCGGCCGGGCTCGATTTTTCGACCTATGATTTCAGCCTCGCAGGCGAGCCGCACCGGTGGGGAGATTACGAGATCGGAGAAACCATCGATCACGTGGATGGCGTGACGGTGGAAGAGGCCGAGCATATGCTGGCGACCCGCCTGTGGCAGAACACGGCCAAAGTGCATTTCGACACCACGGCCCGCCCCGACGGGTCGCGCCTGATCTACGGAGGTCACGTGATTTCGATGGCGCGGGCGCTGTCTTTCAACGGGTTGGCCAACGCGCAGATGATCGTCGGCTTGAACGGCGGAGCGCATGCGAACCCTTGCCTTGCAGGCACGACGATCCGGGCCTGGTCCGAGGTTCTGGACAAGGCGGAGACAGCAGCCCCCGGTGTCGGCGCCATTCGGCTGCGGCTTGTCGCGACCTCGGGCGGGGCGCCATTCTGTCTCCGGACGGAGGAGGGAAAATACTGCCCCGAGGTGCTGCTGGATCTGGACTACTGGGCGCTGATGCCGCTCTAGGCGCGAATATCGAAAGACCCCGCCATCCTGCGGCGATGTCCACCATACTCTGCCATTCCGGGGAGGACGCATTAACCTCACGGCAGGAGCTTTATGATCTATGAGGCTTCTGTACTTGTCTGGTTTCGGTACGGATCTCAACGTGTCATGCGCAAGAGGCGGCAGAACAGTGCGCGTCCTGTCAGATGCCGCGGAGGCGGCCGTTCGGCTCATTGATTCTGAGTAATCTTATAGGGAATTATTTTGTGATCACGCTATTCGGGGATGTGATCACATAGGTCAATATTTACCTCAAACCGAAGCGATAACTGGCAATTTTTACCACTCGTTTGCGTGACAGTGCGCAAAAATAGGATAGAACGTCGTCAGCTAACCGGAAAGGAGCCACCATGGCCGATGTCAATCGGGGCAATCGCCCGCTTTCGCCCTTTATGATTGGGCCGTACTACCGGCCGCAGCTTACCTCCATCTCCTCCATCATGGTCCGGATCACCGGCATTGCGGCGCTGGGTGCGGCGCTTCTGGTGGTGTGGTGGCTGTTGGCGGCTGCGACCTCCGCGTCGGGATTTGCCTTCATTGATGGCCTCCTGCGCAGCATCCTTGGCGATATTGTGTTGCTGGGCGCCACCTGGGCGATCTTTTATCACATGCTGGGTCGCCTGCGTCACGTCATCTGGGATTTCGGCTACTGCCTCGAAGTCGCCATCTCCGAGAAAATGGCGATCGGCATGTTTGTGGGCGCCACCGTCCTGACCATCCTCGCGGCGATCTTGGTGTAAGGAGAGGGACGATGAGATATCTGACAGATCGCAAACGCGCCGCAGGTCTGGGCGCAGGGGGCACCGGCACCCATCATCACTGGCAGATGATGGTCACGTCCATCCTGCTGGTTGTTCTGGTTCCGGCTTTCGTGATCACCTTCGGTCTTGGTCTTGGCGGCTCCTACGAGGACGTGCTGGCCTATTACGAGCGCCCGGTTCCGGCGATCATCACCGGGCTGACGCTGGTGGTGGGCATCATCCACCTGATGCGCGAAACACAGGTCGCGGTAGAGGACTATGTTCACGGCATCACCGGCAAGCTGACGCTGATTGCGGTGGCCGCCTTTTCCTACACCCTGATTGCCACGGGTCTTTTTGCCCTCGTCAAGCTCGCTCTTTGATCCGCGCGGTAAGGAACACATACGATGACAGCAACATACGAATATGAAACCCACGAATATGACGTGGTGGTTGTCGGCGCTGGTGGCGCGGGGCTGCGCGCGACGCTTGGCATGGCCGAGCAGGGCCTTCGGACGGCCTGTGTCACAAAGGTCTTCCCGACGCGCTCGCATACCGTGGCCGCCCAGGGCGGCATCGCCGCCAGCCTGGGCAACATGGGCCCGGACAGCTGGCAGTGGCACATGTATGACACCGTCAAGGGCTCCGACTGGCTGGGCGATACCGACGCGATGGAATACCTCGCGCGGGAGGCCCCAAAGGCGGTCTATGAGCTGGAGCATTACGGGGTGCCGTTCAGCCGCACCGAGGAGGGCAAGATCTATCAGCGCCCCTTCGGTGGCCATACGACCGAGTTTGGCGAAGGCCCCCCGGTGCAGCGCACCTGTGCGGCGGCCGACCGGACCGGCCATGCGATCCTGCACACGCTCTATGGTCAGTCGCTGAAGAACAACGCCGAATTCTATGTCGAATATTTCGCCATCGACCTGATCATGTCCGACGACGGGCAATGTCAGGGCGTTGTGTGCTGGAAGCTCGACGATGGCACCATGCATGTCTTCAACGCCAAGATGGTGGTGCTGGCGACCGGCGGCTACGGCCGCGCCTATTTCTCGGCGACTTCGGCCCATACCTGCACCGGCGACGGTGGCGGCATGGTCGCACGCGCAGGCCTGCCCCTGCAGGACATGGAATTCGTGCAATTCCACCCGACCGGCATCTACGGCTCCGGCTGTCTGATCACCGAGGGCGCGCGCGGTGAGGGCGGCTATCTGACCAACTCCGAAGGCGAACGCTTCATGGAGAGGTATGCGCCGAACTACAAGGACCTCGCGCCCCGCGACTATGTCTCCCGGTCCATGACCATGGAGATCCGCGAAGGCCGCGGTGTCGGCGAGGAGGGGGATCACATCCACCTGAACCTCAGCCACCTGCCGCCCGAAGCTTTGGCAGAGCGGCTGCCGGGCATTTCCGAGTCGGCCAAGATCTTCGCCGGTGTGGATGTCACCAAGGAACCGATCCCGGTTCTGCCGACCGTGCACTACAACATGGGCGGCATTCCCACCAACTACTGGGGCGAAGTGCTGAACCCGAGCGAAGACAACCCGACCGGCGTCGTTCCGGGCCTGATGGCCGTGGGCGAGGCGGGCTGTGCGTCGGTGCATGGCGCCAACCGACTGGGATCGAACTCGCTCATCGACCTCGTGGTCTTTGGTCGCGCCTCGGCCATTCGCGCAGGCAAGGTGGTGGATCCGGAAGCGCCGAATCCGGTGCCGAATCAGGCCTCCATCGACAAGGCGTTCGACCGTTTCGACACGCTGCGCAATGCCAATGGCGGCACCCCCACCGCAGAGTTGCGTCTGGAAATGCAGCGCACCATGCAGGCGGATGCTGCGGTGTTCCGCACCGACAAGACGCTGAAGGAAGGCGTCGAGAAAATGGGCGCGATCGCGGCCAAGCTGGATGATCTCAAGGTCACGGACCGCTCGCTGGTGTGGAACTCCGACCTGATGGAAACCCTCGAGCTGACCAACCTGATGCCGAATGCGCTGGCCACCATCGTCGGTGCAGAGGCGCGCAAGGAAAGCCGCGGCGCCCATGCTCACGAGGATTATTCGACCCGCGATGATGAGAACTGGCGGGTGCATACCGTGGCGCGGGTCGAAGGGACCAAGACGACGCTCAGCTTCCGCCCGGTGATCACCGAACCGCTCTCGACCGAGGCGGAAGGCGGCATTTCGCTGGCGAAGATCGCCCCGAAGGCCCGCACCTTCTGATGACCTCAGCGCCTCCCCGAATCCTGTGCATTGGCACGCATCACAAGACGGGTACCGTCTGGATGCGGCGTGTCTGGCGCTTGATCGGAGAGGCGCTGGATATCCCTTTCGTGCCGGTTCACAATCCGGCAAAATGGCACAAGATCCCGTCGACCGGGCGCGTCATCGTGGTCAACTGGGCGGGCAGTTTCGCGCCAGAGCTGTTCGATCAGCCGGATGCCCGGTTTCTTCACATCATCCGCGATCCCCGCGACGTCTTGTTGTCCGGCGCCCGCTACCACGAGACGAGCCCTGGCCGTCAGGAACGGTTCCTTCATGGGGCGCGGGCGGATTTGGACGGCAGGAGCTATCAGGAGCATCTTCAGGCGCTGCCGGACGTGGAGGCGAAGCTTGCGTTCGAGATGCAGAATATGCATCTGAAGACGCTCACTGAAATGCTGGGCTGGCCCTATGGCCACCCGCGGGCGCTGGATCTGCGCTATGAAGACATGATTGCGGATCATGATTGTGCGCAGTTCATCGATGTGCTGCGGTTCTTCGGTCTGGACCAGGCCGAGATTGAAACCGCGCGTCAGATCTATTTCGAGAATTCCCTGTTCGGTGGTCTGCGCACGGACACAGGAACCGGGCGCACTGCGACCCATGTGAACTCCGGCGCCGCCCGCCAATGGCCCGCCGCGTTGCCACTGGATACCGCACGCCTGTATCTTGATCGACACGGAGAGGACCTGATCACCTTGGGGTATGAGGCGGACAAAGGCTGGTTGGCCAGGATCGAAACAGTCCCTTTGGCCCGAGCGGCAGGGGGATCGGCATGACCCCTGTCGCAACAGCGCCGCACAGACCCCATTCAGCACCCGATGCAGCAACCCCTGCAGCAGCAACCCATGCAGCAACCGGGGCGGCACCCCCCTGGCAGGCCCTCGGGATTGAGCCCGCCCGCGCACTCCGCGTGGTCGGGATGCGGCGATCCGGCAACCACGCGATCTGCAACTGGCTGCAGCGCAATGCCCAGGGCGGACGGTCGCTGTTCCTGAACAACTGTCGCCCCGGTACAGATCCGCTGCGCAGCTGCAACGGCCTTGAGGTCTCCGGCCAGCCACGCTCGGACGAGCCCATGGCCGAGAGCGCGCGTGCTGCCGGTGATGGCGCGTTGCTGCTTGTCTCCTATGAGGACACGGCGCATGGGCGTTTCGGTGACGCACGACCCCTGTCCGGCCCCCATGCGGACGCGAGTTTCGACATGGATGTGCTGATCTATCGGAGTGCGCTGAACTGGATCGCATCGCTGCTGAAGAAGTTGCAGGCCAACGAGACCTATCACCCCGTCGACAGGATGGCCGTTCTGGTCCGGGCTCTGGCCACCTATGGCGATCTGCTGGATGAGGTGGCAGCCGCGGCCACGACAGGGCGCGTGGCGATTTGCTACGACCGCTGGCTCCGGGACGAGCTGTACCGCGCGCGCGTGCTCAGCGATCTGGGTCTGCCGCTGCAGGACAATGACCTCGGAGAGGTCCAAAGCTACGGAGGGGGATCCAGCTTTCAGAAGGAAGCCCTCCATGCCAGTGATCTCAGGCCTGATGAGCGCTGGAGTGCGATGCTGGATGACCCCGAATATCAGGCGCTGCTGCGCCTCGCCGCGCTGGACAGCAGGTTCTGCCAACGCGTTGCCGCGTTCTTTCCCGAGGATGCAGACCGGTTGGCGCGGATTGGCCGGCTCCCCGGTTTCAGCACCGAGGGTCTGACATGAGCCAAGCCACCCGTTTCACGCGCGCTGGTCGCGCCCCGAATGACGCCCGGACCTGTCCGGGACCAGCCCTTTCCCGGCGTGGTCTGCTGATCGCAGACGCGCAGGGCAGCTAAGCAAGGAGACAGATCATGGTCGAATTCGCACTTCCGAAAAATTCCAAGATCACCACGGGTAAGACGTGGCCCAAGCCTGACGGTGCAACCAACGTCCGCAAATTCCAGATCTATCGCTGGAATCCGGATGACGGAAAAAATCCGCAGGTGGATACCTATTTTCTGGACATGGACAAATGCGGCCCCATGGTTCTGGATGCGCTGATCAAGATCAAGAATGAGATTGATCCGACGCTGACCTTCCGGCGCTCTTGTCGCGAAGGGATCTGTGGGTCCTGCGCGATGAACATCGGCGGGATCAATACGCTGGCCTGTATCTACGGGCTGGATGAGGTCAAAGGCGACGTGAAGATCTACCCTCTGCCGCATATGCCGGTGGTCAAGGATCTGATTCCGGACCTGACCCATTTCTACGCTCAGCATGCGTCGATCATGCCCTGGCTTGAAACCAAGACCAACCGCCCGGCCAAGGAGTGGAAACAGTCCATAGAGGACCGTAAAAAGCTTGATGGCCTGTATGAATGCGTGATGTGCGCGAGCTGCTCCACATCCTGCCCGAGCTACTGGTGGAATGGCGACCGCTACCTCGGCCCCGCCGCGCTGCTTCATGCCTATCGCTGGATCATCGACAGCCGGGACGAGGCCACGGGCGAGCGCCTGAATGAACTCGAAGATCCGTTCAAGCTCTATCGCTGTCACACGATCATGAACTGCGCCAAGACCTGCCCCAAGGGCCTGAACCCGGCCAAGGCGATCTCGCACATCAAGCAGATGATGGTCGAACGGACGGTCTGATTTCAAACGCCCTGCCGACCGGGCGAGACACTGAAGGCCCTCGTGCACAGCCGGCACGGGGGCCTTTTCACATGCCGCGTCCGCTCCCCGCCCGCCATGGGGCGCAACCGGGCTGCTGCATGGGGGTATTGGCGGTCGAGAGGCGCGCCCTACTGGGGTCTGAGTCGGGCTGCGACACCCAAACCCCCGGGCCGCGGGCCTGACAGGGGTCTCACCCGGCCGGAGGCAGTCGCAGATGCGTGGAGGCGCTCGGAGGCTGAGCGAATTCTCCTGGGGATGGCCGACCCATGTGGCGCGAGACTTGCATCGGCCTGTCCCCCTGGCTAGATGCGGGGCATGCCGGTTCTTCTGATCCTCCTCTTGCTGGGCACGCTTGGCTACCTGTTCTGGCGCCGCAAGACCACGAGCCTGACCCGGGATTGCCGGTGGCGCAAAGAAGGACGGGCGGGTCAGTGGCGCTGTGCCTATTGCGGCGCCGTCGATGGCGGAGAGAGCAGTCCGGTCCATTGTCTGCGGGAAGGGCCAGCCCCCTGAACCGCCATGCAAAAAGCAAATATCTCCTCTGCAAAAAATTATGCTTGATCGACTCGGGGTTTTGCCTGATATGCGCGGCTAAGACGCCAACGCACGCGCCTCTGTCGTAAGGGTTTTCATCCCCTAGGGTTACGTAGCGACGGTAACGTCTCTGATGGAACTGAGCGGTCATGTATGGCCGGGTCTTTTGGAGATGACCATGAACGCAAACGTAACCGGGCCCTCGGCCCGCCAAGACGTGACTTTTGTCCCTCGCCACCTGCAGTACATTGCGAACACAACATTCGCGCGCCCAACGCTGGTCATCGACAGCGAAGCCGTCGCGCGCCAATATATGGACCTGGCCCGCGGCCTGGGTCGGGCGCGCATCCATTTCGCGGTAAAGGCGAACCCGGCGCCGGAAATCCTGCGGCGTCTGGCAGCGATCGGATCGAACTTTGATGCGGCCAGCCGGGTTGAAATCGAAATGTGTCGCGCTGCCGGTGCAAGCGCCAGCCGGATTACATTCGGCAACACCATCAAGAAAGCCTCTGACATCGCCTATGCGCATGCGATCGGCATCAAACATTTCGCGGCCGACGCGGTAGAAGAGCTGGAAAAGCTGGCCGAACATGCGCCCGGCGCTCACGTGTGCATCCGTATCCTGGTCGAAGCCTCCGGTGCCGATTGGCCGTTGAGCCGCAAATTCGGCTGCGCACCGGAGATGGCTCTGACGTTGATGGATCGCTGTGTCGCGCTGGGTTTGGTCCCGCATGGCCTGTCGTTTCATGTGGGCTCGCAAACCCGTCGGCCAGAGATGTGGGCGCCCATTCTTGATCAGCTCGCCGAGGTGTGGGCGGCGGCGCGCGCAGCGGGCCATGACCTGAAGCTGCTGAACATCGGCGGCGGGTTCCCCGCGAGCTACCGCAGTGCCGTCATGGCACCACAGGACTATGCCGCCGAAGTCATGGCACAGGTCAATGCCCGCTTCCCGGACGCTGCTGAAATCATGGCAGAGCCGGGCCGTGGACTGGTTGCCGAAGCGGGTGCGATTGCGGCGGAGGTAATGCTGGTGTCGCGCAAACACGACAATGACCTGCATCGCTGGGTCTATCTGGACATTGGAAAATTCTCCGGCCTTGCCGAGACCATGGATGAGGCGATCCGCTACCGGATCACCACTGACCGCGATCACGAGCCAATGGGCACCTGCGTTCTTGCAGGCCCCTCCTGCGACAGCGCCGACGTCTTGTACGAAAAGCAGCCGGTGCAGCTGCCTGTGGGGCTGAAATCCGGTGACCGAGTCGTGATCCACGCCTGTGGTGCCTATACCACGACCTATGCCTCCATCGGGTTCAACGGGTTCCCGCCGCTGGACGTGGTTGTGCTCTGATCGTTGTCAGGCGGGATTGCTGACGAGAGGGCGACGCCCGGGTCTTGTGCCCGGGCGTTTCGCGGGTTTGACTGGCGGACATCTTCCATCAGGAGTCGTCATGTCCAACCGCTTTTCTCCCCCTGCTGATGCGCAGGCCCGGCGCGCCGTTGCGCCTGTGATCTGCTATCCGACCGAGACCCTGCCGCGCCCGGAGCTGAAGCTGTATCACCGCGCGCGCGAGGGCGCCACAAAGGTCACAGAGGTCATCGTCCCCGCCCGTGAGGCGGCCGTGTTTCAGGTGGCCGCGGGTCAGTTCTTTCGCATTTCCTCCATCGAGGGCGCGCAGGTGGGGGATCTCAACCTCTGGAACCAGAACGACATCGCGGAACGGTTCTATTCGGGCAAAACCCGGGCACTGCACGGAACCCATGTGACCACCGGCGAGCGGTTGTGGAGCAATCTGCCCCACATGCGTCCCATGGCGACGATTATCGCCGATACGCTGGAATGGTACGGGATCGATTCCTATGGCGGGTCGGTCCACGATGTGATCGGCACCCGCTGCGACCCCTACACCGGCAATCTTCTGTCCACAGATCACTATCATCACTGCTGTCATTCCAACCTCACCCGCGCCTTGGCGGATCATCTCGGCCTGTCGTTGCCGGAGGCTGAGCTTCATGTGCATGACGTTCTGAATGTCTTCATGTGCACGGGGTTCACGCGGGATACGGGGCAGTATTTCATGAAGGCAAGCCCGGTTCGGCCCGGAGACTATCTGGAGTTTTTCGCAGAAATCGACCTTCTGGGGGCGCTGAGCGCCTGTCCCGGCGGGGATTGTTCAAGCGAGCATTCCAGTGATGAGGCTGCCTGTTTTCCTCTGCTCATTGAGGTCTTCGCGCCTGCGACGGCGGCCCTTGCGGGCTGGAAGGCTCCGGCGCGCAATGCATATGACGGCAGTCACGGGCGCTGAGGTGGCCCTGAGATTGCCTCTGCAGGGTTCAGAAAAGAAAGGGCCGCCCCGGTGATGCAGGCGGCCCTTTGCTGGGTTTGGTGTTGTGTCGTGCGCCCGTGCGCGATCAGGTCGATATCTGATCAGGCCACTGTCTGATCAGGCAAAAGCAGCGGCGAGAGCGATTTCCACCATCTCTCCAAAGCTGCGTTCGCGGTCCTCAGACGGCAATGCTTCGCCCGTTTGCAAGTGATCGGACACCGTCAGTACCGCCAATGCGCGCCGCTTGTGACGCGCCGCGACGGTATACAGTTCCGCGGCTTCCATCTCCACGCCCAATACACCGTGCCGGACCATCTGTTCGTTCAGGTCCGGGCGTTCATCATAGAAGGTGTCGGAAGAATAGATGCCGCCTACATGCGGGCGAATGCCCTGAGCCTCGGCCGCGGCAACAGCGTTGCGCAGCAAGGTCCAATCGGCCGTTGGTGCAAAGTTCACGTCCTTGAACATGGTACTGGAGGGGGTGGTGACGCTGGTTGCGGTCATCGCGATGATGACGTCACGCACCTTTACCTCGGGTTGCATGCCGCCACAGGAGCCGATGCGGATCAGGGTTTGGGCATCAAAATCACGGATCAACTCGTTGGCGTAAATCGACAGGGACGGCATACCCATGCCGCTGCCCTGGATCGAGACCCGGTGCCCATTCCATGTGCCAGTATATCCGAGCATTCCACGCACATCATTGACGAGGCGTGCGTCGCTCAGAAAAGTTTCGGCGGCCCATTTCGCACGGTAGGGGTCGCCGGGCATCAGAACGGTTTCAGCGAAATCGCCCTTTTTTGCTCCTATGTGAACTGTCACTTATTTACGCTCCGGTTCAGATTTCGAGTTCAGCGATATCTGCGCCTTTGCTGAGCGCAGCGTGAACCCAATGCGGTTTGCGGCCACGGCCTGTCCACGTTTCGTCTGGGTTTTCTGGATTGCGGTATTTTGGCGTGGCTTTTGTTTTACGCGCGGAAGGTTTTCCGGGAGACGTCAAAACCTCGTCCAAAGAGAAACCATATTCAGCAGCAGCCTTCTCTGCCGCTTTCAGCGCTTCGCTGCGTTCGCGTTGCTCAGCATCTTTTAGTGCCTTTTCAACGTCCTTACGGAGCTGAAGTAGCTCTTTACGGGACAATTCTGTCAAATCGAGGGACATTGTGTTACTCCATTGAATTCCAGCCACAGATTGCATTTCCGGGCTAACGCTCTTATTGCCCGAATTCTAGATGCTATTCAGCAACTAATTTGCATTTGACTGTTTTTTGGCGAAATTCAGCGAAATGCTATTTTGCAGATATGTTTTTTTGGGCCAGATCGATGATATCCCTCATGATCGAATTCAGCTCGAAATCTTTTGGGGTATAGACGCGGGCGACACCCAGCGACAGGAGTTTCTCCGCATCCTCGTCCGGAATTATTCCGCCGACGACCACCGGCACTTCCTCCAGCCCGGCGTCGCGAAGGCGCGTCAATGTGTCTTCAACCAGCGGCAGATGGCTGCCGGACAGGATCGAAAGACCCACAACATGCGCGCCGTCCTGACGCGCACTCGCGGCAAGTTCCTCCGGCGTGAGGCGAATACCGTCATAGGTGATGTCCATGCCGCAATCCCGGGCGCGAAAGGCGATTTGCTCTGCGCCGTTGGAATGGCCATCCAGACCGGGCTTGCCGACCACGAATTTCAACCGCCGACCAAGCTGATCGGAGACGGCATTGACCGCCTCGCGCAGGTCATCCAGCCCGTCTGTCTGGTTTGACACCGATGCAGAGACGCCGGTTGGCCCGCGGTAGGTCCCATGTGCTTTGCGCATCTCTTCGGCCCATTCGCCGGTGGTGACCCCAGCCGCTGCGGCCTTGATCGAGGCAGGCATGATGTTGTCCCCGATTCGCGCAGCGGCGCGCAGCTCGGCAAGGGCGTCCGCGACCGCCACAGAATCGCGGTCGCGACGCCAGGTGTCGAGGCGGGCGATCTGATCCGCTTCGGTGGCGGGGTCGACCACCATGATGCCACCGTCCTCGGTTTCCAGCGGCGAGGGTTCTCCTTCGGTCCATTTGTTGACGCCGACGACGATGGTGTCGCCCGCCTCGATCCGGTTCAGCCGGTCCGCGTTCGACTCCACCAGGCGCGACTTCATATATTCAATGGATTGCACCGCGCCGCCCATGCCCTGCAAGGTGGCCAACTCCGCCCGGGCGCCGTCCTTCAGGGCCTCGACCTTGGCGTCCACTACCGGGTTGCCATCAAAGAGGTCGCCATATTCCAGCAGGTCCGTCTCATAGGCGAGGATTTGCTGCATGCGCATAGACCATTGCTGGTCCCACGGTCGGGGCAGGCCGAGCGCCTCGTTCCAGGCGGGCAACTGGACGGCGCGGGCCCGTGCCTTCTTTGACAGGGTCACGGCCAGCATTTCGATCAGAATGCGATAGACGTTGTTTTCAGGCTGCTGCTCGGTCAACCCGAGCGAGTTCACCTGCACGCCATAGCGGAAGCGGCGAAACTTCGGGTCGGTGACCCCGTAGCGATCGCGGCAGATCTCGTCCCACAGATCAACAAAGGCCCGCATCTTGCACAGCTCGGTGACAAAGCGGATACCGGCGTTCACGAAGAATGAGATACGGCCGACCATGGCGGGGAAATCTTCGGCGGGTACGCGCGGCTGCAACTCGTCAAGCACCGCCTGCGCGGTGGCGAGTGCGAAGGCCAGCTCCTGCTCCGGTGTCGCGCCCGCCTCCTGAAGGTGGTAGGAGCAGACGTTCATCGGGTTCCACTTGGGGACGTGCGCGTAGCAGTATTCGGCGACATCGGCGATCATCTTGAGGCTTGGCGCCGGCGGGCAGATATAGGTGCCGCGGCTCAGGTATTCCTTGATGAGGTCATTCTGTACCGTGCCCTGAAGCCGCGAAATATCCGCACCCTGTTCTTCGGCCACAGCAATATAGAGGGCCAGCAACCAGGGCGCCGTTGCGTTGATGGTCATCGAGGTGTTCATTTGGTCCAGAGGGATCTGGTCGAACAGGTTGCGCATGTCGCCCAGATGGCAAATCGGCACGCCCACCTTGCCCACTTCGCCTTTGGCCAAGGGGTGGTCGCTGTCATATCCGGTCTGGGTCGGCAGGTCGAAGGCGACCGAAAGGCCGGTCTGCCCCTTGGCCAGGTTGGCACGATAGAGCGCGTTTGACGCGGTGGCGGTGGAATGGCCTGCGTAGGTGCGGATCAGCCAGGGACGATCCTTTTTGGGCTCTTGCGGGCGTTCGTTCTGCGAGAGCGACATGATGGGCCTCATGGGTTGCGGGTGAGTAATTTTGTTTCACTGAAAAGATCTAAACTGCAATTTTAAACCCATGTCAATTCGCTGCGACGCGGCAATTGTGGCGGTGCGGCTTTTGCAGCTGCGAAATCAGGGGCGGTCTCGCTTGTCTTGAGGAGGCGCCTCGGCCAGAGTGCGGCCATGACGCAAACCGTGGAACTTCCTCTTTGGCTCTTTGTGCTGATCCTGCTGTTTGCGGTGGTCACACTTGCTTCGCATTTTCTCTTCCCATCTGTCCGCTGGTTCTTTCGTCGTCGGCTGGAGCGCGCGGTCGCGCGCCTGAACGAACGGCTGGAACGGCCGATTGAACCGTTCCGGCTGGCGCGTCGATACGATATGATTCAGCGGCTGATATATGATCCGCAGGTGGCACAGGCTGTCTCGGATCATGCGGCCAGCCGGGGGATTCCGGAAAACGTGGCCTTCGAGGACGCGCGCCGCTATGCGCGGGAAATTGTCCCATCGTTTTCGGCCTTTACCTATTTCAGCTTTGCCATCCGGGCGGCGCGACTGCTGTCCAATGCGATCTACCGGGTTCGCCTGGGCAGCTATGATGAGGGCCTGTTGCAGGTGATCGACCGCGATGCCACGGTGGTGTTTGTGATGAACCACCGATCCAACATGGACTATGTGTTGGTGACCTATCTCGTGGCGAAACGGTCGGCGCTGTCCTATGCCGTGGGGGAGTGGGCGCGGGTCTGGCCGCTCAGTCTCCTGATCCGGGCGATGGGCGCCTATTTCATCCGGCGCAGATCGCAGACGGAACTCTACCGCAAGGTTCTCGCGGCCTATGTACGCCTGGCAACCCAGGGCGGGGTGACGCAGGCGATTTTTCCCGAAGGCGGGCTCAGCCTGACCGGGGCACTGTCACCGCCGAAACACGGGCTTTTGCGCTATATCATCGACGGGAATGCGGGGTCCGGCAAAGATGTCGTCTTTGTGCCGGTCGCGCTGAATTACGACCGGGTTCTCGAAGACAAGATCCTGACCAAGGCGGCGCGGGCAGGGGAACGACGCTTTCGCGCCCGGATCGGTGTAGTGATGTGGCGTATGCTGCGGCAACTCTGGCTATGGGCGACCGGGCGGTATCACCGCTTTGGTGCGGCGGCGGTCACCTTTGGCCGTCCCCTCAGCCTGAGCGAGCTCCCGGCCGAGGAGGGGCGGGACCATGCGCGCGCGCTCTCGGCGGAATTGATGTATCGCATCGGCGAGGTCGTGCCCGTTCTGCCAGTACCCTTGGTCTGCTATCTGCTGGTCACCCGCGGCGCCATGAGCGAGTCCGCGCTGCGCCAGGCCGTGACAGAGGTCACGGCGCGGATGCCGCTGGCCTCTGTTCACATGCCCGCCCACAGTCATGATTTTGCCGTCCAGAGCGCGCTGCAACAGTTGCGCCGCCGTCATCTGGTGCGCTTGTCCGGCGGCATGATCACGCCGGATGTCAGCCAGATGGATCTGCTTCGCTTCTATGCGAAATCCATCGCTCATCTGGTGCCCCCCGCGCTGGAGCCGCCACAGGCCATGGAGGGGGATATCGCGCCCGATCACCCCTCCGATGCTGCCGGTGCTAAAGGAAATTCTGCATCCGCAGGGTCATAAAATTACAAAATCTGAATAATCAGGGTTGTAATATTACCTGAACGTTTCTACTCCTTGGAGCAGAGGGCGCGATTCTGCAGTGCAGAACGATGCGCCCACCGGGATGAGACCAAGGGAGGCCGCTATGGCTTTGGACACGCAGGACGGCATCATGACCTATGACGCGCCGCAGAAAGATCTCTATGAAATGGGGGAGATCCCCCCGATGGGCTACGTGCCCAAGCAGATGTACGCCTGGGCCATTCGCAAGGAACGCCACGGCGAACCGGATACTGCGATGCAGCAGGAGGTGGTGGATGTCCCCTCTGTCGACAGCAACGAAGTGCTGGTTCTGGTGATGGCGGCTGGGGTGAACTACAACGGGGTCTGGGCTGCGCTGGGCCAGCCGATCAGCCCCTTTGACGGTCACAAGGCCCCCTATCATATCGCGGGGTCGGATGCCTCGGGTATTGTCTGGGCCGTCGGGGACAAGGTCACCCGGTGGAAAGTCGGCGATGAGGTGGTGATCCACTGCAATCAGGATGACGGCGACGACGAGGAGTGCAACGGCGGTGACCCGATGTATTCCACCAGCCAGCGGATCTGGGGCTATGAAACGCCGGATGGCTCGTTCAGCCAGTTTACGCGGGTCCAGAGCCAGCAGCTGATGCCACGGCCAAAGCACCTCAGCTGGGAGGAATCCGCCTGCTATACGCTGACGCTCGCCACCGCCTACCGGATGTTGTTTGGTCACGAGCCGCATGATTTGAAACCGGGTCAGAACGTTCTGGTCTGGGGCGCGTCCGGAGGGCTTGGTTCCTATGCGATCCAGCTGATCAACACCGCCGGTGCCAACGCAATTGGTGTGATCTCCGACGAGAGCAAGCGCGAATTTGTCATGTCGCTGGGCGCCAAGGGGGTCCTGAACCGCCGTGATTTCAACTGTTGGGGTCAATTGCCCACGGTCAACACGCCCGAGTACAACACCTGGTTCACCGAAGCGCGCAAGTTCGGCAAGGCAATCTGGGACATCACCGGCAAGGGCAATAACGTGGATATGGTGTTCGAGCACCCGGGCGAGGCGACCTTTCCGGTGTCCACATTTGTCGTCAAAAAGGGCGGTATGGTCGTGATTTGCGCGGGCACCTCCGGGTTCAACTGTACCTTTGACGTACGCTACATGTGGATGCACCAGAAGCGCTTGCAGGGCTCGCACTTTGCCCATTTGAAACAGGCCTCGGCGGCCAATAAACTGATGATTGAGCGCCGTCTGGACCCCTGCATGTCCGAAGTCTTCGCATGGCAGGATCTGCCCGCCGCGCATATGAAGATGCTGCGCAACGAGCACAAGCCGGGCAATATGTCCGTGCTGGTGCAGGCGCCGAAAACCGGGCTCAGGACGCTGGAAGAGGTGGTCCAGGGGTGACCCTCTGATTGCCACCGGACGATGAAGCACCCGGTCTCTGACGAGGTCGGGTGTCATTCGCCCACGCAGGCACGTGACGGCTGCAGCCATGTGACAGACACAGTGCCGGAAATATGAACCGCGCAGACAGCCAGGACTGACCCTCGGCGTTTCAAAGCCACTGCTGCATCGGACCCGTCACCCGAAATGAGGAGGGAAGTGGGGAAGGGTGAAATGTTCCTATGGCAATCGGGTCCGGGGTGGTAAACTGGTCCCCTCGGCATGCGGGCCAGATTGATCCCGGATCAAAGCCCCTGTTTGATTCTGTTCGGAACTGTTCGGATCTGCGCGATAACGGTCGCAATGCGCCGTCCCCGATGCCGCAGACCTCCGATCACGATGTCGGGAGGCACGCGCCAAAACTGTTGCGGTCAACTGCCCAGGGCAAACATATCGGAACGGCGACACTGTGAGTCTTATAACACTGTGAGTCTTGTATAAGTGGATAGGGGAATGGTGCGACGTCACAATCTGAATGCGATCCTCGAGATGATCGAGAGTGCGGCCAGCCTCGAAGAAGTCGGCGCGGTGCTGGCGCGGTTTCGGGACCTTGTCGAGGTCGATCATGTGTTCTACCGCCGGATTGACCGGTCCGAAAGCCTCAGTGCCTGCTCGACATTGCCGACCGCGTGGCGCGAGCGATACGCCGCGATGCATTATGAACGTGTCGATCCCGTGGTTGTTGGTTGCCATAGCGCCTTTTGCCCGGTGGACTGGCGGGACCTGGATTGGTCCTCACGTCCGGTGGCCGCCTATAGAAAGGACGCACTGGCGCATGGTCTGGGCAACCAGGGCTTTACCGCTCCGGTACGGGGGCCCAATGGCCAGTATGCCGTGTTCAGCGTTTCCAGAACCTGTGACGGCAAGGCTTGGGATAAATTCACCCAAAAGAACGGCCGCAACCTGATTTTGGTAGCCCATTATGTCAACAGACGGGCGCTGGATTTCGAAGCACCGGCCTGTCCCTTGCCGAAACAACCCCTGTCCCTGCGCGAAACCGAAGCGCTCAGCCTGTTGGCCGAGGGGCACAGCCGCGCCCGCGCGGCCGAGGTTCTGGATATTTCCGAGCACACGCTCCGGGTCTATATCGAGGGCGCGCGCGGAAAACTGAAGGCGCAGAATACCACCCATGCCGTGGCCCGTGCCATTGCCATTGGCCTGATTGCGGTGTGATCACCGGCGGACCGGGCTGATCCCACTGGTGCGTGCTGCCCTGCGGCTGTAGGGTCGCGCCCATGACACAGATGCCCGCCATTCAATTCTCCGACGATCAGGCGCAAGCCTTTGACACCCTGACCGAACAACTCCGCAAGGCGGGGGTCGATCTGGGCGAGGATCTCCTGCATCCGCCCCGGGGCGACACCGGCGTCACGGCCGTCATCGGCAAGGCAGGTTCCGGAAAGACGCTGCTTCTGGCGGAGTTCTACAAGGCGCTTGCCGCCGCCGGGGTCGAGGTGGTCTCCGGTGATTACGAGAGCCGCAAGAAAGCAGACAAGCGGACCCTCGCGATCCTTGCACCGACAAACAAGGCGGCCAGTGTGCTGCGGTTGCGGGGTGTGCCGGCGACGACGATCCACCGCATTCTCTACACCCCTGTTTATGATCCCGAATACGAGCGCATTGCCGAATGGCTGGCCGGTGACGGGGACAAGCCGGAGATCGAAGGTCTGACAGAAGAGGCTCTGGCCCGGGCCTCGGCCTTCTTCCAAAAGAACAAATCCATCCCCGGTGCGCTGGCGGCGGCGGGCCTGCGCGGGTCCGATTTCATCACCGGCTGGAAACGGCGCGAGGAACCGCTGGATATCGGTTTCGTCGACGAGGCCTCGATGCTGGACAACCGCCAGTTCGACGACCTGAAGGAGATTTTCCCGACCCTCGTCCTGTTCGGAGATCCCGCCCAGTTGGCGCCGGTCAATCAATCGGGGGCAATGGTCTTTGAATCTCTGCCCGCAGAGCGCCAGCTGATCCTGAACCGGATCCACCGTCAGGAGGCCGACAACCCGATCCTCGACCTTGCGCATGCGCTGGCGGACCCGGCGCTGGGCTTTGAAGATTTCGAACGCATGATCGAAGACAAGGCCCGGCAGGACGAGCGCGTCGTCTGGGGCCAACGGGTCGAGGTCGACCTGATGGCCCGGTCGCCGGTGCTGGTCTGGCGCAACAACACCCGTATTCGGCTTATCAACGCCTTTCGCGCCGTGCATGGGGCGCCGGAGGACCAACTGATGCCGGGCGAGCCGCTGATCTGCGACGGGATAGAATTGCCGATGAAGCATCGCAAGAAACGTCTCGACCTCGAAGCGCGCGGCTTGATCAAGGGCGCGCAGGTGATTTACCTCGGCCCCGGCCGCAAACCGGGGTTTTCGCGATTGCATGTCATGGGAGCGGAGGATCCGCAGGTCTCGGCCGCTTCCATCGTGAAGATCGAGCGACCCGATGAAGAGGAACCCTTCATTCCCTTCGCAGCGGGGATGGGGGCGACCTTCCTGCACGGTGCGGCAGTGACCATTCACAAGGCCCAGGGCAGCCAATGGGGGACAACGCAGGTCTTTGCGCCAGACATCTACGCGGCGGCGCGGATGGGCCGGGTGGAGGCGGGTCAGCCGCTGTGGAAACGTCTGGCCTATGTGGCGATCACCCGGGCGCAGGAGCGGCTGATCTGGGTGGTTCGCAACCGCTTGGCAAAACCCACGGCGGGGCTGCCGGTGGAGGATCTGCGTGCGGCGCCAGTGGCGGCGCTGACGCTCGAAGTTCAGGACGAAGAGGCCCCCGCATGAGCAAATCCATTCTGGTCACCGGCGCCAGCTCCGGCATCGGCCGCGCGGTCGCAGAGCTGTTTCTGGCCGAAGGGTGGACCGTCGGCCTGCTGGCACGGCGGGCACCCCTGTTGGAGGATCTCGCCAGGGGGCATCGCCGTGCCATTGTGTTGCCTGCGGATGTGACCGAACCGGCTGCGGTGACAGAGGTCTTCGACCAATTCATGACTGCCGCGGGACGATTGGACGTGCTGTTCAACAATGCAGGCATCTTCACCCCGGCTGGCACGATCGATGAAATCCCGCTGGAGGATTGGTACGCCGCCGTCAATGTGAACCTCAACGGCATGTTCCTCTGCGCGCGTGCAGCCTTTGGCCATATGCGGCGGCAGCACCCCCGGGGCGGGCGGATCATCAACAACGGCTCTATTGCGGCACATGTCCCGCGCCCGCAGAGCGCGCCCTATGCGGCCACCAAGGCGGCGATCACCGGGCTGACGCGGTCTCTGTCGCTGGATGGCCGCGCCTTTGATATCGCCTGCGGCCAGATCGATATCGGAAATGCGCGCACCCCTATGGTCGAGGATCTGGCGGAGCGTCAGGCCAAAGCCAACCCCGACGCGCCAGTGATGGAGAGCTTTGATGTCGCCGATGCGGCGCGATCCGTTCTGCATATGGCTGCGCTGCCGCCCGAGGCCAACGTTCAGTTCATGACCGTGATGGCAACAAAGATGCCCTATATCGGACGCGGCTGAAGCTGAGGGCCCAAAAACGAGCAGTGCGCGCACGGGGCCGTGCCAGTTCCTGCCAGATCATGCCTGTTGATGCCGGTGGCGGCGCCGGACCGCCCCGTCAGCCGTTGCGCAACAGCTGGAAGATTGCAGCCGCGCCCCAGCCCGACAGGACTGCGATGAACAGGGCGAGAATTCCGTATAGGGGCGGCTGTTCGCGGGACAGATTGAACAGGAACCGTTCTACTCCGACCTTGTTGACCTCGATCACCGTTTCATATTGGGAGACCACGCTCCCGTCGCGGGTCAGGAAAATCCGGGTCTCGTATTGGCCTTCGATCAGATCGGCAGGCATCTGCAGGGCGGTGCGGAACAGGGTCTGTTCATCCAGGGACACCACGTTTTCCTGCAGGCTATAGAACCCGTTTTCCTCTCTGATCCGCATCAGGGCCTCCTTGAAGGCCTGCGCGCCTTCGATCGTGGAGCCGACGGATCTGATCGCGCGCCGGATGGAGACTTTGTGGCGCAGATCCTCGGTATCGCTGAGAACCTCGGAAAAGGGCGCGCTGGTGGCGACCGCATAAAAGCTCGGCGCAGAGTCGACTGCAACGCTGTCCGTGTTCACCCAGATCCCCATGCTGCGCTCCTTGCGGCGCACCATCACAGGTTCCTTCGGACCCGAAATCGTGACGATCACCTCGAGCGGCGCCCGGTCCGAGATCGGAGTTTCGCGTTTGACTGCGCCAAAAATCAGGATCTCCGAGCCGTCAAACGTCGCCGTGATTGCCACGCGGTCATGGCTGAGCCCCAGCACGACCTCCTCGGCCATGGCTGTGGAGGCAGCAAACAGGGCCGACCAAAGCGACATGAACAGGACGGCCAGACCCGGGACGGCCAAGCGCGGTGGCCATGGGGATCTGCGGATACTGCCCATCACTGCGCCACCCGGATTGGGCTGATCGAATAAAGCTCGCTTGGCTCCAGCAACAGATCGAGGGCCAGCTTGGCGCAGACCAGAAGGACCAGAAGCGCCAGCAGGATACGTAGCTGCTCGGCCTTCAGCAACGTGCCGATGCGGGTGCCGAACTGGGCACCGACAACACCGCCGATGAGCAGCAGCACGGCAAGGACAATATCGACGGTCTGGTTGGTGATCGCATGCATCATGGTGGTCGCCGCAGTGACCGTGATGATTTGAAACAGCGAGGTGCCGACCACCACCTTCGTCGGCATGCCAAGAAGATATATCATCGCAGGCACCATGATGAAGCCGCCGCCAACGCCCATGATCGCCGTGAGCATGCCCACAAAAAGCCCGACAGCCAGCGGTGGGATCACCGAAATATAGAGCCCCGAGGTTCTGAACCGCATCTTGAACGGCAGGCTATGGACCCAACCGCGCTGTTTCCGTTTGGCGGGCGTGCCGCGTCTGGATTTGCGCAGCGCGTTGACGCTCTCGATGAACATCAGCCCACCGACGATGCCGAGGAACACCACGTAGCACAGCGTCACAAAGAGATCGACCTGACCGAGAGATTTCAGATAGTTGAAAACCGCGATCCCCAGCGCGGCGCCGACGATGCCACCGGCCTGCAGCACGCCTCCCATCTTCAGGTCAACGGTGCGGCGGCGCAAATGCGCCAGCACGCCCGACACGGAGGAGGCGACGATTTGGTTCGCACCCGTTGCCACTGCCACTGCCGGCGGGATGCCGATGAAGAACAGCAAAGGCGTCAGGAGAAAGCCGCCGCCAACGCCAAACATGCCCGACAGCACGCCAACCATGCCACCGAGTCCCAGAACCAGGAACGCATTGACCGCGACTTCGGCGATGGGGAGATAGATGTTCATTGTGCTAGGGTGTCGGTTCTGGGCGGATGATTCAATTACAATGCTGCTATGCAGCGGTCACAGGTAGATCACAGGCCGACTACAGGCCGGGCGATTTGCGGTCGGGCTTTGTGCCACTTTAGTGCAGGCCGTTTTCGAAAGCGACTGTCGTTGCAATAAAAACGCCTCCGCTCTCTGAGTGAGGCGAAGGCGCTACAGGTGCGTGACCGGACGATATTTCGGTCAGCGCTCCTTCACATAGGGTTCTCCGCCGGCGCGCGGGGGGATTGCCTTGCCCACGAACCCTGCGAGGATGACCACTGTGAGGATATAGGGCAGGGCGTCCATCACCTGAACCGGGATGGTGAAACCGCCGAGCTGGATGCTCTGGAACCGCAGGGCCACGGCCTGCAACAGGCCGAACAACAGACAGGCGCCAAGCGCGTGCCATGGGCGCCATTTGGCAAAGATCAGCGCCGCCAATGCGATATAGCCACGGCCCGAGGTCATCTCCTTGACGAACCCGGCCTGCAGTCCGGTGGCCAGGTAGGCGCCTGCGATGCCACAGAGCAGACCGCAGATGCCGACCGCCGCAAAGCGCAGCCCCCGCACCGAAATACCGGCTGTATCCACCGCAGCCGGGTTTTCGCCCACCGCCCGCAACCGCAGGCCAAAGCGGGTCCGAAACAGCACCCACCATGTGATCGGAACCGCCAGAAGCGAGACATAGACAAGGATGGAATGGCCGGAGATCAGCTCTGAATAGAGCTGCTGCACCATGCTGGCTTCCTTGATCATTTCGGTCAACGGACGGCCTGCGGCTTCGGCATCGGAAGGGCCGATGGCAAAGGGCAGCTCGATCCCGTTGAACCGTCCGGCCGTCATCAGAGACGGCGTACGGCCGCCTTGCTGAAACCAGCTCTGCGCAATCAGGACTGTCAGCCCCGACGCGAGAAAATTGAGCGCAACGCCCGAGATCAGCTGGTTGCCGCGGAAGGTAATGGAGGCAAGCCCATGCAGACCGCTCAGGGCCAGAGAGGACAGGATACCGGCCCCCAGACCAAGCCAGACATCGCCGGTGATCGACGCCACCGCGGCGGAGAAAAACGCCGCCATCAGCATCTTGCCTTCAAGGCCGATGTCGAAAATGCCGGCCCGTTCCGAGAACAGCCCGGCCAGACAGGCCAGCAGCAGCGGTGTCGCCATGCGCATGGAACTGTCGAGCACCTGAATCAGAGTGAGAAAATCCATCAGACGTTCTCCTTGCGAAGGGCGATAAAGATCTTCTCGATCGGGATACGCACCATGTTGTCAAGCGCTCCGGTGAAGAGGATCACCAGCGCCTGGATCACCACGATCAGCTCTGACGGGATATTGGTCCAGAGCGCCAGCTCCGCCCCGCCCTGATAGAGAAACCCAAACAGAATTGCCGCAAGGAACACGCCGAAGGGGTGATTGCGACCCATCAGGGCCACGGCGATGCCGATGAAACCGGCGCCCTCGGTGGCGTTCAGAACCAGTCGCTCCGCCTCGCCCATGACATTGTTGATCGCCATCAGGCCGCAGAGCCCGCCTGAGATCAGCATGGTGATCATCACCGTGCGCACCGGTGAGATGCCTGCGTAAACGGCGCCGCGTTCGGATTTGCCAAGCGCGCGGATCTCATGCCCGAGAGGTGTGTGCCAGATCAGCCCCCAAACCACAACGCAGGCCGCCAGACCCACAAACAGGGTGACATTGGCGGGGGCGGATTTGGAAAACTCGATGCCCAGCGGCGCGAGGATTTCGTGCAGGGACGGCAGTTGGGCCGTCTCGGGGAACTTTGCGGTCGAAGGGTCCATCGCGCCCTTGGGTTTCAGCACGGTCACCAGCATGTAGTTCAGCACGGCGGCCGCGATGAAGTTGAACATGATGGTGGTGATCACGATGTGGCTGCCGCGTTTGGCCTGCAGATACGCAGGAATAGCCGCCCAGGCCGCCCCAAAGATCCCGGCGCCAAGCGCGGCAAAGATCAGCGCGATGGTCCAGTGCGGGAAGGGAATATAGAGGCAGACAACGGCCAGGCCGAGGCCACCGATCATCGCCTGACCTTCGCCGCCGATATTGAACAGGCCCGCATGGGCCGCGACGGCGACCGCCAGACCGGTAAAGAGAAAGTTGGTGGCGTAGTAGAGCGTATAGCCCCAGCCGTAGGTCGATCCCAGCGCGCCATTGACCATCAGGTTCAGCGCCTCCACCGGGCTTTCGCCGATGAGCAGGATCACAAGAGCAGAAATCAGGGCGGCCAGGAGCAGACTGATCACAGGGATCAGCACCACATCGGCCCATTTTGGCATTTTTTCCATTTACGCGGCCTCCCCCGCGACGCCGGCCATCAAGAGACCGAGTTCTTTTTCGTCTGTCTGATCCGCGAGCCGTTCGCCCATGATCTTGCCATCAAACATCACCGCAACCCGGTCGCTCAGCGACAGGATCTCTTCCAGCTCGACCGAGACCAGCAGGATTGCCTTGCCCTGATCTCGCAGAGCCACGATCTGCTGGTGAATGAACTCGATGGCGCCAATATCGACACCACGGGTCGGCTGGCCGATCAGCAGCAGGTCGGGATTGCGTTCGATTTCCCGTGCAACCACCAGTTTTTGTTGATTGCCACCGGAGAAACTCTTGGCGGCGAGCCAGGGGTTGGGCGGGCGGACATCGAATTTTTCGATCTTGGCTTCTGTATCGGCGCGCAGGGCGGCGTTGTCCAGAAACAGACCCTTCTTGTAGGCCTCTTCGCGGTGATAGCCGAAGCCGATGTTTTCCCAGGCGTGGAAGTCCATGATCAGGCCTTCGCGCTGGCGATCCTCGGGGACATGGGCAATACCGCTGTGCCGCCGTGACCGCGCGTCGGAGCCGGGCCCGGCCAGCGGCAAGGCTTGGCCGTTGACGCGGATGGTGCCTGTGCCCTCGCGCATACCGCCGAGAACCTCCAGCAACTCCGACTGACCATTGCCGGCCACCCCCGCAATGCCAAGGATCTCGCCCGCGCGCACCGTCAGGTCGATCCCCTTCACACGTTCCACACCGGCGCCATCGACGACGGACAGCCGCTCGATCTCGAGAATGGGTTTGCCGGGCGTCGCCGGGATCTTGTCGACCCGCAACAGGACCTTGCGACCCACCATCAGCTCGGCCAGTTGCTCGGGGCTGCTTTCTGATGTCTTGACGGTGGCGTTCATCTCGCCGCGCCGCATCACCGACACCGTATCGGTATATTCCATGATCTCCCGCAGCTTGTGCGTGATCAGGATGATCGTTTTGCCCTCGGAGCGGAGCCGGTCGAGAATGCGGAACAGCTGATCCGCCTCGGCCGGGGTCAGCACGCCGGTGGGTTCGTCCAGGATCAGGATCTCGGCCTTGCGATACAGCGCCTTGAGGATTTCAACCCGCTGCTGCATGCCGACGCCGATCTCGTCGATGCGCTTGTCCGGATCGACGTAGAGTTCGTATTCTTCCTCCAGCTCCTTCAGCTCCTTGCGGGCGCGGGAGAGGGAGGGCATCAGCAGGCCGCTGTCTTCGGCCCCCAGCACGATGTTCTCCAGCACGGTGAAATTCTCCACCAGTTTGAAATGCTGGAAAACCATGCCGATGCCCGCGGCAATTGCCGCCTGGCTGTCGGGAATTTCTGTCTTGGTCCCCTTGATCCAGATTTCGCCTTTGTCGGCTTTGTAAAACCCGTAGAGGATGCTCATCAGCGTCGACTTGCCGGCGCCATTTTCCCCAATGATCCCGTGGATGGTGCCGGGCTGCACACGGATCGAGATGTCCTTGTTCGCCTGGACCGGGCCAAAGGCCTTTGAAATGCCTTTGAGTTCGATTGCTGGTGCCGTCATTTGGGCTCCCCTGTCATCTCGACGCAGATCCGTGCGGGCTCAGCCTGCAGGCCACGTCGTTTCGTTCAAGGTCAAAAAGGACCGGCACGAAAAAAAAGCAGGCCCGGAGGGCTGCACCTGCATCCTCCGGGCCAATTTGAACACCCCGCCCGCCAACTGAAAACAAGCGGCCGCGCGGGGTGCAGATCAGGTCGATCAGAAGTTCAGCACCGGGCAGCTGTCGTCGCTGGTGTAGTTATGAACGCTCAACTCGCCTGCGATGATCTGGGCCTTGGCCTCTTCAACGGCGGCCTGCATCTCATCAGACACCAGCTCGGCGTTGTTCTCATCCATCGCGTAGCCGACGCCATCGTCGGACAGATCCAGAGTGACCTTGCCTACTTCGAGGTCCGCACCGGCGGTCATGATGTTGTAGACGGCCACGTCCACGCGCTTCAGCATGGAGGTCAGGACCTTGCCGGGGTGCAGGTGGTTCTGGTTGCTGTCGACACCGATGGACAGGATGCCCTCGTCAGCAGCAGTTTGCAGGACACCGACACCGGTGCCGCCAGCGGCCGCATAGACAACATCCGCGCCCTGCGAGATCTGTGCCTTGGTCAGCTCGGAGCCTTTTACCGGGTCATTCCAGGCCGATGGCGTGGTGCCGGTCATGTTCGAGATCACGGTCGCATCGGGGTTCACGGCCTTGACGCCCTGTGCGTAGCCACAGGCGAATTTGCGGATCAGCGGGACATCCATGCCACCGATGAAGCCGACGGTGCCGGATTTGGACGCCTGAGCGGCCAGCATGCCAACAAGATAAGAGCCTTCATGCTCGGTAAAGCTCACAACGTGGACGTTCGGCGCGTCAACCCAGCCGTCGATGGTGACGAACTTGGTGTCCGGGTAGTCGCCCGCCACTTCGGCCAGGGGCGCGCTCATGGCAAAGCCGGTGGTGATGATCGGGTTGGCACCGGATTCCGCAAAGCGGCGCAGGGCCTGCTCACGCTGGGCTTCGGACTTCATCTCGATTTCGAGATACTTGCCGCCGGTCTCTTCGGCCCAACGCTCGGCGCCGTTGAACGCAGCTTCGTTGAAGGATTTGTCGAACTTGCCACCAAGGTCGAAAATCAGGGCCGGGTTTGCCAGAGCGGCACCGGCCGTCAGCGCTACCGCAGCCGCCGCGCCCATGAGCGATTTCATCAGGGTCATTCAGGTACTCCCAGTTGGTCTTGTTCTTTCCCGCAAAACGGGTGTGTCCATTCGAAAAAGGTGGAGCGATTTAGCCTGCTGCGTTGGGCCGGGGTCAACTATTTTTTGACCAGCCGGTCCAGAAAAGAGCTGTTTCCTTTAGGGAAAGAGACGTTTCATGAGCAATGCGTCCGCCGCTGCTGCCTTTGATCGCGGATAATAGGCCTTTCGAATCCCGACAAGCCCGAATCCGCAGTCCGAGTATAACGCCCGGGCGGCGGCATTGTCTTCTGCGACCTCGAGAAAAGCTTCGGTTGCGCCATTGTTTGTGGCCTTTGTCATCCATTCCTGCATCAGACGGCGGGCGTGCCCCTGTCGCTGATGGTCGGGATGGGTGGCAATCGTCAGCAGTTCCGCCTCTCCCGCGACCTCGCGGACAAGTGCGAAGGCCTCTGGGCCGCCCGTCAGATGCGTGTAGTGATCGGCCAGAAGGTCGGCCATTTCCCTGGCGCTCCAGGGGCGCGACTGGGTGAAGGCGGCCGCATGGGTGGCGGCCAGCGCCGCGGCAAGCATGGCGTCACGCATCCAGCAAGGCAGGGGGCGTGTCGTGGGAGGGTGCCGCGTCCGCCTCCCGCAGATAGAGCGGCGCCGGCGCAGGCAGGTCCGGCTGCCCCAGGCGAGAGGCCGCCACACGCGCGATTGCCTCGGCCGTCGCATAGCGCGGGGAGGCAACGATGCCGCCGCAGCGCCCGGCGATGTCGTCAGCCATATGGCCGATGCATATCGGCCGGTCGTCCTGTGGCAGCGGCGGCAGGCTGTCCGGCGTATATAGGCCCGGCGCCCCATCGGCGATCTGCAGGTAGAGATGGTCACGCCGGGCATCAAGGCTGGAAATCACGGTGCCCGTCTGGCCGAACGCCTGAGCGTCGAGGCTGGAAACCCCGATCGCGGGCAGATCCAGCCCCAGTGCGAGCCCGCGGGCGGCAGAGACGGAAATGCGGATCCCGGTAAAATTGCCCGGGCCGATGCCGACGCCGATCGCCTGCAGGTCGCCATAGGACGCGCCGCCTTCGGCCAGGACCTCCTCCAGCAGGGGCATCAACCGCTCTGCCTGACCTCTGGCCATTGGTTCCAGCCGCTGTGAGACGATGTCATGTCCACGCAGCAAAGCGGCCGCGCAATGCGCGGCCGATGTGTCAAACGCCAGGATCAGCGGTTTGACCGTCATGTGGTCAGACGGCAACCGGGCGGACCTCGGTCACTTCGGGGATATAGTGGCGCAGCAGATTTTCGATCCCCATTTTCAGCGTCAGCGTGGACGAGGGGCAGCCAGCGCAGGCGCCCTGCATATGCAGATAGACAACACCGCGGTCAAAGCCGTGGAATGTGATGTCGCCGCCGTCCTGAGCCACCGCCGGCCGTACACGACTGTCCAGCAGCTCTTTGATCTGATTGACGATTTCTCCGTTCTCGCCGGTGTGTTCCGCATGGGCCGAGGCCTGTTGCGTCCCTTCGTCGATGACCGGCTGGCCGGATTGGTAATGTTCCATCACAGCGCCGAGAATGGCGGGTTTGATGTGATCCCATTCCACCGTGTCGCCTTTGGTGACCGTCACGAAATCATTGCCGAAGAAGACGCCGGACACGCCATTCACAGCAAATATCCGTGTCGCCAGCGGCGATTTGGTCGCCGCCTCGGCGGAGGGAAAGTCAGCGGTGCCCGCATCCAGAACCGTCTGGCCGGGCAGGAATTTCAAAGTTGCCGGGTTGGGCGTGGATTCGGTCTGGATAAACATTTCGCATCTCCGCATTGCACCTGATGGATATGCGCCTTCGTTGCTTTGAAGTCAAGTTTTAGAATGGTTCTAAATGTGGGGCAGGGGCTGTATCGGTGCGTTGTCTGTGCATAGACGGGGCTTTGTCCCTGCTTCATGAGGGCATGATCGGGGCCTGATCAGCTCTTTTCGGTGCCGGATGCCTGAAAGCCCGGGTCTGATGTCCGCCGGAAAGGGAGGAGCCATCCGACGTTTCGATGTCAGGTGATCGCTTCCAGTTTTTCCTTGGACATGTCGCCGGGAACAATGGTGATCGGGAGCGGCAGCGTGCCGGCATTCCGGGTCAATTGCGTCACGATCGGGCCGGGGCCCTTGCGGTCACTCGCGGCGCCGAGAACAAGAACGCCGACACTCGGGTCGGCCTCAATCTGCGCGAGGATTTCCGGCACAATGTCGCCTTCGCGGATCACCAGTTCCGGGTCCACGCCCTGACGGTCCCGCATCCATTTGGCAAAGACCTCGAAATGGGCGTGGATGCGCTCGCGCGCTTCTTCGCGCATGACCTCACCGACGCCAATCCAATGATTGAATTCATCCGGGGGGATGACAGAGAGAATGAGTACTCCGCCGCCAGTGTTTGCGGCGCGCATTGCGGCAAAGCGCATGGCGTTCAGGCATTCGCGGCTGTCATCCAGCACCACTAGGAACTTGCGCATGGAAACCTCTGCTGTCGTGTGAAGGACATATTGGCCGATGCGCGTGAGCCGCGCAATAGAACGTTGCGGGTGTTTCCGGCGTCGCAAGGGGTGCTCCCGCCCGGTTGCCGTCCACTGACATGCCCGGCAACCCGTTGGGCCGGGCGCCGGGCTCCCGCCCGGCGCCGTCGCGACATGTCGCGACAGCAGCGCACCCGGCAGGGTGCGCTGCCACGCCCAAGCCCGCCATGGAGATCCGGCGCAGACGGATCGCCAGCGGGCGCGGGAGCGCCCCCGCCCGCCGCAGGCGCAATTGCGCGTCGCACCAGTCGGGCCTAGCCGTTGGATCTGGCCCAGTCCCAGTACAATTCCCGCACGCGCCGCGTAACCGGCCCGTGTTGGTAACTTACATCGTCAAAGGCAGTGACCGGAGTCACCTTGGACATGTTCCCGGACATGAAGACTTCATCCGCCGCCTCGAAATGGGCGTAGCCCAGCACGGCCTCGTGCACGACAATACCGTCGGCGCGCATGTTCTCGATGTGGCGCGCGCGGGTGATGCCCGCCAGGAAGGTGCCATTGGCGATGGGGGTGAAAACCTCGCCATCTTTGACCAAAAAGACATTTGCCGTCGCCGTTTCCGCCACGTTTCCCATCACGTCACAGGACAGGGCATTGCTGAACCCTTTGGCGCGGGCTTCACGCAGCATGCGGGCATTGTTGGGATAGAGGCATCCGGCCTTGGCGTTGACGACGGCGCTTTCCAGCACCGGGCGGCGAAAACGCGTGCGGGTGAGCGTTGCCGACGCGGCTTCGGGCGCCATCGGGATCTCCTCCAGGCAGATCGCGAATTGTGTCGCCTCCGGTGCGGGCGCGATCATGGTCTGATCGCCCTCGGTTGCCCAGTACATCGGCCGGATGTAGACGGCAGCCTCGGGCGAGAAGGCCTTCAGCCCGTCGCGCACGATCTCTGCCATCTGCTCTGCGGGAGTCGTCGCGGCCATCATCAGCGCCTCTGCCGAGGCATTGGCGCGGGCGCAATGCTTGTCGAGATCCGGGCACATCCCCTCAAAGGCGCGCGCGCCGTCAAAAACCGACGAGCCGAGCCAGGCCGCATGATCGGCGGCGGACATGATGGGCACGTCGCCGTCGTGCCATTGGCCGTTGAAATAGGTGCGGATTGTTTTGCCAATAGCCATGCAAACCTCGGATCATTGAAAGACGCTGGACAGACTCGGGACGTTACGGGCCAGCCCCCACAAGGTCCAGCGGGAATGGCACCGGAATGCGCGACAAAAAGGAGGGCGCTGTGACCGGGGGTTACTGATCATAATCCACGACCAGACGATCTGTCAGGGGGACCGACTGGCAGGACAGCACATAGCCCTTGGCGACTTCGTCATCCTCCAGCGCATGGTTGGCGGCCATCTCGACCTCTCCCTCGATCACCCTGCACCGACAGGTGGAGCAGACCCCGGCCTGACAGGCAAAGGGTGCGTCCAGATCATTGGCGAGGGCGGCCTCCAGCAGGGTGGTGTTGCGGTCAAAGGTGACCGTGCGGGTGGCCCCGTCCAGCGTGATCGCCGCCGTGACAGGTGCGGTCGAGGCATGCGTCGGGGCGGCCGCCCGGTGATGGGCCCGGCCGGGCTGATCGGAGGCGAACAGTTCATACTTGATCTGGTCGTCCTCCAGGCCTGCGGTCTTCGCCGCTGCGACAATGCCGCGCATCATCGGCTCCGGCCCGCAGACGAACAGCCTGTCCACGGTCTTGACCGGGATCCAGCGCGCGAAGAGTTCGGTGCATTTGTCCTGGGTGATGCGCCCGGTGAAGAGGTCAACTTCCTGGGTGTCGGTCTCCAGAATATGGACCACGGACAGGCGATCCATATAGCGGTTCTTCAGATCTTCGATCTCCTGACGGAACATGATCGAATTCACGCTGCGGTTGGCATAGGCAAGCGTGAACCGTGACCGAGGTTCAAAGGCCAGCGTGGTTTTCAGGATCGACAGCACCGGCGTGATCCCCGATCCCCCCGCAAACCCCAGATAGTGCCGCTGCGCCTCAGCATCCAGCCGCGTGTGGAACCGGCCCTGCGGCGGCATGGCGTCGATCCGGTCCCCGACCCGAAGGTCGCTATTGGCCCAGGTGGAAAAGGTCCCCCCGTCAACGCGTTTGATCCCGACCTGCAGAAGCCCCTCGTCCCGCCCGGCGCAGATCGAATAGCTGCGGCGCAGTTCGCAGCCGTCGAACTGCCGCCGGAAGGTCAGGTATTGCCCCTGCACAAAGTCGAATTCCGGCGCAGCATCATTGGCGGGTCTGAGGGTGACGACCACCGCATCCCGGATCGTCTTTCTGATGTCGGTCACTTCGAGCGCGTGAAAACGGGCCATTGCTGCCTCCTCAGATACATTTGAAATAGTCAAAAGGTTCGAGACAGCTCTGGCAGCGCCACTGAGCCTTGCAGGGGGTGGAGCCAAACTGGCTCACCCGGGTCAGCTCGGCGCTGCCGCAGCGGGGACAGCGCGCCGGGCCGCCCGCCGCTGAAGGTGGCGCAATGCCGTATTCCTCAAGCTGCGCGCGGCCCTTTTCGGTCAGCCAGTCGGTGGTCCATGGCGGGGCGATCCGGGTGCGGATCTCGACCCTGCCGATGCCATGCGCCCTGAGGGCCGTCTCGATATCCAGACGGATCACCGCGCTTGCGGGGCAGCCCGAATAGGTCGGGGTCACTGTGACCACAAGCCGGTCCTCCTGCCAGGCCACATCACGGATGGTACCAAGATCAACAAGCGAGATGACCGGGATTTCCGGGTCTGGCACCGCATCAAGCCAGGCCCAGATCCGGGCAAGGTCGGGCGCGCGCCCCTGGCTGGTCGAAGGCGGGTCCCGTGAGGGGAGCGATGGGGGCTGAGAGCGGGCCGCAGGCATATCACACCCCCTCCAGGTCTGGCCGACGCCGCGGCACAGGTCTGTCGATCGCCGGACGCCGCATCACCAGGTTGCTCCCGGATAGGCACGCTGCATCCATTGCATGCTGGTCAGCAGATGGCCGAGATGTTCCGTATGCATCTTGCCGTCCCGCCCGCCGCCCCGGGGGCGGCGCGCCTGCGGTATGGTCAGGGTCGCAGCGCCCAGCACCCGCGTCAGCGTCTCGTCATAGGCGGGGCGCAGGCTTCGGGGGTCGGGGGCAATGCCCGCCGCGATCAGCGCCTCATCGACAGGATCGCTCAGAAACAGCTCGCCCACATATGGGTAGAGATAATCCAGCGCCGCCTGCATGCGGGCATGGCTTTCGGCGCTGCCATCGCCGAGGGCAATCACCGTCTCGGCCGAGCGTTCAAGGTGATAGGCCACCTCCTTGGCCGCTTTGGCGGCAATCGCGGCCACTCTTTCATCGGTCGATGCAGAAAGCTGGCGCAGCTGGCAGTCATGCCAGGCGTCAAAAAGAAACTGCCGCATCAGGGTCTGACCAAAGTCACCGTTCGGCATTTCGCACAGCAGCAGATTGCGGAACTGCGACACGTCCCGCAGAAAGGCCAGATCATCGGCAGAGCGGCCGTCGCCCTGAACCTCGGCCGCCAGACCGAGCCACATCTGCGTCTGGCCGATCAGATCAAGGGCGATATTGGCCAGCGCGATATCTTCTTCCAGCACCGGGGCCCGGCCGCACCATTCGCTGACGCGGTGGCCGAGGATCAGCGTATTGTCCCCCATGCGCAGCAGAAATTCCCGCAGGGCCATGTGCTCGGATGTGCTGTCGGCCATTCTACATCGCCCCCACATCATCGGGGATGTCGTAGAACGAGGGGTGGCGGTAGACTTTGCTTTCGGAGGGGTCAAACATCGGCCCCTTGGCCGAGGGCGACGAGGCCGTGATGGCCGCCGCTTCGACCACCCAGATCGACACCCCTTCGTTGCGGCGGGTATAGACATCACGGGCGTTGCGAATTGCCGTTTCGGCATCGGGCGCGTGCAGGCTGCCCATGTGGCGGTGGCTCATGCCGTGTTGACCACGGATGAAAATTTCCCAGAGGGGCCATTGGGTTGTCATGATCCTGTGTCCTCGGCAAGGGGTCAACAAAGGCAGAGAGGGCGACTATTGCGCCGCCATCGCGCGGGCGCGTTTTTTCTCGGCATGGGCCATCAGACCCTCGCGGACCCAGGCGCCGTCGTCCCAGGCCTTGTTGCGTGCCGCCAGACGGTCGCTGTTGCAGGGGCCGTTGCCGCTGATCACCTCAAAGAACTCATCCCAATCGGGCTCGGTGAAGTCATAGCCGTCTTTTTCATCGTTCCACCGGAGGTCTTCATCGGGGACGCTGAGGCCGAGGTATTCCGCCTGCGGCACGGTCTGGTCGACAAACTTCTGACGCAGCTCGTCGTTGGTGTTCATCTTGATCCGCCAGGCCATCGACTGTGCGGAATGGACGGAGTCCTTGTCGGAGGGACCAAACATCATCAGCGACGGATACCAGAACCGGTTCAGCGCATCCTGCGCCATCGCCCGCTGCGCGGCAGTGCCCCGCGCCATCTTCATCATGATGTCGAACCCCTGACGCTGATGGAAACTCTCTTCCTTGCAGATGCGGATCATGGCGCGGGAATAGGGCCCGAAAGAGGTCCGCTGCAGCGGCACCTGGTTCATGATCGCAGCCCCATCGACCAGCCATCCGACCGCGCCCATATCGGCCCATGTCAGCGTTGGATAGTTGAAGATGGAGGAGTATTTCATCCGCCCGTCCAGCAACATTTCCGTCATTTCGTCGCGCGAGATCCCCAGCGTTTCCGCCGCGCAGTACAGATATAGCCCGTGCCCCGCCTCATCCTGAACCTTTGCCAGCAGGATCGCCTTGCGTTCCAGTGTCGGCGCGCGGGTGATCCAGTTGCCTTCGGGCAGTTGGCCGACGATCTCGGAATGGGCGTGCTGGCCGATCTGGCGGATCAGGGTCTTGCGGTATCCCTCGGGCATCCAGTCCTTGGGTTCGATCTTTTCGCCGGCGTCGATCCGGTCCTGAAAGGCCCGCTCCTGGGCGCTCATCTCCTCCCGCGGGGTCACACCCTTGCCGGTCGATTTGACCATCTGCGCATACATGGCTGGCTCCTCGCTGCTGGCAGGGCGCGCGCAGGGCGCTGTCGCAGGCCCCGCACACTGCCACTCTATTGCCTGCGCCGATTCGGCTCAAGAATATTGTAACGAAAATATCCGCTTTGGATTTTTCTTGTAACGCAACCTGCCTCTAGCGCAACTTGCCTGTGGCCAAGCGCCCGCCGGCTGCCGTAAGCAGGCAGCAATGGCCACCGCAGCACATTTGCCGGGGCGACAGGAGGACAAGACGCGCATGGCCGGGCAGACCGAAACGCTGATCGCTGCGATCCTTGAGGACATCGATGCCGGACGTCTCGCTCCCGGGCAGGAAATCGACGAGGCGGCGCTGGCACATCGCCATGGGGTCTCGCGGACGCCCATCCGTGAGGCCTATATTCAACTGGAGGCCACCGGCCTGATCCGTCGTCTGCCGCGTAAGGGGGCGATCCTGTTCAAACCCGGCCTCGAAGAGTTCCTCGCCATTCAGGAGGTGCATGCGCGCCTCGAAGGGCAGGCCGCAGGGCTGGCGGCGCGACGTCTGTCACCAGAGCTGCGCGACCGGCTGGAGGCCTCCACCCTCGCCTGCGAAACCCACGCGGCCGAGAAGGGCGAGACAGATCCGGACGACTATTATCAGCTGAATCTGGTGTTTCACGAGACCGTCGCGCTGGGGGCGGCAAATGCATTCCTGCTGGAGATGATCAAGACCAACGCGAGAAAGCTGATGGCCTATTATCGCGCCCGCTATCGCTATCCCGGCGCGATCGCGCAATCGGCGCAGGACCACCGCCACATCGCCGATTTGATCATCGCCCATGACCGCGCCGGCGCCGAGGCGGCGATGGAGGCGCATATCCTTTTTGATCAGATCACTGTGATGGATCTTCTAGCGGCGCTTGGCTAGGCGCAGCCTGGTCTGGCGGTTTTGACGGGGCTGGCTGTGGCGGCTGTTTTGGCCGCAGCGACCCTTCGCGCGCTGTCAAAGAACCGCGCAACTGCCTCGGCGAGGGCCGGTTGATCGGCATGATCGGTCAGGCTCGCGACCGCGCGGGCGTGGAGCTCAGGCCCCATCTTCCCGCGCAGCTCTTCCGTCAGCGCAACGATGAAATCATGCGTCATCTCAGGGTGGTGCTGTGTGGTGGCGATATGTGACCCGAGCGTGAACCCGCTGTTGATCCCGCTGCATGTCATCAGCGGGTGGGCCCCGTCCGGCAGCCTGCTCACATATTCCACATGAGATCCGTAAATCCCGACGACCGGCGCGACATCCGCAGCCCAATCCGGGCGCGCCACGAGGTGATTCCATGTCAGCCCGTGCACCCAGCCGCCGGGCACATGCTCCACCGCGCCGCCGAGGGCCAGCGCAATGGCCTGATGGCCGAAACAGGCCCCGAACAGCGGCATCCGCTCCGCATGCATGTGCCGGATCAACTGCAAAAGCCGGTCGATCCAGGGCGCGCCCGACCGGGTGGAGGCGGGGCTCCCGGTGATGATCGCACCATCGTACGCCGTGATATCTGAAGGGAAAATTCCGTCCTTCACCGGGTACACAACACAGCTCCCCTGCGGGCGGGCCAGATGAATGAGGCGTGTGAACTTCTCGCCATCCAGAGGGTGGCGATGCGCAAATTCGCTCTCATCCGTGTTGGTCATCAGGATCGCAATGCGCATATTCGGCCTTTCCATGTGTATAATTAACGTGCTTACTAGTATACATTCGCCGCGTAGCAAAGGAAGCCCCGCCATGACGATCTGGACTCCAAACGACGATGGCCATGCGGATCTGTCCAGCCATGACACCTTTGCCGGGGGCGCGCCTCACAACACCTTTGCCCGGCTGCGGCGCGAGGATCCGCTATATTGGACAGAGTATCGCGATGGGCAGAATTTCTGGTCGGTGACGCGCTATGACGACATCACCCTGATGAACGGGAACACCGAGGTGTTTTCCTCCGCCCAGGGCATCCGGATGGAGGATCAGACCTATGAGGAATACCTTGCCCGGCGCACGTTTCAGGAAACCGACCCGCCGGAGCATTCCCAGGTCCGCATGAAATTGCTGAAGGCCTTCTCCAGGACCACGATGGCGCAATACGAACAGGATATCCGCGATCTCTGCGCCGAGATCCTCGACCCGGTGCTGGAGAAAGGCACCTTTGACGCCACCAAGGAGATCGCCCGGCAATTGCCGATGCGGATGTTGGGACGGGTGGTCGGGCTACCCGATGCGGACCTGCCGTGGCTGGTGGAAAAGGGCGATGCGCTGATCGCCAATACGGACCCGGATTTCACCGCGCATGTGCTCGACAAGATGGACACGGATGAATTCCGCATGATGCCCTTCAATTCCCCCGCCGGCGCAGAGCTCTATGTCTATGCGAAGGATCTGATGCGGGAGAAAGACCGCAAGGGCGACACGGCGGGCGTGTTGAACATGATCCTGCGGCCCGCGCGGGACGGCTCCACCATCACCGAGACCGAGTTTCGCAATTTCTTCTGCCTGCTGGTGGCGGCGGGCAATGATACCACCCGATACTCCATTGCGGCGGGCCTGCAAGCGATGTGCCATCAACCGGAACTGCTGGCGCAGATGCAGGCTGGCGGCGCGGTCTGGGACACGGCCGCGGATGAAATCATCCGCTGGGCCACGCCTGCGCTCTATTTCAGGCGCACCGCCACGCAGGACGTGGAGATGCACGGCAAGACCATCCGGAAGGGCGACAAGGTGCTCTATTGGTTCATTTCCGCCAATCGTGACGACAGTTATTTCACAGATCCGTTTCGCGTCGACCTGATGCGCAACCCGAACCGTCACCTGTCGTTTGGTCAGTTCGGCCCCCATGTCTGTCTCGGCATGTGGCTGGCGCGGCTGGAGGTGACAGTCCTGTTTCAGGAACTGGCCAAACGCATCCGCCATATCGAGCCCGCAGGGCCGCATAAATTCCTGCGGTCGAATTTTGTCGGGGGCATCAAGGAATTGCCGGTGCGGGTCGAGGCGGCCTAGGCTGGATTGAGAAGGCTCGCCCGGGGCGCACGTCTTTCCGGGGGGGGCAGGGCAGCTGGAGCGATCCGCACAACAGGAAAGGACATTTGATGAAAACCCGCCTGCGCGCGCTTTTTTGCGATCATCTCAGTATCATGCGGGGCAAATATCTGCCCCATTCCAAGATCGGTGACGATGGCACCCGGTTCTGCCGCTCGGTTTTCGGCACCCACTACGACCGGGATCTGCTGAATGCGCCGGGGGCCATGGTGAAGCAGGGGTTGCCCGACATGGAGCTGCGCTGGCGTCATGACGATATCCGCGACAGTTGGCATGCCTCGACCAAGATTGTGCTGGGCGACCTCTATGACGATGCAGGCGCTGCGCTCAGCCTCTGCCCGCGCGGCGCCCTGAAGCGGGCCGTGGCGCAATGGCAGGCGCGCGGTCTGACCCCGAAGGTCGGGATCGAACTCGAAGCCTATGCGCTGCAACCCGATGACTACGGGCGGCTGGTCCCCTATGATGCGCCGGGCGGCGTGGTCTATGGCACCGGTCCCTTTGCGGACCCGTTGCGGTTCAATGACCGGATCTGGGCGATGGCGGATGAAATGGGCTTTGCGCTCGATATGATCACCGCAGAGTTCGACAGCCCGCAATTCGAATACACGCTGACCTTTGATGACGCGGTCAAGGCGGTGGATGATATTGTCCTGTTCCGGCTGATGGCGCGGGAGGTTGCGCTGGAATATGGCATCGTGCTGACCTTCATGCCGAAACCGGTGGCCCAGGGGGGCGGCTCGGGCATGCATGTCAATCTCTCCTTCAGCGACGAGCGGGGCGGCAATGCGCTGTCCTGTGGCCCGCGCGGCGGCCCCGAGCATATGAATGATCTCGCGCGGGGCTGTCTGGCGGGCTTCCTTCATCACCACAAAGGGCTGGCGGGGCTGATTGCCCCCACGGCGAACAGCTACATGCGCCTGCAGCCCGGCAGCCTGTCGGGGTTCTGGCAGAATTGGGGCGGTGATCATCGCAACGTCACCACCCGGATCAGTTCCGAAGGCGGTGCCAAGGCGCGGCTGGAACATCGGACGGCGGATGCCTCCTCCAATCCCTATACCACCGTAGCAGCGCTGTTGCAGGCGGCGCGGCTTGGCGTGGAGCTGGGCTATGATCTGCCACCGATGGAGACCGGCGACGGATTTGACCGCACGGATACCCGCGAAAGCACCGCGATGACGCTGAAGGGGGCAGTGGCCGACCTGCAGAAGGACATTGCCCTGACGCAGGCGCTGGGGGCCGAGCTGGCGGACAACCATATCTTCATGAAGCAGAAAGAGGTGCGCAAGACCCGCGATCTCGAAGGGGACGCCCTGCGGGATTTCTACGTGCATTTCCTCTGAGGTCTGGGTGTGAACTTGGCGTGAACTGGGCGCGCACCAGCGCTGCGGGCTTGCATCCGGCGGTCGGGGCGCGTCAAACTGGGGCCAGATTCATTCCGGGGGAAGATCCAGACCATGTCTGACACAGACACAGACACAGGCGCAGCCACCGAGCCAGAGACCGGCGTTCACGCGGCGAAGTCTGACCCGTCCGGGGGCGAGGCATCCGGCGCCCGGGTGGCGGCCGTCTGTCTCGGGGTCAAAGTCCCGGCTTCTGATTTTTTGACCGAGACCCGGATCGAGCGGATCAATGCCGCCCGATATGAGGGACAGGAGATCGCGGGGGCGCTCCATGTTGTGCGCGAAACAGACAGGGTGCTGGAAGTCGGGGCCGGGCTGGGGGTGGTGGGCGCGGTCATCGCGCTGAATGCCCGGCCGCAAAAACTGTTGTCGTTCGAGGCCAATCCGGAGCTGATACCGGTCATCACGGCGTTGCACGAAATGAACGGGCTGGTGGGGCGGATTGAGGTGCGCAATCAGGTGTTGTGGGCCGGGGCGGACCGACCGGACACGCTGGCCTTCCATCTCCGCACCAGCTTTCTCGGCTCGTCGGTGCTGAATGAAGGAGGGCGCCCGTCGCGGGTTGTGCAGGTCCCGACGGCGGATCTGGCCGAAGTGATCGATGGGTTTCAGCCCACGGTCCTTGTGATGGATATCGAAGGCGGGGAGTTGGCGCTGCTGGACGCCATGGATCTCAGCTCTTTTCGCGCGATCGTCATGGAGTTCCATCCCGACGCCTATGAGGTGGCGGGCATGCGCCGATGCAAGGCAATCCTGCGAAAGGCGGGGTTTGCGAAGGTCGAAAAAGTGTCGACCCGGACCGTCTGGACCTGCGTTCGTGAGGATGCGGAGGGCTAGTCTCAAGCGGAACCGCGCCGCGCCAGCGGCGCCACCGAAGGGAGCGGGCCCGAAGCCTTCGGCTTCGGGCCCGCCATGGTATCTGGTAGCAGCCAATCCAGAAGGATTGGCTGCGGTCGCACCCCGGAGGACCGTCAGCTCACCGCCGCGAGGCCGGCCGCAAGTGCCGAGAGGATCTGGTCTACATCAGCCTCCGTCACGACCAGCGGTGGCGACAGGATGATATTGGGCCCAGAAACCCGCACCATTGCCCCGTTTTGATAGGCGACCTCCTGAATGGTGTTGGCGGTCTTCTTGTCGATCGGCGCCTTGCTCTCCTGGTCGCTGACCAGTTCCACTGCGGACATCAGCCCATGTCCGCCACGCACGTCTCCGATGAGGGCATGGCGCGCCTTGAGGGCCAGAAGCCCTGCATGGACCTGCGCCCCCCGTGCGGCTGCGTTGGTGGCGACATCCAGCCGTTTGGTTTCCGCCAGACAGGCCAGAGCGGCCGCCGCGCCCACCGGATGGCCGGAGTAGGTGTAGCCATGTCCGATTGCCGCCTTGCCGCTTTGGTCCTGTTCGAACGTGTCCACCAGCCGTTCCGAGATCATCACCGCGCCAAAAGGGAAATACCCGTTGGTGATCGCCTTGGCCGTGCACATCAGGTCGGGCTGGACGCCCCAATGCCGCGACCCGGTCCAGGATCCACAGCGGCCGAATGCGGTGATCACCTCGTCGGCGATCAGCAGAATGCCGTGCCTGCTGCAAATTTCGGCCACACCGGGCATGAAGCTCTCGTGCGGGGGGATCACGCCGCCCGCCCCGAGGATGGGCTCCATGATGAAGGCGGCGATGGTGCCCGCGCCCTGAAACGCGATCTCGTCTTCCAATGCGGCAAGACAGAGCTGAGCGAGACGCTCCGGGTCGGTCTCATTGAACGGGTTGCGGTAGGTGTAGGGGGCCGGAATATGGTGGCAGCCGGGCAACAAGGGTTCGTAGGCCGTGCGGAAATTGGCGTTCCCGTTCACCGACGCGCCTCCGAAATGAGTGCCGTGATAGCCTTTCTTGAGGCTCAGGTATTTCACCCGGCCAGGCTCGCCGCGCACCTTGTGATACTGGCGGGCCAGACGCAGGGCGGTCTCGACCGAATCTGAACCGCCCGAGGTAAAGAAGGCGCGCGACAGACCGTCGGGGGCAAAAAAGTCCCGCAACTCCTCGGCGAGCTGGATCACCTGATCGTTGGTGGTGCCGCGAAAGATCGAATAGTAGGGCAGCCTGTCCAGTTGCGCGGCAATCGCATCCTTCACCGGCTGGCAGGAAAACCCGAGGTTGACGTTCCAGAGACCGCCCACCGCGTCCACCACCTCATGGCCGTCCACATCCGTGATCCGCACGCCCGAAGCGCCGGTGATGATGGTCGGAGGGTGGGCGAGGCTGTCGCCGGGATGGGCCATCGGATGCCACAGGCTCCGGGCGTTGTGCTCTTTCAGGAAGTTGGCGTCTTTCATGGAAGCGGGCTCCTTTTTCGCGGCATGGCGCGGCAGTCAGGCCGCGGGAACGGTGGGAAAATCCGGCGGGCAGACACCGCCGATGCGTTGGGTGAGGGCCAGCCCGGCCGCATGCAGGGCCTGGGGGATGGCGCGCCGCTGTGCCGCACTCATGCGCGAGCTGGGCGCCGCCACGGCCAGCGCGCCCAGGACGGCACGGTCCGGCCCGAAGATCGGCACCGCATGGGAATGCACTTCCGCCTCAAAGCCGCCGACCGATTGCGCGATGCCAGCGCGTTGCACCTCGGTGATCTGGGCGCGCACCACTTCCGGGTCGGTCTGTGTCTGCGGCGTGCGGGCCTCCAGCGGCCGGGCCAGAACCGCCTCGACAAATCCCGCCTCGGCAAACCCGAGCACCGCCAGGCCCGAAGCCGTGCCGTGAAACGTCAGCACTTCGGCGTCTTCCATCATCACTTTCGTTGCATGCTGCGGCGCATAGGCATGCGACAGCGACGCCAGCTGATCGCCCTGCAACAGCGACAAATGGGTGGTTTCCCCGGTGACCTCCGACAGCTCGCGCAGGACCCGGCGCGAGGCAGACAGAATCGGAACGCTCGCCTCCCGCAGGGCCGCCAGCCGCAGGACCTGCGGCCCGAGGCGATAGGACCGGGCCGCTTCGATCTGTTCGACGAATCCCTGTTCCTGCAGCTCCCCCATCAGCCGGTAGACGGTCGCCTTGTTCAGACCAGACAGGCGCGTCAGGTCGCTCAAACCGATCTCAAGCCGACCATGATTGAAATGGGTGAGCAAACTCAGTGCTTTGGAGACAGTGCCCATCGGTTGTCCTGATACCGTTTTGCCAGAATTCTCAGCCCGCCGGATCACGGGTGTCCCGGGTGGCTCTATTTTTGTTGACAGATGAAGCCCGCCGCTGTCAATCTAAATTCAAACCAATGGTTCAAATAATGAACCAATCGGGGGCGCCCCCGACCGAGCGGCGGACCACGTCGCCACCTCACCGACAGCAACTTGACTACGGCAACTTGAATGGCGAACAGGGAGACAGCCAATGACCGTGAGTTCTTTCTTCAGAAGCGCAGTTTTCAAAACGGGGGCCATTGTTGCGGCAGGCCTGACTGTGACCGCCGGGGCCGCACTGGCGGACTATCCCGAAAAGCCCGTGAACTTCATCGTGCCCTGGCCGCCGGGAGACCTCGAAGACGTGCTGACCCGGATGATCGCCGAGGATTTCCAGCAAAAATACGGTGTCGCAGCGGCGGTGGTCAACAAACCCGGCGGTGGCGGCGGGCCATTTCCCGGTGCGATTGAGGTCGCGAACGCGCCGGCCGATGGCTACACCGTGGGGTCCTTCGTGATTGGTGTGCCGGTGATGGGCCACCAGATCGACATTGCGCCCCTGACCCCCGCAAAATTCGACCCGCTCGGCATCTTTCTGACCTATCCCTTTGTGATCGCCACATCCGGCGATGCCCCCTATGCTTCGATGGAGGAACTGGCGACCTACGCCAAGGATCACGATGTGGTTCTCGGGCATTTCGGGGATGTCCTGACGCCCACGCAGGTGACCAAGGCCTATGCGAAATCGGCGGGCTTTGAATGGGGGGCGGATGCGGCGTTTGATGCGCTGGATTGCAATACGCTGGCCTCCGGCGATGCGGATGTCATCAACACCACGTTGCAGCTGATCCTGCCCTGTCTCGATGATGTGAACGTTCTGGTCTCCATCACCGATGACCGCATCCCGCTGGTGCCCGATGCGCCGACCATTGGCGAATTGAACCCGGAGCTTGATATTGCGCTGTGGAATGGCCTGTTCGTGACCAAGGACACCCCGCAAGACGTCCGCGACAAGATCATCGCCGTCGCGCAGGAGACCGTGATGAGCGCCCGCGCGCAGGCGGTGGCCGCCGAGACAGGAGCGCTGGTCTATTGGCAGGACGCGGCCGAAAGTGCCGCGCGCGTGGCCAGCGATATCGACACTATGGCCCGGATCGGCGCCGCGCTGGAGTAGCCTTTCCTGAGCCTGCCGCCGGGGGACACGCGCAGAGACCCCGGCGGATTTTTGCCCGCCCTCCACTACGCCTACCATGCCCATCACACCTGCGCCCCCCGCATTCGGCCCGTCCCCGGGCCTCCCCTTTCAGTCAGAGATCGCCCGAGCCCAGCCATGACCAGCGAACGCGAACGCAGATTTGTCGGCCCGCATCGGGGGCAGCTGCTTTTTGTCCTGACCTTCCTCACTCTGTCGGGGGTGTTGCTTGCTCTGATCGGCCAGCAGACCACATGGGTGAAGCAGACGGCCTTGTTTGCCCAGCCAAGGTTCTGGCCCGCCGTCGCAGTGGGCGGCATGGTGGGGCTGTCGGCCCTGCACCTGTGGCGGCTGCCGTTTCGTCGCGTCGGACGCAATGATCTGCGCGAGGTCCTGAGATGGGCGCAGGCGCTGGAATATGCGGTGTGGTTCATGGCCTATGTGCTGCTGGTGCCACTGATCGGATACCTGCCGGTGACACTGGTGTTTGTGTCGGCACTGGCCTGGCGCATGGGATACCGCAGCCGACGGATGATGGCCATCTGCGTGATCTTTGCGCTCGCCACCGTGGTCCTGTTCAAAGCTCTGCTGGAAGTGCGCATTCCTGGGGCATTCCTCTATGAATTTCTGCCGGATGCATGGCGAAGCTTTGCCATCCTCTACCTCTAGGGACGCCGCCTGCCCATGGATCTGATCCTGTCTGCACTTGATATCCTGATGCGCTGGGACGTGGCGCTGGCGCTTCTGGCAGGATCGGTCGGCGGCGTGCTGATCGGCGCTATTCCAGGCGTCGGCCCGGCCGTTGCCATCGCCATCCTGCTGCCTGCGACCTTCTCCATGGATCCCATTGTGGGGCTGACGGTGCTGTTGGGCATATACGGATCGTCCATGTACGGCGGCGCCATTCCGGCCATCCTGATCAATACGCCGGGCACGGCGGTGAACGCGCTGACGACCTATGACGGCTATCCGATGACCGCGCGCGGAGAGCCGCGCCGCGCCCTCAGCCTGGCCTATTCCGCCAGCTTTTTCGGCGGCGTCTTCTCGGTCCTCTGCCTGATCCTGTTTGCGCCGGTGCTGGCGCGGATCGCGCCGCTCTTTGGCGCGCGAGAGATCTTCCTGGCGGCGCTTTTGGGGCTGATCCTGGTGGTGGTGGCGCACCGGGGGCAGGCGTTGATTGCCGGGGCGCTGGCCTGTTTCGGGATCTTTCTCAACACCATCGGCATGGAGCCCGTCAAATACACCCAGCGCTATACGTTCGGCGTCGACGCGCTGGGGTCCGGTGTGAACCTGATCGTGGTGGTGCTTGGCCTGTTTGCGATCAGCCAGGCATTTTTCCTGCTGATCGAAGAGGATGAGAAAATCCGCCTGACGAAACTGCGGGGCGGGCTGTTTCAGGGTCTGCGCGAACTGGCGCGCCACCCTAGGGTGGCCTCGGTGTCGGCGGGGTTTGGCGTGATCATGGGGATGATCCCCGGCGTTGGTGAATTCACCGCGCAATTCATGTCCTACACCTACGCGCAGAAAACCTCGAAACGGCCGCAGGATTTCGGTCAGGGCTCCTCCGAGGGGCTGATCGCGGCCGAGACCGCCAACAACGCGGTGCCCGCCGCCGCCATGGTGCCGCTGCTGGCGCTGGGCATCCCCGGCGAGGCGCTGACGGCGATGATGCTGTCGGTGTTCTATGTCCACAACGTGGTGCCGGGGCCTGCGCTGTTCCAGAACCAGATGGATTTCGTCGTCGCGCTTTATATTGCGCTCTTGATCCTCAATGTGCTGGTGCTGATCTTCCTTCTGGCCGCGACCCGATCCTTGATCCAGGTGGTGCGGATCCCCAACAGGTTTCTCGGTGTCGCCATCCTGACCCTGAGCTTCGTCGGCGTCTACTCGCTGCGCAATTCGGCCAGCGACTGTGTGATCGCGGCGGGCTTCGGGCTGTTTGGGTTTGTCCTGAAACGGCTGCAGCTGCCTGCGGTGCCGATCATCCTCGGCATGGTGCTGGGCGGCATCATGGAGGTCAAACTGCGGGCCTCCATGGCGCGGGTCAGAACCCCCTTTGATTTCATCGACCGCCCCGTGGCGTTCATCCTGTTTTCCATCATCGTGATCGTGCTCGTGACGCATATCCTGCGGATCCGCAGGGACATGGCCGATCTGAAGGAGGCCGAATGGCAGACCAAGACCTCATCAACACGCTTCGCAGCACTGCTGTTGCGCCGCAGAACCTCTTTCTTGAAGGAGCATGGACGCCGGGTTCGGGCGCGCCATGCCAGGTTACTTCGCCGATTGACGGATCTGTTCTGACCACATTGGCGACGGCGACGGCGGCGGATGTGGACCGCGCGGTTGCGTCGGCGCGGCGCGCCTTTGAGGATGGGCGCTGGTCCCGGATGGCGCCTGCCGCGCGCAAAAAGATCCTGCACCGCATTGCCGACCGGATCGAAGCCGAGGCGGTGGCGCTGACGGTTCTTGGCGTGCGCGACAATGGCTGCGAGTTCAACATGGCGCTGAAGGCCGAAGCGGGCTCGGCGGCGGGCACGTTTCGCTACTATGGCGAGGCGCTCGACAAGGTCGCAGGCGAGGTGGCGCCCACCGCGCCGGATGTTCTGGGGCTGGTGCATCACACACCCGTCGGGGTCGTCGGCGCGATCGTGCCGTGGAATTTCCCCCTGATGATCGGGGCATGGAAGCTGGCGCCGGCGCTCGCAATGGGCAATTCGGTGGTGCTGAAACCGGCCGAGACGGCGTCGTTGTCCTTGCTGCGTCTCGCGGAAATCTGCGCCGAATGTGGGCTGCCGGATGGGGTCCTCAATGTGGTCACCGGCCCCGGGGCCGAGACCGGTGCGGCGCTGGCGGCGCATATGGACGTGGATGTTTTGGTCTTCACCGGTTCGGGGGCGACCGGCAGGCTGCTGCTGGAGGCCTCGGCGCGGTCAAACCTGAAACGATGCTATCTGGAGCTGGGTGGCAAGTCTGCGAATATTGTCTTTGCGGATGCGAAGGATCTCGACCATGCGGCGCGGGTCTCGGCGATGGGAATTTTCCGCAACTCCGGACAGGTCTGTGTTGCCGGGTCGCGATTGCTGGTGGAGGCCTCGATCCATGACGCCTTTGTGGCCAGGGTGGTGGACTACGCGGAGGCGCTGAGGGTGGGCGATCCGCTCGATCTGCGCAGTGATATCGGCGCGGTGAACTCCGAAACGCAGCTGGCGGCGAACCTGGCCCATGTGGAGCGCGCCCGGCACGAAGGTGGCGTGGTACAATGCGGCGGCGAGCGGCTGCTGACGAGCAGTGGCGGCACCTATATGGCCCCGACCGTCGTGACCGGCGTGAGCGAGCGGGCTGATCTGTTCCGTCAGGAAGTGTTCGGCCCGGTTCTGGCGGTGACACCGTTTGAGGGCGAGGCGGAGGCTCTGCGGCTGGCCAATGCCACGGACTACGGTCTGGCGGCGGGGCTCTGGACGCAGGATCTGTCGCGGGCCCATCGCTGTGTCGCGGCGATCCGGGCGGGGGTTGTGCATGTCAACACCTATGGCGGAGCAGATAACACGGTTCCGCTGGGCGGGGTTGGTCAGTCCGGAAACGGTCATGACAAGTCTTTGCACGCATTGGGGAAATACACTGACCTGAAGGTCGGGTGGATTCAGTTGTAGACGCAGGCCCGGCTGCGCCAGGCCAGCGGCCTCCGGCGGAGGTATTTGGGAAAAGATGAAACGGGGCGTGGCAGGGCGCCGGATTGGGGAGGATGACATGGCGGCGGAAAAGACGATCCTTGTGGCGGGGACCTATGACACCAAGGAGGATGAGCTGTCCTATCTGGCAGAGGTCATCCGTGGTCAGGGCGGCCGCGTTGTCGGGATGGATGTGAGTGTGCTCGGGGATCCCGAGGTGCCGGTCGACGTATCAAAGCATGAGGTGGCCAGCGCCGCGGGCAGCTCCATCCAGGTGGCCATCGACAGCGGTGACGAGAACAGAGCGATGCAGATCATGGGGGGGGGCGCCGCAGCCCTGGCGCTGGCGATGTACCGGCGGGGAGAGATTGACGGCGTCATCGTGCTCGGCGGGACGATGGGCACCGATCTGGCACTGGATCTCTGCTCCGCCCTGCCGGTGGGGGTGCCCAAATATGTGGTCTCCACGGTGGCGTTTTCTCCTCTGTTGCCGCCGGAGCGCATTCCGGCCGACGTTCAGATGATCCTGTGGGCCGGGGGGCTGTACGGTTTGAACGATATCTGCAGGGCGGCATTGAGCCAGGCCGCCGGCGCCGTGCTGGGCGCAGCGAGAGCGGTCGAGCCGCCGGGTCGCGCCCGTCCGATGGTGGGGATGACCTCCTTTGGCAAGACGGTCCTGAAATATATGGTGGCCCTGAAGCCCGCGCTGGAGGCCCGCGGGTTCGATGTGGCCGTCTTTCATGCCACCGGCATGGGCGGGCGGGCATTCGAGAGCCTCGCCGGAGATGGGACCTTTGCCGCAGTCATGGATTTCGCCCCGCAGGAAGTCTCGAACCATCTGTTCGGCGGGTTGTCGGCAGGGGACGGGCGAATGACCCATGCAGGCCGCGCCAGTGTGCCGCAGATGGTTGCGCCCGGCTGCTACGATCTGGTGGATTTTGTCGGCTGGCAGGAGGTGCCGGAGCAACTGAGGGGACGCGCCGCCCATGCGCACAACAGGCTGCTGACATCGGCCTTGCTGGATGTGGAGGAGCGCCGGACCGTAGCGCGGACCATTTGCGAAAAGCTGTCGATGGCGCTGGCGCCGGTCACGGTCTTCCTGCCGCTGGAGGGCTGCAACGAATGGGACCGCGCCGGGGCAGAGTTGCATGATGGCGAAGGTCTGGCAGCCTTTTGCGAGGAGATCCGGCGCGCGCTTCCGGGCACGGCTGTGTTACGGGAATTACCCTGCCATATCAATGACGATGCCTTTGTCGATGCGGTTCTGGAACAGTTCGATACCTGGCTGGCGCAGGGCGTGATCGCCCGCTGACGACACATGTCCGGCTGCCTTGGCCAATGCGGCCAAGCAGAGGAGCGCTTTGGTTGACTCGATTGAGGGGCCGGGCGCGCAATAGGGGCTGGACCTCTTGTGCCGGATGGACAAAAGTCCTGACGCAACATGGTCATGGCGGTCAAGGAAAGCTGATGGTTCTGAAATCCGATCCCCTTCAGGAAGGGCTCCGCCGCATCGACGATCCGGGCTGTCAGCAGTTGGTGGGGTATGAGACCCGGCTGGATGCGCGGGGCGTGTGCGAGGTGACGCTTGATGTGGGGGCGCAGCATCTGAACCGGCATGGGATCCTGCACGGTGGCATGGTGGCAACGGTGATGGATGTGGTCTGCGGCAATACCGCGTCACAGTATTTCGACCCCGAAGGCCATGGCGCGCTGGTGACCGTGGCGCTGAACCTGTCCTATCTGGCGCCCACAGGGCCCGGGCGGATCACTGCAACGGCCCGGGTCACCGGAGGCGGCAAGAGCACGGTCCATGTGATCGGCGACCTGCAGGATGCCAAGGGTGACCTTCTGGCCACCGCAACAGGCATTTTCCGGCGAATCCGGAAGGGGTGAGCCCCCGCTGCGCCGTCAGGCGCAGCGCCCGGCCCAACGGGTCACGACGCCAGTCTGGCGGCGGGAACGGGCGGGAGCGATCCGCCCGCGGCACGCGAAACTGACCTTCAGGTGCCGGTCGCGGCTGTGCGGATGCTATTGATATTCGCGCCGTAGACCTCGGCTGTGTCAACGGATCCTCCCCGGAACACAGCGGATCCGGCGACCAGAACATCCGCACCGGCGGCAACCATCAGCGGGGCCGTGGTGGGGTCCATGCCGCCATCGATTTCAATATGGACCGGGCGGTCCCCGATCATGTCGCGCAGGCTGCGGACCTTTGCGGTCATGTCGATGAACTTCTGGCCGCCAAAGCCCGGATTGACCGTCATCACACAGACCAGATCCGCAAGATCGAGCACATGCGCCACCGCCTCCGCCGGGGTGCCCGGGTTCACTGCAACGCCGGCTTTCATACCCGCCGCTCGAATGGCCTGCAGGGTGCGGTGGATATGCGGGCCGGCCTCCACATGGGCCGTCAGCACATCCGCGCCGGCCTCGGCATAGGCGTCGATATAGGGATCAACCGGAGCAATCATCAGGTGCACGTCCATCACCGTCTTCACGTGCGGGCGGAAGGCTTTGACCGCCTGCGGCCCGAAGGTCAGGTTGGGCACGAAATGCCCATCCATCACGTCCACATGGACCCAATCGGCGCCCTGTGCCTCAATGGCCTGAATTTCCCGGCCAAAATCCGCGAAATCGGCGGACAGAATGGACGGGGCGATCTTGATGGAGCGGTCAAAGGACATAGGCTGGCTTTCCCGGATCAGAGAGAGAGGACTCGTGGCGACATGCGCCATATAGCGGCTCTGACGTGGGCTGCACAGGCCCGGTCCGCGCAAAACTGCATTTGCCGCAAACTGCACGGCAGAGAGGCGACCGCCACCGGTGCCAGCGCCGCCGGTGCGGAATTCCGCGGGGTTTACAAAACTTTTACGCCCCTGACACAAATGGTTTGGTGAATTTGCGTAGTCAGTCGCGGAACCAAAGGGGGCCGCACGTGCTGCGCATCAAAAATCTTACCAAGAGATTCGGCGACAAAACCGCGGTCGAGGCCGCCACGCTGGATATCGACAAACCCTGTATGCTGGGCATCATCGGACGCTCTGGCGCAGGCAAATCCACATTGCTGCGGATGATCAACCGGCTCGGGGATGCGACCGACGGGTCCATCATGTTCGGCGACCGCGAGATCACGACGCTGCGGGGGCGTGACAAGCGCGCCTGGCAGTCCGACTGCGCGATGATCTTTCAGCAGTTCAATCTGGTGCCGCGGATGGATGTGGTGTCGAACGTGCTGCACGGCACGCTCAACCGTCGCTCGACCCTGGCGACGCTGTTCAACCTCTATCCGATGGCAGACATCCACAAGGCCATCGACATCCTGGACCGTCTCGGGATCGCGGAACATGCCGCCAAACGGGCCGAGGCCCTGTCCGGCGGTCAGCAGCAGCGCGTGGCCATCGCGCGCGCCCTGATGCAGGACCCGAAGATCATCCTCGCCGATGAACCCATCGCCTCGCTCGATCCGATGAATGCCCAGACCGTGATGGAGGCCCTGCGCCGGATCCATGAAGAAGACGGCCGCACCGTGATTGCCAACCTGCACACGCTCGACACCGCGCGGCGCTACTGCGACCGGGTGGTGGGCATGCGCGACGGGCGCATCGTCTTTGATGGGCTGCCCGAACAGCTGACCACCGGCGTGGCCCGCGAGATCTATGGCGCTGGCGCGGATTTTTCCGAAGCCGCCACATCGACCGAGATCGAAACCCTCGACCGCAGCGATGCACAGGTAACGGCCATCGCCGCCGCCGCCGCCGTCGTCTGAGCCAACCCCACATTCATCATCCCAAGGTCCCAAGGGCCTTGGGCCAACCTACACTGGAGTGTCCCAAGATGAAGAAACTGACCGCAGCCGCCCTGGCCACAACTGCCCTGGCCACCACCGCCCTGACCGCCCCGGTCATGGCCGATGAAATCTCCGAGTTCCGCATCGGTATCCTCGGCGGCGAAAACGCACAGGACCGTCTGAACTCGAACGAATGCCTGCGCGCCAAAACCGAAGAGCTCTTGGGCGTTGAAACCAAGATGTTCGCCCCCGCCGACTATGACGGCGTGATCCAGGGTCTCCTCGGCGGCACCATCGACATGGCGTGGCTGGGCGCGTCCGGCTATGCCAAGACCTATCTCTCCGACCCCGAAGCGGTTGAGCCGGTTCTGGTCAAGGTCAACGTCGATGGCGGCTACGGCTACTACTCGGTCGGGTTTGCCCGCAAGGACGCAGGCATCCACGCGCTGGAAGACGTCAAAGGCAAGGTCTTTGGCTTTGGCGATCCGAACTCCACCTCCGGCTACCTGATCCCCTCCATCGAGATCCCGGCACAGACCGGCTCCACGATGGAATCCGGTGCCTACTTCGGTGAGGTCAAATTCACCGGTGGTCATGAGCAGACCATCGTTGCCGTGAACAATGGCGACATCGATGCCGGCGTGACCTGGGCCGATGGCCTTGGCAACTGGGAAGACGGCTACAACTCCGGCGCTCTGCGCAAGGCGGTTGATGCGGGCCTCGTCGACATGAACGATCTGGTCCAGATCTGGAAGTCCAAGCCGATCCCCGAAGGCCCCGTTGTGCTGCGCAAGGCGCTGCCGGAAGATGTGAAAGTCAAGATGACCGGCCTGATGGCCTCCATGCCTGCGATGGATTACGACTGCTACTATTCTGTCGCGGCCGGTGACTCCAAAGGCTTCATGCCGATCACACATGACGCCTATGAGGTGATCATCGAAGCCCGCAAACTGAAGTCCCAGTAAGCCGTTTCGCAAAATAGTCGCGGGGTTCGGATCCATCCGGACCCCGCATTTTTGGCCGCCGGAGCCTGTTTGAGCTCCGTGGTCCGTTTTTGAATCAGGACGAATTCATGGCTGATCTGACCGCCAACGCTCCCCGGACAGTGGATGAGATCCGGGCGCAATATACCGATCTGACCCGACGCAAACGCCTCTATGGTGGGGTGTTGCTGGTCCTGTTTATTGCGATGATGGCGGCCGGGTTCCGGACAGCCGACGACCGCAATGCAGGGTCGTTCTTCGACGGCATCCACCGCATTCTGGACTACCCGGGCGAAGTCCTGTCCGAAGCCTCCGAAAAGGCCGGCCAGCTGCCCGGTCATATGGTGCATTTCTTTCCGTCGCTGATCGAGACACTGAATATTGCCGGCGCCTCGACGCTGCTGGGGGCGATCTTCGGCACGGTTCTGTCGCTGCTGTCAACCCGGGGCATGGCGCCCTGGCCGCGTCTGATCCCGGTGTTTCGCCGGATCATGGACATCTGCCGCGCGATCCCGGAAATCGTCGTGGCGCTGGTGCTGATCTATCTGCTGGGGGGCGGGCCGGTGCCTGCGATGATCGCCATTGCGCTGCATACTGTCGGCTCGCTTGGCAAGCTGTTCTCTGAGGTGAATGAAAACGCATCGCTGAAACCGGTCGAGGGGCTGTATTCCACAGGTGCCTCCTGGGCGCAGCGCATGTGGCTTGGTGTGATCCCGCAGGTGGGGCCGAACTATGTGTCCTATGCCTTGCTGCGGCTGGAGATCAACATCCGGGCCTCCGCCATTCTGGGCTTTGTTGGTGCCGGCGGTATTGGCTATGAGCTGAAGAATTCGATGTCCTGGGGGCAGGGGCGCTATGACGAAGCGGCCGCGATCTTTGTTTTGTTGTTCGCATCCATCGTTGTGGTGGATCAGATTTCCGGGTCCCTGCGGGACCGCCTGACGCACGGTGCACGCAAAGGGGCCACAGCATGACCACCCTGGATGTCAACGCAGGCCCGCTGAAGGGGCAGATGGACAAGCTGTTCCTGAAAAAGCGGCTGATGAACTTTGCCGTCCCGGCGGCGATCATTCTCTATCTCGGCTATGTCTGCTTTGCCTTTGATGTGCCGGGCCTGTGGCAGCGCGCATCGCTGGACAATGCCCGCACGCTGGTCTCGGACAGCTACAGCTACAAGACCCATGTGACCCGCGACAACCGCAGCGGCCTCGTCACCTACGCCATCGAGGGCGAGCGCAAGGGCGAATATCCCGAGGGTATGCGCCCGGCCTGGGTGAGTGCCACAGGCGACACGACGGTGATCGATCTTGAGGACGGCCATGTGGTCCGCTTTGGCCCCGAGACCATCGAATATGACATTCCCGGCTACGGTCTGGTATCTGCCACTCCCAGCCGCAGCAAAGGCGTGCAGGCGGTTCTGCCCGAGGGAGATCTGCCGGAGTGGATCAACCTGTCGAAAAACCGGCTGGCGATCACCACCGATGCCGGCCGTCTGACCGTGACCCGGAACCGGGCCGAGGTCTTTCGCTACTTCATGGGCTGGGAGCTGTTCTTCTTCACGCTCGACAGCCCCTATCATGGCATGGGGGCGGGCGAGCTGTTGTCCCGCGCGGTCTCCGGCGAGGCGGGCGCGATCGCCAACGATATCTGGACCAACAAGATGTGGCGCCATGGCGATGTGGCCTGGGCCATTGGCGAGACCATCCTGATGGCCTTTCTCGGCACCTTTGGCGCAGGTCTCGTGGCCTTGCCGCTGGCCTTTCTCGGGACCCGGAACTTCATGCCGGTCCGGGTCGTGCGGTTCGCGGCCCGCAGGGTGTTCGATTTCGTGCGCGGCGTCGACTCGCTGATCTGGACCGTGGTGCTGGCGCGGGCCTTCGGGCCGGGGCCGCTGACGGGGGCGCTGGCGATCCTGATCACGGACACCGGCACCTTCGGCAAGATCTTCTCGGAGGCGCTGGAAAATGTCGATGAAAAGCAGATCGAGGGAGTGGCCTCGACCGGGGCCAAACCCATCCAGCGCTATCGGTTTGGCGTCATCCCGCAGATCACCCCGGTTCTGCTGTCGCAGCTGCTGTATTTCCTTGAATCCAACACCCGGTCCGCGACGATCATCGGCGCGATCACCGGCGGCGGCATCGGCCTGTTGCTGACGCAGGCGATCATCACCCAGAAGGACTGGGAAGAAGTGGCCTATTATATCGTCCTCATCGTGTTGATGGTGATGGTGATGGACTGGTTCTCCGGCTGGCTGCGCAAGCGGCTGATCCAGGGTGATGCAGGCGGCCACTAGTACCCGGAGCCGGGCAGCTCGTAGGGGCCTCTGGCCGGGCTGTGTCTAGTTGTATATCGTCACCGGGGCGGTAGGAGCGCTGCCGTCCCTGCAGACAGAAAGAGAATATGATCATGGCAGAACTGTCGCCCGAGACCCCTTTGATCCATCCCGGATGCTCGGTGGTGGACAGTCATTTCGGGGCCTATACCGAGCTCGGCGCCGGAACCCGGCTGGCGCATAGTCGCCTTGGGGACTACAGCTATTGTGATCGCAACTGCGATATTGCCAATGCCGAGATCGGCAAGTTTTCCAATATCGCCAGCGCGACCCGGATCGGGGCGACGGATCACCCGATGGAGAAGGCGTCGTTGCACCATTTCCTGTATCGCTCGGCCAGTTATTGGGATGATGCGGAGGATGATGCGGACTGGTTCGCCCGCCGTCGCGCGCGCATGGCCCGGATCGGCCATGACACCTGGATCGGCCATGGCGCCATGATCAAACCCGACGTGACGATTGGCCATGGTGCGGTTGTGGCATCGGGATCAGTGGTGACCAAGGATGTGGCGCCCTATACGATTGTGGGCGGCAATACGGCCCGGCTGATCCGGCGACGCTACTGCGAACAGTCGGCAGAGCGGATGATGGGGCTGGCCTGGTGGGACTGGGACCATGCGGCCCTGCGGCGCGCGCTGCCGGATTTCCGGGCTCTGTCGGCTGAGGCGTTTCTGGAAAAATACGAGTGACCCCTGTCACGCTGCGCTGGCCGGGAATGCTCCCGCGCCTGCGGGTGCCCGGCCTGCGGCCGGACCCCCTGGCAGCCTTGGGCCCGGCATCGCGTCCCCTGCGGGGACGCGATGCGCGCCTCTTGTCCCATCGGGACAAGAGGCGCCACGCCCAACGGGAGCGGACCGTGCTGCAATCCGAGGGGGGCGGGCTGCGGGCAACCAGTCCCGGACGCGCCGCTAGTCGTCGCCGAGGGTGAGGGTGACACGGTCGCCCGCAAACCAGGTCCGGCCGAATTCAATCGGAACATTGTTGGCATCATCCGATATGCCGGTTGTGCGCAGGATCGGCGCGCCTTCTGAGATCCGCAGATGCAGCGCCTGTGTCGCCGTCGCCAGCTTTGCCGTGATCCGGGTCTCTCGCCGGGTATAATCCTCCACACCACAGGCCCGGAGCGCGGCGGTGATGGACTCATGCGCCTCCAGGGCCTCGGCCAACCCGGGCAGGCGATCTGCCGGAAACACCGTCCGCGCCAGCGCGACGGGGTGGTCATCGGCATAGGACAGCCCCTCGTAGACCACCACGGGCGCACCGCTCGCCAGATCCAGGGCATCGGCTTCGCGGGGATCGGCGGCCAGCAGTTCCAGCCGCAGCACCTTCTTGCGCGGCACTCTTCCCGCACGCTGGATATTCTGGTGAAACCGGATGCGCTTGCCCAGCGGGTAGTCGGTGGGTTTCGCCGCCACAAACACCCCGGACCCACGACGGGCATGCACCAGCCCCTGCGCCGCCATATCGGCTAGCGCCCGGCGCACGGTATGGCGGTTCACGCCGAAGCGCGCCGCCAGCTGGGCCTCGGAGGGCAGCTTGCCGCCGGTCTCATAGCGCCCCTGCGCAATGTCATCTGTCAGGGTGATGACAATCGATTTCCAGACCGGCGTGCGGGACATGTCACGAAACCTTCGCAAATGGATGACTTGTGCCGACAGGGCACAGTCATGTATGATTTGTCTAGTTGTATAGTTCAGGTAGACAACCCTGCCAAGAGGCCAGACCAGACATGACACAGGAAATTTCACCGCACCGCCGCAAGGGCTGGATGAGCCTTCTGGCCTCGGCAGACGCGGCTCGGCTCGAGACCCTTTTCGCCCGCCTCGACGCTCCGCCCGCCCATGAATGGCTGCGGGTGCCGGAAACCGGCGGCGTCATGGTGCGCGGGCGGACTGGCGGCACGGGCGCCCCTTTCAACCTCGGTGAGATGACCGTCACGCGCTGCACGTTGAAGATCGCGGGCGGCACTGTCGGTCACGGCTATGTGCAGGGTCGCAACAAGCGGCAGGCGGAGCTTGCGGCCAAGCTGGACGCGATGCTGCAGACCGATGCAGCAGAGCAGGTGGAGGAGAGGATCCTGAGCCCGCTCCGCACCGAGAGGGCCGCGCGCAAGGACGCCCGCGCCGCCAAAGCGGCCGCCACCAAGGTCGATTTTTTCACAATGGTCCGGGGAGAAGACTGATGACCGCCAGCATGACGCCTGACACCACCGATATATACTCCGGCGGCTTTGCGGATCCGGCCGTGGCCTCGGCCCATGGCTTCCGCGCCGCAATGGATGTGATGGCCCGCCCCGGCACCTGGCGCAGCCTGACGGGCGCGCGGGCGCCCGCGGGGCTCAGCGAGGCGGCTGCCACCCTGCTGCTGACGCTGTGCGATCCGGAGACCGGGGTCTACCTGGCACAGGACGTGGACAGCGCCGCCCTGCGTGGCTGGCTGACCTTCCATACCGGCGCGCCGCTGGTTCCGGCCACCGAGGCCGATTTCGCCGTCGGTGGCTGGGACGCGCTGATGCCGCTGGACCAGTTCCGGATCGGCTGCTCGCAATACCCGGACCGCTCCGCCACGCTGGTGGTGGAACTGCCGGAGCGCCGCGCCCCCAATGCCACCCTCACCGGTCCCGGCATCAAGGACAGCGCCCGCCTGTATCTGCCCGATAGCGCGGCCCTGCAGCGCAACGCCATGCTCTACCCGCTCGGGGTGGATCTGTTCTTTACGTCCGGCGCAGACGTGGCGGCCCTGCCGCGCTCCACCCAGATCACACAGGGAGGCTGATCACATGTATGTAGCTGTAAAGGGCGGCGAACGCGCCATCGATAACGCCCATGCCTGGCTCGCCGAAGAGCGCCGCGGCGACACCTCTGTGGCCGAGCTGTCGCTGGCGCAGATCCGCGAACAGTTGAAACTCGCTGTGAACCGGGTGATGGCAGAGGGGTCTTTGTTTGATCCCGACCTCGCGGCGCTGGCGATCAAACAGTCGCGCGGTGATCTGATCGAGGCGATCTTTCTGATCCGCGCCTACCGCACGACGCTGCCGCGCTTTGGCAACTCACGTCCGGTCGAGACGGCGGACATGGCCTGTGACCGGAGGGTTTCCGCCACCTTCAAGGACGTGCCGGGGGGGCAGGTGCTGGGACCGACCTTTGACTACACGCACCGGCTGTTGGATTTCAAACTCGCCGCCGAAGGAGAGCTGCCAGAGGCCCCGACCGCGCCTCCCCGCCGCGAGCCGACCCCGCATGTCACCAGCTTTCTGCGCGACGAGGATATCATCCAGACCGAACCCGACAGCGACGCCACCCCCCGCGACATTACCCGCGAACCGGTCGCTTTTCCGGCGGATCGCGCCACCCGGCTGCAGACGCTGACCCGGGGCGACGAGGGGTTCATCCTCGGCATGGCCTATTCCACCCAGCGTGGATACGCGCGCAACCACGCCTTTGTCGGCGAGCTGCGCATCGGCACCGTGGCGGTGGAGATGGAGATCCCCGAACTGGGCTTTGCCATCGAGATCGGCGAGATCGAGCTGACCGAATGCGAGACGGTGAACCAGTTCACGGGCTCCAAGACCGAGCCGCCGCAGTTCACCCGTGGCTATGGTCTGGTGTTCGGCCAGACCGAGCGCAAGGCGATTGCCATGGCGCTGGTGGACCGGGCGCTGCGCTGGCGCGAGCTGGGCGAAGACAACGTCGGCGCCGCCGCGCAGGACGAGGAGTTTGTCCTCAGCCATTGCGACAACATCCAGGCCACCGGCTTTCTCGAACATATCAAGCTGCCGCATTACGTCGATTTCCAATCGGAACTGGAACTGGTCCGCAAGCTGCGGCGTGAGGCCACTGCCGCGCAGGAGGCCGCAGAATGAAGGTCCCCTCCTCCAGTGCAACCGACCAAAAGGAAGCCCAGCATGTCTGAATATAATTTCGCCTATCTCGACGAACAGACCAAGCGGATGATCCGTCGCGCCATCCTCAAGGGGCTGGCGATCCCGGGCTATCAGGTGCCCTTTGCCTCTCGGGAAATGCCGATGCCCTATGGCTGGGGCACGGGCGGCGTGCAGGTCTCGGCGGCGGCGCTGACCCCGGATGACACGCTGAAGGTGATCGATCAGGGCGCTGACGACACCACCAACGCGGTCTCCATCCGCAAGTTCTTTGAACGCACCGCCGGCGTGGCGACGACCGAGGAAACCGAGCGGGCCTCCATCATCCAGACCCGCCACCGCATCCCCGAGGCGGCGCTGCGCGAGGATCAGATCCTGGTTTATCAGGTGCCGATCCCGGAGCCGCTGCGATTTCTCGAACCGCGCGAGACCGAGACCCGCAAGATGCACAGCCTCGAGGAATACGGGCTGATGCATGTGAAGCTCTACGAGGATATCTCGCAGCATGGGCAGATCGCCACCTCCTATGCCTATCCGGTCAAGGTCGAGGGCCGCTATGTGATGGACCCCTCACCGATCCCGAAGTTCGACAACCCGAAGCTGGAAATGGCCGCGATCCAATTGTTTGGCGCGGGCCGGGAACAGCGGATCTATGCGGTGCCGCCCTACACAAAGGTCGTCTCGCTCGATTTCGAGGACTACCCCTTCGAGGCCACCAAGGCCGACCACGCCTGCGATCTCTGTGCCGCCGCGGACAGCTATCTGGACGAGGTGATCATGGATGATGCCGGCGGACGGATGTTTGTCTGTTCCGACACCGACTATTGCCGCAGCCGCCGCGCGGCGGGCCACGTGGGTCGCCTCGGCAGCGAGGCGCCCCTTTCAACCGGACCGGAGGCCGCCTGATGCACCCCCTTCTGCAAGTGAACAATATCCGCAAGATGTACGGCCACCGCATCGGCTGCACCGACGTCAGCTTTGATCTCTTTCCGGGCGAGGTGATGGGGATCGTGGGCGAATCCGGCTCGGGCAAATCCACGTTGCTGAACTGTCTCGCCGGTCATCTGGAAACCGACGGCGGCGAGGTGATCTTTGACACCCGCGACCGCGGGCCGGTCGATACGCTCACCATGTCCGAACCCGAGCGCCGGATGCTGGGCCGCACCGATTGGGCCTTTGTGCATCAGCACGCCCGCGACGGGCTGCGCATGTCGGTGTCGGCGGGCGGCAATATCGGCGAGCGGCTGATGGCTGTGGGCGGGCGTCACTATGGCAATATCCGCGCCTCTGCCATCGACTGGCTCGACCGGGTGGAGATTGAGGAAAACCGCGTCGATGACCGCCCCTCGGCCTTTTCGGGGGGCATGCAGCAGCGCCTGCAGATCGCCCGCAATCTGGTCACCGGTCCGCGACTGGTCTTCATGGATGAACCCACCGGCGGGCTGGATGTGTCGGTGCAGGCGCGGCTGCTGGATCTGCTGCGCGGATTGGTGCGCGAAATGGGGCTTTCGGCGATCATCGTCACCCATGACCTTGCCGTGGTGCGCCTGCTGGCCGACCGGCTGATGGTGATGAAATCCGGCCATGTCGTCGAAACCGGCCTCACGGATCAGGTGCTTGACGACCCGCAACATGCCTATACTCAGCTTCTGGTCTCTTCCGTGCTGCAGGTGTGATGAAATGCTCTTTGCCTACAAGATCGAAAACGCGACCCTGACGCCCTTGGCGCCGGATGCCGCGCTGTCAGAGGCCGACTGGATCGACCTCTACCGGCCCCAGCCCGAGCAGCTGGCGCAGGTGGAGGCCCTCGGCTATGATGTGCCCTCGCTGGCGGATATGGAGGAGATCGAGATCTCCAACCGCTTCTACCGGACCGGCAATGTGGACGTGCTGACGGTGTCGCTGCCGGGGCTTGATGCCGAGAAGGCGCGCAGCTTTGGTCCCGTGGCCTGCCTGTTGTCTCCCTCCTGTCTGGTCACCGTTCGGTTTCACGCGCCGCGCCCGTTCGAGACCCTCGCCGCCCATGCCGCAGGCAGCAGCGCCGGCTGCACCACGATTGCGCGGCTGTTCCTGTCCCTGATGGAGGAAATCGTGGCCCGGATGGCGGACCTTCTCGAAGGGGTGGGACGCGAGCTTGATGACCGCGCCGCCCGCCTTTTTACCGAAGAAGGCATCTGGAGCAGGGCGCTGCAGGACATGCTGCGCGAGGTGGGGCGCTCGGGCGAGATGCTGGCGAAATACCGGCTGTCGCTGCTGACGCTGGAACGGGCCCTGTCGACCTTTGGTCTCAGCCATGACGACAAGGACCTGCGCCCCCTGACCAAGGCGCGCGGACATGACATTCAGGCGCTGCTGGTGCATGCGGATTTCCTCTCGGGCCGGATTTCGCATCTGACCGATGTCATCCTCGGCATGGTCACCCTGGAACAGGGCATCACCGGGCGCATCGTCTCTGTGGTGGCCGTGATCTTTCTGCCGCCGACCCTGGTGGCCTCCGTCTATGGCATGAACTTCGGCTACCTGCCGGGCATGGACAGCCCCCATGGCTATCTGATCGCCACCGGCCTGATGACCCTATCGGCGCTGGGCACGCTCCTCTTTTTTCGATGGAAAGGCTGGCTATGACCGCTTCTGATCCCAAGTCCCCCCCCATGATCGACATCAGGGATGTCTCCAAGAGCTTCACCCTGCACAATCAGGGCAGCGCCACGATCCCGGTGATGGAAGCGGCGAGCCTTGCGGTGGCCCCCGGTGAATGCGTCGGTCTGGTGGGGGCCTCGGGCGCCGGGAAATCCACCCTGATGCGCCTGATCTACGGCAACTACCTTGCCGCCTCCGGCCAGATCCTGATCGGTGGTCTCGATGTGGCACGGGCCGAGCCGCGCGAGATCCTGGAGCTGCGCCGCAAGACGCTGGGCTATGTCAGCCAGTTCCTGCGGGTGGTGCCGCGGGTATCCACCCTCGATGTGGTGGCCGAGCCGTTGCTGTCGGTGGACACCCCGGCGGATCAGGCCCGGGACCGCGCCGCATCGCTGCTGGCAGAGCTCAATATCCCCGAACGGCTCTGGGCCCTCAGCCCCACCACCTTTTCCGGCGGCGAACAGCAGCGGGTCAATATCGCCCGGGGCTTTGCCTACGACTACCCGGCGATGCTGCTGGATGAACCCACCGCCAGCCTGGACGCCAGGAACCGCGCCACCGTGCTCGGCCTGATCGAGGCGGCCAAGGCGCGGGGGGCCGCGATCATCGGGATTTTCCACGACGAGGCGGCGCGCACGCAGGTCTGCGACCGTTTCATCGATGTCTCGGCCTTCTCGCCCCGGCGTGCCGCATGATGCCGACCGCAAAAGCCCCTGGCCCCAAAGGTCCGGTGATCGCCGTTGTCGGCCCCTCCGGTGTCGGCAAGGACAGCCTGATGAGCGGTCTCGCCGTGGCGGATCCGCGCCTGCGCACCATGCGCCGCGTGATCACTCGCGCCCCCGAAGCCGGCGGCGAGGACTATCAACCGGTCTCCGAGGCGGAGTTCGAGGCGCTGGTCGCGGCCGATGTCTTCGCGCTCCATTGGCGGGCACACGGGCTGCGCTACGGGATTTCCCGCGACATCGAAGCTCTGCGGCTGGGGGCCTCGGGGGTGCTGGTCAACCTGTCGCGGGCGGTTCTGTTGCAGGCGCAGGAGGTGTTCGACGATTTCCGGGTGATCTCGGTCACTGCCGATCCCGAGCTGCTGGCCGCCCGGCTCACCGGTCGTGGCCGGGAGGACCCCGAAGAGGTGCAACGTCGGCTGGCCCGCGCAGACCTCGCCCTGCCGGAGGGGTTGCGGCAGGTCTACAAGGTCGACAACAGCGGTGCCCTCAGCGCCGCCATCGTCGCCGCGCAGGCAATCATTCAGGCCGAAAGGGCGTAGCGGTGCAGCAGATGAAACCGGCCGTCCTCCGCCTCTCCGACCAGCGCCAGATCGGTCAGGATCAGCGGCCGGGGCAGCTTCGGCGCCAGCCGCGCCGCCAGACAGGCCTCCACGCGGGGCAGTTGCGCTTTGGGCAGCTTGCCGGTCAGGGTGATGTGAAAGCGGAACTGATCCAGCACATAGGGGTAGCCCCAGCGGGTCAGGTTTTCGTCCTGCTGAGGGCTGAGCCCCGCCGCCCGCCGCCGGTCCAGTTCTGCCTCCGACGGGCGCGCGCGAAAGGCGTCCAGCTCGGTGACGCAGGCCGCCGCCAGCCGGTTCAGCGCCGAGACCTCGCCGATGGGACACAGCGCAAGGAAGCGGCCAAGCCGTGCGATCTCCAGCCCCGCCAGCGCGACGGGGGGCTGCGTCGCGGCCAGCGCCGTGCAGGCGGCGCGCAGCTGTCCCTCGTCGGTGCCAGCTGCCAGCCGCATCGGCGGCTTCAATGTGGCGTGCAGCCCGTACTTCCGGGGCGTGGCCGTGATCTCCGCGACATTGAGTCCTGCCGCGCCCAGTTCTGCCGCGCCCGGTTCTGCCAGGCCCAGGTCTGCCACATCGGGATGGGGGGCGGTGCAGCCCCGTTCCATATCCCAGCCCAGCCAGCCGGTTGCCCAGCGGCTCCAGTCCGCCTCTGCGGGTGGGGCATAATAAACTGCGTATCGCGTAAATGTCACAATGGCCTCCTAAGACGTGGGCCTTCCCATGACCGAAAGATGTGAACTCCAGATGACACAAGAGTTGATCCTTGCCAATGCCACGTTGATCCTTGCGGATGAGACCCGGACGGGTTGCGTGAAAATTACCGATGGACTGATTTCCGACATCTCCGACGGGACCTCTGTTCCCGCCGGGGCGGTGGATCTGGGCGGAGATTACCTCAGCCCCGGTCTGATCGAGCTGCATACCGACAATCTGGAACGCCACATCGAACCGCGTCCCGGCGTTGACTGGCCCCACGCGGCGGCCATCGTCGCCCATGATGCAGAGCTGGCCTCGACCGGGATCACCACCGTCTTTGATGCGATGCGCGTGGGTTCGATCCAGCGCGGCAAGGGCCGGTATCTGAAATATGCCCGTCAGCTTGCCACCGAAATGCTCGATCTGCGGGCGAAGGACATGCTGAAGATCAGCCACTTCCTGCATCTGCGGGCGGAGGTCTGTTCCGAAACCCTGGCCGAAGAGCTGGCCGAATTCGGCCCCGATGACCGCGTCGGCCTTGTCAGCCTGATGGATCACACGCCGGGGCAGCGCCAGTTCCGCGATATCTCCAAACTGGAGCAATACGTGAAATCCAAACGCGGCATGTCGGATGAGGATTTCATCACCCATGTGGCCGATCTGAAGCAGCTGCGCGCCACCTATGGGGACATGCACGAGGCGGCAACCGTGGCCGAGGCGGCGCGCTTCGGCGCGGTGCTGGCCAGCCACGACGACACCACCGCCGGGCAGGTGGAGGTCTCGGCAGGTCACGGCATCCGGCTGGCGGAATTCCCCACGACGGTGGAGGCCGCCCGGGCCTGTCGCGCGCATGGGATCGCAGTGATGATGGGGGCACCCAACCTGATGCGGGGCGGGTCCCATTCGGGCAATGTGGCGGCCAGGGAGCTGGCGGATCTGGAGCTTCTGGACATCGTGTCGTCTGACTACATCCCGGCCGCTCTGCTGCAGGCGGCCGTGAAGCTCGGCGACATCTGGGGGGATCTGGCGCGCGGCATAGCCTGCGTGACGGCAGCGCCGGCCCGGTCCGTCGGGCTGGAGGATCGCGGCGTGCTGGAGATTGGCAAACGGGCGGATCTGATCCGTTTCGACATCGGGCAGGGCACGCCGATGCCGCGGGCTGTGTTCTGTCGCGGCCAGCGCGTGGCCTGAGGGCCGCAATACAGGCGGCTGCACAATGCTGCGCGCCCCTGACCGGGCCGCGCGCGGCATTATGCAGTATGAGGTTGGAAAGGTTCCGCGCCCCAATCGGGGGAAGGGAATTTGGCGTGTTGCCGGGTTCACAAGATGTCAGCGTTCGCCTGCTGCGCAACGCCCACAAAAAGTATCAGCCCTCCTGACCTGTTGTTTCGCCTGCGAAACATTGGGTCAGAAATGCTGACCTTATCTGCTCCGTTTCGCCTGGGTTCGCCCCGGTTCGCGCAGAGCCGACTGTTGCACTGCAGTGGCAAGGCAGGGTGGAGCTCCCGTCCCTTTTGGGGGCGGCAGAGCCGCACCCAAAAGCGTTGGGCCCGGCGGGGGCCGCGCCTTCGGCGCGGCCCCCGCCCCCCCGCGATGCGCAGGGCGCAGCGCAATACCTCGAATGGTGACCTGCCGGGAATGGTCCGGGAACCGTGATGTGCCGGGAACGGCCATCTCCCGAAATCGGTGAGCTGCCGGGATCAATCGGCGCGGTAGAACATATACCGCCCGTCGGGGATATCTGCGGGGCCGTCGATGTGTTGAAATCCCACCAGCGGCTGACCGGAAATGATCAACCCGCCGGAGGCCATGACCGCCGCAATCGCCGGAGACAGCCTGGCCGCTTCTGCCACGTCTTCTTCCTTGATGCCGAACCCGAAGTCGTAATGGGCCAGCGCCATCCGATGCGGGCTTTCGGCAAGCCTGTGCAGCATCGGCTCGGCTTCGCCCTGCAGAAAGTTCTCCTCTGGCGGCACGCAGGACGGGTGACATTGCAGCACCCGGTCGATCACCCAGACCCGGCGGTCGCTCAGGGATTCGCGCAGATGGTCATAGGTGCGCCCGTTGCCCAGGCCGAGATCCAGCACATCGCCGTCAATCCCGGCGATCGCCGAAGCGGCCCAGTTCAGCCCGTCCCGTTGCGCAGTCAGGCGGCGCAGCATGCTGTCCAGTCGGCTCATGTCAGGTGATCCTCTCATCAAAGCGCCAGGGACGGGCGGGGCCGTCCAGCAGGCGGCGCAGAAGCGTCTCGCAGAAGGACCAGACGCCCTCGTCATGGATCAGGTGGTGGGTCAGCAGGCCCAGAGGTTCCGTCCGGTCCACCGACCCGGCCCGACGGGCCTGCAGCTGCGCCACCAGAGGGGTCAGGATCGACCCGCTGTCGAGGAGGCTGCGGTCACCGTGCCAGTTGATCGGGTCGATATGGGTGTTGATCTGCAATAGCCCCGGTGCCGCCTGTACCCGCTTGCGCGGCCCGAAGGTCGAGATGGCCGCATAGTCCAGCCCCGCCAGCCAGGGCAGCATGGCCGCCGAGATCCGGTTCCAGGGCGGCACGAACATGGGCCGAAGGGCGGGACCGAACAGCTGCTGCAGCCGCTCGATGCCCTGTTCCGCTTCGTTCAGCGCCTCGTCGACCGGGCGGGTGCTGCCGAACTCGCTCTTCTTGGCCTCTGTCGGCGCGTGGTTCACATGCGCCCAGCCGTGCACAACGGGCAGCAGATGTTGCGATTGGCTGACTGTCTCGGCCAGCTCGGCCACCGCGGAATGAGGGATCACCGCCAGATGCACAGGCATGCCCAGCTCTCCCGCTAGATCCTCCAGTCGACCGAGCGCCTCGGTGGGGGCCACCGCATCGTCATCGCGCCACCACAGGGGCAGATCCAGCCCCTCCCGGCTCCAGAGTGTCAGTTCCCGGTCCAGTTCATCCCAAGCCTGTGTCATGCTCCCCCCTCAATTGGCAGCCCTATCGCTGCGAGGGGCGCAGCGCCCGGTGCAGCGTTTCGGCAATTTCCACGCTTCGGGCGGCTCCGTCAAACCGAAAGCCGTCAAGGCTGCGTTGCGGCTCCTGCATGACTTGGCGCAGGGCGGCAGAGAGGCGGGCGGGGGTGAGCGCGGCTGTGGGTTCGACGGCGACCCCCGAGAGCGTTGCCAGACTGCGGGCGCGCAGGCTCTGTTCGACCTCGTTGCCTGCGTCAAAGGGAACCAGCACCGAGGGCACGCCCGACTGCAGCAGGTCAAGCGCGGTATTGTAGCCGCACATGCTGACCGAGGCCGCCGCATGGGGCAGCATGGACCTGAACTCCGGCCGGGCCGGTTCCAGGCGCGCGGGGGAGGCGGGATCGGAGAGGGCTGCGATCCGCTCCGATGCATTGCTGCCGCCGATCAGGATGCGCCATTTGTGCTCCGGCATCGCCTTTGCCGCCTGCACCGCACAGGCATATAGCGCATCCCCGACGCTGCCGCCGCCGGCGCTGACGAGGATCTCTCCCTGGCCCAGCTTGTCCGGGTGCGGGGTGATCGCGGGCGGCGCCACGTAGCCTGTGTAGTGGAGCCGCTGCGACAGCGCGGGCGAGACTGGCCAGCTGGCCTCCAGCCGGGTGGCGTTCGGGTCGGAGTGAACCAGCACTGCGTCATAATATTGGGCGATCACCGCATCGGCAGCCACGGCCTTTTTGGGTTTGGACGGCGGGGCCAGAATGTCACGGATCGAGGACAGGATGAGGGGGCGAACCGGCAGGGCATGGGCGGCCTCCAGCAGGACGTGGAACTCGGCCTGCAGGCTGCGCCGCCCGAAGGGGTAGAGCTCGGTGATCAGCACATCGGGTTGCAGACTGCGAACAAGGCCCTGCAGATGTGCCTGTCGCGCGGCGTGATAGTTGGCGTCTGCGACCTTGCCATCGGCGGCGAGAAGCCGGGAGAAGGTCAGCCCGTCGGATCGCAGCGGCGGCAATTGTTCAAATGCGACGCCCCGGGTCGACAGGTGGGGCGCGGGGCCGCCACCGGAGACCACGCTCACCGCATGACCCGCAGCGGCAAAGGCCCGCCCCAGCGTCAGAGCGCGGGACAGATGCCCGGTGCCCAGAAGATGGGTCACGGCGATGAGGATCTTCATTCCGCCTCCTGCACAAGACGCACCGGGTCGCGCCATGGGGAGAGCTGACCGTTGGCGATCTCCACCACGAAGAGCCGGTTGCGTTTGATCTGGAACGGCGCGGGGCCTGCGAAATCCCAGCCGTGGGCGCGGGCGAGGATCATCCGCATGACGCCGATGTGACAGACCGCAACGCTGTCGTGATCGAGGCTCTGGACCCAAGGCTGCAGACGGTGCCAGACCTCGGCCGGGCTTTCGCCGCCGGGAGGGCGGAAGTCCCAACCCCAGCTCTCGATATCGCGAAAGCCGGAGGTGGCATCGGCGCGAAGATCCACGCCCCGGAGGCCTTCCCATGCGCCCCAGTTCATTTCGATCAGCGCGGCATCCGTGCGCGGCGCGCGTCCGGCCACCAGCTGCGCGGTCTCTGTCGCGCGCAGAAGCGGGCTGGACCAGAGCGCGGCGGCCTGCCAGGGCGCAGGCAGCGACAGCGCGGCGAGGTCGCGACGCGCGTCCGGGTCCAGCGCGATGTCGCTGCGGCCCTGAATGCGGCCGTCGCGGTTCCAGGCGGTGTGGCCATGGCGGAGCAGGGCGAGGCGGATCATCCGGAGCGTTCCAGCAGCGGGCGCAGTGCGGACCAGACCGTCTCGCGGGCGGCGGGGCGGAGGTGGTGGGTGGCGATATGGTCGCGCGCCCGCCGTCCGATCTCGGCGCGTTCGGGGGCTGATGTCAGAAGGCGTTGCGCCGCCCGCGCCAGCGCCTCCGCCCCGTCGTCAACGGCAGAGGAATGGCCCGGCAGCAGAACATCCCGCAGGCCGGGGCGGTCCTGTGCCACCACCGGCAAGCCATGGGCCTGCGCCTCCAGATAGACCATTCCGTAGGCCTCGTTGACGCCGGGCCACAGGAACAGGCCCGCGCGGAGGTAGGCCTGTTCCATCGCCGCCTCATCCAGCGCGCCGAGAAGCCGCACCCGCGCCCCAAAGGGCGCCATCAGCGCCTCGACCAGGGCGCGCGCGGGCCCGTCGCCTGCAATCTCAAGCTGCCAGCCCGTCTGACCACAGGTGTCGAGATGGCGCAGGGTTTCGGCGATCAGCGCATAGGAGGCCAGCTTGTCGCCGGGGCGCATCATCCCCGCCGCCAGCATCGGCCCGTCTTGGGCGCTGGCAGCCGGCAGATCGGCGCGGGGCAGGAAGGGGCGCAGGTGCACGAGCTGCTGATCCGCTGGCCGATCACGCTCCAGCGTGGCGCGATCCTGCTCGGTGAGGTAGAAGATCACCGCCGCCTGATCTGCCGCTGCGTGGGCGGCGCGGGCGAAATCGGACCAGGGACCGGTCAGGCGCTTGCTGGCGCGGGTGCTCTCGATCTGGACGTAGGGGATGTCGCGGGCGGCGGCAACGGCGGGGCCGATCAGGTCCGGCGCCTTGTAGTAATTGTGGTAGCTCACCCAGAGATCCACGGCGGGCATCTCTTCGATCAGACGCCCCACGTCGCGGGCGGCGCGCTGCTGCAGCAGCGCTTGCTGGTCGCGATCCCCCAGGTTTTCATGCAGCCGCAGATCCGAGGCCAGGAGGACCTCGGCGCCGCCCTCCTGAAGCAGGGCCATCAGGCTGCGGGCCATGGCGCGGTCGCCCGAGGGGGTGGGGTGGGTCGGCGCCTTCATCGGGGCGTAGAATGCAAGGCGGGGCGGGGTCATGACGAGGCCTCCAGCATGGCGCTCAGCCGGCGGTTCAGCTGCGCAATGCCCGGCGACATGCCAAAGTCGGCCCGGAGCCGGTCGAGCGCGGCTGCTGCCATGCGGGCGGCATCCTGGGGCGCGCGGGCGAGGGACAGGATCGCCGCAGCGAGCGCCTCGGGCGCGTCATCGCTGAGCACGCCGTGGGTGCCGTTTTCGATGAATTCCGGGATGGCGGAGACCGGCGTGGACAGGATCGGCAAGCCTTGCGAGGCGGCCTCCATCAGCACATTGGGCAGCCCGTCGCGGTCGCCATCCGCCGCCACCCGCGAGGGCAGCACGAACAAATCGGCGGCACGCATGGCGGCAATCACCTCGGGCTGGTCGCAGGCGCCGCGCCAGGTGATGCGATCGGCGATGCCTGCGTCCTCGGCCATGCCCTGCAGCAGATCGCCAAGGGCACCGCCGCCGATATGGGTCCAATGCCAATCGAGATCGGCAGGAATCAGGGCCAGCGCCGCGATCAGGCGGTCGAACCCCTTCTTCTCGACCAGACGGCCCACCGACATCATCTGAAACGGGGCATGGGGGCTGCGCAAGGCGCGCTCTGGCGGGGCGGGGAACCGGCCAAGATCCAGCCCGTGATAAATCAGATCCACCGGGGTGCCGCTGGCCATATCCTGCAGATGTCTGGCGCCAAACCCGGTGCAGGTCGCGCCAAAAGCGGCGCCGTGGCTCTGGTCCGAGAGCTTTTCGCGCAGTTCCCAGTCGGGCGAGGTCCAGATGTCCTTGGCGTGGGCGGAAAAACTCCACGGCAGACCGCGCATGATGGCGGCATAGCGGGCGACGGATGCGGGAGTGTGCAGAAAATGGGCGTAGAGCCCGCGCACCTCGGGCGGCAGTTCGCAGGCCAGCACACAGGCCTGACCAAAGCGGCGGATGCGGTTGTGGGTGGGATCGCGGCGCAGATCGGCGCGCCAGACCCGCCAGGCCTCGGCATATCCCGGCAGCGCCCGTGCCGCCGCGCGAGCGCGGGTGACACGGGCGGGGGCGTCGTGGAGATATTCCGGCAAATAGTGAACGGGCGCCTGCAGGCGGTCGTGCAGGGGGTGCGTCTTGGCGTCGGTGGGATGGCGCAGGGACCAGATCTCGAACGGCTGGCAGGCCTCCTCCAGCGCCACGAGTTCCTGGGCGATGAAGGTTTCGGACAGGCGCGGCCATCCCTTGACCAGCACAGCAAGCGCCGGGCGTGTCTGGCTCATTCGGCGGCCTCGCGCGGCAGCTGGCGCAACAGGGCGTCCACACGTTGGGTGACGTAATCCAGACCGTCCAGCAGCCCGTCGGAGATCGCCTGAGAGGGCCGCGGCTGATGCTCAAGCGCCCGGATCGCGCCAATCATCGCCTCGGGGGTCCAGCCATCGCGGTTTTCGTCCAGCATGGCCACAAGGCCCAGCTCTTCGGCGCGGCTGGCGCGGATCCACTGTTCCAGGCGCGGCGTCGTGCGCGGCACGATCACGGCGGGTTTGTCAAACGACAGGACCTCGCAGAACGTATTGTAGCCGCCCATGCAGATCACCCCCTGCGCCCCGGCAAACAAGGTTTCGATCTCGCTTTCGAACCCGACCGCCGTGACCCGCCCCAGAAGCGCCGAAACACGGCTTTCAAAGGCGGCGCGGGTCTCGCCCGACAGGAACGGCCCGTAGACCAGCATTGCGCGCGGGGCCAGATCCGGGTCCCGTTCGTAGGCGGAAATCGCCAGATCCACCATCATCGCCCCATCGCCGCCGCCGCCGGGGGTGATCAGCACATAGGGTTGCTCCGGCAGCTCTCCGATCGTGCCGAGGTCGCGCCGCAGGTATCCGGTCCAATGCATCCGCGCCTGTGCATCCGCGCTGAGGTCAAGCCCGGCGGTCGGGTCGTAGATATCGCGCAGACCATAGACCCAGATTTCATCATAGTAGCGCTCGGTCGCGTCCAGGGCCCATTTGCGGTCCCATTCGGCCCGCAGCACTTCGGGTTCGTCCAGCACGTCGCGCAGACCCAGCACCAGTTTCGCCTTGCCCCGCCCCTGCAAGAGATCCAGCGCCGGCAGCAATTCCCCGCGAAAGCCCGTAGGCTCCTTGTCGACCACCAGAATATCCGGGTCGAACTGCTCCGCGGTGGAGCGGATGAGCGCGGCGCGCATCTCGGTGGTTTCTTCGATGGTCATGCCCATTGTGCGGCTGGCATAGGATCCGTCGGCGCGTTTGATCACCCCCGGCAGGCGCATGTGATCGACCCGGTTCGGAAAAGCAAACCGACCAGCCACGGGGGAACCGGTGAGGATCATGGCCGAGGCCTTGGGGTCCGCCGCCGTGATCGCCCCGGCCAGCGCCCGCGACCGGCGCAGGTGGCCAAGCCCGAAGGTGTCGTGGCTGTAGAACAGGATGCGCGGGCCACGCCCGGCGGGGCCCAGACGGGGAGGACGGCTGGCTGTCATGGGGCGGCTCGCGTGTTGGGGCAGAAAGACTGTGAGAACGGCGGGATGACCGGCCGTGTGATAGACTGTGTAATCGGCTGTTTGACCGACTGTGAAATCGGCTGTGTCATCGGGGGGACGAATGATGGAGGGAAGGGCTGCGGTCTGAGCGGGGGGCGGAGCGGGCGGGATATGCAGCGCCCGGCTCGGGTGGCTCCCTGGGTCTTGGCCATGTTCCGCCCCAAAATTCCTGCAAACGCGCGCCGGTCAGCGGCAGCTCGCGTTCGATTGTCTCATTCTTTTGCCTGGGTTTGCTATGGCATCACGAACACGCGTGGCCAAAAACGCAGGCGGTTAAACAAGCGTGATATAGCCTGCGTGCCTCTGGCATGCAATCAAACCAATGGGGTCTGAGCCTGATCCTGGGTGCAAAATCGACAGTCGCGTGCCTTTTGAACCGAAAATGACGCGGTTTTGGTCAGAAAAGGCGGAGGAAAAGCTATCGTGCAGAGCCTGTTGAATTTTATGCGTTTCGCTGTGATGCCGCTTGCGCTGATCCTGTCGATGGCACTTGCGGCTTTTGCACAGGAGGGGCCGGGCGGTGGCGAGGAGAGCCCGCTGGCAGCCGCCATTCGTGAGGCGGCAGAGGCCGGTGTAGGGGTGGTGATTCTGGATGGCCGTGGCCAGCCGGTCACGGCCGCCGGGGATGCGCCGCCGACGCCGGTTGCCGAGACCGACCTGCTCATGGAGGGGGCGTCGTCGGTGATGAAGGCCCAGACCGAGGTGCGGGCCTTTCGCGAACAGTTGAACGACCGGCTTGAGGCGCTGCCCAATTCTCTGATCGAGATGGCCTATATCCTGCGCGCCACCAGCCCGGACGGGCGTATCATGACCTATCTCGAGGTGCTCGGGACCACCACGCTGCTGCTGTTGATCGGGCGCTGGCTGTCCAACCGGGTCTATGGCGAGCGGCTGATCAAACGGTTTGTGGTGGCGCGCATCCAGGACCGGCCCGAAGGCTATGCGGGCAAAATGCCCTTTCTGCTGATGCGGTTCGCGACCGGCCTGGGCGCGACCTTCCTCGCCATGGTCTTTGCGGCGGCGGTGACGCTTTTGGTGTTTGGACCCTCGGGAGATGTCTCGGTGGAGTTCACCTCGCTGGCGGTCTATCTGACCTTCTTTGCGGCGCGCACCATGTCGGACCTGTGGCGGATGGTGCTGTCGCCCTACCTCAGCCAGTATCGCATCCCGAGCCTCGGCGACCGCGAGGCGAAGCGGTTGTACTTCTGGTTGTCGGCGTTGGCGGCGTTTGATTTCGCGGCGGTGATGTTTTCCACCTGGGTTCAGGATTTCGGCCTCACCTACAATATCTACGCGCTCACCTACGCCATTCTGATGCTGGCCTCTTCTCTGCTGGGCATCCTGCTGGTGCTGGTCAATGCGCGCGCGATCTCGCGGGCGATCCGCACCGTGCGCGAGGGTCATGGTCTGGCCTGGCCGGCCCGGCTGCTGTCGTGGATCTGGGCGCCGATGATCCTGATCTACATCTTTTTCGGCTGGCTTGCGCTGGCCTTTGATCTGGTCCTGGAACGGCCGAGCCCGGTGCCGCCGATCATGGGGCTCTTTGTGGTGCTGACCTCGATCCTGGTGGTGTATGGCCTGACCAACTACGCGATCGAACAATTCTCCCGCCGCCGCCGACTGGTGCGGCCCGCGCCTGCCCCGGAAGATACGGCGGCGGATGAGGGTGGCAGCATCCCCGCGGCGCCTGTGCCGGATCCCGGCGCGGGCAAGCTGCGCCATCCGGTTGCCTCCTACACGGATCTGGCGCGCCGCGCCGCGGGCATTCTGGCCTTTGCCGGCGGCACGGTGGCGCTGGTCTACGTCTGGAACCCGGAGTTTTCGGTGGCGGAGGGATCGATCCTCGACCGCATTCTGGATGTGCTGGCGATCCTGTTCATCGGCTATCTGGTGTTTCATGTGGCCCGGATCTGGATCGACAGCAAGATCGAGGAAGAGAGCGAGGACCAGTCCGCGGAGGGCGAGTTGGGCGATGAGGGCGGTGGCACCAGCGCCAGCCGCCTGGCGACCCTGCTGCCGCTGTTCCGAGGCGCTATTCTGGCAGTGGTCGTCGTGTCCATCGTCTTGATTGTACTGATGGAAATCGGCATCAACGTCAGCCCGCTCTTTGCCGGGGCCGGGGTGGTCGGGCTGGCGGTCGGCTTTGGCTCTCAGACGCTGGTCCGGGATATTTTCTCGGGCGCGTTCTTCCTGATTGATGATGCGTTCCGGCGCGGTGAATACATCGATATCGGCAGTGTCAAAGGCACGGTCGAGAAGATCTCGGTCCGGTCGTTCCAGCTGCGCCATCATCTTGGAGCGCTGCATACCATCCCGTTCGGCGAAATTCAGGTGCTGACCAATTATTCGCGCGACTGGGTGATCATGAAACTGCCGCTGCGGGTCACCTATGACACCGATGTGGAGAAGGTGCGCAAGCTGATCAAGACGCTGGGGCAGGAGTTGCTGAAGGATGAGGTGATTGGCGACAATTTCATTCAGCCGCTGAAGTCGCAAGGGGTGATCGAAATGCAGGATTCTGCGATGATCATCCGGGTCAAATTCATGACCAAGCCGGGAGATCAGTGGTTGGTGCGCAAGAAGGTGTTCCAGGAAATCCGCGATCTCTTCGAACGTGAGGGCATCCGGTTCGCGCATCGCGAAGTCACGGTGAGGGTGGTGGATCAAAACACGGAGCCGGGGTCTGATGCGGTCCGCAGAACAGCGCTGGGCGCGGCGCAGGCCGTGATCGAGGAGGAGGAGCTGGACGCAAATCCGGATGACGATGATCGCTGAGACAGGCGTCCTGTCCGAGCCGTGTGGTGCTCCCGCCCCCGCACGGATGCACAGGTGCCCTGTTCATCGCTTGGAGTTGGGCCTGGCGCCGCGCGCGCCCCGGTAGGGGCGCGCGCGGCGCGGGTCGCATCGGGCGTTGCCCGATGCGAAACACCTCACGGTGCAGGGCGAATTTCGCGCTAGATATCGGCTGCGGGCCAGTCCGCCGCGTGGGTGCCGCTCCGGGTGGCTGGCAGGAACCAGCCCATCTGGCACCCGGGCAGCGCCAGCGGGGGACGCAGACGCCTGGCCGGGCCCCAGCCGCTCACCTCATGACCGGTATAGTCCGTCTCTGCGGCGCCGAAGATGGCAGGCCCGTCGAGATGGCGCGGCAGAGCGGCCAGTTCTTCCGCCATCCGGGCCAGCGACAGCCGCGCGGTGCAGACCGTTTGGCCTGCTGCGGCGGCGCTCAGCGTATTGAGGATAGCCGCCGCCATCAGATAGCCGGTAGCATGGTCCAGCGCCTGAACCGGCAAGGGGACCGGCTCCTCGGACGCGGCCCGGTGCGGGCCCGCATGGGCCAGCCCTGAACTCATCTGCACCAGGCTGTCGAACCCTCGCCGCAGGGCCCAGGGCCCGGTCCAGCCATAGGCATCCAGCGTCACCTCTACCCGGTTGGGTGCGATGGCGTCGCGTGTGGCCAGATCCAGCCCCAGCGCCTCCAGAGCCCCGGGCCGATAGCCATGCACCAGCACGTCGGCCTGCGACAGCAGCTTTTTCACCCTTGCGCGCCCAGCATCCGTCCGCAGATCCAGCTGCGCCATGTATTTTCCCGGCGCAATATCCGGCAGCCCCCCCGGTTCATCCCAGCCCGGCGGGTCGATCCGCAGCACATCGGCGCCGAACCCGGCCAGCGTGCGGGTGCTGACCGGACCGGCCAACACGCGCGTCAGATCGAGCACCCGCAACCCCGCCAGCGGCCGGGCGAGACAGGCCGCAGGGCGATCGCGCAGGACAATATCGCGCGGCGCGGTCCAATCGATCAGAGGCTCCTGCGCAACGGCCGCGCCCTGCGGATGCGCCAGCCAGCTCTCCCGGCTGCGCAGGGCAGCAGCGGCGCCGCCCGCCCCGACCACGGCCGTCTCCAGCGTCTCGCCTGACCACTTCGCGACGGCCGCTGTCACCGCCTCCCGGTCTTCGGCGCAGCCAAGCACCCGCAGCGCGGCCTCACGGTGATGGGGCAGGTTGGTATGCAGGCGGATCCAGCCATCGGCACAGGCATAATTGCCTGCAATCGGGTCCCAGAGCGAGGGCATCTCCCAGCCCTCGGGACGAAAGGAGGACCCGAACCACAGGGAGGCCAGCCGCTGATCGACGGTGACCGGCGGCGCGGATGGCGCGAGGTTCAGGGCGGCAATCAACCGGGCCAGCTCCTGCCCGACGGCGGCGAGCGCGGCATTGGCCAGCTCTGATATGGCATAGGCGCCGGGACGCCGGCCTGTGCCGGTGACCTGACAGGACCCGGGTCGGGGCAGGGAGGTCAGCCGCGTCATTGCTGGTAGGGGTCGAGACTGTCGCGGAGCCCGTCGCCCAGGAAATTGAAGGCCAGAACCACAACGATGATCGGCAGCATCGGAATCGCGGTCCAGGGGTAGATCTCGATATTGGCGAGGTTCTGCGCGTCGTTCAGCATCACGCCCCAGCTGACCGCAGGCGCCCGCAACCCGAGACCGAGAAACGACAGCGCCGTCTCGCCGAGGATCATCGCCGGGATCGACAGGGCGGCGGAGGCGATCAGGTGGCTCATGAAATTGGGCAGCAGATGCCTGCGGATCACCCGGCCCGACGACGCCCCCATCATCTCGGCGGCGCGGACGTATTCTTCTTCGCGCAGGGACAGGAACTTGGCCCGCACCGAACGCGCCAGACCGGGCCAGTCGAGAATGCCGAGGATGATCGAGATGATGAAGAATACGGCCACCGGCGACCAGTTCGAGGGCACCGCAGCAGACAAGGCAAGCCACAGCGGCAATTCCGGCAGCGAGCGCAGGATCTCGATGGCGCGGTTGATGACCCAGTCGATCGTGCCGCCGAAATACCCCGCAACAGAGCCGAAGAAGATCCCCAGCACAAAGGACACGGTGATGCCGATCAGCCCCACGGTCAGCGACAATTGCGCCCCGAACAGGATGCGGCTGAAGATATCGCGCCCCAGCCGGTCAGAGCCCCAGAGAAACAGCGTGGCGCCTTCGGGGGGGCAGACCAGATGGGTGTCGGCGGGGATCAGACCGGCCAGCCGGTATTGCGACCCCTCGCAGAAGAACCGCAGCCGCTGCGGGTTGTCGTAATCGGGTTTCACCACCCATTGAAAGGTTTCCAGATCCGCCTCGGAGGTCATGGGATAGATGAACGGACCGAGGAAATCGCCCTCGTGGAACAGTTTGACCCCCTGCGGCGGCGAATAGATATGCTCGGCGTCGCGGTCGTTGGGGCCATAGGGCGCAACAAAGCCCACAAACGGCAGCATCAGATAGCAAAACAGCAGAAAGGCACCGGAGATCAGGCCCAGCCGATGGGTCCGGAACTTGCGCCAGATCAGCAGCCAGTTCGGCGCATCCAGATCCTTGCGCTCCAGCTCCCGCAGCGCCGCCCCCGGCGTATAGGGGGCGGTGTCGACGTAGCGGTCATCGCAGCGGCTGTCGGAGGGGTCACGGCTCATGTGTCGCGGCTTTCATAGCGGATGCGCGGATCCAGAAGAACCAGCAGCACGTCAGAGATCATGGTGCCGATCAGGGTCAGCAGGGCGACAAACATCAGCACGAAGCCGGACAGGAACATGTCCTGCGATTTCAGCGCCTGCAGCAGCACGGGGCCGATGGTCTGCAAGCCCAGCACCACCGACACCAGCACCGATCCGGAGACCATGGCAGGCAGCAGGTTGCCGATATCGGCAACGAAGGGGTTGAAGGCCACACGCAGGGGGTATTTCATCAGCATCCGGCTCGGGCGCATGCCCTTGGCCACGGCGGTCTCCACATAGGGTTTGCCCAGCTCGTCGAGCATATTGGCCCGCAGGCGCTGCATCATCGCCGAGGCGCCGGAGGTGCCGATCACGAAGGTCGGCACGATCAGGTGGATCAGGATCGACCGGACCTTCTCCCAGCTCATCGGTTCGCCCTCGTACTCGGGCGCCATCAGGCCGCCGATGGGCAGGCCGAGGTATTGATGGCCGTAGTAGAACAGGATCAGCGCCAGCAGGAAATTCGGCGTCGCAAGGCCCAGATAGCCGATGAAGGCCGCCGTATAGTCGATCATGGTGCGTGATTTCGCGGCCGCCAGAACACCAAGTGGCAGGGCGACCAGATAGACAAACAGCACCGCCGCAAGGTTCACCAGCACGGTGAGCCAGAGGCTGTCGCCGACAATTTCCGAGACGGGGCGGTCAAATTCAAACGACCAGCCGAAATTGCCCTGCAACATGCCCGAGAAGCCGTGCGGGCCGGGCAGCAGGCCCATCCAGATGAAATACTGCTGCCACAGGGGCTTGTCCAAGGCGTATTCGCGGCGCAGGAATTCGGCCTTGGCAACGCCCGCCTCCTGTCCGGTGGCGCGCAGCTCGGCGATCTGGTTGGACAGGAAATCCCCCGGCGGCAGGTTGATGATGCAGAACACCAGCACCGACACCAGCAGCAATGTGAGCAGCATGGTACCAAACCGATAGAGTGCGTAGCGCAGGATCTCCATCAGCCGTCGCCATCCTCAAAGAAGAATTCATCGATCCGGTGCACACCGAAATGGGCGCCGGGATCCCAGGCCCAGATGGCGGTCTTTGGCACATTGCGCAGGCGGTTGGAGACCACGACCGGCTGCGGCGCCCCGGCGACGATGCCGATGGCAAAGACGTTGTCGGCATGGATCTGCAGCATCTCGCGCCAGGCATCGGCGCGCATGGTGGCGTCCTCGGCCAGGTTCCAGTCCTGCAGCAGCTGCATCAGGCGCTGGGCGGGTTCCATATCCGGTGCCTCGCCCACGGCGCCGCCCGTCTGGTGGTACTGGCCCCATTTCGGCCAGGACAGAAAGACCTGATCGGTGGGGGCGAGATAGGCGGGCGAGGTATAGCTCTGCGGCAGACCATTGTCCCAGCCATACCAGACCGAGGCCATGGTGGTGCCGGAGAACACCCGGTTGCGCAGGATGTCGCGGTCCAGGGGCCGCATCACCAGCTTGACGCCGATGTCGCGCCAGTCGTCGGTGATGATCTGCAGGGCGTTCTCCACCTCCTGACGTTCGCCGGCGGTCTCGATGACCAGCTCCATCGGGCGGCCGTCGGGAAGGCGGCGGATGCCATGGCCGTCGCGTTCGGTCAGGCCTGCCTCATCCAGCAGCGCATTGGCCAGATCCGGGTCAAACTGCGCCCATGCATCGCGCAGCTCCTGCGAGAAGAACGGGCTTTGTTCCAGCACGGTCATGGCGCCTGGTTTGGCCAGTTTGAAATAGAGCGATTTGTTGATCGCGGCCCGGTTGATCGCCACCGAGAGTGCTCGGCGGACCCGCACATCGCGCAGGATCGGGCGCCAGACATCATCGACGGTATTGAGATTCGGGTAGATCGCGATCTGCGAGGCGGTGCCGGAGGACCACAGCTCGGTCCGGTAGCCGCCTGCGGCCTCGCCCTTGCGCAGGATCGGGATATCGCGGAAGTCCAGCCCGCGCGCCTGCAGGTCGGCCTCACCGGCGTTGGATTTCGCCGCCACCAGCCCGCCGGAGACGATCTCCATTTCGACGGTATCGATATAGGGCAGCTGCACGCCATTCTCATCGATGCGGTGGTAATAGGGGTTGCGCGTGAAGGCGTGGCGGATTTTCTTGCCCTGGGTGGCGTTGAGCCAGGGCTGCAGGGTGGGCAGGTCCGGATTGTCGAACTTGTCCATATTATCGAGCTTGTTATGGAGCGCGGCCCAGCTTTTGACACGGGCATAGTCGATCTCCTCCGCCAGTGTTTCGGGGTCGGCAAAATCCTTGTGGAACTGTTTCAGATAGGCGGAGGGGCGATAGATGAAGGGCGGTGCGGCCTGCGCCAGGGTCTGCAGGAAGCCGGGGTTGGGCTGGCTCCATTCAAACACCACCGTGGTGGCATCGGGAAAGCTGACCTGCGGCAATTCGCCGTCGACGCGCACGAAATCCGGCGGGCCGGTGGGGTTCAGTTCCGCGTTGTTGACGATGTGGACCCACCAATATTCGAAATCCGCCGAGGTGAACGGATCCCCCGAGGACCAGCGGTGACCGGGGCGCAGATGCAGGGTGAATTTGTGGTCCGCCTCGCTCTCGAAACTTTCGAGGATATCGGGCACCAGATCGTAGGCGTCATTATACCCCACAAGCCGGGCATAGCCGTAGACCACCATCTGCCGGATGTCCTTGGAGCGGGTCACCATGGTGTTGAGCGTGCCGCCCTGCACGCCGGGGGTGCGACCCCGCGCGGTCAGGTTCACCACCAGCGGGGTCGCGGGGATCCGCTCTGCCACGGGGGGCAGGGTGCCTGCCTCGACCTCGGCGCGCAGGAATTCGCTTTCCTGCGGGAGGGGGCGGTCACTGGCGGCCAGCGGCAGCGCCGAAAGGGCCAGAGACAGGGCTGCCGGCAGGAGTGCAGGTAGCGCGCAGACAGCGCGGCGAATGAAAAAGTCTCGGGCATTAAACATGGCAACGCACCTTGTGTCCGGGGTCCAGCGGCACCAGGGGCGGGGCGTCCTGTCCGGCAAAGCGGAAGGCCTCCGGCCAGTTTTCCGGCGCACCGGCGCCCTGGGCTACGAGTTTCAGGTTGATGGGCCGGTCAACGTCCGGCACCGGCTGAGCGGCAATCAACGCCTTGGTATAGGGGTGTTTGGGGTCATGAAACAACACCTCCGGCGGCGCCTGTTCGACGATCATGCCACGGCGCATCACCGCCACTTCATCGGCAATGCGGGCCACCACCGCAAGGTCGTGGCTGATAAACAGATAGGACAGTTGCCGGGCATCTCGAATCTCTTCCAGAAGCGAGAGGATCTGCTCCTGCACCGAGACATCCAGCGCCGAGGTCGGCTCGTCGCAGACCAGAAGCTTCGGGTCGAGCATCAGGGCGCGGGCAATCGACAGGCGCTGGCGCTGCCCGCCGGAGAACGCATGCGGAAATCGTGTCAGCATGTCGGTGGGCAGCCCCACGAGGCCCAGCATCTCTGCCGCGCGGTCGCGGTGATCGGCCCGTTGATTGGCCCGGCTGCCGGTGCCGTGGATCTCCAGCGGTTCAGAGAGCGTATCAAGGATCCGCTGGCGCGGGCTGAGCGAGGAATAGGGGTCCTGGAACACCATCTGCGCCTGTCGTTGAAAGGCGCGCCGGGCCGCGCGTTCCATGTCGTGGACGCGCAACGGATCCGCGCCGGCTGTGGCGCGGAACAGCACCTCGCCGCCCGGGTCCACGGTCTCGGCTCCCAGTGCGATCCGGGCGGCTGTGGTCTTGCCGGAGCCGCTCTCGCCGACGATGGCCAGGGTGGTGCCGCGGGGCAGTTCCAGATCCACCCCCTCGCAGGCGCGCACCAGCGTCGGTTTGCTCCAGCTCTTGCCGGAGCGCAGGGTGAAGGTCTTTGTCACATGTTTCAGTTCGAGGATCAGATCCTTGTCCTGTCCCTTTGTGCCGGTATCGCGCCCTGCAGTGGGGTGTTGCGGGATCTTGGGCGCCGCGTTGAACAGCTCCTGAGTATAGGGATGCGCCGGGGCGCGCAGGATCGGTTCGGCGGCGCCGGCCTCCATCACCCGGCCCTTGTGCATGACCACCACCTGTTCCGCCATATTGGCGACCACCCCGAGGTCATGGGTGACAAGGATCATCGCCATGCCGGTTTCCTGCTGCAGCTCTTTCATCAGCCCCAGCACCTGCGCCTGGGTGGTCACATCCAGCGCGGTGGTCGGCTCGTCCGCGATCAGCAGTTCCGGTTTGGCCACCATCGCCATGGCGATCATCGCCCGCTGGCGCATCCCGCCGGAGAGCTCGAACGGGTAGGACCGCCAGGTGCGCTCCGGGTCGGGAAAGCCGACGCGCTCGAAACACTCCAGCACCTGACGTTTGGCCTCCGCCTCGGAAGTGCGGCCATGCAGGTGAAGCACCTCGGACACCTGATTCCCGATCCGGTGCAGCGGCGACAGCGAGCGCATGGGCTCCTGAAAGATCATCGCGATGCGGTTGCCGCGCACATGGCGCATTTGCTTCTCGCTGATCCGTGCCAGATCCAGATCGCCGCTGTCATCGCCGCCGTCGCCTTTGCCCGCCAGGATCATGCGACCGCAGGTCAGCCGTGCCGCGCGCGGAAGGATGCGCAAAATTGCGCGGCAGCTGATGGTCTTGCCGGACCCACTTTCCCCGACAATCGCCAGCGTTTCACCGGCGGCGACAGAAAAGCTCACATTTCGGACGACCGGGTTGTCCTTCCCGAATCCGATACTTAGATCTTCTACGGACAGGAGGGGGCGCATTCAGCTACCCCTGCCGCACGATGGCTGCGCAAGACTGGTGATGAGAAAGCTCCCTGGTTTTTTCCGCATCTTCGCGCGGGCTGCCCCTTGTAGTCAAATGTCATTTACCAGTGGTAAAAGACAGTTGCGGCGAGTGTGACCATCCGGCCCGTGTTTGGCGTGTGTTTGGCCCGTCTTTGGCCTGAAGTCCGACCATGTCCGAAACGTGATCGCCACGATTGCTGCAATGCGGCCGTCGGGCTGATAGTCCGAAGTTGCGACACAAACGCGACAGATGGCGCAGATTGCCGCAGATTGCCGCAGATTGCCGCAGATTGCCGCAGGTGCGGCGCAAGCACGAGCAAAAGGATCGCAAATGCCGACAAGACTGGATGTTTTTATCGACCGGATGGTGTCTCAGCGCGCCTGTCTGGACTATGCCATCGCCGAAACCGATGCGCTGGCGGGGCCGGTGTTCGAACTGGGTCTTGGCAATGGGCGCACCTATCATCACCTGCGGCACAGGGTTCAGGGGCGGGACATATTCGTCTTTGAACGCGCGGTCGGTGCCCATCCTGACAGCGTTCCGCCCGCTGACCGGACAATATTGGGCGATGTGCGCGAGACGCTGCCTGCGGCGGTGCGCCGCTTTGGCCCCGCCGCGAGCCTGATTCATGCGGACCTTGGCGGTCACAACCCGGAAAAGAACGATGCGTTTGCCCGGCTGGTTTCGCCTCTTGTGGAGCCACTGCTGGCGCCGGGAGGGATGATGGTTTCGTCGGACCGGATGTATTTCGATGCATTGAGCGAGCTGGCCCTGCCGGAGGGGGCGGTGCCGGGGCGGTGTTTCGTCTACAGGCGCACCTGATCCGCAGGGCTGAGTGGCCCCAAAGGCCCGCGCGAGGCAACAGGGGTGCTGTGGGCAATATGAACGCGACGTGAGGCATTGCAGCGGCCTGTTTTACATAGGCCCGTCTTACATAGGCCCGTATTGCACCGGCCCGTGTTGCAGCGGGCCATGCTGCCGACTAGGATGCCGGGAGCGATGCTGACAGGAGCCCTTGCCGATGATTTTCTTCGATTGTTCTACTGCGCCAAACCCGCGCCGGGCGCGTATGGTTCTGGCGGAAAAAGGGATCGAGGTCGAAACCCATGAGATCTCCATCGCCGCAGGAGAGCAGCTGAGCGAGGCCTATCGCGCCATCAATCCGCAGGCGATGGTGCCTGCGCTGCGGCTGGATGACGGCACGCTGCTGACCGAGAACCTCGGGATCGCCGCCTATCTGGAGGCGCTGCAGCCCGAGCCGCCCCTGCTGGGGCGGGACGCGCGCGAAAAAGGTCTGGTGATGATGTGGACCGCCATCGTCGAAACTCAGGGTGGGATGCCGATTGCAGAGGCGTTGCGCAACGCCCATCCTGCGTTTGAAGATCGCGCGGTTCCAGGCCCTGCCAACCATGCCCAGATCCCGGCCCTGGCAGAGCGGGGCCGAGCGCGGGCGGAGGCCTTTCTGTCCCTGCTGGAGGCGCGGCTGCAGGAGGTGCCCTGGCTGGCCGGGGAGGCGTTCAGTTTCGCCGATATCACCGCCTATGTGTTTCTGGACTTTGCCCGGATTATCCGGATGCGGGTGCCGGACAGCCATAGCGCCACGCTGGCGTGGCAGGCACGCATTGCAGCGCGGCCAAGTGCGCGGGCCTGAGGCGCACGGCTTGCACAACGGGACGCCGCGGGGCAGGGTGGGGCTGTCCTGCGTCAGGATGCGATGGTGCAAGGCGATCTCGGCATGTCCCGTCGCGCCCGCGGATCGGAACCGTCGGGGTCTACCCCTGAATGTAAGGCAGAGCAGATATGACCCATAAACCCCTGTTGCACCGTGACGATCCTGATGCAACGCCGCTGGTCGGCAACATCAAGGTCACCCGTGAGGACTGGCTGAACATCGGTCTGGATGTGCTGATCCGCGACGGGGTCGAACGGGTCAAGGTGCTGGCCCTGGCGGAGGCGATGGGGGTCTCCCGGTCGTCGTTCTATTGGTATTTCAAATCCCGTCAGGAGTTGCTGGACGCGCTTCTGACGCGGTGGGAAGAGACCAATACTGCCGGGCTGATCGCGCAGGCCGCGGCGCCTGCACCGCGGATCACGGGCGCGGTTCTCAATATCTTTCGCTGCATTGCTAACCCGGATCTGTTCAATACGGCGCTGGATTTTGCGGTCCGGGACTGGGCGCGCCGGTCAGAGACCGTGCGGGCCCGGATGCGGGAGGGGGATGCGGCGCGTGTTGCGGCGGTGACGGCGATGTTTGCCCGCTACGGCTGCGCCGAAAAAGAGGCGGTGACCCGGGCCAAGGTACTGTATTACATGCAGTTGGGCTATGACATGGCCGAGCCGGAAGAGAGCCATGCCTATCGATTGATGATGACACCCGAATATCTGAAGGTGTTCACCGGGCAGGCGCCGACTGACGCAGAAATGGCAGAGTTCTCTGACTACAGTCGTCGCTACTGGCCGGATCTGGCGCCGTGATGGCCGGGCAGACTGCTGTTTGGCGGGCGCGCTGACGCGCGGCAGGATGTGTCTGCTGCATGCGCAGCAGACCTGTGCCTCCGGCGGAGGTATTTGAGAAAAGATGAAACAGCTGCGTTGGGACAGGAGCGGTTCGGGTTTTCCCCGGGAATGGATCTGCGATGCGGCTGCCGTATGTTTTGGGGCGGTGTGCCGAATTGACCCTGCGCCGGACCGACGGCTGCGCGCCGGATGGCGATCCAGCCTGGCAAAGGGGCGGCCCCCTGCGATCCGAAGGCCCCGCCGCGCGCTTGCGCGGCGCTACGCCCAACGGGCGGAGATCCTCACGATAGTGCAGGATCGACAACGGGCGGGAGCCCCCCTTCTGTCTGGTTGGACGGGAGGGGCTCAGAACGCCACCATGGCCCAGGCGGCCGTCATCGCCACATAGGTCAGATGGTGCAGCAACTGGTCCATGCCCATCGCGCGCCAGAATGCGCCCTGCGTCGGGTCCAGTTTGTTGCATTCGGTATGATGGGCCTTCCAGAAGTCGATATTGAAATGAACGAGCCATTCCGCAGCGCAGATCGCGGCGATGAACCAGGGCGGGCTGCCGACGATGAACAGTACCACCACGGACGCAAGCGCATGCACGCCTGCGTGCTGGGCACGACCCGGGTGAAAATACTGGCAGCGTCCCGACAGCATCTTTTTGGTCTGCAGGTAAAAGTCGGCAAACATATGCTTGACCTCAAACAGGCACACCAGCAACAGGACGATACCGACATTCTCTGGCAAGATGGACGCTCCTTTCGCAGTTACAGCTTGATGGGGGGGGCAAAGTTCAGGCGGACCTTACGGAGTTTTTCATATATCGCAAATATTGTATTGGACTGTCTGTGACATAGCTCACAGACGTTTCCTCATCATCCAGCTAGCCTGCGGCGGTTGCAAGGTCTGTGGCATGGTTTGTGCCATTGCCTGTAACCGTGAAACCGCGCTACCCATGGCGAACTGATTACCGCATTGTCCTGTCACATGACCGTCGGAGCCCTCCCATAGAACGTTCGCTGTTCCAATTCATCTGGAAATATTCCAAGCGGGATCAGATCGTCCTGCTGCTCGTCACCACCTGCCTGTTTCCGTTGCTGTATCTGACGCTGGAATTGCCCAAGCGGATCATCAACGATGCGATCGGTGCCCAGTCCTCGACTGTTGAGGTCTGGGGCATGAGCTTTGATCAACTCACCTATCTGTGGCTGCTATGTGGTGCATTCCTGTTGGCGGTGCTTGTGCATGGCCTGACCAAGATGCGCATCAACACCATGAAGGGCGTGCTGTCCGAGCGGATGCTGCGCCGGTTTCGCTACAGTCTGATCGCGCGGGTCCTGCGCTTTCCGCAGCCCTATTTCGAACGCACCAGCCAGGGTGAGCTGGTCTCCATGATCACCTCGGAATCGGAACCGATGGGCGGCCTGATGGGCGATGCCGTCAGTCAGCCGGTGCTGCAGGCCGGTCAGATGCTGACCATTCTCTATTTTCTGTTCCTGCAAAGCTTCTGGTTCGGCCTGGCGGCCATTGCGTTGATCCCCCTGCAGGCCTGGGTGATTCCGATGCTGCAGCGCCGGATCAACCGGTTGAACAAGAAGCGGGTCCAGCAGGTGCGCGGGCTGGCCTCCGAGATCGGCGAAAGCGCCGCCGGGGCCTCGACCCTGCGGGTCAACGGGGGCTGGCGCTACCGGATGGCGCGGGTGACAGACCGTCTGGGGCGGCTCTACGAGATCCGCTTTGAGATCTACCAGAAAAAGTTCTTCATGAAGTTTCTCAACAACTTCATCACGCAGCTGACCCCCTTTTTCTTCTATGCGATCGGCGGGTATCTGGTGCTGGAGGGCCGGGTGTCGCTTGGGGCGTTGGTTGCGGCTCTTGCGGCCTACAAGGACCTGGCCTCGCCGTGGAAAGAGCTGTTGGCCTATTACAACCAGACCCAGGACATGGCGGTGCGCTGGGATGTGATCCTCGAACGTTTCGCGCCACCCGATATGGTGGACGAGCATCTGATGGAGGGCGAGCCGGAGGAGCTGCCGCATCTGGACGGGGATCTGGTGCTGGACGGGGTCAGCGTCCGGGATTCGGATGGCAATCTCGTGCTCGAAGAGATCAACGCCACTTTCCCCAAGGGCGAGCTGATCGGCATTGCCGCCCCCTCGGAGGAGGACCGCCGCGCGCTGGCCGAAGTGCTGACCCGGGAGGTCCTGCCTTCGGCGGGCCAGGTCACGGTCGCGGGTCATAATATCCGAGAGCTGCATCAGATGGTCCTGGCCACCCGCATTGGTCATGCGACCTCGCGGCCGGTGTTGTTTCGTGGCTCATTTGGCGAAAACGTTCTGATGCCGCTGCGCATGCGGCCCATGGAAGAGGCCCCGGATATGCGCGCGCAACAGGATGCGGTGCGGGCGGGCAACAGCCCCGATCCATTTGGCGTCAACTGGGTCGATCCCGGTGTTGCGGGATTTCAGCGCACCGAAGAGCTGCGGGACTGGTGGTTGCGGATCGTCGAGGGGATCGGCTCTGACACCGCGCTGCTGCGGCGCGGCATGGATCAGGTCTTTGACAAGAGCGAGCATCCAAAGCTGGCGGAGGCATTGGTCAAGCTGCGGCCGCATGTGCAATTGGCCCTGATGGAGTCGGGGCTGGATGCCTTTGCCCATTTCAACAACCGCGAACGCTATAATCCGGCGCTGCCGGTTGCGGAAAACCTGCTCTATGCCACCCGCTCGGTGCCGATCACCTACGAGCTGCTGCTGCAGCAGACCGAATTCCTGCAGACCGTGCGGCGCATCGGTCTGGACCGGGATCTGGTGAAGCTGGCGCAGGATGTGCTGGAAATGCTGCGCCAGATTTTCGGCATGGATGGCACCACCCACCCGTTGTTCCGCAAACTGGGGCTGGAGGTGTCGGACTATGAGGCCGCCTTGCAGCTGATGCAGAAGATCAAACTGAAGGGGATGGAAACGCTGGACCCGGACGAGCTGGCGCAGATGATGATCGTGCCGTTCTCGATTTCCGCCGAGGCGCTGGGGCCTGCGTTCAGCAGCGAGATCGAGGACCGGATCCTGTATCTGCGCGACACCCATGGCGCCGAGCTGCTGAGTACGTTGAATGATATCTTCGTCCCGCTCTACGAGGGCCATTTCTCGCCGGGGTTCACGGTGTTGGAGAACGCGATCTTCGGCAAGATCTCGGACAGTGCCGGCCCCCGCGCCGAGGATCTGCGCAAGGTTGTGGCCGATGTCATCGACAAGGCCGGCGTGCGGGAGATGGTGGTCGAACTGATCTTTGATCTGCCGGTCGCGGTCGGGGGGCAGGGATTGGGCGCCAGCTTCGCAGAGCCATTGGCGTTTTGCCGCGCCTCGATCAAGCGGCCGGATATCCTGATCCTCGAGGGCGCCCTGGCGAGCTTTGACCGCGACACGCGGCGGGCGATGCAGGACAATCTGCGCGATTTGCTGCCCGATGCGACGCTGATCTTTCTGGAGCCATCGTTCCGCGATCCGGACCGGTTCGATCACTATTTCGAACTGCGGCAGGGCCGCCTGAAGGACGAGCGCGCCGATGACCGGGGCGCGAGCGACGAGGACAGCACCTCGGCGGCGGATCTGTCGCGCAAGCTGCGGGCGCTGGAATCCACAGAGCTGTTTTCCGGGCTCAACCGGCGTCAATTGCGGCTGCTGGCTTTTGGGGCGCGCTGGTACGAGGCGGCGCCGGGCACTGCGGTGTTCAACAAGGATGACGATGCCTCCGACGGTGCCTATATGATCATCGAAGGCGAGGCGGGTTTGTTCCTGCCCGCCGATCACGAGGGCGGCGAGAGCCAGTTGATCGCCAAGGTCGGCCCCGGTCGGCTGGTGGGGGAACTGGGTCTGATCCGCAAGGAACCCCGGGCCCTGACGATGATTGCGGAAACCGACCTCACCTGTCTGCGGATCGGGGAGGAAGAGTTCCTGGCAGTGGTGGAAAATGACGCCAATACGGCGTTCAAGCTGCTGCAGGTGGTGGCGGGCTACGTGTCGAGCTGATGCGGCGCCTGTATCCGGCAGGTCCGGAACCGAGCCGCGCCATCCGCGGGCCCAGCCTTTGGCCTGGCGCGTGGTGCGGCTCTCGATAGTCAACAGGGAGAGATCAGATGAAATTATTTCGGTACCGCACGGGCGCGGGCGTGCGTCCTGGGTTGATGGATGCGGGCGGGGTCGCGCGCGATCTGTCGGGGCATCTGGCCGATGTCGTGCCGGAGACGCTGGATCCGGCGGTGCTGGCGGGGATTGCGGCGCTGGATGCCAGCGCCTTGCCGGCGCTGCAGGGCGAGATCGACTACGCGCCCTGTGTTGGCGGGGTGGGAAAGTTTCTCTGCATCGGACTCAACTATTCCGATCATGCCGAAGAGGTCGGTGCGGCGCCGCCGGAACACCCGATCCTTTTCATGAAAGCAAATTCAGCGATCGTCGGTGCCAATGATATTGTCCGCATCCCGCGCGGTTCTCAGGCGACGGATTGGGAGGTCGAGCTGGGCGTGGTCATCGGTCAGGCGGCCAAATACGTGCCCGTCGAGTCCGCGCTGCAGCATGTGGCGGGCTATTGTGTCATCAATGATGTGTCAGAGCGTGATTTTCAGATGAAGCTGACGGGCCAATGGACCAAGGGCAAGAGTTGCGACACATTCGGCCCCCTCGGCCCCTGGTTGGTCACGGCGGATGAGATCGCCGACCCGCAGGATCTGACGTTGTCCTGCGACGTGAATGGCCAGAGGATGCAAACCGGAAACACCGACAAGATGATTTTCGGCGTGGCCGAGATCATCAGTCATCTGAGCCAGCTGATGACGCTGCATCCGGGCGATGTGATCGCAACGGGGACGCCGCCGGGCGTTGGAATGGGGCAAAAGCCCGATCCTGTCTATCTCCGGGATGGCGATGTAATGGAGTTGGAAATTCAAGGGCTTGGACGGCAGCGACAGGTTGCGCGCGCGGATAGCTGAGCGCCGGACCAACAGGGGCGTGCCGCGTCTGGCGCGGTGCGGACCCTGCCTCAGGACTAATCAGGCGCAGTAGATGCCGTGCAATGTATGCAGGATCTGCGCCGCAGGTCCCGGCGCCAGCGAGTAATAGACTGTCTTGCCGTCGCGGCGGGTTGCAACCATCCCGTCCTCGCGCAGGCGCGACAGCAGCTGGCTGACGGCGGCCTGTCGCTTGTTCAGGCGCGACTCGAGGGCGCCCACGGACAGTTCCGTCTCACTCGCCAGATGGCAAAGGATCATCAGCCGTCCCTCATGGGCCAGGGCCTTCAGAAGGGCGCAGGCCGCTGCGGCGTTTTCTTCCATGTCCTTCATGGACATTTCCCGTGTGTCTATCATATGTCTGTCATGGCGTTTAGCAACTTTCGGACGCGACCGTGATCCTGCGTCATGCAGAATGGTGACGCCACCGTAAAAATGACGCTAATAAGAGTAAGGCCACGGAATGCCGTCACCTCGCAAGAGTTTTCATAACTCTTTATTCATTTTTGCAAACCTCCGCTCAGAAAGGCTTCGATTGCCTCACTGATTTTGGGGAGGCTGCGCAGAGGCGTCAAATCTGAAGGGGCGGCGCGCCTCCTTCGAACAGGTTGCCATTGGCGTAGTCACAGGGCGCTTCCTGCATATTGAGATGCAAGTCATTGCCGGTGAAGGGATGGGCGCGGGCGAGGGCTTCGTCGACATCGATGCCGAGACCTGCGGATGTGGGCAGGGTGATATAGCCGTTGTCGACGCGGATCGTGCTCTTGATCAGCGCATCGTGAAAGGGGGTCTCGATCGTTTCGGCCATCAGGATATTGGGGATGGAGGCGGCGAGCTGGATATTTGCGGCCCATTCCACCGGTCCGGCATAGAGGTGGGGCGCTATCTGCGCGTTGAATACTTCGGCGATGGCGGCGACTTTCTTCATTTCCCAGATGCCCCCAGCCCGCCCGAGCGCCGGCTGCAGGATTTCGGCTGCTCCGCTGCGCAGGACGGCTGCGAACTCTGCCTTGGTGGTCAGGCGTTCGCCGGTGGCGACGGGAATGCGGACAGCGCGGGCCACGCGGGCCATGTCCTCGGTCATGTCGGGGGGCGTGGGCTCTTCGAACCACAGGGGGCTGTAGGGTTCGAGCGCCTGTCCCAGCCGGATCGCACCGGCGGTGTTGAACTGGCCGTGCGTGCCGAACAGCAGGTCGGCCTTGTCGCCGACGGCGGCGCGGATCGCCTTGCAGAAGGCGACGGAGCGGGAAATGTCGGACATGGCGGGCATATGGCCGCCGCGGATCGTATAGGGGCCGGCGGGGTCGAATTTCACCGCCGTATAGCCGCGCGCAACTGCATCGGCGGCGGCTTCGGCGGCCATCTCGGGAGAGGCCCAGAAAGCAGGCAGGGGATGTGCGGCGAGCGGGTAGAGGTAGGTGTAGGCGCGGATGCGGTCGTTCATCCGCCCGCCCAGCAGCGCATGCACGGGGCGGTCACGGTCCTTGCCTAGAATGTCCCAGCAGGCGATTTCCAGCCCTGAGAAGGCGCCGATCACGGTCGGGTCGGGCCGTTGCGTAAATCCGGAGGAATAGGCGCGGCGGAACATCAGTTCGATATTCTCCGGCGACTCGTCCTGCATGTGACGGGCAAAGACATCCTCTATGACAGCGGTCATCGCCGTCGGCCCGACCGTGGAGGCGTAGCATTCGCCCCAGCCGGTGATGCCGGTGTCGGTGGTGAGTTTGACGAGGATCCAGTATCGCCCGCCCCACCCCGGGGCCGGAGGGGCTGTGATGATGACGTCGAGGTCCTGCAGTTTCATGGCTGTCAGCCCTTTGAATAGGTCGGTGTCGGTGGAGGAGGGGGCGCGCGCCGGGGCCGTCGAGGCCCCGGCGCGCGCGGGTCCGGGCCGGACGGGCCCGGACCCTGGGCGGCTGGGGCAGGCCTAGCGGTCGAACAGGATCACATTGCGCTTGGCGCTGCCGGTTTTGGTGTCTGCGATGGCCTCGTTGATCTGCGCCAGCGACCATCGGCCGGAGATCAGCTCATCCAGTTTCAGACGGCCCTGCTGATAGAGGTCAACGATCCAGGGCACATCTCTTTGGATCACCACATCGCCCATCTTGGAGCCCTGCAGCCCCTGGCCGAGGGCGGCCAGAACCACGGGCTCGTACTGTGCCGTCTGGCTGGTGTGGGGCATGCCGATCATGATGGCCCGCCCGCCTACGCCGAGGTAGCGGGGGGCCTGATCGTAGGCGGGAATGGCCCCGACGGTGATCAGTACGACATCAGCCCCCTTGCCGCCGAGGGCCTCGCTGGCCGCGCGCCAGGGTTTGGGGTCGGAGCCAAGCACACCATGGGTGGCGCCGAAATCGCGGGCGATGGACAGTTTTTCCTCGCTCATGTCGACGGCAACGATGCGGCGCGCTCCGGCGATCCGGGCCCCCTGGATTGCATTGAGGCCGACGCCGCCTGCGCCGATCACAACCACGTCTTCGCCGGCGCGCAGTCTGGCGGTGTTGACCGCGCCGCCGACCCCGGTGATCACCCCACATGAAATCAGCGCGGCGACGTCTTTGGGCATGTCAGCGGGGATCTTGACGATCTGCCGCGCGCTGACCACCACCTTTTCGGCAAAGGCACCGCAGTCCATGGCCTGCAGCAATGGCGCTCCGGCTGAGGTGGTCAGAGGCCCCTGGGTTCCGTCCCGCGCGGTGCTGCAGTTGACGGGCCGGCCAGAGGCGCAGGTCGGGCAGGCACCGCAGGCGCGGATCAGGGTGACAATGACGTCATCGCCAGGGGCGAAGCCGTCTACGCCGGGGCCGGTGGCGCTGATACGTCCCGCCGCCTCGTGGCCGTAGACCGCTGGCAGGTGCCCCCCCCAGCCGCCCTCGGCAAAGGAGATATCGCTGTGACAGATCGCGACCGCGTCCAGCGTGACTTCGACCTCGCCCTGTCCGGGAGGCGCAATCCGGATGTCCTCAATTTCAAGCGGTGCCCCAAAGCTGTGGCACACAGCAGCCCGGATGGTTTGCATGATCGTTCTCTCCTTGTCGGTTGATCACAGGGTGACGAGGCGGTGGGCGCCCTGCAATGCGGAAAACGGCGCGGAGATGTCGGTTTTACGTCACGGCACTTTTGGCAGGCTGCGCCCCTGCCGCGGGCTCAGAGCCTGCCGCGCAGAAACAGGGCAAAGCCGCAGGCCATCAGCAGGATCGCCAGCAGAAACGGCGCGCCGGGCAGGTGCAGAGCCGCATCCTCGCGGGTGAAGGCAGCGAAGGTGGCGGTCATCATCAGCGGCGACACGATCATCGAGAGCGCATGGACCGAGGTCATGACCCCCTGCAGCGTACCCTGATGGGTGTCGGCCACGGCGCGCGACAGGATCCCCTGCAGGGCGGGCTGCACAACCGCGCCGAGCGCCGTCACCGGGATCATCATCAAGGCAATGGTGCCGTTGGTGAGGCCCGCAAGTATGGCAAAGCCCAGAATATCGAAGAGCTGCCCGTAGATGACCGTGCGCCGCTCGCCGCCCCACCGCAGGGCGTAGCGCATCAGCCCCCCCTGGACCACGGCGATGGACACGCCGTAGATCGCGAGCGAAACCCCGATGAGAGCAGGGGTCCACCCAAAGGAGGCAGCAGAGTAGTAGGACCAGATGGCAGGATAGACATAGATCGCCACCGAATAGAGGAAATAGACCAGCAGCAGACGGGATATTCCGGGGATCCGCGCGAGGGTGCGGACGGCACCCAGCGGGTTGGCCTCGCGCCAGTCAAAGGCGCGCCGCGTCCGGTCGGTGACGGTTTCCGGCATCACCAGCCAGCCGAGGGCGGCATTGGCGGCGCAGAGTGCGGCGGCGGCATAGAAGGGGGCGCGGGTGCCCAGCTCTGCCAGAAGCCCGCCGAGCAGCGGCCCGAGGACGAAACCGACCCCGAGGGCTGCGCCCAGAAGGCCAAAGTTCCGGGCCTTGTCCTCGGGCCGTGAAATATCCGCCATATAGGCTCCGGCGGTGGCATGGGTGGCGGCGGTGATGCCGCCCACCATCCGGGCGAGCAGCATCAGCCAGAGGCTGCCCGCCGTTGCCATCACCAGATAGTCCAGCGCCAGCGCCGTGAGCGATACCAGCAATACCGGGCGGCGCCCGATGCTGTCGGACAGGCTGCCGACGACGGGGCCGAACAGGAATTGCATGGCGGCGAACCCGGTCGCGAGGATCCCTCCCCAGAGGGCCGCATCCGCCAGTGAGCCGCCGCCGACCTCCTGCAGCAGGCTTGGCATGATCGGCAGGATCAGGCCGATGCCCATGGCGTCGATCATCACCGTGCCCAGCACGAAGACCAGCGTCAGCAGCCGTGGGCGCGCATAGGGGGGCGGGTCTGTCAGGTGGGGCGGTGTCGGCATTTTGCGATGCGGCCCTTACATCCGCGCCATCCGCGCGGCGATCTGGTCGATGAGCGATGCCAGCAGGGCGGGGGCCGCGAAGAAGGGGGAATGGGAGGTCTCGATCGCATGTACATCCGTGGCGGGCCAGTCGGCGACCATGCTGGCCTGATACTCCGGTGGAATGGTCCGGTCCTGGGTGGCGCGAATATAGGCCTTTGGCAGCGCCTCCCAGCTGGCGGGAACGGCCAGCGGCGTCGCCTGCGGCAGGATCGGCTGGGGGCAGAGATGGTCCAGCGCATAGGACAGCGCCTCTGGCGGGCAATCATGACAGAAGAGATCTGCGGCCCGGTCCCGCCGGATGGTATAGCTGTGGCCATCTGCCGATTTGACCGCCGCATCGCCGATGGTCTGGCGCGGGCCGGCCTTGCGCATGTCGATCAGCGACATCTGATGCGTCGGGACATAGGCGCAGAGGTAGATCAATCCGCGCGGGCGGGCGTATTCAACCGCGCCGGTAATGGGAAAGCCGGCCCAGGAGTGGCCGAGCACCAGCGTGTCGGCCGATATCTCGGCCGCAACCGCCCGGCAGGTCTCCTCCAGGGTGACGTCGGCCGGGGGGCGGCCGTCCCCGTGGCCGGGAAGGTCTACGGTGCGCGGGCTGTGACCCAGCGCGGTCAGCGCCGGGATCAGGTCGCGCCAGCACCAGGCGCCATGGCAGGATCCATGGACCAGAAGAATGTCAGCCAAAATGTCCGATCTCCCTCAGGAAGTGTGTCAGCCGCTCTGCGTAGGGGCCGGGTTGGTCAATGCAGGGAACATGCCCGCTGCGCCGCACCAGGGCAAAGCGGGACCCGGGGATCAGATCCACGGTTTCGCGCACCATATCGGGCGGGGTGGAGCCATCCTCAGATCCGGCGATGCCCAGCACCGGCAGCCGCAGCCCGGAGGTCGGCGTGTAGAAATCGGTCCCGGCAATGGCCGCGCAGCAGCCAAGATAGCCATTGACCTGCTGGGTCTCGAAGCGGTGCTGCCAGGGGCTGTGGGCACCAGTGGAGCGGTAGGCCGCGGGAAACCAGCGCGCCATGGTTTCGGCGCTGATGGCGGCGAGGCCACCGGAGCGGACCGCGGCCATGCGACGCTGCCAGATCTCGGCCGTGGCGATTTTGGCGGCGGTGTTGGACAGGACCAGTGCCCGAATTTGATCGAGCCGTTTCACCGCGAGTCCCTGAGCCACCATGCCGCCGATCGACAGGCCGACAAAGACGCAGTCCCGGATTTCGCAGTGATCCAGCAGCCGCTCCGCATCGCGGATCAGGGCTCCCATGGAATAGGGGGGCGCGGGCACCGATGAGCCGCCATGGCCGCGCAGGTCATATGCGAGAATGCGCAGGCTGTGGGCGGGGTCCGCCGTGAGCAGAGCAATGACCTGATCCCAGATCGCAAGATCCGCTCCGAGCGCATGGGCGAAGACCAGCGTCGGCGCATCAGTCGGTCCTGTGAGGCGATAGTTGATCTGGACATCGCCGAGGTCAGCGAGGGGCATGGTGTGCTTTCGTTGCTGTTTTTCGCGAGCTTACGCGGTCACGCAGGGCGGTGCCAGTCCCGACCGGTGGTGCCAGTCCTGACGGGCGGTGCCAGTCCTGACTGGCGGTGGCGAGGGGCCAGCCCCTCGCGCTCCCCGAGGTATTTTTGAAAAGATGAAGCGGCCGGGCTAGAGAAACCGTCCGATGGCGGCTGCGAATATGTCGCTATCCACATTGCCGCCGGTGGCGACCGCGATCACCGCGTCGCCTTCGATGTCTTCGGGGTGGAAGAGGGCCGCGGCGAGAGCGGCGGCGCCGCCGGGTTCGACCACGATCTTCAGCCGTTGAAAGGCCAGCGCCATGGCCCGGAGCGCCTCGTCATCGGTGATGGTGATGCCGGGGCCGCAGAGACGGGACAGGAGCGGCCAGGTCAGCGCGCCCGGGGAGGGCGTGAGGATCGCATCGCAGACCGAGCCCGAGGGGGCCGCGTTGGTCTCGACCTTGCCGGATTTCAGGGAGCGGACCACATCGTCAAAGCCTTGCGGTTCGGCCGGGCGGACGCGCAAGCCGGGGGCGTGGCCTTCGAGCGCGAGGGCGACGCCGGAGGTGAGGCCGCCGCCGCCGCAGCAGACCAGAACATCGGCCTGTGAGACACCCAGGCTGGCGGCCTGTTCGGCGATTTCCAGCCCGGTGGTGCCCTGGCCTGCGATGACCTGCGGATCGTCGAACGGTTTGATCAGGGTCAGGCCGCGCTCTGCCACCAGGGGGGCGGTGACGGCATCCCGGTCCTCTCCTCCGGCGCGGTCATAGAGGATGACCTCGGCGCCTAGGGCACGGGTGTTGTCGATCTTCAGGCGGGGGGCATCCGCAGGCATCACGATCACCGCCGGAGCGCCATGGGCCTGGGCTGCCATCGCCACGCCCTGGGCATGATTGCCGGATGAGAAGGCGACGACGCCGCGTTGGCGCAGCTCCGGGGCGAGGGCGGAGACCGCCGCCCAGCCGCCGCGAAATTTGAACGATCCGGTGTGTTGCAGGCATTCCGCTTTGACCAGCAGGCGCCGGCCCGCGATCTCGTCAAGGAAGGGCGAGGACAGGAGCGGTGTGCGGCGGGCGTGGCCTTTGAGCCGCGCGGCGGCCGCTTCGATCAGGGCAAGAGAGGTCATGACATATCTTTCAGAACGGTGTGGATCAGGGCAATCGCCGGGGCTTCGTCGAGGAAGGGGATATGGCCGCGGTCCGGCAGCTCGACCGCGTGCAGCGCAGGCAGGCGCCGTTGCATTTCTGCGTAGGTATCCGCCGACAGGATATCGGAGTTGGCGCCCCGAATGACGCCAGCGGGGATCCCGGCAAGGGCCTCGAACCAGGGCCAGAGGCTGGGTGGGTCCTCCAGTTCCGCGACGGCGGCCGCCTGGGCCAGCATCGCGTCCCGCAGGCGGAGGTCATAGCGCAGCTCCAGCCCCTCGGGGGTTTCGATGTAGAAAGTCTCCACCTCTTCGCGCCAGCGCTGCGACGGGACGCCGGGAAAGTCAGCGGCCATGGCGCGTTCCAGGGCGACGGCGGCCTCGGCATGGGTTCGGGCGGACGGCGGACGGCCGAGGTAGTCGAAGATACGCCCGAGGCCCGGCGCGGCGATCTCGGGGCCGACGTCGTTCAGGATCACGGCAGAGAGGCGCTCCGGGACTGTGGCGGCCAGCGCCATTGCCACCAGCCCCCCGCGCGAGGTGCCGAGGATGGCGGCGCGGGGCAGGCCGAGGTGATCCATCAGCGCCACCACATCGAGGGCCTCGGTGACGATGTTGTAGCTGGCGGGGTCTGCCGCGTAATCCGACCGCCCCCGCCCCCGCAGGTCAAGCAGGATGACCCGGTAGTCTGCGAGATGCGGCAGCGCGTAGCGAAAATCCTGCCCGTCCCGGGTCAGGCCCGGCAGGCAGATCAGCGGCTTGCCCTGTGGGGTGCCATGGTCTTCGTAGTAGAGGGAGAGAGCGTCTGCGGTGTCGAAGCGGCTCATGCGGTGGGTCCTGAACAGGTTGGGGTTGCGGGGAGGGCAGGGTCAGGCAGAGGCGGCGATCTGCGGAATGGAGGTCAGGTCGGACAGAAGGTGGTCGGGGCGCCAGGGCAGGCGGTCCACCGGTTCGCCCGCCCGGTTGACCCAGGCCGTGGTAAAGCCATAGCCGGTGGCGCATCCTGCGTCCCAGCCATTCGAGGAGACGAAGAGGACCTCGGATGTCCGGCCACCAAACCGTGCGCCGACGAGATCGTAGACTGCGGCGGCGGGTTTGAAGATCCCGACGCTTTCGACCGAGAGCACGTCATCCAGAAGCAGCTCCAGCTCGGCAGAGGCCACGGCTCCCTGCAGCATCTCGGGCGAGCCATTGGACAGGATGCCGGTCTGATAGCCTGCGTCTTTGAGCGCGCGCAGCATGGCGGGAACTTCCGGGTAGGCGGCGAGTTCCCAATAGAGATCAAGGAGCCTCTGGCGCAGGGCCTCATCCCCGTCGAGCGATGCCGCTTCCAGCGCCCAGTCGAGACCGTCCCGGGTGACCTGCCAGAAATCCGCATGCGCTCCGGCGACGGCGCGCAGCCAGGTGTATTGCAGCTGCTTCAGGCGCCAGTTCTGTGCCAGGCTGGCCCAGCTGTCGCGGATCTTTGCAAAGGCTGGCTCGGCGGCGGCCTGGCGGGCGGCGGCGGTGACGTCAAACAGGGTTCCATATGCGTCGAAAATGCAGGTTTTGATGGCCATGCGGGTGTCTCCCATTTGCGGCGAAGGTGCCACAAGCGGGGCCGGGATCAATGGTCTAAATTGTGTTGGTACGGGTTTACACCAGTGCCATGGCGGGTAGGGTGGCGGCTTCTCATTGGACCGGATGGTCCGGAAACCATATCTGACAGACCCGAAAGGGGATCCTCATGACTGCGGTAAAAAATGGCGACACGGTTCGCATCCACTACACTGGAAAGCTGACGGACGGCACCGTTTTTGACAGCTCCGAAGGGCGCGATCCGCTGGAGTTCACCGTCGGCGAAGGCCATGTGATCAAAGGGATGGATGACGGCATGGTCGATATGGCGGCGGGCGACAAGAAGACGCTGGAGATCGCATGCGAAGATGCCTATGGGCCGATCAACCCGGATGCGCGCCAGGCGATCCCGCGCGAGGGAATTCCCGCCGATATCCCGCTGGAAATCGGCACCATGCTGCAGATGCAGACCCCCGAAGGCCAGGTGCTGCCGGTGACTGTGGTCGAAGTCGAGGAGGCGACGGTCACGCTGGATGCGAACCACCGTCTGGCGGGGCAGGATCTGATCTTCGACGTGGAGCTGGTCGAAATCGCCTGAACCGGGCAGCTGACCGAGGGGGCGCTGTACAAGGGCGCTCAGGGACCCACAAAAGGGAGGCTGCAGGGCCTCCTTTTCCGCATGGTGCGAAGGCCCGGCCAGGATGTGAAGCCCGGCGCCGCGCGCGACAGACCCTCTCAGGTCTGGCAAGCTGTTCTGGCAGGCTGTTGTGCAACGGAAAAAGGCGCCCGTGGAGGCGCCTTTTGTCTGTCCGGTCCCAGTTCCGGTCCCAGTTCCGATCTCTGCGCGGCTCTTTTGAAGGTGCGGCTTTGACGGTGCCGCGCCGAAAAGAGACCTGCCCGAATCAGAGGTGATCCTGCTGCGGCATGCCGAGAATGTGAAAACCGCCGTCGACCTTGATGACTTCGCCGGTGGTATAGGCTCCGGCATCCGACGCCAAATAGACCGCCGTGCCGCCGACGGCCTCCAGTGTCGCATTGGACCGCAGGGGTGCGTTTTGCTCGGTATGTTTGAACGTCTTGCGCGCGCCCCCGATCGCCGCCCCCGCCAGCGTCTTCATCGGACCGGGAGAGATCGCATTGACGCGGATGCCTTCGGGGCCAAGGTCGTTGGCCAGATAGCGGGTCGCCGATTCCAATGCCGCCTTGGCGACGCCCATCACGTTGTAATTCGGCACCACCCGGTTGGAGCCCTGATAGGTGAGGGTCAGCAATGTGCCGCCATTGTCCTGCATCAGCGGGTAGGCACGGCGCGCCACCTCGATGAAGGAATAGGCAGAGATATCCATCGAGTTCTTGAAGTTGGCGCGCGAGGTATTGATGAACCGGCCCGTCAGCTCCGATTTGTCGGAATAGGCTATGGCGTGGACCAGGAAATCAATGGTCGGCCAGCGCCCCGCCAGTTGTTCAAACGCGGTATCGAGCGAGGCATCGTCGGTGACATCCACATCCACCATGAAATCGCTGCCGACGGTGGCGGCGAGGGGCTCCAGCCGCTTGCCAAAGGCCTCCCCCTGATAGGTGAAAGCCAGCTCGGCCCCGGCCTCATGCATGGCTTTGGCGATGCCCCAGGCGATGGAACGTTCATTCGCGACGCCCATGATCAGGCCACGTTTTCCGGTCAGTGCTCCGGTCATGGTGGTTATTCCTTGTATTTGCTCAGGACCATGGAGCCGTTGGTGCCGCCAAAGCCAAAGCTGTTGGTCATGACACTGTCGAGCCCCGCATTTTCAACGAAGGTCGTGGCGACTTCGCCTGGTTCGATCCCCTCGGCCAGGGTTTCGACGTTGATCGAAGGGGTGATGAAATCATTGTCCAGCATCAACAGGCAGAAGATTGCCTCCAGCGCGCCGGCCGCCCCCTGCGCGTGGCCGGTCATCGACTTGGTGGAGGAAATCGGCGGCACCTGACCGGCGCCAAAGACGCGGCGGGCAGCTTCGATTTCGCCAAGGTCGCCGACCGGGGTCGAGGTGCCATGGGCGTTGATGTAGGACACTTTGCGACCCTCGGGCAGCGATTGCAGCGCCAGGCGCATCGCCCGCTCTCCGCCTTCACCGGAGGGGGCCACCATGTCGTGGCCGTCCGAGGTCGCGGCAAAGCCGGTGACTTCGGCGTAGATTTTCGCACCGCGCGCCAGGGCGTGATCCAGATCTTCCAGCACCACGATGCCGCCGCCGCCGGAGATCACGAAGCCGTCGCGATCCTGATCAAACGCGCGCGAGGCCTTCTCCGGGGTGTCGTTGTATTTCGAGGACATCGCGCCCATGGCGTCAAACAGGCAGGACAGGGTCCAGTCCAGCTCCTCGCCGCCGCCCGCAAACATGACGTCCTGTTTGCCCATCATGATCTGCTCGGCTGCGTTGCCAATGCAGTGCAGCGAGGTGGAGCAGGCAGAGGTGATCGAATAGTTGATGCCCTTGATCTTGAACGCGGTCGCCAGATTGGCGGAGATCGTCGAGGACATGCATTTTGGCACCGCAAAGGGGCCGATCCGTTTGGTCGCGCCTGTCTTCAGAACGGTCTGATGCGCGGTCAGCATGGCCGAGGTCGAGGGCCCGCCGGAGCCTGCAATCAGCCCGGTGCGTTCGTTCACCACCTGATCCTCTGTGAGGCCTGCGTCGGTGATCGCCTGTGACATGGCGATATGGGCATAGGCGGCACCGGCGCCCATGAACCGCAGGGTCCGCTTGTCGACATGGTCGGCCACATTGATCTTGAGCGTGCCTGCGACCTGGCTGCGGAACCCGTGTTCGACCATATCGGGGCTGGCGACGATACCGGATTTCCCGGTTTTCAGAGAGGCAGTGACCTCTTCGGCGGTGGTGCCGATGGAAGAGACGACTCCCAGTCCGGTGACGACGACGCGACGCATGTTGCGTACTCCTGTACTCGTTTCAAGGGGCGGACCCCGTTCCTGTGCCCGAGCCCGAGCCTGTGTGACGATGTTCGCGGGCCGGTGCCTGTGTGGCGGTGCCTGTGTGACGCTACCTGTGATGCGCTGCCTGTGTGGCGCTGTTTGCACGACAGAGCCACACCAGTTTCAGGTCAGCTCTCTGACAGGGCGACCTTCATGTCCTTGACCTGATAGATCACTTCACCGTCCGCTTCCACGATCCCGTCTGCAACGCCCATGGTCAAGCGGCGAGTCTGCAGGGCTTTGGTGAAGTTGACACGGTAGGTGAGCATTTTGCGGTCCGGACGAACCATGCCCGTCAGCTTCACTTCGCCAACGCCAAGCGCATAGCCGCGGCCCAGCCAGCCGCGCCAGCCCAGATTGAAGCCGGTGAGCTGCCACAGGCCATCCAGGCCAAGACAGCCGGGCATGATCGGATTGCCGGGGAAATGGCAGTCGAAAAACCAAAGATCCGGCGTGATGTCGAATTCTGCGATGATATGGCCCTTGCCGTGCTCGCCGCCGTCTTCGCTCACGTCGGTGATGCGATCCATCATCAGCATCGGTGGCGCCGGCAGTTGCGCGTTGCCGGGTCCAAACAGCTCGCCTCTTGCACATTTGAGCAGATCTTCTTTGTCAAAGCTGCTGGGATAATTGGCCATGTGTGGGGCAACTCCTGCCTGTGGGGTCTCAAAAAGGTTTCACTGCCCCCATTAGCATCGCGTTTACATGTCCTGCAAGGGCGGGACTATGCTGCAGTCGCGAGGGCCGCTGGTGCGGATTGTGGGCGTTGAGATCACGAATAGTCGGCATGGCTTTGCAAATCCGTTTGAAAACGAGCTATACTCTGACATATAGATGTCTGGTAGCAGCGAGCGGCAGGAAGGTGAGATGACACCGACCCATGAAGAGAACGCCAATAATTGGCTGATGAATGCCGGGCTTCGCCCGACCCGTCAGCGCGTGACTTTGGCGTCGCTGCTGGTCGGGGATGGCAAACACCGGCATGTTACCGCCGAGAGCCTGTTTGACGCGGCCAAAGAGGACGGAGCGGCCGTATCTCTGGCAACGGTCTACAATACTCTGCGTGCGTTTTGCGATGCAGGTGTGTTGCAGGAGATCACCGTTGACGGCTCCAAAAGCTACTTTGACACCAATGTGCACGACCACCCGCATTTTTACTGGGAAGGGGAGTCGCGTGTCTCGGATGCCCCGTCCGAGGAATTGGTGATACAGTCGCTGCCGCAGCCTCCCGAGGGCATGGAGATCGCCTCTGTCGACGTGGTGATCCGTCTTCGTAAAAAGTAATTCTGGCCTCCGGTGCAGGGTTTGAGTTCCGAAGCGTGCAGCAGAGAATTCTTCGTGCACTCTTCTTCCGGGTGCTAGGATCGGCCGAGACCTGCTGCTGTGTGACTGAGGCAGGGATGAGCGGGGCAGGGGGCTCTGCCCCCTCGCATCCGATGGATGCTCACCCCCGAGGTATTTTCAAAAAGATGAAGGATGGAGAACCGCCGTATTTCATCTTTTCAAAAATACCTCTGCCGGAGGCCACGCTCCACGGATGTGGAGCGTTAGAACCACTGACCTGGCTCCATCAGGCCCAGATCCAGGAGTTGGCGTGAATGCCATTCAAACACTGCTGAATTGTGCCATTTGAAGCTGTGAATATCAAAGCTTGATCCCGGATTTCGTTTCAGCGCCTTGGCAGCCCGAAAGGAGCAAATCGTGGCAGTCAGATTGTGGTGCCAGGGACAGGCGTAGGTGTTGTATTCCTGATCGTCAAAGGTGTGATCGGGTCGAAGCACAAGGTCTTTAGCGGCACGGAACAAGGCGATGCGGTCGATTTTACGGCTGGCCGGCGGGATGTGTTCTTCGTGTCGCCAGCGAAGGCCGCCAAAGAAATCGAGCTGCCGGTCCCTTGGGTTGCCGGTGGCGGGATCATTGCGCGCGAGGGCGTAATAGCCGGATTTGTCGAGGTGGGCTGTCTCTATCGAGACGGCATTGGGGTGCGTGTCCAGATCTCCGGCATAGAGGTCAATCACATAGGTGAGCATGGCATCGCGCCGTTCTTCGGCGTGAAAGGTCAGCATCTCGTTGATGCTCCGGGTCTCGCAAAACGGATAGAAGAGGTATTCCGCGTTGTAGCAATAGTAGAGCCAGCATCCGGGGGCGACGGCGCCGTTGATCCGGTTGACGGCGTCAATCACCGCATCGGCATCACCGCAATCAAAGGCTATGCGATGCACGTTCGGGGCGACATCGGCGGGAAGGCTCATTTCATCCGGGATGAAGACCCAGACCGACTTGAAGCCACAGTTCAGGTGATGACGCAGGGTGGTGCCGACCTCGACTTCGTCTTCCACGAAAATCAATGCAATCGGGCCTTTGGCCTCTGCGGTCCTGCCCGTTCGCAGGAAAGTCTCCAGCGATTCATACACCATATGGGGCCTGTCCTTTGTTCCTCTGCAGGGAGTGTGGCCCCCCGACTGGTCTTTGCCCCCAAAATCGGGTAATCGGGCCTGCATTGCAAGCCGCAGCAAATCGCGCTATGCGCAGCCGCTGTTTTGTCTGCACTGCACCCGTTTCGAGAAGGTAGACCCGCATGTCCGCGCCCAAGAAGCTCTATATCAAGACCTATGGCTGTCAGATGAATGTCTATGACAGCGAACGCATGGCAGAGTCCCTCGGCGGTCAGGGCTATGTGGAGACGCAATCGCCTGACGACGCGGACATGATCTTGCTGAACACCTGTCATATCCGGGAAAAGGCGGCCGAGAAGGTCTATTCCGAACTGGGCCGGTTCAAGGGATTGAAAGCGCAGAAACCGGATCTGAAGATCGGCGTCGCGGGTTGCGTGGCGCAGGCCGAGGGCGAAGAGATCATGCGCCGCCAGCCGTTGGTCGATCTGGTCGTCGGCCCGCAAAGCTATCACCGCCTGCCGGAAATGGAAGCCAAGGCAGGCGCCGGGGCAAAGGTGCTGGATACGGATTTCCCCGAAGAGGACAAGTTCGAGAAACTGGCGCGTCGTCCCAAGGCAAAGCGGGGGCCGACCGCGTTTTTGACCGTGCAGGAGGGCTGCGACAAATTCTGTGCGTTTTGTGTCGTGCCCTATACCCGCGGGGCCGAGGTCTCGCGCCCGGTGGATCGCGTCCTGCGCGAGGCCGAGGATCTGGTCGAGCGGGGGGTGCGTGAAATCACCCTTTTGGGGCAGAACGTCAACGCCTATCACGGTGCGGGGCCGGATGGCGACATGACGCTGGCCCAGTTGATCTGGGAGCTCGACAAGGTTGAGGGGCTGGAGCGCATCCGCTTCACGACCTCGCATCCGAACGACATGATGGACGACCTGATCGAAGCCCATGCCACCTGCAAGAAGCTGATGCCCTACCTGCATCTGCCGGTGCAGGCGGGATCGGACAAGATCCTCAAACGGATGAACCGGAGCCACACGGCCGACAGCTACCTGCGCCTGATCGAACGTATCCGGGCCGCGCGGCCCGATATCCTCATCTCCGGGGATTTTATCGTCGGTTTCCCGGAAGAGACCGAAGAGGATTTCCAGGCGACGCTGGATCTGGTGGAGGAGGTCACCTACGGCACGGCCTATTCCTTCAAATACTCCACCCGCCCGGGCACGCCTGCGGCAGAGCGGGCACAGGTCGACCCGGCCGAGGCGGATGACCGGCTGCGGCGGCTGCAGGCTCTGCTGACACGCCAGCAGCGCCAGGTGCAGGACAGTATGGTTGGCCGCGAGGTCGGGGTTCTGTTCGAAAAAGCGGGCCGCCTGCCGGGGCAGATGGTCGGGAAATCCGACTATCTGCATGCGGTCCATGTGGCGGATTGCGATGCGCAGCCGGGGGAGTTGCGGCGGGTGCGCATCGTCTCTTCGGGTACCAATTCGTTGGCGGGTGAGTTGATCGGGTAACTCGGACCGGGCGCGGGCGGAGGAGAGGTGTTGCGCATTCGCGCCGCTTTGTCCGGTATCATCGGGCCTGGCCCGTGCCGGTGACGACATGCCGGTTGAGTCGCGATACCAATAGAGAGCCGTCCGGATCTGAAAGACCGAGGTCAGCTGCTTCAGCTCCTGATGACTGGTTTGACTTTGGAAATGGTCGCGTCTTGTGGTTGGAATTGTTTCGTCTCGCAGGCCGGGACAGGACTGTTGTGTTGAGATTGGCGCCAAATTCAGAAAAAGTTAGTGTGCATTTGTAAAGTGAGCAGGGCCCGGGGGCGCGCAGGGGCTGCGTACCCCTGAAGGGACAAAATAGAGGATGCCTGTTGTGTTTGATCATATGATGAGCAAAGCCTGCGCGACATTGATGACTGCGGCCGCTGCCGTCTCAATCGCGCTGACCATGCCGGTCGCGGCGCAAGACGAGAGCGCCCCGGTCGGCGAGCGCTATGTGCCCACCATCTGGGTCGACCCGGATGGCTGCGAACATTGGGTTATGGATGACGGGGCCGAAGGCTACATGTCACCGCATGTGACCCCGGATGGCAAACCGGTCTGCCGGCCGGGGCTGCTCTGCGGTCTGATGTCCACGGATCAGTTCTTTGCCACCGACCAACATCAGGTCACCGCTGCCGGCCGTAAACGGCTGCAGGACTGGTTCCGCGAAGCGATTCCCAACAACCGCTATTTTGTCGTCGCCGGTCACACGGACAGCCGGGCCTCGGATGAGTACAACATGGGGCTGTCGCAGCGCCGTGCCAATACGGTGGCGCAGGTGGCCCGCTCGGTTGGCGCCCGGATCGAAGATGTGCGCGCCTATGGCGAACGCAGCCCGCGCGTGCCGAATACAAGCGCCGCCAATATGGCGCAGAACCGGCGCGTCGAAATCTACTGCGTGCGCTAAGGAGAGCTTCCCCATGACATTTTTCAAAGCAAGTGCCGCGCTTGTCCTCGCGCTGTCCCTCTCGGCCTGCGGCGATATCAACGACAAGACCCGCGACAAGAACGTCTTTGATGGCGGCAATGGCGACCTGTCGAATATGACCGCCGGGATCTGGGTGGATCCGCAGGGTTGCGAGCACTGGATCATCGATGACGGCGTCGAGGGCTATCTCGACCTGCGCCGCACGCCCGACGGGAAACCGGTCTGCAACAGTGAACTGGCGCCCAATACAGCCAGCGGTCCGTTCAAGCGCGGATCGAGTTTCGTCGATCTGCTCTGAGATCCGCGTCGCAGGGGCACTGGCGGCCCCGCACGTGAGACCCTGATTGGCTTCTGTTTAGTCCCTGCAGCTCAAGGGGGATCCCGCATGTGCTGGATTCTTCCTTGGGTTGCCAGGATCCCCTTGGGTTGCCAGGTCCCCCCCGAACAAAAAGAGAAATCCAGAAGCCCCGTCTCAGCGCTTTCCCGGGGCTTTGCCCCGATTGCATGGAACAGCGCCGTCGGGACGGGCCACGCTGATCTAATCCTTGCAACAAATGTCATTTGCGAAGACTGTTAAATCATTCAGGGGGCAAAACCGCATATGAAATGCACGCGAGTTGCTCCGCCAGCCAACGGATTGTTTTCATGATCATCCTTTTTCTCGCTCACGTCCTGTTGTTCTCGGTCTTCGCGATGGGCCTTACTTTAATGCTGCGGCCATATCGCGCGATCTACTTTTACGCCTATCTGTCGATTATCCTTATTGTTGGCGGTTTCCTTGGCAATGCATATTCCCTGCCGCTTTCCGAGGGGATCGTCGTGAGCGGGGGCAACCTTGCCTATGGCGCCTTCATGATGACGTCGATCCTATTTGTTCTGGCGGAACGCGACGTTTTTATCCTGCGTCGGCTTGTGCAATTGGTCGTCGGCGTTGACGTATTTAATATACTGTTATCTGCAATTATCACCGGAACCCTCAATTTTCAGGGGGTTGTGAACCCGCATGGGACCCCACCCGCGCTCTTTGCGACATCGATACCGTTTATCATTCTCGGCGGTGTTCTGATTATTCTCGAACTTGGCGTAATGTTGTTTCTTTTTGAAGCATTCAAACGCTTCATCCATTCGAAGGTCGCAATGCAGATCGCGTATCTGCTGACGTTTATTGCAATATTATGCGCGGACGGGGTTTTGTTTCCCATGATCGCCTTCGGCACCGCGCCGGAAATCATCACCATCATTGTCGGAAGTTTGCCGGGAAAAATTCTGACCGCCGCCGCCTACGGGTTGGCCGTTGTCGCATTTACCGTGGCCTTCCCGAAACGCTTTTCCTCCTATCTGGAAACGCGGGTTTTCACATGGCGGACGCTTTTGTTGTCAAGCAGCCAAATCCTTCGCGACCTGGAGGACAAAGAAAACCAACTGACAAAATCCCAGTCGCGCATCGTGCATTCGGCGGAACTTGCCGGGCTGGGATATGCCATTTCGGACAGTAAAACCGGGCGGGTCGTGGAATGTGACGAGGTCTACGCTGCAATGCACGGGCTGTCGGTCAAGGATTTTGACAGGCTTGAGACCAGCAGGCTCATTGAGCAACTGATTCACGAAGAGGACCGTGAAAAAGCGCTGGAGATCAGACAGAAGGTCCAGAATGGCGAGGCTGCCATCAGCGAGCTGCGTCATGTGCTGCCGAACGGTGAGGTCAGATCGCTTCGCAAAATCTTCACACCGCTCGCCTCCTCCGGCTCTGACAGTCACCTGTATGAGGTGGTCGGCCAGGATGTCACGGACTCCCGGCGCCTGCAGGATCAGCTCTATCAAAGCCAGAAAATGGATGCGATTGGCAAGCTGACGGGCGGGATCGCCCATGATTTCAACAATCTGCTGGCCGTGACCCTGGGCAATCTGGAACTGCTGAACGATGAGATCGCGGACCCGGAAAAGAAAGCGCTGATCCAGAACAGTATTCAATCAACCCTGCGCGGCGCCGACCTCACCCGCAATATGCTGAGCTTCGCGCGCAAGGCACCGCTGCAGCCGCGCATTGTCGATATCAACCAGGTTGTCGGGGACCTGGAAAAATGGACCAGCCGCACCCTGCCGTCCACGATTGCCGTGAAGATCAAGCTCGGCGACAGGCTCTCGGCGATCAAGGCCGACCCCAGCTCGGCGGAAAGCGGATTGCTCAACCTGATCCTGAATGCCCGCGATGCGATGCCCGAGGGCGGGACGCTGACGATCGAAACCTCGCAGGTCACCGTCAGTCCCGATCGTGCAGACCCAGGGGATGATGATCTTGAGCCGGGACAATATGTGCGCCTGTCGGTGTCTGACACTGGCGAAGGCATTTCGCAAAAGAACCTGAAACGGATTTTTGAACCCTTCTTCACCACCAAACCGGTCGGATCGGGGTCCGGATTGGGGCTGTCGATGCTGGATGGCTTCATGCGTCAATCCGGCGGCACAATTCGCGCCGTGTCCGAGGAGGGCAAGGGAACCACCTTCCATCTGTATTTCCCGGCGGCAATGGAGGATCAGGCGGCGGACCCTGCCGCGGCCGAGCCGGCGGCGGACCCGGTCAAGAAGGGTCCCGCCACTATTTTGGTCGTCGAGGACAATGCCGACGTTCTGAATGCGCTGCAGATGACGCTGGAGAAGTCCGGGTTCCGCGTGGTCAAAGCCCTGTCGGGAGACGACGCCCTGAAAACCTACCACGCTGAGCCGAATATTGATCTGCTGCTGACGGATATCGTCATGCCAGGCACCCTGCAGGGCCCCTCACTGGCGGATGCCATTCGCGCGCTGCGTCCCGAGCTGCCGATCATCTTCATGTCCGGCAATCTCAGCGAGGCCTCCGATGCGGATGCCCCCGGACGATCGCAGGACGCGCGCTTGATGAAACCGGTCAAGCGGGAGGATTTGCTGCAGGCGGTCAGGGCGGCGCTTGCCGCCACGGACTGAGGCGCTTGCCAGCGCGAACTGAGGTGCTTGCCAGCACGGAGACTGACGCGCCGTCGCTGCTCGGCCTTGGCAGTCGCGCTTGCGCCTGCGGCGCCAGTCTGTTCCCGCATGTCCCGCGCCGGGACCCGTCAGGAGTTGTCGCCGGACCGGGACTTGAGCCATTCCAAGACGGCAGCGACCGACGCCTTGTTGCCGCCCGCGCGTTTTGACAGCAGGTAGAAGTCGTTGCCGCCCGCCTCCCAGGGCGCGCCGATCTGGACCAGCCGACCCGCCGCAAGGTCATGAGACACCAGAAATCGGCTGACCAGTGCCACGCCCTGACCGGCGATGGCGGCATCCACCGCAAGCGACGTCTGGCTGAGGCGAAGCCCGCGCAGTGATCTGGCCTCCACGCCCAACTGGGCCAGATACCCTGGCCAAAGGTCATGGGTGTCATGGATCTTTGCCAGATCGCCAAACACTCCGGCATCGCTCAGGTCACGATCCGGGCCGACAAGGTTCGGCGCCGCAACCGCGATGACCTCCTGCCGGAACAGCAGCGTTGCGGACAAGGCGGCCCCGAACGGCGGCGACCCCTGACGCACGGCAAGGTCGATCCCGTCACTGTGAAAGCTGGAGACTTTCTCCGTGGCCATGATCCGCAGATCGATGCCGGGACAGGCCTCGGCAAAGCCCGGCAGGTTTGGGATCAGCCATTTGGCGGCGAATGTCGGGGTGACGCTGATCAGGACCTTGTCCGGTTCCGGCTTTAATTCCGCAGTCGCGGCGCGAAGATCCGCAAAAATCCCGGCAATCCGGAGGTGGTAGCCTCGGCCCGCAGATGTGAACGCGAGGCCCTTGGGGATCCGCTCGAACAGGGGGATGCCGAGATGGGATTCGAGCTGGCGCACATGCTGCGCCACCGCGCCCTGGGTGACGCCCAGCTCGTCGGCTGCGGCGCGGAAACTCAGGCGGCGCCCGGCGGCATCAAACGCACGCAGGCTGTTGAGGGGGGGAGGTCGCTCATCTGGCAATAGTATTTCTATTGTCACGCGGCATCAATTCTCAATCGAACCAAATCGACTACGCCGCTATCTGTTGTGTGTTGATCGAAGGAGCGATGAGATGGCAGCAGAAAAAGTGGCACTGATTACGGCCGGCGGCAGCGGCATGGGCGCGGATGCGGCGCGCAGACTGGCCGAAGATGGCTTCAAGGTCGGCATCCTGTCCTCCTCCGGCAAGGGGAAGGCGCTGGGCGAGGCGCTTGGCGGCTTTGGCGTCACCGGCTCCAATCTCGATGGCGACGACCTGACCGCCTTGGTGACCGGTGCGACGGAGCGCTGGGGGCGGGTCGACGTGTTGGTCAATTCCGCCGGTCACGGCCCCAAGGGCCCGGTGCTGGAAATCAGCGACGACGACTGGCATCAGGGGATGGAGGTCTACCTGATGAATGTCATCCGCCCGACCCGGCTCGTGACCCCGGTGCTGCAGGCGCAGGGCGGCGGGACGATCGTCAATATCTCGACCTTTGCCGCCTTCGAACCCGATCCGCTGTTCCCGACCTCGGGCGTGTTCCGCGCCGGGCTGGCCGCGTTCACCAAGCTCTATTCGGACAAATATGCCGCCGACAATATTCGCATGAACAATATCCTTCCGGGCTTTATCGACAGCCTGCCCGAGACCGAGGACCGCAAAGCCCGGATCCCCATGGGCCGGTACGGAACCGCAGCGGAGGTATCTTCGCTGGTGTCGTGGCTGGCCTCCGAAGGCGGCGGCTACATGACCGGCCAGAACCTGCGCATTGACGGGGGGCTCACCCGTGCCGTCTGATGCAATCGCCATCACCAGCCCGCGCGAACGCCTTGTGTTTGTTGTCAAATGGGGCGCGTCAGCGGTTCAGATCATGGGCTACACCGCGACGGGATTCGGCTGGACGCCGCTGAACCTGTATCTGTTTCTGGTCGGGGTTGTCGGCTGGTTTGCCGTCGGCGCGTTGTGGAATGACAAGGCGCTCATGCTGGTCCACCTGGCCGCGCTGGCCGCAATGATCACGGGCATGGCCAGCAGCTGAGCGGGCAGGCGCGGCCAATGACGCCGCGCCGGGAGGAGGGGCCCGGCGCGGCGTTGACCGCCAGCGAGGACCACCGGTGATAGGCACCAGTGACGGTTGCGGGCGGTGACGGATGGAACGGTGGCTGCGGGCAGTGACGGATGGAGCGGGCGCAGAGAGCAACAGATCGCCCAGTCCCGTCTGCCAGTCCACTCTGCCGGTCCCGTCTTCTAGTCCTGCCTTCCGGTCCTGTCCTTCGGTCCTATCGTCCAATCCTGTCGCCCAGTCCTGTCGCCCAGTCCTATCGTCCAGACCGTTCCTCCAGTCCTGTCGTCCCGAGATCAGTCCAATTGCGGCGCGGTGGTGCCGGCCTGATCGTCCCCCGCCCATCTGGCCGCCAGATGCAGCAGGATGATGATCATGGCGACTGGAACCGACACCGAGATCCACACCATCGGAATGCCGAGCGTGTCCGCAGTCAGACCTGACTGCCGCGCCAGATAGCCCTTGGCAAAGCCGCCCCGCAGGCCGATGAAACAGAAATAGACCACCGGCAGGACAAAGGTCAGAACCGCCGCGCTGTGAACCGCGTTGGCCAGATAGGCCAGCGGATGCGGCCGGTCCGGCGCGACGCTTTGCATCAAAACCGCGTCGGCGCGTGTCTTGAACGACAGGGTGGCCCCCAGCAGCCCGGTCCAGACCATGGCGTAGCGGGCCACGTCCTCGGTCCAGACGGGGGGGGCGGAAAACACGTAGCGCGCGATGATCTGCAGCACGACGGTCAGGAACATGAGGCAGATCGCCAAGACGGCGGCCCCGCGCGCGGCATGGTGAACACGGTTGCTGGCTGCGATGATGGTTTTGCGCATAGGTCGGGTCCTGCCGAAGGAGCCGGGCCTGGTCAGAGGCCCGGCGATTGCGGGTCAGCGGTTGGCGTTGGAGATATCGGTCCAGATCTTCACATCCTCGGCGGGCATCAGGCCGGAGTCATACACCGGTTTGGAGGCCTCGCGGAACACCGCCCGTTCTTCTGCGGTCAGACGCTGAACGGTCACGCCTTTCTCTTCGAGCGCGGTCAGGCCGCGCACGGTGGCCTCCGCCAGCCAGGCCCGCGCGGCGGCATCGGCGGTCTCGACGGCGCTGTCAACGGTGGCCCTGTCGGCCTCTGACAGGCTCTCATACCAATCCTTGGACACCAGCACGGCGCGCAGCGGGATGATGACGCCCGCATCGGCGAAATTCTTGACGAAGTCGGTCTGGCCGAACATCACCGGAATGAAGGGCGAGTTCAGGTAGCCGTCGATCACGCCGGTCTGCAGGCCCGCAGGGACTTCGCCCCAGGGCACGATGGTGCCGCTGGAGCCCCAGGCCTGATACATGGCAATCTGCGCATCGTCGAGTGCCCGCATCCGCAGCTCCGACATATCGGCCGGAGCGCGTACGGCCGTGTCGGTGGTGATGATCCCCGACAGCGGGCCGAGCGGCGCGAGGGCCAGCACCACGACATCCTGACCAGCCAGCTTTTCATTGACGCGGTCAAAGATCTTGCCTGCTTCCAGGACCCGGTCCATGTGGTCGACATCATCAAAGATGTAGGGCAGGCGCACGCCATAGATGAACGGATCAACCTGCGCGATGGCGCGCACGTCGGAGAGCGACACCTCCAAAAGCCCGGTCGAGAGCTGGTCGAACTTCTCGGACTCGTTGCCCACGGATCCGCGCGGCATTTCGCGAACCTCCATCCCCGCGTCGCTCAGCGCCGCGCCGAAGGCATGCGCCCAGTTGTATGACCCGCTGGTGTCCAGATCCGGCGCGCTGTCCAGGGCGATCTTGACCTCTGCGTTGACGGCGGATGACAGTGCCAGCACTGCGGCCAGCGAGAGTGCTTTGAGTTTCATGTTTTCCTCCTCCTTTGAAATTCAATTGACTGCAAAACCGAGCAGACGCGGCAATGTGAGCGAGAGCGCAGGCCAATAGACCAGCGCCATCAGCAGCAGCACCTGAACGGCAATGAAGGGCAGCGCGGCATAGGCCAGCCGCCAGTAGTTGAGGTCGGTCAGCGCCGAGACAACCACGAGACATTTGCCCAGGGGCGGTGTGATCAGACCGACACACAGGTTGAAGCACAGCACGATGCCAAGCTGGATCGGGCTGATGCCCTGTTCCAGCGCCTGCGGCGCGAACAGCGGGATCAGCAGGGTCAGCGCCACCGGAGTGTCCATGAACATGCCCGCAATCAGGAAGATCGCGACCAGGAAGAACAGGTATTTGGTGCCGGTCAGCCCGAAGGAGCCGACCCAATCCGCCAGCGCAGCGGACCACCCAAGCTGGCCGGCCAGATAGCCCAGCACAGAAATCGCGGCGAGGATGATGAAGATCGTGCCGGTCATCTTGGCGGTGGCCTCGACGGCGTCAAAGATCATGCGCAGGGTCAGCCCCTTGTAGTATTGCCCCGCCACCAGCGCCACCAGAACCGCGATGGCGGAGCCTTCGGTCGGTGTCGCCAGGCCGAAGACCAGCGCCCCGAGGATCACCACGGGCAGGCAGAGCGCCGGGGCGGCGTTCAGGAGGCTGGGCAGGAACCGCGGCAGGTCGTCGGATGTGCCGCCGGGGTGGCCCTTGACGGTGGCAATCCCGGCATTCAGCGCCATCAGGGCCGCCGCAAGCAGCAATCCCGGCACGATGCCCGCAATGAACAGCGCCGCAACCGATGCCCCGGTCAGGCCTCCGTAGATGATCATGATGATCGAGGGCGGAATGATCGGCCCGATCATCGACGAGGCCGCCGTGATGGCGCCTGCATAGTAGGGATCATAGCCGCGCGCCTTCATCTCCGGCACAAAGGTGCGCGACAGGGCGGCGCTGTCGGCGATGGCAGAGCCGGAGATGCCCGCAAAGAACACGCTGGTCAGGATGTTGACATGCCCCAGACCGCCGCGAAACCGGCCGACGACAGACATGGCAAAGTCGATCAGGCTCCGGGTGACGCCCGCTCGGCTCATGATCTCGGCCGTCAGGATGAAAAGCGGCATCGCCATGAAGGCAAAGACGTCGAGCTGGGCAAAGATGCGCTGCGGCAGGATCGACAGGTACTGGCTCTTGTCGAGGAGCACGAAGGTCAGCACAGAGACGGCGCCCATGAGATAGGCAAAGGCGGTTCCGCTGATCAGCAGAATGATAAAGATGATCGGGATCAGATACATGGGGCTGCTACACTGCTGTTCGCATGGCGGTCGGCTCGGACCGGCCGACGCTGTTCAGAATGGGCGGATGGGTTACGATGGACCGCAGGTCAATATCCGGCGGAGCCAGAGCCGCCAGATCGGGGCGGGGTCTCGCCGTGTCGGGATCCGCCGCAAAGAAGCGCTCGACCGCTGTGGCCGCAGCCAGCATCCCCTCGTCCCCCCTGACCGGCCCCAGCATCTGCAGGCCAAAGGGCAGGCCATGGGGATCGCGCCCGCAGGGCAGCGTGATCGACGGGCCACCCGAAAGCGACCCGCGATAGGTCAGCGCCAGCCAGCGGTAGTAGATATCCATGCTCTGCGATTCTATCTCGGTGGCATGGCCCTGGGTCCAGGGGAAGGGAGAGACCGGCGCGGTAGGAAGCAGGATCACGTCGAACCCCTGCATCACCGCATTGAACCGCCGCAGGATACGGGTCTGTTCGGCATGGGCCCAGGCCCGGTCGGCCAAAGTCATGCTCTCGCCCAGGGCGACATTGGTCGCGATATCGGGCCCGAAGGCATCGGGATCGGATCGGACGACCTCGCCGAAGGCCGACAGGAAACTCTCGGCGCGCAGAATGTCAAAACACCGGTCCATCTCTCCGAGCGCCAGATCAACCGCCGAGCAGTGCTGCACATGGGGCGCGATCTTGTCGATACGGGCGCGGAAGGTTGCCCGAATGGCCGGGTCCACCGGCGCGCCGCCGAAATCCTCACTGTAGCCGACCCGCAGCGCCCCGAGGCTGACGGCGGGAAGGCTGGCAAACCGGTCCGGCGCGCCCGGCGCGGACAGCGGATCGTCCGGATCATACCCCGCGCAGACCCGCAGCATCAAAAGCAGATCGTCCATGCTGCGCGCCATCGGGCCAAGCACCGAAATGCCGGACCAGCCCAGCGGTCGGGTCGGATGGGCAATGACATCGACAGAGGGGCGATAGCCGACGATACCGCAGAGCGCCGCAGGCAACCTCAGGGAGCCGCCGGTGTCGGATCCGGTGCACAGCGGCAGCAGATCCGCCGCCAGCGCGGCCGCCGATCCCCCCGACGAGCCGCCGGCTATCAGATTGGCGTCAAACGGGTTGCCCGTCGCGCCCCAGACCGGGTTGCGGCTGTTGCCGCCGGCGCCGCATTCGGGGACATTGGTCTTGGCCAGGATGATCGCCCCCGCCGCCCGCAGCCGCGCGACCATGGGCTGGTCGTCCTGCGGGCAATTGGCGCGCATCCGTGGGCTGCCGTGGGTGGTCAGCAACCCTTTGGTGTTCTGAAGATCCTTCACCCCCACCGGCAAACCGTCCAGCGGCCCTTTGGGGGTTCCGGCCCGCCATCTGACCGTTGCCTGAACCGCCTCTGCGACCGCACCCTCGCCATCGATGGCCGTCAGCGCGTTGATCCTGGGGTTGACCTGCGAGATCCGCTCCAGACAGGCCGCCAGATAGTCGCTGGGGGTCAGCCGATGGTCCGCGAACCGCTGCAGCACGTCATGAGCGGACAGGGACATCATCTCGGCCCCCCTCATGCGCGCGTCCCCGCCAGGCCGACCGCCCGTGAACTTGTCTGCGCACTAGTCTGTGAAGCACTTGTCTGTGAAATTTTCTGTGAAACCGTCTGCGGAATTTGCTGCGAAACGGTCTGCGAAATTGCCTCCGAACCTGTCATCGCACCCCTCCCAAGATAACGAGTTCAGTTATGATAATGGGCGGTGAATGGGAATAATATTGAATTTTCGCCTCACAACATTAACCCTCGGGAATGGTTTTGAGGTCATCCGTCGCTTTTTGCAGGCATTTCAGAAAGAAGGACAAAGTCGGGTTCGTGGCAACCTGATCGCTGCGCCAGAAGCAGCGGGCCTCGGACAAGAGGCCGCGGGTGTTGAGCGGCAGCGAAACGATGTCGCCGCGCGCAGCATGGGCCCGGGCCAGCCGTTGTGGCAGCAGGCCCAGCGCCGGCAGCGCCTCCAGCAGGGCCAGATTCAACGTCAGCGACAGGGAGGCAATGGTATTGGCCGGCGGCGTCAGCCCGTTCTCGGCAAAGAGCGCATCGATTGCGCGCCGCGCGACCGAATTGGCCTGCGGCAGGATCCACGGAAACCCGATCACGTCGCTCCAGTCGAGGTGAGACCGTTTTGCCAGCCGGTGATTGCGTCCCGCCACCACCACAACCGGCTCGGCAAAGAGACTCAGCTGCTCGATCCCCGGCAATTCCCGGGGCTGCCAGATCCGGGCGATCAGCAGATCAAGCGCCCCCGTCTCCAGCTCGGGCAGAAGTTCGACGAAATGCCCCTCCTTGATGGAAATGCTGGCCTGCGGGGTGCTGCTTTTGAACAGCGCGATGGCCCCGGGCAACAGGGTGGGCGCAACCGAGCTGACAACCCCGACCGAGACCGACCCCGAAACCCCGCTCGCCATCGCCTCGATATCAAAGGCGGCGCGGTCCAGTTGGTTGAGCGCCTGTTTCGCATGCTCTGCCAGCCGCTGGCCGATCGGGGTCAGAAACAGCCGGTTGCGGTCGCGTTCGACAATGGGCGCGCCGACCAGCCGTTCCAGGTCCGCGATCTGCTTGGACACGGCCGGCTGGGTGACGTTGAGCGCCTCAGAAACCCGCGCCACCAGCTTCAGATCGGACAGGGCGGCAATGACGCGCAGGTGGTGCAGCTTGATCGATTTCTGGAAGTCTGGATTTGGAATGGTCGGACCTCCCGCTGATGACAACGGCGACATTAGCACCAGACGCCAAAGACGGGAACAGTGCTCCGCGCCCAGTCCGCGCCCAGGCTGCGTCCAGGCTGCGCAGAGGCTGCGTCCGGTTTTGCGGGGCATAACGCAGGCGGACATGAGGCGCAGGGCGGCATTTCATCACGATTGGCCCATTGAGCCAAGAGCGGCCGCTTTACCGGGGCAAAACCGCAGGCCACTGTGTCGGGACAGCCCAGCGCAGGCAAAGACAGAGCTGGAAAGACAGAGCTGGAACGACGGGGCTGGAAAGACGCACAGGGAAAGCAGCAGATGGAAGAACAGCATATGGAAGAACAGCATTTGGCAAAAGGAATGCGCGATATGAAGATCGGTTTCATTGGCCTCGGCAATGTGGGGGGCAAGCTGGCGGGCAGCTTGCTGCGCAATGGGTTTGACCTCACGGTGCATGATCTGAACCCTGATCTTGTGGCGGCGTTCGTTGCGCGCGGAGCCCGTGCCACACCCGGCCCTTTGGCGTTGATGCGGGACTGTGATGCGGTCATCACCTGCCTGCCGTCGCCTGCTGCCTGCGCCGCTGTCGTCGAGGAGATGCTGCCGGGCGTCGACAGCTCCAAGATCTGGATGGAGATGTCGACCACCGATGCAGCCGAGGTCAAGCGGCTCGCGGCCCTCGTGGCGGAGCGGGGCGGGGCGGCAATGGAATGCCCGGTTTCCGGCGGGTGCCACCGGGCCGACACCGGCAATATCTCGATCTTTGCAGGCTGCGACCGGGACACGTTTGAACGGATGCTGCCGACGCTGACCACCCTGGGCCGCCGGGTGCTGCACACTGGTGACATCGGCAGCGCCTCGATCCTGAAGGTGATGACCAACTACCTGGCCACGGCGAACCTGCTGACCTGCTGCGAGGCGCTGGTGACCATGAAGGCGGCGGGGATGGATATGAACACCACCTATGAGGCGATAAAAATCTCCTCCGGCACCTCCTTTGTGCATGAGACCGAGAGCCAGGTGATCCTGAACGGATCGCGCGACATTTCCTTCACCATGGATCTGGTGAAGAAAGACATCGGCCTGTTCCAGACCATCGCCGATGCCCATGGCGTGCCGCTGGACATCAGCCCGCTGATGGTCGAGATCTTCACCGACGGGATCGCCCGCTTCGGCGAGCGGGAGCTGTCGCCCAACATCATCCGCCGGCTGGAAGAGGCAACCGGACTGTCGGTCACCGCCCCCGGTTTCCCCGCTGAAATGGTCGATGACGAGCCGGAAGAGCCGGGCTATGAGGTCATTCCCACCGGGCTTTCGGCTGAACTTTCGGCTGGACTTTCGGCGCCTCGGGAAATGCGCCCGGCCCCGCAAGAGACGGAGAACTGAGGATCAGGGCGGGCGGGTCAATCATAGACAAACAGCTCGGACAGAATGCGCGCGGACGGAATGCCAAGCGCCAAGAGCTCTGCCCGGACCGCCCTGAGCATCGCCGGCGGGCCGCAGAGAACATAGACCCAGTCCCGGCGCTCCGGCGTGCCAAATTGCTGCCGCAGGAGCGCCGCATCGATCAGCCCGGTGGCACCGGTCCAGGTCTCCTCCGGTTCCGAGAGCACATGCACCACCTCGGTGCCATGCTGCGCGGCGAGATCGCGCAGCTCTCCCGGCCGGACGATCTGTGCCTCGCGCCGGTTGCCATAGAGCAGCACGGTGGGACGCGGGTCCTGTGTGGCGGCACGTTCGCGCAGAATACCCAGCAGCGGCGCGATCCCCACCCCGCCCGCAATCAGCGCAATCCCCGGCGCATCCGCGTGCCCGGCAAGGGTCAGGTGGCCATGCGGCGCCTCAAGCCAGGCCCGGGTGCCCGCCTTGATCTGCCCGATGCTGCGGGTGAAATCCCCCAGCTCCTTGATGGTGAACTCCACCTCGGGTCCCGCAGACGGGGCGGAGCTGATCGAGAAGGGGTTTTCGTTCAGGCTGAACACCCCATGGCCGATATTGAGCCAGGCAAACTGCCCCGCCTTGTAGTCGAGCCCGCCGTCAAATTCCGGGCGCAGCGTCACCGTCCAGGTCCGCTCTGCCGCCGGGCGAACCGAGGTCACGCGCCAGGGCCTGCGCCATCGCAGCAGCGGCGCCACGAGATAGACGTAGAGCAGTGCCCCCATGGCGCAGGCGAACAGCAGGATCCAGACCCAGCCCAGCAGCGGATCGGCGCTGTAGCGCCCCGCCCGCAGCACATGCAGCACCCCGAACCCCGCGACGAGGGCCGCAACCAGCCCGTGCAGCATGCGCCAGACCGCATAGGGCACGCCGCTGCTATCGCGTGCGATGGCCATGGCCACCAGTCCCGCCAGCAGCAGCCAGGCGGCGATGCCGGGCCAGAACCCCTCCCAGCTGTAGTTCACCGCCGTCGTGCTGGTGACATCCCAGACCGGCGGCTGCGTCATGGGCGACACATAGAGAAACGGATGCATCACGGCGAAGACAAGCGCCACACGGGCAAGCTGCTGATGGGCCCGCATGATGACATCGGAGCCCGCGCGTTGCGTGATGCTGCGAAACCGTCCCAGCAAAAAGAACTCCGCAAGGATCATGGCCAGAGAGACCAGCCCCAGACTGCTGGCCAGCTCATCGAAAAAGGGCCGCCGCGGAACGTCCTGAACCCAGGCAAGCGTCAACGGCAGGGCTGCAAGAGCGAGATAGAGCGGGATCAGAATGGCGACTGGCATGGGGCGGCTTTGACCTCTTTATCGTCGAACTGCCATCTTAGCGGCATCCGCCCGCCTATGTACAATGCTGCGGCGTATAATGCAGCGTCGGCCGATCATGGCCCGCAGCGCCGAAGCCCCCGCAATATGCCCCTTTTTGCGCCAGTAGCCGCCAGTCCGAACGTCACCAGTCCGAACGCCGCCAGTCCGAACGCAGTCTGTCAGAACGCCGCCTGATCAAACCTGCCCCCATGCCGCGAGCGGCACCGGGGTTTCCCGACAGGGCACTGATGGCCTGCCGCCTCGGGGATCAGTCCTGATCCGGCTGGAAGATCTCCTCGATGGTCAGCCCGAACAGCCGCGCAATGCTGAAGCTGAGCGGCAGGCTCGGGTCATACCGGCCGCGTTCCAGCGCATTGATGGTCTGCCGCGACACCTTCAGGTGGCTGGCAAGTTCAGCCTGTGACCAGTTTTTCTGCTGGCGCAGCTCCTGAATGCGGTTGTTCATCGAAACCTCAGCCGCCCCAGCATCACACCGATGAACCAGATTGTGGAAATCAGCGGCAGGACGACAAACATCGACAGTTTCGGAAAGCCCGCCCCCTCCAGAAAGCCGTAGCCGAAGGTTATCAGCGCCGTGCCCGCAACCGCCAGTGCAAGCGCTTCGAATTGCAGCTTGCGCTGCATCTCGTCCAGATGGCGGATTTGCCAGATAATGACCCCGCATATGAAGGCAGCAGGCAGCATCGGGCTGAGGGAGACCAGAAGACGCATCCCTTGGGTTTCAATTCCCTGTGCAAACAGCATTTTCGACAGAAACAGCATCCCGGCATAGGCCAGAAGGCCGACCAGCAGAGCAATCATTCCACGCATGGCGGTCTCCATGTTGTAAAGTTCCCTTTACATCTGGGCGACCTTCACCGGTGTGTCAAGCACGCTTTACATCGCTCTTCTGCCGCCCTGCCGCAAAATCTCCGCCGTGCAGGCGGTGAATCTGCGTCGGACAGGTCGAATGAGACAGGCAAAACGAGGCAGGCGGCCGGGAGATCCGCAGCGGGATAGGCGGACAGGCCAGAACAACGGGCGGGCAGGGGCGTGCCCGTTGTTCTGGTCACAAATGGCGCAGGACCTCATCCAGCAGGCGCTGCGCCACCGAGGTCAGCTTGCGTTTGCGGGCATGGATCACCAGAAACGGCGGCACGCTGATCGCGGTATCCAGATCGAGAGTGGTCAGCCCGGTGCCGATCCCCGACAGCATCTGCGCCACCTCATGGGTCTGGGTGGCGATGGTGTCCGACTGCCCGACAAGCGACAGCGCAATCAGCAGCGAAGAAGAATTGGTGATCCGCTCCGGCATCGCGATGCGGTTCTCGAGGAAAGCCTGCTCGAAGGCGAGCCGGATCGGCGAGCCCGGCTCCTGGATCAGGAAATCATACTCCAATGCCGCCTGCAGCGAGACCCGCCCGCCCGCCAGCGGATGGCCCTCCCGCACCAGAAACGCCACCTCTTCGGTGCGCCCCGGATAGGCCTGATAGGCGCGGGCGTCACTGTCCGGGCTGATGCGCGCAATGATGAAATCGAACCGCCCTTCCTCCAGCCCCCGCATCAGTTCGGCCGAGGGGGCGACCTCGATGGTGGGCTGAATGTCCGGCGCGATCCGCCGCACCTTCATCAGCGCGGGCAGCAGCGCAGAGACCGCAGGCCCCGTCACCGACCCCACCCGGACCCCGCCCGCCTTGCCCGATTGCAGGCTGCCGACTTCGGCGGCCAGCGATTCCAGTTCGGCCAGGATCACCTGCGCGTGGCGCACGAAGGCCTCGCCCAATGCGGTGGCGGTCATGCCGCGGGGCTGGCGGTCAAACAGGGCGCCGCCGACCTCGGCCTCGATATCGGCCAGCAACCGCGAGGCCGAGGGCTGGGTCATATTCACCGCCTCCGCCGCCAGTTGCAGCTTGCCGGTGTCATGGATGCTGCGCACCAGGCGCAACTGCGACGGCTTGAGCCGTGTGGCCAGGGGGAGACCCATATTTGACATACCATTTTTGTTATCTCTCCCCACCTTATTTAGATTGGTATGATATGTGAACCCACCCTATCGTCCGAATCGGGAGATCGCGGACCACAACCGCGCGCTTGAGGAGGAGAAAAGCATGACCCTGAAATCAATTCTGGTCACCACCGCACTGGTGAGTGGCCTTGCAACGGCTGCCTTTGCAGAAGGCAAGATCGGTATCGCGATGCCGACGAAATCCTCTGCGCGGTGGATCTCGGACGGCGAGTCCATGGTCAGCCAGTTCGAAGAGGCCGGCTACACCACGATCCTGCAATATGCAGAGGATGACATTCCGAACCAGCTGGCGCAGATCGAGAACATGATCACCAATGGCGTCGACGTTCTGGTGGTGGCCGCGATTGATGGCACCACCCTGTCGAACGCTCTGGAGAACGCGCATTTCGCGGGCATCCGCACCATCGCCTATGACCGTCTGATCCGCGACAGCGCATATGTCGACTATTACGCGACCTTCGACAACTTCAAGGTGGGCGTGCAGCAGGCGGAAACGCTGGTCGCCGGTCTGCAGGAGCGCTTCCCTGACGCCGAGAGCTGGAACGTCGAATTGTTCGGCGGCAGCCCCGACGACAACAACGCCTATTTCTTCTACAACGGCGCCGTATCGGTGCTGCAGCCGCTGATCGACAGTGGCAAGATCACCGTGGTCTCGGGCCAGCAGGGCATGGATACCGTCGGCACGCTGCGCTGGGATGGCGCGGTGGCGCAGGCGCGGATGGATAACCTGCTGTCGGCTCATTACACCGACGCCCAGGTCCATGGCGTTCTGTCGCCCTATGACGGTCTGTCCATCGGCATCCTGTCGTCGCTCAAGGGCGTCGGCTACGGTTCCGGCGATCTGGCGATGCCGATCGTCTCCGGTCAAGACGCCGAGGTCCCCTCGGTCAAATCGATCCTCGCGGGCGAGCAATATTCAACCATCTTCAAGGACACCCGCGAACTGGCGCGTGTGACCGTGGGCATGGTCGATGCGCTCCTTGAGGGCGGCGAGCCCGAGATCAACGACACCTCGACCTATGACAACGGGGTCAAAGTGGTGCCGTCCTACCTGCTGGAGCCGCTCAAGGTGACGGGCGAGAACTGGAAAGAGGTTCTGGTCGGCTCCGGCTACTATACCGAAGATCAGATCAACTGATCTGACGCGATGCGATCCTCCCTGTCCGGGCCCTGAGCGGCCCGGCAGCGGCGTCCCGTTCACCTGTCAGCAAGGGGTGGACGGGACAGATATTCAATAAAACCAAAGGATGATCTCGTGCAGACACCCCTGCTCGAAATGCGGTCTATCACCAAGACGTTTCCCGGCGTCAAGGCGCTGGATGATGTGACCCTGACCGTCCGCGAGGGCGAAATCCATGCCATCTGCGGTGAAAACGGCGCTGGCAAATCGACCCTGATGAAGGTCCTCTCCGGTGTCTATCCGGTCGGCCAATATGACGGCGAGGTCCATTATGCGGGCCACCGCGCCGCGTTCCACGACATTTCCGAGAGCGAGGCCGAGGGCGTCATCATCATCCACCAGGAGCTGGCTCTGGTGCCGCTCCTGTCGATTGCCGAGAACCTGTTTCTCGGCAACGAAGTGCAGAAAAACGGGGTCGTCAACTGGCCCGAAACCTACCGGCGCACAGAGAGCCTGCTGCAGAAGGTGGGGCTGAAGGACGCGCCCACCACGCTGGTGGACAAGCTCGGCGTCGGCAAGCAGCAATTGGTCGAGATCGCCAAGGCGCTGGCCAAGGACGTGCGGCTGCTGATCCTCGACGAACCCACCGCGGCCCTGTCGGAGGCGGACAGTCAGGCGCTGCTGGATCTGATGCTGGAGCTGAAGGCGCAGGGCGTCACCCAGATCATCATCAGCCACAAACTGAACGAGGTCCGCCGGGTGGCGGATACGGTGACCGTGATCCGGGACGGCCAGACGGTGTCCAGCTTTGGCGTCAGCGACGGCATCACCGAGGACCGTATCGTGCGGGACATGGTGGGCCGCTCGCTGGAGAACCGCTACCCGCCCCGCGAACGGCGGATCGGCGAGCTGCTGATGGAGATCGAAGACTGGACCGTGCATCACTCCGAACAGGCCGACCGCCGGGTCATCCACGGCGTCGACCTGAACGTGCGCGCAGGCGAAGTCATCGGCATCGCCGGGCTCATGGGGGCCGGTCGCACCGAACTGGCGATGTCGGTCTTCGGGCAATCCTGGGGGCAGGGGATCTCGGGGCAGGTGCGGATGCGCGGCACCGCCGCCGACACCTCCACCGTCGGGCGCGCCATTGCCGCGGGCCTTGCCTATGTCACCGAGGACCGCAAGAGCCTCGGTCTGGTGCTGGACGAGGAAATCCGCCGCAACGTGACACTTACCAACCTGCCAAAGGTCGCCAAGGGGCCGGTGCTCAACCACAATGAGGAAACCCGGGTTTCCGAGGGCTATCGCGGCTCGCTCAATATCCGCACGCCCTCGGTGTTCCAGAAGGTGGTGAACCTGTCGGGCGGCAACCAGCAAAAGGTGGTTCTGGCCAAATGGCTGTTTGCGGAACCGGAGGTGCTGATCCTCGACGAACCGACCCGGGGGATCGATGTGGGGGCCAAGTTTGAAATCTACGGGCTGATCAATGATCTGGCCGCCGCGGGCAAGGGCGTGGTGATGATCTCATCCGAACTGCCCGAACTTCTCGGCATGTGCGACCGCATCTACGTGATGAACGAGGGCGCATTCGTCGGCGAACTCAGCGCCGCCGAGGCCAGCCAGGAGCGCATCATGTCGCTCATCGTGACGGAATAAGGACAACAGCGATGACTTTCGCAGGACAGACACAAACCAAGTCCGCCGAGGCCCCAAAAACCGGCATCGGCGCCTATCTCTCGGCGCATCTGCGCGAATACGGACTGTTGTTCGCGCTGATCGCGATCATGGCGTTTTTCCAGATCGTCACCAGCGGCACCCTGCTGCGGCCGATCAACCTGACCAACCTGCTGCTGCAGAACAGCTATATCATCATCATGGCGCTGGGCATGCTGATCGTCATCGTGGCGGGGCATATCGACCTTTCGGTGGGCTCCGTGATGGGGTTCGTCGGCGCCTTGGCGGCGGTGATGATCGTCAGATGGGATCAGTCGCTGGCCCTCACGGCGGTGGTCTGTATCGCCACCGGCGCCCTGATCGGCGCGGCGCAGGGCTATTGGATCGCCTATTGGAGCATCCCGTCGTTTATCGTGACGCTGGCGGGGATGCTGGTGTTCCGGGGCCTGTCGCTCTGGTTGCTGGGCGGCGAATCCGTCGGCCCGTTCCCGCGGGAATTCCAATCCATCGCCAGCGGCTTCGTGCCCGATGTGCTGCCCGGCGGCGCAGCCATGGCCGAGCTCTTCGGTCTGCGAAATTTCAACATGCTGTCCTTCGCCATCGGGCTGATCGCGGCAGGGCTGGTGGTTTGGTCCGGCCTCGGCAAGCGGGCGCAGAACCGCAAATACGGCATCGAGGATGAACCAAAGGCGTTTTTCGTCGCCCGGATCGGCATCGTCGCGCTGGCGCTGGTCTTCGTGTTCTTCAAACTCTCCACCTTTCGCGGTCTGCCGAATGTGATGATCACCATGGGCATCCTGACGGTGATCTATGCCTTTGTGACCGAACAGACGGTGCTGGGGCGGCGGGTCTATGCGCTGGGCGGCAATCGCAAGGCGGCGAAACTCTCCGGCATCAAGACCGAGCGGCTGACCTTTCTTGCCTTCGTGAACATGGGCGCACTTGCGGCCATCGCCGGGCTGGTCTTTGCCGCCCGCCTGAACTCCGCCACCCCCAAGGCGGGCTTTGCGCTCGAACTGGATGTGATCGCGGCGGTCTTCATCGGCGGGGCCTCCATGTCGGGTGGCGTCGGCAAGATCGTCGGCGCCGTGGTCGGGGCCTTCCTGATGGGAGTTCTGAACAATGGCATGGGCATCATGGGCGTCGGCATCGACTACCAGCAGATGATCAAGGGGCTGGTGCTTCTCGCCGCCGTGATCTTTGACGTCTACAACAAGCAGAAAGGCTGATCCGCGATGAGCTTCACGCCCGCAAAATGGCCCCGCAGCCTGCGCAGTCAGGAATGGTACGGGGGTTCCGGCCGCGATGTGATCTATCACCGGGGCTGGTTGAAAAATCAGGGCTGGCCGCACGACATGTTCGACGGCCGTCCGGTGATCGGCATCCTCAACACCTGGTCCGATCTCACCCCCTGCAACGGCCACCTGCGGGAGCTGGCGGAGAAGGTCAAGGCAGGCATCTACGAGGCCGGCGGTTTCCCGGTCGAGGTCCCGGTGTTCTCGGCCTCGGAAAACACCTACCGCCCCACGGCGATGATGTTCCGCAATCTGGCCGCAATGGCCACCGAAGAGGCGATCCGGGGTCAGCCGATCGACGGCTGCGTGCTGCTGGTGGGCTGCGACAAGACCACGCCGAGCCTCATGATGGGGGCGGCCTCCTGCGATCTGCCGACCATCGTGGTGTCGGGCGGGCCGATGCTGAACGGCTATTTCCGTGGGGAACGGGTGGGGTCCGGCACCCATCTGTGGAAATTCTCCGAAGCGGTGAAGGCGGGCGAGATGACGCAGGAGGAATTCCTGGAGGCAGAGGCCTCCATGAGCCGCTCCACCGGCACCTGCAACACCATGGGCACGGCCTCCACCATGGCCTCCATGGCCGAGGCGCTGGGCATGGCCCTGTCCGGCAACGCGGCCATTCCGGCGGTGGATTCCCGCCGCCGGGTGATGGCGCAGATGACCGGGCGGCGGATCGTGCAGATGGTCAAGGACGATCTGAAACCCTCCGATATCATGACCAAAGAGGCGTTCGAGAACGCCATCCGCACCAATGCCGCCATTGGCGGCTCCACCAATGCGGTGGTCCATTTACTGGCCATTGCGGGGCGCGTCGGGATCGATCTGACGCTGGAGGACTGGGACCGCTGCGGGCGCGACGTGCCGACCATCGTCAACCTGATGCCATCGGGCAAATACCTGATGGAGGAATTCTACTATGCCGGCGGTCTGCCAGTGGTGCTGAAACGTCTGGCCGATGCGGGCATGCTGCATCAATCCGCGCTCACCGTCTCTGGCGGAGCGATCGGGGACGAGATCGCCCATGTGCTCAACCACAACGAAGACGTGATCCTGCCGGCCGCGCAGGCGCTGACCCAATCGGGCGGCATTGTCGTGGTGCGGGGCAACCTCGCCCCCCGGGGGGCGGTGCTGAAACCCTCGGCCGCGACGCCTGCGCTGATGCAGCATCGCGGCCGCGCGGTGGTGTTCGAGGATATCGACGACTACAAGGCGAAGATCGCCGACCCGGATCTCGATATCGACGAGACCTGCGTGATGGTGCTGAAGAACTGCGGCCCGAAGGGATATCCGGGCATGGCAGAGGTCGGCAACATGGGCCTGCCGCCCAAGCTCCTGAAGAAGGGGATCACCGATATGGTACGCATCTCCGACGCCCGCATGTCGGGCACGGCCTATGGCACCGTGGTGCTGCATACCTCGCCCGAGGCGGCGGCCGGCGGCCCTCTGGCGGTGGTGCGCGATGGCGACATGATCGAGCTGGACGTGGCGAACAGACGCCTGCATCTCGACATTCCGGACGCCGAGCTCGAAGCGCGACTGGCCGCCTGGACCCCCACCCATGAGGTCGCGGCCACCGGCTATCTGATGCTGCATCAGACCCATGTCGAAGGGGCCGATACCGGCGCCGACCTCGACTTCCTCAAGGGCTGCCGCGGGGCGCCTGTCGGAAAGGACAGCCATTGATGAAGATCGCAGTTGTCGGCATCGGAAAGATCGCGCAGGACCAGCATCTGCCCGCGATCGCGGCCAGCCCGGACTGGGATCTGGCCGCCACCGTCAGCCGTTCCGGTAAAGTGGACGGCGTGGAGGCTTTCACGGATCTCTCCGTTATGTTGGAGGACCGGCCCGATATTCGCACCGTCTCTCTCTGTCTGCCGCCGGTGCCGCGCTTTGCCTATGCGATGCAGGCGATCCGCGCCGGCCGGCATGTGATGCTGGAAAAACCGCCCGGGGCGACGCTGGCGGAATGCCACGCCCTCACCGAAGCCGCGCGGGAGGCGGGCACTGCGCTCTATGCCACCTGGCATTCACGACAGGCGGATATGGTCGCCGCCGCTCGCGCCTGGCTGGCGGACAAGAGCCTGCGCCGGCTGACGGTCACCTGGAAGGAAGACGTGCGGCGCTGGCATCCCGGTCAGGCCTGGATCTGGGAGCCGGGCGGGCTTGGGGTGTTTGATCCGGGCATCAATGCGCTCTCCATCGTGACGGAGATCCTGCCGGACGCCATCCACGTGACCGATGCCCGTCTGGAGGTGCCCGAGAACTGCCAGACGCCGATCGCCGCCGATATCCGGTTTCACCATGCAGGCGGCGCCGAGGTCACGGCGACCTTCGACTGGCGCCAGGAGGGCCCCCAGACCTGGGAGATCGAGGCCGTGACCGATCAGGGCAGGCTCACCCTGTCGGACGGCGGCGCGGTGATGCAGGTGGACGGTGTTGCCGCAGGCGAGGCCGCGGCGCTCGGTGGCGAATATCCGCGTCTTTACGAACAGATGGCCCGGCTTGTGGAACGCGGGGGCCTCGATATGGACCTGCGGCCACTGGTGCTGGTGGCCGATGCTTTCACCCTTGGGCGGCGTGTGACCACTGCGGCCTTTGTAGACTAACTGCGCCCCTCGCGGCGCCCTGAAATCCCCAAGACCTGCGTGTCCGACGCGCAAGGAGGTGAAATGAAACAGCCCCTGACCGGCATTCTCCCGGTGGCCCCGACTCCCTTCCTCGACGATGGCAGCCTTGATCCCGAGGGCATGGCCCGCGTCCTTGATTGCATGATCGATCAGGGCGTCGATGCGATCTGTATCCTCGCCAATTACTCCGAGCAGTTCGTGCTCTCGGATGCGGAACGGGCGACCTTGACCCGGCTCTCGCTCGAACATGTGGCGGGCCGGGTGCCGGTGATCGTGACGATCAGCCACTTCAGCACCGAAATCGTGGTCGCCCGCGCCCGCGAGGCCGAGGCGATGGGGGCCGCGATGCTGATGATGATGCCGCCCTATCACGGGGTCGGACTGGTGCCCCCGGAACCCGCGATCTTTGAACATTTCGCCGCCGCATCAGATGCGGTGTCGATCCCGATCATGGTGCAGGACGCGCCGTTGTCGGGGGTGACGCTCTCGGTGCCGGTCCTTGCGCGGATGGCGCATGAGATCGAAAACGTCAGCTATTTCAAGATGGAAACCCCCTTTGCGGCGGACAAGCTCGCGGCGCTGATCGAGGCCGGGGGGGCGCATATCCTGGGCCCCTTTGATGGCGAGGAAGCGGTGACGCTGCTGGCTGATCTCGATGCGGGCTGTACCGGAACCATGACATCGGCGTTGCAGCCGGAGCTGATCCGGCCCATCGTCACCGACTATCGCGCCGGGCGCATCAATGCGGCGCTGGCACAGTGGCGGACCTGCCTGCCGCTGATCAACCACGAGAACCGTCAATGCGGGTTGCGTGCCGCCAAAGTGGTGATGAAGGAGGGCGGTGTGATCCGCTCTGACCACGTGCGCCACCCGCTGAAACCGATGTCAGACCGCAGTCGCGCCCGCCTGCTGCAGCTCGCCGCCGAGCTGGATGTGATCGCGCTGCGCTGGGGAAAAGGATAAAAACTATGAGCTATCAACCGCATGGAAATCATCTGATCGCAGGCGAATGGATCGCGAGCGCGGAGCGTTTCACCTCGGATCCGGTCACCGGCGCGGGGATCGATGTGGCGGCCGGGGGCGCGACCGAGGTCGATCAGGCGGTCCGCGCGGCCGAGGCGGCCTTTGCCGCCTATGGTTGGACCACGCGCGAGGAGCGGGCCGGTTTTCTGGAGGCCATCGCCGATGAGATCGAGGCCCGTGGCGCCGATATCACGCGCCTTGGCATGGCCGAGACCGGTCTGCCGCAGGCCCGGCTTGAGGGCGAACGGGGGCGCACGACCGGTCAGCTCCGGCTGTTTGCCACCCATATTCGCGCCGGAGACTATCTGGACCGCCGCCATGATGCAGCCCTGCCGGACCGCCAGCCGCTGCCGCGCCCGGACATGAAGATGCTGCAGCGCCCGATTGGCCCGGTCGCGGTCTTCGGGGCGTCGAATTTCCCGTTGGCCTTCTCGACGGCGGGGGGCGATACAGCCTCGGCGCTGGCAGCGGGCTGCCCGGTTGTGGTCAAGGGCCACCCCGCCCATCCCGCCACCGCAGAGATCGTCGCAGATGCGATCCACGCGGCCATCGGGCGCTGCGGCCTGCCGGCCGGTGTCTTCTCATTGGTGCAGGGGGTGAGCCACGATCTGGGGCATGCGCTGGTCACCCATCCGCTGATCCGGGCCGTCGGCTTTACCGGGTCGCTCGGGGCCGGGCGGGCGTTGTTCGATCTGTGCATGCAACGTCCTGATCCCATTCCGTTCTTTGGCGAGCTGGGGTCTGTGAACCCGGTCTTTGTGATGCCCGCAGCCCTGGCGGCGCGCGCCGAGGCGCTGGGGCAGGGCTGGGCCGGATCTCTGACCATGGGGGTGGGGCAGTTCTGCACCAATCCGGGCCTTGTCATCGGCGTGAAAGGCGCCGCGCTGGAGACCTTTGTCGAGTCGGCGCGCCGGGCACTGGAGGACGCGGGCGAAAGCGCCATGCTGACTGCGGGGATCGCGGCGGCCTACCGACAGGGGGTGGAGACCATCGCCGGGACTGCCGGTGTCCGCGATGTGCTGACCACGGCCTGCGATGGCCGCAAGGGGGCGCCCGCGGTCTACCGGGTCACGGCTGCCGACTGGCTGCAGAGCGGCGCCCTGGCAGACGAGGTCTTTGGCCCGCTTGGCCTGATCATCGAGGCCGAGGATCCTGATGAAATGCTGGCCCTCGCCTCGGGTCTCGCAGGGCAGCTCACCGCGACGCTGCAGATGGAGGAGGCGGATACGGACACCGCGCGCCCCTTCGTTCCGGTGCTGGAGCGCAAGGCGGGGCGGGTTTTGGTCAACGGCTTTCCCACCGGGGTCGAGGTGGCCGATGCCATGGTGCATGGCGGGCCCTATCCGGCGTCGACGAATTTCGGCGCGACCTCTGTCGGCACGCTGGCCATCCGGCGGTTCCTGCGCCCGGTCTGCTATCAGAACATGCCGGACGCCCTGCTGCCTGCGGACCTGCAGGGCCTCTGACCGCCCCAGTTGGCACCCGGTGGCTCCCGGTGGCTCCCGGTGGCAACAGGTGGCAACAGGGGGAAATGGCGCGGATTGGCCCCGAAATCAGGGCCAGTCCGCAAAGGAGATCTCGTCCGACCGCCTGCGCCACAGCGGCGTGAAATGGCGTCGGAACTGGCCGGGGGGCAGGTCCTCGTGGCGCCGGAAGAACCGGGTGAAATAGGCCGCGTCGCTGAACCCCAGCTTGTAGCCGACCTCGGCCACCTGCAGATCGGTGGTGACCAGAAGCGCCTTTGCCTCTTCCATCAACCGCCGTTGGATGTGCTGATGCGGCGGTATTCCGATGGCGCGCCGTACCGCCTCGTTCAGCCGATCCCGTGAAACGCCGATGCGGCGGGCGTATTCCCCCACCGTCCAGTGGTTCTGCAGATGCAGCTCCACCAGGTTCAGAAAACTGTCCGAGAGCCGGTGGAGCTGGGGTTCGGCGGCCTGAACCGGCGGCGCGGCGGCCCGCCAGAGCTCGATCAGCAGCAGCGAGACGCAGTGGTGCAGCACCGTCTCGCTGCCCGGCGCCATCTCACGCAGTTCCGATTCTATCTTGTCGAACAGCGCCACCAGGGCCTGGATCGTGGGCCGCGCCAGATCGGACAGAAAGATGCGCCGGCTGACCACCTGACGCACATGGGCCGAGATCACATCGGTGGGCAGCGCCCGCCCCAATGCGCGTTCCGGCATGCGGATGAGAACCCCCCGCGTGCCGGCCGCGAGCGACATCCGGGTGGACCAGCCGGTGGGGGCCCAGATCAGGCAGGGGGCGGAGACATCGCGTTCGACCTCATCCGAGACGAAGGTCCCGCGCCCGGAGACCAGCAGCACGAAGGTCGAGCGCCCGCCGGAGGTGGAAAACTCTGTGGTGGTCAGGGCGCTTTTGATGCGCTCCGCCTGGATGGTTTGACGTTCCACGCCGGGTTCTCCTGTCGATCTGCGGTCATGACCCGCCAAATGTGCAATTATTCCCTCAAAAAGTCTATTATCCTGTGGCCACGGAATGCGTAATCTTTTCTCCATGCCCCGCTTTGGGAGAAGCGCGGGTCCGGGGAGCAGGCCGGAGCGGCCATGGCCCCCCGTGGAAATCGGGAGGAAAAACATGAAATATTCGATTGCGGAGGCCGCACGCGCGGCCCGCCGCCTGACGACCTGTGCCACGGCTGCGGTGCTTGCGGTCATGGTCGGCACATCGGGCCTGCAGGCACAGGAACGCGACAAGGTGACCATCGGCTATGCCGTGTCCAAGTCGGGACCGAACGCCGGCGGGGCGGATATGACCGTCACGCCCAACTACGAGCTTTGGGTAGAAGAAGTGAACGCGGCGGGCGGGTTGAAACTGCCCGATGGCCGCCAGTTGCCAATCGAGGTCATCGCTTATGATGACCGCTCCTCGGCCGAGGAAGTGGTGCGGGCGGTGGAGCGTCTGGCGACGCAGGATGAGGTGGATTTCATCCTGCCGCCCTGGGGCACGGGGTTCAATCTGGCGGTGGCGCCGTTGATGGCGAAATTCGGCTATCCGCATCTTGCGGGCGCTGCGGTGACCGACAAGGCCTCCGACTTCGTCAAACGGTGGGACAGCAGCTTCTGGTTCATGGGCGGCAGCGCCGACTATGTGAATGCCCTGACCGAGATCCTCATCGCCGAACGTGAGGCGGGGCGGATCAACGACAAGATCGCCATGATCTCTGTCGCGGACGGCTTTGGCATCGATCTGGTGAAGGCCGCGCGCCCCAGCTTTGAGGGGGCAGGGTTTGATGTCAGCTATGACAAGACCTTTCCGCCGGAGACATCGGATTTCGCCACGATCGTGAACGAGGCCTCCAATTCAGGTGCCGACAGTTTCGTAGCCTTCAGCTACCCGCCCCACACATTCGGGCTGACCAAACAGGCCAAGGTGGCGAGCTATAATCCGCCAGTCTTCTATCTCGGTGTCGGCGCGGGCTTCCCGGTCTATCCGAAGATCGCGGGCGGCTCTGTCGAAGGCGTCATGAGCCTTGGCGGCATCGACCCCGACAATGAGTTGAACACGGCCTACCGGGCCAAGCATGAGGACGTCGTGGGCCGCGCCCCCGATTACTGGGGATCGGTGCTGATCTACGCCTCGCTGCAGATGCTGGGGCAGGCGGTCGAGCGTGTCGGTCTCGACAAGGCGGCCGTGGCGGGGGAACTGTCGACGGGGACCTTCTCGACCGTGCTGGGCGCCGAGACCCGGCTGGAGAACAACCAGCTGCGGGCCATCAACTGGGTCGGACAGTGGCAGGACGGCCAGTTCGTTGCGGTCTCTGCACAGGGTGGCGACGGCAAGGCCGCGGTGAAACTGCCAAAGCCCGCCTGGGAGTAGCTGGGCGCAGGGGCCGGGGTCTGATCTCGGCCTTTCCCCTCTTGACCTGACCTTATTCGCACCGGAGTGCGGCGGCCCTGTCCGCCGCCTCCATCCCCCTCGAAAAAGACCGGATTTTCCATGCTTGAACACGTCATCAACGGGCTTGTGCTCGGTGGGACCTATGCGCTTGTCGCCATGGGTCTGACCATCCAGTACGGGATCGCGCGGATCATGAATCTCAGTTTCGGAGACACGATCATCGCGGCCTGTTTCGCCACCTACGTTCTGTTTTCCTCTTTCGCGATCAGCCCGGTGCTGGCGCTGCTGATCCTGGTGCCTGCGGGCTATGCCTTCAGCCTGGTGATCTACCGGGTCATCATGCGCCCCCTGGTGGCGCGCGCGCCGGACGAGGGCGCGCTGGAGGTGGACAGTATTCTGGTCACCTTCGGGCTGCTCTTTGTGATCCAGGGCGTACTTTTGATCTTTTTCGGCGGCGGCTACACCAGCTACAGCTTTCTCAATACGCCTGTGAACGTGCTGGGCACGGTGGTGGCCGGCAACCGGCTTCTGGCGGTGGTGCTGAGCCTGCTGATCGGTCTGTCCCTCATCGTCATCCTCTATCGCACCCGCTGGGGCATGATCCTGCGCGCGGTGGCGCTGTCGCCGCAAAACGCGCCGCTGTTCGGAATCGATACCGATCGCGCGGCCCGCACCGCCTTTGCCATCGGCGGCGCCATGGCGGCAACCGTAGGTGTGGTGGTCTCCATGTTCCAGACCTTCACCGCGACGGCGGGGGTCGTCTTTACCATGAAGGCGCTGATCGTCGTGATCCTGGGCGGCAAGGGCAGCGTGCTCGGCGCGGTGGTGGCGGGGCTGCTGCTCGGTCTGGTTGAGACCTTTGTCGCCGCCTACATCGATCCCGGCCTGACCCTTGCGGCGGTCTACGGCGTGTTTCTCCTGCTGCTTCTCGTGCGGCCCAACGGCATCTTCGGAAAGGCGTGACGATGAAGGTTCAGACTGCTTTTGCGCTGGCGGCGGCGGTGCTCGTCGTGCTTGCGCTCGCGCCCCTGTTTATCCCGGACTACTGGACCGGGGTGCTGCTGGGGATGACCGGCTATGTGACACTGGCCACGGCCTGGGCGCTGTTTTCGGGGCCGACCCGCTATGTCTCGCTCGCGACTGTCGCCTTCTTTGGGGTCGGGGCCTATACGGTCGCCGTGCTGAACGAGGCGATGCCCTATCCGATGGTGCTGCTCTGCGCGGCCGGGATCGGGATGGCGCTGGCGCTGGTGGTGGGGCTGTCGACGCTGCGCCTCGCCGGGGTCTATTTCGTGATCTTCACCTTCGGGCTGGCCGAGCTGGTCCGTCAGGTCGTCAGCTGGTGGGAGGTCAATGTGACCTATACGATGGGGCGGTATGTCTTTCTGCCCTTCGAGGGACGCCACATCTACTGGCAGCTTCTGGCGCTGGCCGCCGTCACGCTGCTGATCTCCTGGGCCATCGGGCGATCGCGCCTCGGTCTGGCGCTCAAGGCGGTCGGCGATGACGAGACGGTCGCCGCCCATGCAGGCGTCGATGTGACCCGGATCAAGCTGCTGCTGTTTGTCATCTCGGCCACCATCATCACGCTTGTCGGCGCCATTCAGGCCCCCCGCTGGACCTATATCGAACCGTCCATCGTGTTCAATCCGACCGTCAGCTTCATGACGCTGATCATGGCGCTGCTGGGCGGTGCGATGCGGCTCTGGGGGCCCCTGGTGGGGGCGGTGCCGTTGTTCCTTCTGTTTGAGTGGCTCTCGGTGAGCTTTCCGGATCATTTCTCGATCATTCTGGGACTGCTGTTCATTCTCATCGTGTTTGTCATGCCCAACGGGGTGCTGGCCAAGCTTGAGGATCTGCGCAAGGGAGGTCGGGCATGAGCGCTCAGCTTGAAATCTCAAACCTGAACAAACGCTTCGGGGGGCTGGTGGCCGTCAACGACGTGAGCTTCACCCTGCGCCCGGGCGAGGTTGTGGGGCTATTGGGGCCGAACGGATCGGGCAAGACGACGGTGATGAACATGATCTCCGGCGCGCTGCCCAGCGATGGTGGCCAGGTGCGCGTGGGCGGTGTGGACATCACCCGGATGAAGCCGCATCGGGTGGCCAAACATGGCGTTGCCCGCACCTTTCAGCTGGTGCGCCCGCTGCCGACCCTCAGCGTCGCGGAAAACGTGCTGCTGTCGCTGGCCTTTGGTCGCAAGCGTCACTGGGGCCGCGAGGCCCGCGATCTCGCCGAGGAAAAACTGGCCTTTGTCGGCCTGGCGGGACGCGGCGAGGAGCAGGTGGGCAACCTGACCTACATCGATCAGAAACGGCTGGAGATGGCCCGCGCGCTGGCCTCCGAGCCGGAGTTGTTGCTGCTGGATGAGTGGCTGGCCGGATTGAACCCGTCCGAGCTGCGCATCGGCATCGATCTGGTGCAGCACCTGCAGGGGCAGGGCATGACCGTGCTGCTGGTGGAACACATCATGGAGGCGGTGCGGGCGCTGTGTTCGCGCTGCATCGTGATGAGCGCGGGAGAGGTGATTGCCGAGGGCGAGTCGGGCGAGGTTCTGCAACGTCCGGCAGTCATCAAGGCCTACCTTGGAGATGATCATGCTTGAACTTGAGAATATGACCGTCCGCTACGGCAAGCATCTGGCGGTGGACAGTGTTGGCTTTTCGGTCGCCCCGGGCGAGATCGTGGTGGTTCTGGGCGCCAATGGCGCGGGCAAGTCCTCCTTGCTGAAGGCGATGGCGGGCATGGTGCCCCCGGAGGCGGGCGCGGTGCTGCGCTTGCACGGAAGAGAGCTCACCGGCTTGCCGGCCCATGAGGTGACAAATGCGGGCATCGCGCTTGTCCCCGAGGGGCGCGGCGTGATCGGCCGTATGACGGTCGAGGAAAACCTGCGGCTCGGGGCGACGCCTGCGCGGGCGCGCGACGCCGAGGAAGAGACGCTGGCACAGGTGTTCGACATTTTCCCGCGGCTGGCCGAGCGGAGGGGGCAATGGGTTCACACCATGTCCGGCGGCGAGCAGCAGATGGTCGCCGTCGGTCGGGCGATGATGTCGAAACCGGATTTCCTGTTGCTGGATGAGCCGAGCCTCGGGCTCGCGCCGATTGTGGTGGGTGATCTGTTTCGGGCGCTGGCGCGGGTGCGCGACACCGGTGTCGGCCTTTTGATCGTGGAGCAAAACGTGCGCATCAGCCTGCGCCATGCCGATCGGGGCTACCTGCTGGAGGCCGGGCGGCTGACCGGGGCCGGGACTGCCGATGAACTGATGACTGATGACGCCGTGAGACACGCCTTTTTGGGCGGCGATATGTGAATGGAGAGAGAAGACATGAGCATTTTGGAGCTACTGATCGAAGGCGAGAAGGTGCCCGCAGAGGGCGGCCGCACGTTTACCCGCAAAAACCCCCTCACGGGCGGCGTGGCGACCGAAGCGGCTGCCGCCTCGGTTGAGGATGCGATCCGCGCGGCAGATGCGGCGGCGCGGGCCTTTCCCGACTGGTCAAACACCGGCCCGGCGCAGCGGCGCGGGTTGCTGCTCGCGGCGGCCGATAATCTGGAGGCCTGCAAGGCGGATATTGCGCTCGCCATGGCCGAAGAGCTTGGCGCGACGGCCGCATGGGCCGGGTTCAACGTGATGCTGGCGGCGGGGATGCTGCGGGAAGCGGCTTCGATGACCACCATGATCAAGGGCGAGATCATCCCCTCGAACCGTCCCGGCTCCATGGCGATGGCGATCCGCCAGCCGGCCGGGGTCGTGTTGTCCATCGCCCCGTGGAACGCGCCGGTGATCCTCGGGGTGCGCTCTATCGCGATGCCGCTGGCCTGCGGCAATACGGTGGTGATGAAATCCTCCGAACTGTCGCCGCGCACCCATGCGCTGATTGTCGAGGCGATGCAGGGGGCGGGGCTGCCCAAGGGGGTGTTGAACGTCATCTCCAATGCGCCGGATGATGCGGGGGATATTGTCGAGGCGCTGATTGCCCATTCGGCAGTGCGCCGGGTGAATTTCACCGGCTCGACCCGGGTCGGGCGGATCATCGCCAAGCTCGCCGCCGAGAACCTGAAACCGGCCTTGCTGGAGCTGGGCGGCAAGGCGCCGATGATCGTGCTGGACGATGCCGATCTGGACGCCGCCGTCGCCGCTGCCGCCTTTGGGGCCTATATGAACCAGGGGCAGATCTGCATGTCGACCGAGCGGCTGATCGTGCATGAGGCCATCGCCGACGCCTTTGTCGAAAAGCTGGCCGAGAAGGTCCGCAGCCTGACCGTCGGCGACCCGCGCGAGGGCAACACGCCCCTTGGCTGCGTCGTTGACAAGGGCGCGGTGGACCGCATCATGGGGCTGGTGCGCGACGCCGAGGACAAGGGCGCGCGGATCATGGCTGGCGGTCATGCCGAGGGCGTCCTGATGGAGGCGACCCTGGTCGACAACGTCACCCCCTCGATGCGGATCTACACCGAAGAGAGCTTTGGCCCGACGGCATCGGTGGTGCGGGTGGGCAGCATCGACGAGGCGGTGCGGGTGGCCAATGACACCGAATATGGTCTGTCGGCCAGCATCTTCGGGCGCGACACGGTCCGGGCGATGGCTGTCGCCAGACGGATCGAAAGCGGCATCTGCCACATCAACGGGCCGACCGTGCATGACGAGGCGCAGATGCCGTTCGGCGGCGTCAAGGATTCCGGCTACGGCCGCTTTGGCGGCACGGCGGCGATCGAGGAATTCACCACATTGCGCTGGATCACCGTTCAGGACGGCCAGCCGCAGTATCCGATCTGATGGAAAATCCGATGTTTGATCTTGACGGAAAAGTCTGTGTGATCACCGGCGGCGCCGGCTCTCTGGGGCTGGCTGCTGCGCGACTGTTGCATCAGCAGGGGGCACGGCTGGCGCTGATCGACCTCGATCTCGCCGCGCTGGACACGGCGACAGAGGCGGCCTTTGGGGCGAAATCCGGTGATATCCTTCGCCTGGCGGCCGATGTCTCGGATGAGGCCCAGGTGCGCCGCGCGGTGGAGCGTACGGCGAAAGTCTACGGTGGCATTGATGTGTTGTTCTCGAACGCGGGCATCTTTGGCACCGTGGCCGCACTCGAGGACTATCCGACCGAGGTGTTCGACAAGGTGATGTCGGTGCATGTGCGCGGCGCGTTTCTGATGGCGAAACACGTGGTGCCGCATATGAAAAACGGCGGCAGTATGGTGCTGACATCCAGTGTTGCGGCGACCCGGGGCGATCCGGGTGTCTATGCCTATATCACCGCGAAACATGCGCTGACCGGGTTGATGCGGGTGCTGGCAAAGGATCTTGCCCCTCGGGGCATCCGGGTCAACGCCATCGCACCGGGGCCCATCGACAACGGGTTTCAGAAGCGGGTCGAGGACGGGCTGGGCGAGGCCATCGGGCGCGATGGCACCGAATTCTTCGACGAGATGATCCCCATGGGCCGCCATGGCAGCGCCGAGGAAATCGCGGCATCGGTTCTCTATCTTGCCTCGGCGCAGTCGGGGTTCACCACCGGTCATCTGCTGATGGCCGATGGTGGAATGTCGGTATGACGCTAGCGGAACAGCCCGTCGATATACTCCGCACCGATGCCGACCTTGTCGTAATGGGCCTTGCACATGGCGATATACTGATGGACATCGAAATAGCCGTCGGGTTCGCCGTCCTCATCCAGCCAGATCAGCGGGCCGGTGACCTTGAAATGGACTTTCATCGGGTCGGGATGGTCATAGGCCACCAGGGTGTGGCCCTCGCCCGGGGTCTCGTAGACGAAGTCGCCGGCGGTGGCGATCCAGTCATGCTCGAGGTAGCCCCACTTGCCGGATATCGTGTAGGCAAAGACCTCATGCGGGTGATAGTGCCGGTTGACCAGCCCCGGCCCGGTCGCCATGAGCACGTCGCACCATTGGTTCTTGGACGGCGAAATCCAGACCGGCCTGGAGAAGACCGTTTCCGTGAAGGGCACGTAATAGCGCCGGTCGTCATCGGCGATATTGGGCAGATAGACCTCGGGCTGGGCATCCGGCTGGAAGACTTTGGTGATCGGCTTGAGACCGCGCCAGAATTCACTGTCACTTGGTTGGTGGGGGCTGTCGCTCATCGGGAGGCTCCTTCCTTGGGGTGGTTTTTCGGTCATGGGTGGTCTTTCGGTCTTGGCTGGCCTGGCGGGCTGGGATGGCCTGGCGGGCAGGGGTCATGGCCCGGCCAGACCCTCGGCCGCATCGCGCAGCAGGTCTCGGGCGCGGTCGATAAAGGCGGTGTCGAAGCGGCTCAATGTGCCAAAGACGGACAGGGTCAAGGTGGTGCGCCCACCGGTCCTGACGGCGACGGATACGGCGGCAATGTCGGGTTCGTTGTCGCCCCGGTTGATCGCATGACCACTGCGCTGCGCCTGATCGAGGGCGGGTTCGATGGCGCGCAGCACGGCCGGCTCGACGCCCTGCGCCCTGGCCCAGCCCGCGCGGTCACGGACGGACATGTCGGCCAGAAACAGCCTCCCCTGCGCGGTCTCCAGCATCGGCAATGTGGTTCCGGTACGAATATTGACGGAAATCGGTCGCTGTGCAGCAGAGACCGCAACGCACAGGGGGCCGCGGGCGGTGAAGCGGCAGGCCATGACGGATTCATTCAGCTCCTGCCGCAGCGCATCCAGCGTCGCCTGCAGAGATCGGGGCAGGGGCGCCAGATCTTCGGCCATACGGCCCAGCCGGGCAAGACGCGGCCCCGGGGCAAACACACCGCGACGGACGGTGGTCAGCACCCCCGCAGTTTCGAGCGTGACCAGAAAGCGATGCGCGGTGGCATAGGACAGACGCAGCTCACGCGCGACCGTATCAGCCGTGAGTTCGGGACGCTCGTCACAGAACAGGTCGAGCGCGTCGAAGGCCTTGATGACCGAAAGATTCACAGGCGTCGCCATGCCGGAGGCCTCCTTGCAGCGGGATTGACTCAAGGTGGCCGTAGAGATCACTATTTGCAAACAGAATCTTCGAATGTGATTTTATATCGTGGACGGGAAGGATCGAACCCATGACAGAAGCAGGCCATATCACCGCAGGCGGGGCCATCTTCGGAAAGCTCAAGGCGCTTGGTGTGGACTATGTCTTTGCCAATTCCGGAACTGACTTCCCGCCCATCATCGAAGGGCTGGTCGAGGCGCGGCGCGCGGGAATTGATCTGCCGACCCCGGTGACGGTGCCGCATGAACACGCGGCCGTGTCGATGGCCCATGGCTACTGGCAGATGACAGGGCGGCCGCAGGCGGTTCTGCTGCACACCAATGTGGGCCTTGCAAACGGGGCGACCGCCGCGATCAACGCTTGGTGCGATCAGGTGCCGATGATCCTGATGTCGGGCCGCACGCCGGTGACCGAACACTCGCGCTTTGGAGCGCGGACGGTGCCGATCGGTTGGGGGCAGGAGATGTTCGATCAGGAGGCGCTGGTCCGGGAGACCACCAAATGGCACTACGAGCTGCGCTTTGCAGATCAGATCTCTGAATTGATGGACCGGGCCTGGGCGATCTGCAATTCCACCCCCAAGGGGCCGATCTATCTGAGCCTGCCACGTGAAGTCCTGTGCGAGAGCTGCCCGCCGGAGGGGCTGGACCGGCCCTCGCGCATTGCGCCGGTGGTGACGGCGCCGGATGCAACCGCATTGGCACGCGCGGCGGAGGCGCTGGCCGGGGCAGAGGCGCCGCTGATCATTGCCCAGCGGGGCGCGGGAGGTGCGGCGGGGTTTGCCGCGCTGCAGCAGCTCTGCGAGACCCATGCGCTGCCGCTGTCGCATTACTGGTCGAACCAACTGTCGCTGCCGTTGTCACATCCGATGCAGGTGGGGGCGGATCCGGGGCCGTGGCTGGCCGAGGCCGATGTGGTGCTGGTTCTGGACGCGCTTGCGCCGTGGTTCCCGGACAAGGTGACGCTGCGGGACGATGTGACAGTGATACAGGCGGGACCGGACCCGTTGTTTTCCCGCACGCCGGTGCGCAATTTTCCGGCGGCGATCACCCTGGCAGGCCCGGTGGAAACCGTCATTGACGCGCTGGCGCGGGAAATGGCCGGGCAGGCGCTGGAGACGGCGGATCTGACTGCCCGCCGCGACCGGATCACCACCGCATCCAAGGCGGCGCGCGCCAATGTGGAGGCGGTTGCCGAGGCCGGATGCACCGCCCCCATGAGCAAGGACTGGGTCAGCCTGTGTCTGGGCCGTGCGATCCGGGCCGAGGCCGCGCAGGGCCGCAAAGCCACCGTGTTTCACGAGCTGGGATGCCCGCTGATGCCGCTGGATCTCGATCAGCCGGGCAGCTATTTTCAGGAACCCCATTCCGGTGGTCTCGGTTGGGGGCTGCCTGCGGCCATCGGGGCGCAGATGGCCGATCCCGACCGTCTGGTGTTCGCCACCATGGGCGATGGCAGCTACATGTTCGCCAACCCCACCGCCTGCCATCTTGTGGCCGAGGCGCATGAGGTTCCGGTGATCGTTCTGGTGCTCAACAACGAGGAATGGGGCGCCGTCCGGCATTCGGTCGAGGGTCTCTACCCCGAAGGCGCAGCCCGGGCCGCCAATGAGGTGCCGCTGACCTCGCTGCGGCCAAGCCCCGATTTCACCAAGACCGCAGCCGCCAGCCGGGCCTGGACCGAGACCGTGACGGATGGGGCCGATTTGCCGGCCGCGCTGGATCGTGCCATCAAGGTGGCCACCGCCGAACGCCGGCAGGTGGTGCTGAATATCGCCATTGCCCGGACCGCCCCGCACTAGCGGCGTGACCCGGATCACCGAAGAGACGATAGGGAGGAAACCATGTCTTTTTCAAGAATACTTGCGACGTCTGCAGTCGCGCTCGGGCTGATGACCGCCGCGGTTGCCGCGCAGGACATCCAGCTCAAGCTGCATCATTTCCTGAGCCCCAAGGCGCCCGCGCATACCAAGATGCTGGAACCCTGGGCCAAACGCATTGAGGAGGCCTCCGACGGGCGTGTGAAGATCGAGATCTTCCCGGCGATGACGCTGGGGGGCAAGCCGCCGCAGCTGCCACGGCAGGCGCGTGACGGGGTTGTCGATCTGGTCTGGATCGTGAACGCATATGCGGCCGGCGCCTTCCCGCGGACGGAAGTGTTCGAGCTGCCGGGTGTGCACAGGGGCGACAATGCCGCGGTGAACAAGGCGATGCTGGCGATGTACGACGACTTCCTCGCGGAGGATTTCCAGGGCGTGGTGCCGATGTTCCAGCATGTCCATCAGGGCCAGGCGATCCACATGGCAAACGAAGAGGTCCGCAGCCCGGCCGACCTTGTTGGCAAGAAGATCCGGATCCCGTCGCGCACCGGCTCCTGGGTGCTGGAGGCGCTTGGCGCATCGCCGGTGCAGACCTCGGTCGGCGAGATCCCGGTGGCGCTGTCAAAGAAAGTCATCGATGGCGCGCTGATCCCCTTCGAGATCATTCCGGCGCTCAAGATCAATGAGGTGACGGGCTATCAGATCGAGGGACCACAGGGGCAGCGCCTCGGCACGACCTCCTTCTCGGTGTTGATGAACGAGGCCAAATGGAACAGCTTGCCCGAAGATATCCAGGCGATCTTCCGCGAGGTTTCAGGCGCGGACTGGCACGGCGAGGTCGGCGAGGTCTGGGCGGGCGCCGATGCCTTCGGGATCAAGATCGCGACAGACAGCGGCAACAGCCATGTGCAGCTGACGGACGAAGAGTGGGGCGCATTCGAAGCGGCGCTGTCGCCGGTGGTCGGCCGCTGGATCGAGGACATGGAGAGCAAGGGCATCGACGGGCAGGCCCTCTATGACCGGGCCGTCGAGCTGGTTGGCCAGAATATGGCCGCGAACTGAGATGAGTGCGGACATGCGTAGCGCGGGGCGGTTTCGTCCCGCGCGTCGTCTCATCGAAGGCTGGGCGATCCTCGGGGGGCTGGTGCTCTGTGGTGTGGTCATCGTCAACGCCTGGTCGATCCTCGCCGGCTGGCTGGCCAATAGCCCCTTTCCCGGCGATTTCGAACTGACGGAGATGGGGACAGCCGTGGCGGTCTTCGCCTTCCTGCCCTATTGCCAGCTGACCGGGGCGAATGTCTCGGCCGACATCTTCACCATGCGGGCCTCGCCGGTACAGGTCGCGGTGATGTCGCTTGTTGCGGCCGTGGTGGCCTGTGCCTTCACCGGGGTGCTGATCTGGCGCATGTGGCTGGGTCTGGTGGACTACCGCACCTACACGGAATTCACTGGCATTCTGGAAATCCCGATCTGGTGGGCCTTCGTGCCCGCACTGATCTCTCTCGTCCTGCTGCTGATTGCCGCGCTCATCACCTTGAGCGAAGCGATCACGACTGTGCGCACAAACCGGAGCCAACGATCTTGGACAGCCTGACTATCGGATTGACGGGGCTTGTGGTCCTTGTTGCGCTCATCGCCATCCGTATTCCCATCGCCTATGCCATGCTTGTGGTTGGCGGCGTCGGTACGGCGCTGCTGAACGGCTGGCCCATCGTCCTGAGCCAACTCAAGGATCTCGCCTACGCGCAATTCTCCACCTATGATCTGTCGGTGGTTCCGCTGTTTGTCCTGATGGGCGCCATCGCGTCCCGGACCGGGCTGTCGGCGGATCTGTTCCGGGCGGCGAACGCCTGGCTGGGCTGGATGCGGGGCGGAGTGGCGATGGCCGCGATCGCGGCCTGTGCGGGCTTTGGCGCGGTCTGCGGATCGTCGCTGGCCACGGCCTCCACCATGGGCCGGGTGGCGCTGCCGGAACTGAAACGATATCGCTATTCCAACCGGCTCGCCACCGGCACGATAGCGGCGGGCGGCGTGCTGGGGATCCTGATCCCGCCCTCGGTGGTGCTGATCATCTACGCGATCATCGTCGAGGCCAACGTGGTGACCATGTTCATGGCGGCGCTGCTGCCGGGGGTGATCGCGGTCGTCTTCTTCATCCTCACCATCCTCGCCTATACCACCCTGGTGCCCGGATCCGGGCCTGCGGGGACACGGGCCGAACGCAGCGAGCTGATCGCCTCGACGCTCAATATCTTTCCGGTGCTGGTGGTGTTCATTGCGGTGATCGGGGGGCTGTATTTCGGCCTGTTCAACCCGACACCTGCGGCTGCGGTCGGGGTGGTGATGGTGGCGCTCATTGCGGTGCTGCGCCGCAAGCTGACCCTCGTTGAAACCCGCGAAGCCCTGCTGGAGACCGCCCGCACCACGGGGATGGTGTTTCTGATCCTGCTGGGGGCGGAGCTTTTGAAGATCTTCATGGCGCGGGGCGGCGTGCCGCAGGCCATGGCCGAGATGATGGCCAATTCCGGCCTTGCGCCGATGACGACGCTGATTGTGCTGCTGGCGGCGCTCATTCTGCTGGGCTGCCTGATGGACAGCCTGTCGATGATCCTGCTGGTCATCCCGTTTTTCTGGCCGGTCCTGGTCGAGATCAACGGCGGCGATTATGCCGCCGCCGCGCAGAGCCCCTTTGGCCTGACCACCGAGGAGCTGAAGATCTGGTTCGGCATTCTGGCGCTGATCGTGGTGGAGCTGGGGCTGATCACGCCGCCCGTGGGCATGAATGTCTTCATCATCTCGGCACAGGCGCAGGATGTGCCGATGCGCGACACGTTTATCGGCGTGATGCCGTTCTTTGTCGCAGAGCTGATCCGCGTTGCGCTGCTGCTGGCGGTGCCGGGCATCGTCTTTGTTCTGCCCCGGCTGCTTGGCGGCTAGCCGGTCCCGGTGCGGCGCCCCTTCTCGGGCGCGCCGCCCGGATGCCACCCCTGCGCCCTTCGGTGCCGCCCGCCGTATGGGGCCGCCCCTTCGCCGCTCCTTCGCCGACCGTTCTCCATCCGGGCGCTACATGGCGCGACCCCACCGCCGCATTCCGTGAAATGCGTGGTCTGATTGCACTGCCTGCTCTCGGAGTAAACCTGAGGGTGCAATAAAAGTTGGCACTTTTCCGACAGGTCTTTAATCTTGGACGAATTATCGCAAGAGACTCACCCTTTAAAAATAAATATACACCAACAGGGAGATTGAAATGGCAGCTAAAATTGTCATTGGCCTCGACGGGACAGACACAGGTGAACGTGCGTTGGCATTTGCCAAGGATCTGGCATCACGCATGGATGTCTGCGAATTGCTGGTCGCCTATGTGATCGAATGGTCACCGTTTACCTTCCAAACTGCCGAAGAAAACGAGCGACGGCACAAGCGGCGCGAAGAAGAGATCGCTCTGGCGACCTCGCGGATCGTGGATCCTGCTGTCGCCAAACTGAAGGAGGCAGGGTTTGCCGCGACGGGTTTGGTGCGGCACGGCGATGTGGCCGAGACCCTGAACAGGCTGAGCAATGAGAACGGTGCGACGCAGATCGTCGTCGGTCGCGCCTCGTCCGACGGGTTTACAAAACGCCTGTTCGGCAGCTCGACGCAGAACCTTGTCATGCACGCAGATGTGCCGGTCACAGTGGTCGGATAGGAGCATGTGATGAACAGATTTCAAAACACGTGGCTGATTTCAGCCGCCCTTCTCTCGATGTCCGCTCCGGTTGCCGCGCAGGAAGCCCTCAGCATCGATCAAAAAGTCAACCAGGCCTTCGCAACCGCGACGGGGCCCTTTGTCAACCTCATTTTCGCGCCATTTCCCGGCACCAGTTTCCCCTGGATTGTCATGTGGCTGGTCATTGCGGCGACCATTTTCACATTATACTTCGGGTTTGTTCAGCTGCGGTATTTCGCACATGCCATTCAGCTGGTCAAAGGCGAGTACACCGATCCGGATGATGCCGGCGAGGTCAGCCATTTCCAGGCGCTGGCCACGGCTCTGTCCGGGACCGTTGGGCTTGGCAATATTGCGGGCGTCGCGGTTGCGGTCGGAATTGGCGGTCCGGGTGCGACATTCTGGATGATCCTTGCGGGGCTCTTGGGGATGGCCTCGAAATTCACCGAATGTACGCTGGGTGTGAAATACCGCAACGAATATGAGGACGGCACCGTTTCCGGTGGCCCTATGTACTACATTTCAAAAGGTTTTAACGAGCTGGGCCTGCCCGGCGGAAAAATCCTTGCGGTTGTATTTTCGATCTTCTGCATCCTCGGCGCGCTGGGCGGCGGAAACATGTTCCAGGCCAATCAGGCCCATGCGCAGATTTCCGGCATTGTCGGGGATTATCCCGGATGGATCACCGGGCTGATCTTTGCGGTTGTCGTGTTTGCGGTGATCGTCGGGGGGATCAAATCGATCGCCAATGTCACCGAAAAGGTGGTGCCGTTCATGGGCATTCTCTACGTGGTTGCGGCCCTGATCATCCTGCTGGTCAATTTCAACATGATCGGCTGGGCCTTTGGTCAGATCTTTGCCGGTGCCTTTACCGGCCTCGGGGTCGCAGGCGGCATGGTCGGCGCCCTGATCCAGGGCTTCAAACGGGCGGCCTTCTCCAACGAGGCGGGGGTCGGCTCTGCCGCCATCGCGCACTCTGCGGTGAAGACCAAGGAGCCGATCACAGAAGGTTTCGTCTCGCTGCTGGAACCGCTGATCGACACCGTGGTGATCTGTACGATGACGGCGCTGGTCATCATCATCTCGCAGCAGTTGATCGTCGACGAGGCGACCGGGCGCTATATGCTCAATGAGGCGGGGACCGCCATTGCCACCGTCGACGGGAATTCAGGCGTTGCCCTGACCTCTGCCGCCTTCGCCTCCGGGATCAGCTGGTTTCCCTATGTTCTGGCCGTTGCCGTTGTCCTCTTCGCCTTCTCCACGATGATTTCCTGGAGCTACTACGGGCTCAAGGCGTGGACCTATCTCTTTGGCGAGGGCAAGACGTCGGAAATGACGTTCAAGCTGATCTTCTGCGTCTTTGTCGTCATCGGTGCGGCGGCCTCGCTCGGTCCGGTGATTGATTTCTCGGATGCGGCGATCTTTGCCATGGCGGTGGTGAACATCTTCTGCCTGTACTTCCTGATGAAGATCGTCCGCAAGGAACTCGCCTCCTATTCGGCGCGCCTTGAGAGCGGTGAGATCAAGAAGTATTCACACTGAAGACCACCCCCGGCACGGATCAGAGCAGATCGATCTGTGCCGGGGCATACATCCTGCGCCCGTCCTGTGGTCGTCCTGCGCCCGTCCTGCGCCTGTGCCCCGCGTGGCGGCATGCCGCGCGATCAGAGAGCATTTTCAATCACATCTTTGCGTTTGACCGGCTCGGGCTTGCAATCGACCGGCCGTTTCCTGCAGATCTGTCCCCATCAGAACACGCAATGCAGGAAACATCCGATGACCAAGCTTGCCCACAGCATGATCCGAGTCCTCAACGAGGCGACCTCGGTCGACTTCTACAAATCGGCCTTTGGGCTGGTGGTTGCCGACCGGCTGGATTTCGACGGGTTCACACTGATCTACATGACCGCGCCCGAGGGCGGCTTCGAGCTGGAACTGACAGTGAACAAGGATCGCACCACGCCCTATGACCTCGGCGACGGATACGGGCATCTTGCAGTGGTGGTCGAGGATCTTGAGGCGGCGCATGCGCAGGTCGAGGCGGCAGGCGGCGCGCCCCGCGATATCGTCGACTTTCGCCCGGCCGGGGACCGCGTGGCGCGGTTCTTTTTTGCCGCCGACCCCGATGGCTACCAGATCGAAGTCATCGAAAAAGGCGGCCGCTTCACCTGAGGCGGCCCTACCTGCGGCGGCAGGGCCGGGGGGGAGGCCCGTGACCGGGCGGGGGCGGGACTGCGCCCTTGCCAAGGGGCCGTGCCGCGTGGTCTGTCTCGGGCAATGACATCATCCCGCGAGAGACCGTATGACACCGGACCAGAGCCCATCCCATTCCACCCATGACGCCGAAGCCGACGAGCGCAACGACCACATCAAGATCTATGTGAACGGAGAGATCGTCCCGCGCGACCAGGCGGTTGTATCGGTCTATGATTCCGGCTTCATGCTGGGCGATGGCATGTGGGAGGGGATGCGGCTCTATGAGGGCGAATGGGCGTTTTTCGACGCCCATATGGACCGGCTGTTCAATTCGCTGAAATCGGTCTCGCTGGAGATTGACATGGGGCCGGAGGACATCCGCAGGATCCTTGATGAGACGGCGGCGGCCAATGGGATGACGGGCGATGCGCATTGTCGGCTGATGATCACCCGGGGCCGCAAGGCAAAGCCGTTTCAACACCCGAGCCTGTCGCGCTGGGGGCCGACCGTGGTGGCCATCGTCGAGCATTCCAGACCGGCCGAGAGCCTCGCCAGTCACGGCATCAGGCTGGCCACCGTGCCACAGGTGCGGGGGCTGCCGATGAGCCAGGACGCCAAATACAACAGCCATTCAAAGCTGAACTGCGTGATCGCCTGTCTGCAGGCCGGACAGGCCGGCGCCGACGAAGGGCTGATGCTGGACCCGCATGGGTTCGTGAACACCACCAACGCCTGCAACTTCTTTATCGTGCGCCGGGGCGAGGTCTGGACCTCGACCGGGGACTATTGCATGAACGGGGTCACCCGGCAGAACGTGATCGACCTGTGCCGGGCCAATGATATCCCGGTGTTTGAAAAGAACTATTCGCTCTACGAGGCCTATGGCGCCGACGAGGCCTTCCTGACCGGCACCTTCGGCGCGCAGACGCCCGTGGCCTCGATCGATGGCAAGGCGATTGGCTCTGGCGAGCGCCCGCTCACCGCCCGCATTCGCGCGCTCTACAAGGAGCTGGTGGCGACAACGGTTGCCGCACAGGCGCAGTCACGCAGCAGCAGCTGAGACGGGCCGTCATTGCGTCGGCGCGGCCGTGGGAGCCTCGACCGGTGTGCGCAGGAGATCCTGCCAATGATGGCAGCTGACCATATGGCCGCTGGCGTCTTTCTCTGCTTCGGGCGCCGCGCGTCTGCACAGGTCGCTGGCAAAGGCGCAGCGGGGATGAAAGGTACAGCCCGAGGGCTGGTTGGTGGGGGAGGGGATCTCGCCCTTCAGGACCTGCGCCCGGCCGCGGTCGTCGGGGTCCAGCGAGGGGATCGCGGAAAACAGCGCCTGTGTGTAGGGGTGGCGGGGGGCATGGAACAACGCCCGCGTCGGTGCGCTTTCGACGATCCGCCCGAGATACATCACCGCCACATGGTCACAGGTATGGGCCACCACGCTGAGGTCGTGGCTGATGAACAGGAAGGTGATCCCGAGATCGCGCTGCAGCGCCTTCAGAAGGTTCAGGATATCGGCCTGGATCGACACATCCAGAGCGGCCACCGCCTCGTCCGCGACCACGAATCTGGGGCCGCAGACCAGCGCCCGCGCAATGGAAATCCGCTGCCGCTGACCGCCGGAAAACGCATGGGGGAAACGGCGCAGATGTTCAAGATTGAGCCGGCAGGTCGCCGCCACCTCGCGCACGCGGGCGTCGGTTTCCTCGCGGGTTCTGGTCAGCCCCATGACCTCCAGCGGTTCGGCGATAATGTCGCGCACGGTCATCCGGGGCGAGAGCGCCGCATAGGGGTCCTGAAAAATCAGCTGCGCCCGGCGGCGATAGTCCTTCAGCGCGGCGCCGCTGAGCGTGCCGAGATCGAAGCGTTTGTCGCCATCGTCATAGCTGGCCGTGCCGCCGGTCACCGGAACCGCCTGCAGCAAGGCCCGCCCGAGCGTGGTCTTGCCGGAGCCGCTTTCGCCGACGACGCCAAAGAAGGCGCCCCGGGGAATATCGATGGAGATCCCGTCCACGGCCTTCAGGACGTCCTTTTGAAACGGGCCTTTGCGGATGGAAAACCCCACCTGCAGGTCCGTCGTTGAGATCAATGTCTCCGAAAGCGGGCTCATGCGCAGTGCTCCCCTTCGCTGAGGTGGCAGGCAAGGCGGTGCTCTGGTCCGGTCTGTGTCCAAATCGGTGCGGTCGTCGCGCAGGTCTGTGGCAGCGCCCTGTCACAGCGGGTGTGGAACACGCAGCCCGACGGACGTTCCAGCGGCGACGGTATATCGCCCGGCACCGGCCGGAGCGGCGCGTCCAGATCGTCGAGTTTCGGCAGCGCGTCCAGCAGCCCCTGCGTATAGGGATGGGCCGGGCGGCGCAGGACCTCGCGGACGGGGCCTGTCTCCACCATCCGTCCGAGATACATCACCGACACGTTGTCCGCCGTCTGGGCCACCACCCCGAGGTCATGGGTGATGAAGATGATCCCCATGCCGAAGTCCTTGACCAGCTCCTGCATCAACTGGATCACCTGTGCCTGAATGGTCACGTCCAGCGCGGTTGTCGGCTCGTCCGCGATCAGCAGCCGCGGTCTGGTCGACAAGGCCATGGCGATCATCGCGCGCTGGCGCATCCCCCCCGACAGCTCGAACGCATATTGGTTGAACCGGGTGGAGGCATCGGAAATGCCGACCCGGTTCAGCATCTCCACCGAGAGCTCTCTGGCCTGGGCTTTGGACAGGTCGGTATGGACCTGCAACTGTTCCACCATCTGGCTGCCGATGGTCAGGGCGGGGGCAAAGCTGGCCATCGGTTCCTGAAAGATCATCGACACCGCCCCGCCCCGCACCACCCGCATGTCGCGGGCGCGCCGCAGCGCCAGCACATCCACGTCACCGTCGTCGAGATGCAGCGTGATGCGGCTGTCTGCGCCATAGACGGCATTCGGGGCGTTCAGCATCATCAGCGCCTTGGCGGTGACCGATTTGCCCGATCCGCTCTCGCCCACCAGCCCCATCACCTCGCCGCGCCCGAGCGTGAAGGAAATGTCATCGACGGCGGTGATCAGCCCCTCGTCGGTGCGGAACTGCAGGGTCAGGTTCTCAACACTCAGGAGGCTCATTTCCGGGTCTCCGAATAGGGGTCTGCCGCGTCGCGCAACCCGTCGCCGACAAAGACGAAGGCCATGACCAGCGCGATGAAAAACAGCACCGGAATGAAATACCACTGATAGTTCAGCAGCACGTCGGATTTGGTGACATTCTGCAGCATCACCCCGAGCGAATTCACCGGATCCTTGAGCCCCAGCCCGATGAAGCTGAGGGCGGTTTCCGACAGCACCATATAGGGGAATGAGATCACCAAATCGACGATGATGTAGCTGGTGAAACTGGGCAGCAAATGGCGACGGATCACATGGGCAGGAGAGGCGCCCGCCAGTTGCGCCGCCAGCACGTAGTCCTGATTGCGCTCGGTCAGCAGATGGGTGCGGATGCGGCGTGCCAGGGTCGGCCAGCCGATCAGACCGAGGATCATCGAGATGAAGAAAAACCGCATCTCGGCCGACCACTCCGCCGGGATGAAGGCCGCGATGGCCATGAACAGCGGGATCGCGGGCACGGTGCGGATCGCATCCGTCACCATCTGGATCACACTGTCGAGCCAGCCACCGTAGAACCCCGACACGCCGCCGATCACCAGCGCCAGCACAAAGGAGATCACCACGCCCATTGTCCCCACCTGCAGCGAGGTCCAGACCGCATGCAGGGTGCGCGAAAAGATGTCCTTGCCTGCCGCATCGGTGCCAAAGAGATGGAGATAGCCCTCCTCCATGCCAAACAGATGCAGCGATCCCGGGATCAGCCCAAACAGCCGGTAGCTGTCGCCCTTGACGAAGAACTGCACATACAGGCGTTCGTCCTCATTGATCTTTTCCACCCAGCGGAAATTCGTCGCCAGAGACCGCTCGCGGGTCACCGGATGCATGAAGGGACGCAAGCTGCAGCCGTTTTTGTCGCAGAACTGCGGGATCTGCGGCGCGCCGTTCAGATAGTCGGCATCCCGGCCCTTGGCGGTGGGATCATAGGGCGACAGAAAGGGAGCAAACAGTCCCGACAGGATCAACAGCAGCAGCACCCGCGCGGCGATCATCGCGGCGCGTTGCCTGCGAAACCGGGCCCAGATCAGCTGACCCTGCGAGGCGGTGAAATAGGCCTGTTTCTTGGCATCCAGCGCGGCCTCATCGGCGGCGGTTTGCGGGTCCTGAGACAGATCGGTCATGCGGGCCTCATTTCAGGATGGACTTGCGGACGCGCGGATCGATGACCGCGAGCAGGATATCGGTGGCGAAATTCAGCGCCACGATGGTGGCGGTCAGCAGGAAGATGATCGCCCCCGCCAGCTGCTGATCGTTCGACCGGGCCAGCGCATCCAGCAGCAGCGACCCGGCATCGGTCAGGGTCAGGATCACCGCCACGATCGGCAGCTCGTTGAAGATCCGATTGAGGTCAAACCCCACCGAATTGACGATCGGCCCCAGCGCGTGCCGGGCCGGATAGCGCCACAACAGGCGGCGTCCGGTGATGCCGCGGGCGGCGGCGGCGGTGACATAGAGCTTGCCCAGCTCATCCGACATCAGCGCCCGCACCGTCTGCAGCGCAAAGGCGGTGGCGGACCAGCCGAGGATGAAGATCGGCAGCCAGATGTGGCTCAGCAGATCCAGCAGTTTGGCCCAGCTCCAGTCGGCGTTTTTGTACTCCGGCGACAGCAGGCCGGTCAGGGTCTCGCCGAAATAGACGGTCGAGACCAGCATGATGATCAGCGCCAGCAGGAAGTTCGGCAGGGCGAGGCCAAGGTAGCTGACGATGCGCAGGCTGTTGTTGGCGAGCGCATTGTTCGACGCCGCCGACAGGATGCCCACCGGCACGGCAATGGCATAGGCCAGACAGAGCGCCCCGAAACAGATCGCCAGCGAAAACCAGAATTTATCGCCCAGCAGATCGGCAATATTCACCCTGAGGATGCAGCTGTCGCCGAAATCACCGCGAAAGGCGCCGCCCAGCCAGCTGGTCCAGCGGGTGACGAAGGGCCGATCCAGCCCGAGCCGGGCGCGCTCGGCGTCGATGGCCTCCAGTGTGATCGCTTCGCCTTGGGTGTTCTTGTAGGCCATGTAGCGCTCGGCGCAGTCACCGGGCACCAGTTCCATCAGTGTGAAAACGACAAAGGACACGATCAACAGCGTGATGAACGCCATGATCGCGCGGGTGGCGGTGAAACGTGCAAACTGGATCATCAGACCTGGCGCTCCCTGAGGCCGACTTGGCGGGGTCTTCAACCGAAGACATGCGGGCGCCCTCGCGCCCGCATGCAGAAGTATTTCCTATCGGGCAGGCTCAGTCAGCCAGAAACCACTGATGGGCGCGATAGGGATAGCTACGGTAGTATTCGTAGGAGGAGGTCCTGAACTCCGGCACGTTCTTCAGGTCGGCGTCCACATAGACCGGGGCGGGCGCCAGCACGGTGCCGATCAGCAGCAGGTTGCCGGTCATCTTCTCGACCATCTCCACGGCGGCTGCATTGGAGGCGTCAGACCCGGGAACCGAAGACTGGTAGATCGCCAGCGCGTCCATGACCTCGGTCGCCCATTGCGGCGGCTCGATACCGGCGGCGCCATCCGAGCTGATGTATTCAGCCCAGCCCATCGCGGGACGGATGCCGAAGTAGTCGGAATAGGGCGGCACCCAGTTTTGATTGTCCCCCAGAATGGTGCCCGCAGGTTGCCCCATCCCCCAGGACAGAACCTCCAGCTGGTTGGCCGATTGCGCCGAGCGATACTCGTCCGAGGTGACTTCCTTGGCCTGGGTCTCGATGCCGATGTCGGTCCAGTTCCGCGCGATCAGCTCGGCCAGGGAAGCGGCGGTGGACTGGGTGGAGAACTGCCAGTTCAGCACCAGACGCTCGCCATTGGGCAGGTCGCGCATGCCGTCGCCATCCTGGTCCACGACGCCGATTTCATCCAGCAGCGCCCTGGCCTTGTCCGCATCGAACTCGGCGGCATGGGACTGCCATTTGCTGTCGATGAATTCGGGAAGCGGCGAGAAGCCGACATATTGCTGCGGCGTGCCCATGCCGAAATACACCGTCTCGTTCAGCTCGGCGCGATTGATGGCGACGGACATGGCGGTGCGGAAGTTCAGGTCGTTGAAGAGATCCCGTTTGGCGTCGTCCTCATGGGTGACATTGAAGGCCAGCGTGACCATGGAAATCGTCGGCTTGATGTCGATCGTGTAGCCGCCCTTTTCCTGATTCTCCAGCAGCAGCGGCGCGTTGTCCAGCGATACCGCCTGCGTCTTGTAGGAGACCTCGCCGTTGATCATCTTCAGGTTTCGCACTTCGGCGTCGCCAATGTAGGTCTCGTTCAGCTCACTGATATAGGGCAGCTGGTTGCCTGCTGTATCCACCATGAAGAAATAGGGGTTGGCGACGAAATGGCGCCCCTCGGCGGTTTCGTCCACCAGGATATGGCTTTCAAGGGTGGGCGTCGTGGCCTTGGGCAGGCCCGCCAGCTTGTCACCGGCCGTCAGCATCGGCGAGGGTGTGTCGGTCCAGTCGGAGTTGCCGTAATAGGCCTTGATCAGGTCATAGCCGCCTTCATAGCCAAGCGCGCGGGCCTTTTCATCCGCATCCGCAGCAAGGGCGGGGTGGAACTGGCCAAAGAAATGTTTGGGCTGATACGGCTGCACATAGGAGGAGGCAAAGGTCTCCAGCAGGCCGGGCTTGGGGGCCTTCAGGGTGAACTGAACGGTGGTCTCATCCAGCGCCACAACCTCCATCGGTTCGCCACCGGCCAGAGCATAGCCCTTGGCTTCGGCGATGACATTGGTGTCCATCATCAGATTGTCGTACCAGAACACCACATCCGCAGCGGTGAAGGGCATGCCGTCGGACCATTTGTGACCCTTGCGCAGAGACACGGTCAGCTGGGTGAAATCATCGTTCCACTCCCAGGATTTGGCGACGTTCGGCACGATCGTCTGCAGGTCATCGGAGTAGCGCACGAGGTTGACGTGGCGGACCGACAGGAAGTCCGAGGTGCCGCTTTCGGTGGCATTCGACAGCGCCTCGAAGGTGCCGCCGTATTGGCCGATCTCATCGTAGGGCGCGACCACCAGCGGCTCCGCCGGCAGGCGCTCGGCCAGCGCCGGGAGGTCGCCGTTGCCTTTGATCTGCGCGTTCATCTCCGACATCGCCGGGTTGGTCGCAAAGCTCAGTTCGCAGGAGGCAGCCTCCTGAAACGCGGCCAGATCATATTGCTGCGGATAGGCGCCGGCGGCGATGCCCTGCGGATCTGCCACGGTGACGGCCGGGCAGGCTGCAGCGACAAGACCCGGAAGGGCCATCCCGGCTGCACTCATGAGAAGTAGCTTTTTCATAGTTCCTGTTCCTCCAGAACCAATCAGACTGGTTTGGGCGACATCGCCCGGCTTTACAGGCCTACCCCGTTATCGAGCTTCCGCTTCAGTCATTGCCGGGATGGCTGCATGAGTTGTGATCCCCCAGCGGGCCAGCGCATCGGCCAGTGCGGGATCGGGATCTCTTTCGGTGACAAAATCGGTGATCAGCGCCGGCGGGCAGGCCACGAAAGGCGCCCGTTTGTTGAGCTTTGACAGGTCGGCGACCACGATGACCCGCTCGGCCTGTCCGGCAATGGCGCGGGTGAGGTCGGCCTCCAGCGCGTTGCCGGTGACAAAGCCGTGCTGCGGCGACACACCATCTGCACCGACGATCAGCGCGTCATAGGAAAACTGCTGGGCCAGGGCCTCGGCGGTGCGGCCAAAGCTGCCGCGTTCGGCGCGCATCACCTCGCCGCCGGTCAGAAACACCCGGCTGCCGTTGTTGCCCGCCAGCGACGCAATCGCGGGGATCGAATTGGTGACAACCGTCAGGCCACTGAGGCGGCGCAGTTGTTCCGCAACATAGGTGGTGGTGGAGCCGACATTGAGAAAAACCGTCATCTTGTCGGCGATCAGAGCCGCAGCCTTGCGCGCGATGTCTGATTTTGCGGTGGCGTTTTTCTCCAGCGCGCTGGAGTAGATCGGCGCGTCCTGCGGGTGGCTCAGATAGGTGCCGCCATGCACCCGTTCGACCTTGCCCGCCTGCGCCAGCGTGCGCACGAGGCGGCGCACGGTCTCCTCCGACACCCCGAGGGCATGGGCGATCTGGGCATTGCGTGCGGATCCGCCAAAACGCGCCAGCACCTCGAGGACCTCATGGCCGCGATGCGGAATCTTGTCGCTGTCGTCCATGGGGCGCGGCCTTTGTGCGATTCTACCTGCCCCACAAAAGTGCACGAGGACGTGACAGTTTTGTGTATTATTTTTCGGCTGATGACCGTTTTCGACCGTATCCCGCCCAAAATCCAAGCGTGAGCCTATCGAAATTGCCAGTTATCTATCTGGAAACAAACAGCATTCTAAATTTTCATCAAACCCACAAATAAACACAATCCCGCAGGGCAGGGCGCGTGCTCAGCGATGGCGGCGCGCCTGTTTCGGCCCCTCTGGCGTCACTGCATCGAGGGACAGCAGGTGATTCATATTGCCCATCCGGTGCCGCAGCATAGCCTGCATCATCCGGTTCAGATCACCCGCGCGGGCGGGGTCGCCGGCCACATTCTCCATCTCTCCGGCGCCCTCATGATCGAACAGGACCGGTGGCAGGTCGCTGGCAAAGACGACCAGCGTGAAGCGGGCATCGCGGAGGATCGCGAGGTTGCTGTCGCTGGCGCCACTGCCAAGCGCATGCTGCCAGGGGGTCGGCGCGACCGGGTCGCCATAGTCGAGTTCCGAAAAGCTGTAGCGCCGCCAGTCGGCCGGGGTCTCGCCGCGCAACAACGGCATCAGCGAGCGTCCATCGACGGCATTGGGCACCGGTTGTTCGTTGAAGTCGAGGATCGTGGGCATCAGGTCGACCGATTCCGTCGGCTCAAGGCGCACCAGCCCGGCCTGCGCCCCGTTCCCCGGCAGGCGAATGCTGAGAGGGGTGTGGTAGGCCGCGTCGTAGAAGGTCTGCTTGCCCCACATGTGGTGATCGCCGAGCATTTCGCCGTGATCGGCGGTCATCACCACCAGCGTGTTCTCATACTGGCCGCTTTGTTTCAGATAGGCGATCAGGCGGCCAAAGTGGTGATCCACTTCGGTCGCGAGGCCAAGGTAGACCGAGCGCAGCTCCTGCACGGTGGCGGCATCGGCCTCTGTCGCGTCCTGACCGACGACCATGTCGCGGGCCCGTGTCGCGGCCATTGCGGGACCGCAGAACGGATGAAGGGCGGCCTCTGCCGCGCGGGTGGGCTGCGCTTCCGGGGCGGGCAGATTGGCCGGATTATACATGTCGTTGTAGGGCGCAGGCGCGACCAGCGGCGGATGGGGGCGGATATAGGTCACATGGGCGCACCAGCTCTGCCCCTCCAGCGCCGGCAGATGATCCAGAACCCGATCGGTCAGGAATGCCGTATCGCTGTCCTCCGCCCGGTAGAGCGCGGGGTCGCGGGGGCGCGGGGCGCGATCCCGGGGCGGGACCGGCCGGTACAGATCGGCATAGTCGGAAAAGGCATAGCCACGGGATTTCAGGTGGGCGCGCCAGGGGTAGGATTCTTCGAACCGCATTTCCAGGGCCTCGGAAAAACCGTCCATGGGATGCTCATAGCTGTGCATCGCCGGGTCGCCGCTTGGGAATTGGCGCGGGTCCTGCGTGGTGTCCGTGTAGCCGAACAACAGCGGCGTCAGCCCGGTTTTGCGCAGTTCGCGCGCAAGGTTGGGAGTGTCATGGCGCAGGGGCGTGCCATTGCGGACGCTGCGGTGGTTCATCGCATATTGCCCGGTCAGAATAGAGGTCCGCGACGGGCCACAGGGGGTCACGACCGACATATGGCGATCAAAGGAGACGGCCTCCTTGCGGAACTGGCGGATATTGGGCAGGGCGACGCTCTGCGCCAGCGCGCCGGACACGCAATCCGCGCGCAGTTGATCAAAGATCACGAACAGGATGTTTCGCGGAGTGTGCATTCGGTATCCTCTTGTGCCGGGCGCCGCGTGACAGTCCGTGATCATGCTGTGGTCATGGTGTGGAATGCAAACGGCCTGCTGGGATTTGCGGAACTTTTCCGTCGGGCGTCAAGCAGGCGGAGCGCGGAAAACGACAGGCCACGCCAGCGAGGCCAGCGCCGATCCGCCTGCTCTTCTCTGATTGTCCGGTTGCCCCGATCGCAGCCGGCCGCGCGCATAGGGGCGGCGGCCGGGACGGTGTGGATATGATCAGCGCTGCCCCGGTTCAGGACGCGCGCCGGGTCGTGCCGGTGTCGCCGCTGTCCAATTGGAACTGACGGGCGTTGCGGGCCAGGACGCCCGCTTCGTTGCGCAGGCGCTGGGTGGTTGCCGAGGTTTCCTCGAACATCGCTGCGTTCTGCTGCGTCACCTGATCCAGCTGATCCGCCGCGGAGGTGATTTCAGACAGGCCGGTGGATTGTTCGCGCGCGGCTTCGGCCAGGGCTGTCACGGTATCGCTGATGGCCGCGATATGTCCGTTGATTTCGTCCAATGCAGTGCCGGAATCCCGGGCCAGGGCCACGCCGGTCTCTACTTCGCGACTGGCATTGGTGATCAGCTCGGCAATCTCGCGCGCCGCGTCCGAGGATTTCCCGGCCAACGCGCGGACTTCGCCTGCGACCACGGCAAAGCCGCGCCCCGCCTCGCCCGCACGTGCCGCCTCCACCCCGGCATTCAGCGCCAGCAGGCTGGTCTGGAACGCGATATCATCGATCAGCGTGGTGATGCTGGAAATCTTCTGAGAGCTCTCTTCGATCTCCATCATTGCAGCAATGGTGCGTTTGACCACCTGCGCGCCGTGTTCGGTGTGCTCGCTGGCCTGTTTCACCCGCTCCGAGGCTGCGTGGCTTTCGTCGGCCGAAGTTTTGACCGACGCCGAGAGTTCCGTCAGGGCCGCCGAGGTTTGCTCCAGCGACGCGGCCTGGGTTTCGGTGCGCATGCCCAATTCGCGGGAGGCCTCATCCAATGCGCTGCTTTCGCGTTCGATCTGACCGACTCCCGAAATCAGCCTGCGCATCAGCCCGGCGATCTCGGTCACGGTGGCGTTGAAGTCCTCGCTGATCTGGCGGAACTCCTCCGGCATGTCGTCGTCGACCCGCACGGTGAGGTCGCCGCCCGCGAAATCGGCCAGACGCTGGCTGAGGATGGCAACCACGCGCTGGCGCTCCTCGTCCTTGACCCGGGCCTCCTGCTCCATTGCGGCCTGCAATTGAAGCCCGTCGCGAAAATTCGCGACAGCCAGCGCCATGCGTCCGACTTCGCTGCGGTCTTTCAGGCTGGGGACCTCGCTGTCGAGGTCGCCCTCGGACATGCGTGTCATCCGGGCCTGCAGCGCGTTCAGCGGCGGCAGGGTGTTGTGGATGATCAACGTCGAGGCAAGCAGCATCAGGACGACTCCGAGGCCCAGGCCGATGGCGGCAGCGAGACGCAGGGTGCCAAGGGCGTCTTCGATATCATCCACATAGGACCCGGTGCCCACGACCCAACCCCATGGTTCGTGATACAGCGCATAGCCGATCTTGGGCTCGATGGCTTCGGTCTTTGGGTTGTCAAAGTAGTAGGTGATGCGGGAAAAACCGGTCTCGGTGATGCCGTTCAGGAACTCCCGGAAGATTTTGATGCCGGTGACATCCTCGACGTCGATTTGATTTTCGCCGATCCACTCCGGTTTGAACGGATGCGCCCGCATGGTGCCATCGAGTTCAAAGGCAAACATGTATCCGCTGCCCGAGAACCGGATAACCTCGAGCAGGCGGCGCCCTTCGGCCTGAGCAGCTGCCAGCGTCAGCTCACCCGCTTCGACACGGGCGTTCAGATCATCCAGCAGGCTGAGCGATGTGTCGGCGATCTTGTGCATTTCTTCGTCGCGCTGCTTGTAGGCTTGCGTCGTCGCACTGTTCAACATGTAGACGGTAAGAGAGGATGCCGTGATCAGAGCCAACGCGACTATGGCGTAAAATCTGATGGACAATCCGTAGAAGGCGGCTGGCATGACGGTTTTCCCCCTGGGTTTGCAGCTGCCATAGTGTTTCTCTCAAATATGCTAACGGTCGCTTTACGGCGGGTTTTTACGGGGATGTGACGTTGGGTCCCAAAGGTGGGGCGGAAAATGATCCGGTTTTCTTGAACAGTGCATTTGGTCAGGAGGGCAGGCGGATTTCTCCCTGTGTTGTTCGCCCTGTGTCTTGTGCGAAAAAGAAACAAAAAACGCCCGGCGGAACCGGGCGCTTTTCTGACGTTCAATCGGGTGTGACCGGAGGCGTCAGCCGATGATCCCGTTGAGGGTCGCAGAGGGCCGCATCACTGCGGCCTTTTTTTCAACCGACGGGTGGTAGTAGCCGCCGATATCGACCGCTTTGCCCTGCGCCGCCGCCAGTTCCGACAGGATGGCAGCTTCGCCAGAGGCCAGAGCCGCGGCAATCGGCGCAAAATGCGCCGCCAGTTCCGCGTCGTCGCTTTGGGCGGCGAGCGCTTCGGCCCAGTAGCGGGCGAACCAGTAGTGGCTGTCGCGGTTGTCCGGCTCGCCGACCTTGCGCGAAGGCGATTTGTTGTTGTCGAGGATGCCTTGGGTGGCGATTTCGGCCGCAGCACCCAGCACGCCCGCCTTGGCGTTGCCTTTGACATCCGCGAGGAAATTCAGGCTCTCGCCGAGAGCGCAGAATTCGCCCATGGAATCCCAACGCAGGTGGTTTTCTTCGACCAACTGCTGCACGTGCTTGGGCGCGGAGCCACCGGCACCGGTTTCAAACAGGCCGCCGCCGTTCATCAGTTTCACGATCGACAGCATCTTGGCCGAGGTGCCCAGTTCGAGGATCGGGAACAGGTCGGTCAGATAGTCGCGCAGCACATTGCCGGTGATGGCGATACTGTCCTTGCCTGCGGTGATCGTCTCGAGGCTCTGACGGGTCGCTTCGCGCGGCGCCATGATCAGGAATTTGTCAGCGACACCAGCGGCTTCCAGCGCCGGTTTCACGTATTTGATCAGCTCGGCATCATGGGCGCGGTTCGCGTCCAGCCAGAAGATCGCCTCGGAGCCGGTCAGGCGCTGACGGTCAAGAGCCAGTTGGATCCAGTTCTCGATCGGGGCCTTTTTGACGGTGCAGGCGCGCCAGATATCACCGGCCTCGACCTCGTGGGAGTGCAATGTCTCGCCATTGGCCAGAACGATGCGGATGGTGCCGTCGGCAGGGGCCTCGAAGGTGGTCGGGTGCGAGCCGTATTCTTCCGCCTTCTGGGCCATCAGGCCAACGTTGGCGACAGAGCCCGCGGTGGTCACATCCAGCGCGCCATTGGCTTTGAAGAAGTTGATGCTCTCGTCATAGACGGTGGCGTAGCAGTTGTCGGGGATGACGCAGTTCACGTCCCCTTTGTTGCCTTTGGAATCCCAGCCCTTGCCGCCGGCGCGGATCACCGCAGGCATGGAGGCGTCGATGATCACATCCGAGGGCACATGCAGGTTGGTGATGCCCTTGTCGCTGTCGACCATATACATTTCCGGGCGCTCGGCAGCGACCGCATCGATGGCCGCAAGGATCTCGGGCGAGTCCTTCACGCGCTCCAGCAGGTCGCCCATGCCGGAATTCGCGCTCACGCCCAAAGCTTTGAGTTCACTCCCGTATTTCTCAAAGACCGGCTTCAGCCAGGCCCGGACGGCATAGCCGAAAATGATCGGGTCAGAGACCTTCATCATCGTGGCCTTCATGTGGATCGAGAACATGGTGCCGTCGGATTTGGTGTCCTCGATCGCGGCCTCAAGGAAGGCCGAGAGCGCCTTGACCGACAGGAAGGTCGCGTCGGTGACGGTGCCCTCGGTCAGGGGCCAGCCCTCTTTCAGCACGGTGACCGCGCCGTCTTTGCCGGTGAATTCGATCTTGGCATCCCCGGCCTGTGCAGCGGTCAGTGTCGCGGATTTCTCGTTGGCGTAGAAATCGTTGCCCGGCATGCTGGAGACTTTGGTCTTGCTGTCGGCCGCCCATTTGCCCATCGAATGCGGATTGTTCTGCGCATAGTTCTTCACCGCTTTGGCGGCGCGGCGGTCGGAGTTGCCTTCGCGCAGGACCGGGTTCACCGCAGAGCCCTTGATCGTGTCGTAGCGCGCGCGGATTTCCTTTTCCGCATCCGTGGCCGGGGCTTCGGGGTAGTCGGGCAGAGCGTATCCCTGACCCTGCAGCTCGGTCACTGCGGCCACCAGCTGCGGCACCGATGCGGAGACGTTCGGCAGTTTGATCACATTGGCGTCCGGGGTCTTCACCAATTCGCCCAATGCCGCCAGATCGTCGCTTTGGCGCTGGTCTTCTGTCAGGGCCTCGGGGAAGGTCGCAATGATACGGGCCGCCAGAGAAATGTCCTTGGTGCCGACGGAGACGCCTGCGGCCTCGGCGAATTTGCGAATGATCGGCAGGAAGGATGCCGAGGCCAGCTCGGGCGCTTCGTCTACGATGGTATACAAAATGTCCGGCGTTGAATGTTCTGCCATGTTTCACAACCTTTCTGCGAATACGGAAGTTGGTGTTTCGTCGTGTCTGCGGCGTCGTTTCTGCGGCATGGGCTGCTGCGTCATCCGATCACCGGTCCGGGAGAGCAGGAGAGCCTTGAACCCGGATCTGTGTGATGCTTACACGCTTCTCCTAGACCACCGGATTGCGCAAGGCAATTGTCTCGGTCGGTTTTCCACAGGCAGACGCGGCAAGTTTTTTAGGATTTGACTATCCTTGAGCGGATTTCCTCCGCTTCGTCGAGTGCCAAAGGCGCGCATAGGAAAGCGGAAGGGGAAGTGGGCTGGAGGCCGGGGCGAAGGGACGCGCGCGGAACGCCGGGACGCTGCAGGCGGCCACAGCGGCCCGCGGGCCTGCGTGTCAGGCTATAGACTGTGGCGGCCTCTGAGTGGCCCTGGTACCGTGCTGGCGCCGTGCTGGCCCCGTTCTTTCCCTGTGCTGGGCGTGGTGTCATTCGCGCAGCTCGTCCGGCGCCACCCCCCAGAGCTTTGCCTTGGGTGCCCAGCCGTGGTGACCGCCGGCGGTGACCTCGCACCAGTTGATCTCACAGGCGCCCAATTGCGCGACCACGCCCAGCTCAAAGGCTGCCATCACCGGGGCAGTCTCTTCCGGGCGGGAGCGGACGCGCAGCATGTCCTCTTCGATCAGCACGGTGCGAATGCCGCTCAGCAGCGCATAGTGCACCCAGCCACCTGCGCCATCGCGGTCCCGGACCCGGCGCCAATGGCCATATTCTGCGGTGATTTCCAAGGGCATCCCGCGTCGCTTGAACACCCAGTCGATCCGGTGCGTGAGCGAAGGGCCACGGCGGACGTTGCCTTCGGAGGCCTTCATCGAGACAAACCGGGGCAGTGGCAGATTGGTCACCGGACCGCGTTTTTGCTCCGGCATCTCCTGCGCCGCCGCCCCGGCCCCCGGATACACCGCGAGACTCAGCAGCAGCAGCGCGGTGGCTGCGACAGCGCGCGAGATACCGCAGGTGCGGCGGGGGGAACCTGTTCTTTTTTGCACGGCCTGTCTGCTCATTTTTGTCACGGACACCTTGTTTTTATGACTTCGACGCCCTCTGATCCTGAAGATCCCAATACCGCATCGGCTGCCGGGGTGGAAGGGTGCTTGTGCCCGCAATTATCTTGCGACACGATGCCATGGAACGGATAGATTTGCATAGCCGAGGGAGTAGGCAAGTGCCCAGAGACCGCCTGAGTGTTGTTGTTACGCGACGGTTGCCGGAGCCGGTGGAAACCCGCCTCAGCGAGTTGTTTGACGTGCGTCTGCGCATCGATGACACACCGATGACCCGCGCCGAGCTCGCCGCCGCCATGAAGGACGCCGATGTGCTGGTGCCCACGGTCACCGACACGATCGACGCGGCGCTGCTTGGCCAGGCCGGCGAGCAGTTGCGGCTGATCGCCAATTATGGCGCGGGGGTGGACAATATCGACGTGGCCACCGCCCGTCAGCGCGGCATTCTGGTGTCGAACACGCCCGGCGTTCTGACCGATGACACGGCGGATATGACCATGGCGCTGATCATGGCCGTAGTGCGCCGCATCCCCGAAGGTCTGGCCGTCATGCAAAAAGGCGAGTGGGACGGCTGGGCGCCCACGGCCCTGCTGGGGGGGCGTCTGGCGGGACGGCGGCTTGGTATTCTCGGCATGGGCCGTATCGGTCAGGCCGTGGCCCGGCGGGCGCGCGCCTTTGGCATGCAGGTCCATTACAACAACCGCCGTCGCCTGCGGCCCGAGGTCGAAGAGGCGCTGGAGGCCACCTGGTGGGAGAGTCTCGATCAGATGGTGGCGCGGATGGATGTGATCTCGGTGCATTGCCCCTCGACGCCCTCGACCTTCCATTTGATGAATGCCCGTCGGCTCAAGCTGTTGAAACCCGAGGCGGTGATCGTCAATACCTCCCGCGGCGAAGTGATCGACGAGAACGCCCTGACGCGCGGGCTGCGGGCCGGGGAAATCGCCGGGGCCGGGCTTGATGTCTATGAGCATGGCACCACCATCAACCCGCGCCTGCGTGAATTGGCCAATGTGGTGCTGCTGCCCCATATGGGCTCCGCAACGCTGGAGGGGCGGATCGAGATGGGCGAGAAAGTGTTGTTGAATATCAAGACGTTCGAAGACGGGCACCGGCCGCCGGATCAGGTGGTGCCCTCGATGCTCTAGGGGCTCGGGATCGCTCCGCTGGCCGGTCAGGAAGGCATCTGGACAGGCCAGCATTCGGTCAGGCCAGCATTGATCGGGCCAGCATTCGGTCGGGCGGGGGCTCGGCTGGCAGGCCGGTGTGGTGACAAACAGGCTGGCGGGCAGCGGCGGTGGAGCCGCGCTGTGGACAGACCGGTCAGATAGGGAGGATAACATGAGATCATTTCTGTGGGGCGGGGCTGCCCTTGTGGCCCTTGCCAGTCTGGGCGGCACAGCGGGTGCGCAACAGGTTGCCGATGCGGTGGCGCCGGAAACCGGGATCGCGCCGGCAGGCCTTGCCCTGTCCGGGGCGGCTGCTGCGGCGATGGCGGCCCGGGATCAGGGCATTCCGGTCGAGGCCGAGGACTGGATGGTTGCCGCCGCCAACCCTCTCGCCGTCGAGGCGGGCGCGCGGGTGTTGCGCGCCGGAGGCTCCGCAGCCGATGCGATGATCGCGGTGCAGACGGTGCTCGGTCTGGTGGAGCCGCAATCCTCCGGCCTCGGCGGTGGCGCCTTTCTGGTCTATTACGAGGCCGCGACCGGTGCGCTGACGACGCTGGACGGCAGGGAGACCGCGCCGCTGGCGGCGACCCCACGGCTGTTTCAGGACGAGGAGGGCGCACCTCTGGGGTTCTTTGATGCGGTGGTCGGCGGCCTGTCTGTCGGCACCCCCGGCACCCCGGCGCTGCTGGAGGCGGCCCATCGCAAATGGGGGCGCGCGAATTGGGGTACGCTGTTCACCGATGCGATCACTCTGGCCGAGACCGGGTTTGCGGTGTCGCCCCGGATGGCGGGATCCATCGCCAATGACGCCGAGCGTCTGGGGCGGTTCCCGGCCACGGCGGCCTATTTCCTGCCGGAGGGTCAGCCCCTTGAGCCGGGCGATGTGATCACCAACGCAGCCTATGCCAAGGTGCTGCGCGCCATGGTGGAGGAGGGGGCGGACGCGGTCTATTCCGGACCCATCGCCGCCGATATCGTGCGCACGGTGCAATCGGCGCCGGGCAATCCCGGGGTTCTGTCGGCGATGGATCTGGCGCTCTATCAGGTCAAGGAGCGGCCGGCGGTCTGCGCCAGCTACCGTGACTTCGAGGCCTGCGGCATGGGGCCGCCCTCCTCGGGTGCGCTCACCGTGGGGCAGATTCTCGGCATGTTGGGTTCCTATGATCTGGCGGCTCTGGGGGCGGACAATCCGGCCAGCTGGCGGCTGATCGGTGACGCCTCGCGGCTCGCCTTTGCGGACCGGGGGCGCTATATGGCCGACAGCGACTATGTGCCGGTGCCCACCGCCGGTCTGGTCGATGCGGAATATCTGGCGGCGCGCGCCGAACTGCTGCGGGGCGATGGGGCACTCGAAGCGGTCGCCCCGGGCACTCCGACCTTTGATCATGCGCTGATCCAGGCGGATGATGAGAGCATTGAATTCCCCTCCACCTCCCACATCTCCATCGTTGACCGCTACGGGGATGTGCTGTCGATGACCACCACGATCGAGAACGGCTTTGGCTCGCGGCTGATGACCAACGGCTTCCTGCTGAACAATGAGCTGACGGATTTCTCGTTTCGCAGCCATGCGGACGGCGTGCCGATCGCCAACCGGCTGGAGCCCGGGAAGCGGCCGCGGTCGTCGATGTCTCCGACCATTGTCATGCAGGACGGAGCGCCGGTGCTCGCTATCGGCTCGCCGGGGGGGAGCCGGATCATCGGCTATGTGGCGACGGCCATTGTTGCCTGGGCGGATTGGGGGATGAACGTGCAGGCGGCGCTGTCGCTGCCCCATGCGGTGAACCGGTTCGGCACCTACGATCTTGAGGCGGGGACCGAGGCCGAAGCGCTCGCCGAGGACCTCAGTGCGATGGGCTATGAGGTGAATGTGCGGGATCTCAATTCCGGGCTGCACGCGATAGAGATCGGTGAGACCCTGAAAGGGGGCGCGGATCCGCGCCGCGAGGGTATCGCGCTCGGCGAGTGACCCGAAGGCGACGCGGTGCGAGGGGGCGACACCCATCCGCCGGGCGTCTGACCGAGGTTGCCGGCTGACAGCGTCTGGGATGTTGGTTTGCCGGTCTTGCTGTGCCGGTCTCGGTCTGGCGGTCTTGCGATTCGGGCAGCCGGGGCCTAGGGTGCGGCGCACTCAGCCGTTAACAAGGCAAATGATTTGCCTGCCCCCGGCGTGTATCATGGGAGAGAGACAACTATGGTTCAGGCAACAACCATGCCTCGCAACGAAACTGGAATCACAGCAGCCGTTGCGCGGCTGGCCGAGCAGTTCGCAGATCGGCTACAGACCGGGCAGTCCCTGCGTGAGCAACATGGTCATACCACCACCTGGATCGAGACACAGGCGCCCGACGCGGTTGTCTTTCCCACCTCCACCGAGGAGGTGGCCGATATCGTCAAGATCTGCGCGGAGTTCGGGGTGCCGGTCATTCCTTTCGGCACCGGGACCTCGCTTGAGGGGCATGTGAACGCGCCCGCAGGTGGCATCTGCGTCGACATGATGCGGATGGACGCCATTCTGGAGCTGCATCAGGAGGACCTGGACGTGGTGGTGCAGCCGGGCGTGACGCGCGAGCAGCTCAACACCTATCTGCGCGATCAGGGGCTGTTCTTTCCCATTGACCCTGGCGCCAACGCATCGCTCGGCGGCATGGTGGCGACTCGCGCCTCGGGGACCAATGCGGTCCGCTATGGCACCATGAAGGATGCGGTCCTGAGCCTTGAGGCGGTGATGGCCGATGGCACCGTGATCCGCACCGCATCGCGGGCCAAGAAATCCTCGGCGGGCTATGACATGACCCGGCTCTTGGTGGGGTCCGAAGGCACGCTGGGGCTGATCACCGAAATCACCCTGCGGCTGCAGGGCATCCCGGAGGCGATCCGCTCGGCCCGCTGCTCTTTCCGCAGCGTCGACGAGGCCTGTCGCGCAGTGATGATGACCATTCAATACGGCATTCCGGTCGCCCGGATCGAACTGCTGGACGAATTGAGCGTGCGCGCGGCCAATCAGCATTCCGGCCTGGAGCTGCCCGAGGTGCCGCTGCTGCTGCTGGAGTTCCACGGCTCCGAGGCTGCTGTGGTGGAACAGGCGGAAACCTTCGCGCAGATCGCCGAGGAATTCGGCGGCTTCGACATTGCGGCGACCTCCACGGCCGAGGAACGCAACAAGCTCTGGCAGGCGCGCCACGATATGTACTGGGCTTGCCTTGGGTTGCGGCCGGGGGCCAAGGGGATCTCGACCGATGTCTGCGTGCCGATCTCCCGGCTGGCGGAGTGTGTGTCGGCCGCCCGCGCCCGGGCCGAAGAGATGGGCCTGATGGCACCGGTGGTCGGACATGTGGGGGACGGCAACTTCCACGCGCTGCTGCTGATCGACATGGACAGCCACGAGGAACGCGCCAAGGCAGACGAATTCATCGGCTGGCTCAACGATCTGGCGATCTCGATGGAGGGCACCTGCACCGGCGAACACGGCATAGGGCAGGGCAAGCGACCCTATCTGCAGCGGGAATTGGGCGAGACCACACGGTTCATGGCTGCGGTCAAGGCGGCGCTGGACCCGGACAATATCCTCAACCCCGGCAAGATCCTGTAGCGGAGCCCGGGCCGCCCGCGCTCGTCTTCCAGCCCGCCCGTCCTCCCACCCCCCCCGTCCTCGCTCCCGCGCCGCCCCCTGCCCGGAGCTTGCCGCCGCAGGGTCATAGTTCTGCCCGATGGGCTGCGCAGCCTCGGCCGGTGCGATGGCGCAACGATGGCAAAAGGAGCCGGGCGGGCAGATGTTCTTGATAAGGCGGTTTCTGGGGCTGATCCGGCTCTATAGTTTTGTGTTGGTCTGTGGCGCCCTTGTGATCGGTGTCGACTATGACATGCAGGCTCGGGAAGCTGGCGCAGCCCTGCGTGATTACACACCGCAAGCCTATCTCGGCACCGTCCAGCGCAGGCTGCGCGGACAGGACCGGCTTCTGGTGGTGCCGGAGGCCGGGGGCGGCCTGCAGGTGACGGTGCCCGCGCCTGAGATGACCACCCCTCTGGATCTGGCGCTGGTGGCCGCGCGGGGGCTGGCGGCGGCCCGGGCCAGCCTGCTGGGATTGCCTCCCGGGGATCAGGACATCGTGGCGTTGCAAGATCCTGCCGCGACTGGATCTGCCCCCTTTGGTGCTGCGTCTGGCCGCGCAGACGCGGGTCCGGCCGGTGCGGCGGCGAATGCGATGGCAGATGAAAGCGCGCCACGCCAGACGCCCTGCGTCCGCCGCAACAACGTGCTGAGTTGCTGAGCAGCCTCGGCATCGACGCCCGGCCTTTTGAAGCCTGAGCCCCCCCCCCCCCGGAAACGCCCTGGAATGCGCTGGAAACGCCGTGGAAACGCCCTGGGAACGTACGGGGAAGGGGCTGGAAGCGCACTGGAAACGGGGCTGAAACACGCCCGAGCTACTCTGAAAACAGCCTGAAAACGCTCCGGAAACCTGACGAAACCCGCCGCGAAGTCGGTTTTGTCATTTTTTGGGTCGGCCTGCTTTCGCGTCTTGTCGCAGTCTCGGTCATAACCAATTCAAACGTGAATCAGTGATCTCGGAGAGCGGGCTTATGAAAACCCAAGTCAAAGCGTTGATCGTCGGTGGCGGTGCCATCGGAACTTCGATCGCATATCATCTGGCCAAAGCCGGTTGGGACGACGTTATGCTGATTGAGCGTGACGAGCTGACCTCCGGGTCCACCTGGCATGCGGCCGGCCTGCTGCCGCTCTTCAACATGTCCTATGCGACCACCCATATCCACAAATACTCGGTGGATTTCTACAAGACGCTGGAGGCGGAAACCGGCCTCAACGCGGGCTTTGCGGTGGTGGGCAACCTGCGGATGGCGCAGACCGACGCGCGCATGGACGAATATATGCTCTATGCCTCGACGGCGGAAACCTGTGGCGTGCCCTATCAGTGGCTGACCCCGGACGAGATCAAGGCGCGCTGGCCGCTGATCAATACCTCCGACCTCAAGGGGGCGCTCTATCACCACACGGATGGCTATATCAATCCCGCCGATGTGACCCAGGCCATGGCCAAGGGCGCCCGTCAGCACGGCGCGGTGATCGAACGCAAATGGCAGGCGGACGGGTTCCACTGGACCGGCACCCATTGGGAGGTCACCTGCACCAAGATGGTGGAAAAGGGCGGCAACCTCGTGGCCTCGGACGAGCAGATCGTGATCACCGCCGAACATGTGGTCACCGCCTCCGGCAACCACGCGCAGCGCACGGCCCGGATGCTCGGCATCAAGATGCCCGCGATCCCGGTCGAGCATCAGTTCATCGTCACCGATGTGGACCCGGCGTTGCAGCAGTACCGCGACGAAGGCAAACCCGAGCATCCGGTGATCCGCGACGCGGATTCGCAGTCCTATGTGCGCGAGGAACGCGGTGGCTGGATTCTCGGTGTCTACGAGAAAAACGCGCCAGCCTGCTTTGAATATGGCGTGCCCGACAGCTTCCGCGCCGACCTGTTCCCCCTCGATCTGGAGCGGATCGAGGAGCAATATATGGCCATGATCCACCGGATGCCTTCCTGCGAGGAGAGCGGACTGAAGGACGATTTCAACGGCCCGATCTGCTACACGCCCGACGGCAACCCGCTGGTCGGCCCGGCGCCGGGGCTGCGCAACATGTGGCTGGCCGAAGGGTTTTCCTTCGGGATCACGGCCGCAGGCGGCACCGGCTATTATCTGGCGCAGATGATGGTCGAAGGCGAAGCCGAGATCGACATGGCCTCGCTCGATCCGAAGCGCTATTCCTCCAGCTGGATGACCACGGAATTCGCGGCGCGCAAGAACGAAGAATGCTACGATCACGTCTATGTCCTGCACCACCCGGACGAAGAACGCCCGGCGGCCCGGCCGCTGCGGACCTCGCCCGCGTTTGACCGTCAGGCGGCGCGTGGGGCGCAATTCGGCTGGGTCAACGGCTGGGAACGTCCGAACTACTACGGGCCTGTTGATGCGCCGGAACACTTTGACCATGACGCGCGCTCTTTCCGCCGTGGCGGCTGGTGGAAATACGCCGTCGAAGAGGCCCGCGCGATCCGCGAGGGCGTCGGGCTGGTGGATGCCACCGCCTTCACCAAACATATCGTCAAAGGCGCAGGCGCCACGGCATTCCTCGATTGGTTCACCTGCAACAAGCTGCCCCGGGTGGGTCGGATCAACCTGACCTATGCGCTGACGGCGCATGGCACCACCCGCACCGAATATACCATCGTGCGCCTGAAGGAGGACGAATACTACCTCGTCTCGGCCGGCGCCTGGAGCGAATATGACGCCGACTACCTGAAAAAGGCGATCGAGGACAAAGAGGCCGAGTTCGGCCGGATCGAGCTGCAGGACGTGACCACCCAATGGGGCGTTTTTGCCATTGCGGGTCCAAAATCGCGCGATGTTCTGAAAGAGGTGATCAAGGACGCCGACCCCGAGACCGCACTGTCGAACAAACGCTTCCCGTGGCTGTCGGCGCGCCAGATCGAACTCGGCATGTGTCCGGTCAACGCGATCCGCGTCGCCTATACGGGCGAGCTGGGCTGGGAATTGCATCACCCGATGGAAATGCAGAACTACCTCTTTGATCTGCTGGAAAAAGCGGGCGAGAAACACGGTATGAAGCTGGTCGGTGCCCGCGCCCAGAACTGGCTGCGGCAGGAGAAATCCTATCGCGCCTTCGGCAATGAGCTGGGCCGCGATGCCACCCCGCTGGAGGCCGACCTGCCGCGGTTCGTCGATCTCAGCAAGGAGTTCCACGGCAAGGCCAAACTTGAGGAAACCGGCCTGCGCGTCAAATGCTGCACGGTGCTGATCGACGGGCCGGAGGATGCCGATCCCTGGGGCCGCGAGGCGCTCTATACTGCGGACGGCGAGACCCGGATCGGTCGCCTGACCTCGGGCGGCTATTCGGTGGCCTTCGGAAAATCGATCGGCATGGGCTATGTCACGCCCGAACATGCCGTCGAGGGCACCAAGCTCCGGGTGCGGATCCAGAACAAGCTGTGGGATGCGGTCGTGACCTGCGACAGCCCCTATGATCCGAAGAACGAAGCGATCCGCAAGGACGGCTGACGGCGCGCGCGCGCCGGATGGTTCTGCCGGTCGATAAAGTGACGTTTCGTCACAGCCCTGAGATGCATCCCGGATCACCCGGGGTGCATTTTTTTGTTGGCCGTGGCGCGGCGATACATAATAATCCTCGCATATGTAGGGGCTTTGGAAATTGGGAAAGCACCTGGAGAATTGATAGTGTGATTGCATATAATTTCCTGCAGGCCTTCGGGCGCCTGCCCGCGCATCGATTGGAGCTGGTCATCCGCCTGAGCTGTGTGGTGCTGCTGGCGGCCTTTGCCATCAAAGGTGCCGTATTCGCACATTGGGGCCTGATGATCGCGCTGATCCTGCTGGCGACCATTCTGTTGGTGAACTCGGGCGTGAGCCCTTTTGGGCGAACCCCGGTGGTGCCCATGCCGGGGGTGGTGGCGGCGATCACCGTGACGGTCCTGCTCTCGACCACATATCTGGGTGTTCCGGGGGCAATCTGGATGTTTCCGGCGCTGGTCGGGCTGCGGTTTCTCGGGGCCGGTGCGCAGTCGGGACCGGCGCGGCTGGTGCTGGTGATCCTGGTGCCGCTGATTGCCCTCTATCAGGGCGATGCGGGCAATGCGGCGCGGCTGTTTGGCGCCGGGACGATTTCGGCGGTCTATCTGTGGTTGACCGAAGGCCAGTTGGTGTCGTTGCGCTCCAAGCTGGACCAGAACGAGGGGCGCGATCCGCAAACCGGCGCCTATACCCGCACCCGGCTGGAGCGCGATATGAACCTGATCCCGCAACTGGCGCCGGTGGGGCTGATCCTGATCCGGGTCGACGGGGTGATGGCGCTGCGCCAAAGGGGACAGGGGGAGCGGGCCGATCAGATGCTGACCGATGCGGCGGCGCGCATCCTCCCCATGCTCAGCGCCCGTGAACGGCTCTACCGGCTGGGAGGAGAGGATTTCCTCATCAGCCTGGCGGGCTGGCGCGCCTACGAAAGCTATGAACTCGGACAGCAAATTCGCAAGGCGCTGGGGCAATTTATCGCTGATTGCGGGACCGAGGGGGGGGATATCCGGATCGGTGTGGCCGAAGTCATGGAACCGGAGGCCTTTGATGAGGCGCTGGATCTGGCCTACGCGCAGCTCAGGACCGAAAGCGCCGAGCGCCCGGCTGCTGCGCCGATGATCTGAGCGTCGCGCCAGAGGGCATCCAAAGTGAGTGCGTCCAGACTGCACCCGACGCGCATCCGCCGCGCAGTCGGAGCTGGCGCATCCGGGGCCTCTGTCGGGCAGAGGCGCTCAGCGCCGGGTCACCGGGAAATATCGTCGGGGCTGATGGTCCCGTCGCCGTCCCGGTCCAGACTGCGGGCAAACCGGTCCGAGCTGCGGAAATACTCCTGCCGCGAAATAACGCCATCCGCGTCGCTGTCGGAAAAGGTGAAGGCGTCAATCCGCCCGGCGCTGGCCGTCTGCGGCTGATATTTCTGCCCCAGATCGCTGAACCGGGCCCGGGTCGCGCGCAGCAGCGCGTCGAATTCCGCTGCATTGAGATGTTCGTCCCCATTCAGATCGCCGATCGGAAACTGCAGATTGCGCGAGGCCATGGCCTCGTCGATCGTCACGATACCATCGCCGTCGAAATCGAGGCTCTGCAGGAAACCATTTTGCGCTGCCGCGGGCATCGTGACCAGTGCACAGGCGAGCGCACAGGCGAGCGTACGGGCGACAGACAGGCATAGGACGAAAGGGGCCGCAACTGGGGCCCGGAGCATCTTGAACATTTTGGAAACTCGGCTTTTTTATTCTGATCAGAAAATAGGCACGCCCGCAGCCGGTTTCGAGGGGGCTTGCGTCACAAATCCGTCACATTTCTGCACATCTCATGTGCGCGACAGGATCAGGCAGAGGTTATTGGCAGGCATGTCGATCTGCGCCGTCAGTTCAAGGCGGCAGGCGGCGGCGCGGCTGGCGATCTCTGCCACGTCCTTGTAGCCGATCTCCGGGTCATGCGCCCGCAGGGCGGCATCGAACTGCGCATCGCCGGCGCTTGTCAGGCGGCCGTCCCGGCGGAACGGTCCGTAGATCACCATCGGGCGGCCGGGCGTCAGGGCCTGTGCGCTTTCGCTGAGCAGGGTGTCGGCCTCGGCCGCGCTGATCAGGTGCAGCAGGTTGGACAGCACGATCAGATCAAAGGGCCCGAGCACGGCCCCCCAGCCGACAGAGGTGGCATCAATCGCCGCCGCCTGCGCCACATTGGCCAGAGCCGCCTCGGTTGCATGGGCGTCGATACTGGCGCGGCGGGTCGGATCGACATCGCTGGGCTGCCAGTCGATCTGCGGCAGGGCACGGGCCAGACCGACCACATGCTGGCCGGTGCCGCTGGCAATTTCCAGCGCCCGTCCCCGCGCCGGGGCATGGGCGGTCACCACCTCCAGCAGCGCGGACAGATTGCGCGCTGCCGAAGGGGCGAACAGCTTGCCGCCCGCCGTGTCTTTCGCGACCGATGCCTGACCGGGAACAGAGCGCAACGGCATCAGGAGAACCTCGCGGGGGACAGCGCCGCAACCGTTTCCGACTCTGGTTCCGGCGTGCGTCCCGCCACCAGATCGCGCAGCAAGCGGGCCGAGGCCGGAGCGCTCTGGAACCCGTAGCCGCCCTGGCCCGCGTACCACCAGAACCCCGCTGCGGCAGGGGCGGCGCCCATCACCGGCACCCCGTCGGGGGCAAAACTGCGCAGCCCGGCCCAGCTGGCCTCCGGCCGGGTCACAGGGGCCGTCACCATTTCCTCATAGCGGGCGAGGCCTGTGGCCAGAACCAGATCGTCGGCCCATGCGTCCTGCGGCGCAACCGGGTCGGCATCGGCGGGCGAGACCAGCAGCTTGCCCGCCTGTGGTTTTGCATACCACCCCTCGTTGACCCCCATCAGCATTGGCCAGTCCCGGACATCCAGTCCGGCGGGCGCGGCCAGCTGCGCCATCGACCGGCGTCTGGGCTCGATCCCGACCGGCGCCACATCCGCCATGGCCGCCACCACATCCGCCCAGGCCCCGGCGGCATTGACGATCTGGCGCGCCTCATACACCGCGTCGCCAGTGTCAACCCGCCAGCCCGCCGCGCTGCGGGTGATCGCGCGAACCTCCTGACGCAGCCGGACCTCGCCACCGGCCTGGCGCAGGACCTTGGTCCACTCGAGCATCAGCCGGTCGGTGTCGATATCGGTCGCCGTCTCGTGAATGGCGGCATAGCTCACCACATCCGGGTTCAGGATCGGCACCCGGGCCTGTGCCTGTTCGACCGAAATCTCCTGCAGGTCCATCTCGGCCAGATCGGCCTCGAAGCCTGCGCGTTCCTCGGCCTTGCCCAGCAGCATCAGACCGCGTGGGCTGAGATAGGTCTCGCGCCCGGCGCCGGGAGTTTCAAAAAACGAACGGCTGGCCCGCGACAGCGCCTTGATGGCCGGCGGCCCGTAGCCTTCTTCGAACATCGCCGCCGAGCGGCCGGAAGCGTGATAGCCGAGCGCCGTCTCCCGTTCCAGCAGCACCACAGAGCCAAGCTCCGACAGATGCGCCGCCGCCCCGATCCCGGCCACACCGCCGCCGATGACGAGGAAATCGATCATGCTTCCTCCAGCCGGTCCGTCGCGGGCGCCGGGCGCGGGCTCAGCGCCGCGATCCGGTCATAGAGCGCGGGCGTCATCTCGAAAGTGGTGGCCGCCAGCGACGGCGCCAGCTGTTCGGAGCTGCGTGCCGACAGGATCGGCACCGGCTGAGCGGGGTGGGCCGCTGCCCAGGCGACGGCGAGCGTGGCGGGCTCGGTGCCCAGCTCTTCGGCCAGGTCCAGCAGGTCGCTGGCACAGTGATGCATCCACTCCTGACCATAGCGCGCGGCATAGCGGTCGTCCTCGGCCAGCCGACCAGAGCCACCGCCACGGGCGTATTTCCCGGTCAGCAGCCCGCCACCCAGCGGCGAATAGGGCACCGGCAGAATGTTCTGGTCGTTGCACATCGGCAGGATTTCCACCTCGGCCTGGCGCTTGACCAATGAATACATCGGCTGCAGCACATCGATCTGCAGCCCGAGGCGCGCCGCCAGCGCCACCGCCTTCATCACCTGCCAGGCGGCAAAGTTCGACAGGCCGATATGGCGGATCAGCCCCGCTTGCTTCAGCTCGGCAAAACAGGTGAGCGTGTCCTCCAGGGGCGTCTCCGGGTCAAACCGGTGCAGATACAGCAGGTCGATACTGTCGAGGTCCAGACGCTGGCGGCAAATGTCGAATTGCGCCCGCATGTTGGCCGAACCCGCCCCGCCGGCATAGCCCACTTTGGTTGCCACATAGAGGCGCTCGCGCTCGGGGGCGATCAGACGGCCGAGGATCTTTTCGCTGGCGCCCTCCGCATAGACATAGGCCGTGTCGAAATGGCGCAGCCCCGCAGCCCGGCAATCGGCGAACATCGCCGCCGAGGCCGCGTCATCCGCCCGGCCTCCGAATTGCATGCAGCCAAAGGCAAACCGGCCAATCGGCTGGCCATCAAGGGTGGAGAGCGGGGGGCGTGTTGTCTGGGTCATGGGCCGACAGTGGCATGCAGGCGGCGCCGTTGACAACGCCGGAATTGCCGGCGGCTGACACATTCAGACGCGGCAACGTGAATGGATCTGCGGGCGTTTTCCGGCTACATCAAGCGCCATGTTTGACGCCAAGATCCGCCCCCTCATCGATCCGATCCTGAACAGGCAGGGCATCCGCCTCGCCGCCCGCGGGGTGACGCCCAATCAGGTGACCCTTTTCGGTCTGGCGCTGGGGCTGTTGTCCGCCACGATGATCGCACTGGGCGCGCCGGGCTGGGCGCTGCTGCCGCTGCTGGCCTCCCGTCTGGCGGACGGGCTCGACGGGGCTGTGGCGCGTGCCGGCCGGCCGAGCGATTTTGGCGGCTATCTCGATATTGTCTGCGACTTCATCTTCTACGGCGCGGTGCCGCTCGGCTTTGTCGCGCTGGATCCGGCCGCGAACGGGTTGGCGGGGGCGGTGCTGCTGTGCAGTTTCTATGCCAATGGCGCCAGCTTTCTCGGCTATGCGGTGCTGGCGGAAAAACGCCAGATGACGACAGAGGCGCGGGGCACAAAGACGCTCTATTTCACCGGTGGCTTGCTGGAAGGCGCGGAGACAATCGGATTTTTCGTGCTGCTCTGCTGCTGGCCTGCAGGCTTCGTGCCGCTGGCCTGGCTGTTTGGGGCCTTGTGTTTCGTCACGGCGGCCACCCGTGTCCTGCTGGCGGCAAAGGTGTTTCAGGACTGATCGCCGCCGGTCTTTCGGGGGCGCCGCAGGGGGCGGTTCCAGGTCGTGAAAACCCCGAAAACTCTGATGCAACCCATAGATATATGCGTGCGCGCCCGGCGCAACGGGCACAAGAAGTATCAGCCTTTTTGACCCAATGTTTCGTGCGCGAAACAATAGGTCAGGATGCTTGACCTAAAAAGCGCGACCCCGACATGGAAAGACCCGCCGGAGAGGGCGGGTCTTTCGGATCTCGGTCGAGGGGAATTTACTCCGGGATGGAGCCTTCGATGCCTTCGACGTAGAAATTCATGCCGGCCAGGGTGCCGTCATCTGCGGTTTCACCTTCGCCGAGGAAGTCGGAGCCATCCTGCTTTTTCAGCGGACCGGTGAACGGGTGGTATTCGCCCGCAGCCATTGCGTCTTTCAGCGCCAGGGCCTCGGCTTTGACGTCCGCCGGAACCGCGTCGGAGATTTCACCGATGCCGACCATGCCGGGGCCGATGCCGTCCCAAGTATCGGTGGAGGTCCAGGTGCCGTCGATCACGGCCTTGGTGCGTGCGATGTAGTAGGGCGCCCAGTTGTCGATGATCGAGGACACACGTGGTTTCGGCCCGTATTCCGCCATGTCAGAGGCCTGACCGAAGGTGATCACATTGCCCGCGGCCTGTGCTGCGGCCTGCGGCGCGGTAGAATCGGTGTGCTGCAGGATCACGTCGGCGCCCTGTTCGATCAGAACCTTGGCCGCGTCGGCCTCTTTCGCGGGATCAAACCAGGTGAAGGCCCAGACGATCTTGAACTGGACGTCGGGGTTCACTTTCTTGGCGTGGATATAGGCAGAGTTGATGCCGCGGATCACTTCGGGGATCGGGTAGGAGCCGATATAGCCGATGATGTTGCTCTCGGTCATGTGGCCCGCGATGGTCCCCTGCACGGCGCGTCCCTCATAGAACCGCGCGGAATAGGTGGAGACGTTGTCGGCGCGTTTGTAGCCGGTGGCGTGCTCGAATTTCACATCGGGGAATTTCGCGGCCACGTTGATGGTCGGATCCATATAGCCAAACGAGGTGGTAAAGATCAGGTCGGCACCCTGCAGCGCCATCTGGGTGATCACGCGCTCTGCGTCGGGGCCTTCGGCGACATTCTCGACATAGACGGTTTCGACCGCATCGCCGAATTCCTCGGCCACGGCCTTGCGGCCCTGATCGTGCTCATAGGTCCAGCCGCCATCGCCGACGGGGCCGACATAGACAAATCCGACCTTGGTCTTGTCCTGAGCCAGCGCGCCACCGGCGGCCAGACCCAGCGCGACAGCGGCGCTGGCGAATAATGTGGTGAGTTTCATGGTATGGGTATCCCCCTGGTTGGTTCCATAGTTGCGGGTCCGCTCGGGTTGGTCCCGATGCTGGACGGTCTTTGGGTGTCCCGACGGTACTGAGCCCGGACGATGCGACGCCCCCCGAAATCAGCGGGAGGCGTGAAAACTGCGCCCGAGCGACGCGGGTGCGCTGCTCTTGTCGGCGGATAGGATAACGAGCACCAGAATGGTGATCAGGTAGGGCGACATTGCCAGATATTCCACCGGGATAGCAACGCCTGCTGCCTGTAGATTAAGCTGTACGACCGTCACGCCGCCAAAAAGATAGGCACCCAGCAGGGCCCGCCAGGGCTTCCAGCTGGCAAAGACCACCAGCGCAAGGGCGATCCAGCCGATACCCGCCGTCATGCCCTCGGTCCACTGCGGCACCCGAATGAGGCTGATATAGGCGCCTCCCATGCCGGCACAGGCGCCCCCGAACAGGATCGCAAGGGTGCGAATGCGCACGACTTTATACCCCAGCGCATGGGCGGCCTCGTGGTTTTCGCCTACCGCCCGCAGGACCAGACCCGCGCGGGTGAATTTCAGCACGGCCCAGACGGCGCCGGTCAGGGCGATGCCGAAATACAAGATGACGTCATGGGCAAACAGGATCGGCCCGACGACCGGCAGATCTGACAGCACCGGAATGTCGATCCGCCCCATCTGCGGCGGCTTCACCCCCACGTAGCGTTGCCCCAAGAGCGCCGAAAGCCCGAGCCCAAAGAGCGTCAACGCCAGCCCGGACGCCACCTGATTGGCCAGCGCGACCTGCGTCAGAGCGGCAAAAAGCAGCGATAGCGCCGCTCCGGCCACTGCCGCCACCACAAATCCCGCAAGCGGTGATCCGCTTTCCACCGCAGCGGCAAACCCCGCGATGGCGCCGGTGATCATCATCCCCTCGACACCGAGGTTCAGCACGCCCGATTTCTCCACCACCAATTCGCCAATGGCGGCCAGCAACAGCGGCGTCGCCGCCACCATCAGAGAGGCGATCAACAGGACGGGATTGATTGCAGACAGATCCATCACGCGACCTCCGGCTTTCCAAATGCGATACGGTAATTGGTGAGCAGATCCAGCGCCAGCAGGAAGAACAGCAGCATTCCCTGAAACACCTGGATGGCAGCCGATGGCAGGCCAAGGTTGCCCTGCGCAATGTCGCCACCAATATAGGTCAGCGCCATCAGCCCGCCCGCCAGTAGGATGCCGACCGGATGCAGGCGGCCCAGAAAGGCGACGATGATGGCGGTGAATCCGTAGCCCACGTTGAAATCGATGGAGACCTGCCCGGCCGGGCCGGAGACTTCGAACATCCCCGCCAGCCCCGCCAGCGCCCCGGAGGCCCCGAGGCAGAACAGGATCAGCCGCGCCGGTTTGACACCCGCAAACCGCGCGGCGCGGGGGGCTTCGCCGGTCAGGCGGATGTGATAGCCCAACATATGCCGGTTCAGCAGCACATAGGCAAAGATCACCGCGATCAACGCCGCCACCACGCCCCAATGCATGCCGGTCCCGGTCACGATCTCGGCGTTATGGGCCGATGCATATTGCTGCAGGTTGCGCGATCCCGGAAAGCCAAATCCCTCGGGGTTCTTCATCAACCCCAGCGACATCGAGGCGAGGAACTGCTCCGCCACATAGACCAGCATCAGCGACACCAGAATCTCATTGGTGCCGAAGCGGGTTTTCAAAACCGCCGGGATCATCGCCCAGGCCCAGCCGCCAAGGGCTCCGGCAAACACCATCAGCGGAAAGATGAACCAGCCCTCCATCGGATAGAAGGCCAGCCCGACCCCCGCGCCGGTCAGGGCGCCGATGATATACTGCCCCTCGGCACCGATGTTCCAGATGCCCGCCCGAAATCCCAGCGACAGCCCGATCGCGATCAGGACCAGCGGCGCGCCTTTGACCAGAAGCTGAGGCCGGTAGTAAAAGGCAAATTCGCCAAACAGCGGATCCCAGAAAATGGTCAGGATCGCCTCGACCGGATCTTTTCCCAATAGGGCAAACAGAACGCCCCCCATGATCATCGTCGCCACCACGGCAACCAGCGGCGTGGTCAGCGACCAGACACGCGAGGGCTGCGGGCGTTTCTCAAGCCGGATCATATATCCCATCCCTTTTGGCCAGAGCTGTGCTCTCCGGTCCTGTTCATCTTTTCCCAAATACCTCCGCCGGAGGCTCCCGTCATCTGCCTCCGGCGCCCGAGGTCCGGGCCCGGGGCGCTAGACATGCGCCACTTCCATGCCATGGGCGCCGCCCATCATCAGGCCGATTTCTTCTACCGTCAGCGCCGCAGTCGGACGTGGCACCGACAATGTTCCTTCATTCAGCGCCGCGAAATTGTCCGAAATCTCCATCAGCTCGTCGAGATCCTGACTGATGCAGATGACCGCCGCGCCCCCGGCGGCCAGATCCAGCAGCGCCTGCCGGATGGCGGCCGCGGCGGCGGCATCAACGCCCCAGGTGGGCTGATTGACGACCAGCACCTCGGGGCGCTGCAATACCTCCCGCCCGATGACGAATTTCTGCAGGTTTCCCCCCGACAAGGAGCGGGCGGCATTCTCCGGCCCGGGTGTGCGCACGTCAAAGGCCTTGATGATGGTCTCGGCAAAGCTGCGCGCGACCCCCCACTTGAGAAAACCACGGGTCTCCAGCCCTTCCCGCACGGACCCTGTCAGCAGCGCGTTTTCAGTCAGGCTCATATCCGGCGCCGCCGCATGGCCCAGCCGCTCTTCGGGGGCCGTCAGCACGCCGAGCGCACGCCGCGCGGTGGGGCCCATGTGGCCGATGGGCTGACCGTCAAACATCACCGCATCGCGGGCGGTCGTCACCTCGCCGGACAGGACCGACAACAGCTCGTCCTGCCCGTTGCCCGCAACACCGCCCACCCCAAGGATCTCGCCCCGGCGGACCGACAGCTGCAGCCCCCGCAGCGCGGTGCCAAAAGCCGAGGGCGCAGGCACCGACAGATCCGTGATCGCCAGGGCCACGGCCCCGAAGGTGCGGTCCGACCGTTCGGGTGTCTTCAGCGCCGTGCCCACCATCAGCTCTGCCATGTCGCGCGCAGAGGTCTCGGCGGGGATGCAGGCGCCGACATTGCGGCCCAGCCTCAGGATGGTGGCCTGATCGCACAGCGCCCGGATCTCTTCCAGCTTGTGGCTGATGTACAGGATCGAGGTGCCCTCGCTTTTCAACTTGCGCAGGGTCTGGAACAGGATCTCCACCTCCTGCGGGGTCAGCACGCTGGTCGGCTCGTCCATGATCAGCAGCTTCGGATCCTGCAGCAGACAGCGGATGATCTCCACCCGCTGCCGTTCCCCCGCCGACAGGGCGCCGACAGTGCGATAGGGATCAAGCGGCAGCCCGTAGGCTTCCGAGACATCGCGAATGCGGGCGGCAAGATCGCGCATCGGCGGTGGGGTCTCCATGCCAAGCGCGATATTCTCTGCCACATTGAGCGCATCAAACAGCGAGAAATGCTGAAACACCATGGCGATCCCATCGGCGCGCGCCTGCCGGGGTTCGGCCGGCTCGTAGGGCTGCCCGCGCAGGGTCATCTGCCCCGAATCCGGCTTCACCAGCCCGTAGATCATCTTGACCAGGGTGGATTTCCCCGCCCCGTTCTCTCCCAACAGCGCATGAACCTCGCCGGTGCCGATCACGAAAGAGACCTTGTCGTTGGCCACCACCCCCGGATAGGCCTTGGTCAACCCGTCGAGGGTCAGTAGCGCAGATGTGCTCACGCGCGGTGCTCCTTTTTCAGTTCCATGCGCCGCCCGGGCGCCATCAGATCAGCCGCGACGCCAATGGCGATGGCCTGCGGGTGTTTGCCAAGCTCGGGCCGACCGATCGGGCAGGTGAGGCGGTCTATCTCACCCCGCCCGTGCCCCAAAGCCGCCAGCCGGGAGCGAAACCGCGCCCATTTTGTTTTCGACCCGATCAGACCGGCAAAGCCAAAGCCATGTTCCAGCAAGCGATGGCATAGCGTCAGATCCAGCTGATGGGAATAGGTCAGGATCAGGTGATGGGCCTCCCGGGGCGCATGGGCCACCAGCCGTTCGGGCGTCTGGGCCGGAATATGGGTCACGCCCGCTGCGATGCTCTCGGGAAAGCGGTCTTCTGCCACATCGATCCAGGTGATCTCGAAATCAGGCAGTGGCGCCAGCACATCGACCATTGCCCGGCCCACATGCCCGGCGCCCCAGATCCACAAGGGGTGGCGGGGCTGACGCACCGGCTCCACCATCCAGCCGGCCACAAGCTGCGGTCCGGGGCGCTGACCCTGCGCTCTGGCGGTGGCCAGAAGGCGGCTGACAGACAGCGGTTGTGGCCCGGGGTCGGCAACAACCGGGCGGGCAATCACATCAGCGTCCAGCCCCTCAAGTTCGGCGGCGGTGAAGATCTCGGTCAGCAAGGTCACCGCCCCGCCGCAGCACTGGCCGAGATCCGGCCCCAACGCATGGGCGGTCAGAGAGCGCGGGCTCTGCTGCCGCCGGGCAGCCTCGGCGGCCTGAAACTCCAAGGCTCCGCCGCCGATTGTGCCCGACTGCCCGCCCTGCCAGACCAGCATGACGGCCCCGACCTCACGCGGCGATGACCCGCGCACCTCGGCCACCACAACCCGCGCCACACGGGCATGCGCTGCAACGGCCGCCCGCAGCGCGCTGACGTCAAACGCCATCCTGTATCCTTTCAGCCCGGCGCCAGATTTCCTCAGCCGTCGCAGGCGCGTTCAGATGGGGGTAGCCCGCACCAAAGGCCCCGACCGCATGGGACAAGGCCAGCCAGGCGGAAATCCCGAGCATGAAGGGCGGCTCGCCGACCGCCTTGGATCGATAGATGGTGTCCTCCCGGTTCTGCCCGTCGTAAAGCGCCACGTTGAACACATCCGGCCGATCAGAACAGGCAGGGATCTTGTAGGTGGAGGGCGCATGGGTCCGAAGCCGCCCGGACCCGTCCCATTTCAGCTCCTCCGTGGTCAGCCAGCCCGCCCCCTGCACATAGGCCCCTTCGACCTGGCCAATATCCAGCGCAGGGTTCAGCGAGGCGCCGGCATCATGCAAGATATCCGTCCGCAGAATCCGGTTCTCGCCGGTCAGCCGATCCACAATGACCTCGGTGACGGCCGCGCCATAGGCGAAATAGAAAAACGGTCGCCCCTTGCCCTTGATCCGGTCCCAGTCCAGGGCGGGGGTCTTGTAAAATCCGGTCGCCGACAGGCTGATGCGCCCGGTGTAGCACATCATGGCGGCGGTCTCGAAGGTGATCTCCGTCTCTGCGATCCGCACGCGGTCGCCCTGAAACACCACAGCAGAGGCAGGCTGCTGGTAGACCTCGCCAAGATGCGCCGCCATGCGGTCGCGGATGGTGTCACAGGCGGCCTTCACCGCCATACCATTCAGGTCGGACCCCGACGAAGCCGCCGTGGCCGAGGTATTGGGCACTTTCGCCGTATCGGTCGCGGTGATCTTCACTCGGTTCAGATCGACCCCAAAGCGAGAGGCCGCCACCTGCGCGACTTTCTGAAACAACCCCTGTCCCATCTCGGTGCCGCCATGGTTCAGATGGATGGAGCCATCCTGATAGACATGAACCAGCGCCCCCGCCTGATTGAGATGCGTCAGCGTGAAGGAAATCCCGAATTTCACCGGGGAAAAGGCGATCCCCCGCTTCAAACGGTCATTGTCGGCGTTCCACTCCGAAATGTCGCGCCGGCGTCTGGCATAGTCGGAACTCTCCAAAAGCTGCGCGGTGATCTCATGCAGTTCGAAATCCGTCACCTCCATCCCGTAGGGAGTGGAATTGTCTTTCATCTTTTCCGAAATACCTCGGGGGACGGTCGCAGACCGGGGGGCAGCGCCCCCTTCCGCCGGTGCGTCACTCGGTGCGTCGTAATAATTCCGCAAGCGTAGCTCGACCGGATCGATCTGCAGCACATGCGCCGCGTGATCCATCACGCGTTCAATTCCGACCATGCCCTGAGGACCACCAAACCCACGATAGGCGGTGGCGCTTTGCAGGTTGGTCTTCAGCCGGTGGCTTTCGATGCGAATGGCCGGGATGGCATAGGCGTTGTCGGAATGCAGCATCGCCCGGTCGGCGACCGGCAGCGACAGATCCTGCGCCCAGCCACAATCCACGAGATGGGTGAAGGACACGCCGGTGATCCGGCCTCCGGCCTCAAATCCGGCGCGGTAGGAGATACGGAAGGCATGGCGCTTGCCGGTGATGGTCATGTCATCGTCGCGATCATAGCGCATCTTGCAGCATTTGCCGGTCTGCCGGGCCGCGATGGCGCAGGCAACGGCCAGCGCATTGCCCTGGCTCTCCTTGCCGCCAAAACCGCCGCCCATGCGCCGGATTTCCACCCGCACGGCGTGCATCGGCAGACCAATGGCCTCGGCCACCTTGTGCTGGATCTCGGTGGGGTGCTGCGTGGAGGAATTGACCAGCATGCCGCCGTCTTCCTGCGGCATCGCCAGCGCCGCCTGTCCTTCGAGATAGAAATGTTCCTGGCCGCCGATCTCGAAGCTATCCTCGATCACATGGGCCGAACCGGCAATCGCAGCCTCTGCATCGCCCTTGTGATATATGCGGGGGCCATCCTCAAACCGGCTGTTCGCCGCGAGGGCGGCATCCACCGTCAGGAGAGCTTCTTCCTCGGCGTATCGGATCTCAGCCCTGCGGGCGGCAACCCGCGCCGCGCGATGCGAGCGGGCCACCACCAGGAAGACCGGTTGCCCGACGTAGAAGACCTCTCCTTTGGCGAGCAGGGGCTCATCATGAAGCGAGGGTGAGACATCGTTGTCGAAGGGCAAGTCATTCGCCGTCAGCACCGCAACGACGCCGGGGCTGCTCCGGACCTGCGCCAGATCCATTGCGGTGATCCGGCCCCGCGCAATCTGCGACAGACCAAAGGCCAGATGCAGGGTGCCTCGGGGCGTGGGAATGTCATCCACATAGCGCGCCTGACCGGTGACATGCAGGGCCGCCGCATCATGGGGGAGGGGTTTTGAGACGCTCATTGGCTGATCTCCAGCACATGCTGAGGTGCGCCGTTCAGATCCGTGAAATAGCGTCCAAGCAGATTTTTCGCCGTTGCCAGCCGGTATTCGGCTGAGGCCCGCATATCGCTCATCGGGCTGAAGTCCTTGTGAAATTCTGCCTGCGCTGCGGCCACTGTGGCCTCTGACCAGCGCTGGCCGACCAGAGCAGTCTCCACATGGGCGGCCCGTTTCGGAATGCCCGCCATGCCGCCAAACGCGATCCGGGCGGCGGTCACTGACCCCTCTGTCACGGTGACGTTGAAGGCACCCAGAACCGCCGAGATATCCTGATCAAAGCGTTTCGACAGTTTATAGACCCGCAGGCTGTCGGGCTGACGGGGAAAGCTCACCGCCTCGACGAATTCGCCGGCCCCGCGATCCTGTTTCCCGTAGTCGAGGAAAAACGCTTCCAGCGGCAGGCTGCGGCGGCTGTCGCCGCGACGCAGATGCAGCTGCGCGCCCAGTGCGATCAGGGCGGGCGGGGTGTCGCCGATCGGCGATCCATTGGCGATATTGCCTCCGATGGTGGCCGCCGCGCGCACCTGTTGCGAGGCAAAGCGGCGGATCATTTCGGCGAAAGATGCATGCAGCGGCGCCAATGCCTGCCGCACCCGGTTCATGTCGGCCATGGCGCCCAGACGGACCTCTGTGTCGGTGACGGTGATCTCTTTCAGGTCCGTGCAGCCGTCGAGAAAGATCACGTCTTCAAGGTTGCGCAGCGTCTTGGTCACCCAGAGGCCAACGTCGGTGGCACCGGCAATCAGCGTGGCCTCGGGGCGCGCCACGAAGGCGGTTGCGAGATCATCGCCGGAGCGCGGGCGCAGGGCCAGCGAGGGATGCGTGGCCTTGTCTGTATCTGTGGTTGTTTGCGTGTCGGTTTGCGTATCTGGGGCAGAAGGGGGCGCTGCCCCCCGGTCTGCGACCTCCCCCCGAGGTATTTCGGAAAAGGTGAACTTTCTGTCGGCGGTGATCCATTGCGGCGCGGGCGTGGCCTCGGCGGCCTCGGCTGCGCGGATGATCGGGGCATAGCCGGTGCAGCGGCAGAGATTGCCGGCCAGCTGGGTGTCGTGATCGGTGGCGCCGTTGGTATGGGCCGTGACCATCGACATCACGAAGCCCGGCGTGCAAAAGCCGCATTGGCTGCCGTGATGGTCGATCAGCGCCTGCTGCACGGGATGCAGCGTGCCATCGGGACCTGCGGCGCCTTCGACCGTGCGCACGGATTTGCCCTGCAGCTGCGGCAGGAACAGAATGCAGGCGTTCAGGGCGCGGGCGCCATCCGGATCGGTGACCATGACCGTGCAGGCGCCGCAATCGCCTTCGTTGCAGCCTTCCTTGGTGCCGGTGAGGCCCCGGTCTTCACGAAGCCAATCCAGCAATGTTGTGGTCGGTTCTGTGTCTGGAAGCGAGACCTCTTCACCGTTGAGATGAAAGGTAATCGTCATCTTGAAAAACCCGTCGCCTTACTTGGGTTACCCCCGTGGTGCGGCTCTTCGATGCGACGTAGAAGGGGCGCGGGGTTTTCGTGGACTTCAGGCGCTCAGCTTGTGGGGGGGCGGGCCGCAAAGCAAGTGCAAAGACGGTCCTGTGCAATGCGCCTCCAATCAGGGCCAGACTGTGGGGCGCGTGATGCCCGCCGAACTTAGGTGTTGAACTATAACAGTTTTATCCTGATCCGGTCGAGAGGTTTCGGGCTTTGCCGGAAAGGAGTTTCAAAAAAAACCATAAAGGAGATGGGAATCTTTTAGGCAAAGATGCGTAAAGGAGGGGTGACGGCACGATCCAGACGGGCCCAATGCAGGGGCGTCTTGCGGATTGGGGTTTTCCGCTCTTTTACGTGGGTCTGTGCCGCAGTAGGGTCCGGTCATGACAGATGCTCCCCGATTCATTCACCTGCGCACCCATACGGAATATTCGCTTCTGGAGGGGGCCATTCGCCTGAAAAAGCTGCCGGATCTGTGCAAGGCGCATAAGATGCCTGCGATTGCGGTGACGGATACGAATTCCATGTTCGCGGCGCTGGAATTCTCGGTCACCCTTTCCGGCGCAGGCGTGCAGCCCATTCTGGGCTGTCAGGTCGACCTGACCTTTGAGAAGAGTGATCCCGGTGAAAAACCGAAGTTTCCCGCGCCTCTGGTCCTGTTGGCGCAGGATGAGGCCGGGTATGAGCACCTGATGAAGCTCTCCTCCTGTCTCTATGTGGACAATACCGGGCAGCTGCCGCAAGTGTCGCTGGAGCAATTGGAAACCAACAGTGGCGGGCTGATCTGTCTGACGGGCGGGCCGGACGGGCCGGTGGGGCGCTTGTTGCGGCAGGGGCAGCGCCCGGCGGCAGAGGCGCTGATGCGACGGTTGCAGGGGATCTTCCCCGACCGGCTCTATGTGGAGCTGCAGCGCCATCCCGGCGAGGACGGACAGCCCGAGGCGGAGACGCTGACCGAGCGGGGCCATATCGAGATGGCCTATGCGATGGGGCTGCCCTTGGTGGCCACCAATGATGTCTATTTTCCCAAGACCGAAATGTACGAGGCTCATGACGCGCTGATCTGCATCGCCGAGGGCGCCTATGTGGATCAGTCGGAACCGCGTCGCAGGCTGACCGCGCAGCATTATTTCAAAAGCCAGGAAGAAATGATCGCGCTCTTTGCGGATTTGCCGGAGGCGATCGAGAATACCGTCGAAATCGCGCAGCGTTGTGCCTTCATGGCCTATCGCCGGGATCCGATCCTGCCGAAATTTGCCGATGACGAGGTGGTGGAGCTGCGGCGTCAGGCCAATGCGGGGCTGCAGAACCGGTTGGCGGTGATCCCTCATGCGGTGCCTGCGGAAAAATATCAGGAGCGGCTGGATTTCGAGCTGAACATCATCGAGGGCATGGGCTTTCCCGGTTATTTCCTGATCGTTGCCGACTTTATCAAATGGGGCAAGGATCACGGTATCCCGGTGGGGCCGGGGCGGGGATCGGGGGCCGGGTCGCTGGTGGCCTATGCGCTGACCATCACCGACCTTGATCCGCTGCGCTACTCGCTGCTGTTCGAGCGCTTCCTGAACCCGGAGCGGGTTTCGATGCCTGACTTCGATATCGACTTCTGCATGGATCGCCGCGAGGAGGTGATCCGCTACGTGCAGCAGAAGTATGGCCGCGACAAGGTGGGGCAGATCATCACCTTCGGCGCCTTGTTGTCCAAGGCGGCGGTGCGCGATATCGGCCGGGTGCTGCAGATGCCCTTTGGGCAGGTGGACCGGCTGTCGAAGATGATCCCGGTCGAGGGCGTCAAGCCGGTGTCGATCGAGCAGGCCCTGCGGGACGAGCCGCGGCTGGCCGATGAGGCGCGCAATGAACCGGTTGTGGATCGGCTGCTGACCTATGGGCAGCAGGTCGAGGGCCTGTTGCGCAACGCCTCGACCCACGCGGCCGGCGTGGTGATCGGGGACCGGCCGCTGGATGAGCTGGTGCCGCTCTATCAGGATCCGAGATCGGACATGCCGGCCACTCAGTTCAATATGAAATGGGTGGAGCAGGCCGGTCTGGTCAAATTCGATTTCCTCGGTCTGAAAACCCTGACCGTCATCCAGAATGCGATGGAGCTGATCTTCAAGTCGGGGCGGGATCTGCATGTGTCGGCCGATGGTCGCCAGCTTTATGAACCGGCGGAGGGGGCCAAGAACCAGATCAACGCGATCCCGCTGGAGGACAAGCCGACCTACGATCTCTATTCGCGGGCCAAGACGGTGGCGGTGTTCCAGGTGGAATCCACCGGCATGATGGACGCGCTGAAGCGGATGAAGCCGACCTGCATCGAGGACATCGTGGCGCTGGTGGCGCTCTATCGTCCGGGTCCGATGGAGAACATCCCGGTCTATTGCGAGGTCAAGAACGGGTTGCGCAAGATCGAATCCGTGCATCCGCTGATTGATCACATCCTTGAGGAAACCCAAGGGATCATCGTCTATCAGGAACAGGTGATGCAGATTGCCCAGGTGATGGCGGGTTATTCGCTTGGCGGCGCCGACCTGTTGCGCCGTGCGATGGGCAAAAAGATCAAGGAGGCGATGGACGCCGAGCGGCCCAAGTTCGAAAAAGGCGCGGCGGAAAACGGCGTGCCGGCGAAAAAGGCCTCCGAGGTGTTCGACCTGCTGGAGAAATTCGCCAACTACGGTTTCAACAAATCCCACGCGGCGGCCTATGCGGTGGTGTCCTACCAAACGGCGTGGCTGAAGGCGAACCATCCGGTGGAGTTCATGGCAGGGGTCATGAACTGCGATATCCACCTGACCGACAAGCTGTCGGTTTACTTTGAGGAAGTGAAAAAGGGCCTCGGGCTGCCCTATGCGGCGCCGGACATCAATCGGTCGCTGGCGACATTCGATGTGGTCAAGGGTGAGTTGCTCTATGCGCTGGGCGCGCTGAAAAACGTCGGTGTCGACGCGATGAACCTGATCGTCGAGGCTCGTGGGGACCAACCCTTTGTGACGCTTTTCGACTTTGCCCGTCGGGTGGATCTGAAAAAAGTGGGCAAGCGACCGCTGGAGATGCTGGCGCGGGCGGGGGCCTTTGACGTGCTGGACAAGAACCGCCGCCGGGTGTTTGAGAGCCTCGAGGGGCTGGTCAACTATTCCGCAGCGATCCAGGAGCAGAAAAACTCCAATCAGGTGTCCCTGTTCGGAGAGGCCGGTGACGATCTGCCGGAACCTCGGCTGGCGGGCGTGCCGGATTGGTTGCCTGCGGAACGGCTGAACGAGGAATTCAGGGCGGTTGGTTTCTATCTGACCGGGCACCCGCTGGACGACTATATGCCCGCGTTGAAGCGCAAGGACGTGATGACGCTGGATGAGGTCATGGCAAAAGCGGAGCGCGGCCCTTTCATGGCCAAGATGGCTGGCGTCGTGGCGGGTCGGCAAGAGCGAAAATCCGCACGTGGCAACCGGTTTGCCTTTGCACAGTTGTCAGACACCACCGGAGCATATGAGGTCACTATCTTCTCTGATGTGCTGGAAAAGAGCCGCGAGTATCTTGAAACCGGATCCAAGGTCGTGATCACTGCCGAAGCGACGATGGAGAGCGATCAGCTCAAGCTGCTGATGCGCTCTGCCGGGCCCGTGGACAGTGCCATTGCCGATGCTGGCCGTTCCTCGCTGCGGGTGTACCTTGACAGCGCCTCGGCGGTGGCGACGGTGGCGACGGTTCTGGAAGAAGCCAAAACCGCTGCCCGCAATGCCAATCCCGGCGAGATTTACCTCTATTTGCAGGATCCGGCCCTGCCGGGGGACGTCGAGATGGATCTGGGCCAGATGTTTCCTGTCAACCCGCAGATAAAGGGGGCTTTGAAAAGCCTCGACGGGGTGAGGGAGGTGGAAGAAATCTGATAGTCTGGCCTGGGTTTCTGGCCTAGGTTTCTGGCATGACATTCTGGCAGGGGCTTTGCCCCTCTTGGCCTGAAGGCCAATTCACCCCAAGGTATTTGGGAAAACGTGAATTGTGGGCGCCTAATTCCCAGCCCTTTCATCTTTTTTTAAATACCTTGGAGCGCGAGGCGAAGCCTCGCATGAAAACAATTTTTAGCTTCAGTAGTGCGGCGGGCGCTCATCGCCAAAGACTGCTGCGCCGGTGCTTTCGGCCTCCCGGTTGGCCTCTCGTTCCATCAGCATTCCCACCCGGCGTTTCAGCTGTTCGATATCTGTCTGTTGCCGGGCGACGATGTCGTTCAGCTCGTCGACGGTGCGGTTCAGATAGGCGATCTGTTCTTCTAGGTGTTGCATGGGGAGGGACTCCTGCAGAGAAACGGCATGATTGCCACTCATGTAGCGGTCCAGATGCGGGACGTCCATCGGTGCGAACATAGCCTCGTGGCTTGCCGTGGCAGGCCCCTTGGGCTAGACGCTGAGCCGACACAACCACCCGCGAGGAGGCCAGCATGGCCAAAGCCAAGAAACAGCCCCGTCCCAAGGCCGTCACGCCAAAGGGATTTCGTGACTATTTCGGCGAAGAGGTGACACAGCGCACATATATGCTGGGTCAGATCGCGGAGGTCTATCATCAGTATGGCTTTGATGCATTGGAATCGGCGGCTGTGGAAACGGTCGAGGCACTGGGCAAATTCCTGCCGGATGTGGATCGACCGAATGCCGGGGTCTTTGCCTGGCAGGAGGCCGACGACAGCGGTGCCGATGGCAAGCCCGGCGACTGGATGGCATTGCGTTATGATCTGACGGCGCCTCTGGCGCGGGTCTATGCGCAACACCGCAACGATCTTCCCAATCCCTACCGACGCTACGCGATGGGCCCGGTCTGGCGCAACGAGAAGCCGGGTCCGGGGCGCTATCGTCAGTTCTATCAATGCGATGCGGATACGGTCGGTACGGCCTCCATGGCGGCCGATGCAGAGATTTGCATGATGCTGTCGGATACGTTGGAGCGTGTAGGCATCGCGCGTGGGGATTATCTGGTGCGTGTCAACAACCGCAAGGTGTTGAATGGCGTTCTGGAAGCCATGGGGCTTGCCGAGGGCGACCCCAAGCGAGACGATGTATTGCGGACGATCGACAAGTTCGACAAGGTCGGCGAAAGCGGCGTCCGCGAGTTGTTGGGCAAGGGGCGACTGGATGCCTCAGGGGCGTATATCGACGGTGTTGGTCTTTCAGAGACGCAGGCCGAACCGGTGATCGCGTTCCTGACGTCCCGTGCGGATGATATTGTCGGCACCATGACAAACCTGCGTGCAGCCGTGGGGGACAGTGCAGTCGGCCAGGAGGGCATTGCCGAGCTGGAGCAGATCGGAGCGCTGCTGGCTGCGGCGGGATATCGCTCTGACCAGGTGCTGATCGACCCGTCAATCGTACGGGGGCTGGGCTACTATACAGGCCCCGTTTTCGAGGCCGAACTGACGTTTGAGATCCTCGACGAGAAGGGCCGCAAGCGCCAGTTCGGGTCGGTTGCCGGGGGCGGTCGCTACGATGGTCTGGTGAAGCGGTTCACCGGTCAGGAAGTGCCTGCGGTCGGCGTGTCCATCGGTGTGGATCGCTTGTTGGCGGCATTGCGCGAAAAAGGCAGGCTTGCCGCGACGCCGACCGGCCCGGTGGTCGTGACGGTGATGGATCGCGACCGCATGGCAGATTATCAGGCCATGGTGTCAGAGCTGCGTCAGGCCGGGATCCGGGCAGAGGTCTATCTGGGCAACCCAAAGAACTTTGGCAATCAGCTGAAATATGCTGACAAGCGGCATTCGCCGGTTGCGGTGATCGAAGGTGGCGAGGAAAAGGAGCGCGGCGTCATTCAGATCAAGGATTTGATCCTTGGGGCGAAAATCGCAGAGAGCGCTACTCTGGAAGAATGGAAGGAACGCCCCAGCCAGTTTGAGGTGCCGCGCGCCGATCTGGTCGCGTCGGTGCGTGAGATCCTCAGCAGACAGGACGGCTGATCATGCCAAATCGTTCTCAGATCGAAGCGCAGGCGGCGCTTCTGCGTCAGCGTTTTGAAGTGGCAGGCGGCGTGGTTGTCGACCCGCCGTTGCTGCAGTCGGCAGACTTGCTCCTTGACCTCTATGGCGAGGATATCCGTGCGCGTGCCTATGTGACATCAGATGCGCTCCGGGGTGAGCAGATGCTGCGCCCGGATTTCACGCTGCCTGTGGTGCAGATGCACATGCGCAACGGCGCAGAGCCTGCCCGGTATACCTATGCGGGCCAGGTGTTCCGCCGTCAGGAACACGACCCGGATCGTGCAAATGAATTCGTCCAGGTCGGATACGAGGTTTTTGACCGTACCGATCCTGCCGATGCCGATGCCGAAGTCTTTGCCCTTTTCCATTTGCAGCTGCGTGGCCTGGAGCTGCGGGTCGCCACCGGTGACATCGGTATCCTGATGGCCGCAGTTGACGGGCTGCAGACGACCGAAGTGCGAAAGGCTGCCCTGCGGCGTCACATCTGGCGTCCACGCCGGTTCCGGGCGCTGCTGGACCGGTTTGCGGGCCGGTCGCCCATGCCGGAGAGCCGCAAGATGCTGGTGTCCACCAGCGGGTCCCTGACCGGCACCGTTCCCGAAATCGGCAAGCGGCGGGCAAAGGAAATCGACGACCGGGTGGAGATTCTGCGAAAGGATGCCGCTGCTCCGCCTGTGTCGGACCATGAAATGGCCGCATTGGAAGCGCTGCTCGCCGTGCGCGAAACGGTTCCCTATGCGATGGAACAGATGCGCGACATTGCCGTGGACCTGCCTGCGATCCTGCCGGCGCTTGACCGGCTGGAAGCCCGCGCAGCCGCAATGAAGGCCCGCGGGATCGATGTGGACCGGCTTGATTTCGAGGCCTCCTACGGGCGTACCTCGATGGAATATTACGATGGGTTCGTGTTCGGATTTTATGCGGAACGCCGTCCAGACCTGCCTCCGATTGCCACCGGTGGACGCTATGATGCGCTGACCCGGCTCTTGGGGCAGGGGGGGGAGATCCCGGCGGTGGGCGGTGTCATTCGCCCGGACTTGATCCTGACGCTGGCTGAGGAGACACGCTCATGAGCATAAAGCTCGGAGTTCCGTCCAAGGGGCGGCTGATGGAGAAGACATTTGACTGGTTCGCCAAGCGCGGCATCACCCTGTCGCGTACCGGTTCGGAACGGGAGTATGCGGGGGCGGTTGACGGCGTGCAGGGGGTCGATCTGGTGTTGCTGTCCGCAGGAGAGATCCCGCGAGAGCTGGCGGCAGGGCGCATTCACCTCGGCGTCACGGGCACTGATCTGGTGCATGAAAAACTTCCCCGCTGGGAACAGCAGGTTGAGGAACTGGAGCCCCTGGGGTTCGGTGACGCGGACCTGATCCTTGCGGTCCCGCAGTGCTGGATTGATGTGGACACGCTGGAGGATCTGGATGCGGTTGCTGCAGCATTCCGCCGGGAGCACGGACATCGATTGCGGATCGCGACCAAATATCACCGCCTGGTGCGGGAGTTTCTGGCAGATGCGGGGGTTGCGGATTACCAGCTGGTGGACAGTCAGGGGGCAACTGAGGGCACTGTCAAAAACGAAACTGCGGAGATGGTGGCGGATATCACCTCCAGCGGAGAAACATTGAGGGCCAACCATCTGAAAATCCTGTCTGATGGTCTGGTACTGCGCAGCCAGGCAACATTGTGGCGCAGCCGTATCGCGAAATATGCGGACGACGAAAAAACGGCGCTCAAGTCACTCATCGCGCGCATTGAAAACTGATGTCTTTGGCGAGGCTCTGCCTCGCGCTCCGAGGTATTTGGGAAAAGATGAAAACCGGGATCCGCGATCTCCTCCTTTCATCCTTTTTTTTAAATACCTTGGGGTGAATTGGCCTTTGGCCAAGAGGGGCAAAGCCCTTGGGGGATCAGATCACCCCTATTTCTGCAAGCGCCTGAGATAAT